>NZ_JBYRER010000003.1:0-259484 GCF_058349925.1 Agromyces solani
GTCGGCACCCTGCTGTGCCTCGTGATCGGGCTCCCGGCCGCGTACTGGATGGCCGTCAAGGCGTCTCCGGCGCGGCGGGGCCTGCTCATCGCCCTCGTGATGGTGCCGTTCTGGACCAACTTCCTCGTGCGGACGATCGGGTGGCAGGTCATCCTCGCCCCCGAGGGGTGGCTGTCGACGACCCTGCAGCAGCTCGGGCTCATCGGCGGACCGCTCGACATCCTGTACACGCGCGGCGCGGTGCTCCTCGGTGTCGTCTACAACTACCTGCCGCTCATGATCCTGCCGCTGTTCGTGGCGTTCGATCGCGTCGGCGGGCCGCTCCGCGAGGCCTCGAAGGACCTCGGGGCGGGCCAGTGGACGACGTTCTTCCGGGTGACGCTCCCGCTCTCGCGGCCGGGCGTCGTCGCGGGCGTGCTGCTCGTGTTCATCCCCCTCATGGGCGACTACATCACCGCCACCGTGCTCGGCGGCGCCAAGGGCAACATGGTCGGACAGCTCGTCGCGAGCCAGTTCCAGACCGCGCAGAACTGGGCGCTCGGCTCGGCGATGGCGGTGCTGCTCATCCTCGTGATCATGCTCACCGTCGCCGTCGGCGCGCTCGTCGTGTGGCTCGTCACGCTGCCGTTCCGCTCGCGGTACCGGCTCGTCATCGGCGACGCCGCGAACGCCGCCCCGGCGCGCCCCGTGACGACCGCCATCGCCGCCATCCGCTCCCGGCCCGCGCCGGCCGACGAGGAGGTCTCAGCATGACGGCCACGCAGACGCAGGCGAACGGGCGCCCCGAGGCGCAGTCGCAGGCCCGGCCCGAGGGCGCGGTGCAACAGCACAAGCATCGCCGCCCATGGTCCGACATCGTGCTCAACGTCTGGGGCGTCGCGGTCTTCGCGTTCCTGTTCGCGCCGATCCTCGTCATCATCCTCTCGTCGTTCAACGTCGGCCGGCTCCTCGTGTCGTGGCAGGCGTTCGGCTTCGACTCGTTCCTCGCGATCGCCTCGAAGCCCGCCATCCGCGACGCGGTCGTGATCTCGGTGCAGACCGGCTTCATCGCGGCGATCGTGGCGACGCTGCTCGGCACGCTCGCCGGAATCGCGATGGCGAGGCATCCCGGCAAGTGGGTCTGGTGGTTCCTCGGGCTGCTGCTGCTCGTGTCGGTGACCCCCGAGATCGTCGACGCCGTCGCTCTGCTGCCGTGGATGGTGTTCCTCGGCCAGGACCTCGGCCTCGCGATCTTCAACGACGGCATCGTCCGCCTCGTGATCGGCCACTCGCTGTTCTCGGTCGCGGTCGTCTCGTACCTCGTCCGCGCCCGCCTCGTCGGCCAGGACGCGCAGCTCGAGGAGGCCTCCGCCGACCTCTACGCGAAACCGTTCAACACGTTCCGCCGGGTGACTCTCCCCCTCGCGATGCCCGCCGTGCTCGCCGGCTTCCTGCTGTCGTTCACGCTGAGCCTCGACAACACCGTCATCGCCGCGTTCGTGCAGGTGTCGGGCACCACGCCGTGGCCCGTGTACGTGCTGAGCGCCCTGCGCAGCGGCCTGCGACCCGAGATCGCCGCCGTCTCGACGATCATGCTCGTGCTCACGCTCATCGCGCTCGGCCTCGTCGCCTACGTGCTGCGCCGGGCCGGCGACTCGGCCGCCGACATCGCCCGCACCATGAGCGGCGGCTGATCGGCCGCACCGCAGCGAACCGCATCGCCGAGGGAGCGCGACGAGACCATCGCGGCTCGTCGCGCTCCCTCGTCGTTCGACCCTCGTTCATCCAGACCCCACGCCCCGACCGCACCGACCGCCCTTCAGGAAGGACCCCGCCATGCCCCACGCCGATCTCGTCTTCACCGGCGGCCCCGTCTTCACCGCGAACACGATCCGCTCGCGCGCCACGGCCGTCGCCGTGCGCGGCGGTCGCATCGTCGCCGTCGGCGCCGACCACGATGTGCGCGACCTCATCGGCCCCGGCACGGAGGTCGTCGATCTCGGCGGGCGCCTGCTCGTGCCCGGCTTCCAGGACGCCCACGTGCACCCCGTGTGGGGCGGCCTCGACATGCTGCGCTGCGACCTGCGCGACGGCGAGAGCGAGGCCGACTACCTCAAGACGATCGCGGCGTATGCCGCGAAGCACCCGGATGCCCCGTGGGTGCTGGGCGGCGGCTGGTCGATGTCGGCCTTCCCGGGCGGGACGCCGACGGCCGCCGTGCTCGATCGGGTGCTGCCCGACCGGCCGGCGTTCCTGCCGAACCGCGACGGCCACGGTGCCTGGGTGAACTCGGCCGCCCTGCGCCTCGCGGGCATCGACCGCCGCACGCCCGACCCGGCCGACGGCCGCATCGAGCGCGACGCCGACGGCGAGGCGACCGGCACGCTGCACGAGGGCGCGATGGACCTCGTGCGCCGCCACCTGCCCGAGACCACGCCCGAGGAGCTCGTCGACGCCGTGCTCGAGGGGCAGCGCTACCTGCACTCGTTCGGCGTGACCGCCTGGCAGGACGCGATCGTCGGCGACTACGGCGTCGGCGACGACCCGGGCCTCGCCTACCTCGCGGCGGCGGCCGCCGGCACCCTCACGGGCCGCGTCGTCGGCGCCCTCTGGTGGGACCGCACGCGCGGCCTCGAGCAGATCGACTCCCTCGTCGAGCGCCGCGAGCGCTACCGGGGCGGCCGATTCGCGGCGACGAGCGTGAAGGTCATGCAGGACGGCGTCGCCGAGAACTTCACGGCGTCGATGCTCGAGCCCTACTGCGACGGCCACGGCCACGCGACCGACAACTCGGGCATCTCGTTCGTCCCGCCCGAGATCCTGAACGAGGCCGCGCCGCGCCTCGACGCGCTCGGCTTCCAGCTGCACTTCCACGCGATCGGCGACCGCGCGGTGCGCGAGTGCCTCGACGCCGTCGAGCGGGCGATCGCGCGCAACGGCCGCAACGACCACCGCCACCACATCGCGCACCTGCAGGTCGTGCACCCCGACGACGTGGCGCGCTTCCGCGAGCTCGGCGTGGCCGCGAACATGCAGTCGCTCTGGGCGGCGCTCGAGCCGCAGATGGTCGACCTCACCCTGCCGTTCCTCGGCTCGCCGCGCGATGCCTGGCAGTACCCGTTCGGCGACCTGCTGCGCGCGGGCGCCGTGCTCGCGGCGGGCAGCGACTGGTCGGTCTCGACGCCGAACCCGCTGGCGGCGATCCACGTCGCCGTGAACCGGGTGTCGGCTCCGGGCGAGGAGGAGGGCGAATACCCGCCCTTCCTGCCCGAGCAGGCGATCGACCTCGCGACCTCGCTCACGGCCTACACGGCCGGGTCGGCGTACGTGAACCACCTCGACGAGACCGGCACGATCGAGGCCGGCAAGCTCGCCGACCTCGCCGTGCTCGATCGCGACCCGTTCGCCGGGCCGGCCGACGAGATCGGCGCGACCCGCGTGCTGCAGACCTTCGTCGAGGGCGAGCGGGTGTACGCCTCGGGCGACGCCTGATCCGGATGCCTCGGCGCGAGCCCGGCTCGCGGCAACGCGCGCCGGACCCGGCTGCCCGAGGCATCCTGCAGATGCGAAAGCGGGGGCGCACCCGAAGGTGCGCCCCCGCTTCTCGTTCGCGGGTTACGCGCAGACCGTGCCGAGCTCGGTCATCGTCTTCGAGAGCGCCTCGATGTGCTCGCCCATGGCCGAGAGGTCGGCGTTGGCCGGGTCGGCGAGCATGCCGTCGACGTACTCGACGTAGTCGTTCATCGCCGTCGCGGCGCCGTCGGCGACCGACTTGACGTCGGCGTTCGAGATCTGGTCGGCGGCGTCGTTGACCTGCTGCTGGGCACCCTTGAACGCCTCGAGCGCGGCGGTCGGGTCGTTCATGTCGACGTCCGAGAGCGACTCGAGCTCGGTGAGGGCGCCCTGCACGATCTCGCAGGCCTCCTCCTTGGTCTGGTCCGCGGCGGGCGCCGCGTCGGAGTTGCCGGCCTCGGCGTCGTCGGCGGAGCCGGTGCCGGCGCCGGCGGCGCTGCAGCCCGTGAAGAGCAGTGCGAGCAGCGCGAACGAGGCAGCGGCGATCGGGCGTGATGCAGTCATCGTGATTTCCCCTGGATTTTCGGTACCGAGTCGTTCCCGGTCCCCCGGTACATCCAAGCAGGCCGGTCCGACACGACGAAATGGGGACCCCTGCCCATGCCCGCGTGCCGTCGCGTCGGCAACCCGAGACGGGTCATCGATCCGGGGTCAGGCGTAGCGGGCCGACAGCGCCGCGCCCACCTCGGCGAGCCGATCGCGCACGCTCGCGGGCTCGACGACCTCGCTCTCGGCGGCCCACGCGGCGATGCGCCGCACGAGCACCGACTCGCTCGGCGCCGTGAGCCGCAGACGCACGCGCCCGTCGCCGCCTGCGCCCTCGTCGACGGGCTCGCCGCCGACCCAGCCGCGGAACTCGTCGGCGACCGCGCGATCGACGAGCGCGACCGCCTCGACCCGGCTGCGGGCGCTGCGCGCCGCCTCGCGGAGCTCGACCCACGCCGCGTCGAGGTCGAAGCCCACCGGAGGCTCGAACCGCTCGGCGAGCGCCTCGACGTCGGTCATGCGGTCGACGCGGTAGCTGCGTCGCTCCAGTGCGGGTACGGATGCCGGCTCCTGCTCGCGAGCGGCGCCGGTCGAGGCATCCGTCGCCCGATCGCCGATCAGGTACCAGGTGCCCCGGGTGTCGATCAGCCCGAGCGGGTGCACGGTCCGGATCGCCGGCTCGCCGCCCCACCGCGTGTAGCCGAAGCGCACGGCGCGCCGCTCGAGCACCGCCCGTTGGAGGACGTCGACCTCCTGCGCGGGCCGGGTCGCGGGCGCGTCCCAGCCGCCTGAATCGACGACGATCGACTCGGCGGCGGCCTCGGCGTCGGCGCGGAACGTCGGCGGCAGCGCGCGCATCACCTTGCGCAGCGCCGAGCGGGCCGCCTCGTTCTCGCCGGCACGCGGGCCGAGCAGGAGGAACAGCGCCCGAGCCTCCGAGGCGGTGAACCCGCTGAGGTCGGTGCGTCCCTCGCCGAGCAGCTGCCAGCCCCCGCCACGTCCGGGCTGCGGATACACGGGGATGCCGGCGGCCGACAGCGCCTCGAGGTCGCGCCGGGCCGTCGCCACGGAGATCTCGAGCTCGTCGGCGAGCTGCCTCGCGGTGACCCGCCCCCTCGCCTGCATGACGAGAAGGGTGGCCACGAGTCGGTCGGCGCGCATACTCCGATTCTCCGACGAAAAGTAGTCAGAAGGTGAGCACTTCTGCGTTCGATCATGGATTCATCGGGCGACGAACGGTCGCCGAGAACGAGGAGAACCCCATGCTGCGAGGCATCGCCACCATCAACTGCTACGTCGACGACCCCGCCGCGGCGGCGGCCTGGTACACCGAGGTGCTCGGCATCGAGCCGTACTTCAGCCGCCCCGGGCCCGAGGGCCGGCCGGCGTACGTCGAGTTCCGCATCGGCGACCACCAGCAGGAGCTCGGGTTCATCGACCGCCGGTTCGCGCCCGCCGTGCTCGGCGACGGCACGGGCGGTGCGCTCGTGCACTGGCACGTCGACGACCTCGAGCAGGCGGTCGCGCGGCTCGTCGAACTCGGGGCGACGCCGCTCATGCCGATCACCGAGTACGGCCCGGGCTTCGTAACGGCGTCGGTCGTCGACCCGTTCGGCAACGTGCTCGGCGTGATGACGAACGTGCACTACCTCGAGATGCTCGGCCGCGACATCGAACGGGCAATGGTCGTCCAGGAATAGGGCCATTTCGGACGACGAGTGCCCGTTCGATCGCCGGGCCGCGCGGCGTCGGCGCACAGCCCGCGAGCGCCGCGACGGCGCGCCCGGGCTCGCCGACCCGGGCGCCCCGTCGGTCAGGCGGCGGATGCCTCGTCGCCGACGACCTCGTCGATCACGCTCGTGTGCTCGGGCGACCACCCGAGCGAACGCGCCCCGGCCCCGAACGCTCGCTGGTCGAGCAGCAGCGCGTCGGCGAACGCCGCGCCGAGCCGCTCGCGCGACCGTCCGGCGCCCTCGGCGACGACGCCGGTCGCGTCGCCGCGGGCGACGACGGCCTCGGCGAGCGCCCGCACGCTCGTCGGCGATCCGTCGGAGGCGATGACCCGGTCGAGGCCGTGCCCGTGCTCGACCGCGAGCCGGTAGAGGCGGGCGAGGTCGTCGACGTGCACCCACGTCCAGTGCTGTTCGCCGTCGCCGATGAGCTCGATCCGACCGGCGTCGTCGCGCGGCGCGTCGACGACGAGACCCGCGAGCCCGCGCCCGCGTCCGTAGACGACGCCCGGGACGACGACCGTCACGGCGCCGGATGCCTCGAGCAGGCGCTCCTCGATCGGCACCCGCCACGCGACGAGGGCGGGCGCGTTCGGCGCGGCGTCGTCCGCGAGGTCGTCGCCCGCGCCGTAGGCCCAGATGCCGCCGGTGTGGACGTAGCGCCGACCGGTCGGCAGGAACGCGTCGATCACCACGCCCGCGATCGCCTCGTCGAACGCGGCGGCACCGTCGGCCGGAGCCGCGGTGTGGATCGCCGCGTCGACGCCGTCGAGCTGCGCCGCGAGCCACGAGGCATCCGTCAGCTCGCCGATCGCGGCGGTCGCGCCTCGCGCGACGACCTCCTGGGCCGCCCGCTCGCCGCGCACCGCCGCGACGACCTCGTGCCCCGCGCCGACGAGCTCCTCGAGCACGGCCGATCCGATGTATCCGGTTGCCCCGGTCAGTAGAATCCTCATGCCCGAGACGCTACGGACGCGTCGCCGGTTACTTCAACGGAAGTTCCCTCCGGGGAACCGCAGGTCACGGGGGTCGCATGTCAGAACCGCAGGCGGTCGCCGCCGAGCCGTGGAGCGTGCTCGCTCCCGACTGCCCGAGCCGGGTGATCTTCGGGCGCATCGGCGAGCGCTGGACGATGTTCGTGATCCTCGCGCTCTCGCGCGCCGGCACGCTCCGGTTCACCGAGCTGCGCGCACGCGTCGGCGAAGTCACCCCCAAGGTGCTCACCGAGACCCTGCGGGCGCTCGAGGGCGACGGGCTCGTCGAGCGTCGCGCCTTCGCCGACTCGCCGCCGCGGGTCGAGTACTCGCTGACCCCGCTCCGCGAGTCGCTCCTCGAACCGATCGCGGCGATGCGCGACTGGGCCGAACGCCACGTGCCCGAGGTGCTCGCGTCGCGCGAGCGAGCGCTCGGCTGAGGCGCTACGGTGAGCGGGTGACCCGCGCACTCGTCATCATCGACATCCAGCAGGACTACTTCGCCGGCGGCCGCCACCCGCTCGTCGGCCCCGACGCCGCGGCGGCCGAGGCCGCGCGGCTGCTCGCCGCCTGGCGCGAACACGGCCTGCCCGTCGTGCACGTGCAGCACGTGTGGGACGCACCCGACGCCGCGTTCTTCCAGCCCGGCACCCCCGGGGTCGAGATCCACCCGCTCGTCGCCCCGCTCGCGGGCGAGCCGGTCGTCACGAAGGCGAACCCGAACTCGTTCCTCGAGACCGACCTCGCCGAGCGCCTCGACGGGATCGCCCGGGCGGCGGACCGCTCGGGCCCGCTCGACCTGGTCGTCGCAGGCATGATGTCGAGCATGTGCGTCGACGCGACCGTGCGCGCCGCTGCCGACCGCGGCCACGCCGTCACCGTCGCGCACGACGCGTGCGCGGCGCCCGACCTCGAGTTCGACGGGGCGGTGGTGCCCGCCGCCCAGGTGCACGCGGCCTTCATGGCGGCGCTCGGCGACGGCTACGCGTCGGTCGAGCGCGCCGACGAGATCATCGCCGGCCTCGGCGGATGACGCGATCGGCATCATCCGCCGAAGCGGGGATCACCTGACCCGAGCGCCGCGAGCTACGCGCCGGACGGCTCGATGTCTCCGGGCTTCCAGCTGCCGTCGAACCACGGCTCGAGCGGGCCGTAGAGCCGGAAGATCGCGAACCAGCCCTTGCCGGGCACGGTCTGGATCCAGTTGGACGCGAGCCGCTCGGGCGCCTCGGGCCCGAAGACGAGGTCGACCGAGCCGTCGTCGTTGAACTCGAGCGCGTCGCGCTTGTTGTTGCGGCTCGGCAGGGGCTGTCCAGTCTGCAGCTCGGAGCGCGTCTGCGGGTCGTATACGACGACCGACCAGAAGTCGGCGGCCGGCACGTCGGCGGGGACTCGGAGACGGTAGGTCCTGCCGCCGTCGAGCGGTGCGTCGTCGCGGTCGACCATCGCGGCGGCGTACTGCGATCCCTTGCCCGGCATCTTGAGCGCCATCGCCGGGGTGTTCACCGTCGCGAGGTAGAAGAACGTCGTGCGCGCGTCGAGGTAGCGACCGCCCGTGCCGCCGTCGCGGAGGAAGCGGTAGTCGCCGCCCGGGAACGGGTTGATCCAGCGCCGATCGTCGTAGATGCGGTAGGCCGCGTCGCGCGCCCGGAAGCCCAGTGCGCGCGCCGTGCCGTTGCCGACGGCCACGGCGTCCGTGAGGATGCGACGCATGCGGTCGTCGGGAGCGAACGGGGCGCCCTTCACGATGCCGATCGACGCGAGCAGGCCGCGGGTCTCGGGGTCGATGACGTCGATCGGCTCCTTCTGGATGACCCCGGCGACCTCCTCGTAGAACGTGAAGTCATTCGCGTGCACCGTGTTGATCTCGGTCGCGGAGAGCGTCGTCCATTCCATCGCGGGCGGGTTCGCGCGCGACGCGAACGGGTAGACCTTCACGCCCGACTCGAACAGGCCGACCGCGGCGTCGGTCTTGCCGTCGACGAGGAACCCGCGGATGATGACGAGGTTGACCGCGCTCGGCGACTCGGCGACGAACCAGCCCTCGGGCCGTTCGCCGTCGTAGCCCGGCGGGACGACCAGGTAGGTGCCGCCGGCGCCGCGGTCGGGCCCCGGAGCACCCAGGTCGACGACGAAGCGGAACCACGCGTCATCCACGGTGCCGGGGCCGCACCCCGGGGGCACCTCGATGACGGTCGCGCCGTCGCGCTCGAGGTCGAGCATCGCGATCGCGTAGACGGTGTCGGTGTTGCCCGTCAGGAAGAGCGGGTTCGAGTCCATGAGGCGGTCGGCGATCGCGCCCTTGTGGCAGGCGTCGACGCCGAGCGCCGCCATGCCCCGGCGGATGCCCTCGAGCGATGCCGCCGGGATGCAGTTGAGGAACGCCTCGACCCCGCGCATGAAGTCGAGGTGGTCGTACAGCTTCGCCGTCGTCTCGTGCGTCGGCACGCCGTCGTCGAACCTCAACTCGCCGAGGCTCGTCTGCACCACCTCGGGCGTCATGATCTGCGCCGGAATCGGCGTGTTGTACCCGGGCTCCACGTCCGCGGCCATCGTCGTCCTCCCCTCGGCGCGCAGGCCGATCCCGCACGCCAGACCCGACCAGCATCGCGCACCGACCGGCGACGGGCATCACGTGATCGGGGTGATCTCGCATCGCCCGGCGCCGGCGCGAACGATCGCGAAACTTCTCGCTTCTTCGCACGGTCAGCACGCCGCGTCGCCCAGTGGCAGGACTCCTGGACGGAATTCCATGCATTCTTCCGTTTGCGTGAACGGCGGGCGCGTGTGACCATCGATGGCATGATCACCGTCGATCGCGCGAACCTCGCCCCCATCGATCCCGCGGGCGCGCCCGCCGCGCCCGACGGGCACGGCGAGCTCGACGCGCTCACGCTCGGCCGCCGCATCCGCGAGCGCCGCGTGGCACGGGGCCTCACCCTCGGCGAGCTCGCCCGCGCGATCGACCGCGCGCCGAGCCAGGTGTCCGCCATCGAGAACGGCAAGCGCGAGCCGCGCCTCTCGATGCTGCGCACGATCGCACTCGCCCTCGGCACCAGCGTCGACGAACTGCTGCGCGCCGACGCGCCGAGCGAACGCGCCGCCCTCGAGATCGCCGTCGAGCGCGCGCAGCGCGGCCCCGTCTTCGCCGCGCTCGGGCTCGATCCGTTCCGCGTCGCGAAGACGATGAGCGACCAGACCCTGCAGACGATCCTCGCGCTGCACAACGAGATCGACCGACTGCACCGCGAGCGTGCGGCGACGCCCGAGGAGGCGCGCCGCGCCAACGCCGAGCTCCGCGCCGAGATGCGAGCCCGCGACAACTTCTATCCGGAGCTCGAGCAGAAGGCCGCCGAGCTGCTGGAGGCCGTCGGCCACACCGGCGGCCCGGTCTCGCACCAGCTCGTGGCCGACATGGCGACCCACCTCGGCTACTCGCTCCACTACGTGGGAGACCTGCCGCACTCGACCCGGTCGGTGACCGACAAGCGCAACGGCCGCATCTACCTGCCGACCCAGCAGTCGCCGTCGCGCGACTCCCGCTCGCCCATCCTGCAGGCGCTCGCCAGCCACCTGCTCGGCCACGAGGAGCCCGGGAGCTACGGCGACTTCCTGCGCCAGCGCATCGAGACGAACTACCTGACGGCCGCCATCCTGCTGCCCGAGCAGGCCGCCGTGCGCTTCCTCACCGAGGCGAAGAACCTGCGTCGCATCTCGATGGAGGAGCTGCGCGACCACTTCGCGGTCTCGTACGAGACCGCGTCGCACCGGTTCACGAACCTCGCGACGGCCCGGCTCGACATCCCGGTGCACTTCATGAAGGTCCACGAGTCGGGCACGATCATCAAGGCCTACGAGAACGACCGGGTGCGGTTCCCCTCCGACGCGCTCGGCGCGGTCGAGGGCACCACGGTGTGCCGCAACTGGACGGCGCGAACCGTCTTCGACGTCGAAGACCGGTTCAGCCCCTGGTACCAGTACACCGACACGCCGTCGGGCACGTTCTGGTGCACGTCCCGCATCGAGAAGGCGAAGGAGGGCGAGTACTCGGTGTCGGTCGGCGTGCCGTTCGAGCACGTCAAGTGGTTCCGCGGCCGCGAGACACCGCATCGTGCGGTTTCGCGCTGCCCCGACCCGTCCTGCTGCCAGGCGCCCGCCGGCCTCGCCGAGAAATGGGCGGATGCCTCGTGGCCGGCCGCTCGCACGCCGACCTCCCTGCTCGCCGCCCTGCCGACCGGAACGTTCCCCGGCGTCGACCAGACCGAGGTGTACGAGTTCCTCGAGCAGCACGCCCCGACCGGGGAATGACGAAGGGCCCCGGGCGGGCCGGCTCGACGCCGGCCCGCCCGGGGCCCGTTCACTCGGCTCAGCGCGCGGCGGCCTTCAGCTCGCGGCCGTGCACGGTCAGTGCGTAGATCACGAGGATGTCGAGCACGATGAGGATGATCGACAGCCAGGGCTGCGCGGGGATCAGGAAGAGCTGCCCGACCGCGTTCACGATCGCGAGGATGATCGCGATCACGCGCGCCCAGGTCGCACCGCCGAAGAGGGCGAGCGAGGTGATGATCAGGAACGCGCCGATGATCAGGTGCCACCAACCCCACCCGGCGACGTTCAGCATGAACAGGTTCTCGCTCGTGAGGAAGTAGGCGCTGTCGGGGCCGATGATGGCCATGAGGCCGTAGATCGCGTCGAAGATACCCGCGATCAGCAGCACGATCGCGGCGAAGTATCCCCAGCCGACCCAGCCGGTGGTTTCGGTGTCGCTCATTTGGTTCCTCCCTGTGGGGTACGGCGGCTCGCGGACGTGATCGCCGCGCATCGCGTCGGTTGTGGCCACGCTATCGAGCGCCGCGACGCACAGGCATCACTCAGGTTGCATGATTCCGGGCGCTCGGCGCGCGGGGAGTCTCAGAGTCGGCCGATGCCCGTGACGATGACGAAGACGCCGATCACGAGGAGGATCAGGCCGGTGACCGTGCGGCTGTGCCGAGCCATCCACTCGCGCATGGCGGTGAGCTTCGGCTCGGTGCGCGCCGGAGAGACCTTCGCGGCGATGATCGGGACGGCGACGCTCGAGGCGCCGATGACGACGAACACGACGAGCACTACGGCGGTGTCGACCGCCGTCAACTCGGCGCCCCGCACCGAGAGGGCCGCGGCGACGATGAGCAGCAGGCTCTTCGGCCGGAGGTTCAGCACCATCCCGAGGGCGAAGCCCTCCCACGGACCCAGCCGGTTCATCGACGCGAGCCACTTGGGCGGCTCGTCGGAGACGACACCCCGCTTGCGCAGTCGGCCGATCACGGCGATGAGGATGATGAGCACGCCGACGATGATCTCGGCGATGCCGACGGCCTCGTTCGGCTTGCGCGCGGATCCCTCGCGGGGCAGCGCCTCTGCGAGCAGGGTGCAGCCGATCACGAGGGTGGTCATACCGACGAGCCAGCCCGCGAGGAACGGACCCGACAGCCGGTCGGCGTTCGGCGACAGCAGGATCGTCAGGGTGACGAGGATCGGCACCGAACTGGCCGCGACGGCGATCGCGATCGGCACGACATGTGCGAATGCCTCAAGCGTTCCGCTCATGCCGCGCCGATCGCGGATTCAGTGCTCGCCTCGTCCAGACCGCTCAGGCCCTTCCTCGTTCGTCGTCGCCCGGCGGAGAGTCACGCCTTGGCCGGAAGCCTATACGCGATGTGCACCCGGCCGATCTCACCGTCGAACGCGAAGGGCATCCTGTCGGCGTAGGCGCGCGAGACGGCACCGCCGTACGCGCGGCCGATGTCGAGGCAGTCGTTCGCCGAGAACAGGAGCGGCGCGCTGATGGGCACCGTGCCCGAGCCGACCTCCGAGCCGTTGACGCGCAGCACGACGCTGAGCGGCCCGCCCGGGCGGGGCTCGACGTAGTTCGTCTCGATCTCGATCGTGACGTCGCCGGCCGGCAACGGCTCCGACGCCGCGATCTTCGTGCGCTGCACGAGGAACAGGTTGTACTCGTAGTTCAGGACGCCGTCCTCGACGAAGGCCGTCAGGCCGCCGCCGGCACCGCCGAGCTTGTAGAGCACGCCGTTCGCCGCCTCGCCGACCTTCGCCTCGATCGTGACCACGTTCGGCTTGTTGCCGAGCGCGGGCGCGACGAACTCGGGCATGCGGACGGTGTCGCCCGTCATCTCCCATTCGGAGTACGGCGACGAGATGCGCAGCTCGGGGTGGTAGACGGGCACCCAGAGGCCGCCGCCGATCGGCAGCACGTCGTTCTTCGCCGCCTCGATGGCGAACGACTCCTTGAGCGCGGCCAGCTTCTCGGGATGCTCCGCGGCGAGGTCGTGGGCCTGGCTCCAGTCCTCGTCGAGGTTGTAGAGCTCCCACCTGTCGTCGTCGGGCGTCCACGTGGCGATGCCGGGAGGCGCGCCCGGAACCCACGGCAGGCGCGGGCCGGTCGTGGACGCCATCCAGCCGTCCTCGTAGATCGCTCGACTCGCCATCACCTCGAAGTACTGCACGCGGTGCCGCCCCTCGGCCGACTTCTCGTCGATCGAGTACGCGAAGCTCGTGCCGTCGATGGGATCCTGGTGGATGCCGTTGACCGTCTCGGGGTGCGAGATGCCGAGGATCTCGTAGATCGTCGGCGCGACGTCGATGACGTGATGGAACTGCGTGCGCGGCTCGGGGTCGTGCGGGATGCGACCAGGCCACTGGATGAACATCGGGTTGCGCGTGCCGCCGAGGTGCGACGCCATGAGCTTCATGCCCTGGTACGGCGTCGAACCGGCCCAGGCCCACGCGGCATGGTACTGGTTGTCGGTCGCCGGCGTGCCGAGCGCGTCGAGCCCGCCGAGCTCCTCGAGGGCCGCGATGTGCTGGTCGATCGTGGTCGGGATCATGTTCTGCGCGAGCAGCTCGCTGATCGTGCCGTTCTGGCCCTCGCCCGACGATCCGTTGTCGCCCCAGATGTAGATGACGATCGTGTTGTCGAGGTAGCCGAGGCGCTCGACCTCGTCGATGAGACGGCCGGCCTGCACGTCGGCGTGCTCGCCGAAGCCGGCGCACACCTCCATGAGGCGCCTCTGGAACGGCTTCTGGTGGTCGGGGATGTCGTCCCAGCCCTGCAGCGACTCGGGCCGCGGCGTGAGCTCGGCGTCCTCGGGCACCCAACCGGCCGCCTTCGCGCCGGCGAGCGCCTCCTCGCGGTAGACGTCCCAGCCGTCGTCGAAGACTCCGGCGTACTTGTCGGCCCACTCCTTCATGATGTGGTGCGGTCCGTGGATGGCCCCGGTCGCCCAGTACATGAAGAACGGCTGGTCGGGGGCGAGCGCCTTGTGGTCGCGCAGCCAGGCGATCGCGTCGTCGGCGATGTCCTCCGAGAGGTGGTAGCCCTCCTCCGGCGACTTCGGCGGCAGCACGCTCGTCGTGTTGCGCACGAGGTTCGGCTCGTACTGCGAGGCCTCGCCGGCGAGGAAGCCGTAGAAGTACTCGAAGCCGTTGCCCGTCGGCCAGTTGTCGTAGGGCCCCGCCTTCGTCGTCTCCTCGGCGGGCGTGTTGTGCCACTTGCCCCACGCCGCGGTCGAGTAGCCGTAGTTGCGCAGCACCTCCGCCATCGTCGCGCTCGACTTCGGGATGTGCCCCGAGTAGCCGTCCCAGTCGTTCGCGAGCTCGGCGATCTGGCCGGCTCCCACGCGGTGGTGGTTGCGCCCGGTCAGGAGCGACGCGCGCGTCGGCGAGCACATGGAGGTCGTGTGGAACCGGTTGTAGCCGAGGCCGTTCTGCCGGATGCGCTCGAGCGTCGGCGTGTTCACCTTGCCGCCCAGCGGCGCCGGCAGGGCGGGGCCGGCGTCGTCGATGAGCACGACGAGCACGTTCGGCGCACCCTCGGCGAGGTGGCGCTCGGGCGGCAGCGGCGAGTAGGTCGACTCGGCGAGCGTGCGGCCGGCGAAGCTCCCGGAGGGCTTCGGCGGGAACGGAAGCGTTCGAGCCGGGGGCAGTGGGTCCCCGATGACGGAGCGGCGGTCGTGATCGGCCATGTTCATGTCTCCTCGTGGTTCCGGGCGTCTCAGCCGAGCAGCTTCGCCTTGGCCGCCTCGAACTCGGCATCGCTCAGGATGCCCTGCGCCTTCAGGTCGGCGAGCTTCTGGAGCTCGCCGACGACGTCTGCGCCACCGGCCGGCGCCGCCGGAGCCGGGGCGGGCGGCGGCGCGTACTGCGGCTCCGCGTACTGCGCCTGTGCGGCGGCCTGCTGCTGCATCTCGTACTGCTGCGCTTCGTAGCGCTCTTCTTCCTTGCGCTGCTGGTGGCGCATGACGCCGCCGCTCACCGCCGTCGCCGTACCGGCCACGACGGCCGTGCGGGCCGCCATGCCGATCAACCCGGGCCGAGCCATCCTTCTCAACAGTGGCATCGTCTCTCCCCCTTAACCCGCGACGCGCGCTTCTGCGACGACCGCGTTGACCACCGGTGCGGGGATCCGCACCGAATCGACGACCGCACCGCCGGCCGCCAGCAGGCGGCTCGCGAGGTGCCTCGCCCACACGAGTTCGACGACGAGCAGCAGGGCGGATGCCCCGACCGGGAGTCGCCCGCCGAGCTCGTGCACGTCCTCTTCACCGACGAGTCCCTCACCGGCGAGCTCGATCTCGCCGAGCGTGATGCCCGACTCGTCGATCTCGAGGAACTCGACCCCCTCCTCGGTGCGCGACACGTGCACCAGGTCGAGCAGGCGGACTGTGCCGGCCTCGACGAGGTCGAGCACCGCCTCGATCACACCCGCGTCGGGCGTGTCGCCCTCGTACGCGGCGAGCACCAGCTCGACCGGACCGAATTCGAGATCTTCCATGGATCGCGCCCCCTCGGCGGTTCAATGCGGAGCTCGGCGCTCCGGCGGACGGGTGCGCGGAACACACCCGCTCCCATCGTGCTGGCGCGTCGGACCGGCTGCATCACGCAGATCATGTGATGAGGTGCCGCAGACGCGATCGTCTGTTCTGCGTGATGTGGAATCGCGTGATCCGCGATGGGATCGAGAGCATCGATTGGAGCACCCGCCATGGACCACATCGAAGCGCTGCGCCGCCTCGCGATCGCCGATGACCGCCTGTCGAGCGATGCCTTCGTCGAGCCCGACTCGTGCTCGCTGACGGCGAAGTCGCTCGCGCTGTCCCGGCTCGGTGCGCTCGTCGGCGTCGGCGGAACCGACGCGTCGTTCGCCGCCATGGCCGACGCCGCAGTCAGGGCGGGAGCGACGGCACCCGAGATGGTGCACGTGGTGGTCGGCGTGATCCCCATCGTCGGCGTGCCGCGCGCGGTCGCCGCTGCGCAGCACCTCGCGGTGGCCCTCGGACTCGATCTCGAGACCTTCGTCACCGGCGACGTGTGACGGTCAGCCGAGCAGGCCGAGATCGGCCGCGCGCTCGACGGCGGCGCCGCGCGTCGTGACCTGCAGCTTCCGGTAGATCGACCCGACCTGCGAGCTCACGGTGTTGCGCGAGACGAACAGTCGCTCGCCGATCTCGCCGATGGTGAGGTGCGTCTGCAGGTACGGCAGCAATCGCAGCTCCGCCGGGGTGAGGGGCGACGTGCCGAGCACCTCGCGCGAATGCTCGAGCGACGTGCGGAACTCGTCGACGTCGTCGACGAGTGTGCCGAGGCCGGGGCGGGCCCGCAACAGGTCGTCGATCTCCTGGAGCAGGTGGGCGGCCGTCGCCGCCCGGCCGAGCGCGGCGAACGCCTTGGCGAGTTCGAGGCGTACCTTGACGGCGAACACCGGCATGACGTGCGTGCAGAGGCCCCGATCGCGCATGGCGCTCGCGAGCAGCCGCTCGGCCGTGGTGAGGTCGCGCCGCCGGATGGCGATGCGAGCGCCGATGGCGAGAGCGAGCATCGTCGTGGCGTAGCCGTGCATGTTGCTCGACTCGATCACCGTCAGGGCCCGATCGGCGTGGGCCGCGGCATCCTCGATCGAACCGCGCTCGAAGGCGATGACGGCGAGTTCGGCCTCGCTCAGCAGGATCGTGTCGGAGTTGCCGAACAATTCGGCCTGCGCGGTCGCCTGGCCGTACGCGAGCACCGCCCCGTCGACGTCGCCGCCGAGCTGCTTCGTCCAGGCGACGAGGTGCAGCGCCTGGTCGCGCCACAGGCTCGACGGCGACTCCTCGCCGAGCGCGTAGGCGGCATCGGCGGTCGCCGCAGCGAGGCCCTCGCGCCACATGATCACCCGCACCATCGCCCGGGCCGACTCGTACTGCGGGAGGCCGAACTCGGGTGGCGCGTCGTACTCGATGCGGTCGAACATGCGAGCCCAGCGATCGGCCTCGGCGGGCTGGCCCGCCAGGATGGCGCGAAGACCCGCGTGCACGACGAGGGGCGGGAACGAGGCGATGGCCTCATCGCCGAGCTCCTCCATCCAGCGCGTGAGCGCGGCGAGTTCACCGGCCTGGTATGCCGTCAGCCCGCGTTCGGCCACGAGGCGGACGGACTGCTCGTGGTCGCCCGCGGCGAGGAGGTGCTCGATCGCGAGGTGCACGTGGTCGTGCGATTCGCACCAGGCCGCTGCGAGCCGGTGCAGGTCACGCGCTGCGCCGGGCTCGGCCCGATCGAGTTCCGCGAGCAGGAACTCGCGGAACAGCTGGTGGTAGCGGTACTCGCCGCGGCGGCGGTCGATCGGCACGAGGAACAGGCCGCGCCGTTCGAGATCGCGCAGCCGCGCGCGCGAGTCGTTCCGGTCGAGCACCTCGTCGCAGCAGCCCGCGGAGAGGTGTTCGAGCAGCGCGGTCCGCCGCAGGAAGGACTGGTCGTCGGGCGAGAGCGCGACGTAGCAGGCGCGGTAGAGGTAGTCGGCGACGAACCGGTCGTCGCCGCCGACGTCCACGGGGTCGCCTCCGTCGCGCGCCACGAGCGCGGCGAGCGTGATGCCCGTCGGCCAGCCCTCCGTGTGCGCCACGATCTGCTCGAGCACCTCGTCGGCGGCTTCGGCGTCGAGCACGTCGAACACCCGGCGGGCGTCGTCGACGCCGAGCCGCAGGTGCTCGGCGCCGATCTCGACGACATCGCCGCCGAGCCGGAGGCGCGACAGGAACGGCGGGACGTGCCGGCTCGCCATCACGACCTGCGAGCCCTCGGGGATGCGGGCGAGCGCGACCTCGAGCACGTCCTGGCAGTCGGGGGAATCGGCTTCGTGCACGTCGTCGAGCGCGAGGACGAACGGGACGTCGACGAGCTCGATCGCCGAGGCCAGCAACGGCGCGGCGCGCCCGAGCACCGCCGGCCCGGTCATCGGCAGGGCGGCGACGCCCGCGATGCGCTCGTCACCCGGCAGGGCCTGGTCGAACGCCTGCGCGATCACGCTGACGAGCGCGGCCGGATCGTCGTCGAAGCGGTCGAGCGAGACCCACACGAGCACGCGCTCGTCGAGGTCGGCCCACTCGCGCAGCATGGTCGACTTGCCGTAACCGGCCGGCGCCACGAGGCTCACCAGCGGCGCGCGCGACGTGCGGGCCCGCTCGATCAGGCGTCGGCGACTCACCATCGCGCCGCGGGTACGGGGCGGCGAGAACTTCCGTTCTCGCCGTTCGGCAACGGGCAGGCTCTCGAGCGCCGAGACGGTGCTGGCACCCGACCCCGACGAAATGTCCCCCCGCACGGCCGTCATACCGTCCATATGGTGGAGTCTATTCACGAGAACGGGGTACCCCGGCATGACATCTCGCGCCATTCCGGGCCTTGCCCCGCGAACGGGGGGTACGGATCGGGGTGCTGCGGCACGGCGGACGCCCCGCCGGTCGGACAAGTCGTTCGGCCGCGCGGCCAGATCACGACAACCACCGGTGGCGACCTCGACCCGCCGCCGTCAGGATGGATGACAACCAATCGCATCGGAGTGATTTCCCGTGGGCACCACCGTCTTCGAACGACGCATCCCCAACCCATCCGTCATCGAGCACTCGCTCGCCCGCACCGACCACTCGGTGTTCTGGCGCGACGACCTGCCCGACGCCCTCAAGCCGAGCCGGCCGAAGCTCTCGGGCACGAAGGTCGCCGAGCTCGTCGTCGTCGGCGGCGGCTACACCGGCCTCTGGACGGCGCTCCTCGCGAAGGAGCGCAACCCCGACGCCCGCGTCGTGCTCGTCGAGGCCAAGCGCATCGGCTGGGCGGCCTCGGGCCGCAACGGCGGCTTCTGCGAGGCGAGCCTCACGCACGGCGACGAGAACGGCCAGGCCCGCTGGCCGAAGGAGATGGAGCTGCTCCACCGCCTCGGCATGGAGAACCTCGACGCCATCGAGGCGAGCGAGGCGAAGTTCGGCATGGACTTCCAGTTCGAGCGCACGGGCCAGCTCGCCCCCGCGATCGAGGAGCACCAGGTCGAGTGGCTGCGCGACTGGGCCGACGAGGCCGCGAAGCACGGCGAGGGCGACGACGTCGTGTTCCTCGACGAGGCCGCGGTCCAGGCATCCGTCAAGTCGCCGACCTATCTCGCGGGCGTGTGGGAGAAGCGCACGAACGCCATGGTGCACCCCGCCCGCCTCGCCGCCGAGCTCGCGCGCGTGGCCGAGGAGCGGGGCGTCGAGATCTTCGAGCACTCGCCCGTGCGGCGGCTCGAGACCCCCGGGTCGACGGGCGCGGTGAGCGTCGTCACCGCGGGCGGCCGCGTCGACGCGAAGCACGCGGTGCTGGCGACGAACGTGTTCCCGTCGCTGCTCAAGCGCAACCGGCTGATGACCGTGCCGGTCTACGACTACGTGCTCATGACCGAGCCGCTGTCGGCCGAGCAGCTCGACTCGATCGGCTGGAACGACCGCCAGGGCATCGGCGACATGGCGAACCAGTTCCACTACTACCGCCTGTCGAAGGACAACCGCATCCTGTTCGGCGGGTACGACGCGATCTACCACTACGGCCGCAAGGTGCGCGACGAGTACGAGAATCGCCCCGAGACGTGGCGCAGGCTCGCGAGCCACTTCTTCACGACCTTCCCGCAGCTGGAGGGCCTGCGGTTCAGCCACCAGTGGGCGGGCGCGATCGACACGTCGACGCAGTTCACCGCGTTCTTCGGCACCGCCCGCGACGGCCGCGTCGCGTACGCGCAGGGCTTCACCGGCCTCGGCGTCGGTTCGACCCGCTTCGCAGGCGAGGTCATGCTCGACCTCCTCGAGGGCCGCGAGAACGAGCGCACCACCCTCGAGATGGTGCGCAAGCGGCCCCTGCCGTTCCCGCCCGAGCCGGTCGCGGCCATGGGCATCAACGCGACGCGCTGGTCGCTCGACCGCGCCGACCACAACCGGGGCAAGCGCAACGTGCTGCTGAAGACGCTCGACGCGCTCGGCCTGGGGTTCGACTCGTGACCGGCTCCGAGGGCATGGGCGCCGACCTGCGGCTCGTCGCGGGTGCGCTGACGGATGCCTCGGGCCTGGCGCTCGAGCACGAGCCGGTGCCGGCCGACCAGGTCGTCGCAGGCAGCCCGACGACGGCGTACGTCGCGCTCGACTCGTCCGACGCGGGCGAGATCGGCGTGTGGGAGATGTCGGTCGGCGCGATGCGCGACGTCGAGGTCGACGAGGTGTTCGTCGTGCTCGCGGGCGCGGCGACGGTCGAGTTCGAGCACGTGCCGTCGACCGGACGGCCGGGCGACCCGATCGTGCTCGCCCCGGGCGCGGTCGTCCGCCTCGAGGCGGGCATGAAGACGATCTGGACGGTTCGCGAACCGCTCCGCAAGGTATTCATCGAGCGCTGAGGCTCGGAGAGAGATTTCAGGAGGAAACGAACATGGCGAAGTATCGGGTGCAGAACCCCGCGACGGGCGAGATCGTCGAGACCTTCGAGTCGGCGACCGACGCCGAGATCGAGCAGACCCTGGCGGCGGCCGACGGCGCGTACCGCGAGTGGCGCGAGCGCAGCGTGCAGGAGCGCGCCGCGGCCGTCAAGCGCGTGGCCGAGCTCTTCGACGAGCGACGTGACGAGCTCGCACGGCTCATCGCCGTCGAGATGGGCAAGTCGATCGCCGAGTCGCTCGACGAGGTCGAGTTCGCCCGTTCGATCATCGAGTACTACGCGGTGTACGGGCCGAGCCTCATCACCGACCACGAGATCCCCTCGACGATCCCGGGCAAGGCGGTCATCGAGCAGCTGCCGGTCGGCGCCCTGCTCGGCGTCATGCCGTGGAACTTCCCGTACTACCAGGTCGCCCGCTTCGCGGCGCCGAACCTCGTGCTCGGCAACACGATCATCCTCAAGCACGCCGACATCTGCGCGCGTTCGGCCCTCACGATCCAGGAGATCATGGAGGAGGCCGGGGTGCCGGTCGGCGGCTACCAGAACGTGTTCGCGTCGCACGACCAGATCGCGACGATGATCGCCGACCCGCGCGTGCAGGGCGTCTCGCTCACCGGCTCCGAGCGGGCGGGTGCGATCATCGGCGAGCAGGCCGGCCGTCACCTCAAGAAGGCCGTGCTCGAGCTCGGCGGCATCGACCCGATGGTCGTGCTCGACTCCGACGACGTCGCGGCCGTGGCGAAGGCGGCGTGGGACTTCCGCGTCTACAACGGCGGCCAGGTCTGCAACTCGAACAAGCGCATGATCGTCATGGACGACATCTACGACGAGTTCGTCGCCGAGCTGACGAAGCTCGCCACCGGCCTCGAGCCGGGCGACCAGCTCGACCTCGGCGAGGGCCAGTACGCCCCGCTGTCGACGCGCACCGCCGCCGAGACGGTGCACGCCCAGGTGCAGAAGGCCGTCGCCGAGGGCGCGACCCTCGTCGCGGGCGGCGTCCTCGCCGACGGCCCGGGCGCGTACTACTCCCCCGCCGTGCTCACCGACGTGCCCCGCGACTCCGAGTCGTACCGCGAGGAGATCTTCGGCCCGGTCGCGACGGTCTACCGGGTGCACAGCGACGAGGAGGCCCTCGAACTCGCGAACGACTGCGCGCTCGGGCTCGGCGGGTCGGTGTTCTCCACCGACGAAGCGCGCGCCGCACGCATCGCCTCGCGCCTCGAGGTCGGCATGACGCACGTCAACACGATCGCGGCCGAGGCCGCCGAGCTCCCGTTCGGCGGCGTGAAGCGCTCGGGCTTCGGTCGCGAGATGGGCCCCGTCGGCATCGGCGAGTTCTCGAACAAGCGCCTCTCGTTCGTCGCGAAGTAGTCGCACGACCCGAGAACGGGCCCGCCGGCATCACGCCGGCGGGCCGTTCTCGTTCCGGCGCGGTCGACCTGGAGCCTCCTCGCCGCTCCGGCCGTTACGCGCAGAACTCCGAGGGCGTGTACTTCGAGTCGGATGCGGCGATACCCACGACGGCGCCCTCGACGACGGTGAAGTCGATCCATCCCGATTCGTCGTCGCCGACGGCGTACCCCGTGGAGCTCGGTCGCTCGATGACCAGTTCGAGCTCGGGGTAGGCGGCCTCGAGATCGGCCGGGGTCGAGCCGAGGCGGATGCCGGCCTCGGTGGCTCCGCCGTCGCGGGGGCCGCCGGGGTCGCGGGCGGAGCCGAACACCCACACTCGGTCGACCGTGGCGCCGTCGTCGGACAGGATCAGCAGGACGCGCGCCGTGTCCTCGCGCTCGAGGTACACGAGCTCGGGACACAGGTTCGACGGCTCGACGTCGAAGGTCGTGAGTTCCTCGAGAACCTCGGGGTACGGTGCGCCCCGTTCGATCGGCCCGATCCCCGACGCAGTGATCACCCACGTCGAGACGTCCGCCGGGTCGGCGGCGACCGGCGTCGGACTGGGCGACGGCGCCGCGCTCGGGGTCGCGGCGGGCGTGACCTGCGCAGTCGGCCCCGCCGTCGGCTCCTCGGCCGAGGAGGACGGCGTTGCACACCCGCCGAACGCGAAGACCGCGCACGCGGCGAGGACGAGGGCGGTGATGGGCGCGGTGCGGGTCATGCGGCTCCTCCGGGTCGAGCGGACGAGGCCGCGTCATGTCAACGTAGCCGCCGCACCACGACCCGCGCGGACGTGCCGCGTATCGCTTCGGTAACGCCCGCCCCGGGCACCGCCCCGCCGGTCAGGCCACGGCCGAATGCGCCGTGCCGGGCGCCGGGCCGGCCGGATCGATGCGGAACGTGGCGCAGAACCTTGCGAGCAGCTCTGCGTCGCCGCCGAACGACTCGGTCACCTCGCCCGCGAGCAGCGCGCGCAGCCGCCCCGGCGCGAGCTCGAGCTCGAGCACGGCCTGCGGCACGGGCTCGTGCACCGACCGTCGGGGCTGGGGCAGCGCGCCCGGCCCGACGGGCGCGACGTCGAGCGTCGGTCCGACGACGATCGCGGAGACCGAGACGGCCGCCTCGGGATCGGCCGCACCGTCGCCGGCCACGTGAAGCACGTATTCCGTCGGCGGCATCGACGCCGCGGCATCCGCCCTGAAGGCCGAGCGCAGTGCGAAGGCGACGGAGTCGGCGCTCACCGTCTCGCCGTCGACCGGGTCACCGAGGACGGCCCACCCCCAGCGCTCGAGGGCGGCCACCACCGGGGCGAGCTCGCGGCCGAGCTCGGTGAGCTCGTACCCGCCGCGCACCATCGGCACACGGCGGATGACGCCGGCCTCGCCGAGCTCGCGCAGCCGATCGCTCAGGATGTTCGTCGGAATGCGGGGCAACGACGCCTTGAGATCGCTGTAACGCCGGGCGCCCCCGAGCAGGTCGCGCACGATGAGCAATGCCCACCGTTCGCCGACCCGCTCGAGGGCCCGGGCCACGCCGCTGTACTGGCCGAAGCCGCGAGCGGCGCGCGTCGCCATGCGGGATGCCTCAGGCCGAGGCCGCGCCGCCGGCCGCCTGCTGGGCCATGTACGCGTCGGGGCCCTGCTCGACGGCCGCCTGCTCCATGAACAGGAAGCCGAGGATGTTGCCGTCGGGGTCTTCGAGGTCGCGCGAGTACATGAAGCCGTAGTCCTGCGCCTCGCGCGGCTCGCTGCCGCCCGCGGCGAGGCCCTTGGCGAGCACCGCGTCGACCTCGTCGCGCGAGTCGCGGGTGAACGAGATGCTCGTCTGCGCCTGGGTCTTGGTGTCGATGATCTGCTTGTCGGTGAAGGTGCCGAGGTACTCGCGCGTGAGCACCATGAAGTAGATGTTCTCGTCGAGCACGACGCACGCGGCGTTCTCGTCGGTGAAGAGCGGGTTGATGCTGAAGCCGAGGGCCTCGTAGAACGCCTTCGCGCGCTCGAGGTCGGTCGTCGGCAGGTTCACGAAGATGCTGGTCGCGGTCATGATCTCCCCCATCGGGATCGTGGTTGTTTTCGTGGTTGCGAGCACCAGCTTGCTCTTAACAAGTTCACTTGTCAATAGCAAGTAACGACCGATTCGGGATGCCTCAGCGCGAGCCGCTCGGCGAGCGAGCCGCAACGATCGAACGGGCAATGGTCGTCCGATATCGCGCGACAGCGGACGACCATTGCCCACTCGATTCGAGGATCAGCGCGCGCCGCTCCGACGAACGAGCAGTGCGAGGTGGAGTGCGGTGAGGGTCTCGCCGTCATCGAGGTCGACGTCGAGCAGGTCGGCGATGAGCGCGAGCCGCTGGTAGAAGACCGATCGCGACAGGTGCGACGCCGCCGCGGCCGCCGTGCGGTTGCCGGGGTGGGCGAGCGTCGCGCCGAGCACGTCGAGCAGGTCGCCGCCGCGCGCGAGGTCGTACTCGATGAGCGGCGCCAGCATCTGCTCGCTGTGCCGCTGCAGGCGATGGTCGTCGCGCAGCGAGGTCACGAGCCGCACGAGCGGGCGGTTCTCGGCGCGGCGCAGTACGGGCCCGCGCGCCGGGCGGGCACCCGGCGCGCGCGCCAGGTCGAGCGCCTCCTGCACCGAGCCGAGCAGGCCGTCGAGCCCGGTCGCGCGCGATCCGATCGCGACCACCATCCGCTCCACGGAAGCCTCGGAGCCGGCGACCGCGCGGGCGAACGCCCGGGCGCGGTCATCGTCGAGGACGGCGTCGGCGCGCAGCGAGAGCAGGACGACCGCGGTGGCCGCCGCCCCCGGCGCCGTGCCGGCGAGCGCCCGCCCGCCGAGTTCGCGGGCTGCGGCGTCGACCGCGCGGAGCTCGATCGGAGCCCCGATCACGACGAGGCCGTACAGGGTCGCCTGGTCGACCGGGAACCCGGCCGCCGAGAGCCGGCCGGCCGCCGCGGGCAGGCCCGCGAACCGACCGTCGAGCAGGGCCTCGATGAGCCGCTGACGACCCGCGCGCACCCACTCGTCGACGTCGGTGCCGTCGGCGAGCCGGCCGAGGGCGAGCGCGATCGCCCCCTGCTCGAGGACGCCGGTGCGCCCGGCGGGGTGACTCGGCCCGGGCAGGGCGATGAGACGTCCCCACCGGATGCCGCGGGCTTCGACCGGAACGATGAGCAGGGCGTCGTCGTCGTGCGCGTGGCGCGAACGGGTCTCCCAGTTCGCGAGGAGCTCGGCCTCGTCGCCGGCGGGCACCTCGGCGGCCACGACCTCGTGCGCGAGGTTCTCGAGCACGACCGGTGCGCCGAGCGTCTGCGCGAGCTGCTGGACGATGTAATCGGCCGGCGAGCCGCGCAGGCTGAGCGCCGTGAAACGCTCGCGGACCTCGTCGCGGGCGCGCAGGGCGGCGGTCTGCTCGGAGATGATGCGGCTGTGCACCGCCTCGGTCAGGGCGACGAACTTGACCTCGCGGTGCAGCGCGACGAGGGCGAGGCCGTGCTCCTGCGCCGTCTCGACGACCACGGCCGGCACGTACCGGTAGTGCGCGCCGAGTTCGAGCACGAGCCCCGAGAGCCCCGCGTCGACGAGTCCGCGCACGAAGGCCGCGAGTTCGTCGGGCTCGGTGGGCCACCCCGATCCGGTCGACAGGAGCAGTTCGCCGCCGTCGAGCAGGCGTGCCACACCGGCGCTGTCGGACACGTGCGCCCAGCGCACCGGAGCGTCGAGCCCGTCGCCGCCCACGAGCAGCTCGGGCACCCCGTCGGTGAACGCCTGGAGCGCGAGGATCTCGCGCACGGTCGGCATCGCCGCTCCGTCGCCGACCGCCGGCATCACCGGGTTCCAGCCACTCGGACGATCCGTTCGGATCGACACATCTTCGCGACGAACTGCCATCGCCTCGCTCACTTCGCCTCTGCAACACTTGGAATCTGAAGCTTAGCCGAGCATCGGCCATTCTGTCCGACCGGACACCCGCACGACCAGCTGAAGGAGCTGCGATGAGCATCACCGAGACCGCCTCGTCATCCACCACGACTTCCGAGACACCGGTGATCGGGCACTGGATCGACGGCGCAGTTCGCGCCTCGACGTCGGGCCGCACGGCCCCGGTGTACAACCCCGCGACCGGTGTCGTGCAGGCCGAGGTCGCGCTCGCCGACCAGGCCGAGATCGACGCGGCGATCGCATCGGCCGTCGCCGGCTTCAAGGTCTGGTCCGAGTACTCGATCGCCAAGCGCCAGTCGGTGCTGTTCTCGTTCCGCGAGCTGCTGAACTCGCGGAAGGGCGAGCTGGCCGCGATCATCACCGCCGAGCACGGCAAGGTCCTCTCCGACGCCGCCGGCGAGATCGCCCGCGGCCAGGAGGTCGTCGAGCTCGCGACCGGCTTCCCCAGCCTCGTCAAGGGCGCCTTCTCCGAGAACGCCTCCACCGGCATCGACGTGTACTCGATCAAGCAGCCCCTCGGCGTGGTCGGCATCATCAGCCCCTTCAACTTCCCGGCCATGGTGCCGATGTGGTTCTTCCCGATCGCGATCGCCGCGGGCAACGCCGTCGTGCTGAAGCCCTCCGAGAAGGACCCGTCGGCCGCCCTCTGGCTCGCCGAGCTCTGGAAGGAGGCCGGCCTGCCCGACGGCGTCTTCACCGTGCTGCAGGGCGACAAGCTCGCCGTCGACGGCCTGCTCACCTCGCCCGACGTCCAGTCGATCTCGTTCGTCGGCTCGACCCCGATCGCGCAGTACATCTACGAGACCGCCTCGAAGCACGGCAAGCGCGTGCAGGCCCTCGGCGGCGCGAAGAACCACATGCTCGTCCTCCCGGACGCCGACCTCGACCTCGCCGCCGACATGGCGATCAACGCCGGCTACGGCGCCGCGGGCGAGCGCTGCATGGCGATCTCGGTCGTGCTGGCCGTCGAGCCCGTCGCCGACGAGCTCATCGCCAAGATCACCGAGCGCATCGGCAAGCTGCGCATCGGCAACGGCGCGGGCGTCGACGGCGTCGAGCCCGACATGGGCCCGCTCATCACGGGCGTGCACCGCGACAAGGTCTCCTCGTACGTCGACATCGCCGAGCAGGACGGCGCCGAGATCGTCGTCGACGGCCGCGGCTTCACCGTCGACGGCCACGAGGACGGGTTCTTCTTCGGCCCGACCCTGCTCGACCGCGTGCCCACCACGTCGCGCGCCTACACCGAGGAGATCTTCGGCCCGGTGCTCTCGGTCGTGCGCGTCGAGACCTTCCAGGAGGGCGTCGACCTCATCAACTCGGGCCAGTTCGGCAACGGCACCGCGATCTTCACGAACGACGGCGGCGCGGCCCGCCGATTCCAGAACGAGGTCGAGGTCGGCATGATCGGCATCAACGTGCCGATCCCCGTGCCCGTCGCCTACCACTCGTTCGGCGGCTGGAAGCAGTCGCTGTTCGGCGACTCCAAGGCGTACGGCGTGCAGGGCTTCGACTTCTTCACCCGCGAGAAGGCCATCACGAGCCGCTGGCTCGACCCGGCCACCCACGGCGGCATCAACCTCGGCTTCCCGCAGAACCACTGACCCGTTCGCCGGTCGAGTAGCGCGAAGCGCGTATCGAGACCCTCGGTGGTCTCGATACGCTGCGCTACTCGACCGACGGTGCTCCGAAAGGCATCCGAAATGACCGACACCCTCATCGACGGCCCGGCCTACACCGACCGCCACGGCGCCGTGCACCAGCTGCCCGACGCCGCGGCCGACGCGCAGGTCCGCGCCGACGACCGCGCCCACGTGTTCCACTCGTGGAGCGCGCAGGCCCTCATCGACCCGCTGCCCATCGCGGGCGGCGCAGGTGCTGCCTTCTGGGACTACCAGGGCAACGAGTACCTCGACTTCTCGTCGCAGCTCGTGAACCTCAACCTCGGCCACCAGCACCCCGACCTCGTCGCCGCCATCCAGCAGCAGGCCGGTCGTCTCACGACGATCCAGCCCTCGATGGCGTCCGACGTGCGCGGCGAGCTCGCCCGCCGCATCGCCGAGGCCGCCCCCGGCGACCTCGACAAGGTGTTCTTCACCAACGGCGGCGCCGACGCCAACGAGTACGCGGTGCGCCTCTCGCGTGCCGTCACCGGCCGCCGCAAGGTGCTCTCGATGTACCGCAGCTACCACGGCGGCACCGCCACGGCGATCTCGCTCACGGGCGACCCGCGCCGCTGGGCGAACGAGCCGAGCGACGGCAGCGTCGCGCACTTCTTCGGCCCGTACGAGTACCGCTCGTCGTGGGGCGCGACCACGCCCGAAGAGGAGGCGCAGCGCGCGCTCGCCCACCTCGAGCAGGTCATCGTGCTCGAGGGTGCCTCGACGATCGCCGCGATCATCATGGAGACGATCGTCGGCACCAACGGCGTGCTCGTGCCGCCGCCCGGCTACCTCGAGGGCGTCCGCGCGCTGTGCGACAAGTACGGCATCGTGTACATCGCCGACGAGGTCATGGTCGGCTTCGGTCGCGTCGGCGAGTGGTTCGCCGTGAACCACTTCGGCGTCACCCCCGACCTCATCACCTTCGCGAAGGGCGTCAACTCGGGCTACGTGCCGCTCGGCGGCGTCGTGATCTCGCAGAAGATCGCCGCGCACTTCGACACGGTCGCGTTCCAGGGCGGACTCACGTACTCGGGCCACCCGCTCGCGTGCGCCCCGGGCGTCGCGACGTTCGAGGTGTTCGAGCGCGACGGCATCCTCGAGCGGGTGCGCGACCTCGGCGAGCGCGTCGTCGGCCCGCGTCTGCGCGAGATCGCCGCGAAGCACCCGTCGGTCGGCGAGGTGCGCGGCCTCGGCCTCTTCTGGGCGATCGAGCTCGTGAAGGATGCCTCGACCCGTGAGCCGCTCGTCCCGTTCAACGCCGCCGGCGGCGACGCGGCGCCGATGGGCGCCGTCGCCGCCGCGTGCAAGCAGGCCGGGCTGTGGCCGTTCATCCACTTCAACCGGATGCACGTGGCCCCGCCGCTCGTCATCAGCGAAGAGGAGCTCGTGCGCGGCCTCGACATCATCGACGAGGCCCTCACCGTCGCCGACGGCTACGTCACCGCGTAACCGCGCCGGTCGGCGGGTCGGTCGGTCGAGCAGCCAAGCGCATCGAGACCACCCGATCAGAACGAATCGCCCGTATCTGCACGGATACGGGCGATTCGTCGTTTCCCGAGCGCACGAGGGCACCCGCCGACGGGTCGCAGGAGAAATCGGCCGAAATCGCCGCGCACGCGTCCCGTCGCGCCGTTTCCGCCTGCGACTCGTCGGGCGGCACGCGTGAGCCGTGACGAGTCGCAGGAGCAATCGCCGGGTGAGCCCGAGAACTCGCCCCACCCAGCCGTCTCCTCCTGCGACTCGTCGGGCGGCCGGGTGGTCGAAGAGCGCCGCGACGGAAATCGCTGAGCGCGGATAGCCTGAGAGCATGCGAGAGCGGGCTGGCGGGGGCGGCGTGAGCCGTCGCGGATTCCTCGCCGCGGCGATCTCCGGCACGGCGACCGTCGTCCTCGCGAGCTGCACCGGTCCAGAGCCGAAGCCCTCCCCCACACCCACGCCGACGCCGACGACCCCCGCGCCGACGGCGACGCCCGGCGGCGTTCCCCTGCCGACGGCGATGCGCCGGTCGCGCTGGGCGACCGACCCGTTCGCCCGCGGCGCCTTCGGATTCCGGGCCGTCGACACGACGCCCGACCTGCGGGCGGCGCTCGCGGAGCCGGTGGGCGACCGCATCTGGTTCGCCGGCGAGGCCTGCTCGGCCGACGCGCCCGGCACGCTGCAGGGCGCGCTGCGCTCGGGCGTCGACGCCGCCGCGTCGCTCATGTCGGTCGCCGAGCCCGGCGAACGCGTCGCGGTCATCGGCGCGGGCATCGCCGGCCTCGCCGCAGGGCGGGAGCTCGACCGCGCCGGGTTCGAGGTCATCGTGGTCGAGGCGCGCACGCGCATCGGCGGGCGTATCGACACGGTCGCCGACGACGCGTTCGGCCGCCCGGTCGAGCTCGGCCCGCTCTTCGTCGACGACGACGAGGCGCTCGCGGCGCTCCTCGACGAGGCATCCGTCGCGACCGTGCCGTTCAGCGCGCAGACCGAGACCCGCACGCTCGACGGCCGCACCGTCGCCGTGCCGGCGACCGGGCCCGACGCGGTCGCGGCGGCGCACGCGTGGGCGGCCGAGCAGCCCGCCGACGTGTCGCTCGCCGCCGCGTTCACGGGCGCGGGGATGCTGCCGCCCGCGGGCGGCGCGATCGAGGGCGTCGAACCCGGCGAGTGGCTGAGCCACACCGTGCGCTCGGGCATCGAGCCGTTCACGGGCGCGGGTTCGACGCTCGTCTCGGCGAACACCGATTTCGCGGGGCTCGCGTCGACGCCGCGGCGGCTCGTCACCGGCCGCCTCTCGGACGTGGCCGACCTGCTCGCCGACGGGCTCGACATCGCCGTCGGCAGCGCCGTGACCCGGCTCGACGCGACCGAACGCCGGGTCTCGCTCCGGCTCGACTCGGGCGAGTCGGTGTCGGCCGACCGCGCGATCGTCGCGGTGCCGCTCGGGGTGCTGCAGTCCGACGCGTTCGTGTTCGACCCGCCGCTGCCCGCGGGGCACCTGCGATCGCTCGCGCGGCTGCGCACGGGCGCCGTCGACCTGGTCTGGCTGCGGTTCGACGAGGCGTTCTGGCGCCCCGCGCAGCCCGCGTCGGGCGAGACGACGGGCGATGCATCCGCGTCGGCACCGGACCTCTACACGGTCGTCGGCGTCGGTGCGCAGGTCTCGGCGTGGATCGACCTCGGTGCGGCGAACGGGTATCCGAAGCCCGAGGCTCCGGAGGTCGACGGCGCGGAGACCAGCGTTCCGTTCACCGGCGGGCCGCCCGTGCTCGTCGGCATCCTCACTGCGGCACAGGCGCGCCTGCTCGACGATCTCGACGATCGGGCGTTCCAGGCAGCGGTGCTCGACGATCTCGTGCCCTTCGCGCCTCCGCCGCCCGCTGCAACCACCGGTTGACGGCGACGAGCACCGCCGTGAGCGTCACGAAGATGACGAGCACGAGGGCGCAGTAGAAGGCCACCCCCATGGCGCCGCCGACCTGCGCCTCGTCGAGGAAGAAGTACGGGTACCAGCCGACGTCGGCGCCGCGGAGGAGCGTGTAGACGAGCCACACCGACGGGAAGACGAGCACCCAGCCGATCGTCGACCACGGCACCGGCGGGTTCACGCCGATGACGCTGTCGGCCGCCCATGCGATCACGGCGAGCGCGGGCACGACGAAGTGCAGCAACGTGTCCGACCAGGGCACGTCGACGCGGTAGTCGCGCGTCGACGCCTGCGTCACGATGAGGGCGAACACGATGCCCGAGACGAGCACGTACACGGTCACCATGGTGCGCACGATGCCGAGCCAGGGCGGATCGTGCGTCGCGAGCAGCGCGAATGCGCCGGCGACGCCGAGCGTCACCACGGCGAGGAACGCCGACTGCACCGTGAAGTAGCTGAAGAAGTTCGCCGTCGCGAAGAAGCGGAACCCGAGCACGTACTGGAAGTTGCCGATGAGCGCGATGACCTCGAGCGCAGCGATGCCGAGCCGGAAGACGCCGAGCGCGACGCGCGCCCGCCGAACCCGCCGGGTCCGCGCCTCGACCGCGCGCACCGCACCCGCGTCGCTCTCGGAACGCGGGGCGGCCATGTCTCCACGCTATCCCGCACCCGCACCCGCTCCCGCCGGCCGGGTGGCGACGAAGCAGCGTATCGCGACCACGCGCCGGCGGACCGTGGTCTCGATACGGCGCTGCGCGCCCACTCGACCGACCTCCCTCAGTCGAGCGGCCGCAGGATGCGCTCGAGGAACCGCTTCGTCCGCTCCTCGCGCGGGTTCGCGAACAGGTCCTTCGGCGCGCCGCGCTCGACGACGACGCCGCCGTCCATGAACAGCACCTCGTCGGCCGCGTGCCGGGCGAAGCCGAGCTCGTGGGTGACCACGACCATCGTCCAGCCCTCGGCGGCGAGCTCGTCGATGACCTGCAGCACCTCGCCCACGAGTTCGGGGTCGAGCGCGCTCGTCGGCTCGTCGAAGAGCAGCAGCTGGGGCTTCAGCGCGAGCGCGCGCACGATGCCGACGCGCTGCTGCTGGCCGCCCGAGAGCTCGAACGGGTAAGCGTCGCGCTTCTCGGCGAGGCCGACGCGTTCGAGCAGCGCGGTCGCCTCGGCGATCGCCAGCGCGCGCGGCACCTTCTGCACGCGAACCGGGCCCTCGATCACGTTCTGCAGCACGGTCATGTGCGGGAACAGGTTGTGCTGCTGGAACACCATCGCCGAGCGGTCGCGCAGCGCGTACCGCTCGGCCTTCGAGATGGGCGCGGAGAAGTCGAGCGACGGCCCGCCGGCGATCGAGACCGTGCCGGCGTCGGGCGTCTCCAGGCCGTTGAGCGAGCGCAGCACGGTCGTCTTGCCCGAGCCGCTCGGCCCGATGAGCACGACGACCTCGCCGCGACGCACCTCGAGGTCGATCGAGCGCAGCACCTCGTTGTCGCCGAACGACTTGCGGATGCCTCGGGCCTCGAGCAGCACGCGGTCGTCGGGTGCTTCGACGGGGGCGAGCGGGTCAGTGGGCGACATAGCGGTCCAGCCTCTTCTCGACGAGGTTCTGCGCAGCGGAGAGCACGAAGCAGAAGATCCAGTAGATGAGCGCCGCCTCGATGTAGATGAGGAGGAACTTCTGGCTGAACGCGGCGATCTGCTGGGCGATCCGGAACATCTCGGTCACGAGGATCGTCGAGGCGAGCGACGTGTCCTTCACGAGCGAGATGAAGGTGTTCGAGAGCGGCGGCACCGAGACGCGCGCCGCCTGCGGCAGGATGAGGCGCCTGAGCGTCGTGCCCGGCGACATGCCGATCGTGTACCCGGCCTCCCACTGGCCCTTCGGCACCGACAGGATCGCCGCGCGGATCACCTCGGCGGCGTAGCCGCCGACGTTGAGCGAGAACGCGATGATCGCGCTCGGCCACGGGTCGATCGTGATTCCGACCGACGGCATGCCGTAGAAGATCACGAAGAGCTGCACGAGCAGCGGCGTGCCGCGGATGGCCGAGATGTAGAACCTCGCGATGCCGTTCAGGACCCGGTTCTTGGAGATGCGCATGAGCGCCATGCCGAGCGCGATCACGAGCCCGAGGGCGAACGACGCCAGCGCGAGCGGGATGGTGCCGGTCAGCCCGCCGAGGAGGAGTGGCCAGAAGGATTCGGCCACGAGTTGCCAGTCGATCATCGCTCCACCGCCTCGAGAAAAGTGACGGCGGATGCCGCGTCACCCCATGATTCCACTCGGGAACCGGGGGCGGAACGCGACATCCGCCGGGTGATCGATTCGCTCGTCGGTCGAGCGCCGGGTTGAGTAGGCGCGCCAGCGCCGTATCGAAACCTGGCGACGAAGGAGCGAATCGAGACCACGCCTCCGGTCTACTGCGAGACGTCCTCGCCGAAGTACTTCTCGCCGAGCTCGGCGAGCACACCCTCCTCGCGGAGCTCCGCGAGGGCGGCGTCGACGGCCTCGACGAGGGCGGTCTTGTCCTTCGTGAACGCGAGCGCGCTCTCGCTCGGGTCGGTCTCGGCCGCGACGGCGAGCTTCGCGTCGGGAGTCTGCTTGACGTAGTCGAGGTAGGTGAGCTTGTCGTTGACGGTCGCGTCGACACGGCCCTGCTCGAGGAGGGCGACGGCCTGCGCCCAGCCCTCGACGGCCTCGACCTTCGCGCCGGCGTCGACGGCGAGCTGGTAGAAGTTGCTCGTGAGCGACTGGGCGGTGGTCTTGCCCTCGAGGTCCTCGAAGCTCGAGATCGAGGTGTCGCCCTCGTTGACCACGACGACGCTCGGCGAGACGGTGTACGGCGTCGAGAAGAGGTAGCTCTCCTTGCGCTCGGGGTTGATCGAGACCTGGTTGGCGATCACGTCGAAGCGACCGGCGTCGAGGCCCGCGAAGATCGCGTCCCACTGCGTCTCCTGGAACTCGACCTCGAGGCCGAGCTTGTCGGCGACGGCCTCGGCCACCTCGACGTCGTAGCCGACGAGTTCGCCCGCCCCGCCCTCGTGGTAGGTGAACGGCTTGTAGGTGCCCTCGGTCGCGACCGTGAGCGTGCCGGCCTTCACGAGGCCGTACTCGTCGCCCTTCGCCGATGCGTCGGCGCCGGTGTCGTTCGACCCTGCCGACGAGCACGCCGCGAGCGCGACGACGGCGAGGGATGCGGCGGCGAGGCCGAGCAGGGTACGAGCGCGAGGGGCGCGAGACATGTGGTGCTCCGTTCGTGGGGAGGGGTGCGGCCGCGAGTGCGCGGCTTCGATGCGGACGAGTCCATCACGACCCGGCCGCAAGGTGAAACGGCGTTACCCCACGTTGCATTCCCTGTTCGCGCCGGCGACGCCGTATCGGAGGCCGCGCTGCGGACGACCGATCGACTTCTCCGTCGGGTAGGAACATCCCAGTATCTGGGCTTCACCACCCCGCGGTCATTCGTTCAGTTCGCACTCCTCGACGGGGATGGTCCCGACGAAGATGCCCGTCTGGGCCCATGACCACTCTCCGACTTCAAGATCGTTGCGCTGGAACAGGCCCTCCACCGTCGACGCGATGGTCTCTCCTGCGCGAGTCGTGTACTTGCCCTCGATGATGACCTCCACCCGATCCCAGTCGTCGGTCGCCGGCGCCGGGATGTGGATGACATCACCGGCAGCCACATCTTCAGGCAGATCGCCGGGAGAGAGATTCGCAACACCCGCATGCAAGTCGTTCTCGCGGAGGTACGCGTCAGCGGTTCCGCCGCTGACGTCATCCAGCGCGTGACACGTGCCGAAGTCGAACGAGCCATCCTCATTCAGCCTCAGGGCAGTGCGATGCACCGCTTGGCAACCCGTCAACAAGACGATGCCGGCGCAGACGACGAATGCAGCGATGGCGTGTCGAGTTCGGCGTGGGCTCATTGCCACGATGCTAGAGCTCAGCCATCACACCTCACCACGATCGGGTGAGCTCGAGCATCGAGGGACCCACGGCACCCCTGCCGAGCGCCATGCAGCTCCACCTCACCCGAACGAAGCCACCAACACCCCGTCCTCACGGCGGGGAACGCCGAGCGGGTTGCCGTCGGCGAGCTCGGGCGGCAGCACCGACGCCGGGGCGTCCTGCCAGGTCGCCGGGGTCAGCCAGCGGCGGATCGCCGTCGCACCGACCGACGTGTGCACCGACGCGGTCGTCGCGGGCCAGCCTCCGCCGTGGTGCTGGCCCCACGCGATCGCGACGCCGGTCGGCCAGCCGTTGAAGACGAGGCGCCCGGCGACCTGCATGAGTCGGTCGGCGAGTGCGGCGACGTCTTCGCCGGGTGCGTGGTGGATGGACGCGGTGAGCGAGCCCTCGAGCACGTCGAGCGCCGCGGCGAGCTGCGCGTCGGAGCCGTAGCGCACGAGCACCGTCAGCGGACCGAAGCACTCCTCGAGGAACGTGTCGTGCGCGGCGACGAACGCGTCGGCGGAGGTCGCGACGACGACGGGCGCGGCGACGTCGGCCGCACGCTCCCCAGCGAAGACGAGCTCGGCGTCGTCGCGCTCGGCGAGCGCGACCGAGCCGCGGTCGAAGGCCGCGGCGATGCCATCGGTGAGCAGGCGCTGCGGGGCGGCCGTGTCGAGCGCGTCGACGAGTGCCGCCTCGAACCCGGCGCCCTCGGGCACGAGCACGAGCCCGGGCTTCGTGCAGTACTGCCCGCCGTCGCGCGTGAACGAGCCCGCGAGGCCCGCCGCGACGCCCGCGACCTCGGCGGGCGTCGCCACCGCGGCTCGCGTCACGACGACGGGGTTGATCGAGCCGAGCTCCCCGTAGAACGGGATCGGGGCCGGCCGCGCGTTCGCGAGGTCGAAGAGCGCGCGCCCGCCGCGCGTCGAGCCGGTGAACCCGACCGCGGTCACCAGCGGGTGCTCGACGAGCGCGGTGCCCTGCTCCATGCCCTCGACGAGCTGCAGTGCGTCAGCGGGCCCGCCGGCCGCCGCCAGCGCGTCGCGCGCGATCTCGGTGATGCGCCGCGAGAGCCGCGGGTGCCCGGGGTGCGCCTTCACGACGACGGGGCAGCCCGCCGCGAGCGCCGAGGCGGTGTCGCCGCCGAGCACCGAGAACGCGAACGGGAAGTTCGACGCCGCGAACACCGCGACGACCCCGATCGGGCGCAGCATGCGTCGCAGCTCGGGCCGCGGCGGGATGAGCGAGGCGTCGGGCGAGTCGATCGCCGCCTCGAGGTACGACCCCTCGTCGACGACGTCGCCGAAGAACCGCAGCTGCGTGGCCGTGCGCGTGACCTCGCCGTTCAAGCGGGCCGCCGACAGGTGGGTCTCGTCGCCCGCGATCGCGACGAGCTCGTCGCGGTTCACCTCGACGGCGTCGGCGATCGCGCGCAGCCACCGGCCGCGCTCCGCGCGCGCCGAGCGTTCGAGCCCGGATGCCGCGGCGAGCCGCACCGCGAACTCGACCTCGCTCGCCGGCGTCGGTTCGACGCGGTCGTCGCTGAACGCCGGCTCAGTGCGCGGCGCGATGCCCGAGGCATCCGTGTTCATGCTCTTCTCGTCTCTCTCGCCGTCCCGCGGGTCTAGAACGCGTTGAGGCCCGTGAGGGCGCGGCCGAGGATCAGCTGGTGGATCTCGTCGGTGCCCTCGTAGGTGCGCACCGACTCGAGGTTCGCCGCGTGCCGCATGACCGGGAACGCGTTCGTGATGCCGTCACCGCCGAGGATCGTGCGCGCCTGGTGCGCGATCTCGAGCGCCTCGCGCACGCTGTTGAGCTTGCCGACCGAAATCTGTGCGGGGGTCAGCTTGCCGGCCTCCTTCAGGCGGCCGAGGTGCAGGGCGAGCAGCGTGCCCTTCTCGACCTCGAGGAACATGTCGGCCAGCTTCGCCTGCGTCAGCTGGTTCGCGCCGATCGGCTTGCCGAACACCTCGCGCGTGATCGAGCGCTCGAGCGCGACCTCGAGGCACGAGCGGGCGGCGCCCATCGCGCCCCAGACGATGCCGTAGCGGGCCTCGTTGAGGCAGCCGAAGGGGCCCGACAGTCCGGCCGCGTCGGGCAGCATCGCGTCGGCGGGCAGGCGCACGCCGTCGAGGTCGATGTCGCACTGCACGCTCGCGCGCATCGAGAGCTTGCCGTCGATCGCGGTCGCCGTGAAGCCGGGGGTCGACGTCGGCACGATGAAGCCGCGCACGGCCTTCGCACCCTCGCCGAACTCGCCCGAAGGGTCTTCGACGCGCGCCCAGACGACCGCGACGTCGGCGAGCGCGGCGAGGCCGATCCAGCGCTTCGCACCGTCGATGACCCACTCGTCGCCCTCGCGGCGGGCGACCGTGGTCATCGCGGCCGGGTCGCTGCCGCCCTGCGGCTCGGTGAGTGCGAAGCAGCCGATGAGCTCGCCCGCGGCCATGCCCGGCAGCCACTGCTGCTTCTGCGCTTCGGAGCCGTACTTGTAGATCGCGCTCATCGCGAGCGAGCCCTGCACCGACACGAGGGTGCGCCAGCCCGAGTCGGCGGCTTCGAGCTCGAGGCAGACGAGGCCGTACGAGACCGCCCCGGCGCCCGCGCAGCCGTAGCCCTTCAGGTGCATGCCGAGGAAGCCGGCCGCGCCGAGCTCGCGCACGAGCTCCTTGCGGAAGTGCTTGTTCTCGAAGTCCTCCTCGATGATCGGGAGGATGCGCTCCTGGGCGAAGGCGCGCGCCTTCTGCTGCCATTCGCGCTCCTCGTCGGTGAGCAGCGCGTCGAAGTCGAAGACCTGGTCGATGCGGGGTGCGGTCGTCATGGGGTTCCTTTCGGTGGGTCTCGGGTCGCGCCGGGGCGCGGGTTCAGGCGAGCCAGTCGGCGCCGGCGTGCTCGTCGAGCGCGGGCGGCGGGGTCAGGTAGCGGGGGGATGACTCGGCGAGCCCGATGGGGTTCGCCACGGTGCGGCTCGGGCCGAGCTCGACGACGGGTTCGAGGCCGAGCCCGTCGGCGAAGGCGATCGCCTCGGCGACGTCGTTGACGAGGCCCGCCGGCACGCCCGCGGCACTGCACACGGCGACCCAGTGCGCCGCGGGCGCCGTCGCGAGGGCCGCTTCCAGTTCGGCGTGCAGGTGGTCGCGGTGGGCGACGCGAGCCTCGTTGGTCGCGTAGCGCTCGTCATCGGCGAGCGAGGCGGCCTGCGGGGATGCCTCGGCGAGCAGCCGCACGAGGGAGCGGAACTGCTTGTCGTTGCCGACGGCGATCACGAGGTCGCGGTCGGCGGCCGGGAACACGGCGTAGGGCGCGATCGACGGGTGCGCGTTGCCGAGCCGGCGCGGCGCCCGCCCGGTCGCGAGGGTCGATGCCGCCTGGTTCGTGAGCGCCGAGAGCAGGCTCTGCAGCAGGTTCACCTCGACGAGCTGTCCGCGGCCCGTGCGGTCGCGCTCGCGGAGCGCGAGCAGAATGCCGGCGAGCGCGTTCTGCGCGCACAGCACGTCGACGAGGGCGACGCCGGCCTTGGCGGGCTCCCCCTCGGGCTCGCCGGTGATCGACATGAGGCCGCCGACGGCCTGCACGAGCAGGTCGTACCCGGCGAGCGCCGCGCCCTCACCCGCGCCGAAGCCGGTGATCGAGCAGTAGACGACGCGCGGGTTGAGCGCGCGGACCTCATCGTAGGAGAGGCCGAACCGCGCCATCACCCCGGGCCGGAAGTTCTCGATGACGACGTCCGCCGAGGCGGCGAGGCGGCGCGCCTCCGAGGCATCCGCCTCGTTCGTGAGGTCGAGCGCGATGGACCGCTTGTTCCGGTTGACGCTGCCGAAGTACGTCGCCATGCCGCTCGCGTCGACCGGCGGCTTCCAGTGCCGGGTGTCGTCACCGGCCGGCGGCTCGATCTTGACGACGTCGGCGCCGAAGTCGGCGAGCATCATCGTCGCGTACGGGCCGGCGAGCACGCGGGAGAAGTCCGCGACGCGCAGCCCGTGGAGGACGCCCTCGGTCGCCGGTTCGGGTCGCTCGCTCATGGTCCATCCGCCTTCGCATGCGTGCGGCCGACCGGCCGCACGTTCATTCATCCTATAGTGAATCTTTTTTGCGCGCGCCGCCACTCGGCGGCCGGACCCTCGACTATCGTGAACCCCATGGAATCGAGGGTGGGCCCGGGCGCACGCGAAGCCGTGTTCGCCCAGCTCGCCGATGCGGGCCGCGCCGAGCAGGTCGCGCAGCGCCTCACCGACGGCATCGTGCTCGGCGTGCTCGATCCGGGCGAGCGCCTGCCGAGCGAGCCCGAGCTCGCACGGCGCTTCGGCGTCGCCCTAATCACGGTGCGCGAGGGACTCGGCATCCTCCGGGAGGCCGGGCTCGTCGAGACCCGCCGCGGCCGCGAAGGCGGCAGCTTCGTCGTGCACGACGACGCCGAGCACCGCACGATCCTCACGGCCCGGTTGCGCTCGCTCGCCCAGGTCGAGCTCAGCGACATGGCCGTGTACTTCGGCGCCGTCCTCGCGGGCGTCGCCGAGCGCGCCGCCGAGCGCGCGAGCCACGCCGACGCCGAGCGGCTCGCCGCCTGGCTCGACGCGGCCGACTTCGCCACCGCGGCCGCGGCCCGTACCAACCAGGGCGGGTTCTTCCTCGAGCTCGCCGTGCTCAGCCAGTCGGCGCGGCTCGTGCGCGAGCAGATCCGGCTGCAGGCCGAGTTCGGCCCGCTGCTGCTGCTCGGGCTCGGCGACGACGCCGAACGGGCCGAGGCCTCGGCCGTGAACCGCCGCATCGTTCGCGCGGTCGCGGCCGGCCGCCCCGCGAAGGCCAGGGAGGCGGCGGGCTCGCTCGTCGAGTCTCTCGCAACCCATCTGCTCCAGGCGAAGGCCCGCGTCGAACGGGGAGGCTCCATCGATGAGCGCTGAGCACGGACTCCCAGCGGGTGCGGCGGAGGCCGCCGACGCCGTCGCGCGCCTGTTCGCCGGCGCCTTCGATCTACTGGCCGAGTGGCGCACGCCCATCGAGCACGCGATCGCCCCCGGCATCCGCGCCGTCGCCGACGCCGCCGCGCAGTCGACCGACGCCGCCGTCGGCGAGGTGCGCCCCGCCGAGCTCGACCAGGTCGTCGCGGGACTCGTGCTCCCCCGGCTGATCGAGCCCGAGCCGCTCCTCGTCGGCGCGGGCTTCATCGCCGACGGCGAGATCGTGCGCGGTCGCGACGTGCACTTCGCCTGGTGGCTCGGCCCGCTCGACGACAACCCCGTGCTCGGCTCGACCGACGCGCCCACCCGGCTCGACCTCTCGACGCGCGGCTACACCGAGTACCTGCGGGACTTCCGCGCGCTCGAGTGGTACCGCATCCCCGCGACGACGCGGCACGCCCACGTGACCGGCCCGTACGTCGACCACCTGTGCACGTGCGACTACATCCTCACGCTGACGATGCCCGTGCACGCCCCCGACGGCGAGCGCATGGTCGGCGTCGTCGGCGCCGACATCTCGGTGCGCCGCCTCGAGCAGGAGCTGCTCCCCCGATTCCTCGCGGTCGACGCGCCCCTCGCGCTCGTGAACGCCGACGGTCGCATCGTGCTCTCGACCGACCCGCTGCTGCAGGTCGGCCGGCTCGCGGATGCCTCGGCGGGGATGTCGCTCGAATGCCCGGGCACCCCGTTCCGGGTGCTCGTGGCGGGCGCGCGCTCCTGACGGTCAGGCGCCCGCGCGGCGCCCGGCGGCCAGCTCCGGCGGCGCGGCCGGCAGTCGCACGGCGACCCGCAGCCCGCCCTCGGGTAGCGCCGTGATGACGAGCGCGCCGTCGTGAGCCTGCACGATGCTCTTGACGATCGCAAGCCCGAGGCCGACGCCGGCGTGGTCGTCGCGGATGCGCTCGGTGCCGCGCTGGAACGGCTCGGTGAGGGTCGCGACCGACTGCGGGCCCAGCACGCGGCCCGTGTTCTCGACCGTCAGGGTCACGAAGTCCGTTCCGGTCGCAGTGTCGACCCGCACCGTGCCCCCGTCGGGCAGGTTGTGCACGATCGCGTTGTGCACGAGGTTCGTCGTGAGCTGCAGGAGGAGCGGTGGCGACCCGAGCGTCGGGGCGACCTCGCCCGAAGCCTCGATGCCGACGCCGCGCGCCTCGGCGATCGGCAGGAGGCTCTCGACCGCCTCCTCGGCGAGCAGCGACAGGTCGACGCGCTCGCGGGTGAACGACCGCCGGTCGGCCCGCGACAGCAGCAGCAGGGCCTCGGTCAGCTCGATCGCCCGGGTGTTCACGATGCGCAGGCGCTCGAGCAGCACGTCGCGGTCGGCGGCAGGGTCGGCGGCGACCTCGAGCAGCGTCTGCGTGATCGCGAGCGGTGTGCGGAGCTCGTGCGAGGCGTTCGCCGCGAAGCGCTGCTGTTCGGCGACGTGCGCCTCGAGCCGCCCGAGCATGTCGTCGAAGCTGTCGGCGAGCTCGCGGAACTCGTCGCGGCGGCCCTCCATCTCGATCCGGTGCCCGAGCGACCCCGTCGCGGTCTTGCGGGTGGCTCTCGTGATGCGGGTGAGCGGCGCGAGCATCCGTCCCGCGAGCCACCAGCCGCCGAGCAGGCCGAACACGAGCAGGAACAGCAGCGCCCAGCTGACCGCCGGGGTGAACGCGCGAACGAGGTCGTCGCGGCCCGGCACGAAGCCCTCCATCGTGGCGATCGCGTCGGCCGGCACGTACCGCAGCAGGTAGGCCCACACGACCGCGAGCAGCAGGGCGCCCGCGACCATGAGGAAGCCCGCGTAGCTGAGCGCGAGCTTGAGCCGCACGCTCATGCCGGGCGGGCGGGTCACGGGCGTACCTCGGCCGACGCGTCGGCGCCCGCGTCGATGCGATAGCCGACACCCGGCACCGTGGCGATGAGCCACGGCTCGCCGAGGCGCTTGCGCAACGCCGAGACGGTGATGCGCACGGCGTTCGTGAACGGGTCGGCGTTCTCGTCCCACGCCCGCTCGAGCAGCTCCTCGGCGCTCACCACCCCGCCCTCGGCCGAGACGAGCACCTCGAGCACCGCGAACTGCTTACGCGTGAGGGCCACGTACCGGCCGTCGCGGTAGACCTCGCGGCGGAACGGGTCGAGCCGGAGCCCGGCGATCTCGCGCACGGGCGGACGGACGTGCGCACGACGGCGGTCGAGCGCACGAAGCCGGAGCACGAGCTCCTTCAACTCGAACGGCTTCGTGAGGTAGTCGTCGGCCCCGAGCTCGAACCCGCTCGCCTTGTCGTCGAGCCGGTCGGCCGCCGTCAGCATGAGGATCGGCATCCCGCTGCCGGAGGCGACGATCGCCGCGGCGACCTCGTCGCCCGACGGGCCCGGGATGTCGCGGTCGAGTACCGCGATGTCGTAGGCGTTGACGCTCAGCAGCTCGAGGGCGGTGTCGCCGTCGCCCGCGAGGTCGGCGGCGATGGCCTCCCGGCGGAGCCCGTCGCGGATGGCCTCGGCCATGAAGGGCTCATCCTCGACGACCAGAACCCGCATGCCCCCATGCTAGGAGGGGACGCATATCGTCGGCGTATCGGAATCGCGAGACGCTCTCGCAACATCGCCCCACGTTGAGTGGGGGCATGCACTCCGCACGATCAGCATCATTCCGGCGGCGCCGCGCCGTGCGCGTCCGCCGGGCCGTCGCCACCCTCGTCGTCGTTCTCGCCCTCGTCCTCGTCGCGGCCCTCGCCGGCGGCCTCCTGCTTCGATCGGTGACGTCGTCGGCGCAGCCCTTCGGCGGGCCCGACGTCATCGGCGGGGTCTCCGACGACGGGGCGGCGACGGGTGAGGCGGGCGGCGACCTGCCCGACGGCGCGACCCCGTTCGACGACTACCCGGCGGTCACCGGGCTCGATCCCTCGCTGCTCGACGCCCTGCGTCGTGCCGCGACCGACGCGGCGGCCGAGGGCGTCGAGATCCTGGTGAACAGCGGCTGGCGCTCGCCCGCGTATCAGGACCGGCTGCTCGACGAGGCCGTGTCCGAGTACGGCTCCGAGGCGGAGGCGGCACGCTGGGTCGCGGCGCCCGACAAGTCCGCCCACGTCTCGGGCGACGCCGTCGACATCGGCGACTACGACGCCGTCGACTGGCTCGCCGAGCACGGCACGGCGTACGGACTCTGCCAGGTCTACGACAACGAGGCCTGGCATTTCGAGCTGCGCGCCGATGCGCCGGAGGTCGGCTGCCCGGCGAAGTACTTCGATCCCACCGAGGATCCGAGGCTGCGGTGAGCCGAGGCTGAGCATCCGCTGCGACCGGGTCGAGAAGAATCATCCGTTGTTATATCTTTGACCTCGAGCGTATGCACCGCGGCAGACGACCCCTCGGTGGAGCCGCTGCGCGAGTGCACCCGAGAAGGAGAAACCCAATGCCCTATGCCGTGACCAACCCCGCCACCGGCGAGGTCGTGAAGACCTACGAGACGATCACCGACGAGGGCCTGCAGGCCGCGATCGCGTCGGCCGCCGAGGCGCACCGCACCTGGTCGAAGAACTCCACCGTCGCCGAGCGCGCCGCCCTCATCCGCCGCGTCGCGGAGCTGCACAACGAGCGCGCGCAGGAGCTCGGCGAGATCATCGTCCGCGAGATGGGCAAGCCGATCGAGCAGGCCGTCGGCGAAGTCGAGTTCGCCGCCGCGATCTACGAGTACTACGCCGACAACGCCGAGTCGCTGCTCGCCGACGAGAAGATCGACCTGCTCGCGGGCGAGGGCTCGGCCCTCATCCGCCGTTCGTCGCTCGGCGTGCTGCTCGGCATCATGCCGTGGAACTTCCCGTACTACCAGGTCGCCCGCTTCGCCGGCCCGAACCTCATCATCGGCAACACGATCCTGCTCAAGCACGCCGAGCAGTGCCCCGAGTCGGCCGCCGCCATGGAGCAGATCTTCCGCGACGCCGGCTTCCCCGAGGGCGCCTACGTCAACATCTACGCCTCGCACGCGCAGATCGAGACCGTCATCGCCGACCCGCGCGTGCAGGGCGTCTCGCTCACGGGCTCCGAGCGCGCCGGCGCGATCGTCGCCGAGATCGCCGGCCGCCACCTGAAGAAGGTCGTGCTCGAGCTCGGCGGTTCCGACCCCTTCATCCTGCTCTCGACCGACGACCTCGACGCGACCGTCGACCAGGCCGTCTTCGCCCGCGTCGACAACAACGGCCAGGCCTGCAACGCGGCCAAGCGCTTCATCGTCGTGGAGGACCTGTACGAGCCGTTCCTCGAGAAGTTCACCGCGAAGATGAACGAGGTCGTCGAGGGCGACCCGTCGAAGGAGGGCACCGCCCTCGGCCCGCTCTCGTCGGCCAAGGCCGCCGAGGGGCTCGCCGAGCAGGTCTCCCGCGCCGTCGCGCAGGGTGCGACCCTGCACTCGGGCGGCACGAAGAACGGCAACTACTACTCGGCCACGATCCTCACGGACGTCAAGCCCGACTCCGACGCCTTCCACGAGGAGTTCTTCGGTCCGGTCGCGCAGGTGTTCAAGGTCGCCGACGAGGACGCCGCGGTCGAGCTCGCGAACAACACCCCGTTCGGCCTCGGCTCGTACGTCTTCACGACCGACGACGACCAGGCGCTCCGCGTCGCCGACAAGATCGACGCCGGCATGGTCTTCGTCAACGTGGTCGGCGCCGACGGCGCCGAGCTGCCGTTCGGCGGCGTCAAGCGCTCGGGTTCGGGCCGTGAGCTCGGCCGCTTCGGCGCCGACGAGTTCGTCAACAAGAAGATGATCCGCATCGGCTGATCATCCGATTCGGGTGAAATCCGGATGCCTCGGGGCCGCGTGCCCCGGGGCATCCGTCGTTTCCAGTCGCGACGTCACTAGGATGCCGAACGGCGGTCGCCTTTCGCGTCGCCGCATCGCCGTACGAACTGGGGGAACCGTGAGCATCGATGGCCTGTACAACTTCCGCGACACGGGCGGCATGCCGCTGCGGGGCGGCGGCACGACGAGGGACGGCGTGCTCTTCCGCTCCGACGCGCTGTCCGCGCTGAGCGCGCAGGGGCTCGACGAGCTCGCGGCGACGCAGGTCGGCGTGATCGTCGACTTCCGCACGCCCGCCGAGCGCGAGTCGGCACCCGATCTCGTACCCGAATCGCGCCCGTTCACGGTCGTCGACCTCTCGATCCTCGAGGGGGCCGTGGCCGACTCGATGCAGCAGCTCATGAAGGGCGGGGCCTCGTCGGCCGCCGAGATGGCGACCGCGATTCCCACGCTCGGCGAGCTGTACGTCGGCATGCTGCAGCACGGCGGCGAGGCGTTCGCGCAGGTCGCCAGGCTGATCGCCGCCTCGACCGACGACGCCCCGACGGGCGTGCTCGTGCACTGCACGGCCGGCAAGGACCGCACGGGGGTCGCGACCGCGCTCATGCTCGATGCGGTGGGCGTCGAGCGCGACGCGGTGGTCGCCGACTACGCCGCCTCCGAGGCGAATCTGTCGGGCGCGTGGGCCGACGGCATGCTGCACATGGTGGCGTCGTTCGGCATCCCCCTGACCCCCGAGCTCGAGGCGCTCGTCACCGGCACACCGCCCGAGGTGATCGAGACCGCCCTCGCGTGGGTCGACCGCGAGCACGGCGGCGCGGCCGCCTACCTCGGCGCCGCCGGCCTCACCGACGGCGAACTGGCAGCGCTGCGGGATCGGCTCGCCGGCCGGGCAGCCGAGGCCGCCTGACCCGCTCGACGTGACGGATGCCTCGGGGCGGCATGCCCCGAGGCATCCGCCGTCTCAGCGCCGCTTCTTGTCGAGCTGCGCATCGATCTGCGCAATGCGCTCGGTGAGGATGCGGCGCAGCAGGTCCTCGGGCACCGGATGCTGCGCCGTGAACTGGAGCGCGCCCGTCGACCAGTTGAGGCCGGCCGCGTCGAGTTCGTCGGCGAGGCCCGGCAGGATCTGCCCGCTGAACGGATAGAGGCCGAGGTGCTTCTTGGCTTCGAGAGCTGCGGCGAACGCCTTGCCGCGGTGCAGCAGCGCCGGCATGCCGTAGCTCTCACCCTCGGTCGCCTCGGGAGCGAGTTCGCGCGCGACGTCGATCACGTGCTCGAGCGCTGCCCGGTTCTCGCCGTCGATCGAGGCGAGGTAGTCGGTGACGGTTCCCATGGCGGCATCCTTCCACGACGTCGGCCGCGAGGCATCCGAATAAATCATCTGGTGCTATAGCTTTAGCACCAGAGGTATGGCTATGCTGTCCCATACCGTGCGCCCGCGGGGGACGGGCGCGAGATCAACGTCGATCGAAAGGGCGACATGTCGCAAGAAACCAGCCAGCCGAAGCACCTCGGCGACGACGAGCACCTGGGAGTCCTCGGCTACGAGGGCTCCTTCAACCGCTCGATGAGCCTCTGGGCCAACTTCGCGCTCGGCTTCACCTACCTCTCCCCCCTCGTGGGCGTGTACTCGCTGTTCGCGCTCGCCCTCTCGGTCGGCGGTCCGCCCTCGATCTGGTGGATCGTGATCGTCGGCGCCGGGCAGCTGCTCGTGTCGCTCGTGTTCGGCGAGGTCGTCTCGCAGTACCCGATCCACGGCGGCATCTACCCGTGGGCCCGCCGCCTCTGGGGTCGCCGCTACGCGTGGATGGCCGCGTGGGTCTACATCTGGGCCATGATCGTGACGATCACGGCGGTGTCGGAGTACGGGTCGGGCTTCCTCGCGAGCCTGCTCGGCATCGAGATCACGCCGATGTCGACCCTGCTGCTCACGCTCGGCCTGCTCGTGCTCGCCCTGGTCTTCAACTTCTCGGGCACGAAGACCCTCGCCCGCGTCGCGCAGATCGGCCTCGCCGCCGAGCTCGTCGGCGTCATCGGCGTCGGCCTCTACCTGCTGATCTTCCAGCGCAAGCAGGAGTTCGGCGTGTTCTTCGACACCATGGGCGTCGAGGGCGACGGCAGCTACGCCGCCGCGTTCCTCGGTGCCGCCCTCGCGGGCCTCTTCCTCTTCTACGGCTTCGAGGCCTGCGGCGACGTCGCCGAGGAGGTCGCGAACCCCGCCCGCCGCATCCCCAAGGCGATGATCATGACGATCCTCGTCGGCGGCGTCTCAGCGCTCTTCTCCTTCGGCGGCTACGTGCTCGCGGCGCCCGACCTCGCGTCGATCGTCGCCGGCGACGACACCGACCCGATCCCCGGCATCCTCGAGGCGACCCTCGGCCCCGTCGGTGCGAAGATCTTCCTCGTCGTCGCGGTCACCGCGTTCATCAGCTGCGTGCTGAGCCTGCAGGCCGCCGCGAGCCGGCTGCTCTACTCGTTCGCCCGCGACGGCATGATCCCGGGCCACCGCTGGCTCTCGAAGGTCTCGCCGCGCAGCAAGGTGCCGACGAACGCGCTCATCGTCGCGTGCACGATCCCCGTGCTGCTCGCCGTGCTCATCTACATCGAGTCGACGCTGCTCACGGCGATCACCTCGTTCGCGGTGCTCGGCATCTACGTCGCGTTCCAGATGGTCGTGCTCGCCGCGCTGCGGCAGCGGCTCAAGGGGTGGAAGCCGGCCGGCCCGTTCTCGCTCGGCGGCCTCGGCCTGGTCGTGAACATCGTCGCGCTCGCCTACGGCATCTTCGCGATGATCCTGCTGGCGACACCGGGCACGAGCGGCACGTTCCTCACCGACTGGATCGTGCTCATCGGCCTCGGCGTCGTCGTCGTGAGCGGGCTCCTCTACCTCTTCATCGCCCGCCCCGACCGCAAGTCCGACGCCCCCGCCGGCGACGCGATCGCCGTCGCCGACGAGATCCGCGCCCGCACCGGCGCAGTCGCCGCGGTCGGCGCGCCGACCCGCTGACGCCGTCCCTCCGTTCCGGGGGTGCATTTCCGACATTCTCGAGCCGTTCATGCGCTCGAACCGTCGGGAACGCACCCCCGGAGTGCGTTCGCGCACCGGCGCGCCCGGCCCGCCCCTCGCGTGTAGGGTGAGCGGGTGATCCGTCGGCACGTCATCGTGAGCGGGGCCGTGCAGGGCGTCGGCTACCGCTACCTCGCGCGGAAGCACGCCGAGCGCCTCGGCGTCACGGGATGGGTGCGCAACCTGCCCGACGGCACCGTCGAGGCCGAGGTCCAGGGGCCGTCGCGCACCGTGCGCGAGATGATCCGCCGCCTCCAGCAGGGCCCGCCCGGCTCGCAGGTCACGGGCGTCGCGGTCGACGACCTCGAGCCCCGCGACGACGACGAGGGCTTCCGCATCGTGCGCTGACCGCCCCTGGCGGCCACAACTTCATTGACCGGACGATCGGTCGGGAATACCGTTGTAGTGACCCCCTGATGGGAGCCACCACCTTGAGGAGGCTGGTTTCTATGAAGAAGTGGACACGCTGGGAGGACTGGGTCGCGATCGCGGCCGGTGCCGCCGCGATGATCTCCACGCTGTTCGTCCCTCCGATGGGCGCCTCGGTCGCCCTGATGCTCACGCTGGGAGCGCTCCTGGTCGTCTCCGGAATCGTCAACCTCGCCATGCCCGGCCTGGTCGCGATGGAGTACATCCAGGCCGCACTCGGCGCGCTGCTCCTCATCTCGCCGTGGATGGGCGGCTACGCCGACGCCATGACCTTCGGGGCCGCCTGGATGTCCTGGATCTGCGGCGCGGTCGCGCTCGTCGCCGCCGTGCTCGCCATCCGGCCGAGCATGCAGGCCCACCACGGCGCCGTCACCCACTGAATCGATCGCTCCCGAAGGGGAACGACGAAGGCCCCGCCGGCGAACCGGCGGGGCCTTCGTGGTGGTCTCGATACGGCGCTGGCGCGCCTACTCGACCGACGTGTGTCAGATGGCGTTGACGTCCAGCGGGATGCCGGGGCCGAACGTGGTCGACACGGCGCCCTTCTGGATGTAGCGGCCCTTCGCGCTCGACGGCTTGAGACGCAGCACCTCTTCGAGGGCGGCCTTCAGGTTGTCGCCCAGCTGCTCGGCCGAGAACGACGACTTGCCGACGACGAAGTGCACGTTGGCGTGCTTGTCGACGCGGAACTCGATCTTGCCGCCCTTGATGTCGGAGACGGCCTGGCCGACGTTCGGGGTGACCGTGCCGGTCTTCGGGTTCGGCATGAGGCCGCGCGGGCCGAGCACCTTGCCGAGACGGCCGACCTGGCCCATGAGCTCGGGGGTCGAGACGGCCGAGTCGAACGCGGTGTAGCCCGCGGCGACCTTCTCGATGAGCTCGGCGCCGCCGACCTCGTCGGCGCCGGCCGCGATGGCGGCCTCGGCCGCGGGGCCCGTCGCGAAGACGATGACGCGAGCGGTCTTACCGGTGCCGTGCGGGAGGATGACGGTGCCGCGCACCATCTGGTCGGCCTTGCGGGGGTCGACGCCGAGCTTCAGCGCGACCTCGACGGTCGAGTCGAACTTCGCCGAGCCGGTCTCCTTCGCGAGCGCGACGGCGTCGGTCGGGGTGTAGTACTTGCCGGCTTCGATCTTCTCGGCCGCGGCCCGGTAGGCCTTGGACTTCTGTGCCATGTTGGTTCTCCTTGCGAGAGTGTGGTCATCGCGCCTGGCGGGCGCTGCCACGAATGAGAGTTCTGAAGACGGATGCCTCGGGGCGAGGCATCCACGATCTCGTGGTCTCGACACGCGCTTCGCGCTGCTCGACCGACGAGATCAGCCGATTACTCGACCGTGATGCCCATCGAGCGAGCGGTGCCCGCGATGATCTTCGACGCGGCGTCGAGGTCGTTCGCGTTGAGGTCGACCATCTTCTGCTCGGCGATCGCGCGGACCTGGTCCTGCGTGAGCTTGCCGACCTTGGTGGTGTGCGGGACGCCCGAGCCCTTGGCGACGCCGGCGGCCTTCTTGATGAGCTCGGCGGCGGGCGGGGTCTTCAGGATGAAGGTGAAGGAGCGGTCCTCGTAGACCGTGATCTCGACGGGGATCACATTGCCGCGCTGCGACTCGGTCGCCGCGTTGTAGGCCTTGCAGAACTCCATGATGTTCACGCCGTGCTGACCCAGCGCCGGACCGATGGGCGGTGCGGGGTTGGCGGCGCCGGCGTTGATCTGAAGCTTGATCAGACCAGTGACCTTCTTCTTCGGTGCCATGATTTCTCTCTTTCTGTTCGAACGCCCTGGCGGGCACTCTCCCGTCGTTCCGGCGGTTCCGGGCGGCGGTGGTTCGTGCGGGTTCGGCCGGGCCGAACGCAGCACAACCCTCCGAGTATACCGGAGGGCTGGCTGTGGAGCTTCTGAGCCTGTTTAGAGCTTCGTGACCTGGTCGAAGCTGAGCTCGACCGGGGTCTCGCGCTCGAAGAGCGAGACGAGCACGGTGAGCTTGCCGCTCTCGGGCTTGATCTCGCTGATCGTGCCGGGCAGGCCCGCGAACGAGCCGTCCTTGATGGTGATCGTCTCGCCGATCTCGAAGTCGACCTCGGCGGGGATCTGGCGGGCCGCGCCGGCGGCGGCGGCCTTCGCACCCTTGGCGGGGGCGACGTCCTTGGGCTCGACGAGGCTCTTCAGCATGCCGAAGGCCTCTTCGAAGCGCAGCGGGGTCGGGTTGTGGGCGTTGCCCACGAAGCCGGTGACGCCCGGAGTGTGGCGGATGACCGACCAGCTCTCCTCGTTCAGCTCCATGCGGACGAGCACGTAGCTGGGGATGCGCACGCGGGTGACCATCTTGCGCTGGCCGTTCTTGATCTCGACCACGTCTTCCATCGGCACTTCGACCTGGTAGATGTAGTCGGCCATCGCCATCGACTCGCGGCGCTGCTCGATGTTCGCCTTCACGCGGCGCTCGAAGCCCGCGTACGAGTGGATGACGTACCACTTGCCCGGGAGGAAGCGCAGCTCGTTGCGGAACTCCTCGTACGGGTCGAACTCGCTGTCGGCCTCTTCCTCGACCGCCTCGAGCGCCGCCTCGGCCTCTTCGGCCGAGTCGATGTCGAGTGCGTCGTCGACGACGGCGTCGGCCTCGGGGTCGCCGGCCTCGGCGATCGCGTCGAGCACCGCCTCGAGGTCGATGTCGTTGCCCTCGTCGTCGACGAGGTGCACGGCGCGGTGCTCGGCCGGCTCCGAGGACTGCTCCTCGTGCTCGTTGACGTTGCCCGTCTGCGCCTCGTCGTCTTCAGCCGACTGCTCGGCAGCCGTGGCCCAGTCGACGTCGTCGCGCTCAGTCCTTGACACTTCTCGATCCTTCTCTTCGTGCGCCCCCGGCGCCCTGCGGGTCGTGCGACCGAAGGCCCGATCAGACCCCGGTCGTTCCGAAGACGTACAGCACCAGCCATCCGAACAGCTGGTCGAGGCCCCACACGAGCGCCATCATGATGATGACGAACACGAGCACCACGACGGTGAAGCTGACGAGCTCCCGTCGGGTGGGGGTGACGACCTTCTTCAGCTCACCGATGACCTGCCGGATGAACAGGGCGATGCGCGAAAAGGGATTCCGACGCGCTGCGCGATCGCGCTTCGCGTTGGCGACGACGTCCTCACTGGGTTCGTCGATAACTTTTCGTGCCACCTCGTACACCTTTCGTGGGCCGGCAATCACTGCCGGCTCGCAGGGCGGACAGGACTCGAACCTGCAACCTGCGGTTTTGGAGACCGCTGCTCTACCAATTGAGCCACCGCCCTAGGGCCCCGGTTGCTCGGGACACCTCGGAATCGCCCGCCCGACACCGCCGCACGCGCTTCGAAACCGTGATTTCGGGCGCAGTGAAGCTTTGCCGAGGCAAGCAACCTCAACCAGTGTAGGCGACGCGAGCGCCTCGCGCGAACCGACGCCTACATTGGGAGGATGAGCCCCGACCGCGCCGCCCGTCGCACCCCCGAGCCGAGCTCGAGCGTGGAGGTCGTCGGCGAGCACTCGCAGTTCCGGCTCGACCTCGAGCGCATCCGGTTCTCGCCCTACTTCTCGCGGCTGTCGGCGGTCACGCAGGTCATCGCGCAGCCCGGCGCCGGCCCCCTCATCCACAACCGGCTCACCCACTCGATCAAGGTCACCGCGGTCGCGCGGGCGATCGCGGTCGGCTTCGCGGATGCCTCGTCGCCGGGCCACTCGCTCGCGATGCAGCACGGCTGCGACGCCGTGGTGGTGCAGGCCGCCGCGAGCGCGCACGACCTCGGCCACCCGCCCTTCGGGCATCTCGGCGAGCGCGTGCTCGACCGGCTCGCCCGCGAGACCCTCGGCCTCCCCGACGGGTTCGAGGGCAACGCGCAGAGCTATCGCATCATCGCCACGCTCGACGTGAGCGCCGCGGCGCCGCACGGGCTCAACCTCACCGCCGCGGTGCGGTCCGCGGTCGCCAAGTATCCGTGGACCCGGTTCGCGACGCCGGCGCCGTTCGCCGACGGCGGGCTGCCGCGCGGGTGGCGACGCGTCGGCGACGCGGTCGAGGCGGCGAAGTTCTCGGCCTACGATCTCGACGCGGCCGACCTCGCCGAGGCGCGCCGCGGCCTCGCGCCGATGGTGCAGTCGCTCGAGTGCTCGATCATGGACACCGCCGACGACATCGCGTACTCGATCCACGACGTCGACGACTTCTACCGCGCCGGCCTCCTCAGCCAGGGTGCAGTCGCCCGCGAGTTCCGCGGGTGGATGGAGGGGTCGAGCGCGCTGCGCGGGCTCGACGACGAGGCGCTCGCGCAGCGCGCCGCTCCGGCGGGCGCAGCCCTCGAGACGCTGCGCCGCAAGCTCCGCGTCTCCGACGCGTGGATGGCCGACGACGACGCGTTCGCCGCGGCGGTCGACGTCGTCGCCGACGACCTCGTCGACGGCCTGCTCGCATCGCCGTTCGACGGTTCGATCGCGTCGGAGAAGGCGCTCTCGTCGTTCACGAACCGCTGGATCGGCCACCTGCAGACCTCGGTCGTGCCCGCCCCCGACGGGGTCGCCCGCACCGGCCTCGTCACGCTCGACCGGGGCGCCTGGCACGAAGTCGAGATCCTGAAGTTCGTCCACCGGCATTTCATCCTCGATCGCGCCGACATCGCCATGTACCAGCGCGGGCTCAGCCGCGTGCTCACCCGGGCCGTGAAGGGGCTCACGGCGTGGGCGACGGACGAGGTCGACCGGCATCGGGTGCCGCAGCGGTTGCGCGAGCTCATCGAGATCGCGACGGACGGGTACGCGCAACTGCGCCGCACGCGGCCCGACGGCGTGCCCGTTCCCGACGCCGGAGACCTGCTGCGACTCGGCGCCGGCCGCGGCGTCGTCGACTACGTCGCGTCGCTCTCCGACGACCAGGCGCTCGCCGTCTCCGAGGCGATCGACGGCCGCCCCGACCGGCTCTGGGACATCGGCCAGAACCTCTGACCGAGCGACGGCGCCCGGCACGAGGCATCCGTTCACCGGGTCGTCGCCGAACCGTCGCCTGACCGACACGGCGCCGCACACCGTGCCCGGTTGGCTCGCGGCATGAGCCGAAACCTCACGAGACGCGCCCTGCCGCGTGCCATCGCCACCACCGCCGCGACCGCCACGGCGGCCGCCCTGCTGCTCGTCGCCCCGGCCGCCCAGGCCGTCGGCAACGGGCAGACCACGCCGACGTCGCCGATGCAGTCCTTCGAGCCGACGCTCGTCGCCCGGGCGACGCTGTCGGCCGACTTCCTCGCCGAAGGCCCCGCCTCCGGCGCCCTCGCCTCCGCGGCCAACGGCCGCCACGGCCCGTGGGAGGGCCAGGTCATCCCCGGGTTCTCGGCCGTCATCGAGAACGGCGACGGCACGTTCTGGGCCCAGCCCGACAACGGGTTCGGCGCGAAGGGCAACTCGGCCGACTTCCTGCTGCGCAGCTACCTCGTGCGCCCCGACTGGCAGACCGCCGACGGCGGCGACGGCTCGCTCGGAGTCGAGCGCTTCATCTCGTACAACGACCGCAACGGGGTGCTCGACTTCCCGATCGTGAACGGCGACACCGACGAGCGGCTGCTCACGGGCGCCGACTTCGACATCGAGTCGGTCGTGCGCGCGAAGGACGGCAGCTTCTGGGTCGGCGAGGAGTTCGGACCGTTCCTGCTGCACTTCGACGCCGAGGGCACGCTGCTCGAGAAGCCCTTCTCGCTCGACGGGGCGAAGTCGCCGCAGAACCCGTACCTCGCCGCCGGCGAGACCCCCCGGGTGCGCGCGAGCCGCGGCTTCGAGGCGCTCGCGGGCTCGGTGAACGGGCGCTACCTCTACCCGATCGTCGAGGGCGCGTACGCCGACGACGCCGACCCGCGCCGTCGCGAGGTCCACGAGTTCGACACGAAGCGCGGCGCCTACACCGGCCGCACGTGGAGCTACCAGACCGACCAGGAGGCGAACGTCATCGGCGACGCCTTCACCGTGAAGAACGACGTGCTGCTCGTCGTCGAGCGCGACGACTTCGAGGGCGAGCAGTCGGTCACGAAGCGCGTCTACCAGGTCGACCTGAAGCGCACCGACGCGGAGGGCTACCTCGAGAAGACGCTCGTGCTCGACGCCCTGCGCATCTCGAACCCCGACGGCATCGGCGCCGGCGACGGCTACGGCACCGGTGAGGTGTTCTCGCTGCCCGTGCAGTCGTTCGAGACGATCGTGCAGCTGAAGGACGGGCGCCTGCTCATCGGCAACGACAACAACTACCCCGGCAACGACGCCCGCGTGCCGGGCACGCCCGACGACACCGAGTTCGCCGTGATCGACCTCGGCCGCACGAAGATCGAGCCCGAGCAGGTGACCGTCATCGGGCACCGCGGCGCGAGCGGCCACCGCCCCGAGCACACGCTCGCGTCGTACGAGCAGGCGATCGTGCAGTGCGCCGACTACATCGAGCCCGACGTGGTCTCGACGAAGGACGGCGTGCTCGTCGCCCGGCACGAGAACGAGATCAGCGGCACCACGAACGTCTCCGCCCGCCCCGAGTTCGCGGATCGCAAGGCGACGAAGACGATCGACGGCGCGAAGGTCACCGGCTGGTTCACGGAGGACTTCACCCTCGCCGAGCTGCGCACGCTGCGCGCGAAGGAGCGGCTGCCGCAGACCCGCCCGGCCAACACGGCGTTCGACGGCCTCTACCAGGTGCCGACGCTCGACGAGGTCATCGACCTCGCCCGTCACTCGATCAGCTGCGACGGCCGCCAGGTGGGCGTCTACCCCGAGACGAAGCACCCGACGTACTTCGACTCGATCGGCCTCTCGCTCGAGGAGCCGCTGGTCGCGGCCCTGCAGGCGAACGGCGTCGACGACGCCGACGCGCCCGTGATCGTGCAGAGCTTCGAGGTCTCGAACCTGCAGGAGCTCGACGGCCTGACCGACGTCGCCCTCGCCCAGCTCGTGAGCTCGTCGGGCCGCCCCTACGACTTCACCGCCACGGGCGACCCGCGCACGTACGCCGACCTCGTGACCCCTGCCGGGCTCGCCGAGATCGCCGGCTACGCCGACGGCGTCGGACTCGAGAAGTCGGTCATGATCCCGCGCACCGCGGCCGGCACGCTCGGCGTGCCGAAGCCGGTCATCGCCGACGCGCACGCGGTCGGCCTCTCGGTGCACGGCTGGACCTTCCGCCTCGAGAACCAGTTCCTGCCGACCGAGTTCCGCTCCTCGGGCGACCCGATCGCGCCGGGCGACCTCGCCGGCGAGATCCGCGTCTTCGTCGGCGCCGGCATGGACGGCATCTTCAGCGACCAGCCCGACGTCGCCGCCACCGTCGGCTGACGTCTCGAACGAGGGCGGATGCCTCGGCACGACGCCGAGGCATCCGCCCGTGCTTCCGCTGCGGGTGGGCACGCACCGCGCGGCGCAGGCGGGCGCCCGGCCGGACCGTCCGGAGGCCCGGACGAGACCGGCCGAAACGCCCCTCACGGCCGCCCGGCCACGCGATTAGACTCACCCGTGTGACCGAGAAGCCGCGCCTGTCCGCCCGTATCGCCGCCATCGCCGAGTCCGCGACCCTGAAGGTCGATGCGAAGGCGAAGGCCCTCCAGGCCGAGGGCCGCCCGGTCATCTCGTACGCCGCCGGCGAGCCCGACTTCGCGACGCCCGAGCACATCGTCGAGGCCGCCCTCGAGGCGACGCGCGACCCCAAGAACTACCGGTACACGCCCGCCGCGGGCCTGCCCGACCTCCGCGAGGCGATCGCGGCGAAGACCGCGCGCGACTCGGGCCTCGAGGCATCCGCGTCGCAGGTCGTCGTGACCAACGGCGGCAAGCAGGCCGTCTACCAGGCCTTCCAGGTGCTGCTCGACGAGGGCGACGAGGTGCTCGTGCCCACGCCCTACTGGACGACGTACCCCGAGGCGATCAAGCTCGCGGGCGGCCGCCAGGTCGACGTGTTCGCGGGCAGCGACCAGGGCTACCTCGTCACGGTCGAGCAGCTCGAGGCCGCGCGCACCGAGCGCACCAAGGTGCTGCTGTTCGTGTCGCCCTCGAACCCGACGGGCGCCGTCTACGCACCCGAGCAGGTGAAGGCCATCGGCGAGTGGGCGCTCGAGCACGGCATCTGGGTCATCGCCGACGAGATCTACCAGAACCTCACGTACGGCTCGCTCGACTCCGAGGTCGGCAGCCCCGCCCCGCGCGCCGTGTCGATCGTCGAGGCGGTGCCCGGGCTCGCGAACCAGACGATCCTCGTCAACGGCGTCGCCAAGACCTACGCGATGACGGGCTGGCGCCTCGGCTGGATGGTCGGCCCCGCCGACGTCATCAAGGGCGCCGCCAACCTGCAGTCGCACCTCTCGTCGAACGTGTCGAACATCTCGCAGCGGGCCGCGATCGCCGCGCTCACGGGCCCGCAGGAGCCGGTCGAGGAGATGCGCCGCGCCTTCGACCGCCGTCGCCGGCTCATCGTCGCCGAGCTCTCGAAGATCGACGGCATGACGGTGCCCGTGCCCGAGGGCGCGTTCTACGTCTACCCCGACGTGACGGGCCTGCTCGGCCGCGAGTGGGGCGGCGTCACGCCGACCTCGTCGCTCGAGCTCGCCGACCTCATCCTCGACCAGGCCGAGGTCGCCGCGGTTCCGGGTGAGGCGTTCGGACCGAGCGGGTTCCTGCGATTCAGCTACGCGCTCGGCGACGAGCCGCTGCTCGAGGGCGTGCAGCGCCTGCAGCGCCTGTTCGGCTGAGGCGGATGCCTCGGGGCGAGGCCGAACTCGCACGCCTCGCCGCGCGCAACAACGCGGAGTGGTGCCGCGCCGTGGCCGAGAGTCACGGCATCGCGTCGCGCTTCGCGCTCGACGGCGCGCTGTGGGTGGCCGCGGCGCCCACGCCGACGGGCTACCCCGAGGCGGTGACCGTCGAACCCGGGCTCGACGCGGTCGCCGTGTTCGCCGAGCTCGGACCCCGCGCCGCGAGTCTGAAGGACTCATTCGCCGACCTCGAGCCCGGTGACGCGGGCTGGTCGGTGCTGTTCGACGCGACGTGGATCGCCACCGACGCGCAGCACTCGCCGTCGACCGGCGCCGAGCCCGGACCGACCGCGCTCGTCGAGGTGACGACGGCGGCGGGTCTCGAGGCGTGGGGGCGCGCCCACGGCCTCCACGATTCGTTCGCAGAGCCGCTCCTCGCGGCTCCCGGCGTGGTCGTGCTGGCGGCGGCCGGGGTCGACGCCGCGGCCGGATCGCAGTCGGCGCCGGAGCCCGGCGCGATCACCGCGGGCGGCGTGCTCAACCGCACCGGTGAGGTCGTCGGCCTCTCGAACGCGTTCGGCGGCGGCCATGAGCTGTACCGCGCACTCGTTCGCGAGGCTGCGACGCGGTGGCCGGCGTCGCCGGTCGTCGGCTACGAGGCGGGCGACGCACTCGACGACGCGCTCGCTGCGGGGTTCCGACCGATCGGCCCGCTGCGCGTCCTGGTGCGGCGACCTCAACCGGGTCGGCACACGACGTAGGCCGCGAACGAACGGGGGCTGCGGTCGAGATCGGTGCGCTCGCACTCGACCCGCCATCCGATCGGCTGGAGCGCGCCTGCGGTGCCCATGACCGGGCCGTCGCCGACGGCCCGCAGGCCGCTGCCCGATCCGAGTCGGCCCCCGCCGAGCGCGACGTCGCCGCGCTCGCAGTGCGCCTCGGCGGTGCCGGCGACGTCGAACGAGCCGATCACGGTCGCGCCGTCGTGCAGGTAGAGGCCGTGCACGAGGCCCGCGCCGCCCTCACCGCCCGCGCCGCCCGCCGAACCGGACGGCCCGCGGGGCGGCTCCTGCCCGATCGGAGCCGCCCCGGGGATTCCCGCCTGCATGCCGGCGACCACGCCGACGCCGTAGGCCGCTGCGATCGCCACGAGGGTCGCCGCCGTGACCACGGCCGCGACCACCCAGAACTTCATGGGTTCCTCCCCCACCCGGGTCGTTGGCGACGCTAGCGCGGTCGACGGCGGATGGCATGCGTGCCAGCACTGCGATCGCGTCGCTGCGGACGCCTCAGGCGAGCGCTCGGCGGGCTTCGCTCGCGAGCGCGTCGGCGACGGCGTCGAGCAGGGGCGAGCTGAGGTTCCACTGCTGCCAGTACAGCGGCACGTCGACGGGCGCCCCGCCGAGGCGCACGAGCTCGCCCCGCTCGAGCTCGGCGGCCGACTGGAACTCGGGCAGCATGCCCCAGCCGAGCCCGAGCTTCACGGCGCTCGCGAAGTCGTTCGACGCGGGCACGTAGTGGCGCGGGGCCGGCTCGGGGTCGAGACCCGCCGCGCGCAGTGCGTCGTGCTGCAGGTGGTCGCGCCGGTCGAAGTCGACGAGCGGCGCGCGGGCGATCCAGGCGGGCAGCACCGGCGGCGCGGATGCCTCGTGGCCGGAGTCGCCGCCCCATCGAGCGACGAACCCGGAGGTCGCCACGGCCTCGTAGCGCATGACGCCGAGCGGCCGCACGAGGCATCCCGCCACCGGGGTCGCCTGCGAGGTGACGGCACCCATGACGGTGCCCGACTCGAGCAGGCCGGCGGTGAAGTCCTGGTCGTCGCGGTGCAGGTCGAACACGACGGGATGCTCCTCCGCGACCCGTGCGAGGGCCGGGAGGAACCACGTCGCGAGCGAGTCGGCGTTGACCGCGAGCGGGATCGGCACGGGTCGGTACCCGGCCCCAGCCCCGCCGGCCGGCGCGTCGGAGTCGGCGTCGTCGGCGTCGAGCCCGAACTCGGCGAGCGCGTCGTGCTCGAGGAGCGCGAGCTGGCGGGCGAGCCGCACGACGGCGGCGCCGGCGTCGGTCGCGCGGGCGGGCTTCGAGCGCACGACGAGCACCCGGCCGAGCTGCTGCTCGAGCGTCTTCACGCGCTGCGACACCGCCGAGGGGGTGAGTCGCAGCCGGCGGGCGGCGGCGTCGAAGGTGCCCTCGTCGATGACGGCGGCGAGGGTGCGGGCGAGGTCGAGCGGAATCTTCATCTGAAGAAATGCTAATGGTTCTGAAGGATCTTGAGCTGGATTGCATCTCACCGCAGACGTAGCGTCGAAGTCGTGATCTCCCCCGTGCTCGCCGGCCTCGGCCTCGGCCTCTCGCTCATCGTCGCCATCGGCGCGCAGAACGTGTTCGTGCTGCGCCAGGGCATCCGCCGCGAGCACGTGTTCGCGGTCGCGGCGATCTGCGCCGCGAGCGACGCCGTGCTCATCGTCGTGGGCGTCTCCGGCATCGGCGCCGTGCTCGGCGCGGTGCCGTGGCTCATCGATGTCATCCGGTGGGCCGGCGCCGCGTTCCTCGTCGGCTACGGGCTGCTGGCCGCTCGCCGCGCACTGCGCCCGACGGGCGAGGCACTGGTCGCCGATGGGAGCCCCGCTCCCGGGGCGGACGTACCGGGGCCGTCGGCGGACGGGACGGGGACCCCGCCCACCGACGGCCGCGGCGGGTCCGTCGCGGTCGACGCACGACCGGCGATCGCCGCGCGCACGACGCTCGCGAGCGCCGTGCTCACCTGCCTCGCCCTCACCTGGCTCAACCCGCACGTCTACCTCGACACGGTGTTCCTGCTCGGGTCGGTGGCCAACAGCCACGGACCCGAGGGCCGCTGGTGGTTCGCGCTGGGCGCCGCCGCGGCATCCGTCATCTGGTTCTTCGCCCTCGCCTACGGCGCCCGGCTGCTGGGCCGTGTGCTGTCGACGCCGCGCGCCTGGCGCGTGCTCGACGGCGTCATCGCGGTCGTCATGCTCGCGATCGCGGCCTCGCTCGTGCTGCCCCACTGACGGGGAATCGCGGGCGGCCCGCGACCGTGCTACCGTTTCGGACATCGTGAGCACCTTCACCTGTCGCTGCTGTCGCCGCTAGGCGGTCGTCTCCCCGACGACCCCAGGGCGCGTTTCCCCGCGCCGCCGACCGCAGCCCCGTGCTCACGCCGCATCCGACGCGTCCGCGTCAGCTCCGCGGCATCCGCCTCGAACCGATCCCGCATCGGCCTCGAACGCCGGATGCCACGCAGCCGACGTCAACGGATGCCGGGGCCGCTGCATCGTCGGCGCACCACCCGGCACTCGAAAGGACCATCCCATGTCCGGCATCCCCGTTCTCGACCTCTCGCTGCTCAACGGCACGACCGAGCAGCAGGCGCAGTTCCGCGACGACCTCCGCCGCGCGACGCACGAGGTCGGCTTCTTCTCGCTCATCGGCCACGGCGTGCCGACCGAGCTCATCGACCGCGCGTATGCGGCGGCGCGGGCGTTCTTCGCCCTCCCCGAGTCGCACAAGCTCGCGATCGAGAACGTCACGAGCCCGCACTTCCGCGGGTACACCCGCATGGGCGGTGAGCGCACGCTCGGTCGCGTCGACATCCGCGAGCAGATCGACCTCGGCGCCGAGCGCCCGGCCGTGACCATGACGGCCGACACCCCCGACTACTGGATCCTCGAGGGGCCGAACCTGTGGCCCGAGGCGCTGCCCGAGTTCCGCGCGGTCGCCGAGGAGTGGATCGCCCGGCTCGACGAGGTCGGCACGCGCCTCCTGCGCAGCTGGGCCGAGGCGCTCGGCGCCGCGCCCGACACCTTCGACGCCGCCTTCGAGCGGCCGTCGCCGTACCTCAAGGTCGTGCGCTACCCCGGCGTCTCGGCCGAGCAGCCCGCGCAGGGGGTCGGCGCCCACAAGGACCTCGGCGTGCTCACCCTGCTCTCGGTCGAGGACGGCAAGGCCGGCCTGCAGGTCGAGAAGGACGGCGAGTGGATCGACGTCGTCGCGCCCTCCGGCGCGTTCATCGTGAACATCGGCGAGCTGCTCGAGATCGCGACCGACGGCTACCTCAAGGCGACCAAGCACCGGGTGGTCTCCCCCGCGCCCGGCACCGAGCGCATCTCGATCCCGTACTTCCACGGGCCCGCGCTCGACGCCGTGATCCCGACGATCGAGCTCGCGCCCGAGCTCGCCGCCGAGGCGCCCGGCATCACGCGGGATCCCGCGAACCCGCTGCACGCCGTGTTCGGCGAGAACTGGCTGAAGAGCCGGCTGCGCGCCCACCCGAACGTCGTCGAGGCGCAGTACCCGAGGCTGCTCGTCGACGCCCGACCGTGAGCCGAGCGCCGATCGCCCACGAATTCGCGCGAGGTGTCGAAAACGGTTGTCGCCGTTCGTCGTACCTGCGTAGCGTGACCGAGAGAGAGGATTCCGCCATGGAATACGCGCTGTTCTACGCCGCGGGCGACGACGCGATCGCCCCCGACCCCGCCGCCGACGACATCGGCGACTGGGTCGACGACCTCGAGGCGCGCGGCGTCTCCGAGTACGGCGAGCGGCTGCGCCCCGACCCCGATGCGACGGTGGTGCGCGTCCGGCGGGGCGAGCTGCTCGTGACCGACGGACCGTTCACCGAGGCGAAGGAGTCGATCGGCGGGTTCGACATCATCGATGTCGACGACCTCGACGCGGCGATCGAGATCGCGTCGCGGCATCCCGTGGCGTCGTTCGGCCGCGTCGAGGTGCGCCCGTTCGTGCGGTGGCCCGACGCCGAGCCGGGAGCGCGCATCGTGCCGGCCGGCTTCGGCGAGCAGGCGCCCGCGGGGCGCCGCTACCTCATGCTCGTGGCGGTCGAGCCGGGCGGCGAGCACGACGCGTCGGCCGACCCCGACGCGTGGGTGCGCGAGATGGACGGGCGCGGCACACGGCTCTTCGGCGAGGTGCTGCGCGGCCCGGATGACGCGACCTTCGTGCGTCGGCGCGACGGCGAGGTGCTCGTCGCCGACGGTCCGTTCACCGAGGCGAAGGAGTGGATCGCCGGGTTCGACGTCATCGAAGTGGCGGGACTCGCCGAGGCGATCGAGGTCGCCGCCGCGCACCCGATGGCGCGGGGCGGCGCGATCGAGCTGCGGCCGTTGTGGCCGTTCGACGTCCACGACGACCACGTCGCGCGCGCCGCGCGCGAGGCCGACGAGTACGCCCGTCGGTCGGAGCCGCCCGCCGCTGAGGCGGCGGCAGCGGTGCGGGCGGGAGTCGCGGGGGTCTCGCGCTGAGCCCGCGGGGGGCGTCGCCGTCGGCGGGCGAGTCGATCGGACGGCCCGCCGACGCGGCGCCCCGCGCGGACCGTCCGACGCCCGACCCGGTCGACGCGGCCCTGCGCGAATCCGCCGGAGAGTGGGCGCGCATCGTCGCGACGCTCATCCGCACCACGGGCGACTGGGACGTCGCCGAGGAGTCGGCGGCCGGGGCGTTCGAGCGCGCGGCCGAGACCTGGCCGCGCGACGGAGTGCCCCGCAATCCGGGTGCCTGGCTCACGACCGCCGCACGCAACCTCGCGCTCGACCGGCTGCGCCGACGCGGTGTCGAGGCCGAGAAGCTGCGCGAATGGGCCGATGCCGAGCGCGACGCCGGCCGCGCGGCCGGCCCGCCCGACCCGGCCGAGCTCGCCGAGCGCGACGAGCCCGCGTGGGATGACCGGCTGCGGCTCGTGTTCACCTGCGCCCACCCGGCACTGCCGATGGAGGCGCGCGTGGCGCTCACCCTCCGCACGGTCGGCGGGCTCGAGACGGCCGAGATCGCGCGGGCGTTCCTCGTTCCCGAGTCGACGATGGCCCAGCGGCTGGTGCGAGCGAAGCGCAAGATCCGGAACGCGGCCATCCCGTACCGGGTGCCCGCTGCGGAGGCGCTGCCCGAGCGGCTCGACGGGGTGCTCGCCGTGCTGTACCTCATCGCGAACGAGGGCTACCTCGCATCATCCGGCGACCGGCTGCAACGACTCGACCTCGCCGGCGAGGCGATCCGGCTGTCGCGGCTCGTCGTGTCGCTCATGCCCGACTCCGACGAGGCGCGGGCGCTCCTCGCCCTGCTCCTGCTGCAGCACGCCCGCTCGGCCGCCCGCGCCGACGCCGCGGGCGACCTCGTGCCGCTCGCCGAGCAGGACCGGACCCGGTGGGACGCGGACGAGATCGCCGAGGGGCTCGCCCTGCTCCGCCGGGCCGACACTGCGGCTCGGACCGCGGCCCGACCCCGCGCGACCGCCGGCCCGTATCGCCTCCAGGCCGAGATCCAGGCGGTGCACGGCCGCGCGGCGACCGCCGAGGCGACCGACTGGGCCGCGATCGTCTCCCGTTACGATGCGCTCGCGGCGCTCACCGACTCGCCCTTCGTGCGGCTCAACCGGGCGATCGCGGTCGGCGAGGCCGACGGACCCGCGGCCGGGCTCACCGCCATCGCGGAGATCGAGGCCGACGGACGCCTGGCGGGCTACCACCTGCTGCCCGCGGCGCAGGCCGAGTTCCTGCGCCGCGAGGGGCGGATCGTCGAGGCATCCGACCGCTATCGCGAGGCGATCGCGATCGCGCCCACGACGCCCGAGGTTCGCTTCCTCGAGCGCCGGCTCGCCGAACTCGGCTGAGCCCGGCCGACGCTCGCGACGCGGCATCCACCGATCGGTGGATGCCGGAATCGAACGGCCGGAGGCTGCCGCGGACGCACCGACGACGGCAACCTCGAGAGCATGGAAACCACACGAACGGATGCCCCGGGCCCGCGCGACCCGGACGTCGCGGTGCGGGTGCGGGGGCTCCGCAAGCAGTACGGCGCGCGGGCCGCCGTCGACGGCATCGACCTCGACATCGCCCGTGGCGAGACCTTCGCCCTGCTCGGTCCGAACGGCGCCGGGAAGTCGACGACCGTCGAGATCCTCGAGGGGTACCGCTCGCGCACCGCGGGCGAGGTGTCGGTGCTCGGTGTCGACCCGGCTCGCGGCGGCCTCGACTGGAAGGCCCGGCTCGGCATCGTGCTGCAGTCGACCGGCGAGACCGGCCAGTACACCGTGCGCGAGCAGCTGCGGCAGTTCGCGGGCTACTACCCGAACCCGCGCGACGTCGACGAGGTGATCGCGGCGGTCGGGCTCGAGGCCCAGGCCGGCACCCGCCTGCAGAAGCTCTCGGGCGGCCAGCGCCGACGGGTCGACGTCGCACTCGGCATCGTCGGCCGGCCCGAGCTGCTCTTCCTCGACGAGCCCACGACGGGCTTCGATCCGGCGGCGCGGAGGGAGTTCTGGGGTCTCGTGCGGGGTCTCAAGGCCGAGGGCACGACGATCGTGCTGACGACGCACTACCTCGACGAGGCGGCGCAGCTCGGCGATCGGGCCGGCGTCATCATCGGCGGCCGGCTCGTCGACGTCGCGCCCATCGACTCGCTCGGCGGCGCGGCGGCCCGCGTGCCGATCGTGCGGTGGCGCGACGACCACGACCTCGTGCGGGAGACGCGGACCGACGCACCGGCCCGCCTCGTGGCATCCCTCGTCGCGGAGCTCGGCGGCGAGCCCCGGGAGCTCGAGGTCATCCGCCCGAGCCTGGAGGACATCTACCTCGACCTCGTCGGCGACGCCGACGCGGCCGACGCCGACGGCGCTGCCGGCACGGCGAACGATCCCGAGAACGACCCCGCGCCCGAGGAGGCCCTGGCATGAGCACCGTCATCACGCGGCCGATCGGCACCACCCGCGTCGGCGGCTCGCGCATCGGCTACGAGACGAAGGGCTACTTCCGCTCGCTCGACACGGTGTTCTTCACCTTCCTCTTCCCGCTCATCATGCTCGGCATCTTCACGGCGGCGTTCAGCGCGTCGGGCGACGTCGGGCCCGTCGGCTCGCAGGTCAGCGTCGGCGCGTTCTACCTGCCGGGCATGCTCGCCGCGGGCCTGCTGCTCTCGGGCGTGCAGAACCTCGCCGTCGACATCGCGACCGAGAAGGGCGACGGCACGCTCAAGCGCCTCGGCGGCACCCCGCTGTCGCCCGTGTCGTACTTCCTCGGCAAGATCGGCCAGGTGTTCGTCACGGGCGCGCTGCAGGCCGGGCTCATGCTCGTCGCCGCGGCGACGGTGTTCGGCATCGCGCTGCCGACCGACCCCGCGCAGTGGTTCACGTTCGCGTGGGTCTTCGTGCTCGGGCTCACGGCGTCGGCGCTCCTCGGCATCGCCCTGTCGTCCGTGCCGCGGAGCGGCCGGTCGGCGGCGGCCGTCGTCATCCCGATCGTGCTCGTGCTGCAGTTCATCTCGGGCGTCTACCTGTCGTTCAACCAACTGCCCGAGTGGATGCAGAACGTCGCGAGCCTGTTCCCGCTCAAGTGGATGGCGCAGGGCATGCGCGCCGCCTTCCTCCCCGAGGAGTTCGCCGCGCTCGAGCAGCACGGCGCCTGGGACCTCGGCCAGGTGGCGATCGCGCTCGGCATCTGGCTCGTCGTGGGGCTCGTGGTGAGCCGGCTCACCTTCCGCTGGATCCGCCGCGATGCGTGATCGCCGACCGGCGGAAGCCGGGGCGGGCGCGGCGCCGGGGGGCGTGCCCGCCCCACCCGCGCGTGAGACCATGGCGACATGCTGAACCGGCGGTGGTGGGATGCCGCGGCGATCGCGGTCGCGGTCGTCACCGTGCTGTTCGGCGTCTCCGACCCGCCGTACGGTCCGCCCGACTACGGGGCGTGGGCGGTCTCGGGCGTCTTCCTCGTCGTCTACTTCGCCTACCTCCGCGGCCGGGTCGGCTGCGAGGATCCGGGCCCGCACGTCACGATCACGATCGTGCTGTCGGTCGTCGTCGGCGTGGGCGTCGCGTTCGACCCGGGCGCCTCGATCCTGCAGGCGTTCGCCTACCCGTTCATCTGGATCACCGCGCCGTCGACCCGCCGCGCGGTCGTCGCGAACGTGGCGCTCGCGGTCGCGCTCCTCGTCGGCTACGTCGCGCACTTCGGCTGGGGCGGCCTCGTCGCCGGCGTCGCCGTCGCGGGGCTGTCGCTCACGTTCAGCCTCGCCCTCGGCCTGTGGATCACGCACATCGCGTCCGTCGGCGAGGAGCGCGCCCGGCTGCTCGAGGAGCTCCAGGCCGCGCAGGGGCAGCTCGCCGCGCTGCACCGCGACGCCGGCATGAACGAGGAGCGGGCACGGCTCGCCCGCGAGATCCACGACACGATCGCGCAGAGCCTCACCGGCCTCGTCATGGTCGCGCAGCGAGCGGGCAACCGGCTCGACGGGCCGCGCGATGCCTCGACGGACACCGCCGCGGCGCGGGCCGACGTCGCGCTCATCGAGCAGATGGCGCGCGAGGCGCTCACCGAGGCGCGCGGACTCGTCGCGACGCTCGCACCGGTCTCGGCCGACGGCGGCCTCACCGCCGCGCTCGGCCGGCTCGGCGCCGCCTTCGAACGCGAGACCGGCGTGCGGGTCGACATCGAGGCGGATGCCTCGGGCCTCGACCGCGAGCTCGAGGTCGTACTGCTGCGCAGCGCCCAGGAGGGACTCGCGAACGTGCGGAAGCACGCCGGCGCGAGCCGGGTGACGATCGCGGTGTCCCAGGACGACGACGCCGTCGCGCTGACCGTGCGCGACGACGGCCGCGGCCCCGTGCCGGGCGCGTCGCCCGGCGGTTTCGGACTCGCGGGCCTGGGCGACCGGGCGGCGCTCGTCGGCGGCACGCTCCAGTTCGGCCCCGCGCCCGGCGGCGGTGCGGTGCTGCGAGTCACCGTGCCCCGGAAGGAGCCCGCATGACCCCGATCCGCGTCGTCGTCGCCGACGACCACCCCATCGTGCGCGCCGGCATCGTCGGCCTGCTCGACACGGCGGCCGGCATCGAAGTCGTCGGCGAGGCGGCGAACGGCGCCGAGGCCATCGAGCTCGCCCGGACGAGGCATCCCGACCTCGTGCTCATGGACCTGCGCATGCCGGTCGTCGACGGCGCGACCGCGACGGCCGAGATCATCGCGACCGTGCCGGGGACGCGCGTGCTCGTGCTGACGACGTACGAGACCGACGAGCACATCCTCGCCGCGATCGAGGCGGGCGCCGGCGGCTACCTGCTCAAGGCGGCCCCGCAGGAGGAGATCGTCGCGGGCATCACCGCGGTCGCGGGCGGCGAGACCGTGCTGGCACCCTCGATTGCGGCGAAGCTCGTGTCGCGGGTGCGGTCGGAGGCGGCGGCATCGGCCGCGCCGCCCGCGCCCTCGCTCTCGCCGCGCGAGCTCGAGGTGCTGCGACTGGTGGCCGCTGGCCGCTCGAACCCCGAGATCGCGGCCGACCTCTTCATCGGCGAGGCGACGGTGAAGACCCATCTCCTGCACGTGTTCGAGAAGCTCGTCGTGAACGACCGCACCCGCGCGGTCACGCGCGCGATGGAGCTCGGGCTGCTGTAGCCCGCGCGTCGCATCCGGTCCTGCGCCGCATCGCAACCCGTCGACGACGGGGTTGCCCGCGCCTACGATGACGGCGTGGTGTTCCGCGACGTGCGAGTCGCCGTACAGCGTACGAGGATTCTGCCCGCCTGGGTCCGGCGAGCGGATGCCTCGGCGGCGCGCCGCGTGAACGGCCGCAGGACGCACCCGGTCGCCGACCGCTTCTGGTCGCGCGTCTCCGGCTTCGCCGACCGCGGCGTGCTGTGGTGGACGATCGCCGGCGTGCTCTCGGTCACCGGACGGCGACGGGCCGCAGCGCGCGGGCTCGGGTCGTTGCTCGTCGCGAGCGCCCTCACGAACGTGATCGCGAAGCGCGTGTTCGGCGGCGACCGGCCGCTGCTCGCCGACGTGCCGATCGCCCGCCGACTGCCGAAGCCGCCCATCACCCCCTCGTTCCCGTCGGGGCACTCGGCGAGCGCGGCGGCGTTCGCCACGGGCGTCGCGATCGAATCGCCCCGGATCGGCGCCGTGCTGGTTCCGATGGCCGCCGGCGTCGGCTACTCGCGCCTCCACACCGGGGCGCACTGGCTCTCGGACGTCGTCGGCGGGCTCGCCCTCGGTGCCGCCGTCGGCGGGCTCACGACCGTCGTCGCGCGACCGCGTCGGCCCGACTCCGCGGTCGCGAGCGGCGTCGACCGCCGTCTCCCCGCCTCGCCCGAGGGCGACGGGGTCTTCATCGTGGTCAACCGATCGTCGGGGACGAGCGTGCTCCGCAGCGACCCCCTGCGGGTGCTCGAGCGCCGGCTCCCGCGCGCCGAACTGCACGTGCTCGACGGCGAAGCCGGCGACGATCCGGGTGCCGCCGCTCGCACCGCACTCGGCCGCGCCGACCCGCCGCGGATCCTCGGCGTCTGCGGCGGCGACGGGTCGGTCGCGGCGGTCGCCCATGAGGCGCGGGCCGCGGGCGTCCCGCTCCTCGTCGTGCCGGGCGGCACCTTCAACCACTTCGCACGCACGGCGGGCGCGACCACGGTCGACCTCGCCGTCGACGCCCTCCAGCGCGGCGAGGGCGTGCTCGCCGACGTCGGCGAGCTCAGCTTCGCGGGCGGCCCGCCCGTCACGGTGCTCAACACCGCCTCGGTCGGGCTCTACCCCGACTTCGTCGCCGAGCGCGAGCAGCGTGAGCACCGCTTCGGCAAGTGGCTCGCCGCGGTCGTCGCCGCGGCCCGGGTGCTGCGACGGTCCGACCCCGTCAGCGTGGTCGTCGGCGGACGTCGCGCCCGGGTGTGGAGCCTCTACGTCGGCATCGGCCCGAACGACCCGGGCATTCCGGCGCCGATGCGGCGGAGCCGGCTCGACGGCGGCGTGCTCGACGTGCGCGTGCTGCACGCCGGCTCGCGGTTCCGCGCCGCGGGTACGCTCGCGTTCGGCCGGCGGACGAGTGCGGTGCTGCGGCGGGTGCGGCTGCTGCCGAAGCGGTTCGAGTCGTACACGACCGAGTCGGTCGACGTGCTCGTCCGGCCCCGCCACGGGCAGCCGCCGGGCTTCGCGCACGACGGGGAGGTCGCGATCGAGGCGGCGGCCGACGCGTCCGACCGCACCGCCGTGCCCGGCTACCGGACGACGGTGCGCATCGTCCCGGAGGCGCTCGAGGTGTACCGGCCCCGCCCGCTCAGAGAAGTCGGCGCGCGTTCGCCCAGGCGGTGAGCTCGTGCCGGCTCGAGAGCTGGAGCTTGCGCAGCACCGCCGACACGTGCGTCTCGACGGTCTTCGTCGAGATGAACAGCTCGGCCGCGACCTCCTTGTAGGCGTACCCGCGGGCGATGAGGCGCATGACCTCCTGCTCGCGCGCCGACAACCGGTCGAGCTCATCGCTCGCCTGCGCGGTCTCGCCGACCGCCGCACCGAACGCGTCGAGCACGAACCCCGCCAGCTTCGGCGAGAAGACGGCGTCGCCGCTCGCGACCGCGTGCACGGCGCGGCTCACGTCGGCTCCCGAGGAGCCCTTCGTGATGTAGCCCCGCGCACCGGCGCGGATCACCCCGACGACGTCCTCCGCCTTGTCGGAGACGCTCAACGCCAGGAATCTCGTGCCCGGCACCGCCGGCGCCGAGCGCCGGATCACCTCGGCCCCACCGGTGGAGCCCGCCGGAACGGCGGCCCCGGGCAGGTGCACGTCGAGGAGCACGACCTCGGGCGCGGCATCCGTGACGACCGAGACGGCGCTCTCGACGTCGTGGGCCTCCCCCACGACGTCGATGCTGTCGTCGAGATCGGCCTTCAGCCCCGACCGGAAGATCGAGTGGTCGTCGACGACGACGACCCGCACCCGTTCAGCCGCAACCTCAGCCATGCGCCGCCTCCGATCCGTTCCGCTCGGCCGGCAGTCGGTCGCCGGGGAACCGAAGCCGTACCTCGGTGCCGACGCCGCCGGCGCCGGGCACGACCGTCGCCGAGCCGCCGGCCCGGCGCATGCGGCCGATGATCGACTGCCGCACGCCCAGCCGGTCGCCCGGCACGTCGGCGAGTTCGAACCCCGGCCCTCGGTCGCGCACGAACACCTCGACCGCCTCGGGCGACGACTCGACGTACACCGAGATCTCACCGCCCGCGTGACGCGCCGCGTTGAGCATCGCCTCGCGCGCGGCCGCCGCGAGCTCGCCGCTCGCCCGCTCACGCTGCTCGCCGACGACCACGACGTCGACGGTCACGGGGAACTCGATCTCGAGGTCGGCGGCGAAGCCGCGCAGGTCGGTGCCGAGGTCGCTGTCGGTCGGCGCATCTCCCGCGAACAGCCAGTCGCGCAGCTCGCGCTCCTGGGCGCGGGCGATGCGGGCGACCTCGCTCGTCGCGCCCGCGCGGTTCTGGATGAGCGCGAGCGTCTGCAGCACCGAGTCGTGCAGGTGCGCGGCGATCTCGCTGCGCTGCTCCTCGCGGATGCGCTTCGTGCGCTCGTCGGTGAGCTCGCGCCACCTGGCGATGAGCGTCGGCACGTAGACGAGGAGGATGCCGAGCACAGCGGCGAGCGCGGCGACGAAGACCGCGACCGTGCTCAGGCGTCCGTTCGCCTCGGGGTTCACCACGAAGACCAGTTCGAGTGCGGTGGCCGCGAGGACGACCGTGGCGACGCTGCGGATCACGAACTCGTGACGGGGGCCCCGGGCCGGGTCGGGTCGATCGATGAGGGTGGCCCAGGCCGCCGCCGCGACCGCGAGCCCGATGCCGACGTACGTGGCGGCGTACCACTGCCATCAGCTCGCCGACGCAGTGAAGTACCACTGGCCGCTCTGCGTCCAGACGGCGACGAGGACGAGCGTCGACGCGGCGACGAACAGCCACGCGACGGGCGCCTTCCGGGTCGGCCGGGCGTCGCCCTCCTCCCAGGGGGTCAGCGCCCAGAGCCAGAGGTAGAGCAGCAGCCCGGCGCCCCACGCGAAACTCGTCACGACGAACGCCGCGCGCACGAGCGGCGCGGGCCAGCCCAGGTGCGCCGCGAGCCCCGCCGCGACCCCGGTCGCCACGCAGGCGCGCGGGCGGGTCATGCGGGGCGTCTCCATGCCTGCCATCAAAGCAGACCGGGGTGCCTCGGCCACGGGCCCGGGGGGCCGCTCAGGGTCGAATCAGGGATCCACCCCATGGCGGGCTGCAACGGCCGGCTGCCAGCATCGAAGGCATGGAGACGAATCAGACCGCCCCGGAGGCGGACTCGGAGACATCCGGGTCCGGCCCAGTGCCGGAGGACGCGATGGGCCCGACGAACGCTGCGGGGGCGGCGGACGCGACGGGTCGGAGCGCGGCCGCCGGCCCGCACGCCGACGGGGCGGTCGGTTCGGCTCCTGATCCTTCGAGAGATGCGCACGGCGACCCCGCCGACCGGGCCGCGGGGCCGGGCTTCTACGCCTGGCTCCGCCGGCTCGGCGTGCCGCGCCGGGCCGGCTGGCTCGGCGGCGTGTGCGCGGGCGTCGGCGCCCGCATCGGCGTCGACCCGATCGTCGTGCGCGGCATCGTCGTCGTGATCGCCGTGCTGGGGGCGCCGTTCGTGCTCGTGTACGCGATCGCCTGGCTGCTGCTGCCCGACACGGAGGGCGAGATCCACCTCGAGCGCCTCCTGCGCGGTGTCGTCGACCCGGCGATCGTCGGCATCGCAGTCATGGGCGTCATCGGGTTCATCCCGCTCGTGCAGGGGGGATGGCTCGGCTGGCGCTGGTGGCCCGACTGGCCGTCGTTCTACCTGGCCGGCATCGATCTGGGCATGCCCGTCCGCATCCTCTGGACGCTCCTGCTCGTCGGCGCGATCGTCGCCCTCGTCATCTGGCTCGTACGCCGGGCCTCCCAGAACGCCCCGGTCGGCGGCGCGTCGCGCGTGGCTTCCGCGCCCGCCGCCGGCCCGGGGTATCCATCACCCGAACCGGATGCCGCGGCGAACGCCGCCGGAACCGCCGGGGCCGCTGCGGCCGGAGTCGCCGCCGCTGCGGCGTTCGCCCCGTCGGCGCCTCCGGCGCAGGGTGCGCCGACCGCCGCGCCGACGGCCGAGCCGCCCGTGCCCGCCGAGGGCGCCGATGCGGCGACGATCGCCGAGTGGCGGGCGCAGCACGAGGCGTGGCGCGAGTCGCACGCCCAGTGGAAGGCCGGCCAGGCGGAGGCCGAACGCGCCGCCCGGCAGCGGGCCGCGGAGGAGACTCGTGCTCGAGCGCTCGAGTTCCAGGCGCAGGCCGCGGCCGCACGAGCGGCCCGCCGCGCCGCACGGCCGCGGGCGAGCGCGGCCTTCGTCTTCACGATGCTCGGCCTCGCACTCGTCGCCGGCACCGCCGCCGCGATCTGGGCGCTCGGCGCCGCGGATGCCGCGCAGTACGCCGTCCCGATCGCCTTCGCCACGGCGACCCTCGTGCTGTCGGGCGCCATGGTCGTGGCCGCCCTGTGGCGGCGACGCAGCGGGGCGCTCGCCGCGATCACGTCCGTCAGCGTGGTCGCGATGCTGATCGCCGCCACTGCGTCGGCGATGGCCCCGTTCGGCTCGCTCCTCGGGCCCAACGCGAGCGTCTCGCTCGGGTACCCGCAGCAGCTCGTGCAACCGGTCGGCGATGCCTGGGTGTCGAACGGCTCGTTCGACGGGTACCCCGACGAAGCCCAGACGGTCACCCTCACGCAGGTCGTCGGGAACACCTATCTCACGGTCGACCCGAACACGTCGATCGTGCTCGACGCGACCGACGCGGGCCCGGTCGTCGTCTGGATCACCGACGCCGACGGCAACGGAACCACCGAGCAGCTCGACGATCCGGGCGCTCGCGTCTACACGTTCAGCTCCGACGGGATCACCGTGGGAGAGCGCGAGGACGCCGATGCCCGCCTCGTGCTGCGGCAGACCTCCGGGTACGTCGAGGTCAACATCTGGGAGGGACGGGAATGAACCCGAACGCGCAGGGCGACCGGTCCGCGATCGACACGACGGACGCACGGGGCACCGCCACCGAGACCGAGGTGCTCGAGTTCGGGCTCGACCCCGACGACGACGATCCCGTGAGCGAGACGGCCCCGGCCCCGCGGCCCGAGGACTCGGAGGATCGCGCACCCGAGCGCCCGACGATCCGATGGGGTGCGCTCGTCTGGGCGCTCATCTTCGGCACGATCGCGGGCATCACGCTGTGGGCGCTCACGGACCTGCAGCATCGCGACGACGCACTCGCGTGGCTCCAGTCGATCCCGCTCGCGCTGGTGCCGCTCTACACGCTGCTCGCGGTCGGCATCGTCGTCGTGCTCTTCGGCGTGGTCGGGCTCATCCGGCGCGGCGAGCGCCGGCGCCGGGCCGCCCGAGGGTGATGCGCCGAGGCATCCAACCGCCCCGACCGGTCACCAGACCGGCAGTTCGCGATCGCCGAGCGGCGTGAGCTCGGGCGGCATCGGCCACGCGAGTTCGAACCGCATGAGCGGCACGTCGATCGCGCCGAAGTCGTCCTTCTTCACGACGATGCGGTCGGTGCTCACCTCGGTGAGGCGCACCCGCAGGTCGGTGCCGTCCTCGAGGCGCAGCACGTACGCGTCGGCGAGGTAGTCGAGGCCGTGCGCCTCGAGCGCCTCCTCGCCCGCGAGCCAGTCGACCGCCTCGCCGAGCTCTCGCCCGAGCAGGTCGATCGCCACGAAGCCCTCGCCCTCCGGGCGCAGCCAGCCGACGAGCTCGCCGTCGGGGCGACGATGCGCGATGAAGTCGGTGCGGTCCACCCGTCCGACCCTACTGCGACCCGGGCGCGCGCTACAGCTCGATGCCGACGAGCACCGGCTCGGGCCGCAGCACGATGCCGAACTCGGCCTGCACCCGCTGCTGCACGTAGCGCGCGAGCTGTGCGAGCTCGGCCGCGGTCGCCCCGCCGCGATTCGTGAGCGCGAGCGTGTGCTTCGACGAGATCGCCGCGCGCGAACCGGGCAGCGCGAAGCCGCGCCGGATGCCCGACTGCTCGATGAGCCACGCGGCCGAGAGCTTCACGAGCGGACCGGGCGCCGAGGCATCCACCGGGTTCTCGACCTCGGATGCCTCGAGCGAGGCCTGCAGCTCGAGGAACGCGTCGAGCGGCGTGCCCGAGGCGAGCGTCGAGAGCGGCGTGACCTCGTCGGGCTCGTCGGGCTCGACGTACCAGCGCGGGGCGTCGGCCGGCATGGTCCGCGCGACGCGCTCGGTGACGATGGGGTTGGTGAAGAACGAGCCGGCGCTCACCGAGTCGGCGTCGTCGGGGTCGAGCACCATGCCCTTCGAGGCGCGCAGCGCGAGCACCGTCTCGCGCACCCGGGCGATCGGCACGCGGTCGCCGAGCTGCACGCCGAGCGCACCGGCGAGCTGGGCGTAGGCGATGGGCTGCCCGAGCGCCGCGCCCAGCACCGCGTGCTCGGCCGACGTGTCGTGCAGCTCGAGCTCGACCGAGACGACGATGCCCGCGAGGCCCTGCTTGAGCACCGAGGTGCGGTACCCGAGCTCGAGCTCGTCGGCGGCCATGCGCCGCGGAGCGTCGGCACCCTCGTCGAGGAACTCGATCGCGACGAGCACGGCCTCGAGCTCCTGCCCGTAGGCGCCGATGTTCTGCACGGGAGCGGCCCCGACCGAGCCCGGGATGCCCGAGAGCGCCTCGATGCCCGAGTAGCCCTGCTCGACCGTCCATGCGACGAGGTCGTCCCACGTCTCACCGGCCTGCACCCGCAGGCGCACGGACCCGTCGGCGGGCGTTCCGGTGGTCGATGAGCGAGGCGTCTCGAGGCCGCCGGCGCCCGAGGGCAGCACCTCGATCCCGCGCGTCGCGATGCGGATCACGGTGCCGTCGAAGCCCTCGTCGCCGACGAGCAGGTTCGACCCGCCGCCGAGCGCGAGCCACGAGCCGTCCGCCTGCCAGGCCTCGCGCGCGAGATCGACGAGGTCGCGCTGGGTCGTCGCGGTGACGAGCCGCCCGATCGGCCCGCCGACCCGCAGGGTCGTGAGCTCCGAGAACGTCGTGACGTCGCCCATGTCAGCCGAGCGAGACGCGCACCTGCGCCTTGCCGAGCACAGTCGCGTCGTCGAACGACACGGTCAGGTCGACGCGGGCGACGGATGCCTCGGCGTCGAGCTGCCCGACCTTGGCGACGACCGACACGACGGCCCCCTGCTCGGGGTCGACGACGACCGGACGGGTGAAACGCACCTGGTAGTCGGCGATGCGGGCGGGGTCGCCGGCCCAGTCGACGACCGGCTGCACGGCGAAGCCCATCGTGAGCATGCCGTGGGCGAGCACGCCCGGCAGGCCGACCGACGCGGCGACGTCGTCGCGGTAGTGGATCGGGTTGAAGTCGCCGGAGGCGCCCGCGTACCGCACGAGCGAGTCGCGCGTGAGCTCGAAGGTGCGCTCGGCGACGACGTCGCCGACGGCGAGGGAGGCGAGGTCGGGGGTCGGCATCAGTCTTCTCCTCGGATGACGAGCGTCGAGATCGCGGTGACGACGTGCGCGCCGCCCTCGTCGGTGATGACCGACTCGGCCGTGACCATCGAGTGGGCGCCGAGCGTCTTCACGCTCGAGACGGTGAGGGTCGCCGTGAGCAGGTCGCCGGCGACGATCGCGCGCGAGGACGTGAAGCGCTGGTCGCCGTGCACGACGCGCGAGAAGTCGATGCCCGCGTCGGGGTCGGCGAGCAGCTGGGCGAGCGTGTGCTCCTGCACGACGACCGCGAAGGTGGGTGGGGCGACCACGTCGGCGTGGCCCGCGGCGCGCGCGGCCTCGGGGTCGAGGTTGATCGGGTTCGTCGCGAACACGGCGCGGGCGAACTCGCGCACCTTCTCGCGGCCGACGAGGTACGGCTCGGTGGGCGGGAAGACCCGCCCCTGCAGCTCGGGGTTCACAGACACCCCGACAGTCTATTCGGCGGCATGTGCGGGATCGCCGACCGCAGTCAGTCGCCCTGCAGCCGGGCCAGGCGCAGCCGGAGGGCGTCGAGCAGGAGGTCGAGGCCGACCTCGAAGGCCCGGTCGCTGCGCGCGGCGCCGTGCTCGGCGTCGGCGAGGAGCCGGCCGAGCGATCGGGTCGCCGTCTCGCCGGGCTGCCAGATGTCGTCGGGTGCCGCGAGGTCGAGGCCGAACCCGATCGCGAACGAGTCGAGGATCGCGACGACCATGAGCACCTCGTCGTCGGGGAACCCCGCGTCGACGAGCGCCGTCGCGATCTGGTCGTAGCTCGTGATGACCCGCGGGTGCGTGATCGTCTTGCCGACGATGAGCGGCACGAGCAGCGGGTGCTCGGCGTACATGCGGCGCTGCGCGCGCATGGCCTCGGCGATCGCGGCGTCCCACGGGCCGGCCGGCAAGTCGGCGAGGTGGCGCTCGACGAGCCGGCCGCGCATGAGCTCGATGATGCCGTCGCGCCCGTCGACGTGGTTGTAGAGCGACGACGGGGTGACGCCGAGGCTGCGGGCGAGCGCGTTGACCCCGAACGGGGCGCCCGAGTCGACGAGGTCGATCGCGGCGTCGGCGATGCGATCGGTCGACAGCAGCGGCACCCTGGGCCTCGCCATGCGCGCTCCTCCTCGGCTCGGTGGTCGGTCCGAACCGTCAGCCTACGCGGATGTCCCCGGCTCGAGGGTTGCGGATCGGGCGACCCCGTGGATAATAAACGAACACCATTCATTTAACGCGGCCTCCCCCGCCGCGTCACCCACGGCACGCCGATGTGCCCCGATCCCCCACCGGAGCCCCGATGTCGCACTCCGACCTCAGCGCACGCGTCCCGCTGCGCCTGCCCACCGCGACCGCGACCTTCGCGATCGCCATCGCCGGCTACCTCGGCGTCAACCTCTCGCCGTACATGATCACGGCCCTGCAGATCGGGCTCGACGCCGACCTGCTCACCGCGAGCTGGATCGTGACCGGCGCCCTGCTCGCGACCGCCGTCGTCGGCCTCGCGGCGGCGCCGCTCTGCGCCGGCCCCCGCCGGCTGCTCGTCGCCCGCGTCGGGCTCGCCGTCGGCGTCGTCGGCTTCGGCGCCGCCGCGTTCGTGCCCGCGCCCGGCGTCGTCGTCGGCGGGCTGCTCCTCGGCGGCGCCGGCGCCGGCGGCGCGGTCGCCGCGGCGGGCGCGGCCCTCGCGGCCTTCCGCAACCCCGACCGCGTCGCGGGCTTCAACGGCCTCGCGAACCGCGGCGTCATCACGATCGTGCTCCTCGTCATCCCGGTCATCGGGCTCGCCCCGATCGACGTGTTCGGTGCGCTCGCGCTCTTCAGCCTCATCGGCATCGCCGTGAGCGGCTGGCTGCCCGCGGCCCCCGTGCACGCGCCGCAGGCGGGCGCCGCCGTCGCCGAGGCCGTGCCCGTCGAGGTGCCGCCGACCGGCGTCGTGCGCGCGCTGCCCGAGCGCAGCCCGGCCACGACGCGGCTCGTCACGATCGCCGGCTTCACCCTCCTCGTCACCTTCGCGCTCTGGGCCGTGAGCGAGGACTCGCTCTGGGCGATGGCGGGCGCGATGGGCGACGCCCAGGCCGGCCTCACCCCCGAGGGCCTCGGCCTCGCGCTGAGCGGCGCGACCGCCGGCGGCCTCATCGGCTCGGTGCTGCTCATGATCGTCGGCGACCGATTCGGGCGCGCGCTGCCGCTCGGCATCCTGCTCGCACTCGGTGGCATCCTGAAGATCGTGGAGGGCTTCACGACCGACGAGACGTCGTTCATCGTCGTGTTCATCGCCTGGAACACGGTCTACGCCATCGCCTTCATGTACTTCGTCTCGACCTCGGCCGCGCTCGACGCCGACGGCCGCTGGTCGGGGCCGCTGCTCGCCGTGTACCTCGTCGGCTCGAGCCTCACCCCCGTGATCGGTGCGGCGCTCGTCGGCATGCTCGGCTACCAGGGCTTCGCCGTCGCGCTCGGCATCGCGAGCTTCGTGCTCGCCGTGCCGGCGGTGGCCGTCGCCCGACTGTCCACCCGCCTCCAGCGCGCAGAGGCCGACCCGTCGGCGGGCGCGCACCCCGAGGCATCCACCCCGACCCAGGAGGTCACCGCGTGAGCCGCACCCTCGTCACCAACGCCCGCATCTTCACCGCGAACCGGCCCGGCGACGGCGCCGAGTGGGCCGAGGCCCTCGTCGTCGACGGCGAGACCATCGCCCACGTCGGCGACGCCGCATCGGCCGCCGCCGCGGCCGGGCCCGACGCCGACGTGCTCGACCTCGGCGGACGGCTGGTCGTGCCCGGGTTCCTCGACGTGCACACCCACCTGCACATGCTCGGGGACGCGCTCGGCCGGGTGCAGCTGCGCGACGCGCGCGACCTCGGCGAGATCCAGGCGCGCCTGCGGGCGGCCCGCGATGCCGCCCCCGACGCCCCGCGCGTGCTCGGCGTCTCGTGGCTCTTCGACTCGGTGCCCGGCGGCTCGCCCACGCGGCAGATGATCGACGAGGTCGTCGCCGACGTGCCCGTGTTCCTCGACGCGAACGACCTGCACTCCACCTGGGTCAACAGCGCCGCGCTCGCGCTGCTCGGCATCACCCGCGACACCCCCGACCCGCTCGGCGGGCGCATCGGGCGCGACGCCGACGGCGAACCCGACGGCATGCTCTACGAGACCGCCTCGCAGTACTACGTGTGGACGCACCTCGCCGAGGTCGCGACCGACGCCGACCGCGACGCCGCCGTCGAGCGCGCGCTCGACGCGTACCTCGCGACCGGGGTCACGGGCGCGGCCGACATGGCGTTCGGCGAGCGCGAGCTCGCGTCGTTCGAGCGGGTCGTGGCGCGCCGCGGCGGCCTCCCGTTCCACCTCGTCGGGTACTGGCTCATCGACAACACGGGCGACGACGCGAAGAACCTCGCGCAGGTCGCCCGCGCCGTCGAGCTCGCGCAGGGCGGCACGCCGTGGCTGCGCATCGCCGGCATCAAGCTCATCACCGACGGCGTCATCGACGCCTGCACGGCGGCGATGCACGCGCCCTACGCCGACGGCTCGAACGCCGACCCGATCTGGCCGTACGAGCAGATGGCCCCCGTCGTCGCGGCGGCCGACGCCGCCGGCCTGCAGGTCGCGCTGCACGCGATCGGGGATGCCGCGAGCTCGTCGGCCCTCGACGCGATCGAGCACGCGATCGAGGTCAACGGCGAGCGCCCCGGCGACCGCCCGCGCCGCCACCGCGTCGAGCACCTCGAGTACGCCGCGCCCGGCACCGCCGAGCGGATGGCGCGACTCGGCGTGACGGCCTCGATGCAGCCCGTGCACTGCGACCCGTCGATCATCGACAACTGGATCGCACAGCTCGGAGACGACCGCGTCGAGCGCGGCTTCGCGTGGCCCGAGTACCGCGAGGCGGGCGCCCTGCTCGCGTTCTCGACCGACGCCCCGACCGCGCCGCACCTCGCGCTGCCGAACCTCTACATCGCGACGACCCGCAAGTCGGCGCTCGACCCGTCGCTGCCGGCCTACGCGCCCGAGTTCGCGCTGCCGCTCGCCGAGGCGCTCGGCCACGCGACGCGCGACGCCGCGGCGTCGATCCGCGAGGAGGACGTGCGCGGCCGCCTCGCCGAGGGGCTCGCCGCCGACTTCGCCGTGCTCGACGTCGACCCGTTCGAGAACGGCGAGGGCGCGCTGCTCGACGCCCGAGTCATCCGCACCGTCGTCGGCGGTCGTACCGCCTACGAGGCGTAGGGTCCGCGCGCACCCGCGCGCACCCTCCCCCACCGTCACCGAGGTTAGGGAGGAGATCGCACGATCCGGAGGACCGTTTCGGCAGAAGCCTCCTCCCGATCGAACTTTCTCCTCCCGGCTTCAGGCGGTATCCGCGCGAGCACCGAACAGAACGAGGCCGCACCCTGGTGTCGCAGGGTGCGGCCTCGTCGTTGCGTTCGGAGAACCGACTCGAGGGCGAGTCTCGTCAGTCCTCCGCCACCGCGCGCGAGAGGGTCTCGCCGCGGAAGTAGGCCGGGCGCTTCCAGCGCTGCCAGAACATGATGACGACGCCCGACAGCAGGATCACCATGCCGAGCACGAACACGAGGCCGAGGCCGCCGATCTCCGAGCCCGAACCGTAGGACGGGTCCATGCTGTCGATGAGCGTCGTGAAGAAGAGCACCGAGAGGATCGTGCCGCCGACGAGCGGCGCGAGGAACCGGAAGAACACGTTGCGGGCGCTCGTGAAGAGCGTCCTGCGGAAGAACCACACGCACGCGAACGCCGTGATGCCGTAGTAGAAGCAGATCATCATGCCGAGGGTCGTGATCGTGTCCCACAGCACGTCCTCGCTGACGAAGCGCATGACGGTGTAGAAGACCGCCGCGACGATCGCCGCGACGACGGTCGCGTAGCCGGGCGTGAAGAAGCGCGGACTCACCCGGGCGAACTTCTCGGGCAGGGCGCCGTAGTGGCCCATCGCGAGCAGCGTGCGTGCGGGCGACACGAAGGTCGACTGCAGCGACGCCGCCGAGCTCGAGAGCACCGCGATCGACATGAGGATCGCGAGCGGGCCGAGGATCGGGCCCCCGAGGTAGAAGAAGGCGTTCTCCTGGATGTCCTCGTTGCCGAGGCCGACGCCCGAGGTGCCGACCCCCGCGAAGGCGAGGGCGCCCATCGCGACGAACAGGTAGATCGCGACGACGATCGAGACCGTCAGGGTCGCCGCCTTGCCGGGCGTGGTGCGCGAGCCCTTCGTCTCCTCGTTCATCGTGAGCGTGACGTCCCAGCCCCAGAACACGAAGAGCGAGACCGACAGGCCCGCGACGACGGCCGAGAACGAGCCGACCTCGAACGGGTTGAACCAGCTCAGCTCGACCGGCGTCGCGTCGAACGCCGTGCCGTTCGCGACGTGCCAGAACGCGGCGACGCCGAAGCCGACCATGACGAGCAGCTGGAAGCCGACGAGCCAGTACTGCACCTTCTGCGTCGTCTGCATGTCGCGGTACGAGATGAGGGTCGCGCCGAGGATGAACACGAGGCACGTGGCCACGTTGACGAACGGGTCGGCGACGAGCGACTCGATGTCCGACGATCCCGTTCCGGTGAACAGCTCGACGCCCTGGTCGAGGGCGAGGTAGAAGAACTCGACCGCGATGCCCGCGAGGTTCGAGAGCACCACGACGGTGGCGGCGATGAGGCCCCAGCCGCCCATCCAGCCGAGCCACGGGCCGAAGGCCCGGGTCGCCCACGTGAACGAGGTGCCCGAGTCGGGCATCGCGCTGTTGAGCTCGCGGTAGCCGAACGCGACGAGCAGCATCGGGATGAACCCGAGCAGGAAGATCGCCGGCAGCTGCGTGCCGACCTCGGCGACGGTCGGGCCGAGCGCGCCGGTCAGCGTGTACGCCGGGGCGATGCACGAGATGCCGATGACGATCGCGCCGATGAGGCCGACCGAGCCGGCCGACAGGCCCTTCTTCGTCAGGCCCGGGTCGGTGCCGTCGACCATCGCGCTCGCCGTCGTGAGCGGCGCGTGCGGTTCGGTGTGGTGCTCGCGGGGGTGCGTGCTCCCCTGGGGGTGCGCAGCGGGCTGCGTTGCGCGCTCGTGTTGTTGTTGCGACATGGAAGGTCTTTCAGTCGGTGGGGCGCGGCACGACGATCATCGGCACCGGCAGTTCGCGGAGCATCTTCGAGCCGGTGGACCCGAGGAAGAGGCGGCTCGGGGTGGCGAGCCTCGAGGAGCCGACGAGCACGATCTCGCCGGCGTGCCACTCGAGCGCGCGCACCGACTCCTCGATGCTGGAGCCAGTGGCGGTGGAGACGGTCGCGTCGACGCCGGCGGGCAGCGCCCGCTGGGCGGCGAGCAGCACCTCCTCGGCGTGCGCGGTCGACGTGAGGTCGGCGAGCTCCTCGTCCATGCCCGAGGGCAGGTCGATCGGCACGAGCGACACGAGGCGCAGCGGGGCGTGCGCGGCACGTCCCAGGCGCACGGATGCCTCGAGCACGGCGCTCGCGCCGGCGCGCAAGCCGATCGCGGCGGTGATGCGGGTGATGCCCTGCGCCGTCGCCACCTCGCGCGAGCCCGCGGGCGCGAGCGCGACGGGCACGTCGGACGAGTGCAGCAGGGCGCTCGCGACCGAGCCGATGCGCGACCGGCCGAGCAGGCCCCCGCGCGCGGCGCCGACGACGATGAGCGCCGCCCCGAACTCGTGCGCCGCGGCCAGGAGTCCCTCGGCGAACGAGTCGGCGTAGCGGATGTGCAGCGACTGCGCGATGTCGTCGCCGAGCTTCGCGCTCGCGTCGGCGAGCCAGCCCTGCGACCGTTCCTTGACGTGCCGCTCGTAGCCGGGGTCGCGGGGCACGACGCCGCCGCGCGCCTCGATCGGCAGCACCATGACGACCTCGAGGAACGCCTCGGTGGCCGCGGCGATGCGGGCGCCGAGCGCGAGCGCGTCGGCGCCGGAGTCGTCGGCGGTGTAGCCCACGACGATGCGCAGGGATTCGGTCATGCGGGTCTCCGCTTCAGTGTTGCGGCGCTTCGGGGCCTCGCGACCCCGAAGCGCGGGTCGGCTCGGCGCTCAGGCCGCGAGGATCTGCTCGGCGACGAGGCGACCCATGCGGATCGCGCCGTCGACGTGCTGGTAGCCCTTGCCGGCCAGGTCGGAGCACGCGAAGTGGATCGGCCCGACGGCGCCGCGGAGATCGGCGCCGTAGCGGGCGAGGCCGCCCATGTCGAAGCTCGCCGCGTACGCGCCGCGGGTCCACTCCTCGCTGCCCCAGTCGCTCTCGTAGTAGACGACGGGGTTCAGGGCCTCGGGGCCGTAGTAGTGCGAGAGCGACTCGAGGATGGCGGCCTTGCGCTCCTCGGCGCTGAGCTTGAAGACGGCGTCGGCCTCCTCGTCGGAGACGAAGCCGACGAGCGTGCCGCGCGGGTCGCCGTGGTTCGTGTTGTCGTACGCCTCGTGGCAGAGCTCGTACGGGCTGAACGCGGTGCCCGACAGGCCCTGCTCGCGCCAGAACGGGCGGTCGTAGACCGCGTGCACCTTGATGACGAAACCCATCGAGATGTGCTGGTGCAGCTGGTGCTGGCGACGGGGCAGCGGCGGCTCGTACGAGATGCGGCTGTAGAGGATCGGCGGGACGGCGAGGATGACGCGCTTCGCGTGCACCTCGAGCGAGTCGGTCACGGCGACGACGCCCTGGTCGGGGTTCTCGGGGTTCCAGCGCAGCGTGCGCACCGCCTGGTTCAGGCGCACCCGGTCGCCGAGCTTCGCGGCGAGACCGAGCGGCACCTGCTGCAGGCCGCCGACGACGCGCTGGTCGAGGATGAAGTCGGCGTCGACGAGGTGCGAGAACGAACCCGCCGAGGCGGCCATGAGGAGCGCCTGCAGCGCCGAGAAGGCGTGCGCGGGCTTGGTCAGCATCGCACCGGCGATGAACATGCCGATGTTGAGCTTCGCCTCCTCGTCGTCGGTCTGGGTGCCGAGCCACTCGGCGAACGAGACCTCGTCGAGCTCCTTGGCGCGCGGGTGCGCCCACGGCGCGTCGGGGTCGATCTCGGCGACCAGCTCGTCGAGCTTCTCGATGAGGCCGACGATCTCGCCCTCGGTCTTCGCCGGCACGGGGAAGATCTCGCCCTCGAAGAGGCGGCGCTCGCCGTCCTCCGCGATGTAGACGTTCTCGCCCTCGCGGTAGCGCGAGTACGTCTCGAGGCCGAGCTCGGCGATCGTCTCGATCAGGGCGTCCTGGTCGGGCGAGACCCACTGGCCGCCGATCTCGAGCATGGCGCCGTCGATGTCGTCGGTCCAGAGGCGGCCGCCGATGCGGTCGCGCGCCTCGAGCACGACCACCGACTCGCCGGCGTCCTTGAGCGTGTTCGCGGCGGTGAGGCCGGCCGCGCCGGCGCCCACGATGACCACGTCGGTATCGATGCGTTCCATGATGCTTCTTTCTTGATCGCGCGGGACTCGCGCTGGAAAAGACGAAGGCGGATGCCGCAGCGCGAGGCCGCGGCATCCGCCCTCATCGCTCAGCCCACCGGGATGAGCGTGTACTTCGTGTCGAGGTACTCGTGGATGCCCTCGAAGCCGCCCTCGCGGCCGATGCCGGACTGCTTGATGCCGCCGAAGGGGGCGGCCGCGTTCGACACGAGGCCCGTGTTGAGGCCCATCATGCCGGTCGCGAGGCGGTCGATCATGCGGTGGCCGCGCGCGAGGTCCTGCGTGAACACGTACGAGACGAGCCCGTACTCGGTGTTGTTCGCGAGGCGGACCGCCTCGTCCTCGGTCGAGAACGTGGTGATGCCGAGCACCGGCCCGAAGATCTCCTCGCGGAGCAGGCGCGCGTCGGCCGACACGTCGCCGAGCACCGTGGGCGCGTAGAACGAGCCCTCGCCGTCGATCACGGTGCCGCCGGTGAGGATCTTCGCGCCCTTGCCGACCGCGTCCTGCACGAGCTCGTCGGTCGAGGCGACCGCCTTGTCGTCGATGAGCGGGCCGATGTTGACGCCGTCCTCGGTGCCGCGGCCGACCGAGAACCCGGCGACGCGCTCGGCGACGCGCTTCGAGAACTCGGCGGCGATCGACTCGTGCACGATGAAGCGGTTGGCCGCGGTGCAGGCCTGGCCGATGTTGCGGAACTTCGCGAGCATCGCGCCGTCGACCGCCTTGTCGAGGTCGGCGTCCTCGAAGACGACGAACGGGGCGTTGCCGCCGAGCTCCATCGACGTGCGGAGGATGCCCTGTGCGGCCTCCTTCATGAGGCTGCGGCCGACCTCGGTCGAACCCGTGAAGCTCAGCTTGCGCAGGCGCGGGTCGGCGATGATCGGGCCCGAGACCTTCGACGACGTCGACGTCGCGATGACGTTGACGACGCCCTTGGGCAGGCCCACCTCCTCGAGCAGCTGCACGAACGCGATCGTCGTGAGCGGCGTGAGGGCCGGGGGCTTGATCACGACGGTGCAGCCGGCCGCGAGCGCGGGGGCGATCTTGCGGGTCGCCATCGCGAGCGGGAAGTTCCACGGCGTGATGAAGAACGACGGGCCCACCGGGCGCTGCGACACGACCATGCGGCCGGTGCCCTCGGGGTTCAGGCCGTAGCGGCCCGAGATGCGCACGGCCTCCTCGCTGAACCAGCGGAGGAACTCGCCGCCGTAGGCGACCTCGCCACGCGCCTCGGCGAGCGGCTTGCCCATCTCGAGCGTCATGAGGAGGGCGAACTCCTCCTTGCGCTCCTGGAGCTTGTCGAAGGCGCGGCGCAGCAGTTCACCGCGCTCGCGCGGGGCGGTCGCCGCCCACGCGTCCTGCGCGGCGACGGCGGCGTCGAGCGCCTTCTTGCCATCGGCGACCGAGGCGTCGGCGATCTCCTTGATGGTCTCGCCGGTGGCCGGGTCGGCGACCGCGAGGGTCTTGCCGCCCTCGGCCTCGATCCACTCGCCGCCGATGAAGAGCCGGGCCTCGACCTTGTCGAGCACCGTGGCTTCGAGCGTTGCGTTCGTCATGTGTGTGCTTTCCGTTCGATGATTGCGTGGCGTGGGCGACGCATCGATCAGGGGTAGAGGCCGCGCAGCTTGTGCGCTTCGGCGACGCGCTCGACCGCGAGTGCGGTGGCGGCGGTGCGAAGCGACAGACCGCGAGACGTCGCGTAGCCGAGCACGTGCTGCCACGCGCTCAGCATCCGCTCTTCCAGTCTGGCCTCGACCTCGTCGACGCGCCACCAGTACGCCTGGTTGGCCTGCACCCACTCGAAGTACGAGACGATGACACCTCCCGCGTTGGCGAGGATGTCGGGGACGACGAGGATCCCGCGCTCGCGCATGATGCGGTCGGCCGCGGGGGTCGTGGGGCCGTTGGCGCCCTCGACGATGACCTTCGCCTTGACGTCGGCCGCGTTGCCCTCGTGCAGCACGCCCTCGACGGCGGCGGGCACGAGCAGGTCGACCTCCAGCTGCAGCAGAGCCGCGCCGTCGAGCGGCTCGGCGCCGGCGAAGCCGACGACCGCACCGGTCTCGCGCACGTGGGCGCTGAGCGCCTCGATGTCGAGGCCCGCCGCGTTGAAGACGGCGCCGTACTGGTCGCTGACGGCCTGCACCTTCACGCCGGCCTCGGCGAGGAAGCGCGCCGCGTCGGCGCCGACCTTGCCGAAGCCCTGCACGGCACCGGTCGCCTGGGCGGGCGCGATGCCGGCGTGGCGGAGGGCGGCGAGCGCGATGTGCGTGACACCACGGCTGGTCGCGCTCGCGCGCCCCTGGGAGCCGCCGAGCGCGATGGGCTTGCCGGTCACGATGCCGGGCACCGTGAAGCCGCTGTTCACGGAGTAGGTGTCCATGATCCAGGCCATCGTCTGCTCGTCGGTCCCGATGTCGGGCGCGGGGATGTCGCGCTCCGGGCCGATGATCGGGAGGATCTCGCTCGTGTAGCGACGGGTCACGCGCTCGAGCTCGGCCTTGGAGTGCTCGCGGGGGTCGATCGCGATGCCGCCCTTCGCGCCGCCGTACGGCACGTCGAGCAGGGCGCACTTCCAGGTCATCCACATGGCGAGCGCGCGCACCTCGTCGATGTCGACGTTCGGCGCGTAGCGCAGGCCGCCCTTGGCGGGGCCGCGGCTGAAGTTGTGCTGCACGCGGTAGCCCGTGAAGAGCACCGTCTCGCCCGAGTCGCGGCGCAGCGGAACGCTCACCGTGAGCTCGCGACGCGGGGTCGCGAGCAGCTGGTGGGTGCCCTCCGAGTAGCCGAGCAGCGCGATGGCCTCGGCCAGCTGCGAGCGGGCGTCGGTCAGCGGCGTGGCGATGGGTGCGGCGGATGCCTCGTGCGAGACGTGGGCGACGGCGTTGTCGATGACGGTGCTCATGCCTGCTTGAGCCCCTCGGCCACGACGCCCAGGCCCTCGACGAGGAGCTCGTCGGAGATGGTGAGCGGCGGGAGGAAGCGGATGACGTTGCCGTAGGTGCCGCACGTGAGCAGGATGACGCCCTGCTCGTGGGCGAACTTCGCGACCTTGTTGGTGAGGGCTGCGTCGGGGGCGCCGGTGGCGGGGTCGACGAGCTCGATCGCGACCATTGCGCCGCGACCGCGGACGTCGCCGATGCGCGGGTCGGCCGTGCGGAGGGCGTTGAGGCGGCCGATGAGGACCGAGCCGATCTCCTTGGCGCGCTCGACGAGGCCGTCGGCCTCGTAGGTCTCGATCGTCGCGAGCGCGGCGGCGCAGGCGATGGGCGAGCCGGCGTAGGTGCCGCCGAGGCCGCCGGCCATGGCGGAGTCCATGATCTCGGCGCGGCCCGTGACGGCCGACAGCGGCAGGCCGCCGGCGATGCCCTTGGCGGTGACGATCACGTCGGGCACGATGCCCTCGTGCTCGCTCGCGAACCAGGCGCCCGTGCGGGCGAAGCCGGTCTGCACCTCGTCGGCGATGAACACGACGTCGTTCGCCTGCGCCCACTCGACGAGCGCGGGGAGGAAGCCGGCGGCGGGCACGATGAAGCCGCCCTCGCCCTGGATGGGCTCGATGATGATCGCGGCGAGGTTCTCGGCGCCGATCTGCTTCTCGATCATGGTGATCGCGCGGGCCGCGGCCTCACGGCCGTCGAGGCCGCCGTCGCGGAAGGGGTAGCTGAGCGGGGCGCGGTACACCTCGGGGGCGAACGGGCCGAAGCCGTTCTTGTACGGGATGTTCTTCGCGGTGAGCCCCATGGTGAGGTTCGTGCGGCCGTGGTAGGCGTGGTCGAACGCGACGACGGCCTGCTTCTTCGTGTAGTGGCGCGCGATCTTGATCGCGTTCTCGACGGCCTCGGCGCCCGAGTTGAAGAGGGCCGAGCGCTTCTCGTGGTCGCCCGGGGTGAGCTCGTTGAGCTTCTCGGCGACGGCCACGTAGCCCTCGTACGGCGAGACGGTGAAGCAGGTGTGCGTGAAGGCGTTCAGCTGCGCGCTCACCGCGTCGACGACGCGGGGGGCCGAGTTGCCGACGCCGGTCACGGCGATGCCCGAGCCGAGGTCGATGAGCGAGTTGCCGTCGGCGTCGACGACGACGCCGCCGCCCGCGGCGACGACCGAGATGGGGAGGGTGTGGCCCACGCCCGCGGCGACGGCCGCGGCCTTGCGGTTCATCAGCTCCTGCGAGCGGGGTCCGGGGATGGCGGTGACGAGGCGGCGCTCCTGGGTGAGGGCGGGGCCTCCGGTCGTGGTGGCCGGGGTGTCGACGAGGGTCATGTCTGCTCCGATGCAAGTGACGACGGTGGCGTGTTGCATCGATGGTAGGTCGAGACCTCGGGGTGCCTCGTGGCCCGCGCGTACGGTCAATGGCCACTTCTTCGCCATGACGTACAAGACCCGTCGGTCGAGGAGCGCCCGACGCCGCACACGTCGTCGGTCGAGCAGCGCCCGACGCTGCTGCCGTCGGTCGAGTAGCGCCCGACCAAGGAGGACGCGTATCGAGACCACGCCCCGCGGGACCCCTCCCCCGAGGCATCCCCAACCTGCCGCCCGCGCTCAACAGGCACTCTCGCGCCCCGCGCGGCGTGTTCGCCCCGACACGCCGCGACATCGGCAGAAGTGCCTGTAATCCGGTGGCGGGTGGGTGGTTCAGCGACTCGCGAGCTCGCGCTGGTCCTCGAGGTCCTGCGCGGCGACGGCGCGGGTGGCGGGCGCCGGCGGGTCGTTCGGCACCGCCGCGGTCGCCCGCGTGCCGAGGCCCGGGATCGTCGGCCGGCGCTTCGCCCGCCCGATCGCCCTGAGCGACACCGCCCACTGCAGCCCGTAGCCGATGAGGAACACCAGCAGCGTGAAGATGAGCGCCATCGCCGCGCCCTGGTCGGGCTGGTAGAGCTGGGCCGATCGAGGACTGATCATCGCGTACATGTACACCGAGAGCGGCCGCGACTCGGGCGTCGCGAGGAAGGCCGGCAGCGTGAACTCGTTCGTGCCGAGGATGAACATCTGGATCCACACCGCGAAGACCGTCGGCAGGAGCAGCGGCACGACCACGCGCCGGAAGCCCTCGAGCGGGCTCGCCCCGCTCACGAGCGCGGCCTCCTCGAGCTCCTTGCGGATCTGCAGGGTCGCGCTGTAGCCCGAGCGGTAGGCGATCGACACCCGGTACGAGTAGGCGATCACGAGCGCGACGATCGTTCCCGCGAGCGGGATCACCGGGTTGATCACGAGGAAGGTGAGGAACATCGCGAAGCCCGCGATCACGGCCGGGATCGCGACCGACGACGAGGCGAAGAGGTCCATGCCCCTCGACCAGCCGGTTCGGCGACCGCGCGCGATGCCGTAGGCGAGCACCGTCGCCGCGACGCACGCGATCGTCGCGCTGCCGCCGGCGATGAGGAGCGTACGGCCGAGCGACGCCCAGAACTCCGGGTCGGCGAACACCTCGCCGAAGGCGCCCCACTGCGTCTGCGAGGCGAGCGCCTCGAACGAGAACGCGATCGGGTACGGCGTGATCGCCGACCAGAGCAGCGCGAACATCGGCAGGATCGCCGTGAGCAGCACGAAGACGAAGACCGCGACGAGCACGGGGATCTTCCAGGCGCCGAGCTTCATGATCGTCGGCCGGAAACCCTTGCCCGAGATCGAGGCGCGTCGTTCGGCGTTGCGGGTCGCGCGCAGGTAGATGACGAACGCGATCGTCGTGATCACGAGGAAGACGCAGCCCCACGCCGCGGCGAGGCCGTACTGCGGCAGTTCGCCGGCGCCGGCGCTGATGAGGTTCCAGAGCTTCAGCGCGAAGATGTTCTGCCCCGCCTCCTGTCCGAACAGGAGCGGGATCTCGAGGCTGCCGAGCCCGAGGATGCCGGTCAGCACGGCGACGCCGAGCAGGCCCGGCCAGAGCATCGGCAGGGTGACCCGGCGCAGCGTCTGGCCCCACGAGGCGCCCGAGACGCGGGCCGACTCCTCGAGCGAGCCGTCCATCGACGTGAGGATCGGCACGATCATGAGGAACGGGAAGGTCACGTTCGTGAGCGACTGCACGACGGTCATCGTCGCGAACGAGTACGGGTCGATCACGAGGTCGCCGGGCAGCAGGCGCAGCAGCTGGTTCAGCACGCCCGACTCGGGCGAGAGCATGAGCTGGTACGCCTGCGCCTTGACGATCGGCGGGATGATGAACGGCACGACGACGAGCACCGAGATGACCCGCTTGAACGGGATGTCGGTGCGCACGGTCGCCCAGGCGAGCCCGAACGCCAGCAGCAGCGAGATGATCGTCGAGCCGCCGACGAACACGGCGGTCGAGCCGAGCACGGCCCAGAAGTCCTCGCGCAGCTCCCACAGGGTGACGAAGTTGTCGACCGACCACTTCGCCGTCGACACGCCGAACGGCAGGAACGGACCGCGGAACGCCGTGATCACCTGCACGGCCAGCGGGATCGCGAGGAGGAGGAAGATCACCGCTCCCGCGATGACCGTCGCGATCTTCATCCCGGTCGGCCGGGTGCGCCCGGCCTCCGTGGCCCGTCCTGCCGTCGACATGGTTATCCGTTCAGTGCCGCGTCGGCGGCGTTGATCATCGCGATCCAGTCGTCGCGGTTCTCGGGCGACTCGATGTTCGTCGTGGCGTCGAGCCCTTCGAGCAGCGCGTCCGCGTTCGTCTTCATGAGCCCGGTCGCCTCGTCGAACACCGTCGACGGCAGGCCCGCGTAGGGCACCTGGGTCGTCGAGAACTGCTCGTCGGTCATGCGCAGGTGCAGCCAGTCGGGGTTGAACGCGTTCCAGAGCACCCAGAGCATGCCGCCCGCCTGGTTCTTCGCGTCGACGTTCACGCCCGAGAACTGCGCGAACACCGGACCGTTCTCGTACGGCTGCACGGTGAGGCTCGGGTTCGGGTTGAAGAGCGTCTGCCCGAGCGCGATCGGCACGTCGCCGTTCGAGAGCGGCGAGTCCTGGTCCTCGAGCACCTGGAGGGTGCCCGACGCCTTCAGCTCGTCGATGAGGTCGACCATCGCATCCTCGCCGTCGGCCATGCCGACGCCCGAGAACACGTTCGCGTTGTAGCTCGCGACCGAGACCTTGCCCTCGTACTCCGGGTCGAGCAGGCCCTCGAGCGTCGGCGGCGCCTCGATCTTCTCGGTGTTGACCTGCATGAGCGAGCCGTTGATGCTGTCGGGCAGCATGCCGGTCGAGCCGAGTGTCAGGAACTCCTCCGGCACGCCGAACTCCGTCCAGTCGACGTCGGCCCAGTAGCCCTCGTCGGTCATCGCGGCCGACGAGACGATCGACCCCGAGATGACGTCGGTGTTGCGGGCCCCCGTGGCCTTCGCCGAGATGATCGCCGACGACAGGTTGTAGGTGAGGCCCTGCGTCTCGATCTTCAGGTCGGGGTACTTCTTGTTGAACTCCGCGATGACCTCCGGCGAGAGCTCGTACCAGTCCCAGATCACGAGCCGTCCGCCGTCGGTCTCCTTCGCCTGCTCGTAGAGGGCGTCCATCTGCTCGTCGATCGCCGGCCAGATGTCCTCGTAGAAGTTCTCGCAGCGGGTGACGGGCCCGACTTCGAGCGCCTCGCAGGCCCCGGCCTGGGCGGCGTCGCCCGAGGGTTCGATGGCCTGCGGGGTCGACGACGGCGTGCTGCACGAGCTGAGCAGCAGCATGCCGGTCGCGGCGAGGGCGATGAAGCCGCTCCGTGCTGTGGGTGTTCTCATGATCCGGATGTCCTCTCTGACGTGGATCTCGGTGTGGGTGGAATCGGGTGGTGCTATGCCGCGAGCACGCGGCACGCGTGGGGGGCGAGTTCGATGAAGACGTCGCTGCCCGTCGTGGGCGAGTCGAGCGGGGCGCCGCGGCCGACGATCGTGCCGACTGCGGCTCCGGTCGCGGCGCTGCGCACCTCGACCTCGTATTCGACGATCTCGCCGAGGAACTCGACGCGGACGACCCGCGCCGGCACGAGGTTCGGCCGGTCGGGGGCGGTCTCGTGCCAGCGCACGCTCTCCGGGCGGAACGTGACGGTGACCTCCGCGCCCGGTCCGAACTCCGCCGGGCACGGGGTGACGAGGCGGGTGCCGAAGGCCTCGACGGATGCCTCGCCCGAGGCATCCGCGCCGGTGCCGCGTTCGCGGACGACGGCCTCGATCATGTTGACCCGGCCGACGAAGTCGGCCACGAACCGGTCGGCCGGCTGGTAGTACAGCTCGCGCGGCGTCGCCTCCTGCACGATGCGGCCCCCGTTCATGACGGCGACGCGGTCCGACATCGACAGCGCCTCCGACTGGTCGTGGGTCACGTAGAGGGCGGTGATGCCGAGCTGCTGCTGCAGGTGGCGCAGTTCGTTGCGCATGGTGTCGCGCAGCTTCGCGTCGAGGTTCGACAGCGGCTCGTCGAGCAGCAGGAGCTTCGGCCGGTGCGCGAGCGCCCGGGCGAGCGCGAGCCGCTGCTGCTGGCCGCCCGAGAGCGCGGTCGCGGGGCGGTGGGCGAAACCGTCGAGCTGCACGAGCTCGAGCGCCTCCATCGCGCGCTTGCGCGCCTCCGGCTTCGGCAGCCGGCTCCCCGACACCTGCAGGGGGAACACCGCGTTCTGGAACACGGTCATGTGCGGCCATATCGCGTAGTTCTGGAACACCATGCCGACGTCGCGCTTGTCGGGCGGGACGTGCGACGAGGCGGTCGAGAGCACCTTGCCGTCGAGCGAGATCGCTCCCCCGTTGCTCGTCTCGAGCCCGGCGACGCAGCGCAGCGTGGTCGTCTTGCCGCAGCCCGACGGGCCGAGCAGGGAGGTGAACTTGCCGGGCTCGATCGTGAACGTCACGCCCTTGACGACGGGCACGTCGGTGCCGTCGAGCGAGTAGTGCTTCTCGAGGCCGTCGACGACCAGGCGGCCGCCTCCATTCGCATCAGTCATCGGGGGGCTCGACTCTCCTTCGGCGGATTTCGTATTCAGGATCCAGAATGTGGGCGGGGATGCCTCGGCGGCAAGCTGCGGCATCCATCAGCGCTCCGCGGCCGATGCGGATGCCGCAGCCGATGCGGATGCCGACGCCGACGCCGGCGCCGCGACCGCCTCCGGGCGGGCGGCCTCGCCCCACCCGACGGTGACCTTCGGCTTCGCGAAGAAGGCCACCACGCCGGCGCAGACCACGAACCCGGCGACCGCGAGCAGCAACGACTGCGCCATCGCCGTCGAGAAGCCGGCCGCGAGCTCGGCGGGCAGCGCTCCGCCGCCCGAGCGGGCCGCGTCGCCGTCGAAGCCCGGCAGCTGCGCCGCGAGCGTGAAGCCCATGAGCGCGGCGATCGCGGCCGAGCCGAGCACGGACCCGACCTGCCGGGTCATCGTGTACACGCCCGACCCGGCGCCCGCCCGGTCGCGCGGCAGGTTGCGCGTCGCGGTCGACGCGAGCGGTGCGAAGACGCCCGAGATGCCGACGCCGAGCAGGGCCGACGGCAGGAGCAGCAGCCAGAGCGAGACATCCGGGCCCATGAGGGCGCTGTACCAGAACAGCGCGAGCGCCGACGTCGAGAGCCCCGCGAGGGAGACCCACTTCGGGTCGACCTTGTCGCTGAGCCGGCCGACGAGGGGCGCGAGCACACCTGAGATCACGGCCATCGGGACGAGCATGAGCGCAGCCTGCGTCGGCGTGAGCCCGCGCGCCACCTGGAAGTAGAACGCGAGCGGCAGCGGCATGGCGGTCATCGCGAGCCCGACGAGCGAGATCGCGACGTTCGACAGCGAGAAGTTGCGGTCGCGGAAGAGCCCGAGCGGCAGCAGCGGCTCGGCCCGGTTGAACGCCTGCCACACCACGAAGCCCGCGAGCACCACGATGCCCGCGACGATCAGGCCCCACACGGTGATGGGGCCTGCGATCGTGCCCCAGTCGTACGTCTCGCCCTCCTGGATGCCGAACACCACGAGGAACATGCCGACCGCGCTCAGCACGACGCCGAGCCAGTCGAACCGGTGCGACCGCGTCTCGAGGTTCGGCACGAGCCGCCAGGCGGCGACGAACGCGACTACGCCGACGGGCACGTTGACGAAGAACACCCACTGCCAGCCGAGGGAGTCGACGAGCACGCCGCCGAGGATCGGGCCGACGAGGGTCGCGACCCCCGCGACCGAACCCCAGAGACCCATCGCCGCCCCGCGCTGCTGTGGCGGGAAGACGCGCGTGATGACCGCCATCGTCTGCGGGGTCATCAGCGCCGCGCCGAATCCCTGCACGGCGCGGGCCGCGATGAGCAGGCCGATCGTGCCCGACAGCCCGCACCACAACGAGGCGAGCGTGAACACCACGAGGCCGACCAGGTAGACGCGTTTCGGCCCGAACCGGTCGCCGAGACGGCCGGTGATGAGCAGCGGCACGGCGTAGGCCAGCAGGTAGGCGCTCGTCACCCAGATCACCGACGTGAGGTCGGCGTCGAGGTCCTCGAGGATGGCCGGGTTCGCGATCGACACGATCGTCGTGTCGACGAGGATCATGAAGAACCCGATGACGAGCGCCCAGAGGGCGGGCCACGGCCTGGTGGTCGGTTTCATGGTCGGCTTCCGCACATGGTCGGGGGTCCGGGGATGACTCGGCGCCGACTAGCTCGCGGCGGCGGGCTCGGCGCCCGGGAGGCCGACGACGGGCTCGCCGAGGAGCGGCGTCGAGACCGCGTAGATGCCGTGGTTCGCGAAGAGCCAGATCAGGTTGCGGTCCCACTCGACGAAGATGCCGTGCACCGGGGCGGCGAGGTCGTCGTCGTCCTTGAGGCCCATCGGCGGCACGAAGTAGGCGCCGACCTTCGGGTCCTCGGGGTCGCGGACGTCGAAGATCTGCAGTCCTGCCGCGTAGAACGCGTAGGGGATGACGCCGCCGTGCGGGGTGCCGGTGTTCGTGAAGTAGCCCGAACGCTTCGGGCCGAACGAGCCGCGGCGCTGCGCCCAGTCGGTGAACGCAGCCTCGGCGGGCGGCAGCGGGCGGGGCAGCGTGCGCACGACCCTCGGCTGCGTCGGGTCGGAGACGTCGATCTGGTAGATCTCCTTCGCCGGCTCGTAGCAGTCGGTGTTCATCGGGTAGCCCGAGACGTAGACGTAGCCGGTCTCCTCGACCTGGGTCGTGTCGACGTTGTCGCCCTCGGTGCCGGCGACGCTCGTCGGCAGCGCGCACCAGCCGACGTGGTGGATGTTCGCGGGGTCGGAGACGTCGAGCACGAAGAAGCCCTGGCCGCCCTGGGCGGCGTAGGCGTAGCGGTAGCCCGACTCGACCGAGCGCGGCATGAAGACGCCCATGCGCGAGCCGAACCAGCTCGTCTTGTTGTTCCACCGGTCGTTGCCGTCGAGGTACTCCGAGTCGGCCTCCTCGCCGGCGCGGGTGCCGGGCACCCACCACGTTGAGAGCAGCTCGGGGTTCGCGGGGTCGCTGACGTCGTAGGCGGCGTGCCCGGCGGCCCACAGCGTCGTCTTGTACGGCTGGTTCGTGAAGGTGTTGTCGGGCGCCGTCGCGACGAAGAGGTACTTGTCGCCGTAGTAGACCGGCAGGTCGAGCACGCCGTTGCCCTCCTGGATCTCGTCGGGCCCGTGGTTCGGGTCGGTCGAGACCTCGGTGATGAGCGTCCAGTCGCGGGGGCTCGGGCCGTTCATCTCGAACGTGCGGAATCCGCGCAGGCCCTCCCACTCGAGCAGCTGACCCTCGACGGTGTCGTCGATCCACTTGTTGGCGACGCGACCCTTGAGGAAGTAGCGGGGCGTCTCCGACGCCTGGATCGCGATGTGCTTGCCGAGCCGCTCGTTCCACTGCACCGTGGTGGCGCCGAACTGCGGACGCGGGTCGTCCCAGCCCCACTGCTCCTCGTCGACGATCCGGAGGTCGCGTGGGTCGGTGATGTCGTAGAGCTTCCAGTGGTTGCCGCCGCCGTAGTGGAGCATCAGGCGGCGGTCGTCCCAGTCGTAGATGCACTGCCACGAGTGGCTCGTGTTCACGACGATCGGGTAGAACGCCTCGGCGGTCGCGTTGAGCGCGTACGTCTCGGGGTCGCGGTAGTCGAGCTGGCCGGGCCAGTCGACGAACACGTCGCGCGGCACCGACGGGGTCGACGCCGGCGGCAGGAAGGTGCCGTCGGGCTGCATGCCCCACGTGCCGGGCTCGGGGTCGCTCGGTTCGCCGGCCACTCGCTGGAAGTCCTCGGGGCGGTACTTCTTCGCGTGGGGAACGTACGGTGAGCCGGCCATGTCGCCTCCATTGGCAGCAGGTGAGTGAGATCGTCTCGACGCGGGGGCGTCGTAGATTCAGCGTCGACCCGACCCTGCGATGCTGTCCAATATCTTTACGGCTCGGAGCCATGACCGAACGGGCATACCGCGTCCCCGTCGGTCGAGTCGGCGCGCAGCGCCGTATCGAGACCACGGATGCCTCGGACGGTGGTCTCGATACGCGCTTCGCGCTACTCGACCGACCGAGTCGGCGCGCCGCTCAACCCGCGGAGGTCGCGTGCTCCCGCTCGAACTCGGCGAGCCGCGCGCCCTCCTCGCGGAGGTGCGCCAGCAGCGCCGCGGCCGCGGCCGACGGCGCCCGGTCCTTCGGGATGGTGACGCCCACCGAGCGCCGGATCGAGCTCAACGCCGTCGGAAGGATGCGCAGCTCCTTGTCGTCCACCGCGATGAACATCGGCAGCGCGGCGATCACGTCCGTCGTGACCAGCAGGTTCCGGAGCGTCAGCATCGACGTGCACTCGACGCGGTCGGCCGGCAGCGGGAGACCCTCGTGGAAGAACACCGCCTCGAGCTCGTCGCGCAGCGCCGTCTGGGCGACGGGGAAGATCCACGGGTAGGCCACGAGGTCGGCGAGCGCGGTCGACCGGTGGTGCACGGGGTGCCCCGCGCGCGCCACGAGCCGGATCGGCTCCTGGTGCAACCGCTCCTGCTCGAGCCGCACGGGCACGCTCGACGAGAGCCGGCCCACGGTGAGGTCGAGGTCGCCCGTCAGCAGCAGCTGCTGGAGCGTGTCGGGGGTGCCCTCGCGCACGACGACGGTGAGCCGCGGGTGCTCGCGCTTCAGCCCCGCGATCGCCCGCGGCAGCAGCAGGTTCGAGCCGGCGAGGTGGGTGCCGACGGTGACGGTGCCGAGCTGGCCCGACTGCAGCAACCGCACCTCCTCGCCCGCGACGCGCAGCTCGGCGAGCACCGAACGTGCTCGCTCGATGAACGGCCGACCGTACTCGGTCGGCGTCACGCCGCGGGGCAGCCGGTCGAACAGCGCGACGCCGAGGATGTCCTCCACCTCGCGCAGACCGCGGGTCACGACGGGCTGCGTGATGTGCAGCGACTCGGCGGCGCGCACGAGCGTTCCCTCGTCGGCGATGGTGGTGACGAGCACGAGATGCCGGATCTTGAGCCGGCCGTCCAGGAGTCGATCGGTGGCCATGGCGCAGGACTATAGCCGAAAGGGCATGGCAGTGCAGCAAGAGGGCATTTGTCGGCATCGCTCGGCGTTCCTAGCCTGAAGCCATGCCAACGCAGACGACGACGTCGGCGGTGGCGGCCACCGCCGCCCCGCCCGCCCCGACCCGGCTCCGCAACTTCATCGCGGGCGAGCCCGTCGACGGCGTGCGCGGCTTCGACAAGACGAACCCGGTCGACGGGTCGCTCATCGCGGTCGTGCACGAGGCGGGCGCCGACGAGGTCGACCGCGCGGTCGCCGCGGCCCGCACCGCCCTCGACGGCCCGTGGGGCCGCATGTCGGTCGCCGACCGCGCCCGCCTGCTGCGCCGTGTCGCCGACGTCATCGACCGCCGCGCCGATGAGCTCGTCGCCGCCGAGATCGGCGACACCGGCAAGCCCGAGACCCTCGCCCGCGACCTCGACGTCGCCCGGGCCTCGGCGAACTTCCGCGCCGCGGCCGACACGGTGTCGTCGGCGGGTCTCGACTCGTACCTGACCGAGATGCCCGACGGGCGCCGCGCGCTCAACTACGCGGTGCGGAAGCCCCTCGGCGTGGTCGCCGTGATCGTGCCGTGGAACCTCCCGCTGCTGCTGCTCACGTGGAAGCTCGCCCCCGCCCTCGCCGCCGGCAACACCGTCGTCGTGAAGCCCTCCGAGGAGACGCCGTCGTCGGCGACCCTGCTCGCCGAGATCCTCGTCGAAGCGGGCGTGCCGGCCGGCGTCGTGAACGTCGTGCACGGCTTCGGCACCCGGTCGGCCGGCGAGCTCCTGACGAGGCATCCGGGCATCGACGGTGTGACGTTCACGGGCGAGTCGTCGACCGGCTCGGCGATCATGCGGGCCGTCGCGCCGCGCGTGCGGCCGGTGTCGTTCGAGCTCGGCGGCAAGAACGCGGCCGTCGTGTTCGCCGACGCCGACCTCGACGCGGCGATCGCGGGCCTCGCCCGCTCGACCTACCTCAACACCGGCCAGGTCTGCCTCTGCACCGAGCGCATCTACGTCGAGCGGTCGGTCTTCGCCGACGTGGCGGCGGGCCTCGCCGAGCAGGCCGCCCGCCTCCGGCTCGGCCGCCCCGAGGACCCGGCGACGACGACGGGCCCCCTCATCTCGCAGGCGCACCGCGACAAGGTGCTCGCCCACTTCGAGCTCGCCCGCGAGGAGGGCGCCACCGTGCTCGCGGGCGGCGGCGTGCCGAGCCTCGGCGGCGACCTCGACGGCGGCTCGTGGATCGAGCCGACCCTCTGGACCGGCCTCGACAACGCGCACCGCACGATGCGGGAGGAGATCTTCGGACCGGTCGCCGCGCTCGTGCCCTTCGACACCGAGGACGAAGCCGTCGCCCTCGCGAACGACACCGACTACGGGCTCGCCGCCGTCACCTGGACGAGCGACCTCACTCGCGGCCACCGCGTCGCGCAGCGCATGCGCGTGGGCATGTCGTGGGTGAACACCTGGTACCTGCGCGACCTGCGCAGCCCCTTCGGCGGCGTCGGCCTCTCGGGCGTCGGCCGCGAGGGCGGCCGCCACTCGCTCGACTTCTACACCGAGCCGACGAACGTGTGCGTGCAACTGTGAGCGGGCAGGCGACGCCCGCCCGGCCGGGCGATGAACACGGGGCGGATGCCTCGGGCGCGACCTCGACGGCGGATGCCTCGTGGCGGGCCGCCGACGAACGCCTCCGCGGCGCCGCGCTGACGGGCGTCGCGTGCGCGCCCGTGCGCGAGCTCATCGGTGAGACCGACCAGGACGCCGCATACGCGGTGCAGTCGCTCGGCATCGACCGGCGGATCGCCGAGGGCCGCCGCATCGTCGGCCGCAAGATCGGGCTCACCTCACCGGCCGTGCAGGCGCAGTTCGGTGTGTACACCCCCGACTACGGCGTGCTGCTCGACGACATGGTCGTCGCGGACCGCGAGCCCGTCGACCTCGGGCGCTTCCTGCAGCCGCGCGTCGAGGCCGAGGTCGCGTTCGTGCTCGGCCGAGACCTCGACTCCCCCACGACGCACGTCGCCGACGTCATCCGCGCGACCGACTTCGTGCTGCCCGCGATCGAGGTCGTCGATTCGCGCATCGCGGGCTGGGACATCCGCATCACCGACACGATCGCCGACAACGCCTCGAGCGGGGCGGTCGTGCTCGGCACGACCCCGCACCGGCTCGACGGGCTCGACCTCGCAGGCGTCGGCATGCGGCTCGACCATCGGGGCGATCCCGTCTCGACCGGTTCGGGTGCCGCCTGCCTCGGCAATCCCGTCATCGCCCTCGCGTGGCTCGCCCGCGCGGTCGCACGCCACGGCCGACCGCTTCGGGCCGGCGAGGTCATCCTCTCGGGCGCGCTCGGCCCCATGGTCGCGGCGACGGAGGGCGTCTTCCACGCCCGGCTCGCCGGGCTCGGCGAGGTTCGCGCCGACTTCGTCCCCGCCGTGACCGGCGAATCCACCTCCCCCACGGAAGGAGCCGCGGCATGACCACCGGCGTCGCCATCATCGGGTCGGGCAACATCGGCACCGACCTGCTCATCAAGGTCAAGCGGCTCTCGCAGACCCTGCACGTCGTCGCGATGGCCGGCATCGACCCCGACTCCGACGGGCTCGCCCGCGCGCGCCGGCTCGGCGTCGCGACGACCCACGAGGGCGTCGACGGCCTCGTCGCGATGCCCGAGTTCGCGGACGTCGAGCTCGTCTTCGACGCGACGAGCGCGGGCGCGCACGCCCGCAATGACGCGCTGGTGCGCGACGCGGGCCGTGTCATGGTCGACCTCACGCCCGCCGCCATCGGCCCCTACGTCGTGCCGGTCGTGAACCTCGGCGAGCACCTCGACGCTGCGAACGTCAACATGGTGACGTGCGGCGGCCAGGCGACCGTGCCGATGGTCGCTGCGGTCTCGCGCGTCGCGCCAGTGGCGTACGCCGAGATCGTCGCCTCGATCTCGTCGCGCTCGGCGGGCCCCGGCACCCGGGCGAACATCGACGAGTTCACGCAGACCACCGCCCGCGCCATCGAGGTCATCGGCGGCGCCGAGCGCGGCAAGGCCATCATCGTGCTGAACCCGGCCGAGCCGCCGCTCATCATGCGCGACACCGTCTACTGCCTGGTCGAGGGCGAGCCCGGCTCGCTCGACGAGCACGCCGTGCGCGCCTCGGTCGATGCGATGGTCGCCGAGGTGCAGGGTTACGTCGGCGGCTACCGGCTCAAGCAGCAGGTGCAGTTCGACCCGGTCGACGAGCCCTACGTGCCCGCGCTCGACCGGCCGTTCCGCGGTACGCGCGTCACCGTGCTGCTCGAGGTCGCCGGTGCCGGACACTACCTGCCCGAGTACGCGGGAAACCTCGACATCATGACCTCGGCGGCGCTCCGCACCGCCGAGCGACTCATCGCCGAACGCGCGACCGCCGAGCCCGCGACCGCCGAGCCCCAGGGAGCGACCGCATGACCGCCACCGCAGAGACCTCCGCCGCGCCATCCCCCGCCGGCCCGAAGATCTACGTGCAGGACGTCACCCTGCGCGACGGCATGCACGCGATGGCGCACCGCTACACGCTCGACCAGGTGCGCGATATCTCACGCGCCCTCGAGGCCGCGGGCGTCGACGCGATCGAGGTCGCGCACGGCGACGGCCTCGGCGGCTCGAGCGTCGCCTACGGACAGGGCGCGCACACCGACTGGCAGTGGATCGAGGCGGTGGCCTCGGTGCTCGAGCACGCGAAGCTCACGACCCTCATCCTGCCGGGCATCGGCACGATCGACGACCTCGCCAGGGCGCGCGACCTCGGCGTCGCGAGCGTGCGCGTCGCGACGCACTGCACCGAGGCCGACGTCGCCGCGCAGCACATCGGCTGGGCGCGCGAGCACGGCATGGACGTGTCGGGCTTCCTCATGATGAGCCACATGAACTCCCCCGAGGGCCTCGCTGCGCAGGCGAAGCTCATGGAGTCGTACGGCGCGCACTGCGTCTACGTCACCGACTCGGGCGGCCGGCTCACGATGCGGGATGTCGCGGCGCGCGTCGACGCGTATCGCGAGGTGCTCGCGCCCGAGACGCAGATCGGCATCCACGCCCACGAGAACCTCTCGCTGAGCGTCGCGAACGGCGTGACCGCCGTCGAGCACGGCGCCTACCGCGTCGACGCGTCGCTCGCGGGGCAGGGCGCGGGGGCCGGCAACTGCCCCATCGAGGCGTTCGTCGCCGTCGCCGACCTCCTCGGCCTCGAGCACGGCTGCGACCTGTTCACCCTGCAGGATGCCGCGGAGGAACTCGTCCGTCCCCTCCAGCGCCGGCCCGTCCGGGTCGACCGCGAGACGCTCACGCTCGGCTACGCGGGCGTGTACTCGAGCTTCCTGCTGCACGCCGAACGGGCCGCCGAGCGGCACGGGCTCGATGCCCGCGACATCCTCGTCGAGCTCGGCGAGCGCCGCATGGTCGGCGGCCAGGAGGACATGATCGTCGACGTCGCGCTCGATCTCGTCGAGGGACGCGCCGCGGCCGCCGGAGGTGCGGCATGACCGCCGCCGCCGTCTTCGCGGCGGCCCTCGACCGGGCGCAGCGCACCGCCTCGCCCACGACGCAGCTCGCCGCCGACGCCTCGATCGGCCTCGATGCCGCGTACGCGACGCAGCACGCGCTCATCGCCCGCCGGGTCGCCCGCGGCGAGCGCATCGCCGGCCTCAAGCTCGGCTTCACCTCGCGCGCCAAGGCGCAGCAGATGGGCGTCGACGACGTCATCATCGGCACGGTCACCGACGCCATGCGGCTCGACGACGGCGGGGTCTTCGACGTGACGACGGCGATCCACCCGCGCATCGAGCCCGAGGTCGCGTTCCTCCTCGGCGACGACCTCGACGACCCGGGGCTGCGCGCAGCCGACGCGCTCGGCGCCGTCGCCGGGGTCGCGCCGGCACTCGAGATCATCGACTCGCGCTACCGCGACTTCACGTTCAGCCTCGACGACGTCGTCGCCGACAACGCGTCGGCCGCGGCGTTCGCGGTCGGGCCGTGGCGGTCGCCCGCCGACGTCGGCCCGCTCGCCAACCGGGCCGTGCGACTCGAGATCGACGGACGGCTCGCCCAGGCCGGATCGACCGCCGCGATCCTCGGCGACCCCTGCCGGTCGCTCGACGCCGCGCTGCGGCTCGCGCGTGCCCACGGCTTCGCACTGCGCGCCGGCATGGTCCTGCTCGCGGGCGCCGCGACCGTCGCGGTGCCGCTGCCCGCCCGGGGCATCGTCACCGCCTGCGTCGCCGGGCTCGGCGAGGTGTCGGTGCGCACCGGCGGCGGCTCCGTGGCAGCCTCGAACGGGCACGGGGGTGCGCGATGACCGACGCCCGAGGCATCCTCGTCGCCGGCAAGGCGACCCCGCGCGGCCGGTTCCCGCACGCCCACGTCTCTGGCGACCTCGTCTTCGTGTCGGGCACGTCGAGCCGCAGGCCCGACCACACGATCGCGGGTGCCGACGCCGACGAGTTCGGCGCGACGAGGCTCGACATCGCCGTGCAGACGCGCGCGGTCATCGAGAACATCCGCGCGATCCTGGCCGAGGCCGGCTGCGGGCTCGCCGATCTCGTGCAGGCGACGAGCTACCTCGTCGACATGAACGACTTCGCCGGGTACAACGCGGTGTGGGCCGAGTACTTCGACGAAGGCGGGCCCGCGCGCACGACCGTCGCCGTGCACCAGCTGCCGCACCCCCACCTGCGCATCGAGATCCAGGCGGTCGCGCGGCGGCCGGCCGAGGCATCCGACTCGCCCGAGGCATCCGAGACCCGAACCGTTCCCAGCACCGCCACTCTCGAGGAGGAGAAATGAGCAACATCCGCCCCTTCACCGTTCCGCCGGTCATCGACTTCCCGGCGTGGATCAAGGAGCACGAGCACCTGCTGCAGCCCCCGGTCAACAACAAGCAGGCGTTCATCCCGATGAACGACTTCATCGTGCAGGTCGTCGGCGGGCCGAACCAGCGCACCGACTTCCACTTCGACCCGTACGAGGAGTGGTTCTACCAGTACCGCGGCAACATGCACGTCAACATCCAGACGGAGGACGGGCCGAAGCGCATCGACATCCGCGAGGGCGAGATGTGGCTGCTGCCCGGCAACGTGTACCACTCGCCGCAGCGCCCGGAGGCCGGCTCGATCGGCATCGTCATCGAGCGCATCCGCGAGGAGGGCACGCTCGAGAAGTTCGCGTGGTTCTGCCCGAACTGCAACGAGAAGGTGCACGAGGTCGAGCTGCAGGTGCGCGACATCGTCGAGGACCTGCCGCCCGTATTCCGCGAGTTCTACGAGAGCGAAGAGGGTCGGACGTGCCCGAAGTGCGGCACCGTCCACCCCGGCAAGGGCTGAACCCGTTGGGCACGATCGACGTCCACACGCACTTCGTGCCGCACGCCTGGCCCGACCTCGCCGCCGAGGTCGGGCCCGGTGTCTGGCCGACGCTGCGGGTGGACTCCGAGCGCGAGGCGATGATCATGCTCGGCTCGAGCGAGTTCCGCGCCGTCGACGAGCGGTGCTGGAACGCCGAGGCGCGCCTCGCCGACATGGACGCCGACGGCGTCGAGCTGCAGGTCGTCTCGCCGACCCCGCTGTTCTTCTCGTACACGGCGGCGGCCGACGAGGCCGCGAAGGTGGCGCGCATCTTCAACGACCTCGCCCTCGAGCTGTGCGCGCAGGCGCCCGACCGGCTCGTGCCGTTCGCGCAGGTGCCGCTGCAGAGCACCGACGCCGCGTGCGCCGAGGCGTCGCGCGCGATCGCGAGCGGGCACGCAGGCATCGAGATCGGCAACCACGTCGGCGACCGCGACCTCGACGACGAGGGCATCGTCACGTTCCTGCAGCATTGCGCGTCCGAGGGGATCCCCGTCTTCGTGCACCCGTGGGACATGCCGACCTCGCCGCGCCTCGACCGCTGGATGGCGCGCTGGCTCGCCGGCATGCCCGCCGAGACCCATCTGTCGATCATCGCGATGATCCTCGGCGGCGTCTTCGACCGGGTGCCGGCGTCACTGCGCATCGCGTTCGCCCACGGCGGCGGGTCGTTCGCGTTCTGGCTCGGCCGGTTCGAGAACGCCTGGCATCAGCGGCGCGACCTCATCGGCGTCAGCGAGCGGCCGCCGTCGGCGTACCTCGACCGGTTCAGCGTCGACTCCGTCGTGTTCGACCCGGCCGCGCTGCGGCTGCTCGTCGACACGCTGGGCGTCGACCAGGTCATGGTCGGCAGCGACTATCCCTACCCGCTCGGTGAACGCCCCGTCGGGGCGGTCGTCGACCGCGCCGGGTTCCTCACGCCCGACCAGGCCGAGGCGATCCGGCGCGGCAACGCGCTGCGGTTCCTGGGGCGCTGAGCCGCCCGGCGCCCTCACGCCGCGCGTCTCACCCCGCACGCCGCACGTCTCACCCCGAACGTCTCACCGAAAGTGCACTCGTCGCCCGAGTCCCGGCGACAAGTGCACGCTCGGGTGCACGACACCACAACCCGCACCCCGCCATCGAACCACCACCATCACCACGGAGCGCGCCATGAGCCTCGCGACACCAACCCAGCACTCGATCGACCGCGCGACGTGCGCCGCCCTCGACGCCGCCGACCCGCTCGCGGCATTCCGCGAGCGATTCGACCTGCCCGAGGGCGTCGTCTACCTCGACGGCAACTCGCTCGGCGCGCTGCCCCGGTCGACGCCGGCGCACCTCGAGCGGGTGATCCGCGAGGAGTGGGGCACCGGCCTCATCCGCAGCTGGAACGACGCCGGCTGGTTCGACAAGCCGCGCACGCTCGGCGACCGCATCGCGCCGCTCATCGGCGGGGCGCCCGGCGAGGTCGTGCTCGGCGACTCGACCTCGGCGAGCCTGTTCCAGGCCGCGGTCGCGGCCGCGCGGCTGCGGCCCGAGCGGCGGGTGATCGTGTCGGAGCGCGGCAGCTTCCCGACCGACCTGTACATCCTCGAGAGCGTGCAGGAGCTCGCGGGCGGGGCGGCGGGCGCGCCGCTCGAACGCCGGCTCATCGACGAGGAGGCCGACCTCGACGCGGTGCTCGGCGACGACGTCGCGGTCGTCGTGCTCACGCACGTGAACTACCGCACGGGCCGCATGTACGACATGGGCGAGGTCACCCGGCGCGTGCACCAGGCCGGCGCCCTCATGGTGTGGGACCTCTGCCATTCGGTCGGCGCCGTGCCGGTCGACCTCGGTGCCGCCGACGCCGACTTCGCGATCGGCTGCACGTACAAGTACCTCAACGGCGGACCGGGCTCGCCGTCGTTCATCTGGGTCGCCGCGCGGCACCAGGCTGCGGCCCGGCCGGCGCTCACGGGCTGGCACGGGCACGCGCGGCCGTTCGATTTCGGCCTCGACTACGCGCCGGCCGACGGCATCACCCGATTCCGGGTCGGCACGCCGCAGCTGCTCTCGGTCGCGGGGCTCGAGGCGAGCCTCGAGGTGTGGGCCGATGTCGATATGGATCTGCTGCGCGAGAAGAGCCTGCGCCTCACCGAACTGTTCATCTCGCTCGTCGACACGCGACTCGCGCCGTGGGGCGTCGAGGTGGTCACCCCGCGGCAGTCGGCACGGCGCGGCAGCCAGGTCGCGCTGCGGTTCGGCGGTGCGCGGCGCGAAGCGCAGGGGGTCGACGCGGCGGACGTGCCCGAGCGCGGCGAGCAGCCCGAGGCATCCGGCCTGCCCGAGGCGGCCGACGGCTACGCGGTCATGCAGGCGATCATCGAGCGCGGCGTGATCGGCGACTTCCGTGCCCCCGACCTCATGCGGTTCGGGTTCGCCCCGCTCTACGTGTCGCACGCCGACGTCTGGGACGCGGTCGCCGTGCTCGAGGACGTGCTCGCGAGCGGGACCTGGCGCGAACCGCGGTTCGCGCGCCGCGGCGCGGTCACCTGACCCGTCGGGTCGCCCCGGCTACAGGCACTTCCGGCCACACGCCGGCGCGGAGCCCGATCGTGCCGGCGTGTCGCACGCTTCTGCCTGTGGAGCGGGCTCGGCGCCGAGGCATCCCAGCCGTACCGACCGCACCGTCATCGAGCCTGCACTCCCCGCCGCTCGGCCGGGCGACGACTGCACTCTCGCGGCGGCGGCGCCGCACCGCTCGGCGGCCCGCGTCACACGAGGCGGATGCCTCGGTGCCGATGTGTACACTCGGGGCATGATGTTCGCCGGCGTGTACACCGCGCCGGTCGGGTAACCCCGGCGGCCGTGTGGGCGCCGGAGCCGAGTCGAGACCCCGAGGCCACCGCATGAAGCCGACCGTGCAGACACTGCTCGCCCGTCCGGAACTCGGCCTCGGCCTCCTCACCCCGATCGAGGCGCTGCCCGACGGCGCGCTCGACGCCCCGGTCGTGTGGGCGCACAGCTCCGACCTCGCCGACCCGACCCCGTTCCTCGACGCGGGGCACGTGCTCCTCACGACCGGCACCCAGTTCGCGGAGGGCGTCGTGGGCGACGAACCCGGCGACGCGGGCTTCGCCGAGGCCTACGTCGCGCGGCTGCGCGAGACCGGCATCGCCGCGCTGGGCTTCGGCACCGAGGTCATCCGCGCCGGCACGCCCGAGGCGCTCATCGCCGCGTGCACCGCACAGGGCCTTCCCCTCTTCGAGGTGCCGTACCGGGTGCCGTTCATCGCGATCGCCCGTACCGTCGCCGACCTCATCGCCGAGGACGCCTACGCGCGCCAAGCCTGGGCGCTCGCCGCGCAACGCGCGATCTCGCTCGCCGCGCTGCGGCCGGACGGGCTCTCGGCGACCCTCGCCGAGCTCTCGAACCGGCTCGGCGCCTGGGTCGGGCTCATCGACGCGACCGGCACGCTCGATCGCGAGGCCCCCGCCGACGGACTCCCCCAGCCGGCCCTCGGCGAGGTCGTCGGCGAGGCTCGCTCGATGATCCGGCGCGGCCAGCGCGCGAGTCGCACCCTCGTCGCCGGCGAGTCGACCGGCGCGCCGCAGCGCATGACGCTGCAGACGCTCGGCGGCGGCGGCGCGCTGCGCGGCGTGCTCGCGATCGGCGACTCCGCCGAGCTCGATGCGGCCGGCCGCGAGGTCGTGAACTCGGTCATCGCCCTCGCCGGGCTCGCGCTCGAACAGAACCGCGACCTCGACCGGGCACGCGGCCACCTGCGATCGGGACTGCTGCGAGGCATCCTCGACGGCGACACCGCGCTCGCCGAGCGCGTGTCGGCCGAGATGTGGGGGCCGCTCCCCGAGGCCCCGGTGCGGGTGGTCGTGACGGATGCCCCGGCCCAGGTCGACCGCCTCACCGAGCTGCTCGAACTGCGCGTCGAGGAGCGCGGCGGGCGTCTGTTCTTCGGACGCGACGACGAGCGGTTCGTGGTCATCGTCGAGGAGGCCGACACCACCCTCGCCGAGGAGCTCGCGACCGAGTTCGAAGTGCCCGTCGGCGTGTCCGACCCGGTCGCCGACGCGGGCGTGCCGCAAGCGCACGAACAGGCCCTGCGGGCGCTCGACCGGGCACGCGAGAGCGGCGCCGGGGTCGTGAACTTCGACGAGATCAGCCGGCAGGGCGTGCTCGCATTCCTCGCGCGCACCGATGCCCGGGCGGTCGCGCTCGCGACCCTCGCCCCGCTCACCGAGCACGACGCCGCCAACGGCACGACGCTCGTCGAGACGACGCGCACGTGGCTCGAGCACGGCGGCCAGTTCGACGCCACCGCGCAGGAGCTCGGCGTGCACCGGCACACGGTGCGCAGCCGCATCGCGCTCGCCGAGCGGCTGCTCGGGCGCGACCTCTCGGGCTTCCACGCGCGCGCCGACCTCTGGGCCGCGCTGCTCGCGGTCGAATAGGCGGCGGGCGCAGGCTCGGCTCGGGTTCGTCCCCGATCGGGCAGGGCGAGTGCGGCTCGGCTCAGGCTCCGCCACGATCGAGGGGCCGAACGTGGCCCGCTCGCGCCTCGCGAGCGCGCCGAGATCGCCCACTCGACGTTCGGGGTCGCAGACGAACTCGCCGCCGGCCGACGAGGCCGTCTGCGCGCCACGGCCCCGGAGATCGCCACGAGCTCGGACCCGTTCGGGTGGTTCGGTCCGAGATCGTGGCGATCTCCGAAGCCGCGGCGCGGCGGCGATGCGGCCGGGTCAGCCCGCCTGAGCCGCGATCAGGTCGCGGTACCAGGCGAACGAGTCCTTGCGCGTGCGCTCACCCGTCTCGAAGTCGACGTGCACGAGCCCGAACCGCTGGGTGTAGCCCTGCGCCCACTCGAAGTTGTCCATGAGCGACCAGACGAAGTAGCCCCGCACGTCGACGCCCTGCTCGATCGCGGCGGCGACCGCGCGCAGGTGCCCGTCGAGGTAGCCGATGCGCTCGCCGTCGCGCACGGCGCGGCCGCCGTCGCCGTCGGCGGGCACGACCTCGTCGACGTACGATGCGCCGTTCTCGGTGATGACGACGGGCGGCAGCGCGTCGCCGTAGTCGCGGTGGAGGCTCACCAGCAGCTCGGCGAACGCCTGGGGCACGACGGGCCAGTCGAACCCGGTCACCGGCGTGCCCTCGAGCGGAGCGACCGGCTCGAACGGCAGTCCCGCGAGCGCGAACTCCGACCCCTCGGCGGGCGCGGCGATGTACGTCGGGTTGTACGAGTTGACGCCGTAGAAGTCGAGCGGGGCCGAGATCACGTCGAGATCGCCCGCCTCGAGCCCCGGGAACGCGTCGAGCCCGAACGCCGACAGGTCGGGGTAGGCACCCGTCAGCACGGGATCGATGAAGATGCGGTTGTAGACGAGGTCGAAGGCCCCCGCGGCCATGAGGTCGGCGGGCTCGCTCGAGGCGGGCACGACGAGGGTGTGGTTGTTCGTGATGCCGACCTCGGCCGACGGCGCGGCCGCTCGGATCGCGGCGACGGCGAGCCCGTGCCCGAGCAACTGGTGGTGCACGGTCGGCAGGGCGCCGAGCATGAGCTGATGGCCGGGGGCCTGGGTGCCGAGCGCGTAACCCTCGAGGGTGGTCATCGCGGGCTCGTTGAGGGTGATCCAGCGGCCGACGCGATCGCCGAGCCGATCGAGCACAAGCCCGACGTAGTCGGCGAACCTCGACGCCGTGTCGCGCACGAGCCAGCCGCCCGCGTCCTCGAGCGGCTGCGGCAGGTCCCAGTGGTACAGCGTCGCGAGGGGCGCGATGCCCGCCTCGGCGAGCGCGTCGACGAACCGCTCGTAGTGGTCGAGCCCGGCCGCGTTCGCCGGCCCCGTGCCGCCGGGCTGCACCCGCGGCCACGAGATCGAGAACCGGTAGTCGGTCGCCCCGAGCTCGGCGAGCAGCGCGATGTCATCGCGATAGCGCCGGTAGCTGTCGGCGGCCACGAGCGCGTTCGAACCGTCGACCACGCGACCCGGTTCGGCCGTGAAGGTGTCCCAGATGCTCGGGCCGCGCCCGTCGGCGGTCGTAGATCCCTCGATCTGGAAGGCGGCGGTCGCCGCGCCCCACCGGAATCCCGACGGGAAACGCGGCGATTCCACCGCGCGTGCGCCCGAAGCATCCATCTGAACCTCGCTGTTCTCAGTACCACCGGAAAGGAACTGGGACGCTTGACCCAGTTCTGACACCCTACCCGGCGAATCCGCCCGGAGGAAGACCTTCCGCGGCCGCGCGCCTGCGGCGTAACCTGTAACCGTCGGAGGGGGTTGCGATGCAGGCCACGGTGGGCGAACGTCTCGTCATCCACGGGAAGCAGGTCGGCCAGCCCGGCCGGCACGGCGAGATCCTCGAGGTGCGCGGCGAGAACGGCGGGCCGCCCTACCTCGTGCGCTTCGACGACGGTCACGAGACGCTGCTGTACCCGGGTGCCGACTGCGAGCTCGAACGCGCATCCGAGTAGGCTCCGGTCGCGACATCCCCGCGCCCGTCGAGTCGCGGCAGGCGGGATGCCTCGCGCTCGCGCCGCGCTAGCGTGGAGGACATGTTCCACTCGTATGCGGCGATCGGCGACAGCTTCACGGAGGGCGTCGGCGACGAGCTGCCCGACGGCAGCGTGCGCGGTTGGGCCGACTTCGTGGCGCTCGGCCTCGCGAAGCACGCGCGCGAGCCGATCGGCTACGCGAACCTCGCGATCCGCGGCCGCAAGCTCGGCCCGATCATCGACGAGCAGCTCGGGGCCGCGATCGCGCTGAAGCCCGAACTCCTGAGCTTCAACGGCGGCGGCAACGACATGCTGCGCCCCCGCATGGACGAGCAGGTCACGGCGGCCAGGTTCCGCGACGCGATCCACCGCATCCGCGACGCCGGCATCCACGTGCTCATGCTGAGCGGTGCGAACCCGACCGACCACCTGCCGATGGGCAAGGTCTTCGACGCGCGCGGCGCCCGGCTCACCGCGGCGCTCGTCGACCTCGGCACGCTCGAGGGCGTGACCTTCGTCGACAACTTCAACGACCGGGCGCTCCGCGACATCCGATACTGGTCGCCCGACAAGCTGCACCTCAACGCCCTCGGCCACGCGCGCGTCGCGTCGAACGTGCTGACCGCGCTCGACGTGCCCGTGCCGCCCGAGTGGGGCGTCGCCGAGGTCGCGGCTGCGCCGCCCGGACCGCGCAGCCGCAACACGGCCGCGTACTACCGCGAGTTCGTGCTGCCGTGGATCGGGCGCCGGCTCACCGGCCGCTCGTCGGGCGACGGGCGGGTCGCGAAGCGCGCCACGCTCGAGGCGCTCGCGCCGAGTTGAGCGCTTCGCCGACGGGGCAGCGGCCTCGTCGGCCGTCGGCGCACGGGCAGATCCCAGCCCGCGAAAACGGACCATGGCCCCCGTATTGGGGCAGCCTCGGGGCGATCGCCCGATGAATTCGTGTGCATGAATGGAGGGGCACTCCCGCGGAGACGGCGGCCCCCGACACGCATCTGAGCGGTGAAGCACGCACGCGCGAGACGCATCCACCTCGATGAGGGCGGGTGCGTCGTCTCGTGAACCCACCCGATCAGAACGAGGAATCGATGAAGATGAACACCACGCGCGTCGCCCGCTGGACGGCCACCGCCGCCGTCGCCGCGCTCGCCATCGGCGCGACGGGACTTTCGGCCCAGGCCGCGTACGCGGCCGAGGAGCCGTCCTTCCCGCTGTACGACGAGGCCGACTCGCCCAACCCGCTCAACGTCACGAACGGGCTCGTGTTCTACAAGGCCGCCGACATGGGCTGGCAGGTCGACGTGCCGATCGCCGACGTCGAGTCGCTCGCGTACACCGTCGCCGAGGGCACCTCGTACGCGCCGGCGTTCCAGCTGATCACGAAGTCCGACCAGAAGTCCTACGCGCGAATCACGTGGGAGGCCTACCAGAACGGCGCCGATGCCGAGACCGGCGCCTACGTCGACCTCCAGGACGGCGAGTGGTGGTCGAACAAGATCACCGCCGGCCAGCCCGGCAGCCAGGCCGACCCGCAGCCGCTCTCGTTCTTCGAGGACGGCGGCGGCGCCGGCTGGACGAACGTCGTCGTCGGCGCGATCGCCCTCCACCAGGGCACGACGACCGAGAGCACGAGCACGGTGACGTCGCTCTCGTTCAACGGCACCGGCGTCCCGCTCGGCACCGCGGACGCCACGGCGTTCGACCAGGCCGACATCGACGCCGCGACCGCGCCGCTCGACGACCAGATCGAGTCGCTGACCGCGTCCGGCCTCGAGAAGGACGCGCAGATCGCCGACCTGCAGGGCCGGCTCGACGACGCGAACGCCCAGCTCGACGAGGTGAAGGCCGACCTTGCCGAGGTCTCGGCGGACCTGATCCCGGTGCAGAACCAGGTCATCGACCTCCTGCTGAAGAACCTCGCCCTGCAGAGCGAGGTCACCTCGCTCAAGGGCCAGATCAGCACGCTCAAGGCGCAGGTCGCCTCGCTCACGAACTACAAGAACACGCACCACACGGCGGACGGCACGTACATCGGCTGGTCGCGTGCGCTGCTCTCGTCGGACCCGGTCGCGGGCAAGACCGTCGGCGTGACGAAGCTCGGCACGCTCGCCACGGCGACCTCGGTGAAGTACCAGTGGTACCTCGGCGGCAAGGCCGTCTCGGGTGCGACGAAGTCGACCTACCTGGTGCCGTCGACGGCGAAGGGCAAGTCGGTCTCGGTGAAGGTCTGGGGCACGACCAAGTACATCTCGTACTCGGTGCAGTCGAACACGATCAACGCGCGATAACCCGACGCAGTCGAACGGTGGGCGGTCCTTCGGGGCCGCCCACCGTCGTTTCCCCGGAACGACGCACCGGCGGGAGGAGTCCGCACGATCGGGAGGATGGTTCGGGCGGAACGACCTCCGATCGTGCGATCTCCGCCGATCCACGCGACGGCTCGGCCGGCCTACCCGCCGAGCACGTCGGCGACGAACGCCTTGGTGCGCCGCGCGAGTCCCTCGATGCGCTCGAGCTCATGGGCGCTCGGCAGCACCTCCGAGGGTGCCGGGGGGCGGCCGAGCCGCACCGTCTCCTGGCACGCGAGGTCGCTGCAGATGTAGGTGCCGACGCTGTCGCCGCGCTCACCCGCCTCGCCCGCGCGCCGCGCCGAGAACAACGCAACCTGATCGCCGGGCTGATGGGTGTGGCAGAGGTTGCACACGGCCGCACGATGGCGGGAGCCCGTGCGCGCGGACGCGCGGAGCACGACGCCGGCGACCTCGCCGTCGAGTTCCGTGACGAGGTAGCCCCGCTCGGCGATGCGCGGGTCGCGCCACGCGAACGCGTCGAGGTGCGCCCACTCGGCCACGAAGAACTTCACCGGCAACGACAACTGGGCGAGCTCCACCTGGCTGGCGTTGCCGAGCGCGGCCTTGACCTCGGACTCGACCAGTGGCTGCATCGGTCTCCCCTCGTGCGACTCCCCCAGTCTACGAACGGCTCATTCCCCGCGGTCCGACGACCACTCCTCGTACGTCATCCGGTTGTCCTCGGGCGGGTCGATCATGACGAGCTCCCACTCGACGCCCTCGGCGTCGGGCAGCCACGACACGATGACGACGTCGCGCTCGCCCGACCCGCCCGGCCGGTGCCCGCCGAGCTCCGTCGCCGCGTACTGCACCGCGATGCCGTGTTCGGCGAAGCGCTCGCGCGACGCGCACTCGCCGCGTTCGACGAGGTTCGTCCCGCCGATCGGGATCACCGAGAGGCAGACCTGGTCGGCGCCGTTGAGGTACACCCAGAACCCGCGACCGAACAGCTCGTCGAGCTTCCGCACGGTGTCGGCCTGGGCGCCGAGGGCGACGACGAGGCTCTCGTCCTCCGGCTCCTGCGGGCGGTCGAACACCGCGAGGCCGCGCGGCGGCGTGAGCGCCCCGACGAGCGCGCCGGCTCCTGCCGCGACGAACGCGCCGAGCACGCCCGCGATCGCGAGTGCGGCGGGCCATCGCGGTCGCCGCCGTGCGGACCCGGCCGTCGCCGCAGCGGAACCGCCCGCGCCGTCCGGCGCGTCGCCCGGATCGCCGGCGTTCGGCACCGACCCGGCGACGACCGCAGGCACTCCAGCGCCCGACCGCGGGGCTGCGTCATCGACCTCCGCGCGGGATGCCTCGGCGCGCCGCTCCTCGGCCCGCCGCGCGAGCTCCGCCTCGACCCGTTCGAGTTCGGTCGCGGCATCCGTCTCGTAGCCGCCCGGCGTGCCGTAGACGACGCGCCGAAGCACGTCGGCGCGCCCCTCGAGTTCAGCATCGTCGCCCGTCACGGGAGCCTCCGCTCCCGACGCTAGCCCCAGGCGAACGACGCGGCCAGCCCCCGTTGACGGGCGGCTCAGGCGAGGTCGAACACGGGGCGCGGACGGTCGTCGACGAGGGGGTGCCAGCCCTCGGGTCCGCGGTCGTACGCGTGCGCCGGCCCGTCGGCGACGAGCTTCGCGAGGGCGGCCAGGAACCGGTCGACGTCATCGGCCGTCGACCCGGCGCCGAGGCTCGCGCGCAGCCCGTTCGCGCGGCTGCCGACCCGGTCGAAGAACGGGTGGGCGCAGAACCGGCCGGCGCGCACGGAGATGCCGTGCTCGGCGCCGAGGGCGGCCGCGAGCAGGCCGACCGAGCCGTGCTCGAGCTCGATCGTGGCGATGCCGAGGCGGTCGTCGATGTCGTCGAACCCGCGCACGACGCGGATGCCGCGCTGCGCGGCGAGCCCCGCGTGCAGGCGGTCGGTGAGCGCGCGCTCGTGCGCCTCCCGGGCCGGCTCGCCGAGTCGCTCGAACTCGGTCAGCGCCCGCGCGATCGCGACGATGCCGACGACGTTCGGCGTGCCGGCCTCGTGGCGGGCGGCACCGTGCTTCCATTCGACGCCGTCGAGTCGAACGGTCTCGACGGCGCCGCCGCCCGCGAGATGGGCCGGCGCCGCATCGAGCCAGTCGGCGCGACCCACGAGGGCCCCGGCGCCGAACGGCGCGTAGGCCTTGTGACCCGAGAAGGCCAGATAGTCGATGCCGGATGCCTCGAGCGAGACCCGGCGGTGGGGCAGCAGTTGCGCCGCGTCGACGGCGATGCGGGCACCGTGCGCGTGAGCGAGCCGTGCGAGCCGGTCGATCGGCAGCACCTCGCCCGTGACATTCGACGCGCCCGTCACGGTGAGGAGCGCCGCCGGACATCGGGCGAGCTCGGCGTCGAGTGCGTCGAGGGTCGCGGCGATCGTCGGGCGGGCGACGACGACGCGGCGGGCGTCCTCGCGCCACGGGAGGAGGTTGGCGTGGTGCTCGAGGTCGAGCACGACCGTGTCGCCGGGCACCGCGGCGGCGAGCAGGTTGAGCGCGTCGGTCGTGTTGCGCGTGAAGACGACCTGGTCGTCGTCACGGGCGCCGACGTGGCGGGCGACGGTCGCGCGGGCGCTCTCGACGAGCGCGGTGGTCTGCTGCGAGGGGTAGCCGGTGCCGCGGTGCACGCTCGCGTAGTACGGCAGCACGCGGGCGACCTGCTCGGCGACGACGGTGAGCGCAGGTGCCGAGGCGGCGACGTCGAGGTTGACGTGCCGCACCGTGCGGCCGCCGAGCACGGGCACCTCGAGTCCGGCGTCGGCGAGCGGGGCGAGCGGGGCGAAGCCGTCGGGAAGCGCGGGTTCCGGGCCGGCCAGCATGCTCGCCGCCTCCGACGTGCGCGCGGGGCGGACGGCGGCCTGGTCGGTGGCGATCACTGGACTCTCCTCGGTGCGATGGTGGGTCGAGGCTACGAGCCGCCCGTGACCGCCTCAACCCTCGATGTCGCGGGCCGTCACGGCGCGCAACATTCGGACACATGGCTCGGTCAGATCATCCAGGCGTACGAGGGATCGACCGGACGATCGAGACGCGGCGCCCCCGAGAGGTGGACGTTCGCGGGCCGATCGATCCCGAGGTGCTCGCGCAGCGTCGTGCCCTCGTACTCGGTCGGGAACGCCCCGCGCCGCTGGAGTTCGGGCACGACCCCCAGTGCGAACGCCTCGAACTGCGCCGGCTGGATCGCGGAGAGGACGTTGAACCCGTCGACCGCTCCGGCGTCGGCCCACGCCTCGAACTCGGTCGCGATGTCGTCGGCCGTGCCCACGACCATCGACGCGTTCACCGATGCCGCAACGACGAGGTGCCTGAGCGTCGGCGGTCGCTCGCCGGAGGGGCTGCGACCCGTGCGTTCGGCGACGATCTCGACGAGCTCCTGACCGAGCTCGCTGAACTCCGCGACGAGCAGTGGCGTGACCCCGCGGTCGGGCGAGAGCCCCGACACGTCGACGCCGAGCAGCGTCGACAGCTGCGCGAGCGACCGGTTCGCGGGGAACGCGGCGGGCGGGCCGTCGGGCCAGTCCTCGGCGATCTGCACGAGCTCGCTCAGCTCGTCGGCGATCGTCTGCGCGTGCTCGCGCGTCTCGCCGACGATCGGGAGCACGGGCGCGATGACCTTGAGCGTGCGGTCGTCGCGACCCGACTCGAACGCGAGGGCCCGCAGCTCCTCGCGGACCTGCACGGCGTGGCCGAGGTCGCCGACCGCGACGAGCGCGACGTCGGCGTTCTGGGCGGCGAACAGCCTCGAGCGAGGCGACGTTCCGGCGTGCACGATCGGCAGATGCCCCTGCACCGGGCGGGTCACGTTGAGCGGGCCGCTCACGCTCAGGTGGTGTCCGTTGAAGTCGGTCGCGTGCAGCTTCGACGGGTCGAGGAACACGCCCGACGCGGCATCCGCGATGATGGTGTCGTCTTCGAACGAGTCCCACAGGCGGCGCAGCACGTGCTCGAACTCGACCGCGCGGTCGTAGCGCGACTCGCTGGCGGTGTGGAAGTCTCGCCCGTGGTTCGCGGCGGCGCGGGGCTCGGCCCCGGTGACGAGGTTGAGACCCGCCCGGCCGGCGCTCAGCAGGTCGAGCGACGCGGTCGCCCGCGCGAGCGTGTACGGGTCGGAGTAGCTCGTGTTCGCCGTCGCGATGAGTCCGATGCGCTCGGTGACGCCGGCGAGGTAGGTGACCGCCGAGAGCGGGTCGACGCGCGCGACGAGGTACGGGTCGCGGTACTCGAGGTCGTGCCCCGTCGCGAGCCAGTCGCCGAAGAAGAGGTAGTCGAGCCGGGCCCGCTCGGCGACCTCCGCCGCTCGGCGCAGCACCGCGGCATCCCCCCGCGGGTCGCGATGCGCCCCCGGATAGCGCCAGCCCGACGGGTACGCGCCGATCGCGCGCACCATGGCGCCGATGATGAGCCGTGTCATGTTCGACCTCCCGGATCCGACGCTAGGGAGGGCGGCCGGTGCACCGCGAGCCCGCCCGTCACACGGGGGAACCGGGTGTCACACGAGGTCACGGGGACCCGCGCGGGCGAGGTCGGCATGCGCGGTCGACCACCGTCGGGGCGGACCGCGCCGGGGCCGCCGCCGATGACGTCGTCAGCGCACTCCGCGCCATCGGGCAGGCGGCCGAAGCGGGCGCCCCGAGCACATAGCTGTTACAGGACCATCCGTTCGGCACCCTCGCATTCCGGGGTGCCGGACGGCTCATCCTGTACTGGTGCGATGGATGCCATCACGAGGGCAGCCCGCACCGCTCGCAGGAGTATCCGTCCGGCACTCCCGCATGCGCGAGTGCCGCGCGGCTCATCCTGTACTTCGGCCGGCGGATCCCGCGATCGTCAGTCGCGCGACGAACCGTGCCGCGGCTTCCGGGGCGGACGGTCGTCGCCGTCGGTCCCGCGGCTGCCCCGGTCGTCGCGGTCGTACCCGCGCGAACCGCGGTCGCGGTCGGAGCCGCGGCCGCCGCGGTCGCGGTCGTACCCGCGGTCGCGGTCGTACCCGCGGCCGCCGTCGCGCCCGCCCCGGTCGCGGTCGTAGCCGCCGCGCGACGATCCGCCCTTGTCGGGCCGCAGGTCGATGAGCTCGCCCGAGATGCGCGTGCCGGCGAGCCGGTCGAACACGTCGCGGGGCAGGTCGGCGGGCAGCTCGACGAGTGAGAAGTCGCCGCGGATCTGGATCTTGCCGAACTCCTCGCGACGCAGGCCGCCCTCGTTCGCGAGCGCGCCGACGATCTGCCGGGGGTCGACGTGCTGGCGTCGCCCGACCGAGATTCGGTAGTTCTTGAACGGCGGGTGCGAGTGACGCCGGTCGGAGCCGTCGCGCTCGTACCGGTCACGACCCCGTTCGCCCCGGTCACCCCGGTCGTACCGGTCGCCGCGCGTGTCGCGCGCCCCACGGTCCCGATCCCGGTCGCGGTCGAACCGCGCCGGCCGCTCGGGCTCGGGCTCCATGAGCAGCGGCGACTCGCCCTGCGCGACCACGGCGAGCGCGGCGGCGACGTCGGTCTCGGGCACGTCGTGGTGGCGCACGTAGTGCGCGATGATGTCGCGGAACGCCTCGATGCGCTCGGCCTCGCCGAGGGCCGCCGTGATGCGGTCGTCGAAGCGCGCGAGGCGGGTGACGTTGATGTCCTCGACGCTCGGCAGCTGCATCTGGGTGAGCGGCTGCTTCGTCGTCTTCTCGATGCGGTTGAGCAGCCCGCGCTCGCGCGGCGTGACGAAGCTGATCGCGTCGCCCGAGCGTCCGGCGCGGCCCGTGCGGCCGATGCGGTGCACGTACGGCTCGGGATCGGTCGGGATGTCGTAGTTGACGACGTGCGAGATGCGCTCGACGTCGAGGCCTCGCGCCGCGACATCCGTCGCCACCAGGATGTCGAGCTTGCCGCTCTTCAGCTGGTCGACGGTGCGCTCGCGCTGGGCCTGCGCGACGTCGCCGTTGATGGCGGCGGCCGAGTAGCCGCGGGCGCGGAGCTTCTCGGCGACCTCCTCGGTCGCGTTCTTCGTGCGGACGAAGATGATCATGCCCTCGAAGTTCTCGACCTCGAGGATGCGGGTGAGCGCGTCGATCTTCTGCGCGTGCGCGACGAGCAGGTAGCGCTGGGCGATGTTCGCCGAGGTCTGCGTCTTGGCCTTGACGGTGATCTCTTCGGGGTCGTGCAGGTACTGCTGCGACATCCGCCGGATCGCGTGCGGCATGGTCGCCGAGAACAGGGCGACCTGCTTGTCGTCGGGGGTGTCGGCGAGGATGGTCTCGACGTCCTCGGCGAAGCCCATCTTGAGCATCTCGTCGGCTTCGTCGAGGACGAGGTACTTGAGCTCCGACAGGTCGAGGGTGCCCTTGTCGAGGTGGTCCATGATGCGACCGGGGGTGCCGACGACGATGTGCACGCCGCGGCGCAGCGCCGAGAGCTGCACGCCGTAGCCCTGGCCGCCGTAGACGGGCAGGATGTGCACGCCGCGCAGGTGGGCGGCGTACTTCTCGAAGGCCTCGCAGACCTGCAGCGCGAGCTCGCGGGTCGGGGCGAGCACGAGCGCCTGCGGGGTCTTCTGGTCGACGTCGAGCCGGTCGAGCACGGGCAGCGCGAAGGCCGCCGTCTTGCCGGTGCCGGTCTGCGCGAGGCCGACGACGTCGCGCCCCGAGAGCAGGGTCGGGATGGTCGCCGCCTGGATCGCCGAGGGCGTCTCGTACCCGACGTCGTCGAGTGCGCGGAGCACGGCGTCACCGAGACCGAGGTCCGCGAACGTGGTCGTGGGGGTCGCGGCGGGCTCCTCCGGAGCCGCGGCCTCGACGGGGGCATCGCCTGTGGTCACCCTTCAGGGTACCGCCCGACCCCTGCGCAGAACCTGAGTCGGGCTCGGGGATGCCGCGTGGCCGGCGCCGCGCGCCGTGCGATGCGGACCGGAGACGGCTCAGCCCTTGGGCTTCTTCGGCCCCTGGCCCCGGCCCGGGTGCTCGTCCTCGGGGTCGGGAGTCGGTTCGGGCGTCGGCTCGGCCGTCGCGGTCGGCTCGGGCTCGGCGGTCGGGTCTGCGGTGTCGTCGCCGGGTGCGCCGTCGTCGGGCGCGGTCGAGGGCGACGGGCCGGCGGGCGGCGTCGCGGTGGGCAGGATCGGCGGATACGCCCGGGACGTGGGCGGCGTGCTCGGCGTGGGCCGCGGCGATTCGACGACCGGGGCGGCCTCGTCGACCTGCCCGACCGATGAGCCGATGACGGCGACGGTGCCCCCGAGCATGACGACGGCGACGAGAGCGGCGCCGACGATGACGACGACCTGCCGGTGGCCGCGGGCCCAGAGCGCGGCCGGCGCGAGTGCGCGTCCGACGGGTGCGAGCCGCGGGCGCAGCCAGGCCACCGCCCGGCCGAGCTGCGGCACCCGTTCGGGGAGCGATCGGAACCACGCGCCGAGCGAGGCGGCGCGTGCGACGAGCCAGACGGTGACCGTGGCGGCGAACGTCGTGACCGGGCCGAGCAGGGCGGCGCCGAGCGTCGGCTTCGGCGCGGCTCGTCGGCCGCGCGGACGGCGCAGCGGCTCGTCGTCGGGGTGCTCGTCGGTCACGGGGGTGCCTCGGGTGGTGCTCGGGTCGGTCGCACGTCGGATCGGTCGGAGCCGCACGGCCCGGATGACCCGCGAACGGGGGACGTTCCCATAGAGGATAGGCGGTGACCGCGTTCGCCGCACCTCGACCGGGTCGATCGGCCCCGGCGGCCGGCGGCCCGCGGCGGGTCGGGGTTCCCTGGGGCGGGGCCGATCAGGCGGAGGCGATCAGGCGGAGGCGATCAGGCCGTAGATGAGCGAGCCGAACTCCTGGATGAGCGCCATCGCACCGATCGTCGCACCGATCGCGCCGTAGACGCGGGTGGCACCGCCGCGCACGAAGGCGACGACGCCGATCGAGATCGCGGCGAGCGCGAGCACGACCATGATCGCGGCGGTGACGAGCGAGACCGTCGAGTACGTCGAGAAGTCGGCCGAGCGGATGATCGACGCGGTCACGAAGATCATGACGAAGTCGAGCACGACGATGAGGATGCCGAAGACGAGCGCGACGACGCCGACGGGCTCCGTCCGGCGGGGGTCGGCGGTCGGCCTGCGGGCGGGCGCCGGGGTGGTGGCCGGCGGGGAGACCGGCGCCGAACCGGGCGCGGGCGCGGGCATGCCGTGGGCGGGTTCGGGGCTGCTCATGCGGCCACCCTAGCGGGCGGCGGCGCGGGGCGGCGCGGGCGCTCCGCGGCTGCTAGGGTTCGAGGTGGTTTCAACGTTGAAACCATGTCGAGAGAACCGAGGACGATGACGACCCGAACCGACCCCGACACGGCGCACGTCGCCCGTACGGCGCACCCCCTCGGCGCCCGCACCTGGGCGGCGGTGATCCTCGTCGGGCTCGTCGGTCAGCTCGCCTGGGTGATCGAGAACATGTACCTCAACGTGTTCGTCTACGACACGATCTCGACCGATCCCGCCGTGCTGGCCGTGATGGTCGCCGCCAGCGCCGTGGCCGCGACGGTCGCGACGCTCGTCGTCGGCGCCTGGTCCGACCGGCTCGCCCGCCGCCGCGAGCTCATCGCCGCCGGGTACGTCGCGTGGGGCGTCGTCACCGCGACCTTCGGTCTCGTCGGCGCCCCGGATGCCGCAGCCGAGGCGGCCCCGGGCGCGATCGCCGCCGTCATCGCCATCATCGCGCTCGACTGCCTCATGAGCTTCATCGGCTCGGGCGCGAACGACGCGGCGTTCGGCGCCTGGGTGACCGACTCGACCGTGCCCGCCAACCGCGGCCGGGTCGACGGATGGCTCGCGACGATGCCCCTCGTCGCGATGCTGCTCGTGTTCGCCGTGCTCGATCCGTTGACGCAGACCGGGCAGTGGGCGGCCTTCTTCGCGCTCGTCGGCGGCGCGACCGCCGCGACCGGCGCGGCCTCGTGGTTCCTCGTGCGCGACCGCGGGGTGGCGCCGCGGGAGACGGGCGTCTGGCGGTCGGTGGTCGACGGCCTGCGCCCGTCGACCGTCCGACGCGAGCCGGCGCTCTTCATCACGCTCGCGATCTGGTGCGTCGTCGGCGTGAGCTCGCAGGTGTTCATCCCCTTCGTGCTCATCTACCTGCGGTACTCGCTGCAGCTCGCCGACTCGGCGATCGTGCTCGGCCTCGTGCTCGTGCTGGCGTCGGTGCTGAGCGTGATCGGCGGTCGCATCATGGACCGGGTCGGCAAGGAGCGCTACCTGCTGCCCGCCGTGGCGGTGTTCGCGGTCGGCCTCCTCGCGATGTGGTTCGTGCGCGACTTCGCCGGAGTCGTCGCGGCCGCGACGCTCATGATGGCCGGCATGATGTCGTCGATCGCGGCCGTGTCGGCGATGACGCGCGACTGCACGCCCGCCGACCGCGCGGGCGGGGTGCAGGGTGCGCGCATGATCATGGCGGTCATGCTGCCCATGGTGATCGGGCCGGCGATCGGTGCCGTCGTCGTCTCGGGCGCCGCCCACGGCTACGTCGAGCTCGGCCAGGAGCGCCCCGTGCCCGGCGCCGAGATCTTCCCGGTCGCGGCCGCCGTGCTGCTGCTCGTGCCGGTGCTCGCGATGCTGCGCCGGCGGGTGCTGCGAACGGCGGCGCTCGCCGGATGAGCGGCTTGCGAGACGGTCGCTCCGCTGCCCGCTCGACCCGATCGGGTGCGCTCCGCACGTCATGGGCCGACGAGGTCGACCCCGGCGCCGTCCTCCCGGACTATCCACGGCCGCAGCTCGCGCGCGACAGCCACCTGAATCTCAACGGCTGGTGGGAGCACGCGTTCACCGCCGACGGGCGACGGCCGGCGACCTGGGCCGGCCGCATCCTCGTGCCCTTCTCCCCCGAGACCGAGCTCTCGGGCGTCGGCCGGCAGCTGCAGCCGGGCGAGCACCTCTGGTACCGGCGCACGGTGCGCCTGCCCGACGGGTTCCTCCTCGACCGCGTCATCCTGCACTTCGGCGCCGTCGACCAGCGCTGCCGCGTCTTCGTCGACGACGTGCTCGTCGCCTCGCACGAGGGCGGCTACCTGCCCTTCTCGATCGACGTCACGGACCCGATCGCCGACGGCGAGGAGCACGAGCTCGTGCTCGACGTCGTCGACCCCAGTGATTCGTCGTTCCACTCGCGCGGCAAGCAGTCGCTCAAGCGAGGCGGCATCTGGTACACCGCGCAGTCGGGCATCTGGCAGCCGGTCTGGGTCGAGTCGGTGCCCGACCTGCACGTGCGGCAGCTCGACCTGCGCCCGAGGCTCGACGAGGAGACGGTCGAGGTCGTCGTCGAGGCATCCGCACCGAACGAGCCGCGAACGGGCGACGCGACGGGCGCGACCGACCCGGCCGGCCCGCCGCGCGCGATCGTCGTGCTGCTCGACCACGGCCACGAGGTCGCCCGCGCCGAGGGCCCGGCGGGCACGACCCTCGTCCTGCCGGTGCCCGAGCCCCGGCGATGGAGCCCCGACGACCCCTTCCTCTACGACCTCGAGGTGCGCCTCGGCGACGACCGGGTTCGCAGCTACGTCGGGATGCGCTCGGTCGGCGTCGCGCCCGACGCGTTCGGGCGGCCGCGGCTCGTGCTCAACGGCGAGCCGGTCTTCCACGCCGCCGTGCTCGACCAGGGCTACTGGCCCGAGGGGCTCTACACTCCGCCGTCCGATGAGGCGATGGTGCACGACCTCGCCTCGATCAAGGCGCTCGGCTTCAACGCCGTGCGCAAGCACATCAAGATCGAGCCGCTGCGCTGGTACCACCACTGCGACCGGCTGGGCCTGCTCGTCTGGCAGGACATGGTCAACGGCGGCCGGCGATACAACCCCGCGGTCATCACGGCGCCGGTCAAGCTCCCGGTGCGGCTCGACGACCGCAGGCACCGGTTGTTCGGCCGGCAGGATGCCTCGGGGCGGGCCGAGTTCGCGGCCGAGCTCGAGGCGACCGTGCGGTTGCTGAAGAACGCGCCGAGCGTCGTCGTGTGGGTGCCGTTCAACGAGGGCTGGGGGCAGTTCGACGCGCTCGACGCGGTCGAACGGGTTCGGACGATCGACCCCGACCGCGTCATCGACCACGCGAGCGGCTGGCACGACCAGGGCGGCGGCGACCTCGAGAGCCAGCACGTCTACTTCCGCCGGTTGAAGCCCGGGCGCGACTGGGGCCGCGACGGGCGCGCCGTCGTCGTCTCGGAGTACGGCGGCTACAGCCTGCGGCTGCCGGGCCACGAGTTCTCGCCGAAGGAGTTCGGCTACCGGCGCTACCGCTCGATCGAGGCGCTGACCGACGGGTTCGTCGAGCTGCACCGCCGGGAGGTGCTGCCCGCGATCGCGGCCGGGCTCTCCGGCATCGTCTACACGCAGCTGTCCGACGTCGAGGACGAGCTCAACGGGCTGCTGACCGCCGACCGCACCGTCGTGAAGGTCGACGCCGACCGCGTGCGCGCCGTCATCGACGAGCTGTTCGCCGAGTTCGCCGCGGTGACGGCGCCGTCATCGGCTGGGGCGTCGCCGTCGGCGTCGGCGTCCGCGTCGGCTTCTGCCGAAGCATCCACCTCGCCCGGCGCGTCGCCCCCGCCCGGTGAACCAGCCGACTGAACCCCGCGCACGGACCCGCCCGCCCGAACCCCCACCCGCCCCCGCGACAACCCGAGAACGGAACCCCATGGCCCGCACCATCGTCGAGCGCGAAATCACCGCGCCCGTCGCCCTCTGCCGACCCGACGGCCGCCTGAACCGCGACGCCGTCGGCTGGACCCGCACCCCCCTGCACGACACCTCGGGTATCGACGGCCGCCGCGTCTGGGGCCGCAACAAGCGCTGGGAGTACTGGGCGGTCACGACGCCGACGCACGTCATCGCCCTCACGGTGTCGTCGATCGACTACGCGGCCGTCCACGCGATCCTCGTGCACGACCGGCGCGACGCGTCCACGATCGACCGCTCGGCGATCGCGCCGCTCGGCTCGAGCGCGAAGCTGCCGGCCTCGCTCGGCGACGGCCCCGCGCGGGCCCGCACCGCCTCGATCGAGATCGACATCGAGGAACTGCCCGAGGCCGTCGGCACGCGCCTGCGCGGCACCGCCGACGGCGTGCGGTTCGAGATCGTCGCGCACCGACCGGCCGGGCACGAGAGCCTCGGCGTCGTGGTGCCGTGGTCGGACCGCCGCTTCCAGTACACCGTGAAGGACGTCGCCCGCCCCGCGACCGGCTGGCTCGAGGTCGGCGGTCCCGGCGGCGAGCCGGGCGAGCGAACCGACCTGCCCGAGGGTGAGAGCTGGGCCGTGCTCGACCACGGCCGCGGCCGCTGGCCCTACCGGATGGTGTGGAACTGGGGCGCTGCCTCCGGCATCGTCGACGGCCGCACGATCGGCCTGCAGCTCGGCGGCAAGTGGACCGACGGCACGGGCTCGACCGAGAACGCCGTCGTCGTCGACGGCCGGCTGCACAAGATCAGCGAGGAGCTGGACTGGGACTACGACGTGCAGGACTGGCTCTCGCCGTGGCACATCCGCGGCGAGCACGCCGACCTCTGGTTCGAGCCGTTCTGGGACCGCGTGAGCGCGACCGAGCTCGTCGTCTTCGGCTCGCACGGACACCAGTGCTTCGGCCACTACTCGGGCTGGGTCGACGCGGGCGGCGAGCGCATCGCCGTCGACGGGCTGCTCGGCTGGGCCGAGGACGTGAGGAATCGGTGGTGAGCGACGCAGCGGGCGCGTCGGCCCCGAACGCATCGCCGGCGCGGGCGGGGCGTCGTTCGACCGGGCCGACCCTCAAGGATGTCGCGGCCATCGCGGGCGTCTCGTACCGCACGGTGTCGAACGTCATCAACGGCCGCGCTCCGGTGAGCGCCGCGACGCGGCAGAGGGTCGAGGCCGCGATCGCCGAGGTGGGCTACCGCCCCCAGCTCGCCGCGCGCCAGCTGCGCGTCGGCCGCAGCAACCTGCTCACCCTGTCGGTGCCGTTCCTCTCCCTGCCGTACTTCGCCCAGCTCGCGCATGCCGTCGTCGGCGCGGCCGAGCGAGTCGGGTACGACGTCGTCGTCGACGAGACCCACGGCGACCCCGCCCGGGAGCTGCGGGCCGCCGAGGGCTTCGCCACGATGCTGACCGACGGGATCGTGCTGAGCCCGATGTCGCTCAGCGACGCCCAGCTCGACGCGGCGCGCGGCACCACCCCGCTCGTCGTGCTCGGCGAGCGCATCCGCGGCGCCCGCGTCGACCGGGTCGTCGTCGACAGCGTGGTCTCGTCGCGCGACGCGACGGCCCACCTCATCGGGTCGGGCCGCCGCACGCTCGGCTTCCTCGGCACGGTTCCGGATGCCTCGTCGGGGGCCGCCGCGGCCGACCTCAGGCTCGAGGGATTCCGGGAGGCCCTGCGAGCGGTGGGGCTCGAGGCCGATCCGCGACACGTGCTCGAGGTCTCCCCGTGGGATCCGGCCTCGCCCGACGGCGACTACTCGCGCGAAGAGGGCTACGCGCGGGTGCGGACCCTGCTCGACGGCGCCCGTGGCGCCGACGGCCTCGGCGGGCTCGACGGGCTCGTGTGCGCGAACGACCTGCTCGCGATCGGCGCGCTGCGCGCCTTCCGCGAGGCGGGGGTCGACGTGCCCGGGCAGGTGGCCGTCGTCGGCTGGGACGACTCCCCCGAGTCCGCGTTCGCCTCACCGGCGCTCACGAGCATCGCCCCCGACCTGGGCGAGATCGCCCGCCTCGCGGTCGCCTCGGTGCTTCGTCTCGTCGACGACCCGCATTCGCCGCCCCGCGTCGAGCAGGCGCCGTACCGGCTCGTGGTCCGCGCGTCGGCGCCGTAGCGAGGCGCCTCGAGCACGGCACGAGGGGCAGGGGTCATGGGTCGCGCGGTGATGCGGTCACGCGGTCACCGCGGTCGCGCGGTCACGCTCCGGTGAACGCCGCCCGAACCTCGTCGTGCGGCAGGGCGTGGCTCACGTGTCCGTCGCGGCCGACCGTGTCGCGCGCCGCGACGAGGGCGTTGAGCACAGCCTCCTCCGTCGCCTCGACGACGGCCTCGTAGAACGGGTCGATGCTGCCCCATGCGACATGCTCGAGCTGCTCGGTCCGGATCTCGCCGTGACCCATGCGCGAGGCGAGCGCCCCCTCGTTCGCGGTCGATAACGCGAGGAAGATGTCGCCCGAGAAGTGGCTGCCGGTCGTGCCCGTGCGGGCGAGCCCGAGCGGCACCCGGCGCGCGAGCGCCCGGCACTGGTCGGGCAGCATCGGCGCGTCGGTCGCGACGACGACGATGACGCTCCCCGCACCCCCGGCGGCGGGCCCGGCCGTGCCGGTGTCGCGCTCGAACCAGTCGGTCGTCTCCAGCGGGTTCGGCGCGTGCGAGTCGCGGCCGAGCGCCCGCCCGGCGACACGCAGCTCCTTGCGCGAGCCGAAGTTCGCCTGCAGCAGCACGCCGACCGTCCAGCTCCGCGCCCCCGAGCGGACGACGCGCGACGCGGTGCCCGTGCCGCCCTTGAACCCGTAGCAGTTCATGCCCGTGCCGCCGCCGACGTTCCCCTCGGCGATCGGGCCCGTGGCCGAGGCATCCAGCGCCTCGATCGCATGCTCGGGGGTGACCGTGTCGGCGTTGATGGAGTTCAGGTAGCCGTCCCACGTCTCGCCGACGACGGGCAGCATCCACTGCGCGGCGGTCACGGGGTCGTGCTCGGCCAGCCACCGGTCGATGCCGCGGTGCACGGCGCCGACGGCGTGGGAGTTCGTGATGGCGATCGGCGTCTGGAACTGGCCGGCCTCCTCGATCCAGCTGCGGCCGGTCAGCTCGCCATTGCCGTTGAGCACGGCGATGCCCGCCGCGCACGGCGACCCCGGCGCGGCCGAGCCGCGCGGCAGGATCGCGGTCACCCCGGTGCGCGCGACGACCGGTTCGTCGGCGACGACCGTGGCGTAGCCGACCTCGAGGCCGGGCACGTCGGTGATCGCGTTCCACGGCCCGGGCTCGCCGTCGAACGGGATGCCGAGGTCGCGGGCGCGAGGTGCTGCGGCGGGGCGGTCGGTCACTGCGGATCCTTCGGTGATTCGTCGCGGTCGGAAGCTGCATCGGCCTCGCTGTGGGCCTCGCCGGCCTCGCCGGCGGCATCCCCGCCGAGGTCGCAGTCGAGCGCGAGCTCGGCGTACCGAACCGTGCACTCGAGGTAGCGACCCCGCTCCCAGTTGTCGGGGTTCAGCAGGTAGAGGTCGTACGCGTCCTCGAGGGCGACGAGATTCGACGCGATCATGTCGGCCGGCATGCGCGGGCGGAACGCGCCGAGCGCGACGCCGACCTCGATGTTCGTGCGGTAGAGGGCCACCTGGCGCTCGAGCAGCACAGCCATGTGCAGCCGGTACTGCGGGTGGTCGCGCAGGGTGGCGGATGCCTCGTACGTGATGCGCAGGTCGTCGCTGATGACCTCGGGGATGCCGGCCTCGATGGTCGCGCGCAGTCGCTCGACCGGATCGGTGATGCCGTCGACGAGCGCGTGACGGCGCTCGATGAACTCGTCGATCGCGCCGCGCACGGCGGTCTCGACGAGGTGGTCGAAGCTGTCGAAGTGGTAGAGCACGCTGCCCGAGCTCACCTCGGCCCGCTCGGCGACCGACCGCACGCTCGCGCCGGCGATGCCGCGCTCGCTGATGACCTGGCTCGCCGCGCGGAGCAGGTCGCGTTTGCGCTGCTGCACCTTCTCTGCCGCCACTACTGGACCTCCGCGTTCTCCGGTTCGACCCTGGTCTCCGGTGCTACGACGGTAACCGACTGGGTGAGGGCGGCGTAGCGCTCGGGCGAGCGGCGCTGCATGACGAGGCCGACGACGATGCCGACGACGAAGACGAGCGGCACGCACCCGATCAGGGTCCAGTTCACGACGGGGTCGGTGAAGCCCGAGACGAGATCGAAGTTGGCGATGATCACGACGAAGGCGACGAGCAGCCCGACCGCGCCGAGCACCGGTGCCACGAGGACGCGCCACACGCCGTAGCCGCGGCGGTCCTTCCAGAAGAAGCCGATCACCGAGACGGCCGCGACGCCCTGGGCGAAGATGAGGCCGGCGACGCCGATGGCGTACGTCCACAGGCCGAGCCCGAGGAACGGGTCGGCGCCCGAGAGCGCGCCCGCGAGCACCGCGATGAGGCAGATCACCGTGAGCGCGAGGCTCGCCACGTGCGGCGAGTGCATGCGCGGGTGGGTGCGGGCGAGCGGTGCGGGCAGCAGGCGCTCGCGGCCGAGCGAGAACAGGTACCGCGAGCAGGCGTTGTGGAAGGCGAGCGTGCAGGCGAAGAAGCTCGTCACGATGAGCACCTCGAGCACGACCCCCGCCCAGGCGCCGAGCGCGTTCTCGCCCGCGATGAACTGCATCTCCTCGAAGTTCTCCGAGTTCGCGAGGGCGATCACGCCGTCGGCGCCGAACGCGACCGTCAACGTCCAGAACGTGAATGCGTAGAAGAGGCCGAGGAACGCGATCGCGATGTAGGTCGCCCGCGGGACCGTGCGGTCCGGGTCCTTCGCCTCCTCGGCGTAGATCACGGTGCCCTCGAACCCGAGGAACGCGCCGAAGCCGAACACGAAGAGCGCGCTCGCGCCGGCGGCGAAGAACACGTTCTCCGGGTCGAACGAGGCGGCGGTCGCCTCGCCGATCGTCGCGCCGTTCTGGAAGATGATCGCGACGGCGATGATGAGCAGGATGGCGATCTCGGCGCTCAGCAGCCCGGCGAGCACCTTCGCGCCGACGTCGATGCGCCGGTAGCCGAGGTACCCGATCGCGAGCAACGAGACGACCGACCACACGCCCCACGGCAGGTCGAGCCCGAACAGGTTCGCGAACGTGAGGTTCGCGTAGAAGCCGAGCAGGGCGTAGAAGCAGATGCAGAGGAAGGCGTAGGCGACGATCGTCGTGAAGGCGACCCCGATGCCCACGGGCTTGCCGAGGCCCGCCGCCGCGTACGCGTAGAAGGCGCCCGTGTTGCGCACGAACCGCGACATCGCGGTGAACCCGATCGCGAACAGGATGAGCACGACGCCGCTCGCGAGCATCGCTCCCGGTGCGCCGACACCGCCGACGAGGAACGCCAGCGGCGCGGAGCTCACCGCGACGGTGAGGGGCGCGGCTGCGGAGACGACGAAGAAGACGATGTCGAAGGTGCCGAGCCTGCCTTCGGCGAGGGCGCCGTTCTGGGCGGCATCGGCGGGAGTGGTGGTCATGTGGGGGAACCTCCTTGGCACAGCATTGTGAGATGAGGACTGAACAACCGTATCGTTTTCACGTCCCGTGTCAAGCAATGCTTGATATGGATGCCTCAAGCAGGGCTATACGACTGTGCAGAGCCAGCCTCGCCTCGAATGTATCCTCCGCTCGAGGCATCCCTATCAATTGAATTGATCTGCTGGACCGAAGACATGTATTGGCGCGATCGAGCCCGCTGCGCTTGACTCGTCTCGCGATCGGTCGACCCGGCGCGACGAAGCGTCGCCGGCCCGCGAATCCCCCGAGCCATGACGGACAGAGGAGTCCTCGATGAGCGTGCAACTGGAGACCTCGAACTTCCGCGCCCAGCATTTCCGCAAGACGCTGGGCCGCGCCGACATCGTGCTGATGTCGATCAGCGCGATCATCGCCATCGACACGATCGCCCTCATCGCGGGCGCCGGCGCCGAGGCGTTCACCTGGACGCTCGTGATCGGCATCACGTTCCTGTTCCCGTACGCGCTCGTCATCGCCGAGCTCGGCAGCGCCTTCCACGAGGAGGGCGGCCCGTTCGTCTGGGTGCGCCTCGCGTTCGGCAAGCTGACGGCGGCCGTCGCGACGATGTTCTACTGGATCACCAACCCGCTGTGGATGGGCGGTTCGCTCGTCTTCATCTCGGCGGCTGCCTGGGACGCGTACATCTCACCGCTCGCCCCCGGCAGCGTCGGCGACTACGTGTTCAAGATCGCGTTCATCTGGCTCGCGATCGCGACGGCCGTGATCGGCCTGAACTACGGCAAGCACATCCTCGCGGCCGGTGCCATCGTCAAGGTGGGGCTGCTCGCGATCTTCGTCGTCACGGTCGTGCTCTACGGCCTGCAGTACGGCATCAACGGCTTCGCCGCGGGCGACTTCTCGCCGACGACGGCCGGGTTCCTCGCCGTGACGCCCGTCATCCTCTTCGCCGTCGTGGGCTTCGAGGCCCCGAACGGCGCAGCCGAGGAGATGCGCAACCCGCAGCGCGACGTGCCGCGGGCGATCGCCGCCTCGGGCACGATCTCGATGCTCTGCTACCTCGTGCCGATCTTCGCGCTGCTCGCCGTCGTGCCCGCCGACAAGATCGAGGGCGCCGGCGGCTTCCTCGAGGCGCTCCGCGAGGTGTTCAAGGTCTACGGTGGAGCCTCCGAGCCGGTGATGGCCGTCGCGGCGCTGCTCTTCGTCTTCATCGCCTTCACGCAGGCGAGCGCCTGGATGATCGCCTCCGACCGCGTGCAGGCCGCCGCCGGCGCCGACGGCGCGTTCTTCCGCTACTTCGGCAAGTTCTCCGAGCGACTCGGCACCCCCGTGCGCATGAACCTGCTGAGCGGCATCGTCGCCACCGTCTTCTGCCTCGCGGCGACCGTGCTGCTCGAGGGCAGCGCAGCGACGATCTTCACGATCGTGCTCATCGTCGCCATCTCGACGCTGCTGCTCTCGTACCTCGTGATCTTCCCTACCGTCGTCGTGCTGCGACGCAAGTACGCCGACGTCGAGCGCCCGTTCCGGGTGCCGGGCGGCAAGGCCGGCCTCTGGGTGTCGTTCGCCCTCATCTACGCGTGGGTGCTGCTGGGCTCGTGGGTCGCGGTCTTCCCCGGTACGCTCGAACCCCTCCTCGGCCTCGAGTACGACTTCGTCGACATCTGGGGCGTCGACCGGCTGACCTTCGAGCTCTTCACGGTCGGCACCCTCGTCGTCATCGCCCTGCTCGCGATCGTCGGCTATGCATGGCAGCGCCGCCGCGACCGGGCCACCGACCTCGACGTGATCGACGAGCTCGACGCCCTCGAGAAGACCGCCTCATGAACTCGAACACCCTGATCGACCTGGATACGGAGAACACAGTGACCGACCTCGCCACCCCGACCCTGCGGCGGGTGCACCCGCTCGACCCGCTCGGTGCCGACGAGATCCTCGCCGCGCGCGACCTGCTCGTGGCCGCGGGCCGGCTCGGTGCGACGGTCCGCGTCGCGTACCTCTCGCTGAAGGAGCCCGCGAAGCGGCTCGTCGCGGCCGCGTTGGCGGCCGAGGGCGCACGGGGCTCGGATGCCGCGGATGGGGCCGTACGGCATGGCGACGCGCCGCACCGCGAGGCCCGAGCCATCCTGCTCGACACCGCGACTGGCGAGACCACCGACCTCGTGCTCGACCTCACGGCGAGCGCGATCACCGCGTCGGTCGCGGTCGACCCGGCGGTCACCGGGCAGGCCCCCGTGCTGCTCGAGGAGTTCGACGCGATCGAGGAGATCCTCGCCGCCGACGAGGGCTGGATCGCCGCCCTCGCCTCGCGCGGCCTCACGCCCGAGCGGGTGCGCGTCGCCCCGCTGTCGGCGGGCATCTTCGACTATCCCGGCGAGGAGGGCAAGCGTCTGCTGCGCGGCCTCGCGTTCGTCGAGCGCGAGCCCGGCGACTACGCGTGGGGCCACCCGGTCGACCAGCTCGTCGCGTTCGTCGACATGATCGAGCGCCGCGTCGTGCGCATCATCGATGACGGCCCGGCCGAGATCCCGCTCGACAACGGCAACTTCGAGGACCCCGAGCTCACCGGCCCGCTGCGCACCGACCTCAAGCCGCTCGTCATCACCCAGCCCGAGGGGCCGAGCTTCACGCTCGACGGCAACGTGCTCAGCTGGCAGAAGTGGGACCTGCACGTCGGCTTCGACGCGCGCGAGGGCCTCGTGCTCAGCCGCATCGGGTTCGACGACCGGGGCCGCCGCCGCTCGATCATCGACCGCGCGTCGATCGCCGAGATGGTCGTGCCCTACGGCGACCCGGCGCCGTACCGCTCGTGGCAGAACTACTTCGACACGGGCGAGTACCTCGTCGGCCGCGACGCGAACTCGCTCGAGCTCGGCTGCGACTGCCTCGGCGAGATCACCTACCTGACGCCGGTCGTCGCCGACGACTTCGGCAACCCGCGCGAGATCCCCCAGGCGATCTGCATCCATGAGGAGGACTTCGGCCTGCTCTGGAAGCACACCGACGGCTGGGCCGGTCATAAGTCGACCCGCCGCCAGCGCCGCCTCGTGGTGAGCTTCTTCACGACCGTCGGCAACTACGACTACGGCTTCTACTGGTACTTCTACCTCGACGGCACCATCGAGTTCGAGGCGAAGGCGACGGGCATCGTGTTCACCGCGCGGTACCCGGGCGAGGGCTACCCGTACGCGTCCCAGATCGCGCCCGGACTCGCCGCGCCGTACCACCAGCACCTGTTCTGCGCGCGACTCGACATGGCCGTCGACGGCGACGCGAACGCCGTGCACGAGCTCGACCTGCAGCGCGTGCCGAAGGGCGAGGGCAACCCGCACGGCAACGCGTTCACACGCTCGCGACGGGTGCTCGCGAGCGAGGCCGAGGGGCGGCGCAAGGCCGACGGCTCGGTCGGCCGGGTGTGGGAGATCGTCAACACCGAGAAGACGAACGTCGTCGGCGAGCCCGTCGCGTACACGCTCTTCCCCGAGGGGCAGCCGACGCTCGCCGCCGCCGACGATTCGTCGATCAGCCGTCGCGCGGCGTTCGCGACCGAGCACCTGTGGGTGACCCGCTACGCCGAGGACGAGCGCTACCCCGCCGGCGACTTCGTGAACCAGAGCATCGGCTCGCCGGGCCTGCCCGAGTACGTCGCGGCCGACCGTTCGATCGACGGCGAAGACGTCGTGCTCTGGCACAGCTTCGGCCTCACCCACTACCCGCGCGTCGAGGACTGGCCCATCATGCCGGTCGACTACACCGGCTTCACGCTGAAGCCGACGGGCTTCTTCGACCAGAACCCGGCGCTCGACGTGCCGCCGTCGCAGCCCGCCAAGGGCCACTGCGGCGCCGACGGCGACGCCTGCCACTGCTGACCGCGGACGCGGCGACCCGAGCGGCGGGTCGGCGGGTGTTCACTCCCCGTCGGCCCGCCGCACCGTCGACTAAGACCGGAGAATCCGACACGCGCGCCCGTATTCCGGCCCACCCGCCGAAATATCCTGCACAAGGCCGCGGATGCCGCCACCAACGCCCGCCACCAGCCGCATCTGGCCGCCCGCCCTCCGCACAAAACAGGACAATCCGACACGCACCCCCGTATTTCGGCCCACCCGCCGAAATATCCTGCACAAGGCCGCGGATGCCGCCACCAACGCTCGCCACCAGCCGTGTCTGGCCGCCCGCCCTCGGCACAAAGCAGGACAATCCGACACGCGGGCCCGTATTTCGGCCCACCCGCCGGAATATCCTGCACAAGGCCGCGGATGCCGCCACCAACGCTCGCCACCAGCCGCATCTGGCCGCCCGCCCTCGACACAAAACAGGACAATCCGACACGCACCCCCGTATTTCGGCCCACCCGCCGGAATATCCTGCACAAGGCCGCGGATGCCGCCACCAACGCTCGCCACCAGCCGTGTCTGGCCGCCTGCCCTCGGCACAAAGCAGGACAATCCGACACGCGGGCCCGTATTTCGGCCCACCCGCCGAAATATCCTGCACAAGACCCGGGATGCCGCCACCAGCGGGACGCGGGACGCGGGACGCGCCATCGCAGTCGACCGCCCAGCCGCGCGGCCGCCCTGCACTTACGTCCGCGGCGTCCCGAACAGCTCCCGCGCGAGGGTCGCGACGACCCTCGCCCGTGCGGTCGGGCGCACGCCGGCGACGCGCACGAAGCACACGTCGAGCGGCGGCACGTCGTCGGCGATGGGCAGCGCACGGAGCTCGCCGCCGTCGTAGGTCTGCGGCGAGCGCGGCACCTGGTTGAGGATCGAGTACCCGTGCCCGCGCGCGACGAGCGATCGCACGGTCTCGTAGCTGCGCGAGCTGTACCGGATCTGCGGCTCCACCCCCGCCCGGTCGAGCATGCCGAGGAAGTACTCGCGCGAGTGCGGCATGTCGAGGAGCACGAGGTCGAGCCCGGCGAGGGCGGCGAGCTCGACGCGGTCGCCCGCGGCGAGCGGGTGGTCGGCGGGCAGGATCACGTGCGGCGGTGCGGCGAAGAGATGGTCGAACGAGAGGTCGTGCAGCTGTCCGAAGTCGTAGGCGATCGCCGCCTCGACCGAGCCGTTGAGCAGCATCGCGACGGTGCCGTCGGCGTCGGCCTCGATGACCTCGATGCGCAGGTTCGGATGCTCGGCCTCGACACGGGAGATGAGTGTCGGCAGCACGAACGGCGCGAGCGTGACGAAGCAGGCGAGCCGCAGGGTGCCGCGCACGTCGTAGTGGTGCCCCCGCACGGCCTCGGCCATCTCGTCGACCTGTCCGAGCAACGAGTGCGCGTCGCGCAGCAGCTGCTCGCCGGCTTCGGTGAGGGCGAGCCCCTTGCTGCGCTGCCGCACGAAGAGCTGCACGCCGAGGGTGCGCTCGAGCTGCGCGATGGCGGTCGAGACCGCCGACTGGGCGACGTGCAGATCGACGGATGCCTCGGTCATCGACCGCTTGGTCGCGGCGGCGACGAAGTACCGCAGTTGCACAAGGGTCAGGTCTGATCGGCCGAGTCGAGCCATGCGACGAGTGTATCAATCCAGCTGATGCACTGGCTCAGCATTCTCTGGTTTACAGATATTGCGGCTTTTCCTAGCCTGAAATCCACCGGTGAAGGCGCCGGTCGGAATGGAGTTTCGGGATGTCGAGTCACGAGGTCGACGTGGTCGTCGTCGGCGCAGGTCAGGCGGGGATCGCGATGAGCGAGCACCTGGGCGCACGCGGCGTCTCGCACGTCGTGCTGGAGCGCGACCGGATCGCCGAGCGGTGGCGCACCGGGCGCTGGGACTCGCTCGTCGCGAACGGCCCGGCCTGGCACGACCGGTTCCCCGGGCTCGAGTTCGAGGGCCTCTCCCCCGACGCGTTCGCGTCGAAGGACCGCGTCGCCGAGTACTTCACCGAATACGCGCGATCCATCGCGGCCCCGATCCGCACGGGCGTCGAGGTCGTCTCGGTGCGGCGGCGCGACGGCGCGCCCGGCTTCGACGTCGAGACGACCGACGGCTCGTACGTCGCCCGCTTCGTGGTCGCGGCGACCGGCCCCTTCCAGAAGCCCGTCATCCCCGATCTCGTGCCCGCGACGAGCCCCGTGCACCAGCTCCACTCGAGCTCGTACCGCAACCCGCAGCAGCTGCCGGCCGGCGGCGTGCTCGTCATCGGCGCCGGCTCGTCGGGCGTGCAGATCGCCGACGAGCTGCGCGACTCGGGCCGGCAGGTGCACCTCGCCGTCGGCCCGCACGACCGGCCGCCGCGCGCCTACCGCGATCGCGACTTCTGCTGGTGGCTGGGCGTGCTGGGCAAGTGGGATGCCTCGGCTCCCGCCGCCGGCGCCGAGCACGTGACGATCGCGGTGAGCGGTGCGCACGGCGGCCGCACGGTCGACTTCCGCAAGCTCGCCGCCGACGGCATCACGCTCGTGGGCCGCGCAGCGGCGTACGACGACGGCGTCATGCGGTTTTCCCCCGACCTCGCGGCGAACCTCGCGCGGGGCGACGCCAACTACCTGTCGCTCCTCGACGAGGCCGACGCCTACGTCGAGCGCAACGGCCTCGACCTGCCCGAGGAGCCCGAGGCCCGCGTGCTCGGCCCCGATCCGGCGTGCGTGACCGACCCGGTGCTCGAGCTCGACCTCGCCGCGGCCGGCATCACGTCGATCGTATGGGCGACCGGGTTCGCGGTCGACTACGGCTGGCTCGAAGTCGACGCGTTCGACGAGCGCGGCCGCCCCCGCCACCAGCGCGGCGTCTCGGTCGAGCCGGGCGTGTACTTCCTCGGGCTGCCGTGGCAGTCGCGCCGCGGATCGAGCTTCATCTGGGGCGTGTGGCACGACGCCAAGTACCTCGCCGACCAGATCGGCATCCAGCAGAGCTACCGGGCGTACGACGAGGCGGCGTCGGCAGCCTTGGGCGCCGGCGACGCGGCATCCGCCCCGGAACCCGCAGGCGCCGTCGAAGCGGATGCCGCTGCCGAAGCCGCACCGACCGCCGACGCCGCACCCGCCGACGCCCTCACCACGACAGGAGCCCTCCGTTGACCACGCACACCCGCATCCGGCCCTTCAACACGAAGGTCACCTACCCCGAGCAGAACCTCGACAACGACCTCTGCCAGGCCGTCGTCGCGGGCGGCGTCGTCTACCTGCGCGGCCAGATCGGGCAGGATCTCGAGACGCGCGAGTCGGTCGGCATCGGCGACGTCGAGGCGCAGGCCGAGCAGGCCATGGCGAACATCGCGATGCTGCTCGAGGAGGCCGGGTCGTCGCTCGACGACATCGTGAAAGTCGTCGTCTACCTCATCGACCCGCGCTACCGCGAGCCGGTCTACCGGGTCATGGGCAGGTGGCTGCAGGGCGTCTTCCCGGTGTCGACGGGGCTCGTCGTGAGCGCGCTCGCGCGCCCCGAGTGGCTCGTCGAGATCGACGCGACCGCCGTCATCAGCGGCTCCCGCGCCGCGTCCGCCGGCACAGCCGACGACACCGAGGGCGGCGCGGCATGACCTTCTCGATCGTCGCCAGGGATGCCTCGGGCGCCATCGGCTCCGCGATCAGCTCGTCGTCGCCCGCGGTCGCGGCCCGGTGCGTGCACCTCGCCGACGGCATCGGCGGCGTCAACTCGCAGAACGTGACCGACCCGCGGCTCGGGCCCGCCGTGCTCGAGCGGCTCGCGGCCGGCGACTCGGCGGCCGAGGCGCTCGCCGCGGTCGTCGACGGTCGCGAGCACGTCGAGTTCCGGCAGCTGCTCGTCGTCGACGCCGAGGGCAGCACCGCCGTGCACTCGGGGCAGCGCGCGCTGGGAGTCTTCGCCGACGCGCAGGCGACCGGGGCCGACGGCGAGGGGGTCGCCGCGGGCGGCAACATGCTCGCCTCGGCCGAGGTCCCGCAGGTCATGGTCGACGCGTTCCTCGCGAGCGAGGGCGACCTCGAGGTGCGGCTCGTCGCCGCGATGCGCGCCGCGATCGACGCGGGCGGCGAGGCCGGACCCGTGCACTCGGCGGGCCTGTCGGTCGTGCGCGGCAACGGCTGGCGGGTCACCGACCTGCGCGTCGACTGGGTCGACGACGACCCGATCGGAGAACTCGAACGACTCGTCGAGGTGTGGCTGCCGCAGCGCGACGACTACGTGACGCGCGCGCTCGACCCCTCGGCGGCGCCGTCGTACGGGGTGCCCGGCGATGAGTGAGCCCGTCGCCGCGATGAAGCTGGCGGCCGACGCGGCGGTGGCCGAGGCATCCCCCTCGCTCATCGCCCTCTCGGAGACGCTGCACGCGCACCCCGAGACGGCGTGGCAGGAGCACCGCGCCGCCGGCTGGGTCGGCGACGCGCTCGACGCGGCCGGGTTCCGGGTGACGCCCGCGTACCTCGGCTACGAGACGGCCCTGCTCGCCGAGGCGGGCTCGGGCCCCGTGACGATCGGCATCATGGCCGAGTACGACGCCCTGCCCGGTCTCGGGCATGCGTGCGGGCACAACCTCATCGCGGCGAGCGCGGTCGGCGCGGGGCTCGCGCTCGCGCGGGTGGCCGACGAGCTCGGCATCACGGTGCGCGTCTACGGCACGCCGGCCGAAGAGGGCGGCGGCGGCAAGATCGAGCTCATCGAGGCGGGCGCGTTCGGCGACCTCGACCTCGCGATGATGGTGCACCCCGGCCCCGTCGACGTCGCCGAGGCACGCCCGTTCGCCGTCTCGCACAGCCACGTCGCCTACGACGGCGTCTCGGCGCACGCGGCGGCCTACCCCGACGAGGGCGTCAACGCGAACGACGCGTTCGTCATCGCGCAGGTCGCGATCGGGATGCTGCGCCAGCAGCTGCCCGCCGACACGAGGGTGCACGGCATCCAGACCGTCGGCGGCTTCGCGCCGAACGCGATCCCCGAGCGCACCGAGGGCCGCTGGTACACGCGCGCGAACACGCTCGCCGAGCTCGAGGTGCTCGAGGAGCGGGTGCGCCGCTGCTTCGAGGCGGGCGCGCTCGCGTCGGGGGCGAGCCTCACGATCACCCCCGAGTCGAAGCCGTACGCCGAGTTCCGCACCGACGAGCGGGCGCTCGCGGCGTACCGGGCGAACGCCCTCGACCGCGGGCGTGTGTTCGCCGACCCGCTCGTCGCGGGCCGCATGAACCGCGCCTCGACCGATATGGGCAACGTGTCGCAGCTCGTACCGGCGATCCACCCCTACATCGGGGTCGACTCGCTGCCGCACACCAACCACCAGAAGGAGTTCGCGGCGGCCTGTGTCGGCGCCGCCGCCGAACGCGCCCTCGTCGACGCCGCCGCGCTCATGGCGTGGACCACGATCGACGTCGTCACCGCGAACGCCGCCAGCCCGAACACCCCCGCCTCGAACACCCGGGAGCACGCATCATGACCACCACCGACCGCGCCACCGACTGGGCGGCGCGCAGCCGCGAACTCGCCATCGACGGCCGCGCCGTCATCGACGGCCGCCGGGTGGATGCCGCGGAGGGCGGCACCCTCCCCGTGATCAGCCCGGGCTCGCTCGCCCACCTGGCCGACCTCGCCGCCGGCACCGAGCGCGACGTCGACCTCGCGGTCGACCACGCCCGCCACGCCTTCGACGACGGCAGGTGGAGCCGCATCGACGCCGCCGAGCGCGGCCGCGTGCTCGTGCGCCTCGCCGACCTCATGATGGAGCACCTCGACGAGCTCGCCCTCCTCGAGACGCTCGACTCGGGCAAGCCGATCGCGCAGACCCGCGTCGTCGACGTGCCGGGCGCCGCAGCGACGTTCCGCTGGTACGGCGAGCTCGCCGACAAGCGCTTCGACGAGATCCCCTCGACCCCGCCCGGCTCGACGGCGCTCGTGCGCCGGGTGCCGCTCGGCGTGGTCGGCGCCATCGTGCCGTGGAACTACCCGCTCGAGATCGCCGCGTGGAAGCTCGCACCCGCCCTCGCCTCGGGCAACTCGGTCGTGCTGAAGCCGGCGACCGAGACATCCCTCACGGCCCTGCGGCTCGCCGACCTCGCACTGGAGGCGGGCATCCCCCCGGGCGTGCTCAACGTCGTCCCGGGCCGCGGCTCGACCGTCGGCGGGCGCATCGCCCGTCACCCGGGCATCGACGTGCTCGCCTTCACCGGATCGACCGCCGTGGCGAAGCAGCTCATGGTCGACGCCGGCACGTCGAACATGAAGCGCGTCGCGCTCGAGGCGGGCGGCAAGAGCTCGAACCTCGTGTTCGCCGACGCCGACCTCGAACTCGCCGCGGCGAAGGCCGCCTTCGGCGCGTTCTACAACCAGGGACAGGTGTGCTCGGCGAACTCGCGCATCCTCGTCGAGCGAAGCGCGCACGACGAGTTCGTGCGGCTGCTCGCCGAGGCATCCCGCGCGTACGAGCCGAGCGACCCGCTCGCGGGCGCCGACGGCAACGGCAGCCTGATCAGCCGGGCCCACGCCGACGAGGTCGGCGCGGCGATCGCGCTCGCGGCCGGCGACGGCACCCTCGTGGCAGGCGGCGAGCGCGTGACGATCACGGGATCCGACGCGTACCTGCGCCCCGCGATCGTGACGGGCCTCGGCGCCGACCACGAGCTGCACCGGGTCGAGGTGTTCGGCCCGCTCGTCGCGGTGCTGCCGTTCGACGGCGAAGACGAGGCCGTGCGCCTCGCGAACGCGACCGACTACGGGCTCGCCGCGTCGTTGTGGACGACCGACCTCGGCCGCGCGCACCGCGTCTCGGAGCGGCTCGTCGCCGGCACGGTCTCGGTCAACACGGTCGACGCGCTCGGCCTGACGACGCCGTTCGGCGGCTTCCGCCAGTCGGGCTTCGGCCGCGATCTGTCGCGCCACGCCCTCGACAACTACACCGACTGGAAGACGACGTGGTTCCAGTGGGCGTGAGCCGCCGGCTTCCTGCAGGCACGGGCAAGGCCTCGACGGGCACGGACAAGACCGGGCCGGGTGCGGGTGCGAGGCTGGCAACCTGCCACCGACCCTCGAGCTGATTCCGTGAACCACCCATGACCACCATCACCGCCATTGCCCGCGGCGAGCGCGCGCGCGTTCACGACGAGCGAGCGGGTTCGCAACCGCTCGCTCGTCGCGGGCTCGCGCACTCGCCGTCGATGCGTGCGCGCAGGGCAGCGCCGGCGCTGCGGGCCGTGCGGGCCGCGATCACCGCGATCGCGCTGGTCTGCGTCGGCCTGCACGCCTGGCTCGCCGTCGCGGCGCCCGACTGGCGCGCATTCGCCATGCTGGGTCTCGCCGCGGCGTGCGCCGCCTGCCTGCTGCACCGGAGCGAGGCATCCCCGCCCTCGACCGGCGAGTGGGGCGTGATGGCGGTGGCCGCGCTGACGATGCTCGTCATCCACCTCACGGGCGCCGCGGCCGGGGGCGGGCATCACGCCGCCCTCGCGAGCCCTGGCGACGTGGATGCCTCGGCCGCGGGCCCGGTGGGCGCGGTGCACGCCGTCGCGGTCGTCGTGGCCGTGGTCGAGCTCGGCATCGCGATGCTCGCGCTGCTGGTCTGCGGGGTGCGGCGGCGGGCCCACCGCGAGAGCGGGACACCGGTCCCGTGACAGCGGGACATCGGAGCTGAGAGCATGTTCCGATGAACCGCGCCCTGGCCTCGAGCCGAATCGCCGCCGCCGTCGCGATCGGCATCTCGCTCGTGGCCGCGGTCGTCGCGATCGCGCTCGATGTCGCCGTGCTGTCCCACCACTCCGAACCGCCGCTCTCCTCGGGCTGGTCGGGTGTGCTCCCGGGCGTGGCGATGCTCGTGCCCGGGTGCCTGCTGCTCAATCGGTTGCCGTGGCATCCGATCGCGGTCGTGCTCGTGGGCTTCGGCACGCTGTGGGTGCTCGACGGGCTCGCGTCGGCGGCGGTGAACTTCGCCTGGTTCTCCGACCGCGACGCCTGGTGGGCGGTGCCCGCGTTCTGGTTCTTCAGCCGGCTCGGGTCGGTGCTGATCTTCCCGATCGTGCTGATCCTGCTGCTCTTCCCCGACGGGCGTCTGCGCCACGGCGCCTGGCGTGCCGTGTCGATCGTCGCGATCGTGCTCGGCCTCGTGATGCCGTTCGCCTTCCTGTTCGCCCCGGCCGAGGCGCTCGTCGCCGACGACCCCGCCCGCGCGGGCCAGCTCGCCGCGTTCGAACCGGTCCAGGCCGTGCGACTGCCCCTGCCGGATGCCGCGTGGGTGGCGATCCTCGCGGCGTCGCTGCCGTGCCTGGCGCTGAGCCTCGTGCTCGCACTGGTCGTCTGCTTCGGACGACGGTTCGGCGCGTCCGCCGAGGAGCGCGCCCAGCTCCGCTGGCTCGTGTGGGCCGGGATCGTGTTCGTCGGCGCCCTCACGATCTACCCGCTCGTGCCGACGGTGGTGGTCGACGTGCTGCTCTCGGCCACGATCGGGCTCATCGGAGCCTCGATCGTGATCGCCGTCACCCGCTACCGCCTCTACGCGATCGACCGGCTGCTTCCGTGGACGATCGTCTACGCGGTGCTCATCGGCGCGATCGTGGTCGTCGACGTGCTCGTCGTGGTCGCCGTCGGCAGCGCAGTCGACGACCGTGCGGCGATGCTGCTCGCGGCCGTCACCGTCACCGTCGTGTACGCACCGCTGCGTGGGCGGCTGTTCGCATTCGCGAGCCGGCTCGTGAACGGTCGCCGCGGCGACCCGTACGCGGTCGTGTCCTCGCTCGGCGACCGGCTCGAGCGCTCCGCCGACACCCGCTCCCAGCTCGGCGACCTCGCCTCGGCGATCGCCGAGGCGTTCGCGTCGCCGTACGTCCGGGTCGAGCTCGACCGTCCCGGCGACGATCCGCTCGTCGCCGAGCACGGCGCACGTTCGGGCGACGTGGTCGACGTGCCGATCGACCACGCCGGCGCCGTCATCGGCCGCATCCGCATGGAACCCGGGCGCCGTCCCGTGGCATCCGATCGCGACCGGCGGCTGCTCGGCGACCTCGTGCGTCTCGCCGCGGCATCCATCCGGAACGCCGAGCTCGGCCGCGAGCTGCAGGCGATCCGCGAGCGCCTCGTGCTCGCCCGCGAGGAGGAGCGCTCCCGGCTGCGTCGTGAGCTCCACGACGGGCTCGGCCCGCTGCTCGGCGGCGTCAAGCTCCGCCTCGAGACGGCCAGCAACATCGCCCGGCGCGATCCCGACCGCTCGCTCGCGCTCGTCGACGCAGCGATCGACGACCAGGCCGAGGTCATCGACGAGATCCGCCGCATCGTGCACGACCTGCGCCCGCCGGCGCTCGACGACCTGGGGCTCCTGCAGGCGCTCGAACAGCAGGGCGCCCGGCTCACGGGCGGCGGTCTCGCGGTCGACGTGTCGGGCGAGGTGCCCGACGGGCTTCCGCCGGCGGTCGAGGTGGCGGCGTACCGCATCGCGTCCGAGGCGCTCACGAACGCGCACCGGCATGCGGATGCGCGCCGGGTGCGCGTGCGCCTCTGGCGCGACGGGGGGATGCTCCGCCTGGAGGTCCGCGACGACGGCGCCGGCATCCCGGCCGACGCCGTCGGCGGCGTGGGCCTCCGCTCCCTCCGCGAGCGCGCGGCCGAGCTCGGGGGCTCGGTCCAGATCACCGACGGCGGGGACGGCGGTACCGTCGTCCGCGCGGCCCTGCCGTTGGCCCACGCCACGACCCGAGCCCCCGAGGAGGCCACCGCCGATGTCTGAGGAACCGATCCGCGTCCTGGTCGTCGACGACCATCCCGTCTACCGCGACGGCCTCTCGATGCTGCTCGAATCGATGGACGGCGTCGAGGTCGTCGGCACCGCCTCGGACGGCGAGGAGGCGCTGGAGGTCGTCGACGACGCCGACGCGGACGTCGTCGTGATGGATGTGCAGATGCCCAGGCTCGACGGCATCGCCGCGACGAGGGAGATCACGTCGCGGCATCCGCACCTCGCGGTCGTCGTGCTGACGATGTCGGAGGACGACGCGACCGTCTTCGCGGCGATGCGCGCCGGAGCCCGCGGGTACCTCGTGAAGGGGGCGAGCCAGCACGAGATCCTGACCGCCATCCGCGCGGTCGACCGCGGTGAGCTCGTGTTCGGAGCCGCGATCGCGCGCCGGGTGGCGGAGTTCTTCGCCGCCGGGGCGGTGACGGCGCAGGCGCCCGAGGCGTTCCCGCAGCTCACCGCGCGCGAGCGCGAGATCCTCGACCTGCTCGCCGCCGGGCGGGCGAACCCGCAGATCGCCCAGGCGCTCTTCCTCTCCCCCAAGACTGTGCGCAACAACGTGTCGAACATCTTCGCGAAGCTCCAGGTGGCCGATCGCGCCGAGGCGATCGTGCGCGCTCGCGAGGCGGGACTCGGGCTCGCCTGACCACCGCGCTGTCGGTGGGATGCCGCGGCTGAGGCCGCGTCGACGGGTGGGATGCCGCGGCCGAGGCCGCGTCGACGGGTGGGATGCCGCGGCCGAGGCCGCGTCGACGGCCGGGCGTCGGATGTCCCGGGCACCGGAGGGACATCCGCGGGACGCCGCACCCTGTGGGCCCGGGGCGCGCCCCCGGGAATCTGGGATCACCGACCCGGAACACCACGAAAGGCAACCGACATGGATCTCTTCGCCCCCACCTCCGCCGAACCGGCACCCGCACCCGCACCCGCACCCGCACCCGCCGACGGCGTGACGGCCGCGCCCGCCGCATCCGGCCACCCGGCCGGCCGAGACCGCGGTACGGCCGACCTCGGCCCCGTGCACCCGAACCGGCTGCAGCGCATCGGCGGCGCCGGTCTCATCGCCGCACCCCTGCTCTTCACGGCCGGCTTCCTCACCTCGCCCGCGCAAACCTCGCCCGGCAATGCCGGCTACATCGAGTCGCTCGCCGCCGACCCCGCGCTCAGCCTGTGGTCGGCGAACCTGCTGCACTACGGCTGGGTCGCGCTCGCCTTCGGCGCGATCGCGTCGCTCGGCCTGCTGCGCGGCCGGCGCGGCCGGGTGTTCCTGCCGATCGCCGCCGTGATCACCCTGTTCGGCGCGATCCAGATGTCGGGCCTCCTGCTGTCGGACTGGTTCCTCGTCAGCGCCGGCAACACGCTCGCGATCGAGGACGCCGCCGCGATGGATGCCGCGGCGAAGGAGTGGACGGTCGCCATCTGGCAGTTCTCGGGCATGGGGGCCGCGCTCCTCGGCATCGGCCTGCTCTCGCTCGCGCTCGCCCGTGCCAAGGCCGTCTCCTGGTGGATCGCCCCGCTCGGCCTCCTGCCGTGGGTGGTCCCGATGTTCGGGCCGATCGGCGTCGTGCTCTCGCTCGTCTGCTACGCGCCGCTGCTCGTCGCGGGTGTCCGCCTCGTGGCCGCGAAGTAGGACGCACGGATCGAGCGGGGGCCGCGGCGCGAGCCGCGACCCCCGCTCGTGCTCCGCTCGCGGCGGCGTTCGCCCCCGTGCATGGCTGCGGCCGCGGCATCCCCCGTGAATGCCGCGGCCGCGGTCGTGCGCGCGGGCATGCCGCCCGCGCAGGTTCAGACGACGGTGAACGTCGCGCTCTTCGCGAGCCGCGTGAGGCCGTCGTCCGCGAAGAAGCGGAAGTCGTAGGTTCCCGCCGTCGACGGTGCCGTGAACGAGACCGTCGCGGACGTGAGGCCCGTCGCCGGCGGCGTGTACTGCCCGTTGAGGTACTTCTCGACGTAGCCGCCCACGCTGTCGGCGTCGGTCGCGCGGTACAGGCCCACCCAGTCGCGCCGGTTGCCCGGTCCGTTCGCGACGACGGCGCGGATCGTGCCGCCCCGGCTCACCGAGGTCCGGTCGGCCGTCACGGTCGGTCCGACCGGCGTCGGGGTCGGCGTGGGCGTCGGCGCCCCGGCAGCCAGCGGCTCGTCCATCGTGACGCAGTGCGCGCCGCCGCCGCCTTCGCCCATGAGCACGTCGAGGTTCAGCTGCACGCACGGGCGGCCGAAGGCCGCGGCGAGCGCATCGCGGGCCGCGGCGTCGGTCGTGGGGTCGCCGAATTGCGCGGTGATGACCGAGCCGGCCGACACGATGCAGTTCAGGTAGCCGTCGAAGAACGTCGACTGCTTGGCGGCGGGGATGCGCGGGAGCGACGCGGGCCCGTAGATCGTGGTGACCTGGAGCTGCCGGCCCTTCGCATCGGTGGCGGCCGCGAGCCGGTCGCGGGTCGCGATCGCCGACTGCGACCAGATCGTCGACGGCCGCGCGGGGTTGCTGAGCTGCACGATCACCTTGCCGGGGCCGGTGAAGAGCACGGTCGCGTCGATGTGGTCGTCGGTGATGTCCTGGCCGGAGACGCCCTGGCACCAGATCATCTTGGAGGCGCCGTAGACGCGCAGGAGCTCGGCCTCGATCTGCGCCTCGGTCTTGCCGGGGTTGCGGGCCGAGTCGACCCACGAGCTGCGGTTGGCGATGAGCGTGCCGTCGCCGTCGGCGATGACGCCGCCGCCCTCGCCCGTGACGTTCGCCGCGGTGAAGGCGAAGCCGTTGTACGCGGCGATCCGTTGCGCGACCAGCGAGTCCTTGGCATGGGTCTGCTCGTTGCCCCAGCCGTTGAAGTTGAGGCCGATCGCATCGATGCCGCCGGCGCCGTCGGTGCGGAAGACCGCTCCAGAGTCGCGCATCCAGCAGTCGTCGACCGGGATGGAGCTGATCACCGTCACGTTCGAGCTGACCTTGCTGCGCGCCGCGGAGGCCGCGGTCGAGCCGTCGGCGCACATGATCACGGGCGTCGACTTGACGATCTCGTTGGCGATCTTCGCGATGTCGCCCTGGATGCCGGGCAGCAGTGCACTGCCCCAGATCGCGGTGCTCGACGGCCACGCCATCCAGATCCGCTTCAGCGGGCCGGCCTCGCCGGGCACCGCGAACGGGCCGGCCGCCTGCGCGACATCCATCGTCGTCAGGGCGCGCACGCCGGGCGCCGCCACCGCCAGGCCGGCTGCCGTGACCCCGGCGAGCGCCAGGAACCGTCGGCGCGGATGGCCCTCGAAGGTCGTCTGTTCACTGCGGTGTTCGCTCATGGTCGATTCCTTCTCTCTGTCGTACGGGCTTGCTTCGTTTCGAGGCGGGTCGGTCTACGCCGCGGCGAGGCCGGCCGGAACCTGCTGGGTGATGCAGTGCGGGCCGCCGCCGCCGAAGGCGATGGTGGCGCCGGGCACGCCCACGACCTCGCGGTCGGGGTAGACGCCGCCGAGGAAGGCGAGCACGTCGTCGTCGCGGCCGTCGTCGCCGACGGGCACGATCACGGCGCCGTTGGCGAGGTAGTGGTTCGCGTACGAGACCTCGGCGTCGAGACGGGGGTCGAGGAAGTCGATCTCGAGCGCACGGCCGGCGGCGTCGCGCGACTGCCGCAGGCGGTCGAGATTGGCCCGGGCGCGCTCGTACTCGGTCGACGCCGGGTCGGACGGGACCTCGAGCAGCACGCGGCCGGGGGCGACGTACTGGGCGACGCCGTCGATGTGGCCGTCGGTGCCGGCGGGGCCGACATCGAGGCTGTGCCCGAACGGCAGCCAGGTCACGGCCCTGACGCCGAGGTAGTCCTTGAGGCCCTGCTCGATCTCGGCCTTGGTGAGGTGCGGGTTGCGGTTGGGGTTGAGCAGGCACTGCTCGGTCGTGAGGAGGGATCCCTCGCCGTCGACGAAGAAGGCGCCGCCCTCGAGCACGAACGGGGCCCGGAAGAGCGGCACGCCGAAGTGCGCGGCGAGGCGGTCGGGGACGAGCTGGTCCTGGTCGTGCGGGTGCCAGCGGCCGCCCCACGCGTTGAAGCCGAACTTGACCGCCGCGACGTGCCCGGCCGCGTTCGTGACGAAGGCCGGGCCGCTGTCGCGCGCCCAGGAGTCGTCGACGGGGACCTCGAGCGGCTCGACACCGGCCCCGCAGAGGTCGACGACCTCCTGGGCGAGGCCGGGGTTGCACAGCATCACCACCGGCTCGAAGGCCGCGATCGCCCGGGCGACCGCCGCGTAGTCGTGCTTCGCCTGGTCGAGCCGCCCCTGCCAGAGCTCGCGGCGGGCCGGCCACACCATGATGCAGGCGGCGTGCGGCGACCACTCGGCCGGCATCGAGTAGCCGGCCTCGGCCGGCGTGGGCGTCGTCTCTGACACGGAAGTTCCTCCATCGGTTGCGTGGCGATACCGATATTTTGGATGACATCCAATTTTAACGCAAGCGCGATCGCAGAACGAGGTCGGTCGGTACGGGCGACGAGCTGGCGCGCCGAGGATCAGGCCGGCCGGATGCCGCGGCAGAGGTCGCCTCGAGAGGCCGGCACGCACGTTCGGATGCCCCCGGTCGAGGCGCGGCGAACGGTCAGGCGCAGTCGATCGGCGCCTGCGCGCCGAGAAGGCCGGCGCTGGCGCGCAGGCACAGGTCGAGCATTCTCGCCCGGTCGAAGTCGGGCGCACCGACGGTCAGCTGGATCGACAGGCCGTCGATCGTCGCGGAGATGAGCTGGGCGGTGTCGTCGAGGTCGTCGAACGAGAACGCGCCCCGCTCGCGGCCGTCGGCGAGCACGCCGATGAGGATCTGCCGCCAGCGGTCGTCGAGCTCGTTGTGCACCCGGGCGACGGTGTCGTCCGTCGCGGCGTCCGACCAGACCTGGAACCAGAGGATCCAGCCCGCGTCGCCGCGCTCGTTCGCCGCCGAGAGCTCGATGAGTCGCTCGAGCCGCGCCCACGGATCGTCGAGCCCGGCGAGCTCGGCCTCGGCCTGCTCGACGAGCGCCTCCTCACTCTGCCGGATGGCGAGCATGAGGAGCTCGGTCTTCGACGGGAAGTAGTAGGTGACGTGGCCCGGCGTCATGCCGGCGCGCTCGGCGACATCCGAGACGCGGACGTTCGCGAGGCCGAGCTCGGCGATGGCCCGACCGGCAGCCTCGACGACGAGCTCCTCGCGGGCCTTGCCCTTCGCCCGCCGCCCCGTGGTCGTCGTTTCCTCACCCATCGCGCACCATCCTAGTGATCGGCGCCTCCTCCGCGGCGGCGCGCGGCACCGGCGGTCGAGGCCGCCCCGGCGAGGCGAGGCGCGGCGCCGAGCAGCGCCGCCGTGTAGGGATGTCGCGGGCTGGAGAACAGCTCCTCGGTCGGCCGGTCCTCGACGATCCGGCCGCCGTTCATCACGACGACCCGCTCGCTGATGTGGCGCACGACGGCGAGGTCGTGCGAGATGAAGAGCAGCGTGAGCCCGAGCTCGTCGCGCAGCTTCTGGAGCAGGTTGAGGATCGCCGCCTGGACGGAGACGTCGAGCGCGGCCACCGATTCGTCGGCGATCAGGATCTCCGGTTCGAGAGCGAGCGCCCGGGCGATGCCGACCCGCTGCCGCTGCCCGCCGGAGAGGCGGCGCGGGTACGCGTCGAGGAGGGACGTCGGCAGCTCGACGAGGCCGAGCAACTCCTCGGCACGACGCTGCACCCCGTCGGCCGGCACCATGCGGTGCACCCGCAGCAGTTCACGCAGGGTCTGCCCGATCGTCATCGACGGGTTGAGCGAGGAGCTCGGGTCCTGGAACACCATCTGGATGCGGCGGGTCTCCTGCCGGGAGCGATGCGGTCGCAGCGGCTCGCCGTCGAGCACGAGCTCGCCCGCCGAGAGCGGAACCAGCCCGACGATCGCCTTCGCGAGCGTCGACTTCCCGCAGCCCGACTCGCCCACGATGCCGACCGACGAGCCGCGCTCGACCACCAGGTCGACCGAGTCGATGGCGTGCACGACCGGCACGGGCCGGCGGCGCAGGCGCGCGAACAGCGCCGAGCCGGTGCGGTAGCCCACGGTGAGGCCGCGGGCCTCGAGGAGGGTGGTCATGCGCTGGCCTCCAGCAACTGCTCGGGATGGATGCACGCGGTCGCGCGGCGATCGTCGCCGACGAGCTCGTAGGGCGCCGTCCGGCAGTCCTCGCGCGCGAAGCGGCAGCGCGCCGCGAACCGGCACCCCTGGGGGAACCTGCGGGGGTCGGGCGGGGAGCCGGGGATCGTGGCGAGCGCGTCGTCGCCGCCGTGGAACGACGGCGCCGAGGCGAGCAGCGCCGCCGTGTAGGGGTGGCGCGGCGAGCTGAGCACCTCGCCGACCGGGCCGGTCTCGATGATCCGGCCGGCGTACATGACCGCGACCCGGTCGCAGACCTCGGCGACCACGGCGAGATCGTGCGAGACGAACACCATGGCGAGCCCCCGCTCCTCGCGGAGCCGGCGGAGCAGGTCGAGGATCTGGGCCTGGATGGTGACGTCGAGCGCCGTGGTCGGTTCGTCGCAGAGCAGGAGTTCGGGCTCGGTCGCGAGGGCCGCCGCGATCATGACGCGCTGCCGCAGGCCGCCCGAGAGCTCGTGCGGCCACATCCGGGCGCGACGATCGGGCTCGGGGATGCCGACGCTCGCCATCAGCTCGACGACGCGTCGGCGCACCTCGCCGCGCGAGAGCCGGCGGGTGCCCCGGCCCCGCGCGCGGACGGCCTCGCCGATGAGGTCGCCGACGCGCATCGTCGGGTTCAAGGCGGTCATCGGCTCCTGGAAGACCATGGCGACCCCGTGGCCGCGAGCATGTTCGACATCGCCGCTGATCTCGCCCCGCTCGAAGGCGAAGCGGATCGAGCCATCGGCCGAGCCGCCGGGCGGCAGCAGGCCGAGCACCGCCCGCAACGAGAGGCTCTTGCCCGATCCCGACTCGCCGACGATCCCCAGCGACTCACCGGCCGCGACCTGGAACGAGACGCCGTCGACGGGCGTCACCGTCCGTCCGCCGAGCCTCAGCCGCACCTGCAGGTCGTCGACGCTCAACACCGTACGGGTCATTTCCTCGTCCATTCCTCGATGCCCTCTCCGATGAGGCTGAGCCCCAGCCCGAACCCGACCACGACGAGTCCGGGCACGGTCGACAGCCACCACTGCTCGCGGATGTACGGCTGGCCCGCCGCGATCATCGCGCCCCACTCGGGCGTCGGCGCCTGGATGCCGAGGCCGAGGAACGACAGCGCGGCGAGGCCGAGGGTCGCCCCGACGACGTCGGCGGGCAGGTACACGATGCTCTGTCCGACCGAGTTCGGGAACACATGGCGCCAGAGCACTCGTCGCGCCGGCAGGCCGGAGGCCCGCGCGGCGGCGACGTAGTCGAGGCTCCGCACCCGCAGCACCTCCGTGCGGATCAGGCGCGCGTACGCGACCCAGGCGATGAGCGTGAACGCCACGAGGATCGAGACCACGCCGGGGCCGAGCACGAACACGAGCGCGATGATGAGGATGTAGGTCGGGAACGCCTGCACGACGTCCGAGACGCGCATGATCGTGCCGTCGACCCAACCGCCGCGGAACCCCGCGATCGCGCCCAGGAACGTGCCGAGCACCGCGGGAAGCGCCGCCCCGAGGAAGCCGACCAGCAGGTCGACGCGCGACGCGTAGACGAGCCGCGAGAGCACGTCGCGCCCGAGCTCGTCGGTGCCGAGCAGGTGGGCCGGGCTCGGCGAGGCCAGCGCGTCGACGATGTCCTGCTCGAGCGGGTCGTACGGGGCGATGAACGGCGCGAACAGGGCGACGAGGACGTAGGCGACGACGATCGCCGCGCCGATCCGCACTCGCCGAGGCATCCGCCCGCGTTCGACGCCCGCGACCGCGTGGCTCGGGCCCGCGTCGATCGCGACGGCCGTCGCCGCGCCGGCGCTCATGACTCGACCTCCAGCCTCGGGTCGGCGATCGACGTCACGATGTCGGCGATCAGGAACACGAGCACGACGACGACCGCGAACAGCAGGGTGTAGCCCTGGATCGACGGGATGTCGCGCTGGCGCGCCGCGAGGACGATGCCCTGGCCGACGCCCGGGAGCGCGAACGTCGTCTCGATGACGACCGCACCGAACAGCAGGTAGCCGATGTTCAGCGCGAGGATCGAGATCGTCGGGGGCGCGGCGTTGCGGAGCACGAACCTCGACATGACCCGGTTCCGGCCGACGCCGAGCGACTTCGCCGTCGTCACGTGCTCGGCGCCGAGCACGGTGATGATGCTCGCCCGGAGGCTGCGCACCTGCAGCGGGGCGATCGAGAGGGCGAGCGTGAGCGCGGGCAGCACGATCGAGCGCAGGTGCTCCGCCGGCGTCGACCCGAACCCGCCCACCGGGAACCATCCCGTCGGCAGCGCCACCGTGAGGATGAGGATGATGCCCACCCAGAACGACGGCATCGCGAGCGCGACGAGGCCGAACCCGCGCGTCGCGTGGTCGAACGCCCGATCGGGCCGGCGCGCCGAGGCGATGGCCAGCGGCACGGAGATCAGGAGCGAGAACAGGGCGCCGAACCCGAGCAGCCAGATCGTGACGGGGAGGCGTTCGGCGATGATCCCGGAGACCGGCTCGTTCGACTTGTACGAGTAGCCGAGGTCGCCGGTGAGCACCTCCCCGACGTAGCGGAAGTACTGCACGATCGCGGGATCGTCGAGCCCGAGCTGTTCGCGCACCTGCTGGAGTTCCGCCTCGGAGGCCCGCAGGCCGACGACGAGCCGGGCGGGGTCGCCCGGGGTCACCTGGAGGATGAGGAAGACGAGGAGCACGATGCCGAACAGCAGCGGTATCGCGAGCGCGAGGCGCTTGCCGACGAAGAGGTACCGCTCCATGCGCTACTCGCCGACCTTGATCGTGTCCCAGTAGTACATGCCCCACGGTGCGGCGGCGAACCCCGTGACGCGGTCGCTCACACCGTGCAGCACCTGGAACTCCGACAGGCTGACCGCCTGCGCGTTCTCGAGCGCCTCGTTCTGGACGGTCTCGACGATCTTCTGCTTCTCGGCGGGCGAGTCCGTCGCCGCGTAGTCGAAGAACTGCTGCTCGACCGTGCCGGTCTCGAAGCCCGTGAACAGCCACGACGTGCCGAGGATCCAGCCGAGCGGGTCGACCACGTCGGGCGAGACGGCGCCGTAGGACCAGAGCACGAGGTCGGCGTCGAGCCCGTAGGCGCGGCTCAGGAAGGCGCCCGTCTCGAGCCCCGTGAGCTCGAGGTCGATGCCGATCTCGGCGAGGTTCGCCTTGAGGATCTGGGCGACGAGGTGATCGGTGGCGTTGGCCGCGTCGTAGACGACCTCGAGCTCGGTGACGCCGGCTCCCGAGGAGTCGAGCAGTTCCTTCGCGCGGTCGAGGTCCATCGCGAACGGCGCATCGGTCGGCGGCGCCCAGTTGGCGAGGTTCGGGGGGATGATTCCGCGCGGCGTGGAACCGTAGCCCTTGAAAGCGCCCTCGGTGATCGAGTCGTAGTCGATCGCGTACGCGATCGCCTTGCGGAGGTCGGGGTCGTCGAGCGGGGCCTTGGTCGTGTTGAAGCTCAGGTGCTCGACCTGGCCGACCGGGAGCGCGACCAGCGCATCGCCGTACTGCTTGGCGTCGCTCGCCCCGACGTACTCCGAGATGTCGACCTGTCCGGCCTGGAACTGCGCGCCGCGCTCGGTCGCGTCGGGGAGGACGTCGATGACGACCTCGTCGACGTGCGGCCGGCCCGGCTGGTAGTAATGGGCGTTCTTCTCGAGGGTGATCCGTCCGCCCGGCGACCAGTCGACGACCGAGAACGCGCCGGCACCCACCGGCTTCTCGAAGTACTCCTCCCTCGTCTTCCCGCCGAAGTCGGCGGGGAAGATCGCCGACGACGCCCAGGTCATGAGGACCGGAAGGGTCGAGTCGGGCTCGGCGAGCGCGAACACCGTCGTGCGGTCGTCCGGGGTCGAGACGTCCGTGATGTTCGCGTAGAGCGCGCCGTAGTTCGCCCCCTCCGCCCAGACGCCGGCGGAGAACGCCACGTCGGCCGACGTGAGCGGGGTTCCGTCGCTGAACCGGGTGTCGTCCTGCAGCACGAAGGTCCAGGTCAGGGCCGCCGGGTCGTACGTCCACGACTTCGCGAGGCCCGCCTCGACCTCGGTGCCTTCGGCGTTGAAGCGGAGCAGCGGTTCGAGCACGCCCTGCAGGGTCTGGTAGGTGGCGTAGGCGGCGGCTTGGTCGGGGTCCCAGCCGTCGAACGATTCGGCGCGGGCGACGTGCAGCGTGCCGGTGTCGGCGGGGCCCGAGCCGCCGTCGCCCGGGCTGCACGCGGCGAGCGCGGCGACCAGTACGGCAGCGGCCAGCGCCGCCGAGATCTTCGTCATGGAGGGGGCCATGAGGACTCCTGTCCCCGATGACGGCGTCGTCATCGTCAGAAAATTGGATGTTATCCAAATATCATCGTGACGATGCTCCGACTTGTCAACATCCGTCCCTGCCGAGCGGGTTTCCGGGCGCGCGAAAGAGGCGCGCTCCCGATGGGGAGCACGCCTCTCGTTCCGACCCGACCGGCCGGCTCAGTCCGCGTCGGCGGTCTCCCCCGCCGGCGCCGCGAACTCCTCGAGCGCCTCGACGACCTCGGCGGCGAGTTCGGCCTTGCTCGCGGCGACCGCGTCGTCGACCTGCTCGGGCCGCGACGCCCCGATGATGGCCGTGGTCACCGCCGGGTTGCGCAGCACCCACGCCACGGCAAGCTGCGGAATCGAGAGACCCGCCCGCTTCGCCACCCCGTCGATGCCCCGGATGCGACGCAGGTAGTCGTCGGTGAGCGCCGACCCGTCGAGGAACCGGCTGTCGGCCGCCCGCGAGTCGGCGGGCACCGTGCCGTCGAGGTACTTCGCCGTCAGCAGCCCCTGCGCGAGCGGGGAGAACACCGCGCTGCCGACCTGCAGCTCCTCGAGCAGCGGGAACAGCTCGGCCTCGGGCGTGCGATCGAACAGCGAATAGCGCGGCTGGTGCAGCAGCAGACGCACGCCCTCCCCCGCCAGGAGGTCGTGCGCCCGGCGCGCGAGCGGCGCCGGGTAGTTCGAGATGCCGACGTAGAGCGCCTTGCCGCTGCGCACGATGTCCACGAGCGCCTGCATCGTCTCCTCGAGCGGCGTGTCGGGGTCGACCCGGTGCGAGTAGAAGACGTCGACGTGGTCGGTGCGCATGCGGGTGAGGCTCTGCTCGAGCGATCGGACGAGGTACTTGCGCGACCCGCCGTCGCCGTACGGCCCCGGCCACATGTCGTAGCCCGCCTTCGTCGTGACGAAGAGCTCGTCGCGGTAGCGCCCGAGGTCGGTCTCGAGGACGTTGCCGAACGTCGTCTCGGCGGCGCCGTAAGGCGGCCCGTAGTTGTTCGCGAGGTCGATGTGCACGACGCCGCGATCGAACGCGTGCAGCAGGATGCGTCGCCGGCTCTCGAACGAGCGATCGCGGCCGAAGTTCTGCCACAGCCCGAGCGAGACGCGCGGCAGCGGCACGCCGCTCGCGCCCGCCCGCCGGAACGGCACGTCGTCGTAGCGGGTCGCGGCAGCCGTGTGCGGGGTCACGAGTCGGGGGTCGTCGGCGGAGATGGGCATGGGGCTCCTCGGCATGATGGGGTTCACCGAGACGCTACTGGAGACGGCCGACGACGCGACCTGGCCGCACCCCCGAAAGGGGTACAGATCGCGCTGATTTCTGATTATCATCCCGGCATGGGAACTCTGTATTACGGCGACTCGCAGACTCCTATCGGCATCGAGGATCGCGCACTCGCCCATCTGAAGGTTGCACTCATCACCAAGCTCCGCCGTGGCGAGAGCTTCACGCTCTCGTGGCAGCACCCCGACGACCAGCCCCGCGGCCGGTCGACGATCTGGATGCACCCGACCATCCCGTTGCGGTTCGTGTTCGACGCCCCCGAGCGCCCCGAACTCAACAAGGAGTGGGTCAACGACCTCATGATGTCGGCCAACTCGACCGGCGGCGTCCAGCTCGTGCCGGAGCACCTCGCCACCGGGCCGATCCAGACCGTCCCCGACCGGCCGCCCGGGCCCGGGGTCGACGTCCACGAGCTCGTCGGCTCGGTGCGGCTCGACCCTGCGAAGGCAGACGCCTCGCCCACGTCGTGACCTGTACCGCCCGACCTGGCCGACGGGGTCGGACGGCCGAGGTCAGGCGAGCTGCTGCACGAACGTGAGCTGCGAACCGTCCTCCTCGATGAGCGGGCCGAGCGCGGCGTTGAAGGGCGCGCCGTACGGCGCGGCGAGGTGATCGGCGAACGCCGAGGCATCCCGATACGTCTCGGTCACGATGAAGCGGCGGCGCACCGGCGCCGGGCCCGGGGTCACCGCCAGTGCCGTGCCCGCGTCGAGCACGGGCGCGCTCGCGACCCTGAGCGGCGTGAACTCGAGGCATCCCGGTTCGCGTCGCACCTCGACGGTGAGCGCGAGGAGGAGGCGCTCGACCTCCTCCTCGCGCCCGGGCAGGGCGGTGAACTCGGCGACGAGCCGCACCGGCGCCGCGGCATCCCGGTCGGTCACGCCGTCGCCGCGCCCGTCATGATCGCGACCGCGTCGGTCATCGAGTGCGACTCGGGCGTGATCGTCGCGGCGCGCTTGCCGAGCCGCTGGACGTGGATGCGGTCGGCCACCTCGAACACGTGCGGCATGTTGTGCGAGATGAGGATCACCGGGATGCCCTGGTCGCGCAGTCGCTTCACGAGCTCGAGCACCTGGTTCGACTCGCGCACGCCGAGCGCGGCGGTGGGCTCGTCGAGCACGACGACCTTCGAGCCGAACGCCGCGGCCCGGGCGACCGCGACCGCCTGGCGCTGGCCGCCCGAGAGGTTCTCGACCGGCACGGTCACGTCCTGCAGGGTCGAGATGCCGAGCGAGGCGAGCTGCTCGCGCGCCTGCCGGCGCATGCCCTTCTGGTCGACGACGCGGAACACCGAGCCGAGGACGCCCTTCTTGCGCACCTCGCGACCGAGGAACAGGTTGGAGGCCACGTCGAGTGCCGGCGAGACCGCGAGGTTCTGGTACACGGTCTCGATGCCGGCCGCGCGGGCGTCCTGCGGGCGCTTGAAGTGCACGGGCCGGCCGTCGAGCAGCAGTTCGCCCTCGTCGGGGACGTAGGCGCCCGTGAGGCACTTGATGAGCGTCGACTTGCCGGCGCCGTTGTCGCCGATGACGGCGAGCACCTCGCCCGGGTAGAGCTCGAGGCTGACGCCGTCGAGCCCGACGACCCGGCCGAAGGTCTTCACGAGGCGCCGGGCCTGCAGCACGGGCGTGCGGGTCTGGGTTCCCGACGATGCGGGGGTTGCGGTGGTCATTTGCGTACCTTCCGGATCCACTGGTCGACCGAGACGGCCACGATGATGAGCACGCCGACCGCGAACGTCTGCCAGAGCACGTCGAGCCCGGCGAGCGAGAGGCCGTTGCGGAACACCCCGACGATGAGCGCGCCGAGGAGGGTGCCCCAGACGGTGCCGCGACCGCCGAAGAGGCTCGTGCCGCCGATGACGACGGCGGTGATCGAGTCGAGGTTGAGCTCGGCGCCCGCGTTCGGCGAGGCGGCGTTGGTGCGCCCGATCTGGATCCACGCGGCGAGCGCGAGGATCGCCCCGGCGGCGAGGTAGACGCTGAGGAGCACGCGGCTGACGCTGATGCCGGCGAGGCGCGCGGCCTCGGGGTCGTCGCCGACCGCGTAGACGTGGCGGCCCCAGGCGGTCTTCGACAGGATGAAGGCGATCGCCACGTAGAGCAGCAGCATGAGCAGCACGCCGACGGTGAAGTTGACGCCGCCGATGTCGAACGTCGACCCCGTCCAGGTGAGGAGCTCGGGCATCTCGCCGCCGCGCACCGTGGCGCCGCCAGAGTAGAGCAGCGTGAGCGCGACGAAGATGCTGAGCGTGCCGAGGGTCACGATGAAGGGCGGCAGCTTGAGCCGGGTGACGAGCACGCCGTTGAGGGCGCCCGCGGCGAGCCCCACGACGAGGCCGAGCAGCAGCGCGATGACCGCTGGAATGCCCTGGTTCACCGCCGTCTGCGCGATGACCATCGAGCTCAGCACCATGGCCGCGCCGACCGAGAGGTCGATGCCGGCGGTGAGGATCACGAGGGTCTGGGCGACGGCGAGCGTGCCGACGACGGCGACCTGCTGGGTGATGAGGGAGAGGTTCGCCGGGTTGAGGAACCGGTCGTTCAGGATTCCGAAGACGATGACGGCGATCACGAGCACGATCGCCGGGCTGATCGCGGGATAGCGGTGCAGGACGTTGCGGATTCGGCTGAGCGGCGTGGAGCGGTCGAGGAACTCCTCGGCCAGGTCGAGCGCCGAGGTCGGCGGCCCGCTGGTGGGCTGGGCCGGCGCCGCGGGCGCCGGTTCGGTGGTGTGCTGACTCACGTTTCTTACTCCGTCGTGTCGGTGGGGGCGGTGAGGATCGGTGCGGGCCGGGGAGGAGCGGGATGCCGGGGCATCCGTCACCCGACCCGCACCGGGCTCAGGCGGCCGGGGCGATCAGCCCCAGCAGATCTCGCCGGCTTCGGCGGTGTCGATCGAGTCGACGCCGTCCTGGGGGTCGTCGGTCACGAGTTCGACGCCGGTGTTGAAGAAGTCGAGGCCCTCGCTCGTCTCGGGCTTCTCACCGGTCTCGACGAGGTCGAAGATCGCCTGCACGCCGAGGTCGGCCATCTTCACCGGGTACTGCTGGCTCGTGGCGTCGATGATGCCGTCGGCGACGTTCTGCACGCCGGCGCAGCCGCCGTCGACCGAGACGACGATGAGGTCGTCGGTCGCGCCCGCGGCCTTGAACGCCTCGTACGCGCCGTAGGCGGCGGGCTCGTTGATCGTGTAGACGACGTTGATGTCGGGGTTCTTGCTCAGCAGCGTCTCGGCGGCCGTGCGGCCGCCGTCTTCGGCGCCCTGGGATGCCTCGTTGCCGACGATCTCGTACTCGCCGCCCGAGTAGCTGCCGGTCTTCGCCTCGTCGCCGTTCTTCTCCGAGTCGGCGAGGTCGATGCCCATGCCGTCGAGGAAGCCCTGGTCGCGGGCCCAGTCGACCGAGACGACCTTGTCGTCGAACAGGTCGATCATGGCGATCGTCGCCTTCTCGCCGTCGAGCTTCGCCGCGGTCCATTCGCCGATCTTCTGGCCGGCGAGGAAGTTGTCGGTCGCGAAGGTGATGTCGACGGCCTCGGGGTCGGCCGGCGGGGTGTCGAGCGCGATGACGTAGAGGCCCGCGTCGCGCGCCTTGATCAGCGCGTCTTCGACCGCGGGGCCGTTCGGGGTGATCAGGATGCCCGCGTCGCCCTTCGAGATCGCGTTCTCGATCGCCTGGATCTGGGTGTCCTCGTCGCCGTCCTCCTTGCCCGCGGCGAGCGTGAGGTCGACGCCGAGCTCGTCGGCCGCCTCCTTCGCGCCGTCCTGCATGGCGACGAAGAACGGGTTCGTCGTCGTCTTCACGATGAGCGAGACGCCGATCTCGTCGTCGGAGCCCGAACCGGTCGAGCCGCCGCTCGAGGCACAGCCCGTGAGGGCGAGTGCGGCTGCCGCCGTGATCGTGATGCCGGCGGTGAGTCGACGGCGGAGCCCGCCGCGTGCTGCGTGATTCATCGATGAATCTCCTCTGGTGTGGGGGGACCGTTGCCCTCCTGACAACGATGTCAACCGTAGGTTTAGTCGATGTCGGTGTGTATAGTCAAGTCGAATCCGTACATTCGAGACCAAAAGGTGACACCGTTGTCAAATACCGCGATGGACGAAGGGCCGCGCTCCCGGCCGACCATGCGCCATGTCGCCGCCCTCGCCGGCGTCGGCATCAAGACCGTCTCGCGAGTCATCAACGGCGAACCGAACGTGAGCGCCGCGACCATCGCCAAGGTGCGCGAGGCCGCCCGCACGCTCGACTACCAGCCCGACCTCCACGCCGGCAACCTGCGCCGCGCCGACGGCCGAACCCGCACGCTCGGTCTCCTCGTCGGCAGCGTCGACAACCCGTTCGCCGGGGCCGTGCACCGCGCCGTCGAAGACGTCGCCCTCGGCCGCGGGGTCGCGGTCTTCGCCTCGAGTCTCGACGACGATCCCGACCGCGAGCAGGCGACCGTCTCGGCGTTCCTCCGCCGCCGGGTCGACGGCCTCATCCTCACGACCGTCTCCGACAGCCAGGCCTACCTCGCACCCGAGCAGCGCCGCGGCACGCCGATCGTGTTCGTCGACCGCGAGCCGGCCGGCCTCTCCTCCGACGTCGTCGTGAGCGACAACGCCGACGGCGCCGCCGCCGCGACCCGCCACCTCATCGAGCGCGGCCACCGCCGAATCGCCTACCTCGGTGACCGCGTCCGCATCCAGACGGCGCGCGAGCGCCGTCGCGGCTATCTCGAGGAGCTCGGCCGGGCCGGCGTGGCCACGCGCGATCTGCCGATGATCGACGAGCTCCACGACGAGGCATCCGCTCGCGAGGCGACGCTCGCCCTCTTCTCGCAGCCCGACCCGCCCACGGCGATCTTCTCGAGCCAGAACCTCGTGACGATCGGCGTGATCCGTGCACTCCGCGAACTCGGGCGGCATCGCGACACCGCACTCGTCGGGTTCGACGACGTGCCGCTCGCCGACCTGCTCGAGCCCGGTGCCACGGTCGTCGCACAGGACCCGTACGCGATCGGCCGCGTCGCCGCGGAGCGCGTCTTCGCCCGCCTCGACGGCGACGACTCGCCCGCCACCCGCACCGTCATCGCGACCGAGCTCATCGAGCGCGGCAGCGGCGAGATCCCCCCGCGGGCGGGCTGACGGGTGGCCGAGCAGGCACAGGCGACACGCCGCACGCGGGTCACCGTCATCGGCGACGCGCTCATCGACGAGCTCCGCGACCCGAAGGGCTCCCGCGAGTTCGTCGGCGGCGCGGCGCTCAACGTCGCGGTCGGCCTGTCGCTCCTCGGCGACGAGGTGACGCTCGTGGCGATGGTCGGCGACGACGAGCCGGGCCGGCGCATCCGCGCCTTCCTCGACGACTACGGGGTGCGGCTCGTCGCGAGCCCGTCACCGCGCGGCACCTCCCGCGCGATCTCCGACCGCCGCGAGGGCGAGCCGCGCTACGAGTTCAACGAGGCGGCCCGACACCGCGCGCTGCGCTTCGACGGGGCGACCCTCGCCGCGATCGACGGGGCCGATCTCGTCGTCGTCAGCTGCTTCCCGTTCGACGACGCCGGCCAGGTCGCCGCGCTGCGCGCCGCGATCGCGCGCAGCGCCGAGCGCCTCGTCGTCGACGGCAACCCCCGCGCCGGCATGCTGCACGACCGCGCCGCCTTCGCGGCCGCGTTCGAGGACGTCGCGGCGGGCGCCCTGCTCGTGAAGGTCGGCGACGAAGACGCCGAGCTGCTGCTCGGTGAGGGCCTCGAGGTGTTCGTCGAGCGGCTACGCGCTGCATCCTCCCGCCAGTCGGCGGGCGGCAGCGACACGGGCTCGACATCCCCTGACCCGGATGCCTCGCGCCCACGCCCCCTCGCCGTGCTCGCGACCGCCGGCCGAGACGGGGCCGCCGTGCACCACGGCGACCTGCACGTGCGCGCCGGTATCGTGCCGCTGCCGGGACCGGTCGTCGACACGATGGGTGCCGGCGATGCGACCCTGTCCGCCATCGCGCACCACGTCGGCGCCCGCGGGCTGCCCGACGACGAGGCATCCTGGTCCGTCGCGCTCGACGCGGCGATGACGATCGCGGCCGCGACCGTGCGCCACGAGGGGGCGCTGCTGCGCGTGCCGCACGCCGTCGGACCGCCCGACACGATCGGCAGCTGAGCCGCGCCGGCCTCCCCTCACCGACGAGCCGCACGACCGGAGCCCGCCACCGCTGACCTGCCACTCGGACCTGCCACTGCTCGGGCGCGGGCCACCGTATCCGCACCGCGCGACACCCGCACTCGAGTCCGCGCCGTGGGACGGCGCGCGCGATGAGACCGCACCGCGCGACCCGTCGGGCGACGCCGCACGACAGGTGTCGCCTCGCGCTTGCATTGTCCGGTCGACACTGCGTAGCATCGCCGACGTTCGATTGACAACGATGTCACTTCGGTGACGAGTTCCGCGCAATGAAGGGCGATTCAACCGATGACGACGGTATCAAGATTCCGTTTGGCCGCAGTCGCGGCCGTGACCGCGGCGGGCTGCACGCTCGCCGCCGCCGCGCCGGCGCTTGCCGAGACGGCACCCGACCCCGCGAGCGAGCAGTACCGCCCGTACCTGCACTTCTCGCCCGAACGCAACTGGATGAACGACCCGAACGGCCTGGTCTACGAGGACGGGACGTGGCACCTGTTCTTCCAGCACAACCCGAGCGGCACCCGCTGGGGCAACATGAGCTGGGGCCATGCGACGAGCACCGACCTCGTGCACTGGGAGGAGCAGCCGCTCGCGATCCCGCAGACCTTCGACGGCTCGGGCGTCGCGATCGAGGACATCTTCTCGGGCTCGGTCGTCGTCGACGAGGAGAACACGACGGGCTTCGGCACCGCCGACGACCCGCCGCTCGTCGCGATCTACACGAGCGCCTACACCGGCGCCCACCCGACCCACGCGGGCAAGCAGGCGCAGTCGCTCGCCTACTCGCTCGACCACGGGCAGACGTGGACGAAGTACGAGGGCAACCCGGTCTACGACCGCGACTCGGCGAACTTCCGCGACCCGAAGGTGTTCCGCTACACGAACCCCGACACCGGCGAGTCGTACTGGGTGATGGCCGCGGTCGAGGCGACGAGCTACCAGGTGATCCTCTCGCGCAGCGACGACCTCAAGACCTGGACCGAGCTCAGCACGTTCGGCCCGGCGAACGCGACCGGCGGCATCTGGGAGTGCCCCGACCTGTTCCCCCTCGCGGTAGACGGCGACCCGGCGAACACCAAGTGGGTGCTCGTGGTGAACCTCAACCCGGGCGGGCCGAACGGCGGCTCGGGCGGCCAGTACTTCGTCGGCGACTTCGACGGAACGACGTTCACCTCCGAGAGCACGGTGAGCGCCGACCAGCTGCCCGAGGGCACGCTGTTCGCCGGCTTCGACGACGGCAGCTACGAGGGCTGGACCGTGAACAACGAGCCCGGCAACTGGAAGAACGGCCCGTGGGGCGAAGCCCCCGCCGCAGGAACCCTGCCCGGGCAGAACCCCGTGTCGGGCTACATCGGCGCCGGCCTCGTCAACGGATTCAACGACGGCGACTGGCCCGTCGGCACCCTCGAGTCGCCGACCTTCACCGTCGAGAGCGACGTCGTGAACCTGCTCGTCGGCGGCGGCAACCACCCGCACGTCGACGGCGCGCAGCTCGGCAACGAGCCGCCCGCGGGCCGCACGCTCTTCGACTTCGAGCTGCCCGACGGCACGACGCTCGCCGACAGCGGCTGGGAGATCACGGGCGACTTCGCGACCGACCCGGCCCGCAACCCCTCGACCGCGGGCGGCGAGTACTTCCTCGGCGCGAAGCGCATCAACACGTGGGAAGGCGGTCCGAAGGGCGACGACAACGTCGGCGACCTCACGTCGCCCGCGTTCACGATCGAGCCCGGTGAAGCGCACCTGAGCTTCCTGCTCGGCGGCGGCAAGCGCACCGACGGGTCGCTCGAGGTGCAGCTCGTCGTCGACGGCGAGGTCGTGCGCGCGGCGACCGGCCCCGAGGCGGGCGCCCTGAACTGGCGCAGCTGGGATGTCTCGGAGTTCGCCGGCCGCGAAGCGAGGCTGCGCGTGCACGACGCCGCCACGGGTGGCTGGGGGCACCTCACCGCCGACCACTTCGTGCTCGGCGCCGAGCCCGCGGTGGTGCGCTCGGATGAGACGACCGTCAACCTCATCGTCGACGGCGAGGTCGTGCGGTCGGCGACCGGCACGAACAGCGAGGGCCTCGATTGGCGCAGCTGGGATGTCTCGGAGTTCGCCGGGCGCGAGGCATCCGTTCGCATCGTGGACAACAACCGGTCGGGCTGGGGGCACGTGCTCGTCGACCAGGTGATGTTCTCCGATGCCTCGGCGACGCCGCGCATCGAGGGGTACGACTGGCTCGACTGGGGCCGCGACTACTACGCCACCGTGTCGTTCAACGGCGCGCCCGACGACCGACGGGTCATGCTCGGCTGGATGAACGACTGGGACTACGCCCAGGACATCCCGACCGGTTCCTGGCGGAGCGCGATGGCGCTGCCGCGCGAGGTCGCGCTCGTCAGCACCCCGAAGGGTCCGCGCCTGACGCAGCAGGTCGTGCCCGAGTTCGCGCAGCTCGAGCAGGACGACCGCATCTACACCGACCCGGCCGGTGCCGCCGGCGGCCGGGCGATCGGCTCGGGTGCTGAGACCCTGCCGATCGCGGGCGACCGGGTGCGCATCGACGCCATCATCGACCCCGGCACAGCGGATGCCGCGGGGCTGACCGTGCTCGGCGACGACGAGTCGGCGACGCGCATCGGATACGACGCGCGATCGAGCCGGCTGTTCGTCGACCGCCGCGACTCGGGAGTCACCGGCTTCCACCCCGGCTTCGCATCGATCGACGACGTCGCCGTGCCGCTCGCCGACGGCCGCATCGCCCTCACCGTCTGGGTCGACCGCGCCTCGGTCGAGGTGTTCACGGCCGACGGCCGCACGACGATCACCGACCAGGTCTTCCCGAACGCCGGGGCCGACCGAATCGGCCTGTTCGCCGACGGCGGCGAGGCGACGCTCGAGTCGCTCACGGTGACGCCGCTCAACGGCGCGATGTGGAAGGAGGCGGGCGCCGACGACGCGACCGCGGCACCGCCCGCGGCCGAGGTCTCGGCGCTCACCGGGCCGCGCCGCGGCCCCGACGCCGACGGCGACTTCGATCTCAAGGTGAAGACGGGCAGGGGCGAGCCGACCACCGTCGTGCGACTGCTCGAGGACGGTCGCGTGATCGATCGGACCTACCGCGACGCCGACGCCGAACGGGTCGTCACCTTCTCGATCTCCGGTGCCGCGGCAGGCGAGCACCGCTACGCCGTCGAGCTCGAGAACTCGGCCGGGGTGACCGACGGCGGCGAGATCACGGTGCACGTCGCCGGATGAGACCGGGTGGGGCGCCCGCCGTGCTGACCGGGCGCCCCGCCCAACCCCTGGCGATTCGGCCGTGGGTCGCAGCGGGTCGGTTTGCGGTGCCGACGGATTGACAAAAAAACGCAAGCGGCACATGATCGCTTCGTGTCGAACCCCGGTCCCGGTCTGCTCCCCCAATCACGGCGGGAGAAGATCATGTCGCTCATCGAGCAGCACGGCTTCGCCCGCGTCTCCGATCTGAGCCGATTCCTCGGCGTCTCCGAGGTGACGATCCGCTCCGACCTCGATGCGCTCGCCGAGACGCGGGTCATCCAGCGCGTCCATGGTGGAGCGATCGCCGGATTGCGCTCACGGGCGCTCGAGCGCCCGTTCGAGAAGTCGATGATGACGAGCGTCGACGAGAAGAAGCGGATCGGACGGGCGGCCGCCCAGATGGTGCGCTCGTACCAGGCGGTGATCCTCGACGTCGGGACGACGACGACCGCGGTGGCGCGATCGCTTGCCGCCCGCGAGGACATCTCCGACGTCGTGATCATCACGAACGCCTTGAACATCGCGCTGGAGTTCGAGAAGGCGATTCCGCGGTTCACCGTGATCGTGACCGGCGGCACGCTCCGGCCCGAACAGCACTCGTTGGTCGCGCCGCTCGCCGACATGCTCTTCGACCGCATGCAGGCGGACATCGCGTTCATCGGATGCACCGGCGTTCAGGTCGATGTCGGCGTGACGAACGCCAACGTGCCCGAAGCCGACATGAAGCGCCGCATGCTCGAAGCCGCCCACCGGGGCGTCATCGTCGCCGACAGCATGAAGCTGGGGGTCACCCAGCTCAGCCGGGTCGCCCCGCTCTCGGACATCGACACGCTCATCACCGGCGTCGAAGCGGACGCCGCCCAGCTCGAGGCGTTGCGCGGCGCAGGCCTCGAGATCATCACCGCCTGACGCGGGTCGGGTCAGAGGTTCACGCGGCCCACGAGGTTCACCTTGACCCCGATCTCGTCGAGCATCGCGGCCTTCGCGGCCAGCGCCCGGTCGGCCATCTCGGCATCGGGCGCGTAGACCAGCTGCGCGTGGTTGGCCTTGTGCCGGGCCATGAACTGGTCGCGGGACACGTCGTGGAGCACGACGTGGGCGATCGGCCACTCGGGGTTGGTCGCGTTCTTGCGTCGAAGGGTCTCCTCCTCCGGCAGCTCGACGACCGTCCCGCGGAAGACGTCGGCCTGCAATATGCCGTCGGCGATGAAGACCCTCGAGATCACGACCTCACCGGGCTTGCTCACCCCGTTGATCGTCGACCCGCCGGCCGGGAAGAACACCGGGCTCTGCCGCCATCCCTCCGCGTTCTGCCAGCCGCCGAGGTGCGAGTCGGGCACGGAACCCGAGATCTCGTACACCCAGACGAACCGACCGCCGTACTCGTCTCCCCATCGCACGTCATGCAGGGTGTTGTCGGGCACGAGCCCCATGGCGCGCCACACCCGGTCGGTGATGAGCGCATCGACGGCGACGCCCTCGTCGGCCTCGTTGAAGTGCGGGAACGCCCGCCCGGCGAACAGTTCTCGCTCGCCGTCACGGGAGCGGACCGGGGGCCTGTTGGTCGAGTTGAGCACGCCCTCCGCGAGGTCCGACGCCGGGACGAGGTCCTTCAGACCCTGCTGGTACTGGATGCCGATGGCGTCCAGGCCGAAGTCGTCGGCGATCCGCAGTGCCGCGATGTACATCTTCATCTGCCAGCGGACCTGCGCCGGCGTGAGTTCGGTGGCCTCGTCCGAACCGAACACGAACGTCATCCCCTGCTCGGTGAGCCACGCGGTCGCGACGTCGGCCTCGTCGTCGGTGACGGTGAGCATCTCCGCGTAGAGCGCGGACTGCGACAGGCGCTCCTTGTAGATGCCGATCGGATTCAGGAGCTCGTCGTCGAAGATGGCGTTGTACATGCCCATGCATCCCTCGTCGAGGACGCCGATGATGGCCTTGTCGGCGAGCAGCTCCCGGCCGAGCGCGCGACCGAGGGCGACCTCGTCGGTGTCGGGCAGCTCGGGGAGCTCCCGCACGTGCGAGGCATCGTGCGTGATGATCCCGGTCTCGGTCCACTCCCGCAGCCCCGCCTTGAACCAGTCGTCCGTGAAGTCGACGGACCAGATCGTGGAGTACGGCTTGCCCATCTTCGTCAGCCCGGCGTTGAGCCCGAGCAGCCCGACGAGCCCGGGCCAGTCCCCAGCGAAGTTGGCGACCGTGAGGATGGGACCCCGGTGCGTGCGGAGGCCGGCGAGCACGTGGTGCGAGTACTGCCAGACCGCCTCGGCCACGATCAGCGGCGCATCGACGGGGATCGTCTTGAAGACCTCGAGGCCCATCCGCTGGCTCCGGATGAACCCGTGACCGAGTTCCGGATCGACGTCGTTCGCGCGCGTGACCGTCCAGCCGAGGTCGGCGAACGCCGCGGTGACGTCGGCCTCCATCTTCGCCTGCGTCGCCCAGCCGGCCGTGTTGGCGGACTCGCGCAGGTCTCCACTCGCGATGAGGTAGGCCGTCTTGGGCGCTGGGGCCGGCCGCTGCGCGACGGTGGGAAGGGTGTACGTCGTCATGGTTGCTTCCTCCTGGTGGGGTCGCCGGTCAGGTGTCTCGACGGCTCTGCCGCGCGGCGAGCCGGTGTGCGATGGTCTTGGTGGAGTCGTAGAGCTCGAGGTACAGCCCGAACAGTTCGTCGTAGTCGTCCCGCCGACCCGGATCGGGGCGGATGGTCGTGACCGGGGGGTTCCAGGTCGAGAGGTCGGGCGCCGGGCCGACGAGCCCGGCGGCGAGCACGGCCGCACCGTAGCTCGCGCCGACGGTCGTACCCGGTACCTCCTGCTCGAGGCCCGTGACATCCGACACGATCTGGAGCCACAGGCGGCCGAGCGTGCCTCCGCCCACGGCCACGATCCGTCGGATGTCGGCGCCGGCCGCGCGCATGGTCTCGACATTGTGGCGGACGCCGAACGCCGTCGCTTCGAGCGCCGCGCGGTAGAGATCGCCGCGCGAGTGGCTCAAGGTGAGCCCGGCGAGCACGCCGCGGGCGTCGGGATCCTGGATCGGCGTGCGCTCACCGGCGAAGTACGGGAGCATGAGCAGCCCGTTCGCGCCGGGGGGCGAGAGTTCCGCCTCGCCCAGGAGCGCCGCATAGTCCGCACCGACCAGTTCCTTCAACCAGGCGGTGATCGCCCCTGAGGTCGCCAATCCGCCCGCGAGGTTTCGGGATCCGGGGAAGGCGCCGGCCGTCGTCCACATCGACGGCGTGCGGAGCGTCTGCTCGCCGGTGGCGATGAGGAACATCGTGGTTCCGTACATGAGCATCAGGTCGCCGTTCTCGTGCGCCCCGACGCTGACGGCCTCCGACCAGGCGTCGATCGTGCCCGTGATGACCGGAGTTCCCTCGCGCAGGCCCGTGATCGCTGCGGCGTCCGCGGTGACCGTTCCGGCCGGGTCGCCGGCCCATCGGAGCCGAGGCGGCTCGATTCCGGATGCATACCGGAGCCACCAGTCCTCGCGCCACTGCTCGCGCTCGATGTCGTAGAGCGGCGAGCACTGGCTGGCCGATTGGTGGTCGAGCACGTAGGCACCGGTCAGCTTGCGTGCCAGCCAGGATGCGGGCATGAACAGGCGGCGTGCCCGTCGGCGAGCGGCCGGCTCGTGGTCGTGGATCCACTGGAGTTTCGGTCCCGCTGCCTGCGTGGTGAGGGTCGAGCCCCCGACGCGCACGATGTCGTCGACGCCGAGCTCGGCGGTCATCGACGCGATCTGTTCGGTCGCTCGCGTGTCGACGCCGTACAGGATGGCGGGACGGACCGGCTCATCGTCCTCGTCCGCGAGGAGCACGCACGGCCCCATCCCACTGACCCCTACCGCGGCGATCGACTCCGGGGGCGTTCCGGACTCCGCGATCAGACGCCGGGTGAGGCCGACGAATTCGTCCCACCAGACGTCCCCGTCCATCTCGACCCATCCGGGCCGCGGGCGGCTCACCTCGTGGTCGACGCTCGCCGTCGCGAGGACCGCGCCGGACTCGGTGTCCACGAGCACGCCCTTCGTGCTCGAAGTGCCGATGTCGACACCGATGACGAAGTTCGGCGGCATGTGCTTCTCGTCTCCAGTCAGGATGTTCGGCCCACCGAGCCGAACTCGATCATCCGTCGCGTCACCATCGTCTGGAACGCGCGGTTGGCCGGCGCCACGAGGGCGCTCGGTTCCACGACCTCGGGGTGCGCTGCGAGGAACTCCCGCAGCGCAGCGGTCCATGCGAGGTGCGAGTCCGTTCCCTGGTTGATCTTCCGGATACCCGTGGCGATCCCGTCGGCCTTCTGCTCGGGCGAGATCCCATAGGAAGGCCGGACGAGTCCGCCGTTCGCGTTGATGACGGCGACGGCCTCGGCCGGTACCGACGAAGATCCGTGCAGGACCAGGTACGTGTCCGGCAGTCGGTCCTTGATCTCCTCGATCAGCGCGACGCGTAGGCGCTGTCCGCCCTCGGCGTCCGTGAACTTCACCGAGCCGTGGCTGGTGCCGACCGCGACCGCGAGCGCATCGACCCCGGTGAGCTCGACGAAGCGCTCGGCGGTCTCGGGGTCGGCGAACACGATCTCCTCGAGGGTCCCGGTGACCCCGGCCTCCGCGCCGCCGATCGTGCCGAGTTCGCCTTCGACGCTCACGCCGGCGGGATGCGCGAGCGCGACGACGCGCTGCGTGAGCGCGACGTTCGCATCGAACGATGCCGGCTCGTCCGTCTCGGGATCGCGGCTGGCATCGATCATCACGCTCGAGAAGCCGTGGTCGATCGCGCGGGCGCAGTCGTCGAACGTGCGGCCGTGGTCGAGATGCAGCACCGCGGCGACGGACGAGTAGTCGTCGATCAGCCGGCGGAGCCGGTCCCACCAGCGGGACTCGTCGTCGTAGGCCGACATCCCGGCGATGGCCTGGACGATGACCGGCGACCGGTTGGCCTCGGCCGCGTCGAGCACCGCGATGGCCTGATCGAGGCTCGACACGTTGAACGCGCCGACCGCATAGCCGCCTCGCTCCGCATCGGCGAGGGCTTCGTCAAGGGTGAGCAGCATGGGCGGTTCAGAGCGCGTGGTCGATGCCGAGCTTGTCGTACTCGAGCACGATGGGCGTGTCGGTGATGCCGCGCGCGTACGCCTGCACCTTCGCCGCCGACTCGACGGCGACGCTCGTCTTGAATGCGTCGCGGAGGTTCGGCCCGACCGTCAGCAGGCCGTGGTTCGCCCACACCACCGCGTTCAGGTCGCCCATGACGTCGCACATGTGCTCGCCGAACGAGGTGTTGTTGCTGAGCTCGAAGGGCATGATCGGCACATCGCCCTTGGTGTAGATCACCATGTTGACGAGGGTGCCGAGGATCGGCTCGCCGATGACGCCCCACACGTTGGAGAACACCGGCTCCGAGTGGACGATGGCGTTCACGTCGGGGCGCCGCTTGTAGACCGCCATGTGGACGGTGACCTCGCTCGACGGGCCGAGGCGACCGTCGATGACCTCGCTGTCGCCATTCACGAGGACGATGTCCTCCGGCGACATCTTGTCGTACTCGAGATCCGTCGGAGTGATGAGGAAGCGGTCCTCGACACCGGGAACCCTGATGGAGATGTTGCCCTGGGTGTTGAAGTTCAGGCCGTACTCCATCGACCGCAGGCAGTAGGCGTGGATCTCGCGCTTCGCAGCTGCGAGGTCGAAGGCGGTCTCGGTGATGCTCATGGTGTGTTCTCCTTCTTCTGAGCAGGTTCTTCGGCCTCGAAGGGCCCGGGTATGAGGGATCGGGTGGTCTCGTAGAGCGCGCGGTATCGTCGGCGCTGCGCGACGTACCAGGCGCGCGTCGAGGGATCGGGGAACTGGGTCTCGCCGGTCGCGGCGGGCACCGCCCGGAGGCCCGGCGCATCGACACCGACTCCGCGAGCGGCGAGGACCGCCGCGCCACGCGCGGAGGCATCCTTCGTCACCGGGGTGAGTGGCGAGCCGGTCGCATCGGCCCGCGCACGCAATGCCGCGGCGTTCTGCGCACCCGTGCCGCTGACCCTGAGCACGCCGAGCCCGACACCGCGCTCGGCGAACGCGTCGATGATCTTCGCGAACTCGAAGCCGGCGCCCTCGACGACCGCGCGAGCGAGTTCGGGCGTCGTCGTCTCGAGCGTGAGACCGACGACGATCCCGCGCGCGTTCGGGTCGTTGTCGAGGGTTCCGGAGCCGGCGAGATACGGAAGGACGATGAGCGACGGAGGTTGCGGGGCGAGGTCGCCGAACACCTCGCCGACGGCGCCGCCGACGAGCGCGGCGAACCACTCGAGCGCCCAGCCGCCGGCCGCCGTTCCGGCGAGCGTCACCCAGAGGTCGTCGTCGACCCGGTACGACGCGAAACCGGTGCCGTCGAGGCCTTCCGGGCGACGGGCCGTGCCGACGGTGACGCAGTCGCTGGAGCCGAACGCGATGACCGAGCTCTCGCCCGGAACTCCGCCGCCGCCGAGATAGGCGGCGGCCTGGTCGTGCGCGCCCGCGACGACCGGCAGTCCGGCATCGAGGCCGAGCCGCGCGGCGGCCTCGGTCGTCACGCGGCCGGCAATGAGCCCGCCGGCGACGGGCTCGGGCAGCCGCTCGCGGCGCAGCCATGGCGCGTCTTCGGCGAGCGCGTCGATGATCTCGTCGCTCCACGTCGCGCGCTCGACGTCGAACAGCCCGGTGCGGGCGGCCTGGCTGAAGTCGATGGCGGCGCGGCCGGTCCAGTGCTCGGTGACGTAGTCGCCGACGCAGCGATACGCGGCCGCGCTCTCCCAACCGCTTCCGCCTGCGGCGATCTTGAAACCCGAGAACATTCCGTGCAGCGGTTGACCGGTGATGGCGGTGAATCGTGCCGCGCCGAGCCGATCGTCCAGGCGGCGGGCCGCCGGCTCTCCCCGGCCATCCATGCTGACCGCGACCCGGGCGAGCGCGCTGCCGTCAGCGGCGAGCGGAAGCACCGCCTCGCCGAGCACTGCGAACGCGAGCGCTTGCGGTCGGTCGCCCTGCGTGGTCGCAGAGGTGGCGACCTGGGCCACCACCGACTCCGCGGCCCGCAGCACCTCCGCCGGATCGAGCTCGACCCGGCCGGGCGCCTCCCGGCGCAGTACGAGCGGTTCGTCGGCCTCGGCGAGTACGCGACCGTCGGCCGCGAACACGACTGCCCGGACGCCGCTGGTGCCGAGGTCGACGCCGAGAACACTCATTTGATCGCCCCCGACAGTCCGTTCACGAGGTACTTCTGAATGAAGATGAACAACGCGACGACCGGGATCGAGATCAGGACCAGGATCGCGAACAACGCACCGGGCTGGCTGAGGTACATGCCCCGGTACGCCAGTGGCACGAGCGTCAACGGTTTGAGCGCATTGTCACTGAGTGCGACGAGCGGGAGCAGGAAGTCGTTCCAGCTCATCATCGTCTGCCAGATCGCCACGACGGCGAGGGCCGGCTTGCCCAGGGGCAGGTAGATGCGCCAGAAGATCTGCCAGGCACTCGCGCCGTCGAGGCGGGCCGCCTCGTAGGTCTCGAGGGGGATGGCCAGGTACGAGGTCCGGATGATGATCACCGCGAACGGAAGTCCGAGCGCCGTGTAGACCAGGACGAGGCCGAGCAGGTTGTTGTACAGCTGCAGCGACTGCAGGATACGGAACGTGGCGACGACGATGCTCGACATCGGAAGGATGAGCGCGAGGATCAGGGCGCCGAAGATGAGCGCCTTCAGCGGGACCCGAAGCCGGGCCAGTGCGAACGAGGCCATCGAACCGAGCAGGCAGACCAGCAGCACCGAGGGCACCGTGATGATCAGGCTGTTGAGCAGGTGCAGGAAGATCGGGTTCTGCTCCCAGATGATGACGTAGTTCTTGAAGCTGAACACCTCGGGCAGCATCCCGAAGAACTGCGTCGAAGGATTCTCGGGCGGCATCAGCGACAGCCCGACGGTCATGATGAGCGGCACCATCCACAGCACCGCGAGCGGAATGAGCACGAAGTGCAGCCAGTTGCGGTGGACCCCCGGCGTACCGCGACGATGCGGGCGTAGTTGCTCGGCCTCCGGCACGGTGATATGCCGGGTCTCCGTCATGACGGTCATTTCTCGTCTCCCGTGATGAAGCCGGCTCCGAACACGCGGACCATGGACAGCGAGCTCGCCACTGCGATGATGAGGAGCACGACGCTGATCGTCGAGGCGTACCCGACGCTCTGCAATTGGAAGGCCTCTTGGAATGCGAACGTCGGCAGCATCTCCGACGCGTGGTTCGGCCCGCCCTGCGTGAGGACGTAGACGAGCTCGAACGTCTTGAGCGAGCCGATGACACCGAGCAGCACGAGCGAGAGGGTGGTGTTCTTCAGCAGCGGGAAGGTGATCCGCACCATCGTCTGGAACCCGTTGGCGCCGTCCATGCGCGCCGCTTCCGTCAGGCTCGGGTCGATGAGCTGGAGGCCCGCGAGGTAGAAGAGCATCGAGAACCCGGTCCACATCCACACGTTCACGAAGATGACGGTGAAGATCGCCGTGTCGGGGTTCGTGAGGTAGTCGCCGGAGAGGAACGTGAGCCCCGTCGCCCGCCCGAACTGGGCGAGCACTCCGTTGAACGGGTCGAGGATGCTCTGCCACACGATGCCGACGACGACCGGCGAGAGGATCGCCGGGATGAAGAACAAGGCCCGGTAGACGGTGCTCCCCCGGATCTTCTGGTTCAGCGCGACCGCGAGCAGGAATCCGCCGACGGTCTGCGGGATGATCGTGAGCACGATCCAGAAGACCGAGTTCCGCAGGGTGATGAGGAACGTCTGGTCCTGGATGAGCTCGAGGTAGTTGCCGAACCCGACGAACGTCCCCGCGTTCACGCCGTCCCACTTCAGCGTGCTCGCCTGCAGGTTGTAGAAGATCGGGTAGACGACGAACACGAAGAAGAGGACGAGCGTCGGGAGCAGGAATGCCAGGCCCGTCAATCGCTCGCGCGTGAGTTGCTTCATGGAATGCCTCCGAGGGAGAGGGCGCCCGGTTCGTCCCGGGCGCCCTTCAGAGCGTTAGCCGTTCGAGTCCTGGACCTTCTGGACCGACTCGGCCGCCTCCTGCGGCGTCATGTCGCCGGTCGCGATCGCGGCGAGGGCGTCGGCCACCGCCTGATCGATGTCGGGCGACTCGAAGTACCGGGAGTACTTCACCTGGGGAAGCCAGTCGTTCACGAAGGTGTTCCAGATCTCCTCCTGCTTGTCACTCGTGAACTCCTCGGGGTTCAGCCCGGTGACGGCGGGGATGTCGTTCATCGTGTTGATGAGCTTCTGCGCACCCGCACCGGCGATGAAGTCGGTGAGCACCTTGCACGCGAGGTCCGGGTTCTTCGAATCCTTCGAAATGCCGAGTGCGACATCGATGCCGCCCACGTACTGCGACTCCGCCGCACCCCCGGGGATCGTCGGGAACAGGAACGGCTCGTAGCCGGCCATGCCCTTCGAGAGCTCGGGGATCGTCGACTGGTCCTTCGTCGGGTCCGACTGCTGGATCCACCACGCACCGAGCGGGATCATCGCGGCCTTCCCGGCCTCGAACTGGTTCACACCCGACGGGTACGCGTCGAGGCCGATCGCGCCGTCCTGCGCGATGCCCTCGGTGAAGAGCTTCTGCCAGTAATCGAACGCCGAGACGATGCTCGGGTCCGTCCACGCGACGTCGCCGTCCTCGGCCGCCTCGACCACGCCCGGCTCGATGTTGTTCGCGATCTGCATGAACACGACGTTTCGGAGCCACGAGTCCTTGGCGGGCAGGAGGAACGGTGCGAAGTCGTTGCCGCCCATCGCGTCGGCGCTCGCCTCGAGATCGTCCCAGGTGGCCGGGACCTGCTGGCCCTGCTCGTCGAGGATCTCGGTGTTCGCCCAGAGGTTGACCGTCTGGGTGAGCAGCGGCAGCGAATAGAAGTTCTCGTCGCCCTCGGGATTGCCCATTCGAGCCTGGTCGATGCCGATCGGGTAGAACTTGCTCTGCCAGTCGTCGCCCCAGGTGTCCGCCGCGCAGTCCTGCAGCGGCATGAGGTAGTCGCGGTACTGCTGCGTGAGCGCCCCCGGCTGGAGGCCGACGAGGTCGGGCAGCGTGTTCGAGCTCGCACGGTTCTGGAGGTCGACGATGTACTCGGGGTAGTTGAAGATCGTCGCGTCGATCGACCCGTCGTTCTCGGCCTCGAATGCATCGATCATCTGACGTGTGGTCTGCTCGATCGGGCTCCATGACCGGAACGACACCGTGTCGGCGCTGCCGCTCTCGGTGTTGGTCGGTGCCGCGCCGCCCGCGCACGAAGCAAGCGTGACCGTTGCGACGATCGCACCTGCGGCGGCGAGGATCTTTCGCTGCGCCATTGCTGTGTCCTCTCTTTACTGCGTTGTAACGAGGCAGCCACGTCGGGTCCCGTGCTGCGATTTCGACGTTAGAACATTTGCGTTCTCGCCCCCAAGAATCCGCGGAGCAATAGTCGATATCTGGCCGAACCTTACGAATGGCTCATCGAATTCCTTTCGAATTCGAAAGTCGACGACGAGCGACGAGGTGGCATCGGGATGGCAGGCATCATCGGCGTCCGGCCGCCGGAACGCATCCGAGACCAGACCGATGGAAGAGCTGCTCAGCGCGCCGCGATCCGCCATCCGCTCGCGTGCGCGGCACCCGGAGCGAGCACGACGAGGTCGACCCCCGCGTTGAAGGCGTCGGGCGGGCACGTCATCGGCTCGACCGCGAGCCCGATGCGATGGGTCGCCGCCGGGCCCGGGGTGTCGGCGGTGTGCACCTGCACCCACGGGCAGGCCGCATCCCACACCATCTCGACGCCGGTGCCGCCCGGCGCGGTGAGCACGACCCGATGCGTGGATGCCGCGCCGGAGTCCCCGGCGGACGCGTCGACGTCGCCCGAGGCCGCGAGGCCCGTGAACGCGTGGTCGATGAACGTGCCCTCGATCGCGCGCGGCACGCGGAAGTCGAAGCCGGGGTGCACCTCGACGGGTTCGACGGCGACGGGGCTCAGCCGATCGGGCGTGACGGTCAGCACCTCTGCGGCGGGCAGCTCGAGCGTCCAGTCGTCGACGCGCCCGGGGCCCGCGACGAGGTACGGGTGCGGGCCCGCGCCCCACGGCGCCGCATCGGCTCCGAGGTTGCGGCCGGTCACCGTCTGCGCGAGCCCATCGGCGTCGAGCCGGTACTCGACCTCGACATCCACCCGGAAGGGGTAGCCGGCCTGCGGCTCGACGACCGCGCCGAGTACGACCCGGTCTCCCTCGACGACGCGGGGCCCGAATTCGAGCCACGCGGCGAGGCCGTGCAGGGCCTGCCCGCGCGCGGGCTCGGTGAGCGGCAGCTGATGCTGGACCCCGTCGAACGTGTACCGCCCGTCGACGACGCGGTTCGGCCAGGGGGCGAGCGTCGCGCCCCGGTAGCCGGGTCGCACCTCGTCGGCCTCGAACGGCACGACGAGGTCGCGCCCCTCGAAGCGCAGCGTGCGCAGGCTCGCGCCGATGCTCGCGACGTCGGCGGTGTACCCGTGGGCCGCGAGCGCGAACTGCCGGCCCGAGCGGGGCACGAGATCGGCCGAGGTCGACCGCCCCGAGGCATCCGTCGCCGTCGTCATCGCCGTCAGAGTCCCTGGGCGAGCCGGTAGTACGCCTGGTTCCAGCGCACCTGTCGGCCGAACTCGGCGGTCGTGGTGTCCTCGTCGATGACGAGGAGCTCGAGTCCGGCCATCTCGGCGAAGTCGCGGAAGACGTCGACGCCGACGGCGTTCGACATGACGGTGTGGTGCGCGGCGCCGGCGGCGAGCCAGGCCGCGGCGCTGGTCGTGAAGTCGGGCGCGGGCTTCCAGACGGCGCGGCCGACCGGGAGCTTCGGCAGCGGCTGGCGCGGCGCGACGTTCTCGACGACGTTCGCGGTGAGGCGGAACCGGTCGCGCAGGTCGCTCATCGCGACGACGACGGCGGGGCCGGGGTCGGCGGTGAAGACGAGGCGCACGGGGTCGTCCTTGCCGCCGATGCCGAGCGGGTGCACCTCCAGGGTGGGGCGAGCCGTGGTCAGCGAGGGCGAGACCTCGAGCATGTGCGCGCCGAGGATCAGCTCGTCGCCCGGGGTGAGGTCGTAGGTGTAGTCCTCCATCAGTGAAGCGCCGCCGGGCAGGCCCGCGCCCATCACGTTCGCGATGCGCACGAGCACGGCGGTCTTCCAGTCGCCCTCGGCGCCGAAGCCGTAGCCCTCGGCCATGAGCCGCTGCACCGCGAGGCCCGGCAGCTGCTTCAGCTCGCCGAGGTCTTCGAACGACGTCGTGAACGCGCCGAAGCCGCCCTCCTCGAGGAACGAGCGCAGGCCGAGCTCGATCGCCGCGCCGTCGCGAAGCGACTGGTGGCGGTCGCCGCCCCGGCGCAGCTCGGGGGCGACGTCGTAGAGCTCCTCGTACTCGGCGACGAGCGCGTCGACGTCGGCCTCCGCGGCCGCCGCGACAGCCGCAGCGAGCTCGCCCACGCCCCACGTGTTCACCTGCACGCCGAGCCGCAGCTCGGCCTCGGTCTTGTCGCCCTCGGTGACGGCGACGTAGCGCATGTTGTCGCCGAAGCGGGCGAGCTTCAGGTCGCGCGAGGCGGCGAGGCCGGCGGCGGCGCGCTGCCAGGTGCCGAGCTCCCGCTGCACGGCCGGGTCGGACGCGTGCCCCACGATCGTCTTGCGCGGCACGCCGAGCCGGGTCTGGATGTACCCGAACTCGCGGTCGCCGTGCGCGGCCTGGTTGAGGTTCATGAAGTCGAAGTCGATGTCCGACCACGGCAGCTCGACGTTCGCCTGCGTGTGCAGGTGCGCGAGCGGCTTCTGCAGCGCGTCGAGGCCGGCGATCCACATCTTGGCCGGGCTGAACGTGTGCATCCACGCGACGAGGCCGATGACCCGGTCGTCGGCGTTCGCCTCGAGCGCGGTGCGCTTGATCGCGGCGGAGTCGGTGAGAACGGGCTTCCAGACGATGCGGACCGGCACGTCGGACGCCTCGTCGAGCAGCCGCGCGATGGCCTGCGACTGCTCGGCGACCTGGGCGAGGGTCTCGGGGCCGTAGAGGTGCTGGCTGCCGGTGAGGAACCAGACCTCGTAGCCGTCGAGCGAGGTGGTGAGCTTCGTGCGGGTCATGCGCGTTCCTTCTGCTGGTCTGCTGATGCGGTCGATCTGGTTCGGATGATCTCGATACGGCGCAGGGCGCCTACTCGATCCGGCGGCTCCGGGTCCGAGCCCGGCGGGGGCGCGAGGCCCCCGCCGGAACGGTGGTGGCGCGCCGCGGCCACCGAAGTCGACTACTTACGTTTCGTCGACTCGTCCGGAAGGTCTCGGGTCGGCTCGAGCGCACGCACCGCGGCCGCCTCGGCGGCGAGGCCCGCGCGGTAGCGCTCGAGGTGGGCGGTGAACCCCGCGACGTCGGATGCCTCGGGCACGACGACCTCGACCGCCGAGCCCGCGAACACGCGGTCGTCGAGGTAGGTGCCGAGTGAGGCATCCCCGCCGGCGGTCGCCCGCTCGCGGAGGTGGGCGGCGAGCACCGCGATGCCCCACGCCCCGCCCTCGGCCGCGGTCTCGCCGACCGCGACGGGGGCGTCGAGGGCGCCGGCGAGGAACCGCTGCGCGACGCCCGCCGTGCGGAAGACGCCGCCGTGACCGAACATGCGGTCGATCTCGACGCCCTCGCCGTCGAGCACCCGCATGCCGAGCGCGAGCGTGCCGAACACGCCGTACAGCTGGGCGCGCATGAAATTCGCGAGCGTGAAGCGGCTGTCCGGGGTGCGCACGACCATCGGCCTGCCCTCGTCGAGCCCGGCGATCGGCTCGCCGGCGAGCGTGTTGTAGGCGAGCAGGCCGCCCGCGTCGGGCTCGCCGTCGAGCGCCTCGCGAAAGAGGGTCTCGAAGACGTCGTCGCGCCCGATCGGCGCGCCCTCGCGGGTCGCGCCGACCGCGGTCGAGAACCGCTCGAACAGGCCGACCCACGCGGCGAGTTCGGAGGCGCCGTTGTTGCAGTGCACCATCGCGACGGGGTCGCCCGCGGGCGTCGTGACGAGGTCGATCTCATGATGCGCGCTCGCGAGCGGGCGTTCGAGCACGACCATCGCGAAGATGCTCGTGCCCGCGCTCACGTTGCCCGTGCGGGGTGCGACCGAGTTCGTCGCGACCATGCCCGTGCCGGCGTCGCCCTCGGGCGGGCACAGCGGGATGCCCGGTGCCAGGGCGCCGGTCGGGTCGAGCAGCCGGGCGCCCTCGGCCGTGAGCGCGCCCGCCGGCTCACCCGCGGCGAGCACCTCGGGCAGCAACTCGGCGACCCGCATGCCGCGACCTCGACCCGCGCGCTCGGCCGGCTCGGCGGCGAGGTCGTCGTAGCGCGCGAGCAGGCCGGCGTCGTAACCGCCCGTGGCGGAATCGATCGGGAACATGCCCGAGGCGTCCCCGATTCCCAGTACTTTCCGGCCCGTGAGCCGCCAGTGCACGTAACCGGCGAGGGTGGTGAAGAAGTCAAGGCGGTCAACATGCGGCTCCGCGTCGAGCACCGCCTGGTGCAGGTGCGCGATCGACCAGCGCAGCGGGATGTTGAGCCCGAACGCCGCGCTCAGCTCGGCCGCCGCCCGGCCCGTCGAGGTGTTGCGCCACGTGCGGAACGGCACGAGCAGCCCGCCCTGCGCGTCGAACGCGAGGTAGCCGTGCATCATCGCCGAGACGCCCATCGCTCCGAACGTCGTCGGCCGCACACCGTGACGGCGCTCGGCGTCGGCGACGAGCCCGACGTAGGCCGCCTGCAGTCCCGACCACACCGCGTCGAGCCGATAGCTCCAGCGGCGGTCGTCGGTGAACTCGTTCTCCCACTCGTGGCTGCCGACGGCGAGCACGCGGGTCGGGTCGCCGGCGTCGACGAGGCACGCCTTGATGCGGGTCGATCCGAGCTCGATGCCGAGGGCGGTGCGGCCGTCGAGGATCGCCCGCGCCGAGGCATCCGTGCCGGTGTTCGCGGTGCCGGTGTCGTCGCTCATCGCCGTGCGTCCCCCGCCTGTCCGTAGACGTTCTGGTAGCGGTCGTAGAGGCGGTCGATCGCCTCCTGCGGAATCGGGATGAGCTCGCCGGCCTCGCGGGCGTGGTGCACGGTGCGGGCGACGTCCTCGACCATGACCGCGGCCTTCACCGCGTCCTTCGCGTCTTTGCCGATCGTGAACGGGCCGTGGTTCTGCATGAGCACCGCGCGCGAGCGGTGACCCGTCAGGGTCTCGACGATGCCGCGGCCGATCGAGTCGTCGCCGATGATCGCGAAGGGGCCGACCGGGATCGGCCCGCCGAATTCGTCGGCCATCGCCGTGATCACGCACGGGATCTCCTCGCCGCGGGCCGCCCAGGCGACGGCGAAGGTCGAGTGGGTGTGCACCACTCCCCCGACCTCGGGCATGTTGCGGTAGACGTAGGCGTGCGCGGCCGTGTCGCTCGACGGGCTCCGTTCGCTACCCGGGGTGCCCGGCACGACCTCGCCGTCGAGCGTGCAGAGGATCATGTTCTCGGGCGCGAGATCGTCGTAGACCACGCCCGACGGCTTGATCACGAAGAGCTCGGCGCCCGGCACCCGGCCCGACACGTTACCGCCCGTCCACACCACGAGGCCGTTGCGCGTGAGCTCGCCGTGGAGCCGGGCGACGTCGGCGCGGACCTGCGCGATGGCGGCCTCGACCTCGGCGGTGAACGGCGGTGCCGACGGCGCCGCGCCTGGCGTCTGGGCTTCATTGCTCACGATGTGCGACCTCAGGTTCCGTGACCGGTCACTGTGACCGGTCACGGAACATGGAACCACGACCGGCCGAGCGCGTCAAGCCGGGGCGATTCCGAAGTGTAGGAACTTCCGTGGCGGGCGCGGCACGTCGTCGGCTCCGGCACGGCGTGTCGGACGATTCTTCCTACATCGGCGAAGCGGGCACGACGCCACTCGCGAACTGCGCACGACGCCACTCGCGAACTGCGCGCGACGCGTCGACGGCGAACGGGGCCGCTTCGATCAGGGTTGCGGCGGCGTGACCGACGCGCGCTCGACGAGCACGGGCACGATGCGCTCGGCCTCGGTGCCCGACACCGCGGTGGATGCTTCGACCGTCGCCCCGCTCGCCCCAGCGAGCAGCGCCTCGACGGCGCGATGCGCGAGCTCCTCGAAGTCCTGCCGCACGGTCGTGAGCGGGGGCCACAGGTAGGCCGCGTCGGGGATGTCGTCGAACCCGACGAGACTCACCCGTCCCGGCACGTCCACGCCCGCCTCACGCAGGCCGCCGAGCAGCCCGAGCGCCATCTGGTCGTTCGCGACGAACACCGCCGTCGCGCCCGAGTCGATCACGGCGGCGGTCGCCTCGTGACCGGAGCGGGCGGTCCAGTCGCCGGCGATGACCGCACCAGGTTCGATGTCCCGCGCGGCGAGCTCGGCGAGGTAGCCGGTGCGACGCGCCTCGGCCTCGAGCCAGTCGGCCGGCCCCGCGAGGTGCGCGATGCGACGATGGCCGGCGTCGGCGAGGCATCCGACCGCGGCCCTGGCGCCCGCGACCTGGTCGACCGAGAAGCTGTTCGCGCCGTGGCCCGCCGAGTGCAGCGTGACGACCGGCACGCCGATCTCGAGCGCCGACAGGGCCTCGATCGTGCGTGCGTGCGGCGCGACGACGACGAGTCCCTCGACCCCCTGCGCCTGCAGGTGCACGACGGCGGCCGCGACCGACGCCGCATCCCCGGAGTCGGCGAACGCCGCGCTGACCCAGTAGCCGGCCGCCCGGGCCGCCGCCTCGACGGCGGCGATGCTGCGCGACGGCCCGTACTGCAGGGCATCCGAGGCCAGCAGGCCGAGCGTGTGCGAGCGCTTCGTGCCGAGCGCGCGTGCGGCGTTGTTCATGCGGTAGTCGAGCTCCCGCATCGCCGCGAGCACGCGCTCCTTCGTCGCCGCCGCGACCTCGGGGTGGTCGTTGAGCACGCGCGAGACCGTCTGCCGCGAGACGCCGGCGAGCGCCGCGACCTCGCGCACGCCGATGGCCCGCGCCGGACGGCGATCGCCCGTGGCCGCCGCGGACGCCTCGTGATCGATCTCGCTCACGCCGTCACCTCCATCGCCCGAGTGTACGACCACCGTGACCGGTCAAGGCCGAGGGCGCGTCACAGACCGAGCCGCTCCAGGTAGGTGTTCGTGAAGCGGCGCTCCGGGTCGACCCGTGCGCGCAGCGCGGCGAAGTCGTCCCACCGCGGGTAGCGTGCGCGCACCTCTTCCGCGGGGAGGGTGAAGAGCTTGCCCCAGTGCGGGCGCGCCGTCGCCGGCAGCGCCCCTTCGACGAGCGGCAGCAGTGCTTCGACCGCCGCCTGCTCGCGGCGCCAGGTGAAGTGGATGGCCACGGCGTCCGTTCCGTACGACGGGCTCAGCCAGAGCCGGTCGGCCGCGATGGTGCGGATCTCGCACACGAGCAGCAGCGGCGCGATCCGCGCGGCGAGCCCCCGCACCGCCTCGATCGCCGCGACCGCGTCGGTTCGCGGCACGAGGTACTCGGACTGCAACTCCTCCCCCGCCGACGGCGTGAACGCGAGGCGGAAGTGCGGCAGCCGCTCGTGCCACGGGCCGGGCGCGCCGAGCTGCCCGGTCGTCGCCCGGACGTCGCCGCCCGGCACCGGATGCCTCGGCGCGCCCGCGGCGGTCGCCCCGAGCGTCGTGGCGACGGCGGATGCCTCGTCGGGGAGGCCTCGCCCCGAGGCATCCCCGCGCTGTTTGAGCCACAGCAGGTCGGCCCGCTCGGTGGACTGCCAAGTGGTGAAGATGCTGACGCTCGTCGCGAGCGAGGTGACCCGGTCGAGGTCGGCGAGCACGGCCTCCCAGCGCGGGCCGTCGAACACGTGCTGGGCGACGTCGTACGTCGGTTCGACCTCGAGCTCGAGGGCGACGACGACCCCGAGGGCTCCCAGGTGCACGACCGCGCCGTCGAACTCGGCATCGCCGCGCCGCAGCGTGCACACCCCGCCGTCGGCCCCCACGAACCCGATCGCCCGCACCGCGCTCGCGAGCGAGCCGAGACGGTCGCCGGAGCCGTGCGTGCCGGTCGCGACCGCCCCCGCGACCGAGATGTGCGGCAGCGACGCGAGGTTCGCGAGCGCGAGGCCGCGGGCGTGCAGCGCCTCGGCGAGCGCGCCGTACCGCAGCCCGCCCGAGACGCGCACGGCGCCCGGCGCGCTGCCCGCGTCGATCTCGGTCGGCAGCGCACCGGTCTCGATGAGCGTGCCGCTCGTGTCGGCGATGTCGTTGAAGCTGTGCCGGGAGCCGAGCGCGCGGAGCCGGCCGGTCGAGCCGGCGATGAGCTCGCGCAACTCGTCGACCGACTCCGGGCGCACGACCTGCGCGGCACCGTACTCGAGGTTGCCCGCCCAGTTGCGCTCGCTCATGCAGCCATCATCACCCGAGCGAGAGCGCCGTCCACGACACGGGCGGCAGCGTCACGGTGAGCGTCCCGCCCTCGATGCGGACCGAGCGGTTCGCGCCCGGCGCCACCCGCTCGGGCTCGGCCAGCGTGTTCTTCGCGTACACGTCGTCATCGGCGAGCGTGTGCGACTCGAGCAGCGACACGTCGCCCAGGGCGGCGACGTCGACAGTCACCTCGAGCGGCTCGGTCGTCGACCGGTTCACGAGGAAGACCGCCGAGCTCCCCGCCTCCGCGTCGTGCGTCGCGACGGCATCGACGAGCGGCACGACGCCGTACTCCTTCGTCTCGTAGCTCGGGGCGTCGAGCTTGAGTTCGAGCGCCGCGCCCTGCGCGAGCCGCGAGGTGATCGAGAACGGGAAGAACGTCGTCTGGCGCCAGGCCGGCCCGCCCGGCTCGGTCATGATCGGCGCGATGACGTTGACGAGCTGGGCGAGCGAGGCGCTGGTGACCCGGTCGGCGTGCTTCAGCAGCGAGATCAGGAGGTTGCCGAACACGACCGCGTCGGCGACCGAGTAGACGTCTTCCAGCAGGCGCGGCGCGACCGGCCAGTTGTCGATGCCCTCGATCTTGTCGACGTTCTGGAATCGCGAGAGGTACCAGACGTTCCACTCGTCGAACGAGATGTTCACGGTCTTGTCGCTGCCGCGCACGGCCTTCACGTGGTCGGCGGTCGCGACGACGGTCTCGATGAAGCCGTCCATGTCGACGGCCGAGGCGAGAAACGAGCCGAGGTCGCCGTCCTTCTCCTCGTAGTAGGCGTGGCACGAGATGTAGTCGACGTCGTCGTAGGCGTGCGTCAGCACGACCCGCTCCCACTCGCCGAAGGTCGGCATGTGCGCGCTCGACGAGCCGCAGACGACGAGCTCGATCGACGGGTCGAGCTGGCGCATCGCCTTCGCGGTCCGCGACGCGAGCTTGCCGTAGTCGTCGGCCGACCGGTGCCCGAGCTGCCACGGCCCGTCCATCTCGTTGCCGAGGCACCACATCTTCACGCCGAACGCGTCGGTGCGGCCGTTGTCGATGCGGCGCTGCGACAGCGCCGTGCCGCCCGGGAGGTTCGCGTACTCGAGCAGGTCGAGCGCCTCGAGCGTGCCGCGCGTGCCGAGGTTGACGGCGAGCATGAGCTCCGAGCCGACCTTGTCGAGCCACGACGAGAACTCGTGCAGGCCCACCTCGTTGGTCTCGGTCGAGTGCCACGCGAGGTCGAGCCGGCGCGGGCGCTCGTCGCGGGGGCCGACGGAGTCCTCCCACCGGAAGCCCGACACGAAGTTGCCGCCGGGGTACCGGATGGTCGAGACCCCGAGCTCCTTCACGAGCTCGACGACGTCGGCGCGGAAGCCCTCCGCGTCGGCGGTCGGGTGGCCCGGCTCGTGGATGCCGTCGTAGACGTGCCGGCCGAGGTGCTCGACGAAGCCGCCGAAGACGCGGCGGTCGATGCGACCGACCGTGAAGTGCGGGTCGATGGTGAGATGTGCGCTGGGCATGCGGGTGCTTTCTGTTTTCGAGGTGGTTCGAGGGGGCGGATGCCTCGGCCGAGGCATCCCGCCCGCTGCGCTACTTGATCGAGCCGACCGACAGGCCGCCCTGCCAGTACCGCTGGAGGAAGAGGAAGGAGAGGATGAGCGGCAGCACCGAGATGAACGCGCCCGAGGTGATGAGGTTCCAGACCTGCTCGCCGCCGGCGCCGGCGTTCGAGAGCGCGGTCCAGCGGTTGAGGCCCACGGTGACGGGCAGCAGTTGCGGGTCGGTGAGCACGGCGAGGGGCAGGAAGAAGTTGTTCCAGGTGCCGACGACCGACAGCAGCAGCACCGTCACGATCGCCGGGCGCAGCAGCGGCAGGGCGACCTGGAAGAAGGTGCGCAGCTCGCCCGCCCCGTCGATGCGGGCGGCCTCGAGCATCTCGTCGGGCACCGCGTCCTGCGTGTAGACCCGCATGAGGTGGACGCCGAACGGGCTGAGGAGGCTCGGCAGGATCACGGCCCACGGCGTGTTGATGATGCCGTACTGGCTGAGCAGCATGAACGTCGGGATCACGAGCGCCGTGAGCGGCACCATGACCGAGCCGAGCACGACGGTGAACACGGCGCCCCGCCCTCGGAAGTCGTACTTCGCGAAGCCGTACCCGGCGAGGATCGCGAGGATCGTCGCGCCGATGCCGCCCGCGAACGCGTAGACGAACGAGTTGGCGAGCCAGCGCCAGTAGATGCCGCCCTGATGGGTGAACAGCTCGGCGATGTTCGAGAACAGCGCGAAGTCGCCGGAGAACCAGAACGCGGGGCTCGAGAAGAGGCCTGCCGTGTCCTTCGTGGCTGCCACGACGAGCCACCAGATGGGCACCACGAAGTAGATCGCGAGGATCACGAGGAACACGTGCGAGCCGATGCGTCGGCCGCCCGACCGGCCGCCGCGGCCGCGCCCGCCGTGGACGCTGCGGTCGACGTGCGAGGGCACCCCGGTGGCGGTGGTGAGCGGCTCGGCCGCGTCGGTCGTGCGCTGGGTGAGGATCGACATCACTTCAGTCCGCTCTGCTTGCGGGTGAGGAACAGGAAGACGAACGACCCGGCGAAGACGAGTGCGCCGAGCGAGAAGGCGATCGCCGAGGCGTAGTTGAACTGGCTGTACGAGAAGGCCAGCGAGTACGCGTACATGTTCGGGGTGTAGGCCGCGTCGATCGCCCCCTGGGCGACGTTCCGCAGCACGACGGGCTCGGTGAAGAACTGCAGGGTGCCGATGAGCGCGAACATGACGATCATGACCATCGACGACCCGATCATCGGCACCTTGATGCGCAGCGCGGTCTGCCAGCCGTTCGCGCCGTCGATGCGCGCCGCCTCGTAGATCGACGGGTCGATCGCGCGCAGCGCCGCGTAGATCACGACCATGTAGTAGCCCGCCCACTGCCAGGTGACGATGTTCACGAGGCTGCCGAAGATGGTGCCCGGGGCGAGGAAGTCGGGCGTCGGCAGCCCGACGAGCTCGAAGAGGGTGCCGGCGGGGCCGAAGCGGGGGCTGTACAGGAAGCTCCACATGAGCGCCCCGATGACGCCGGGGATGGCGTACGGCGCGAAGATCAGCAGTCGCGAGAGATTGGAGAGCTTCGTCGCGAGCGTGTCGAGCACGAGCGCCGCGGCGATCGCGACGATGAGCTGGGCCGGGATCATGACGAGCGCGAACGCGAGCACCCGCAGCATGCCCTCGAGGAAGAGCGGGTCGGTGAACGCCTTCGCGTAGTTGCCGAGGCCGGTGAACTCGGTGCCCGTGGCGAGCGTCGAGGTGAACAGGCTCATGCCGAACGCGTACGCCAGCGGGAACACGAGCAGCAGCGCGAAGACGGCGAGGAACGGCGAGACGAAGAGCCAGCCCCAGCGCTGCCGTCGACGCAGGAGGGTGGATCCGCCGGCGCGCGGCGCCCGGCGACGCGGCACCGCGGGTGCGGCGACGCTGGTCTGGGTGGTCATGGCTCGTTCTCCTCGTCGAGACGGTCTGGGGGCCGGGTGGGTGGATGCCTCGGCGCGAGCCCGAGGCATCCACCCCGCCGATCACTGGAGGGTGAAGCCCTGCTCGGTCGCGTACTGCTCGAGCGAGGCCTGCAGGTCGTCGAGCGCCTGATCGGCGGTCTTCTCGCCCTGCACCATCGCGAACTGCTCCTCGGTCAGCTGGTCGTAGGCGTAGTTCTGGAAGGGGCTGAACGTGAAGCCCTGGTAGCCGGCCGCCGCCTCGAGGAAGACGTCCTTGTTGATCTGCTGTCCGCCGAAGAACGGGTACTCGAGGTCGCGGAAGTAGTCGGACTCCAGGATCGGCTTCCACAGCGGGAAGAGCGCGGCCTGCTCGATGCCGATCTTCCAGGCCTCCTCGGTGCCGAAGATCTCCTTCGCGACCGTCGCCGCGGCCTCCTTGTCCTCCGCCTGGCTCGTCACCGCGAAGGTCGAACCGCCCCAGTTGATCTGCACGGGGTTCGCCGGGTCCCACTGCGGGACGGGCGCCGCACGCCACTCCGCGTCGCTGTCGGCGTCGGAGAGGCCCTGCAGGTAGCCGGGACCCCAGGCCGCGGCGACGTAGATCGCGTACGAGCCGTCGACGAGCTTCGTGTTGTAGTCCGCGGTGAACGCGTCATCGGTCGCGACGAGGCCGCCCTTCACGAGCTCGTCCCAGTAGGCGAGCACCTGCTTCGAGCCGTCGTCGTTCACGTCGATGCCGATCTCGGTCGGGTTCTCACTGTCGTAGGCGTAGGGCACCGAACCGGCCTGGGCGAAGAGCGCCTGGTTGTACGCACGCCCGTTGGTCGGGAAGTCGGCGAGCACGCCGGGCGCACCCGCGTCCTTCAGCGCCTGGGCCGCGGCCTTGAACTCGTCCCACGTGGTCGGGGCGGCGATGCCGTACTGGTCGAGGATGTCCTTGCGGTAGAGCATGCCCATGGGGCCGCCGTCGACGGGGATGCCGAAGACCGCCTCCCCGCTCGAGACGTCCTTCCAGGCGCCGTCGGTGTAGTCGGCCTTCACGTCGTTCGCGTCGTACTCGGTGAGGTCGACGAGCGCGTCGCGGATCGAGAAGCTCGAGAGCACCTCGCTCTCGAGCATGATGACGTCGGGGGCGCCCGACCCGGCTTCGATCGCCGTCGAGAACTTCGTGTACTCGTCGTTGCCCTGCCCGGCGTTCGTCCAGCAGATCTGCACGTCGTCGTGGCTCTCGTTGAACAGGTCGACGACGTCCTCGAACGCGGGGTACCAGGCCCACACGCTGACCTGGGTGGCGTCGGCGTTGACGATCTCGTTGGTGCAGGAGGCCTCTTCGGCGCCGCCGGCCGAGCAGCCGGTGAGCGCGGCGGCCGCCACGGCGGCGACGCCGCCCACGGCCAGGAACTTCGACTTCATTGTGCTGTGCTTCCTCTCGCGGTGGGGACACCGATGTCTCTGGGGACCGCAGCGACCACGTCGGCGCGGCGGGGATCCGCTTGATTTACAACGTTGTACGTAAACGTTGTAACGGACATGATGCCCCGCCCTCGGCGACGTGTCAACCTCGCTGGGACGCTCGGCGCGCCGGTCAGCCGGCGACGGAGGCGACCGCGGCCGCAACCGGCTCGGTCGCAGGCGCCGACTCGCGCGCGATCACGGCGAACTCGGCGAGGCGGGTGCGCGGGCCGCCCGCGGCCGCGCCGTGCTCGATGCGTTCGATCAGCGTGCCGACCGCGGTCGTCGCGATCCACTCCCGCCCGGGGTCGATCGTCGACAGCGACGGCACCGTGTACTGCGCCTCGTCGATGTTGTCGAAGCCGATCACCGCGACGTCATCGGGCACGCGGCGCCCCGCCTCGAGGAGGGCGCGCATCGCACCGAGCGCGAGGGTGTCGTTCATCGCGAACACCGCGTCGAACGGCACCCCGCGACCGAGGATCTCGCGCATCGCACGCGCCCCGCTCTCGCGGTGCCAGGCCATCGAGGGCCCCACGAGCGCTTCGTCGAACGCGATGCCGTTCGCCTCGAGCGCCTCGTGATAGCCGCGCAGGCGCAGCCCGGCCGAACCGATGACCTCGCCCTCGTGCACGCCGATGACCGCGATGCGGCGCCGCCCGCCGGCGATGAGGTGCTCGGTCGCGGCCCTCGCCGCCGCGACGTTCTGCATCGTGACGTGGTCGGTCGGGCCGTCGAAGATGCGCTCGCCGAGCAGCACGAGCGGGAACGGCACGTCGAGCACGTCAGCGTCGTCCTGCCCGAGGCCGAGCGCGCTGAAGATCAGCCCGTCGGTCATCTTCAGGCGCGGGCTGCGCAGGAGCTCGAGCTCGCGGTCGCGGTCTCCGCCGGTCTGCTCCACCAGCACGACGAGCCCCGACGCCTCGGCCGCGGCGATGACCGAGGCGGCCAGCTCCGCGAAGTAGGCGAGGGCGAGGTCGGGCACGGCGAGCGCGATCGCGCCGCTCCGCCCGGATCGCAGGCTGCGCGCGGTCAGGTTCGGCGTGTAGCCGAGCTCGGCGATGGCCCGCTCGACCTTCTCGCGCGTCGCCGGCCTGATGTGCGGGTAGTCGTTGATGACGTTCGAGACCGTCTTGATCGACACCCCGGCGACCCGGGCGACGTCGTGCAGCGTCACCGCCATCGCGCCCTCCCTCGCCGAACTCGGATGGAGTCACTGTACAACGTTGTGAACCGGCGTCGGCCATCCGTCGTCGACGGCGCGTCCGACGCGGCCCCGGTCGGACGCCTCCGCACGCGGTGCGCGCACGAACGGGCCGGACCGCAGGGGCCCGGCCCGTTCGCGTGCGATCAGCCGCCCGGCTTCGAGGGCGGTGTGGCCGGGGTCGCCCTCGCGACGCGCGGGCTCGCCGTCACCGACTCGGACGCCTCGGAGGTGCCGACCTCATTGGTCGCCGTCACCGTGACGGTGTAGTCGACGCCGTTGCGCAGGCCGGCGAGGGTCGCGGCCGTCTCCGTCGTCTCGACGACGACGGGCACCGCCTGCTTCGACTTGCCGCCGGTGACCACGGGGGTCGCGGTCACGCGGTACGAGGTGATCGTCGCGTGGCCGTCACTCGCGGGTGCCTGCCACGTCACGGTCGCACTGGCATCGCCCGAGACGACGGCGACGGCCTGCGGCGCCGTGGGGGCCGTCGGCTGCACCGCCGCGAACGCCCAGTTGTCGACCTCGACGAGATCGGCCTCGGCGTCGAGCCCTTCGGGCGCGGCGAACACGAAGAACACGTCGTGGGTGCCCGCGGCACCGCTCACGTCCGCCGTGACCGTCGTCCACTCGCCGATCTCTCCGTCGACCGGGATCTCGGCGACGACCTGCCCGTCGGCGTCGTCGAGGCGGACCTGGATGCTCCCGCCCTCGACCAGCGGCTTCACCTTCGCCGAGACCGACGTGGCCCCTGAGCCGAAGTCGACGCCCGAGAGGCCGGCGAAGTCGCCGTCGTCGACCCGCGACAGCACCATGTTGCCGTTCCCGTTGTGCTCGGGGAACTCGGCCGAGGGCACGTCGGTCTTCGCCGTGCTGAGCCCGAGCTGCCAGGCGAGGGTCTCGGCCTCGAACGTGCGGTACGGGTCGAACGCCTCGACCTGCTCCACCCCGGCGCGGGTGCCCGTGATCGGCTTGATCGTGCCGTCGGCGTTGAACTCGAGCTTGTCGATGTGCACCGAGCGGTAGCCCTGCGTCGCACCCGGGGTGCCGAGCGCGGCCGCCCACGCAGCCCCGCGCGTCTGCGCGTGGTAGGTGAAGTAGGTCTCGCCCTTGTAGGTGAACATGTCGGAGTGGTTGTTGCCGCCGTTGCCCGCGCCGAAGAACGTGCCCTGGTTCTGGAACGCGACGCCGGCGTACTTCGCGGCGGGCAGGTCCATCGGGTCGTCCGTCATCATGTAGGCGATGGCGCCCCGGGAGGGGTACTGCCCCGGCACCTCGTTCACCTGGAAGTTCGACGAGTACGAGTAGTAGTACTTGTCGCCGTGCTTGAACATGCTCGAGGCCTCGAACATGCCGGGCCCGTCGATCTCGACCGGGTCGCCGTCGAGGGTGACCATGTCGTCCTTCAGCTTCGCCACACGCGTCGACTTCGGGTTCTGCGGCCCCTGCACGTTCGGCGCGGTGCCGATCTGCGAGTTCCCGCCGAAGTACAGGTAGCCCTGCCCGTCGTCGTCGATGAAGACCTCGGGGTCGAAGAGCCACATGCCCGCCGGGAACCCGCCGCTCGCGATGTAGTCCTGCGAGACGGTGTCGGGGATGATCTTCTTGCCGAGCGGGTCGGTCCACGGCCCGAGCGGCGAGCCGCCCACGACCACCGCGGTGCCGGTTCCGCTGTCGCAGAAGTAGAGGTAGACCTTGCCGTCCTTCTCGATGGCCGCCGGAGCCCAGGAGTTGCGGGCCCATGGGGCGGCGCCGCCCTCACGGGCGACCGGAACGGCACCGTGGTCGACCCAGTTGACCATGTCGCTCGTCGACATGACGTTCAGCCGGGTGATGCCGCCGTAGCCGTTCGACTGCGTCGGCAGGCCGTTCGCGTCCTTGCTGTTGAGCTCGTACTGCTGGGTGTCGTCGGTCGAGTAGATGTAGAGCCGCCCGTTGTACACGAGGTGGTGCGGGTCTGCGCCGAACTTGTGGCCGACGAGCGGGTTGTGGTCGCCGACCGGCTTCGTCTGCACCTTCTCGAGGCTCGTGAACTCCGGAGCGGGCGGGGCGTCGGCGATCTTGATCAGCGAGACGTCGTCGACCTTGAAGTCCTGCAGCGCGTTCGATCCCCACGGAGTCTCGACGAAGAGCCAGTTCGCCGCCGCATGCTTCGCCTCCGCCGTGAACTCGCGCGAGAAGGTGCCCCACTCGCCGCGCGTGAAGCTCTGGCCGTAGTCGGCGCAACCGTTGAAGTTCGAGGGGCAGAAGGTGAAGTTGAACTGCTGGGTGTCGTTGCCCTGGTCGTACTTCAGCTTGCCGCTCATGCGGTAGGTCGCGCCGGCCTCGAGCTTGCCCGTGACGTCCGCGAACGGCCCCGACTGGGTGTTGGCGCGGCCGGTGACCTGCAGGGAGTTGGCACCGCTCGCGGCATCCGTGCTGAGCGCGAGCGTGCCGCCGCGCACGTTGCTCCACCCCGTGAAGCCGTCGACGAAGCGACCGTCGGGGAGCAGGTTGCCGGCGACGGCGGGCGGCTCCTCGACGGCCGGTCCGGACCCGCCCTCGGTCGTGAGCGACACGTCGTCGATGACGAACGTCTGGATGTCGGTGTTCCACGGGGTCTCGACGAAGAGGATGTCGTAGTCGGCCGAGAGCGGCGTGAACGTCTTGTCGATGGTGGTCCATTGGCCCGCGGTCACCGCCGCGGAGGCCACGACGTCGCAACGGCTCCGCGATGCCGTGCAGAGCACGACGTTGAAGTTCTGGGAGGCTCGTCCGGTGTCGAACTTGACGGCGAGGCTCAGGTCGTAGGACGTCTCGGTGTCGAGCAGGCCGGTGACCGTCGCCGCGGGACCGGACTGGAAGCTCGTCCGCCCGCTGATGGCGAGCGCCTTCGCCCCCGACTTCGCGTCGCCGCTCCCCGCGAGCGTGCCACCGAGGGGCGCCGTCCATCCGGCGATGCCCGTCTCGAACGTGCCGTTCTCGATGAGGTCGACCGTGGCGCCGTAGGCACCTCCCCCGACGCTGAGCGCGGAGGCGAGCAGGGCGCCGATGCCGAGCGTCGCGGCGAGCGCCCGGGCCGGGCGACCGCGTCCGCGGCCCGCGAGTCGTTCATGTCGTTTCACGTCTTGTCTCCTTTGATTCGATCGCGATGAGCTCCGCCCGCCTCCCGCCGCGCACGCCGGAACACCGGCTCGAAGCAACGTCTGGACACGATGGCTGAGCTCGATGGTGCTGCCGGCGGCAGCCGGTTCGCGTGAACCGTCCGCCCCGGCCCCTATCGGGCTTGTGGGTGTGAGGAAGTGCCGTCGACGAGATCGCCGGGTATCGGGAGGGGCGGCTACTCCCGCCGACGCATGAGCACGAGGCGTTGCAGGAGCACGAACACGAGCAGGATGCCGCCGGTGATGATCGTCGTCATCTCGGGCGGGATTCCGCCGTCGCGGGTGATGAGCACGTTCATGAGTCCGAGCACGAGGGCACCGACGACCGATCCGAGCACGTAGCCGTAGCCACCGGTGAGCAGCGTGCCGCCGATGACGGTGGCGGCGATCGCGTCGAGCTCCCACCCGATGCCGGTGATGTTCTGCGCGATGCCGAGGCGCGACGTGTACACGACCGCCGAGACGCCCGCGAGCGTCCCGCTGATGACGTAGACGAGCACCTTCGTGCGCGGCACCGCGAGACCCATGAGCGAGGACGAGCTCTCCGACCCGCCGATCGCGTAGACGGTGCGGCCGGTGCGGGTGCGGTGGAGCACGAAGAACGCGACGAGGACGACCAGCACGGCGATGATGACCCCGGGGGTGATGACGACGTCGTTCACCTTCTCGCCGTCGATGACCTTGAACTGCTCGCCGAGCCAGAGGATCGGCGAGTCGTCGGCGAGCCGCTCCGGCTTCGTGCTGAGCAGCGATGCGAGGCCCCGCCCCAGGAACATCATGGCGAGCGTCGCGATGAACGGCTGCACGTTGAAGTACTGGATGAGGATGCCGCTCGCGAGGCCGAACGCGGTGCCGATGAGGATCATCAGCACGATCACGACCCACGGGTTCCATCCCGCGTTCGAGAGCATGACGCCAGCGACGCTCGACAGCGCGATCACCGACCCGACCGACAGGTCGATGCCCCCGGTCAGGATCACGAACGTCATCGCCACCGCGAGGATGATGAGGTGCGCGTTGTTGATGAGCAGGTTCGACAGCGTGTTGTTCTGCACGATGCGCCCGTACGCGATCTCGCCGTAGATCACCATGCCGATGAAGATCACGATGGCCGCGGCCGTCGGCAGCACGGACGGGTTCGAGGCGACGACGCGCTTCACGCGTTCCCAGAGGCGCGAGGGCGGGGATGCCTCGGCCGGCGTCTCGAGACGGGGGGACTGCAGCGCGGTCATGCCGGCACCTCTTCCTTCGCGGTCACGGCGTTCGGAACGGTTCGCTCCTTCGGAGGCTTCCGACGTTGCACGAACCAGCCGCGCACCCGGTCGGACTGCAGCAGGCAGAGCACGACGATGACGATCGCCTTGAACGCCGGCGTGGCCGACGACGAGATACCGAGGAACACGACGGTCTTGTCGAGCGTCGCGATGAGGAGGGCGCCGACCACGGCGCCGCCGATGGAGAACTTGCCGCCCGACAGCGACGTGCCGCCGATGACGACCGCGAGGATCGCGTCGAGCTCCATCTGGTAGCCGGTTCGGGAGACGTCGACCGTCATCACGGTGCCGACCGACATGATGCCGGCGATGCCGGCGAGCACGGCGCTCAGCACGTAGACGGTCAGCAGCAGTCCGCTCGGCCGGATGCCGGCCATGCGGCTCGCCTTGGGATTGATGCCGATCGCCTCGATCATGAGTCCGAGGGCGCTGCGGCGGACGACGAGCCCGACGAGCCCGACGATCGCGAGTGCGAGCAGGAACACCACTGGGAGGCCGACGACGAAGCCGTTCGCGAGCCAGCGGAACGGATCGTTCGTCGCCGAGGTGTTCTGGCCCTCCGTGATCACCTTCGCGATGCCGCGCCCGGCGAGCATCATGATGAGCGTCGAGATGAAGGGCTGCAGGCCGATGTAGGCGACCAGCACGCCGTTCACGAGACCGAGCACGGCGCTCACGGCGAGCGCGAGCCCGATGGCCCCTAGGGCGACGCCGAGGGAACCCGACTGTCCGGCGTCCTTCATGAACACCATCGCGACCGCACCCGACACCGCCATCACCGACCCGACCGAGAGGTCGATGCCGCCGGTGGCGATCACGAGCGACATGCCGACGGCGATCATGAGGATCGGCGCCGAGGCGCGGAGGATGTCGACCAGGTTGCCGACGAGGTTGCCGTTCTCGGGGTTGACCGAGATCGCCAGGTAGGTCGGGTCCTTCACGACGTTGAGCAGCAGGAGGGCGATGATCGCGACCACGCCCCAGAAGAACGGCTTGCGCACGAGGTCGTGCAGCCAAGTGGGTCGAGCGGCGGTGCTCATGAGTGTTCCTCCGTCAGCTCGGGCAGCTGCCCCTTGATGGTCGAGGCGGTCGGGTGCCGGTCGTCCTCGGCATCGATGATGCCACTGCGCGCGGCGGCCTCGACACCGTGGGCGGCGATGACGTCGACGACCTGTTGCGCCGTCACCTCGGGGCCGTTCACGATCTCGCCGATCTTCTGGTGGTCCTTGAGGACCACGATGCGTTCGCTGAGCCGCACGACCTCTTCGAGCTCGGAGGAGATGAACACGACCGAGACGCCGTCTTCGGCGAGTCGGGCGACGGCCTCCTGGATCTCGGCCTTCGCGCCGACGTCGATGCCGCGCGTGGGCTCGTCGAGGATGAGCAGGTCGGGCTTCGTCGCGAGCCAGCGGCCGAGCAGCACCTTCTGCTGGTTGCCGCCGGAGAGGTTCTTGATGAGGCGGTTCGGGTCGGCGGGGCGCACATTGAGCGCGGTGACGTACCGGTCGACGATCTCGTCCTGCTCCTTGCGCGACATCGGCCGGGCCCAGCCGCGCTCGGCCTGCACCGCGAGGATCATGTTCTCGCGGACCGTGAGATCGCCGATGATGCCCTCGTCGCGCCGGTTCTCGGTCGAGAAGGCGATGCGCTTGCCGAGGCCGTCGGCGGGGTTCCTGATGTCGACGCGCTTGCCCCGCAGGGTGATGGCGCCCTCGTCGACGCGGTCCGCCCCGTAGAGCAGGCGGGCGAGCTCGGTGCGACCCGAGCCGAGGAGGCCGGCGAACCCGACGACCTCGCCGGGATGGATATCGAGGTCGGTCGGTTCGATCGAACCGCGACGGCCGATGCCCGTCGCGGTGAGCAGCGGCTGCTCGGCGGTGTAGTCGCGCTCCTCGACGCGGCGGTTGCCGCCGAGGGAGGAGAGCACGTTGAGGTCCTTGCCGATCATCTTCGAGATGAGTGCGTGCCGGTCGAGCTCTCGCGTGAGGTACTCGCCCTCGTAGCGGCCGTTGCGCAGGATCGTGATGCGATCGCTGATCGCATAGATCTGGTCGAGGAAGTGCGAGACGAAGAGGATGGCGACGCCCTCGTCGCGCAAGGTCCGCATGACGCGGAAGAGACCCTCGACCTCCGCCGCGTCGAGGCTCGAGGTCGGCTCGTCGAGGATGAGGACCTTCGCCTTGATCGCCATCGCCCGGCTGATCGCGACGAGCTGCTGCATCGCGATGGAGAGTGTCGAGAGGGGCTTGCGAGTGTCGAGGTGCTCGAGCCCGAGCCGGGCGAGCGCCTCGGTGGCGGCCTGGTGGGTGGCCTTCCAGTTGACGCCGAACGCGCCGCGCACCTCGTGCCCGAGCATGACGTTCTCGCCGATGGTGAGGTTGGTGACCAGGTTCACCTCCTGGTACACGGTCGAGATGCGCGCGTTCTGCGCGTCGGCCGTGCCGTTGAACTGGCGTTCCCGGCCGGCGACGACGATCGAACCGCGGTCGATCCGGTAGACACCGGTGAGCGCCTTGATGAGCGTCGACTTGCCGGCGCCGTTCTCGCCCATCAGCGCATGGACCTCGCCCTGGAAGAGACGGAAGTCGACCCCGTCCAGCGCTTTGACGCCCGGGAACTCGATCGAGATGTCGCGCATCTCGACGATGGGCAGTGCTTCACTCATGGCAATCGCATCCTGTGACGGGGTCGCGTCGTCACGACCCGCTTCGTGGGGGCGGTGCAGGGTCCCTGTGGAAGCAGACCCCGCACCGCCGGTACTCGTGCGCACCTCGGTCGGCGGTGGGCTCGACCGATCAGTACTGGCGGTCGGCGAGCACGGCCTGGGCGGCCTCGGGCGAGTCGAACGCCTCGCTCGGCACGATGATGTACGAGTCGACCGACTCGCCGTCGAGCGTCTTGTTCACGACGTCGAGGGCGGTCTCGCCGAACAGCGGGTTGTACTCGTGCACGTAGCTGAGCTGGCCGTTCGCGAGGGCCTCCATGGCCGCCGCGGTGCCGTCGATCGTGGCGATCTTGACGTCGGTTCCGGGCTTCAGGCCCGCCTCTTCGACGGCCTGCGCCGCGCCGAGGCCCATCTCGTCGTTCTGGGCGAAGATGAGCTGCACGTCGTTGTTGTTCGCCTTGAGCAGCGTCTCGGTCACGCTCTTGCCCTCTTCGGCGGACCAGTTCGCGGTCTGCGCGGCGACCTCGACGAGCTTCGAGCCCTCGACCGAGGCATCCCAACCCTCGTTGCGCTCGTTCACGACGCCGACGCCCGCGGGGCCCTCGAGGGTGATGTAGTTGCCGCCGTCGGGGAACTGCTCGACGGCCCAGGCCCCGACCTCCTTCGCGACCTCGACGTTGTCGGGCGCGATGCGGGTCACGTAGAGGCTCGTGTCGTCGGGCTCGATGCCGCGGTCGAGCAGGATCACGGGGATCTCCGCCTCCTGGGCGCGCTTGAGCGAGTCCTCCCAACCGGATGCCTCGGTGGCCGACAGCAGGATGACGTCGACGCCCTCGTCGACGAACGACGTGAATGCGTCGATCTGCGACTTCTGGTCGAGGTTCGTCGCGGGTGCGTACTTCAGCTCGAACCCGGCGTCCTCGGTGAACGTCTCCTGGATGTTCTTCTCGTTCGCCTCGCGCCAGGCGCCTTCGGGACCCACCGCGACGAAGCCGACGGTGGTGAGGTCGCCCTCGCTGCCCGATGCGCTGTCGCCGCCGCCGCTCGAGCACGCGGCGAGGCCGATGCTGAGCGCGCCGACGGCCGCCAGGCCGAGGACCTTCGCGAATCGCCTCTGAACTGACATGTGATCTCCTCCTTGAGACCCGGCGTTCGTGCGCCGGTAACTGCCCGGAAAGCGGGCTTCGGGTGATGGCAACGAACGCTCGGTGCGTGGTCGCACGAGTGATGTTACCGGGAACAAAATCGGAAACGCAAGCACTTTGTTCCCGGGAACATTTCGTCTTGGGCACGCGGCTCCGAGGCCGCCCCCGAACGGGTCGCGCCCGGGTCGGCGAGGTCGGCGGGCGGACGATCAGGTCGCACGCCGCCAGGCGGGCTCAGGCGTCGTCTTCGTCGTCGGCCGCGATCATCTCGATGATCGTGTCGACGCTGAGGCCCGGACCGTTGCTGACCTCGCCGATCTTGCGCCGGTCCTTGAGGATCGCGATGCGGTCGCTGAGCCGGACGACCTCGTCGAGCTCGGACGAGATGAACACGACGGCGACGCCCTCCCGGGCCATCTCCGCGATGCGCGCCTGGATCTCGACCTTGGCCGCGATGTCGACGCCCCTCGTCGGCTCGTCGAGCACGAGCACGTGCGGCCGCGTCGCGAGCCATCGCGCGAGCAGCACCTTCTGCTGGTTGCCGCCGGAGAGCTGGCGGGCCGGTGCGTCGGGCCCTGGGGCGACGATCGCGAGCGACTCCATGTAGCGGTCGACGAGGGCGTCGCGCTCGGCCCGCGAGATCGGGCGCGCCCAGCCGCGGATCGCCTGCAGCGCGAGCACGATGTTCTCGCGCACGCTCAGCTCCTCGATGATGCCGCCGTCGCGGCGGTCCTCGCTCGCGAAGGCGATGCGCCGCCTGAGCGCCGCGGCCGGATTCGGCAGCGCGACCTGCCGGCCGTCGATCTGGATCGTGCCGGTGTCGCGACGCGCGACCCCGGCGAGCAGTTGCCCGAGCTCGCTGCGGCCCGATCCTCGCAGGCCGCCCAGCCCGACCACCTCGCCGCGATGCAGCTCGAAGTCGGTCGCCTCGAACTCGCCCCGCCGGCCCACGCCGATCGCCCGGTAGACGGGCTCGCCGACGGGGTCGGCGCGGTGCGCCCGGCGTTCGGACCCGATGCGCCGCAGCTCGGCCAGGTCCTTGCCGATCATCTTCGAGATCAGCTCCGCACGATCGAGCTCGCGCGTGCGGTACTCGCCCTGCCCGCGACCGTCGCGCAGCACCGTGATCCGATCGCTGATCGCGTACACCTGTTCGAGGAAGTGCGAGACGAAGAGGATGGCGACGCCGTGATCGCGCAGCCGGCGCAACGCCCGGAACAGGGTCGCGACCTCGTCGGCGTCGAGGCTCGAGGTGGGCTCGTCGAGCACGAGCACCTTGGGACGGGTGACCATGGCACGGGCGATGGCGACGAGCTGCTGGATGGGCGGCGGAAGCGCCGACACCGCCTGCCGCGGATCGAGGTCGCCGAGGCCGAGCTCGTCGAGCACGTCCACCGCCCTGCGCCGGGTCGCCGACCACGAGATGCCGTACCAGCGGCGCTCCTCGTGCCCGATCATGATGTTCTCGGCGATCGAGAGATTGCCGCACAGGTCGACGTCTTGGAAGGCGGCCGCGACGCCCGCGGACTCGGCCGCCGCGGGCCCCGAGAGCACGACCCGCTCGCCCGAGATGCGCACCTCGCCGCCGTCGACGCGGTAGGCCCCCGTGAGCGCCTTCACCATCGACGACTTGCCCGCGCCGTTGCCGCCCATGAGCGCGTGGATCTCACCGGCGCGGAGTCGCAGATCGACGCCGTGCAGCACCCGCGTGCCGTCGATCTCGACCGTGATGCCGGTCATCTCGACGACCGGCTCCGGCTCGGGGAACGCCCGCCCCGCGGCATCCTGCCCGATCATGACGACCTCGGCGCCGCGGTCGAAGCCCGCACGACGAGTTCCGACGGGATCTTCGAGCGCTGCGGGATACCGCGTCCCTCGAGCGCCGCGCGCAGCACCTCCATCGCCTTCGCGCCGAGCGCGTGGAAGTCCTGCCGGACGGTCGTGAGCGGCGGGATGACGTGCCGCGCCAACGGCAGGTCGTCGAAGCCCACGATGCTCACGTCGTCGGGGACGCGGATCCCGCGGTCGTGGAACCCGTGGATGACTCCGACCGCCATCTCGTCGTTCGCCGCGAACACCGCCGTGTACTCGGGAACGCCCGTGAGGCCCACCGCATAGTCGTAGCCGAAGTCCGCCGTCCAGTCGCCGACGACGACGGGGCGCGCCTTCAGCCCCCACTGCTCGATGCGCGCGTGGAATGCGCGCTCCCGACCGCGCGCGTCGAGCCAGTCGAGGGGCCCCGAGATGTGGAGGATGTCGCGGTGTCCGAGCGCGACGAGGTGGTCGACGGCGAGCGTCGTGCCGAGCTGCTGGTCGACGCTGACGGTGAGGAAGTTCGGATCCTTCGCCGCCTTGACGACGAGGACCGGGACGTCGATCGAGATCCGGCGCAGCGCCGAGACCGATGACGAGCGCGGAGCGACGATGCAGAGCGCGTCGACGCCCTCGGCGATGAGGTGGCCGACGGCCATCTCGGGCGTGAGGTTCGCGTCGTCCTGCATCGCGACCGACGTCACCGAATACCCGGCCGATCGCGCCGCGAGTTCGAGCCCGCGCAGGGTGCTCGTGGGCCCGAACTCCACCGCGCTGTCGACGATGACGCCGATGCGCTGCGTGCGCTGCGTCGCGAGCGCTCGCGCGGCGCTGTTGGGCTTGAAGTCGAGTTCCTGGATGACGTCGAGCACGCGCTGGCGCGTCGCGGGGCGGATGTTGGGGTGCCCGTTGAGCACGCGCGAGACGGTCATGTGCGAAACGCCGGCGAGCGCGGCGACCTCGCGGATGCCGAGCTTCTCGGGGCGCTCGCCCGTCTCGAGGTCACTCACGCGCAACAGCCTATTCGTTCGGCGCAACCGTGGCCCCGTGCCGCCGGACGTCTTCACGCCGCGGCCCCACCGCTCGATCGAGTGCGGCAGCCGCGTGCTCGAAATACCGGCCGCCCGCCTCCGGGAGGAGCAGAATTCGGCCTAGAGGATGCGGCTGCGCGGTTCTCCTCGCCGCGGAGACAGCCTCGAGACGCCGCGTCCCACCACCACGGAAGGGTGAAGTCATGGTTCCCGAGATCAACTACTGGGCAGTGCTCATCGCGACCCTCTCGAGCATGGTCGTCGGCTCGATCTGGTACGCCCCGAAGGTCTTCGGCATGAGGTGGGCGAAGCTCGCCGACGTCGACATCGACCGGCCCGGCGCGAGCGCCGTCGGCCCGATCGTCGTCACGGTCATCGTGAGCTTCATCACGGCTTGGGTGCTCGCGGGCAGCACGGCGATCGCCTGGCACTTCTACGGCGGCGGCGGATTCCTCCTCTCGGCGATCATCACGTCGATCACGCTCTGGGCCGGCTTCACGGCCGCCCGCTTCATCACGCACGACGCCTTCGAGGGCCGCCCCGCCGCCCTCACCACGATGAACATCGCGCACGAGCTCGTCACGGTCATCGTGATGGCCGTCATCATCGGCGTCTGGCCGCCCGAGGGCACCGTCTGAGCGCGGGCGTCGCCGACCGGACGCTCGAAAAGACGGGCGAAGTGCGCCGGATACGCGGTGGTCGCGTCACACGGTGGTCGCGACCCACCAGCCGATGATGAAGAGCCCCATCGCGATGAAGAGCAGGCCGATGATCACGAAGAGGGTCGGACTCGGGGCGCGCGCCGCCGCGCGACCCGGGCGGGATTGCCGCTCCGCCGCGATCGTCTCGGCGAGCCACCTGCGCCGGATGACGAGCGCGATGCCGGCGACGAGCGCGAGCACCGCCCATGCGAGGGCGAAGACCAGGCCGAGTTGCACCACGACAGCCTAGCGGTGGGCTATTCGCATCATCCCCCGTACCAGCCGAGAACCGCTCCGTCGGAATCAGCCTCCATGCAGATCGCGTTGATCTCGTCGGTCGCGGCACTGATCTCGTCGAGCTGATCCGACCATTCCGCGGGGTCATCCGTGGTGCCCATTCGGGAGTGCACCGCGTTGGCCGCCTCACTCAGGCTCGTCACCGGTGCGTCGAGTCCCGAATCGCTCAGCTCCTCGTCGATCCGGCGCAACTCCCACGCAGCGGTGAAGTAGAGGCCGCGCGCGGTCTCGGTGTCCATCGCGCCCTCCGGCGCGACCTGCGCATTGAAGATCAACGACAGGGGCACGGTGAGCTGCTCGCAGGCCTCGGCATCCGTGTCCTCGGCGGCGGCCGGCGGCGTGCTGATGACGGGTGCGTCGGCGGCGCTCGGGGTGCAGGCCGCCAGGAGTGCAATGGTTCCGCAGGCGATGATGAACGGTGCGACCTTCAGCAACATGTCCGGAGTTCCTCCTCGATCGGGTTCGACGCGGGTACCGCGTCGCTCGTGTATACCGATATGTCCGGTCGAGCCGATTGGTTCCAAATTGGGTCGGCTTCGATCGTTTCCTGTCGCGAGAGTGAGGAACTCGGGCAGACGCTTCGGTGCGCCTGCCGCGACGCCGGCCCCGGATACGCGAAAAGCCCGGCGGTTCCGAAGAACGCCGGGCTTCTGGTAGCGAGGGCGGGACTCGAACCCGCGACACCACGATTATGAGCCGTGTGCTCTAACCACCTGAGCTACCCCGCCGCGAGGCTTCGGGACGAAACGCGAACGCTCGAACCGAGAACCAGAGCCCCGAGTCAGGATTGAACTGACGACCCCTTCCTTACCATGGAAGTGCTCTACCACTGAGCTATCGGGGCGTATGCCGAGAATCGGCAACCAGACGAGGATATCATCTCTCGAGGGGTGCTTCGTACCATGTGGAGCCGATGACGCCGGGCGACGCGACGTTACGCCCGGCGACCATCGATCGACGCGTCACGACGCCGGCACCGCCACCGCCGGCAGCGCCCACACCGCGAACTCGGGACCCTCCGCCGAGAGCACCACGGCGCCCTCCGACGACGAAAGCCCCGACCCTCCGTACACGCGAGCCGCGGCATCCGCACCGGTCAGCGCCCCCGCGGCGAACGACAGCGTCGCCGCCGCGCGTGAGGCGAACACGAGCAGGGATGCCTCGGCCGATTCGCGCACGAACGCGACGGCGTCGTCGCCGACGGCGAGCCAGCGGACGCCGCCCGTCGCGAGCACGGGGTGCTCCCGACGCAGCGCGACGAGCGAGCGGTACGCCGCGAGCACCGGTTCGACCGACGGCGACGCCTCGCTCCCCCACGGCATCGGCGTGCGCGACGCCTCGCCGTCGACGCCCGTGAGGCCGAACTCGTCGCCCGCCCAGACGACGGGCACCCCGGGCAGCGTGACCGCGAGCCCGAACGCGACCGGCACGGTGCCCGGTCGCGCATGCGTCGCGAAGCGCGGGGTGTCGTGCGTGTCGAGCGCGTTCATGGTGCCGAGCCGCGTGCGCCACGGGTAGCCGGCGGCGAACCGCAGGTGCGCGTCGACGAACTGGCGGCCCGTGAAGGCCGGCACGCGGCCGAGCGCGAAACCGATGCCGCCGCCGGCCGGGCTGCCGGGCTCCTGCAGCCAGCTCCACAGCGGGCGCGTGAACGGCGCGTAGGTCATCGCGCCGTGCCACGCATCGCCCCGGAAGTCGTCGGCACCGTCGTTCGTCGACTCGCCGATGAGCATCGTGTCGGGGTTCACCTCGAGCATCGTGCGCCGGATCGCCTGCCGCACCTCCGCGTTGAGGTCGACGTCGCCGAGCCGCCCCGTCATGTTCGCGACGTCGATGCGCCAACCGTCGAGCGAGTACGGCGCCTTCAGGTACTTGGCGACGACCGAGTCGGAGCCCTCGACGAAGCGCCGGCGCAGCTCGCGCGACGACCAGTCGAACTTCGGCAGGCTCGGCACGCCGAGCCACGACTCGTACCCGTGGCCGCCCTCGGCCTCGTCGTCCCGGAAGTAGTAGAACTCGCGCTGGGCCGACGCCGGGTCGGCCTGCGCCGTGCGGAACCACTCGTGCGCGTCGCCCGAGTGGTTGCTCGTCAGGTCGCCGATGACGCGGATGCCTCGGGCATGCGCCGCCTCGACGAGCCGCACGAGCGCCTCGTCACCGCCGAGCAGGTCGTCGACCCGGTCGAACGTCAACGCGTCGTAGCGGTGGTTCGACCGGGCCGGGAAGACCGGCGTCAGGTAGAGCAGGTTCACGCCGAGCCCGACGAGGTGGTCGAGCCTCTCGCGCACACCGTCGAGGTCGCCGCCGAACACCTGCTGCGACCGCCCCGGCGGCACCGGGTCGAGCGCGTCGCCCCACTCGGCGGCGATCGCCCACTCGGGCAGCTCGCCGCGCTCCCGCAAGCGGTCGAACGGCGCATCGGCCGACTTGGCGAACCGATCGGGGAACACCTGGTACAGCACGCTCTCGGCGACCCAGTCGGGCGCGGCGTCGTGCGCGACGAGCGCGAAGTCGTCGCGGTCGCGGGTCTCGACCGACGACAGGCCGACCTGGTTCAGCCAGTGCTGCCGCCCGTCGTCTCCGACGAGCAGCCACCGGTACCCGTGCACCGGGTTCTCGATCTCGACCTCGGCCTCCCACCAGCTCCAGCCGTCGAGGGCTTCACCCGACTCGGATGCCTCGGACCGCCGCCGCGCCTCGTCGAACCGCGGCTCGCGGTTCGGGTTCGAGCGGGTGCCGACCCACGCGAGCGGGCCGATCGTCGTGCCGTCGGCGGCGAGCGCCCCCTCGGGCACGCGCAGCCTGACCCGAACGGTCTCGCCGAGCGCGGGGTTCTGGGTCGACACGTGGAGCGGCGATCCGTCGTGGTGCGGCGTCAGCATGGAGTCATCCTCTCGTGCACCACCGTCACGGTCGCCCGGCGCGGCCGCGATGCGGTGCTGTTGCAGAATGGAGCGTCGCGCCCGACCGCGACGCGAAGGGAGCGCCCGTGGCGACCGCATTCGACCTGCTCGCCCGACACGACGGGCTCGCGGCCTTCGCCGCCGCGAACGGCTGGGCGTTCGACGCCGTCGGCGACCCGCCCGCCCTCGGCGACCGGCTCTGGGAGCAGGTCTCGAACGGCACCGCGCACGACAAGGTCGTCGCCGACGGCTGGCAGACCGGGCACCTCCGCGGCGGCACCCGCAGCGCCGAGTCGGTGCGCACGACGAAGTCGGGCATCACCGTGACGACGCGCGTGCGCTCGGGCTCCCCCGTGTCGAGCATCGACATCGGCTACCTCGCGATCGACCTGCCGCGATACCTGCCGAACATGATCCTCGACGCGGGCAGCAACGACGGCCTCATCGGCTCGAGCCTCGCGAGGCCGCCGAGGGAGGACCAGCGCCTCCCGCTCGAGGGCGACTTCGACCGGCACTTCCGCCTCTACGTGCCGAAGGGCTACGAGCGCGACGCGCTCTACGTCTTCACGCCCGACCTCATGGCGCTGCTCATCGACGAGACCGGCGACCTCGACGTCGAGGTGCGCGACGACCTGCTCATCGTCATGAAGCCCGGCGGCTTCGCATGGACGGAACGCGCGACCTGGGAGCGCTTCGACCGCATCCGCGCGGTCGTCGGCGCGAAGTTCCACGACCGCACCGACCTCTACGTCGACGAGCGCGTGCCCGGCGCCGAGACGCCCGCGTCGCGCCTCGCGGCCGTCGCCGGCGGGGCGGCGCCGACCGGTTCGCCCGAAGCCGGCCGTGCGTCGGCGAACCCGATCGCCCCGGCCGGCCGCCGTCTCCGCCGCAACATGGATCGCGCGACCGCGATCGGCATCGGCTTCGGCATCGGCGGTGCGGCGATCGCGATCGCCGCGGTCGTCGTGGCGCTCATCGCGACGGCCGACATCCCGGCCGGCACGTCCGTCTCGTTCTGATCGGATGCCTCGGGGCCCTGCGGGTCGGCGCCCGCCGACGGGCACCGAGGCCGAGGCATCCACGTCGCTGCTACAGGATGAGCCGGTCGGCACCCCGGTATGCGCGGGTGCCGAGCGGCTCATCCTGCACGTGGCTCCCAACCGCTACTTGACCGCCCCCGCGGTCAGCCCGCCGACGATGTACTTCTGCAGGAAGAGGAACAGCGCCACGACCGGCAGCGCCGCCATCACGGCACCGGCCGAGAACGCGCTCCAGTCCGCGTAGCGGGGGTTCGAGACGAGCTTCGTGAGACCGACGGCGAGCGTCTGCTTCTCCGTGTCGACGAGCAGCACGGATGCCACGACGAACTCGTTCACCGACGCGATGAACGAGAGCAGCGCGACGACCGCGAGGATCGGTGCGACGAGCCGCAGGATGATCGTGAAGAAGATGCGCGCGTGGCCCGCGCCGTCGAGCTTCGCGGCCTCGTCGATCGACGCCGGCACCGTGTTGAAGAAGCCGTACATGAGGTACGTGTTCACGCCGAGCGCGCCGCCGAGGTACACCATGATGAGGCCGACGTGCGTGTTGAGGCCGATCGCCGGGAACAGGTCGCCGACCGCCGACATGAGCAGGAAGATCGCGACGACGGCGAGCAGCTGCGGGAACATCTGCACGACGACGATCGAGATGAGCCCGACCCGGCGCCCGGTGAACCGCATGCGCGAGAACGAGTACGCGGCGAGCGCGCCGAGGAACACCGTGCACACCGCCGTGATGCCCGCGATGATGAGCGTGTTGCCGAACCAGGTCGTGAACGGCACCTGCGGGTCGGTGAGGATCCGGATGTAGCTGTCGAGGCCGATCTGCGAGAACAGGGCGTTCGAGCCGGTCAGGGTGCCGTGCGGGTTGAGTGACGACGACACGACGAACATGATCGGGAACAGCGCGAACACGACCATGACGACGCCGATGACGTGCCGCCAGCCGGTCGCCCAGAACCAGCGGCCGAAGTTGAACGGCCGCTTGGGCAGCTCGAGCGGGGCGCCGCCGCCGGGGCCGCCGCCGACCGACGCGTGCGCGCGGGTCGAGGCATCCATCTCCTCCATCTCGGCGACGGCGAGGCCGACGCCCGTGGGTGCGACGAGGCCGGGGCCCGGCACCTCACCGGTCTTGTCCTTGCGAGCGGCCATCAGTTCAGCTCCTCGAGGCTCTTGGTGCGACGGAAGGCGATGATCGAGATCACCGCGACGACGATGAAGATGATGATGGAGTAGGCGCTCGCGAGACCGTAGTCGCGGTTCTCGCCCGTGAAGGCGACCTTGTAGACCATCGTGATCAGGATGTCGGTGAAGCCGACGGGGATCGGCGCGTTCGCGTCACGCGGCCCGCCGTCGGTCAACATGTAGATGGTGTTGAAGTTGTTGAAGTTGAACGCGAACGACGCGATGAGCAGGGGCGCGACCGACACGAGCAGCAGCGGCAGCTTGATCAGGCGGAAGATCGCCCATGGCCTCGCGCCGTCGACGGTCGCGGCCTCCTGCAGCTCCTCCGGGATCGACTGCAGCGCGCCCGTGCACACGAGGAACATGTAGGGGAACCCGAGCCACAGGTTGACGATCAGGATCGACACCTTGGCGAGCGTCGGATCGGTGAGCCACGGCACCTCGGCGCCGCCGAGGAGCACCTGGTTGATGAAGCCGAAGCTCTTGTTCATCATGCCCGCCCAGACGAGCGCCGACAGGAACGACGGGATCGCGTACGGCAGGATCATGAGCACCCGGTAGCCCTTGCGGCCGCGCATGCGCATGTCGTTGAACGTGATCGCGAGGAACAGCCCGAGGAAGAACGTCGACGCGACCGAGATGAGCGCGAACGCGAAGGTCCAGAGCGTGACGTAGACGAGCGGGCCCGCGAGGCGGGTGTCGGTGACGGCCCGCACGAAGTTGTCGAAGCCGATCGTGATCTGCCAGCCGGGCAGCAGCTCATCGCCGTTCTCGGCGGTGAACGCGCCGACCCCGGTGTCGCTGTAGACCGTGCCCGTCTCGAGGTCGGTCATGGTGCCGGCCTCGGCGTCGTACTCGAGGGTCGAGATGTAGAGGTAGCCCTTCGAGCCGTCGGGCGTGCGGATCGCCCCGTCGTTCGGGTCCTCCGAGTACGGCACCGCCAGGGCGGTGACCTCGTCGGTGCGGGCGAGCACGTCGGCGAACTTCAGCGAGGTCCAGCCGTCGGCCGAGACGGCGACGTCGCCCGAGAACTCGACGCCGGATGCCTCGTGCAGGGGCTCCTCGTTGGTGCCGACGAGGGCGTCGCCGTCTGGGTCGGTCACGAGCAGGCCGAGCTCGCCGCCGCGCTCGACGACCGTCACGCCGTAGGTCGGCGAGTCGGGCACGCGCTCGAGCGACGAGGCCATGAGCGACGAGACCGCCTGCTCCTTCGACCCGTTGTGGCCCGTGCCGTAGTTCGTGAAGGCGATGTACGCCGTGTAGCCGAGCACGAAGACCTGGAACACGACGAGGAAGATGACCCCGGGCGTCAGGTACTTCGCCGGCAGCTTCTTGCGCGAGAAGTAGATCCAGTTGACGATCACGGTGACCGCGGCCACGAGGCCGAGCACGAGCCACTGCTCGTGCATGGCGAGCACGAAGACGGCGTACAGCGCGAGTGCGTCGACGATGCCGACCCCTGCGAGCTTCACGAGCAGCAGCTTGATGCCGCCCGACGCCTCGTCGGCGATGTTCGCCGCACGACGCTGCTGCTTCGTGGGCTTCGGTGGGGCGTCTTCGCGGACGTCGTCGTCGGTCGCGGTGCTCATGCTGCTGCCTGGTCTCTCGTGTCGCGTCTGGGGATGCAGGAAGTCCGTCGGTCGAGTAATGGAATGCCGCCGGTCGAGTAGGCCCGCCAGGGCCGTATCGAGACCCGGTGACCAGGTCTCGATACGCGCTTCGCGCTACTCGACCGCCGTTCGGACTACTCGACCGACGGACTCACCGGATCAACCGGCGTCGATCGCCGCCTGCACGTCGGAGGCGAGCTTCTGCCACGTGGCGACCGGGTCGGCGCCGTTGATGATCGCGGCCTCGGCGATGCCCCAGTACTGCCAGACCTGGCCCATGGCCGGGATGGCCGGCATCGGCACGGCCTCGGCGCCGACGGTCGCGAAGCCCGCGACGATCGGGTCGCTCGAGGCGGTCTCGGCGGCGGCGGTGAGGGCGGGCAGGACGTTGCCGGCCTCGAAGAGCTCGAGCTGCACGTCCTCGGTGCCGATGTAGTTCACGAGGAAGTCGTTCGCGGCGACCTTGTTCTTCGACTCGGCCGAGACGAAGAAGCCCTTGACGCCGGCGAACGGCTGGGCGACCTCGCTGGTCGGGCTGGGGATCGGGTCGATCGCGACGTTGATGCCGGCGTCGACGGCCGCGCCGACGTTCCACGGGCCGGTCAGCCAGAAGGCCGCCTTGCCGGTCGTGAACGCGTCCTTCGCGATGTCGCCGTCGATGTCGGTGTTGAACGCGCCCGTGCCGTTCTTGCCCTGCGAGCCGAGCCAGGTGGCGAACTGCTCGCCGCCTGCGTTGCCGAGCTGGAGGTCGTCGGGGTTGTAGCCCTCGGCGTTGCTGCCGAACACGGGAGCGCCGAACGCGGTCTGGTACGGGTAGAGGTGGTACGGGTTGCCCTCGGCGCCCTGCTCGACGACGAACGGGTGGTCGAGGCCGGCGGCCTTGCCCTTGGCGAGCATGTCGTCGAAGCTCGTGGCGGCCTCGGGAACGAGGTCGGCGTTGCGCAGCATCGCGAGGTTCTCGACGGCGTAGGGCAGCATGTAGACGGTGCCCTCGTAGGTCGAGGCGTTGATCGCCACCTGGAGGTAGTCGGCCGCCGAGTCGCCGAGCTCGAGCGGCGCGACGACGCCGTTCGTCGAGAGCTCGCCGAGCCAGTCGTGGGCGCCCATGACGACGTCGGGGCCCTTGCCGGTCGGAACCTGCTGGATGAAGTCGCTCTTGATGTCGGCGTTGTCCTTGCCGACGAGCTTGACCTTGATGCCGGTCTTGTCCTCGTACGCGTCGGCTGCGCCCTGCACGGCGTCGATGCGCTCGGCGTCGACCCAGACGGTCAGCGTGCCGCTCGCGCTCGACGAGTCGTCGGAACCGCTGTCGCTGCCCGCGCAACCGGCGAGGCCGAGCGTGACGACGACCGCGACCGCACCGGCCGCGAGCAGGCTCTTCCTGTTCACCCTCATTGGTGTGTCCTTCTCAGTGTGCGTGAGATCGGCGCCTTCGCCGGTGGCTCTGATGCCGACCGAGCCCGAAAGGCCGTTCTGCAATTGACGCTCGCGATTGCAAGCGATTACAGATATACCTTGCGTTGCGCGCATTACCAAACCGGGATGTCCCGATCGATACCAGTTCGTGATGGTTGTGTGACGCGTGTGAACTGCAAGCGTTTCCATCCGGTATGGAGATGACGTACAGTTTCGGACATGACTTCCGAATGGTGGCGCACCGCCGCGATCTACCAGATCTACCCCCGCTCCTTCGCCGACGCGAACGGTGACGGCATGGGCGACCTGGCCGGCATCACGCAGCGGCTGGGCGCGCTCGAAGAGCTCGGCATCGACGCCATCTGGCTCTCGCCCTTCTTCACCTCCCCCCAGAAGGACGCCGGCTACGACGTCGCCGACTACTGCGACGTCGACCCGCGCTTCGGCACCCTCGCCGACTTCGACGCCATGGTCGCCGAGGCGCACGCCCGAGGCATCCGCGTCATCGTCGACCTCGTGCCGAACCACTCGAGCGACCAGCACGACTGGTTCCAGGCCGCCCTCGCGTCGCCCGTCGGCAGCGCCGAGCGCGCCCGCTACCTGTTCCGCGACGGGCGCGGCCCCGGCGGCGACGAGCCGCCGAACAACTGGGAGTCGGTCTTCGGCGGTCCCGCGTGGACGCGCGTCGTCGAGGCCGACGGCACGCCCGGCCAGTGGTACCTGCACATCTTCGACTCGTCGCAGCCCGACTTCGACTGGACCAACGAGGAGGTGCGCGAGGAGTTCCGGCGCATCCTGCGGTTCTGGCTCGACCGCGGCGTCGACGGCTTCCGCGTCGACGTCGCCCACGGCATGGTCAAGGCCGACGGACTGCCCGACTACACGCCGCCCGCCGAGGGCGGCAGCATGGGCGGCGCCGGCGGCGGCGCGATCGATCCGCCCGCGGGCACGGCCGTCGGCACGGGCCACGACGTCGGCACGGCGCACGGCGCCGGCCCCGAGGCATCCACCGGAGTGCCCCTCGAGCCCGAGATCTCGACCGAGGCCGACGACCTCGCCCCGTACTGGGCGCAGGACGGCGTGCACGAGATCTTCCGCGACTGGCGGGCGCTCCTCGACGAGTACCCCGGCGACCGCATCCTCGCGGGCGAGGCCTGGGTCGACCCGCTCGCGAAGCTCGCCCGGTGGGTGCGACCCGACGAGATGCACCAGACGTTCAACTTCGCCTACCTCGAGACGCCGTGGCAGGCCGACGCACTGCGCCGCGTGATCGACGACTCCATCGACGCGTTCGGCAGCGTCGGCGCCCCGTCGACGTGGGTGCTGTCGAACCACGACGTCGTGCGCCACGCGACCCGCCTCTCGGTCATCGAGCCGAACCCGCAGGGCCACGGCCTCGGGCCGCGCTCGCGCGGCATCCCCGCGTATCTTGACGGGCTCCGCCGCGCTCGCGCCGCGACCGCCCTCATGCTCGCGCTGCCCGGCTCGTCGTACCTCTACCAGGGCGAGGAGCTCGGCCTGCCCGAGGTCATCGACCTGCCCGACGACGCCCGGCAGGACCCGACGTGGTTCCGCACCGACGGCGAGCGGTACGGCCGCGACGGATGCCGCGTGCCCCTGCCCTGGGCCTCTGATGCGCCGTCGTACGGCTTCGGCCCCACGGATGCCTCGTGGCTGCCGCAACCCGCATCGTGGGCCGCGCTCGCACGGGACGCCCAGCAGGACGACCCCGACTCGACCCTCTCGCTCTACCGTTCGCTGCTCGCCGCGCGTCGCGAGCACGGGCTCGCGGCCGGGACGCTCGAGTGGCTTTCGCCCGCGACCGGGGCCGAGTCGGCGTCGGGTGACGCCGCCGGCGTGCTCTCGTTCCGCAACGGCGACGTCGTCGTCGTCGCCAACACCGGCACTGCGCCCGCCGCGCTGCCCGCGGGCGACATGCTCGTCGCGAGCGGCCCGGTCGACGAGGCATCCCACCTGCTGCCGCCCGACACGACCGTCTGGCTGCGCGCGTAGCCTCGCGCGCTCCGCGCACGCTCCGCGCACTCCGCGCTTCAACAGGATGAGCGGGTCGGCATCGCCCCATTTCAGGGCGCCGACCCGCTCATCCTGCACCAGTGACCGAGCCGCCTCACCCGATCGGCCCGCCCTCCCCGAGCGTTCCCGCCTTCTGCAGGACCAGCCGACCGGCACCCCCGTATTTCGAGGCGCCGACCCGCTCATCCTGCACCAGTGACCGATCCGCCTCACCCGTTCGGCCCGCCCTCCCCGAGCGTTCCCGCCTTCTGCAGGACCAGCCGACCGGCACCCCCGTATTTCGGGGTGCCGACCCGCTCATCCTGCAGCAGTGACCGAGCCGCCTCACCCGATCGGCCCGCCCACCCCGAGCGTTCCCGCCTTCTGCAGGACCAGCCGACCGGCACCCCCGTATTTCTATGTGCCGACCCGCTCATCCTGCACCAGTGAGTTGCGCCGGCTCACCGCCGACCGAAATACTCCGCCGGGGGTGCATCATCGTGCCGGTCGAGCCGTCGCAACGCGACGTCGAGCCCGATCGACCGACGGCTGCGACTGCCCCACCGGTGCTCGCCGCGTGCGACGAGTTCGAGGATGCCGCGGCTCGTCACCTCCCAATCGTCGACGACCATGCGGTAACTGAGACGCAGCACGACATACCCGAGCATCGCCAGTTCGAAGTCTCGCCGGCGATCGTTCTCGAACTCCTCGGCTCCGGCATGGAAACGCGAACCGTCGACTTCGATCACGAGCCGGTCACCGACCAGCAGATCGACCCGCCCCACCCGCGCAATCGACACCTGTGCACGGTGACGGATGTTGTGAGCCCGCAGGAGCAGGCGCACCTTCGTCTCGGTGCCCGACTCCGACCTGTCGGAACAGCGATCGACGAGTCGGCGCCGCGCCGGACTGGCGAGCGCACGGACGTCGTCGAGCGACACCTCGCCCCGCGCGAGCGCCGCATCGATCGTGGCCACTGCGGCGTCGGCTGCGCTGCAATGCAGCATCTCCGCCAACGCGAGCGCCAGCGGGTCACGCCCGCTCTCGAGCGGAGGCTCCGAACGATAGTGCACGCACACGCGGTCGCGCGAGGGGTCGAGGGGCGCGCCGGCACCGGTGTCGGCGACGACCGCGGGTGACTTCAGCCGCGAGGCGGTCCGGGGCACCCGCACGTGCAGTGCGCCGCCGTCGGCCACCCAGAGTCCGTGTATGCGGGCGACGGAGTGAGCAGTGGCGGGCCACCGACGCGGACCGCTCGAACGACGTCGGCCGGTGCGTCGGGTACGGCGTACCACCCTCGACGCACCCGGACGACGGTCGCTGCGGCGAGCTCTGCCCCGACTTCATCGCGGCCGAGTCCGGCGGCATCGAGCCGGCGCAGGTGCACAGCCCCTCCATGCCGGCGGATCCAGCTGGAGACGCGGCGACGATCAGGCTGCATGCGTCGAGTCTGCGGGCCTCGTGGCGACGATGGCCGGGAGATGGCGGAACTGTGGATAACCGCGGTCGATCCAACGTCGTCCGGAACCTGCTCGGCTCCGCGATCTCCGTTACTTCAACAGGACCAGCCGGCCGGCGCCCTCGTATCCAGTGGTGCCGGCGCGCTCATCCTGTACAAGGTCGCGGCCCGGCCGCGCCCCGACGTACGACGCGACGCGATGCCCCGACGTGTTGCACCGACGACGCACCGACGCCGCAACGCACCGACGCTAGTTCGTGTTGGCGTAGAGCCACTCGAGCGGGTCGACCCACTCGCCGTCGATGCCGCCGACGCGGATCTCGAAGTGGAGGTGCGGGCCGGTCGACATGCCGGTGTTGCCCGTCTGGCCGATGACCTGGCCGACCTCGACCGTCTCGCCCTCTTCGACGAGGCGCGAGCCGTAGATCATGTGCGCGTAGACGCTGACGATGATCTGCCCGTCGATCTCGTGCTGGATCATGACGACGGTGCCGAGCGACCCGCCCTCATCGGTCGAGTTCACGACCACGCCGTCGGCGATCGACTGGATCTCGGCGCCGTAGCCCGGGTTGAAGTCCTGCCCGTGGTGGTCGCTGGAGCAGCCGGCGCAGTCGCGATAGCCGAAGCGGTCGCCGATGTGCACGCCGATCGCGAACGGCCACTGGATGGTGCCCGAGGGGTTGTTCGTGAAGGTCGCCTCGGGCCGGATGCCGGCTGCCTCGGCGTATTCCTCGATCGTCTGCGTCTTGTAGCCCTCGCTGTCGACGCCCTCGGCGATCACGCCGTCGGCGATCTCGACGCGCTGGCCGTCGATGGTCGTCGTCGTCGTGGACTCGAGCGCCATCGCCTGCACCTCGGCCGGTGTCATGAGCGACATCGCCGGCACCGAGGTCGTCACGGCGAGGAGCGCCGCGAACCCCATCGCGACGACGGGCGCGAGACGCCGGCCGGTACGGCGCGCGGCTGCGGGCCGCGTCGAGGCGGGCGGGGTCGGTGCTGTGCGTTGCACCGGGGCGGATGCCGCGGGCCCGGCACCGATCGCGGCGCCGCGGCGCGGCGCACGCTTCGCACGACGGGCGGATGCCGCGGGGTGGACGTCGGCCGCGGGCGTCGGGCGTGATCGACGGCTCGAGGATGCCGCGCGGCCCGTCGACGTCGCGGCCGAGCCGACCGGCTCGTCCGACTCGGACGGTGCGAGATCGACACCGGCGATCAGGGCGGCGAGGTCGTCGATCGCCGACTCGCCGCGCGCCGGGGCGGGAACCGGAACGGCGACGGGCGCGGCGTCGGCCGCAGCGGTCCGTGCTGCGGGCACCGCGGTCCGCGCGACGGGCGCGGGTGCCGCGGTGCGCCCGCCGGGCATGGCGGGCGTGGGAGCGGCCGAGGGAGTGGGAGCCGCCGGAGCAGCGGTCGCCGCAATCGACGCCACTGGCGCGGCATCGGCTGCGACAGTCCGCGCGGCGGCGGGTGCCATCGACGCCGAAGCGGCCGCGGGAGCGGGAGGCGCGGCTGCAGGGGCGGGACGCGCGGCCGCAGGAGCCTGCGACCGCGGCGTCGACTCCGAGGCGCCGAGGTCGGCGAACAGGTCGTCGAATGCCGGGCGGCGCGGCGCGGCGGCGGGAGCCGGCCGCGAGACCTCCGCCCGCGGCACGGCGGCCGAGGCGCCGGGCGTCGTGGGAGTCGGGGCGGGCGCCCGGGGGGTCGTGGGAGCCGGGGCCGGCGCCCGAGTGACCGGCGCCGAATGCGCCGCCACCGGCGCGGCGCCGGCAGCAGTCGGGACCGGAACACCAGCCGCCCCGGCCGAAGCCGCCTGGACTGAAGCCGCGGCCGTCGGCGCCGAAGCCGCCGGAGCCGGCGCGGCGACCGGCGCCGCCGAAGCCGACGTGAAGACTGGAGCAGGAGCCGACACCCCGTACGGCGCGTACGACGGCGCAGCAGGAGCCGCTGCCGGCACACCCGCGGGACCAGACGCACCCGCAGGACCAGACGCACCCGCAGAACCAGGCCCACCCGCAGAACCGGGAGCCCCCATCGAACCAGCCGAACCATCCGCGCCCGCCGAAGCCTCGTACCGACGAGCTGCCGCGGCCTCGCGCTCCCGCAGCTCGCGACGGGTCAGTGCACGCTCGGGCCGCACAGCGGCCTGGGTGCCTGGCGAAGATCCGTCGGGCACGAGGGGGGACTCGAGCACGTGTTGGGGGCTTTCGGCGTCGGGGACGAGAGGTTTGCAGGGGAGGTACTCATCCCGACGCGCGCGCCGAGATAACAACTCGATAAAGGGTACCCGCAATCGCCCGTGAACACCACGCGAACATTCGGTATTCGTTGTAAGCACCGCGACTGAACGGGCGTTTCGCCCGACTCGCGTCGCCGCCGCCGCTCACCCCTCGACGTGCACGAGCGCCTCACTCACCGCCGGATGCGGCCGCGATCGCGGCGGACAGCTCCTCGAACAGCCCGGGCGCGGCCGCCACGACGAGCTCGTCGCTCTCGCGCGCCCCTCGCGGGCCGCCGACGAGCGCGCCGGCCTCGCGCGCGATGAGGGCGCCGGCGGCGTGGTCCCACGGGTTGAGCCCGCGCTCGTAGAACGCGTCGAGCCGCCCGGCGGCCAGCGAGCACAGGTCGATCGCCGCCGACCCCGCGCGCCGGATGTCGCGCACCTGCGGCAGCACCTCGAGCAGCACCTGGGCCTGTTCGCGCCGGCGTTCGGCGGAGTACCCGAAGCCCGTGCCGACGAGCGCCCGCCCGAGCGGCACGCCCTCGTTGACGCGGAGCGCCTGGTCGCCCAGCTGCGCTCCCCCGCCCGCGCTCGCCTCGAAGACCTCGCCGGTCGTCGGGTTGACGACGACCCCGGCGAGCGCGCGCCAGCTCGACGGCTCGGGCGACCCCTCGACGACGGCGATGCTCACGGCCCACCCGGGCAGCCCGTAGAGGAAGTTGACGGTGCCGTCGATCGGGTCGACGACCCAGGTGAGCCCGCTCGCGCCGATGAGCATGCTGTCTTCTTCGCCGAGGATGCCGTCGTCGGGTCGCGCCTCGAGGATGAGCGACCGGATGAGCGCCTCGGTCTCGCGGTCGGTCGCGGTGACCACGTCGGTGGGGGTCGACTTCGTCGCCGCGACCTCGACGCCGCCCCGACGCGCGGCCGCCGCGAACTCCGCAGCCTGTACGGCGATCTTGCGTGCGAGCGCGCGCAGCGCCGGCAGTTCGGCAGGGTCGATGGATGCCTCGTGCACGGTCATGGCTCCCACGGTAGCGCCGCCCGACGACGACCGCCTCCGGCGGACCCGGCGTACGCTGCGAGCATGACGATGCCGCGGATGGACCATGTCAGCATCGTCGTCGACGACCTCGAGGCCGCGACGGCGTTCTTCAGCGAACTTGGCCTCGAACGCGAGGGCGACGCGGCGGTCGAGGGCGACTGGGTCGATCGCGTCAACGGCATCGACGACGTGCGCGTCGACATCGTCATGATGGTCGCGCCCGACGGTCACGGCCGGGTCGAGCTGACGCGGTTCCGCTCGCCCGAGGTGCTCACGCCGGCCCCGTCGAACGCGACGCCGAACCTGCTCGGGCTCCGAAGCGTGATGTTCGAGGTCGACGACCTCGACGACACCGTCGATCGGCTGTGCGCCCGGGGCGGCGAACTCGTGGGCGAGATCACCGACTACGAGCCGTACTACCGCCTCTGCTACCTGCGCGGCCCCGCGAGCATCATCGTCTCCCTCGCCGAGAAGCTCGGCTGACTGCCGAGATCCGCTGTGCCGCGGCCGCGGGCGCCGGCGACGGCGCCGGCCGCCCTCACACCGCCGTGCGCACGGCCTTCCTGAATCCGTTCATGGTGACCCTCTGCACGCGGCTCGCGAGCAGCGACTCGGCGGCGCGCGGGTCGTCGAACGAATCGAGCGGAACCGCCTCGACGAGCCCGTGCCGCACCAGCAGCGCGAGGTGGTCGACCACGACGAACGCGGCGTAGGCGCTCCACGGCCACGTCACCGTTCCGGTCGCGTCGTGCTGCGTCATCCCGTCGCCGGTCAGGCGCACCTCGATCGGGCCCACCTCATCGGCCGTGCGCTGGAACCGGGCCTGGAGCAGGCGCACGGTCGAGCGCCGGTTCCACGCGTAGAGGATGACCGCGATCAGCACGGCCGCGGTCGACATGACGATGATGGCCGCGCCGAGGTACTGGTCGCGCCCCGGCCGGTTGAAGATCGCCATCGCGCCGAAGATCGCCAGCGGGAGCGCCATGAGCCACAGCACGACGACGCCCTGCCACGGCAGCAGCACCGAGACGACGGCGCCCGCCGTCCGCGGCGCATCGATCGCGTGCCGCGCCACGGGCACCCGGTGGCCGGGCTCGGCCGGGCCGACTCCACCGATGTCGCTCATCAGCCGCTCCCCTGCTTCCTGCGGAGGGCCCGCGGTCGTGCCGGCCACGAGCCCGAGCCCGCCCCTTCGCGTGCCCGGATACGCGAAAACCCCGGTGGAACCGGGGTCTTGCTGGTGGCGAGTGAGGGATTCGAACCCCCGAATGCAATGCAGTCTGATTTACAGTCAGATCCCTTTGGCCGCTTGGGTAACTCGCCGTCGCACCCGACCACGTTCTGCACACAACCGGGGGCCTGACAAGGATACCCGCAGAGGCCCGCTCGGGGAAATCGAGGCCGCACGGGCCCTGGTGCGCCCGGATTCCGGGGCATCCGGGTCCTGCCGACGGTCGTCGATGCCCGTCGCCGCTACTCGCGATCGTGCTCGTCGCCCGCCGGCGCACCGTCGTCGGGCTTCGCCGACACCGCCCGCCGGCGACGTGCGGCGACCAGCAGCGCGATCGCCCCCGCGACGATCACGGCGGCCGCGATCGCGATGAACGGCGCGACGTTCGCACCCGATTCCGCGAGTTCATCGCTCACGGCGGCGGGTGCACTCGACGGCGAGGGCGTCGCAGACGGCGACGCGGGCGGGGATGCCGGCGGCGAAGCCGGCGGAGTCGACGGCGGGGTGACGACCGGCTCGAGGGCGATCGGCGGCACGATGACCTCGGCCGAGGTTCCGTCGACCGTCACCGGGTCGGGCGCGACGTAGCCCGCGGGCGGCACGACGATCAGGGTGTAGCCGTCGTCCTGCGGCAGGTCGACGGCGAACGTGCCGTCGTCCTCGACGGGCACCTGCAGCGTCTCGCCCTCGATGTCGAGCACGGATTCGCCGGAGGCATCCTCGATCTCGACGACCGTGCCGGCGGGCGGCGCTTCGCCGCCTTCGAGTTCGACCGTGCCGGTGACGGTGGTCTTCGCCGCGGCGGCGGCGATCCAGAGCTGGTACGACGGCGCGCCGTTGACGGCGCCGTAGAGCAGTTCGATGCGCCGCACCGACGCGTCGGGGCGGAAGCCGAGGTACGCGCCCGAGGTGTCGTCGAAGTTGCCGACGACGGTGCCGGGCACGAACGTGATCCCGTAGTCGTCGATGTCCGCCGACTCGTCCCAGCGGGGGATGTCGATGAACGGCCCCGGGCCCGCGCAGGCGCCCGGCTTCGGCGAACCGGCCGCGCAGGAATTGCCGGGCGTCATGGCGCCGAGCGCCGAGACGGGCAGCTGCGCGCCGCCGTCGTCGAACGCGGTCACGAACACCCAGTCGGCGTCGACGTCGCCGAGCACGAAGCCCCAGTCGTCGCCGCGGTCGGCGCCCAGGTCGACGACGGTGCGCGACGGGGGCGGGTTGCCGGCCGAGGGCGGCGTCGGTGCGAGCGCGCCCGACTTCGGGCGGATGGAGAGGTACGGCTGCAGTCGGCTCGATCCGTACTCGGCGCCGAAGTCGGTCGACCCGTTGAGGAACGCGCTCGATCCCGAAGCCTCCGACAGCGTGATCGAGTCGCTCGTCAGCGTGATCGGCCCGCCGAACCCCGTCGACGGCGGCAGCGTGCCCGTCGCGGTGAACGCGTTCGCCGAACCGCCGACCGTCCAATCGGCATACGCGCCGATCTCCGTCGCCGGGTCGACCGCCGCCGCCGGCACAGCCCCCGTTGCGATGCCGGTCACGGCCAGTGCGATGACCCCGACCACTCCTGCGAGCGATGTCCCCCGATTCGCCATGCTCGCCATGCTGGCACACGCGGGCCGGCGGCGCCAGCGTGCCACGGAGGGTCACCGACTCGGGCCGGCGTACCCCGACGCGCCTCAGTCGGACGGCCGCCACCACGGTGCTTCGGCGGTGTCGCCCTGGTCGCGGCGCGTGCCGTCGGCGCGGATGGGCGACGTCGAATTCGCGTCGCCGCGGGTGGTCGAGGCGGTCGACAGCCAGCCCTGGTGGCTGCCGTTCACGATGGGCACGGGCTGCGTGCGTGCCTCGCCGTCGTCGAACGGGCGCGGTTCGCGCTCGTCCGATCGGCCGCGCTCGTCGACGGGCTCCTGCGGAGGCATCCCCGCCGCCATCGCCGCTGCACCACCGCCGCGACCGCCGCCCCGGAGGCCGGCTCGCTGGATGACGCGCTGGATGGTGAGGCCGCGCTGGTCGGGCGAACCGACGAAGCGGATCTCGCGCAGCCCCTGGTCCTGCGCGGCCGACTCGAAGATGAAGTGGCCGTAGTTCAGCACGCGGCCGATGATCGGCTTGTGCACCGAGATGTCGAGGATTCGGGTGAGCGGCATCGTCGCGATGCGCTGCGACAGGATGCCGTGCACGCGGAACACGCGCATGTTCGTCACGACGAAGCGGTCCATGCGGCGCCCGAGGATGCGGCGGAGGCCGTCGAGCACGAGGTACAGCGCGCCGAAGATCGGGATGAAGTACAGCTGCGAGGGCAGCACGCCGATCAGTAGAAGCACGGGCACCGCCGCCGCGATCTCGAGCGCGGCCGCGACGTTCGCCGCCCAGTGCTTGGTGACCTCGTCGACGATCACCTCGCCCTCGTCGGCGATGAGGTGCCGCTCGACGTGCGGATCGAAGAAGCCCACGAGGTCCCCCGCCCGGCGCTAGGAGACGAGCGACATGAAGAACGTGCCGATCGACGAGATCGCGTTGAAGACGGCGTCGACGGCGCCCTGCACCGCGCTGGCCGCGTCTTCGGGGCGCGTGATCAGGTAGAACGCGGCGAAGACGATGACGAGGCCGAGGAGTATGCGCTTGACCAACTTCATGGTTCTGCGTTTCCCTTCATGTTCGTGCGGCGGCGTGCCGCCACCCCACGAGCGAGCCCTGACCCGGCATTCTTACCGCATGGATGCCTCGGGGTGGGCGCGGCGCGCCGGGCGGGGCTCACCCGCCGGTCGAGTAGGCGCTCACCCGCCCGTCGAGTAGGCGCGCAGCGCCGTATCGAGACCCTCTACCGGAAGTTCGTGAACTGCAGCGCGACGTCGAGGTCTTTGCCCTTGAGCAGCGCCATGGTCGCCTGCAGGTCGTCGCGGCTCTTCGACGAGACGCGCAGTTCGTCGCCCTGGATCTGGCTCTTCACGCTCTTCGGCGCCTCGTCGCGGATGATCTTCGAGATCTTCTTCGCGTTCTCGCTGTCGATGCCGTTCTTGAGCCCGATCTCGATGCGGAACTCCTTGCCCGAGGCGTACGGCTCGCCGGTGTCGAGGGCGCGCAGGGTGATGCCGCGCTTGATGAACTTCGACTCCACGACCTCGAGCACGGCCTTCACGCGCTCTTCGGTCTGGGCCTTCAGCAGCACCTTCTCGCCGCTCCATTCGACCGAGGCGCCGACGTTCTTGAAGTCGTAGCGCTGCTCGACCTCTTTGCGCGCCTGGTTGACGGCGTTCTCGGCCTCCATCTTGTCGACCTTGCTCACGATGTCGAACGTTGCATCTGCCATGCGCGCCAGTTTACCGAGAGAGCGATTGGATGCGCCCCGTCGGTCGAGTAGGAGCGGAGCGGAGCGACGTATCGAGGCCACCAGCGATGCGTGGTCTCGATACGCTCCTTCGTCGCCACTCGACCGACGGAGGGGTCACTCGGGCGGTCGAGCCGTCGACGAGCGAACGCGCAGTTCGTACGGCAGCGGCGTCGCGTCGGGCTGGGGTGCGCGGCCCGCGGCGGGCTCGAGCTCGTCCATGAGGATCTCGACGGCGTGCTCACCCTGCAGGCGCGGGAACTGCGCGACCGTGGTCAGCCCGAAGAAGTCGGCGAGATCGTGGTCGTCGATGCCGATGATCGACACGTCGCGCGGAACCACGAGCCCGAGGTCGCGGGCGGCGAGCGTCGCGCCGATCGCCATCTCGTCGGAGGCCGCGAAGATCGCGGTCGGCCGGTCGTGCGGGGCGCCGAGCAGCTGCTTGGCGGCGTGGTAGCCGCCGCGGATCGTGAAGTCGGCCGGGGCGAAGAGACGCCCGTCGGGTTCGATCCCCGCGTCTCGCAGCGCCCCCTCGTAGCCGAGCCGACGGTTGGTCGGCAGGTGGAAGTCGACGTCGAACTCGAGGTCGCCGCCGATGTGGGCGATGCGCCGGTGGCCGAGGCCGATGAGGTGCTCGGTCGCGAGGCGTGCGACGGCGACGTCGTCGATCGTGAGGGTGCGCACGCCCGGAATCGGTCCGCCGACGCCGACGAGCGGCTTGCCGAGCTCGTGCAGCCGGGCCACCTCGGGCTCGGTGAGTTCGAGCGACACGGCGATGACCGCGTCGACGCGCTGCCGCAGCAGGAAGTGCTCGAACACGCTCGCTCGCTCCTGCCCGTCGCCGGAGAGGTTGTAGAGCGTCAGGTCGTACCCGTGCCGCAGCAGCGCCTGCTGCGCCCCCTCGAGCACCGACGAGAAGAACCAGCGGTTCAAGAAGGGGATGACGACGCCGATGTTGCGCGTACGCCCCGACGCGAGCGACGACGCGTTCGACGAGACGACGTACCCGAGCCGCGCGGCGGCCTCGAGCACCTTCGCCTTGGAGGCGGCCGACACGTGGCCGCGCCCGCTGAGCGCGCGCGACACCGTCGCGGTCGACACTCCCGCAAGCTTCGCGACCTCTTCGATGCCGGCCATGGCCCCTCATTCTCCGGCCCACGCCGAGCCACTCGTGAGAAATCCTATCGGCGGCCGCCGTCTCTTCCGGCCGGTCGAGGAGCACCAGACGAACAACCCGGCCGGTCGAGTAGCGCCCGACGAACAACCCGGCCGGTCGAGTAGCGCCCGACGAACAACCCGGCCGGTCGAGTAGCGCCCGACGAAGGAGGACGCGTATCGAGCCCCCCGGCGCCGCCCCTCACCCGTACGCCCGCAGCCACCTCGTGATGGCGGCGTACGCCGCACCCCGCGCCGGCTCCGCCGACAGCACCACATCGTGCAGCGCGCCGTCGATGCGTTCGATCGCCACCGTCGGCCCGAGCCTCGTCGCCCGCTCGGAGATCTCGTCGACGACGAGCACCGAGTCGGTCGACCGCATCGCCTCGTCCCACCGGGTCAGGATCGTCGACCGCTTCGACAGCAGGGTGAGCACGGGCGCTCCGACGTCGATGCCGGCGGCGACCGTTGCGTGGCCTGCGAGCACCGCCGACAGCCACGCCGAGTTGGTCGCGAACCCGCGGTCGGGCCGCCAGTCGTGGTCGTACTCCCACTCGCCGCCCTGCTCCTTCGCGACCGCGCGCGTGTAGAACCCGAGGTCGACGTTCGGCAGCGGCGCGAGCGGATGCACCCGCGCTCCGAACTGCATCATCGGCGCGATCGCCTCGCGCCCGATGCGCGAGAGCTGGAACTCGAGCCACGGGCTGTTCAGCACGATCGCCGACGCCCGTCCGGGGTGGCGCGCGGCCCACAGCGACAGCGTCAATCCCCCGGTCGAGTGCCCCATGACGAGCAGGCGCCGGCCGGAGGCATCCCCGTCGTCGTGGCCCATGACGGCGAGCGCGGCCGCGATGTCGGCGTCGTAGTCGGAGAGGTCGGTGACGAGCCCGGGCGTCTGGCCAGGGCGCAGGCTGCGCCCGTACTTGCGCAGGTCGAGCGCGAAGAAGCGCGCGCCGAGGCCCGACCAGTACGCCGCGAGTTCGGGGTTGAAGAAGTAGTCGCTCCAGCCGTGCACGTAGAGCACGTCGATGCGGGATGCCTCGGCCCGGCGCCACCGCCACCGCCAGCCGGGCCGGTGCCGGACGAGGGTCGCGACGACGTCGCCCTCGGCGTCGTCGCCGAGCGGCAGCGTGAGCCGTTCGAACCCGGGGCCGAGGATGTCGGGGCGCCAGGCGTTCTCCGCACCCGGCGCCGTGTCGGCGGGCTCGGCGGGGCTCGTGTCGGCGGATGTCGGCTCGGCCACGGCTCCCCTCCCCCAGGCGGTGTCGGGGTCAGCCTATCGAGGCTCCTTCAGTTGCCCACACCGCCGACGCCTCCGCCGAACGAGGTCATCATGTTGATCGCCGCGGGGGTGAGCAGCACGATGAAGAGCACCGGAAGGAGGCAGAACACGAGCGGGAAGAGGATCTTCACGCTGACCTTCATCGCCTGCTCCTCGGCGCGCTGCTTGCGCTTGAGCCGCATCTCGCCCGACTGCACGCGCAGCACGTCGCCGATCGACACGCCGTACTGGTCGGCCTGGATGACGGCACGGATGAAGCGGCGAAGGTCCTCGACGTTCGTGCGGCGCTCGAGCTCCATGAACGAGTCGCGACGTGTGCGGCCGATCGACATGTCCTGCAGCACGCGGATGAGCTCCTCGGCGAGCGGACCCTTGCCGTTTCGCGCGGCCTTCGCCATCGCCGCATCGAAACCGAGCCCGGCCTCGACGGCGATCGTCATCTGGTCGAGCACATCGGGCAGTGCGAGCTGGATCGCCTTCTGCCGGTCGTGGGCGCGACTGTTGATCATCACGTCGGGAAGGAAGAACATCAGCACGGCCGCAGCGATGCCGACGAGCACCTTCCACGGCTGCATGCCGCCGTTCAGCGCGAACACCGAACCGAGGATGATGCCCGAGATGCCGAGCACGATCTTCCACACGACGATGCCGTTGAGCGACCAGCCGCTCGGTCGTCCCGCGTACACGAGCTGGTTCTCGATCCAGGCGATGTAGCCGCGCGGTGCGGCGGCGACCAGTGTGGCACCGAGCGAGCCCTGTTGCACCGGACCGAGCGTGGGATGCTCCTCGACCGCTGGGTCGGTGGCGGGACGCCCCTCGGGGAAGAGCAGGAAGACGAAGAAGCCGATGGCGAGGGCAGTGACCCCGATGAGCACGTAGACGAGCACGGTCGCGAGATCCATCAGAACTTCACCCTCACCGTGAACGCGGTCCAGATCGAGCCGACGATGAGCAGGATCACCGCGACGACGAGGGCGATGATGCCGAGCGGGTTCGTGAAGAACGTGCTGAAGTACGTCGGCTGGACGACGAGGAGGAAGAGGAAGACGACGATCGGCAGCGACACGAGCACGATCGCCGAGAGCCGGCCCTCGGCACTCAGCGCGCGCACCTGGCGTCGGATCTCGTTGCGATCGCGAATCGTCTTGCCGACCTGGTCGAGCACCTCGGCGAGGTTGCCGCCGGTCTCCTGGTTGATCGCGATGGCCTGTGCCACCCACTCGAAGTCGTCGCTCTTCATGCGGTCCGCCGTGGTGTGCAGGGAGTCGGCGAGATTTCGGCCGAGGCGAACCTCGTTCACGACCCGCGCCAGCTCCTCGCTCGTCGGCGCATCGGCCTCACTCGCGACCGCGCCGATGCTGCGGTTGAGGCCGTGGCCGGCCCGCAGGCTGCCCGCGATCAACTGCACCGTGTCGTCGACCTGGTCGCCGAACTTGGCGCGGCGTTTCGAGGTGCGGCTCGAGATGACGAGTTTGGCGACGAACGGCGTCAGCAGTGCGAACAGAATCGCCCAGAGCAGCCAGGTGCCGTTCGCGAAACCGACCAGCACCCCGACCAGCGCGGCGACGCTCGCGCCGGAGGCGACCAGGATGACGAAGCTGGAGGGGTCGGTCTTGATGCCCGCGAGTTCGAGCTCCTCGGCACCGAACATGCGACTCTTGCGCTTCGAGGAGGCAGATTCGATGGCGGCCGTCGTCTTCTGGGTGAGCTTCGTGAGCCCCGACACATGCTCGACACCCGGCGCGAGTCGTCGGTCGCGTGCAACCCGCGGTGCGGGTGGTGAGATCACGAAGAACAGCAGCACGCCTACCGCAAGCATCGCAACGCCGATGCCGAGCCCGAGCGCAAGCGGGTTCATCGGACTTCCCCGAGCATCTCGCGCAGGTCGGGCTGGAAGAGCGAGATGGGCAACTGGATGCCGTGGTCGGCGATGCGTTCGGCGAATCGCGGACGCACACCGGTCGGCTCGATACGGCCGCGCAAGCGGCCATCCTCGTCGTAGCCGGCCGAGTAGTCGAACGTGAACGCGTCCTGCAGGGTGATGATCTCGCCCTCCATGCCGTGCACCTCGGTGATGTGCGTGACGCGGCGAACACCGTCCTTGTGGCGACCGATCTGCACGATGATGTCGATGGCCGACGCGATCTGCTCACGGATGGCGCGCAGCGGCAGGTCCATGCCGGCCATGAGCACGAGCGTCTCCATGCGCGAGACGGCGTCGCGCGGCGAGTTCGCGTGGAGGGTCGAGATCGAACCCTCGTGACCGGTGTTCATGGCCTGCAGCATGTCGAGCGACTCCGCCCCGCGCACCTCGCCGACGACGATGCGGTCGGGCCGCATTCGAAGGGAGTTGCGCACGAGGTCGCGGATCGTGATCTCGCCGCGTCCTTCGATGTTCGCCGGCCGCGACTCGAGCCGAACGACGTGCTCCTGCTGCAGCTGGAGCTCGACCGCGTCTTCGATCGTGATGATGCGTTCGTCGCCGGGGATGAACGCGGAGAGCACATTGAGCAGCGTCGTCTTACCGGTACCCGTACCGCCCGAGACCAGGATGTTCATCTTGGCGCGCACGGCCGCATCGAGCACGGTCGCGACCTCGCGGGTCATGCTGCCGAAGCCGATGAGGTCGTTCACGGTGTAAGGGGTGCCCGCGAACTTTCGGATGGTGAGCGAGGCACCGTCGACCGCGAGCGGCGGAATGATCGCGTTCACGCGCGAACCGTCTTCGAGGCGCGCGTCGACGAGCGGCGACGACTCGTCGATGCGTCGGCCGACCTTGGCGACGATGCGTTCGATGACTCGACGCAGTTGCGGTTCGCCGGTGAACCGATGCGGGGTCTCCTGCAGGCGTCCGTTGCGCTCGACGTACAGCCGGTCGAAGCGGTTGACCATGATCTCACTGACGCTCGGGTCGGCGAGCAGCGGTTCGAGCGGCCCGTAGCCGAGCACGTCGGCGCCGATGTCATCGATCAGTCGGTTGCGTTCAGCGGTCGAGAGCGCCAGCTGTTCGCCCGCGACGATGTCGGCGAGTTCGGCCCGGGCGAGTGCGTGCAGCTGTTCCTCGGTCATCGAGGCGTCGTTCAGGCGCGTGCCGATACGGCCGAAGAGCTCTTCGGCGGCCTTCTCCTTGACCGCAGCCAGCGGATCGGTCGCACCGGTCGGCCGCGACGGTTGCATACCGGGCGTCGCCTGCGTCTGGAAGAAGGCGGCGGGCTCGCTCGCCGGCTTCGTCGAGGGCGCCACGATCGTCGCCGCCGGCTCCTTCGAGATCGGCGCGCCGGTCGAGGCCTCGAGTGTGCTGAGCTCCACCTGCTCGGCCTGCGCCGCGGGCACGTACGGCTCGCCCGATTGCTGGGCGCGAAGGGCATTCAGTCGATCATTCAGGTTCATTCGATCGCCGCCTTCTCTGGATCTTGCTGCGCTTCGGGAACGCGTCGGGCGCGATGCGCAGCACGATCGAACGGATCGCCTTCGCGGCGGGGTCGCGCACGTCGTCGTGGATGAGGGGCACGCCGCGGTTCGACGCGAGGAGCACCGCCGACGACTTCGGCACATCGATGTCGACCGGTGCGCCGATGATGTGCTCGACGTCCTTGATGGTGAGGCCGCTGTTCTTGTCGGTCTGGTTGACGACGATGTGCCGGTTTCCGGGCATCAGCCCGAGCTTCGTAAGGAGCTCGAACTCGGTGCGCATCGCGCGCAGGCTCGGCACTCCCATGTTGGTGACGAACACGGCATCGGTCACGTGCTCGAGCGCGACGAGCGTGTGCTCGCCGAGGCCGGGCGTCGTATCGATGACCACGTAGCGGAAGGTGGCACGCAGTCGGTCGATCAGCAGGGCGAGCGCTCTAGGCGGTACCTGGTCGCCGAGTTCGGGCGACGGCGCGCTCGCGACGACGAAGAAGCCGTCGTCGTGGTGGGTGAGCGTGGTCTTGAGCACGAGTTCGTCGGCCGCGGCATCGGCGACGGCGTCGACGATCGTGCGCGCGGGCGCGAGCGCGAGCGCGGCGGTGATGTCGCCGAACTGCAGGTCGGCGTCGACGAGCACGACCGAGTTCGGAGCGACTTCGGCGAGCCCGGTTGCGAGGTTGATCGCGATCGTCGTCTTGCCCTGCCCACCCTTCGGGGCGACCACCGCGATCGCCTCGGTCGGTGCGCCGGCCTCGATCGGCGGGAACTCCCATTCCGGTGCTTCCGGCTCCGGCTCCGGCTCCGGTTCCGGTGCCTCGTCGACCGCGGGGGCCGTGTCGGCAACCGTCTCGAGAGCGACCGGGGTCGTGTCGACGAACGGCAGATCGTCGATCTCCAGCGCCAGCGGCGCATCGAAGTCGTGTTCCCCTGCACGCCCGTGGGCGATCAGCCATCCGGCCAGACGATCGAGCAGCCCCACGGTCGTGTCATCGCTGGCATCCGGACTCAGCACCGCGTGGAGCTCGAGCTCGTCGACCCAGTCCTCGAGGTCGGAGCGCTGCTCACGCACGACGATGAGCCCGAGATCCCGATGCTTCGACGTCAGTGCCTCGACGAGCCCCTTGGTCTCCTCGTAGTTGAGCACCGGTCCGAGCAACGCGATCCGGGGCTGCTCGGGGACGCGACTCACGACGGCCTCCGGCCCGAAGGTGAGGAACTCCCCCGGGATCACGGCGAGCCGCTCTCCGAGCAGAGACCGAAGACGGGTCTCGTACTCGGCCGAGCGGCTGACCAGGACGTAGGCGGGCACTAGAACGCGTTGCTTCCTGTCACGGGCGCGGTGCCGCTGTTGTCCGTCTTGTCGTTCTGCAGCGTGAGCCACATGCTGGCGTAGTTACCGGCCTCGCCCTCGGTGAACCACACCCAGCGTTCGATGTCGTGCGCCGAGAGCGCGATCGTCAGCATGATGGCGTCACCGGAACCCTGCTCGGCCTGTTGCTCGGAATCGGTGTCACCGCCGGCGAGCACGGCGCCCTGCACGTTCGTGACGAGCACGTCGTGGAAGGCGAAGCTGGTCACCGGGTTGATGACGTCGGCTTCTTCACCCACCTCGTCCGGGTCGACGGTGCCGACGAGTCCGATCTTGTCGCCGGAGCGCACTTGGCCGCCGACCACGCGGTCGGCGGGCAAGGTGAACGACACGAGCTGCATGCCCTCGGGGATCGCGACGTCGCCACGCGCGGCGAGATCGGCGGGATCGACGAACCGACCGAGCAGCAGCTGCTCGCCCGGCAGGATCTCGGCGCCGGCGACCAGGCCGGTGAGCTCGTCGAGGTCGGTCACGCTGTCTTCCGGCACATTGCGCGCGGGCATCGTGTCGCGCTCGACGTAGTCGCCGATCGACTCGCCCGGGGTGCCCTTGGCGATCGTCTCCTGCACGATGTACACCTCGGTCAGCTCAGCGCCTTCGGCGGCGCGAGCGTCAGCATCGCGCACGTATCCGACGAGCAGCACCGCACCGATCGCGGCGAGGAGAAGGGCGACGATCGCGCCGATGATTCGGGTCTTCATGAGGTGCCTTCGGTAGGGACTGGTGGACTGGTGCTAGTCGATGAGGTGGACGGCGATTGGGTCGCCGGGACTTCCGACCGATGTCAACTCGAGGGCTTCCGCCACCGAGACGTACTCGATGAAGTAGCCCTGCAGGCCTCGCTCGCTGCCGGTGAACTTGTACGGGCTCTGGTCGTACGGGGACCCGATGTACTCTCTCGTGGCACCGCCGCCCGGGAGGACGGCCGAGTAGCCCGTGATGCGGAAGGCCGCGAACTTCGAGATGGTGTACGTGCCGTGCGATCCTGCACCGCTCAGGCCATCGACGTGGTCGTACAGGGCGACGAGGACGGTTTCGCCGAGGAGATCATGCAGGAAGTCCACAGCGCACCCCGTACCCCCTGTGTTGTTGCCGTTCGTGCCACCCACGACGTTGTCGGGGTCGAGCGTCACCTGGCAGTTGTCGTCGTCGAGCCAGCTGAATCCACCGGGGTAGTCGGCGTCGTCACAGGGGTTCGGTGCCGGTGGGCCGCTCCCCCCACCCGACGGCGTCGCGTCGGTGAGCAGCTTGAACGGCGTACCGAGCGAACCAGCGTCGGCGATACCGCGCTCGATCTCGCACTCCGCGATCGCGAGGGGGATGAACTTTCCGCCGCCGACGTAGCCCCATGCGGCGGTCGCATCCGTGCTGACCTTCGTCGATGAGGGGTCGCCATCGGTGTCGATCAGCGACGCGAGGAAATGCGGGAAATCGGCCGATGCCGTGACATGCACCGTCTGATCGGTCTCGTTGATCTCCACCGCTGCTTCGCCATCGACCGGGATCGCACCGTTTCCGTCGAGGTAGCCCTCCGCCGTCGCATCCGACGAGCCGCCGCACGCCGTCGGATCGTTCGCGCAATCGAACGCGACGGCGACGGCCGCGGCGTCCGCACCGTGCTGCAACTGGGTGTGCTCCGCGTGCTGTGCCGAGACGTCGAGGGCCAGCGCACCGAGTCCCATCATCGGCACGATCAAGAAGGCGATCAGTACGGCGTTCGCACCGCGCTCCTCCCGACCGAGTCGGCGAACGAGCCTCTTCATCCTCCGCATGGCATCTCCCCAGTGGCCTTCAACGTGATCGAGGTACCGAGCGCCTCTGCGAACCAGGCGGTCATCGATCCGGGTTCGATCTCGACTTCACTCGTCGCGACGCCGGTCGAGTCGCAGCCGATCGTGATGGTCAGGTCGGCGCTCGACCAGTCGACGAAACTCGGGATGTTCGTCGCATCGGTCGTCGCCTTCGCGATGACCTCGGCGTCGTCGAGGTCCGGGTCGTTCGAGTACACCGCGGCTGACCGCGCGGCGATCCGCGCGCTGTCGGAGATGGTCGCCTGGATGTTCCACAGCCGTGAGAACTCGATCACGGCCAGGAGCAGCATGATGACGAGCGGGAACACCAGGGCGAACTCGACCGCCGCGGCCCCGCGCTCATGGTTGCGTCTACGCATCTCGACCCTCAACCGCCAGCGGGGGTTCGGGAACACCGATGCACCCGAACCCCGCACTTGCCTCTGTACGACAGACTTAGCCGACGCCCTGCGAGTTCATCCAGCTGCCGATCTGCGAGACGTAGCTGTTCAGGATCGGCGTCAGCGCAACGGCCGCGATGACGAGCGCGATCGCGACGAGCCCGAGCACGAGCGCGTACTCGGTCGCGGTGGCGCCCTCTTCTTCGGAACGGAGCGAGTTGATCCGCGCCTGCAGCGCGGCGTATGCCTTCAGCATGGGAAATCCTTCGGGTAGAGGAACACTTGACCACCCCGAAGGATGGCTCGGTCCCGCACGCGGGTACATGCGGTGGATCGAAGGTATCCATCGCTCTCCGGGTGACCTATGCCCCACTTTGGGGGTGACATCCCTACGTGGACGCAACGAATGGCGCGAAGCGGCCTGTTCTGGCGCGATCCGCGCCGACGCGTCCCCCGGTCTGGGGGTACATCCTCGGGAGAGGTTGGGGTACATGTGTACCCTTCGACCGGGGTACACATGTACCCCGATGCAGGTGACGAAATCGCGGGTCAGCGGCGAACCCAGAGCGTATAGCCGCTCTTCGTCGACTGCCGCACCCAGGCTGCATCGCCGTCCAGCGCTGATGCCAGACGCTCGCTCATCTCGTTCGACGGCAGGATGACGCACTCGGCGCCGTCGGGGAGCGGGTCCTCCGTCCAGAGGATCCGGAGGTACTCGAGGAGGTGCTCGCGGCCGTAGAAGTCCGCGCGCCCGTCGATCCACACCTGGGCATCGGGACGAAGCAGGATGACGGGCCCCGCCACGGGATCAGCTGTCCAGACGCGACAGCCTTCCGGCATCTCCTCGATCACGCCCGCTTCCGGCGGAGTCGCGCCGGGCGCGGTGTTGAACACCACGAAGGGAATCGCCATCACGAGCAAGCCGACGATGATCACCGTCCAGAAACTCCCCGAGGTGTACTCGACGGCTTTCGGATGCGACAGCATGCGGTGCTTCGAGTCGGCTTGGAGCCGATGCAGCCTCCGGATCATGCTCGTCGCAACGCAGCCGGCGACCGGAAGGAGCACGAGCAACCCGGTCAACGTGAAACGCAGCGAGTCGAGACCGAGCACGACCGCAGGGACGCCGTACAGGGCCAACGGGGCGACGATCGGCACCCGCGGGTCGAATCTCCCGCTCCGGCGGATGAGCCGGATCGTCCAGAGCAGGGCGGCCGCCGCGATGAGTACCGCCGTCAGGGCGAACGGAACGAACCGGAACCCCTGCATGCGGAAGAGGTCGATGACCGAGAACCACTCACTGACCAGACCGCGACACGCTTCAGCGACGACTCGTGAGCGCTCGAACGTCAACGGGATTCCGTACGGCGACGCCACGCACCCGAGGAAGAGCCCCGCCGTCCCCGCAACGGTCAGCGCCACCCTACGCACCGTGCGGATGCCGGGGGTCGCCCACCAAGCGACCGCCCACATCACGGCGATGACCGCGGCCATGAGCATGAACGAGAGGTGAATCCAGTTGCCGGTCAGCGAAAGGACGAATCCTGCGCCCCCGACGACCGCGAGCGAGACGGCCGCGCGATGCGGACCGGCCCGGCGGCCCCACCACCACGCGAACCAGACGGCCACGAACAGCAGGGACTGCACCACGACCGTGGCGCGGGGCGTGAACGCCGAGAACGCGAACACGAGGATCGGCGTGAACCCGATCAGGGTGGGGAATGCTCGAGCGCCCGCCAGCCGGGCGAGCAGCAGCGCGAGCGCGAAGAAGACGCAGATCGACAGGAAGGCGACCCAGAACAGCCCCCAGAAGCCACCGACCTGCCAGCCGAGCCCGAGCACGATGTTCCACACGGGAGAGTTCGGCACCCATTCGCCGTCTCCGGACCAGCTCCACGTGTCCGGGCGGATGAAGGGCGACCCCTCGAGGTTCTCGACTCCTGCCCGCGCCGACCAGTACTGGTCGCGCTCCTGCGGACTCGCTGCCCGCACCGCGGCGACCATGACGAGCACGACGTAGACGATCCACCAGCGGAATCGCTCCGTGGCGACGATCGAGCGCAGCCTGGCGGAGCGCGCGGACGCTACGGAGCGGTCGGACATCGGTAGGGCGTTCCTCTTGTCGGTCGTCATTCGCAGCGATCCGATCAGCAACCGACGCTACGGGCCGACGGACAGTCCACGTAACACCGGTGCGTGCCCGGTCGACCAGTCCCATTTCGGGTGACGGAGCGCACTCTCATCCGCGACTACGTCGCATCCTCCGATCACCACGACCAGAGCGCTCTCAGCCGCGCGGTCCACGGCGCTGCCATCGTGCCGGCGCTCAGACGCCGTTCGACCTCACCTGCGGTGACCCACTCGGCTGCGGCGACTTCGCTGGCCTGCAGCGACAGTTCCGCTCGGGCCCCGTCTCGGGCGACGTAGAAGTCGAGCAACGCCGATGCTTCAGCAAACCGACCGACGAGCTCGAGTGCGTCGAGCTCGACGTCGAGGCCCGTCTCCTCGCGCAGTTCACGGCTCGCCGCGGCGCGGCTCGACTCGCCGGCGAGGGCGCTGCCTCCGGGAAACTCCCATGCGAGCGGATACTCCTGCTTCTGCGCCGCGCGTTGCGTGAGGAGCACGCGTCCATCCTCGCGTTGCACGCAGACGGCGACGATCAGGTGGAAGCGCCCGTTCGGCCAGCCCGGCGCACCACGCCGGAAGCGCTCACCGGTCGGCACGCCCTCGGCGTCGATGATGTCCCACCACTCTTCGTCGAGGCTCACGAAGGCCAGTATGCCGGTGGCGCGAACGAATCGATCGACGACCCCGCTGCCATGATGGTGCGATGATCCAGCGCAACGACCTGCTCGCGGTCCTGATCGACGCCGACAACTTACGTGCATGACACTCATCACCGGCGTCTTGACGCCCGGGTTCGCGATCGTGAGTTCTGATCGTCGCATCACGCGCACCCAGGGCGGCCAGATCATCCGCCAGCACGACTCCGACACCAAGTGCTTCGTCCTGCAGGGCCAGTACGTCGTTGGGTTCGCTGGAACTGCTCGGTTCGGTGGTGAACGCATGGAACGCTGGGTCGCTGACCGCCTGTTGTCCGTACCGCTCACCGACCGACTGCCTGCGCTTCGCGATGCAATCGCCGATGCGCTCCACGCGCATGACGTCTACGGGCACGAGATCAGCTTCCTCGGCGTCGGATTTCGGCGAAGCGCGTTGCATCGAGCCTCGGTGCCGCATGCGTGGATCATCTCGAATGCCGTCGACCCTCAAAGTGGCGACGTCGGGCGCGAACACCTTCGCGGTGAGGTCAAGTTGGTCGACCTCCCAGTACCTGCCGACGGAGTGCTGGTACGCCATATCGGAGCGAACCCACCCCAAGCAGCCACCAGACGACTTCGGGGCGCAGTGCACCGCATGATTCCGCCAGAGTCTCCGCTCGACCCATTGCCCATCGTCAGTGTGCTCGCGGACGTCACACGGCAGACTGCTGCGCTGACTTCGACTGTGGGCGCCGAAGTGCAGATCACGAACCTGCCGCTGCCAGAGAACGACAAGTCCAACGGCTTGAACCTCTACATTGGCGGTCTTGCCCCAGGCCTCATGGTCGATCGAACGGTTCCGATCACCGTGGCTCCCGCTGGGACGACCGTCGAACATACATATGCGCTCGTCGGGCTTCCCGGTACGGTCGCAATCGCTGAGACGTACGTGCGCTACGGCGGAGGGGAGTTCGCCGGCCCGCCGGCAGACCCGTGGCAGCAGTAGACATCCTTTCTGCGGACAGGGTTGCGGTTCAACAGGCTCAGGGAGCAGCATCCGCGGCCATGCAGCCACCGCGGGCGCCCAGATGCCCGGCGAACGGGGCTGCACTCGGTGCTCGCGCGGCGGGTAGGACTGGAGCAGCAGGGCCGGCCGCTTCCAAGTGTCGTCGCTTCGCTCCGGCGCTACTCGACCGGCGGAGGCCGTCAGACAGCAGCGCCGAGGAACGTCACGAGGGCGGGAGCCGCACGGAACTCCGGAGCCCGCGCGTCAGCCGCGATCATGTGGGGGCTCGCATCGTGGGCCTCGAGTGCCGCCCCTGACCATCCCCGCTCCACGATCATGAACGCGTCGGCGTCGCCCTCTACCGGGTACAGGTCGTACGCGAGGCATCCCTCTTCTCGACGCACCAGCGGGGCGAGCTCACGGAACAGCGTGATCTGCTCGCCAGCGCGGCCCGGTCGCACCCGGACGGACACAAGAACACCGATCTCCCGCACCCACGCACCGTCCCAGAACACCGGAGCCCGGCCGACGTCGACACGCCACGGCTCGGTCGACGCTGCCCGTGTCGCCGCTCGAATCCGCGAGTCGAGTCCGGCGAATCCGCGAGTCGAGTCCGGCGAATCCGCGAGTCAAGTCCCGCGAATCCGCGAGTTGACCCCCGGCAAATCCCGCGAGTTGCGCACCACGTCTTGCGCCAGAAGCACTCAGCTGTCGCCTGCTCGACGCTCGGCTGTCACGAGCGACGACCTGCGGGATCCGAACTCCGCGACGGCAAGCGCAGTCGCGGCGACGAGCTCGAGCCCGGCTGTCCCGAGCAACCCGAACCCCCCGATGCCGGAGGCGAACTGAAAAGCGCTCAAGCCGGCCCACGCATACCACGCCGCGAGGAATCCGATCGTGACCGCACGGCGGGCGCGCGACGGCGGCTCACGGCGCACGAGAAAGAGGGCCAGGCCGAGGCCCGCGGTGCCGATCGAGACGCGCTGCCCCATCGAGACGACTTCGGCGCCTCCGATCAGACCCCACCCCCAGATCGGAAACGAGGGTGCGAGAAACCATGCGGCGGTGATCATCCAGCTGTAGATCGCGAGCACCGTCGCGACCCAGAAATAGAGTTTGCTCATCATGCCGTCCCCAGTTCCTCCGGGTCTTTGCGCGAGATATTCGAAACGGTAGACCCGTCGGGAATTCAGTGACAAGACATAATCGAGATTTCTTCATGACTCGCCCGGTGGAACGGGAACCTCGTCTCGCTGACCGCATTCGCGTCAACCACGACGACATCGTCGACATCTTGGACAAGGATCAGCGGCTAGTGCGCGAAACCCGTCCCGTCCCAGCCACGCCGCCGCGAGCGCCGATGGGCTTCGCAGGCAGTGTCGCGCTGAGTAGCCCACTTCGCGTTCAACGGCCTCTTGCTGAGCCCCCGGAGCACGTCGCGGGCTCTGAGCGTTTCGCCTCACAATGAGGCGCAACTGACATTGCGCTCACGGGGCAGCCTCGACGGGTCTCGATACGCGCCGTCGCTTGGCGCAGGCGCTACTCGACCACAGGGAGGCGAATGTCAGCCGGCCGCCAGCCACACCGCCACGAGCGCCCCCGCCAGCATCGACGGACCGAACGGGATCGACCCGCGCAGCGTCACCCGCTTGAGCGCGAGGGCGATGATTGCGAGCACTCCCCCGATCACGAACGCGGCGAGCAGCGCGACGAGCCAGGCCGACAGGCCGAACCAGCCGACCAGCAGGCCGATCACGAGGGCGAGCTTCACGTCGCCCATGCCCATCGACGACGGCGAGATGAGGGCGAGCACGAAGTAGACGGCGAACATCGCGGCGGCGCCGGCGAGCGCCCAGACGAGCCGCATCCACTCCCCCGACGCGCAGGTCGCGGGGATGAGCAGCGCGCCCACCACGGCGAGCGCGGGGAACACCACGGCGTTCGGCAACCGCTTCTCGGCGAGGTCGACGATCGAGAGCACCGTCGCGAATGCGGCGAACGCGAGCACGGCGGGCAGCAACCACTCGAGCCCGACCCTCAGGGCGAGCAGCCCGAACGTGACGGCGGCGGTCACGGCCGACGCGACGCGGATCGTGCGCCGAGGCATCCGCCCGTGCTTCATCGAACCCTCGGCCCACGCGGCCAGCGGCCACCAGCCCAGCACGAAACCGGCGACCGCTGCGGCGAGGGCGACGGGCAGCGCCGACGGGTCGAGAGACATGCTGTGCAGCGTAGCGGCAAAGGGCCGGCAGGGCGGGGCGGGTGTGGATGCCTCGGCGAACCGGTGCTGACACGGATGCGGCCGACGGTGCGCGGTCCGAGGATCAGCATCGGAGGGATCACGATCATGACGTTCGGCATCGACATCTCGGGCAACCAGGAGAGGTTCGACTACGAGCGTGCGCGCGACGAGGGCGTGGAGTTCATCATCGTGAAGGCCTCGGGCTTCAACACCGGCGAACTGTATGTCGCCGACCGCTATCACCAGCACGTCGACGGCGCACGGGCCGCGGGGCTCGCCGTCGGCCACTACTACCTCGTCGGCGCGGGAGACCCGGTCAGGCAGGCCGACCACTTCGTCGATCACCTCCACGACTACGACCCCCGCCACGACGTACTCGCCCTCGACAACGAGCCCCTCAACTCGAATCCGGTGTTCTGGCCGCAGGACACGGCGTTCGCGTTCCTCGCCCGGGTGCAGGCTCGCACCGGGATTCCGTGGTCTCGTCTCTGGCTCTACTGCCCCGCGTCGCTGACCCGCGACAACCGCCCGTGGAAGCGCATCACCGACAAGGGGGTCCGCATCTGGTGGTCGGCGTACGGCGGATTCCCGACGGGTCACACTCCCGACCACGTGCCTGCGCTCGACGGTTCGGTCGAACGCTGGGACGTGCACCAGTTCTCGGACAAGTCGCGTGTCGCGGGCCTCGACATCGACGGCAACAGCTCACCCATCACCGTCGAAACGCTCTTCGGCGGCCGCACCGAGGAGGCCGACGTGGCCAAGTTCACCCGGTTCCAGGACGACACCCCGATCCGACTCGACGAGGACTGGCACCGCTGCGCGTACAGCACCAATCCCCACCGCGACAACCTCGCCGCCGGCACCGGCGGCCTCGGGCTCTACAGCATGGTCGTGAACCTCTACTTCGACGAGTTCCCCGCCGACACCCAGATCGAGGGGAAGCTCCTGCTCGAGTTCACCGAGGGCGGCAGCTCACCGGGCTACAAGTTCACGGTCGACGGCTCGACCACCCGCAAGGTCGAGGCGGCCATCCCGGCGAACATCAGGATCGCGGCCCCCGCCACGCTGCACCTCGAGCTCCGCAGGACCGCCGGCGCCGCCGGCCCGCTCGTCACGACCTGGGGGGTCGACGTCACGAACCTGACGGTGGAGTGAGCGGGCGCTCGTCGGCGGCCGGGCTGCGCGGCGGGCGCGGGGCGCGCGGCGGGAAGAACGCGCGGATCGGGACGAGGAGTCCCGCGAGCGAGAGCACGATGAACACGATCTGGTGGATGCGGTCGGTGCCCGGCGGAAGCCCGGCGAACAGGTGCACCATCCAGAACACCGGGTAGAACCACAGCACGGACCACGCCCAGCGTTCGCGCCGGCGGAACGGCACCATCGTGAGCATCCAGCCGAACAGGCCGAATCCGATCGATGCGAGGCCGACGGCCCGGTACAGGAGCTCGTCGGCGCCCATCGGGGCGAAGAGCATCACCACCCCGAACACCAGGATGCCGAGGCTCACCGCGGCGAGGCAGATCCACCCGTACCGAAGCGCCAACCGATGTCCGCGCATGTCGTCACGATACCGCCGGGGATGCCTCGCCGCATGGGATTGCTCGGGTGGTGAGCGGGTGGTCGGGTGATGGGCGCTGGGCGCTGGGCGCTGGGCGCTGGCGCCTCGCCGGTCAGCTCCGGCGGCGCACGGCGTTCGCGTACACCCAGACGAAGTTGTCGTACCGGGTCGCCGGATCGGGATACTTCACGAGGACGGCGCCACGGGTCCAGGCGACCGCTGCGCCCTCGACCTCGCGCGGCTCCTCGTACGCGACGCGGTAGCGGATCGTCGCCGTCACGGGCACCGCCTCGCGCGCGTCGTTGCGCCGGCCGGTGCGACGGACCTCGGACGTCGTGAGCGAGACGGGTGCGCCGCGCTTGGCCTGCTCGAGCAGCAGCTCGTCGGATCGCTCGTCGGCCCGCTCGGGATAGCGACGATTGGTGCCCACTACTCGACCCCCGACCGGTGCGTCGTGCCGTTCAGGGGGTGCGTCGTGCGGTTCATTCGTAGGTCGCTTCGACGACCCACCCGGAGGGCGCCAGCCGCAGGTCGAAGACGAGCACCTCGTGACCGTCGGTGCGCCCAGTGACCCGCCAGCCCGGAGCGAGCAGCACCTCGGCCGGCGGATGGCTGATCCCCGACGGCCATTCGGGCTGGCGCGCGAGCGGGGTCGGGGTGTCGATGACGCGATACCGGGTGCCGTGATAGACGAGGCGCGCCGGCCGCTCGGAACCGTCGAGCCAGACGGCCACCGGTTCGGCGTCGCTGATCGTGAGCATCGTGACCTCCTCACGAGTTCGAACTGATGTTCGAAACTGTAAGCGAGAACGGGGCGACACGCCAAGGCGATCGGAACGGACGGTCTCCGCAACTCAAGGCCGATGCACAGGTGCGAGGGGGTGACCCCGGCGACCGGCGCGAATAGTCTGGGCGGACCCGTCGCCGATCGAGTCACCGATGGAGGAGACATGAGCGCATACGTCATCGCCCTCGTCAGCACCGGAGCGCTCGCCGCGGCGGGAGCACTGGTCGCCCTCACGACTGTGATGGGCCATGGTCGCCGAGTCGTCGTGCGCGCCCACGACCCCCAGCTGCAGCGCGAGCTCGCCGAGGTGCAGAGGCAGATCGACCGCGGGCGCGGCACCATCTGACCGTCGCCGCCGGCGACCTCCGATCGTCGTTGCCGCAGCCTCCGCCTGACGCCACTGCGGCGCCTGGCCAACGTCACCACGGGCCGTAACCGACGTCGTTCCGGCCTCCGGCCAACGTCACCACCACCTCGAACCAGCGCCACTGCAATCGCTGGCTGCCGCCACCAGGCCCTCCGGGCCCCCTCGCCCCCAGCCATCCGCGCCGAATCGATTCGAACGTCTCTTCGAAAGAATGTCGGTGGGTCATGCGACCATCGATCCATGACCGACAAGGGTGCGAACAGCGGGGCGGATGCCTCGGGCGCGCGTGGTGCGGTCGACGCAATATCCGTTCGGGCCGTGCTGTCGGGCGACGGGGCACTCGCGTCCATCGGCGACGCGGTTCGTTCGCTCGCCGCGGCGTGGGCTCCGCCAGGGCCGACGGGCGCCCCCACGAGGCATCCCGCCGCTCGTGCAGACGCGCTCGACGACGACCAGCTCGTCGAGGTGCTGAAGGCACTCGCACAGGTCGAACGGGCCGTCGAGGCGGTCAAGCTGCAGTGCTCGTCGGCGATCGCGCGGCGATCGGCCGGTGACTCGAGGCACGACGGGCTCGCCGGGCGACACGGATTCGCGACCCCCGAGCGCCTCATCGCCGCGACCACCGGCTCGTCGACCTCGGAGGCGGCGAAGCTCGTCGCGGTCGCCGCAGCGACGACGCCGCCCGAGTCGTTCGGCGGCAGCGCGCGTTCGCCTCGCTACGCGCACATCGCATCGGCGCTCGGCGACGGCCGCGTCACGGTCGAGGCCGCGAATCGCATCATCGGATTCCTCGATTCGGTGCGTGTCGGCGCCGACCCCGATGCGCTGGTCGACGCCGAACGCACCCTGCTCGAGCGCGTCACCGCCACGGGTGTCGACCAGCTCGGCCGTTACACGAAATTGCTGCGCGCCCGGTTCGACGCAGCCGGTGTGCGGGCGCGTGAAGAAGAGTTGTGGCACGGGCGATCGCTGCGCATCTGGGAGGATCGGCGCGGCCTCATCCACCTGCGCGCGTGCTTCGACCCCGCCACCGCAGCGCCGATCAAGGCGGCCGTCGACGCACTCGTGTCGTCCGACCTGCACGCTGCGCGCGACGCGAAGAGCCGCCTCGCCGCGCGCGAGACCGCGGCGAGGATCGCGGCCGGCCGATCGCCGTCGAAGACAGAAGCCGACGATGCCGTGTCCGGAGATGTCGTTCGGGGCGAAGCGCGCTGGCACCCGGACGGCGCGGCACCGTTCGGCGAGACGCGCGGGCATCGCGTTGCGGCATCGCGGCTCGGCTCGCCCACGACGACCTACGAACCAGCGGCCGACGAGATGCCCGATGCGGCCGATCGCGCCTTGCTCGACGAACGCACCGTCGAACAGATGGCGGCCGATGCGCTCGCCGACCTCGTGCGCCTCGCGACGTCGGCGGTCGATGCGCCGCCCGCGCTCGTGAACGCGACGGTCGTCGCCCGCGTCGACCTCGAGTTCCTCGAGTCCGAGGTGGGGTACGCGACGATCGACGGAATCGATCAGCCCGTCTCGCCCGCGACCCTGCGCGGATGGGCGGCGAGTGCCGGCGTCATCCCGATGGTCCTTGGCGGCAAGAGTGAAGTGCTCGACCTCGGACGTGGCAGACGGCTCTTCTCGAAGGCGCAACGCATCGCACTCGCCGAACGAGACGCGGGGTGTGCGCATCCCGACTGCGCGAGACCTCCATCGCATACGCAGGCCCACCATCTCGCCTGGTGGGACGCCGACGACGGCCCGAGCGACCTCGACAACGGGGTTCTGCTGTGCGCGTTCCATCACTGGTGCATGCACCACGACGGGTGGCAGGTGTTCGTCGATGCCGACGGGCTCGTCTGGTTCGTGCCGCCGCCTCACCTCGATCCCGCCCAGCGTCCGCGCGCCGGTCGCCGCACCGCCCGTCTCGAACTCGCGGCGGCGGCGTGAGCGTGCGTGGCGCGAACGCGCGGGCGGAATCGGCAACGCACGAACATGTGCGACCGAGCGCGGAGGCCCGTCGAGGCGCGCGTCGGGTGCTCCTCGAGTGGTCGACTCGATACGCGTCGTCGCTGGCGCGCGGCGCTACTCGACCGACGAGTGGCCCCTACGCGACCTCGCCGCGCGAGACGTCGACCATCTCGTCGCGGGGCACGACCTTGATGCGCACGCGCTCCTCGGCCGACCCCAGAGCCATCTCGTGCTCGTCGAGGCGGTGCCAGCCGTCGAGGTCGGTCCAGCGGATGCCGCGCGACTCGAGCATCTCGATCACCGACTCCTCAGACGGCGACTCGGGCCGCCACCAATTGCCGAGGTCGTTGATGACGTGCTTGATGGTCTCCATCGCGTCCGACTTGGTGTGACCGATGAGGCCGACGGGGCCCCGCTTGATCCACCCGGTCGCGTACACGCCGTACATCTGGCGCGCCTCGCCCGTCTCCTTGTCGCGGATGAGCACCTGGCCCTCGTGGTTCGGGATCACGCCGAACTTCTTGTCGAACGGAATACCCGGCAGCGGCGAGCCGAAGTAGCCGACCGCGCGATACACGGCCTGGATCGGCAGCTCACGGATCTCGCCCGTGCCGACGACTCCGCCCGCGCCATCCGACGTCGTGCGCTCCCAGCGGATGCCCGCCACCTTGCCGTCGCCGTCGCCCACGATCTCGAGCGGCTTCGCGAAGAAGTGCAGGTGCAGCCGGCGCGACGCCTGGCCGACCTCGCGCTGGCGCCACTGGTTCAGCACCTTGTCGATGACGAAGACCTGCTTGTTGCCCGACACGGCCGCCTTCGCGGCGTCGTCGTAGTCGAAGTCCTCGTCGTAGACGATCATGTCGACATCGCGCAGCTCGCCGAGCTCGCGCAGCTCGAGCGGCGTGAACTTCACCGACGTCGGGCCACGGCGCCCGAACACGTGCACATCGGTGACCGGGGATGCCGCGAGCCCGGCTGCGACGTTCGCGGGGATCTCGGTCGGCATGAGGTCTTCGACGTGCTTCGCGAGCATGCGCGAGACGTCGAGCGCGACGTTGCCGTTGCCGATGACCGCGACTTCCTTCGCCTCGAGCGGCCACGTGCGCGGCACGTCGGGGTGCCCGTCGAACCAGCTCACGAACTCGGCCGCGCCGTACGAGCCCTCGAGCTCGATGCCCGGGATGTTGAGCGAGGCGTCGCGCACCGCACCGGTCGCGAAGATCACGGCGTTGTAGTGGCGCTTGAGATCGTCGAGGGTGATGTCCTCGCCGAAGCGCACGTTGCCGAAGATGCGGATGTCGCCGCGATCGAGCACCTCGCGCAGCGCCGTGATGATGCCCTTGATCCGGGGGTGGTCGGGCGCCACGCCGTAGCGCACGAGACCGTACGGGGCCGGCAGGTGATCGAACAGGTCGATCGAGACGTCGAAGTTGCGCTCGGCCTTCAGCAGGATGTCGGCGGCGTAGATGCCGGCGGGGCCGGCTCCGACGATCGCCAGTCGCAGCTTGTTCCTCGTCACGTCTCTCCTCCGCGTGTCAACTGTGCCGGTCGACGATCGTCTCGGCGAACCGGGTCAACGCCTTCTTCACGCTGCCGTCGGGCAGCGGCGCCAGCGCCGCGACCGCCTCGTTCGCCCAGCGGTGCGCCTCGGCGAGGGTGGCCTTCGTGGCCTCGTGCTCGCGCAGCTCGGCGACGATCGCGTCGACCGTCGCCCGCGACGGCACGATGCGCGAGGCCATCGTGTTGGTGTCGAGCACGTCGCCGGGGTCGACCGCACCGGCGGGCACCGGCAGCACGTCGCGCTGGATGCGCGCGTACAGGTCGGCCGACGAAGCATCCGTCTTGGCGAGCTCGGCGAGACGCAGGAGCGGCAGCGTCACGACGCCGGCCCGCAGGTCGGTGCCGGGCACCTTGCCGGTCTCCTCGGGCTGGGGCGACAGGTCGATGACGTCGTCGATGAGCTGGAAGGCGACGCCGATCTTCTCGCCGAACTCGATGATGGGCGCCTCGAACGCCGGGTCGGCACCCGAGAAGACGATGCCCGACTGTGCCGCCGCTGCGATGAGCGAACCGGTCTTGTCGGCGAGCACCTGGATGTAGTGCGCGATCGGGTCGTCGGTGGGCGTCGGGCCGACGGTCTCGTGCAGCTGTCCGAGCACGAGCCGCTCGAACGTGTCGGCCTGCATCTTGATCGCCCGCTCGCCGAGGCTCGCCATGAGCTGGCTGGCACGCGCGAACAGCAGGTCGCCCGTGAGGATCGCGACCGAATTGCCCCACACCGAGTGCGCGCTGGGCACACCGCGGCGGCGGTCCGAGTCATCCATGACGTCGTCGTGGTAGAGCGAGCCGAGGTGGGTGATCTCGATCGCCTCGGCGGCGGTGACGACGTCGTCGGTCACGCCGGCCCCGAGCTGCGCGGTGAGCAGGGTCAGCATGGGACGCACCCGCTTGCCGCCGGCCTCGAGCAGGTACCGCGTCGAGACGTCGGCGATGGAGTCGGCGAACTGCACCTCGCGCACGAGGCCGGCCTCGACGCGTTCGATGCCCTCGTCGATCGCCCGCGCCATCGCCTTGTCGGCGGCGGACGCGAAGACCCGCTCGCTCAGCCCGAGATTGGCGGCGAGCGCTGAGCCGCGACGCGCGACCGGGTGGCTCGGATTCACGCGTACCAGCCTACCGGTGCCGATCTGCCGGGCCGTGTCAACGACGGCGAACGGATGCCTCCGGCTTCGCCGCGTCGGTGGTCGGACTCCGTCGGTCGAGTAGGCGCGCAGCGCCGTATCGAGACCACGAAGGCGGGCCTCGATACGCGTGCTCCTTCGTCGCCCGCTACTCGACCGGCGAGGCGAGCGGCTTCGTCGCCCGGTGGAGCGCGACGACCCCCATCGTGAGGTTGCGCCACGCGACCTTCGTGTAGCCGGCGCCGCGGATCCACGAGGCGAGGGTCGGCTGGTCGGGCCACGCCTTGATCGACTCGTTGAGGTAGTCGTACGCCGTGTCGTTCGAGCTCGAGAGCTTCACGAGCGGCGGCATCACGTACCGCTGGTACACGTCGTAGCCGAGCCGCACGAACGCGACGGGCGGCTGCGAGAACTCGCAGATCACGAGCCGACCGCCGGGCTTCGTGACACGGAAGAACTCGTCGAGCGCCTTCTTGGGCTCGTTCACGTTGCGCAGGCCGAACGAGATGGTCACGGCGTCGAACGACTCGTCGTCGAACGGCAGGTTCGTCGCGTCGGCCTCCACGAACACGAGGTTCGGCACGTGCGCCTGGCGGCTGCGGCCGACCTCGATCATGCCGGGCGAGAAGTCGGCGGCGACGACCGAGGCGCCCGACTTCGCGAGGCTCGCGCTCGAGGTGCCCGTGCCGGCGGCGACGTCGAGGATGCGCTCGCCCGGCTTCGGGTCGACCGCACGGGTCGTCGCGATGCGCCACAGCGGGGCGTTGCCGACCGAGATCACCGTGTTGGTGCGGTCGTACGCCGCGGCGACGCGATCGAACATCGCCGACACCTCGCGGGGGTCCTTGCCGAGGTCTGCGCGCGTCATCCCTCGAGTCTACCGAGGCGAAGTCGGTCGAGCGCTGGGTCGAGTGGGCGCGCAGCGCCGTATCGAAACCTCTGCGCGAAGCGCCGTATCGGGGCCACTGTGGTGTCGACCCACGCACTGCGCTCGCGCTTCCTCGACCGAGCGCCTGACCGGCACGACCGAGCCGCGCCCGGGGCACTGGGCGCGGCTCGGTCTCGTGTTCGCCTAGGCCCTGCGGCGCCGGACGACGGCGATCACGATCAGGCCCGCGATGATCGCGAGCGCTCCCCCGACGATGCCCGCCATCGGCGCGACGCCGGTGGCCGCGATGTCGTCCGAGGGCGACGTCGGTGACGACGACGGCGAGGGCGACGGCACGACCGGAACCACCGCGCCGGTGTAGTTCGCCGGGTCGTCGTCGGTCACGACGAGGTCGGTGCCGGGCACCCGGCCCGTGACCGCGCCGATGTTGACGTACGGGCCCTCGATCGCGACGCCCGTGGCCGTGCAGGAGAACGACTCCCCCGGCTCGAGCGGGCCGGCGACCACGTTCGAGTCGCTGCCGTCGCACGAGATGTCGGCGGCGTCGACCAGGTCGTCGGTCACGGTGACGTCGACGAGCGGGGCGTTGCCGGTGTTGGTGACCACGTACGTCCACTCGACGTCGTCGCCGACCGTCAGCGGCACACCGGGCGCCTCGTCGGCGTCCTCGCCGTTGGTGGCCTTCTCGATGTCGATCGCCGGCTCGGCGCCGAAGTAGTGCGACGCGTCCTCGTCGGTCACCTCGGTCTCCAGCGGGTCGAGGGCCGTCACGATGCCGAGGTTCGCGTACTGGCCGACGGTCGCCGAGCCGGTCGCGATGCAGGTGACGGATGCCTCGGGCTCGAGCGGCCCCGCGATCACGTTGCCGCCCGTGCCGTCGCAGTCGATGCCCGAGGCATCCACCTTGTCGTCGGTGACGGTCACGTTCGTCAGCGGCACGTTGCCGGTGTTGGTGACGACGTACGTCCACTCGACGTCACCGCCGGTCGGCACGTACGGGCCGGTCGGCTCGTCGGCGTCCTCACCGTTGGTCGCCTTCTCGATGTCGATCGCCGACGCGACGCCGAAGTAGTGCGAGGGGTCGTCGTCGGTCACCTCCTCGTCGAGCGGGTCGGTACCGGTCACCGTGCCGAGGTTCGCGTACTGGCCGGCCGCGGCCGTACCGGTCGCAATGCAGGTGAAGGATGCCTCGGGCTCGAGCGGCCCCGCGATCACGTTGCCGCCCGTGCCGTCGCAGTCGATGCCCGAGGCATCCACCTTGTCGTCGGTGACGGTGACGTCGGTCAGCGCCACGTTGCCGGTGTTCGTCACGACGTACGTCCACTCGACGTCGCCGCCGACCGCGACCAGCGGGCCGGGCGCCTCGTCGGCGTCGTCACCGTTGGTGGCCTTCTCGATGTCGACCGACGAGTCCACCCCGAAGTAGTGCGACGGGTCATCGTCGTCGACCTGCACGCCGGGCACGTCCCCGCCATCCGCATCGGTCGCGACCGGGCCGGTCGCGACGACGCTGCCGGTGTTCTCGTACTGACCCGCAACAGCCGCGCCGACCGCGATGCACGTCACCGTGTCACCCGGCGCGAGCGGACCCGCGACCACGTTCGACCCAGTGCTCGCGCAGTCGATGTCCGCGGCATCCACCCGGTCGTCGGTCACCGTGATGCCGGTCAACGGAACGTTGCCGGTATTGGTGACCACGTACCGCCAGGCGACGGTGCCGCCGTCCGCGACCAGCGGACCCGGCGCCTCATCGGCATCCTCACCATTCGTCGACTTCTCGATATCGACCGCAGGCTCCGCACCGAAATAGTGCGACCAGTCCTCGTCCGTCACCGGTGGGTCCTGCTCCTCCGGCGGCAGCGGGTTGCCCTCGCCGTCCACCGCGACCGGGCCATGCGCCACCACCGAACCGAGGTTCGCGTACTGCCCCGCCGTCGCGACACCCGTCGCGACGCACGTCACCGTCTCGCCGATCGCCAGCGGACCGGGGATTGTGTTCGAGCCGTCGCCGCAGTCGATCTGCTCGGGCCCGATGACATCGTCGGTCACCTCGAGATCGAACAGCTCGGTCGAGCCCGTGTTCGTCACGAGGTACGTCCACTCCACGTCATCACCTTCGGCGACGAACGGACCCGTCGGATCGTCCGCATCGACCGTGTTCGTGTGCTTCTCGAGGTCGACGCCAGGCACCGGAGCCACGAACAGATCCACCGTGAAATTCGTGAAGTCGTCCGCGATCAGCTCACCCGCCAGGTGCGCCACATCGTCGCCTGATGGACCCGTGCCTCCGGCGAGGTTCTCGCCGTCGTACCGGTACGCCAGCGTCACCGGCGAACTCGTGAGCCCCGTCATCCGCGGATCGGGGGTCGCCGTGTTGTCGTTCGAGGTGCCCTCGTTCTCGTCGTCGGCCTCATTCGACCCGAAGGTCTTCACCTGGAACATTTCCAGCGGTCCGCCCGCCTGGAACATCGTCGCCGGGATCCGCGCCCGGTACGCCCCCTCCGGGAGGGCTGCGACCGACCAGCGCCCGTCGGCCTCGGTCGTCGTCGTGGCGACGACCTCGTCGTCGGCGTCGAGCACCTCGACCTTCACCCCGGCGAGCGGCGTATCGACCGCGGCATCGAACCGACCGTTCCAGTCGCGATCGATCCAGACCAGGTCACCCAGCGTGAATCCGGGAACCTGCACGTACGGCTCGTTCGAGTACAGCAGGTCGTCGGGGAACGAGGGCGACACGATCGTCGCCCGATTCACGTACACGTTGTCGAGCGTCGGGGTCACCGACGTCGCCGTGATCACCGCCCGCACCCGCGATTTCACCGGCAGATCCCCGCCGGACACGAACCGGATCGCCGTGACCTTCGAGAAATCAGTCACCTCGGCCGCGGTGAGCCACAACCCGCCCGCCGCCTGCGGGTTCGCATTGGACGCAACCCGCGAATCGTGGTCGATCGTCGCCGGGTTCGCCGTCGAGTAGTACCAAGTGCCCGGAAGGTCACCCGTACCACCTGCCAGGAACTCCGGCGGCGCGAGGGCGCCGGTCAGCTGCGCGGTGCCCTGGAATGCCGTCGCGTACTGGTCGCGCTTCGACAGCGACCCGGCCGCGAAGTCGCCGTTCCACGGCAGCACGTCGATCACATCGGGTGCCTGGAACGGGATCATCTGCGAGGTGTTGCCCCACTCGAGCGACCACTCGTACTCCTCGCCGCTCGCCACATAGGGCTTGTCGACCTGCTTCTCGATGCCGAGCTTGCCCGTGCCCACGACCAGGATCGTCGCCTGGGCCGCCGGCCTGTCCGGGGAGTTGTCGGCCATGACCTGCACTCGGTTGATGTAGTTCGTTCCCGGCTGCGCGAGGTCCGACACATCGGTGCAGACCTTCAGCGGACCTCGCGATGCGGAGGCATCGCTCTGGTGGAACATCCACTTGCCACCGGTGACTGCCACATCCTCGAGCAGGATGTCTCCGGCGCTGAACGTCACTTCGCGCTTGACCGCGTCGTACGAGACGGTCACTCCCGCGGGCAGCTGACTTCTCGTGCACTGCAGGTTGAACTCGAGCCCGGCCGGGATCGTGTCGACGAGCCGCACGTTGTACATCGTCATGCCGTCGTACGCGTGCGTCGCCATTGAGTTGAGGTTCCACGTGACGGTGTCACCCGGAAGGTAGGTGTTCGGCGAGACCGTCTTCTGGACGGTCATGCCGGGTGCGACGGTCAGCAGGTCTCGTGCACCTGTACTCCAGCCTTCACCCGTGGTCCCGGTCGGCCATCCGCCGACGTTGTGGGCGCGCACGCCCGCGGGGATCATCTCACCTGCATTCGGGCCTCCGTTGTACGTGAGCCGGGTCTGCACCTCGAACTGCAGGTAGGCGTCGAACGGCCCGGTCGCAACCGTCGTCGGATCGATCGGACGCACCCGCACCATGTTCACCCGGTCTTCCCAGCCGGCCCCGAACGCGGCGGGGTCGGCGTTCCACGGCCCCGCGTACTCACGGCAGGTGTTCGCGGCGCTGTCGTTCGACGACGCGTCGAGCGGATACTGCCCATTCGCCCCGAGCGGTCCGGCCTGGGTGTCGACCTGGTTGGGGCCCTCCGCGTACTCCATCACATACTCGGTCGGGTCGAGGTTCTCCACCGGGGTGTTCACCGTGGCGAACCGGGGCATGACCCAGCGAGGAGGGGCGAGCTCGAACACCGAGACGTCGAACACATCGCACTGCTGGAAGTTCGCGACCTTCACGCGCGGATTGTCTGCGAGGCTGCGCACCGAGGATCCGACGATGCGCCCCGCCCAGGTTCCCCCCGCTCCCTGCCCGTCGGCCCAGTCGGCGTAGTTCTTGCTGCCCGTCAGCGAGCCGCACTGCCCCGAGAAGTTCAGCTTGTGGTCGATGACGTTGTTGCCGGTCGCCTCTGTGCCGTCCCACCCGGGTTCGAACCCGGTGCCGTTCATCGGCAGCCCGAGCGCCGTCCAGCCGTCGGACTGCACGGCCATGTTCTTGAACCGCACGTCGGTCGTGAGGTCGGTGCACGGGTCGACCTCGAACTCGTCCATCGGCACGAAGATGTCGACGAACATGTCGGCGTAGCGCAGGTCGTAGGCCCACTGGTTCGGGTGGAAGGTCAGTTCCCATCCGGTGTCCATGTCGGTGCCGGTGCCGGGCTGGGTGCCCGTGGTGCAGGTCGGCGTGCCGGTGTCCGCGTTGAACGAATTGTTCGACCGCACCACGGTGAACCCGGCCGCCAAGCAGCGCGTCAACACCGCGCCAGGAGCGAACTCGCCGTCGAGGAAGAACTTGTCCTTGAACGTCAGCGGGTCATCGAGGAACGGCGCCAGGTTGGGCTTGCCCGTGAGGTCGATCACCCGCAGCCGGTAGCGCTGCGTATAGCCCTCGGTCGGTACGCCGTCGACGTCGACCTTCGTGAACGTCGGGCTCCCCTGGGTCGACTTCTGCAGATCCCACTTCGCCTCCTTTGCCTCGCCCGAGAAGGTCGCGAGGTTGTCACCCGTGCCGTCGTAGCCGGGTTCCCTGCCGTCGCCGTAGTTCAGCTGGCCGCCGTTGATCGCCCAGGTGTCGGTGTCCTTCGCGAGGTTGTCGAACGAGTACTCGCCGATGGGCGCCGGCTGACCCGCCTGCCAGCTCGGGTCGACCTGTCGGTACAGGTCCTCGGCAGGGATCCACACGTCGATCAGCGTGTGGCCCTTCGTCGCGGGGTTGCCTTTCTGGATCTTGAGGGTCCAGCCGTCGGGCCCCTGCGTCTGCCCGACCGGGCAGTCGGGCATCGTCCAGCTCTCGCCGTTCGGGTACGGTCCACCCAGGTAGAACGAGTACGCGGAGCACCCGGCGATCACGGCGTTCGGGAACTCGGGCATCTGGTCGTGGAATGCCAGCGGCCACTGCAGCTCGGCCCCCTTGCCCTGCAGCAGGTCCTCCATCTCGAAGATGTAGTGCATCTGGTAGCCGGGCTGGCCGTCGCGCACGACGTACCTGGGGTTCGAGGGGCCCGGGTTCGTCGCGAAGCCCTGGACCCGCTTGCGCAGCTCCCACATCGCGATACCGGTGACCTCGACGAGCGGGCCCGAGACGGTGTTCGAGTCGCCCGCGTCGCCGCCGGCCGCATGGGAGCGCATCGAGATCTCGGCGTGGGACGGGATCGGCGTGTTGGACGCGAAGTCGTAGACGAGCTGGATCGCCACGACGTTCGACGACATCGTGCCCAGGTTGCAGATCACGGTGATCGAACCGTCGGGGTTCGTCTTGCTCGACGAGGTCGGCACGGCGCCGTTCGCGGCGTAGAGGCACCCATCAGGCATGCCGCCGGCTGCCGGCCCCTTCAGGCGCAGCTTGGCTCCGTCGGGCGACGAGATCGTGAACTCGGCGACCACGTTCGGCACCGACGCACCGGTCGGTAGACCGGTCAACGCGATCGAGTAGTTCTGGTACACGCTGTCCTGCGGGCGAACCCGGCAGTTCGCCGTGCCGCTGTCATGGCCGGGTTCGTCATCGGCATCGAACGGCGGCATGCCGGTGCGCGCGAATCCCTCGCAGGCGTCGCTCCAGTCCATCTTCGTCACCTTGAGGTCGGCGATCGGCTGCAGGCCTGCGTCGAGCGCGGTCACCTGGGTGGCGCCCGTGATCGTGAACGGCGCCGTCGCCCCGCGCTCGGGTTCGCCGGGATTCGGGGTACCCGTTCGCGCGAAGTCGTTCTGCCCGCTCGCCGTGGGTGGGAAGACGAAGGCTCCGGGCGCATCGGCGCGCACGACGTACGTGCCGTCCCCCGCGTTCGCGAAACTGTATGCGCCGGCGGCACCCGTCGTCGTCGACGCGACCACCGCCCCGCCCGGCGAAGACAGCAGCTGAACGGGCACGCCCGCTCTCACCGGCTCGCCCGGATCGCGTACGCCATTGCGGTTCGCGTCGGCCCACGCGATGCCCGATATCAGGCTGCCGGGCCCGGCCCAGGCCGACTGCGCCACCCCCGGCAGCACGAGCCCCGCGACCATCGCGACGACCGCGACGAAGACGATGACGAGGCGCCCCCGCGCCCGCGTCATCGTCCCATCCCCGTTGAAGTTCCGAACCGACATGTTCGCCCCCTGTCCCCCGCAGGGCGGTGCGCATCACCGTCGCGAAGGATCTGCGACAACCGTTCCGAAGGCGATCGAAGTGCGCATCACACAGATCGCATGATGTGCGTGAAGGTCGATGCATGGCGGCACGTGGAGGACGAAACGGGTGACAGCCCGCGCGCCGCGATGGTCAGCCGCCGAACGCCTCGACGATCGGACGGAACTTCATCTCGGTCTCGGCGAGCTCCTCGGCCGGCACCGAATCGTGCACGATGCCGCAACCGGCATATGCCGTGACCGTGCCGTCGGCATCGACCTGCGCGCAGCGGAGTGCGATCGCCCACTCGCCGTCGCCGTCGCCGTCGACCCAGCCGACGGGCCCGGCGTAGCGGCCCCGGTCGAACCCCTCGAGCTCGGCGATCGCGCGCAGCGCGACCTTCCGCGGGGTGCCGGCGACGGCCGCCGTCGGATGCACCGCCCGCACGAGGTCGAGCGAGTTCGACCCGTCGCCGAGGGTGCCCTTGAGGTCGGTCGCGAGGTGCCAGAGGTTCGGCAGTTGCAGCGTGAACGGCTCGGGACTCGTGTCGAGCCGCGTCGTGTGCGGTGCCAGCCGCTGCACCGCACTCGCGACGGCGAGCGCGTGCTCGGCGAGGTTCTTCTCGCTCGCCGCGAGGGCGGCGGCATGGTCGCGGTCGGATGCCTCGCCGGCACCCCGCGGCGCGGTGCCGGCCAGCACGCGGGCCGACACGGTGCCGTGGTCGACGCGCACGAGCGTCTCGGGGCTCGCGCCGATCAGGCCGTCGACGGCGAAGGTCCACGTGTCGGGGTAGTCCTCGGCGAGGCGGTTGATCGTCGCGCGCAGGCCCGCGTCGTCGCTCAGCGTGCCGACGAGCTGGCGCGCGAGCACGGCCTTCTCGAACTCTCCGGCGTCGATCCGGCGCACGGCCTCGGCGACGGCGGCCTCGTATGCCTCGGGCGGCATCGAGCCCGCATCGAAGCCGACCCGGGGGACCTGCCGCTTGGGCGACGGCTCCGGGATCGTGACCTCGGCGGGCGTCTCGAAGCCGATGCGCGTGACCCACGCGCGGCCCTCACGTCGTCCGATGACGAGTTCGGGGACGATGAGCACGCTCGTCGCGGCCGACTCGTCGGCGAACGCGAACGCGCCGAACGCGACGAGTCCCGTGCCGGGCAGGCCGACCCGGTCGTCGATGTCGGCGGCCTCGGCGAGCGAGGTCCACGCCGACGCGGCGTCTTCGATGCGGGTGGCACCCGACGACTCGATGCGCAGCACCTCGCCGAGCCCCACGATGCCCTCGCCGCGGCGCAGCCACACGAGCGGATGACGCGGGTCGGTGCGCGGAATCAGCGGTTCGGTCTCGTCGACGGCCACGGTTCTGACCACGAGGCGCGCCTGGGCGTGCGTCTGACTCACCGGTACAGCCTACGCCCGCCCGGAGAGCGGGCCGGTCGGGTAGCGACGACGGAGCGTACCGAGGTCGCTCGAGGCGTGGTCTCGATACGGCGCTGCGCGCCTACTCGACCGACGACCGCGCCGGTCAGCTCGCCGCGAGGCGCGCCCGCTCGGTCGCGAGGTCGAAGTCGGCCAGGGGCCAGGTCAGCTCCATCGCCTCGAGGGCGTCGATGAGGAGGTGCTGCACGGCCAGGCGCGCGTACCACTTGCGGTCGGCGGGAATCACGAACCACGGGGCATCCGGCGTCGACGTGCGGTCGAAGACGTGCTGGTACGCCTCCTGGTAGGCGGGTGCGAGCACCCGCTCGTCGATGTCGCCGGGGTTGAACTTCCAGTGCTTGTCGGGGCGGTCGAGCCGCTCCTGCAGGCGCGCCTTCTGCTCGTCGCCCGAGATGTGCAGCATGACCTTGATGACCGTCGCCCCGTTCGCGACGAGCCCGCGCTCGAACTCGTTGATCGCGTCGTACCGCCGCTCGATCTCCTCCGGCGGCGCGAGCTCGCGCACCCGGCCGATGAGCACGTCCTCGTAGTGCGAGCGGTCGAACACGCCGATCATGCCCGGGCCTGGCGTCTCCTTGCTGATGCGCCAGAGGAAGTCGTGGCCGAGCTCTTCCTCGGTGGGCGCCTTGAACGCCGCCAGGTGCACGCCCTGCGGGTCGACCGCGCCCATCACGTGCTTGACGATGCCGCCCTTGCCTGCCGTGTCCATCGCCTGCAGCACGAGCAGGATGCGTCGCTTGTCGCCGCCCATGCGGCTGCCCGCGAACAGCATCTCCTGCAGTTCGGCGAGGATGTCGGCGCCTTCGGCGAGCGCGTCCTTGCCCTCGGACTTGCCGCCCTCGAACCCCGGGTGGTCGTCGGTCGCCGCATCGGCGAGACGGAACCCCTCGCCCACGCGCAGCAGGTCGGACGGGTCTGCGGTCCAGAACGATTCGCGGCTCATGCGGCAATGATGCCAGCGCGATCGCCGGTTGAGTAGCGCCCGACGAAGTCGGACGCGTATCGAAACCCTCGTGACGGGTCTCGGGAGCGGCTCACGAGGTTTCGAGACGCGTCGCCGCTCCGCGTCGGCGCTCCTCGACCAGCGGAGCTCACTTCACCGCGGCAGCGGCACCTCGAGGAGGGTCGGCCCCTCGACCCGCTTCGCGAGCGCCTCGTCGAGCTCGCCGCGCGTCGTCGCGCGGACGTACGCCCAGCCGTAGGCGGTCGCGAGCGCCGCGAGGTCGACCGACTGCGGCGTGTACTGCACCCGGTCGAACGCATCGGCCGGGGCCGTGCCGGCGACCTCGAGCGAATCGAAGATCGTGCCGCCGCCGTCGTTGCCGACGATCACGAGCAGTCTCGGGCGCGCCTCGCCCGCCCCGAGCAGCATCGACCCGACGTCGTGCAGCAGCGTCAGGTCGCCGATGAGCGCACGCGTCGTGCTCGAGTCGGTCGCGCCGCCCCGGGATGCCTCGGCGGCGGCCGCGATCGAGCGCTCCACCGCGCTCGCCTCGGCGAGCATCGCCGCGAGCTCGCCCTCCGCGGAGCCGGGAGGGACGGTCGCGGAGACCGGGTTCGGAGACGCGTCCTCCCGCGTCGGGCGTTCCTCGACCCGCGGTGCCGACGCGTCGTCCGTCGCATGCGCCGCGGCCGAGGCATCCGCCTGGCTCGCGATGGCGATGCCGAGCGCGGTCGCGACCGTGCCGTCGATGCCGGCGAGGCCGCGGTTCGCGTGCGCCGCGATGCGACGGCCGGGCACCGCCCGGTCGGCGTCGCGGATCAGCCGCGAGGCGCCGAACACGAGCCGGTCGTGCGGCCAGGTCGCGGCCCAGACCGCATCGACGAGCATGCGGCGGGTGATCGGCGCCCGCACGCCTTCGAGCTGGGCGCGCATGAACTCGCCGTGCGCCTCGAAGTCGTGCACGTGCCCGGTCTCGTCGATGCCGGGCGAGACGGGCGGCGGCACGGTCGGCAGGCCGGCGTCGACCAGGATGCGGCTCGCATGCACCCAGCGGCGCACCCAGGCGCGCTCGTCGGGGCTCGGGGTCGCTGCGTCGGCGTGCACGGCGCGTTCGAAGCGGCGCACGCGGTGGCCCGGGTTGAACCACTCGACGCCCGACGGCGCCACGACGATCGTCTCGACGTCGTCGCGCTGCACGAGCGCCGGCACCTCGCGCGACAGGGTCGGGTGCCCGAACACGACGACGCGTCGCACCTGGTCGCCGAATCCCGGCTCGCGCAGCAGTTCGCGGTAGGCGACGACGAGGTTCGGGCCGAAGTGCGCCCCGCTCGTGACCTCGGCGATGAGCGGCCAGTCGCCCGCGCGCGCGAACGCCTCGGCGTCGGGGCCGGCTCCGGCGCCCGCGACGACGACGGTGCGCGGGCCGCGCGCGATGAGGGCGCCGGCAGGTCGCCCGGCCGGCCGCGGAGGGAGCGGAGCGACCGCCTCGAAACCGGCTCGGCCGAGCTCTCGAGACGCTCCGTCGTCGCTCGTCGAACCGCTCCACGCCGACGAGAGCGGCTCGCGCAGCTGCAGGTTCACGTGCACGGGACCCGGGCCGGGGTGGGCGATGAGACCGCCCTCGAGGTCGCGGCCGAGCGCGGCGGCCACCGCCTCGCGCGCGAGCCGTTCGGCCGCGACCGCTTCGCCGGCAGCGCCGTCGGGTGCGGTCACGTCGCGCTCGAGGCGCACCGCGCCCGCGAAGATCCCCGGCTGCATGGTCGTCTGGTTCGAGCGGATGCCGCGCATCTCCGCCGGACGGTCGGAGGTCAGCACGATGAGCGGAACGCCCGAGTGGTGCGCCTCGAGCACCGCCGGATGCAGGTTCGCGACCGCCGTTCCGGAGGTCGTGACGACGACGACGGGGCGGCCGGTCTCGACGGCGAGGCCGAGCGCGAGGAACCCCGCGCCGCGCTCGTCGATGCGCACGTGCAGTCGCAGCCGTCCCAGCCGTTCGAACTCCGCGGCGACGAGGGCGAGCGCCTGCGAACGGGAGCCCGGTGCGACGACGACGTCGGTGACCCCGTCGGCGGCCAGCGCCTCGAACAGCGCGATCGCGTAGGCGGTGGCGGGAGCGGTCGCGCTCGCGGTCGAAGTCGGCGTCGTGGCGCCGCCGGAGGGATCAGGCATTCGGCCGGGTCGAGGGGCCCGACTCCCCCGGCTGGTCGGGGTTGTCCGGTCGCTTTCCGGGGTCGGCCTTGTGACCGGCGCCGTGGCCGTCGGCCGAGGCATCCGTCTCGCCGTCGAGTTCGGCCAGCTCGGCCTCGAGCCGGCGGATCCGCTCGTCCTGTGCGGCGTCGTCGCCGAGGCGACGCAGGAAGTCGGCGTCGTCGTCGGGGGCGACCGTGCGGCGGCGGCCGTCGGGCAGCCGCTCGGCGCGTGCGCGGCCGACGAAGAACCAGAGCAGGCCGCCGATGACGGGGATCACGAGGATCACGACGATCCACCAGCCGCGCGCGATGCCCCGGATGCGCGAACGATCGATCATCGCGCAGTCGACGACCGCGTAGATCATGAAGATCGCCACGGCGACGACGAGTCCGAAGAGCAGCCGTGCCATGCCCCAAGTCTATGCTCGCGAGGGTCACGGCAGGCTGGGAGTCGCACGCAGGTCCCGCGCCTACACTGTCAGGGTGAAATCCGTACCCGTCTGGATCTGGTACACGGCGATCCGCGTCGTGCTGTTCGCCGCGCCGCTCGCCGTGCTGCTGATCGCCGGCGTGAACGTGTGGGTGTCGGCCGCGGTCGCCGCCCTGTTCGGACTGAGTGCGTCACTCATCTTCCTGCGCAAGCCCCGCAGCTCGATGTCGACCGACCTCTACGAGGCGCGCCATCGCGAGAAGCCGCTCGTCCGCGAGGACGACGCCGAGGAGGACGCGGCGCTCGACGCCGTGCGCAAGCCCGGCAAGCCCGGCGAGCCGGCCGCCGAGTAGGCGTCAGAACGCGAAGACGAGCCCGAGCCCGACGCCGTACACGAGTGCCGTGAGGCTCGTGAGCTGCAGCGCCGTGATGAGTTCGCGCGGCGTCTTCGCCATCAGCACGATGAGGCACGCCGGCAGCGCCGCGAGCAGCGCGAACTGCACGAGCAGCGCCGTCGGGTAGAACAGCGCGAAGAACCCCGCGATCGCGAACGGCACGAGCGTGAACACCACGAACAGCACGCGACCGGCGCGCTGCCCCACGAGCACCGCGAGGGTCCGCTTGCCGGCGATCTTGTCCTGTGCGACATCCCGCAGGTTGTTGGCCATGAGCACGGCGCACGCGAGCAGCCCGGCGCCGACGCCGCCGAGCCAGGCCTCGAGGTTGACGGTGAGCGCCTGCACGAAGGCCGAACCGGCCGTCGCGACGATGCCGAAGAACACGAAGACGAAGAGCTCGCCGAGCCCGTAGTAGCCGTACGGGTGCTTGCCGCCCGTGTAGAACCAGGCGGCGACGATCGCGACCGCACCGATCGCGAGCAGCCACCACTGCTGCGTGACGACGACGAGTGCGAGCCCCGCGAGGGCCGCGATGCCGAAGAACGCGAGCGCGACGGCGAGCACGTGCTTCGGCTTCGCCGCGCCCGAACCGGTGAGGCGCGCGGGGCCCACCCGGTGGTCGTCGGTGCCGCGCACCCCGTCGGAGTAGTCGTTCGCGTAGTTGACGCCGATCTGCAGGGCGAGGGCGACGACGAGCGCGAGCAGGGCACGGGCGGGATGCCACGGGCCTTCGGCGATCGCGAGCACACCGGCCCCCGTGCCGAGCGCGACGGGGGCGATCGCGAGCGGCAGCGTTCGCAGGCGGGCGCCCGAGATCCAGTCGGCGGCGGTCGCGGGGCCCACGGGCCTCGACGCGTCGGCGCGGGAGGCGGCCTTCGCCGGGTTGCCCGACGTGCTGTGCGTGCGCGGGCGCTTGGCCGGCTCGTCGGCGGGGGTCATCCGTTGGGGTTTCGGGCGTGCCACACGGCCATGCTAGTTCGGGTGCCTATGGCCTCGGTCAAAGCTGGTCGGTCGAGCAGGCGCGCAGCGCCGTATCGAGGCCACGCCGCCAGGTGGTCTCGATGCCCTCCTCCGTCGCACCTCGACCGACCGGCGTCGGGCTCAGCGCACGTCCTTCACGGCGTCGAGGTAGCGGGCGACGACCTCGAGCTCGGCGACCGAGAAGTCCTCGTGCACGCGTCGCATGCCGTCGAGGATGCCTCGGTACGGGTCGTCCTCGCCGCCCCGGCCGGCCCCGGCGAGCGCGCCGGGAGCGAGCTGCACGACCACCCGGCGCCGGTCGGCGGGGTCGTGCGACCGCTCGATGTAGCCCTGCTTCTCGAGTCGATCGAGCACGCGGGTCGTCGTGCTCGTCGGCAGCTCGGTCGCCTGGCTCACCTCACCCGTGGTGATCGGCCCGCCGTGGCGGGCGATGTACCCGAGCGCCTGCAGGTCGACGACGTTGATGCCCATCGACCGGGCGATGCGCTCGTTCGACATGACCGACGACGCGATCACGAGCTGCAGCAGGTCGACGATGCGCGCGGTGACCTCGGCCTTGCTTGACATCGTGACGGCACCCTTCTATTCTTCCCGATATGGGATTATCCCGTTTCGGGATTATTCCATTTCGGAACCAAACCCAGCATACGAAAGGACGGCCGCCATGGCCACCGCACCTCGCCGAGGACTCGCCATCGGCATCCTGCTCTTCGCCTCGTTCATGGACCTGCTCGACGTCACCATCGTCCAGGTCGCCCTGCCGACGATCGGCGCCGAGCTCGAGGCATCCGAATCTCAACTCGAGTGGATCGTGAGCGGCTACATGCTCGCCTTCGCGGTCGCGCTCATCACCGGTGGCCGGCTCGGCGACCTGTTCGGGCGGCGCCGCATCTTCCTCCTCGGCATCGCCGGATTCACGCTCGCCTCGGCAGCCGCGTCGCTCGCGTGGTCGGGCGACGTGCTCGTCGTCACCCGCATCCTGCAGGGGGTCTTCGCGGCGCTCATGGTGCCGCAGTTGCTCGCCTCGGTGCAGGCGCTGTTCTCGCCGCGCGAGCGGGCGCCCATGTACGGGCTCATCGGCGGGGTCAGCGGTCTCGCCGCGGTCGCCGGCCCGGTGCTCGGCGGCTGGCTCATCGACGCCGACCTGTGGGGACTCGGCTGGCGCACGGTGTTCCTCATCAACATCCCCGTCGGCATCGTGATCTTCGTGCTCGCCGCGATCTTCGTGCCCGAGACGCGCTCGTCGCGGCCGATGCGCCTCGACCTCACGGGGGTCGTGCTGCTCAGCGCGATCGTGCTCGCCTTCATGGTGCCGCTCGTCGAGGGCCGATCGCTCGGCTGGCCGGCGTGGCTGTGGCTGCCGGTCACCGCGGGCGTCGTGCTGCTCGGCGTGTTCGTCGTCGTCGAGCGCCGCCGCATGCGCCGCGACGGGTCGGCCCTGCTGCCGATGCCGCTCTTCGCCGACCGCGGCTTCTCGGCCGGCATCGTCACGCAGGCCGCGTTCCAGGGGGCGCTCAACGCCTTCACCCTGCCGTTCATCATCTACCTGCAGGTCGGGCTCGGCTTCGACGCGCTCACGGCCGGCCTCAACCTGCTCGCGTTCAGCCTCGGCGCGATGCTCGGCACCGGGGCGGTCATCCCGCTCGTCGCCCGGGTCGGCAAGGCGCTCGTGACGATCGGCGCGCTGACCCTCGCCGCCGGGGTGCTCTGGACGTTCGCGACCGTCGCCGACACCGGCGCTTCGTTCACGGGATGGGCGGCGGTGTGGCCGATGCTCGTCGCGGGCGTCGGGCTGGCACTCGTCGTGATCCCGCTCGTCGACGTGGCGCTCGCGACCGTGCCGGTCGCCGATGCCGGCGCGGCCTCCGGCGCGTACAGCACCTTCCAGCAGCTCGGCGCCGCGGCCGGCGTGGCCATCTCGACGACCGTATTCTTCACCGTCGTCGGCGACGACTGGAGTCGCGAGCACGTGCTCACCGCGCTGCAGGCGTCGGTCTGGGTCGCGGTCGCGGGCTTCGCGATCGCCGCGGTCGCGAGCCTGCTGCTGCCCGGGCGGGCGGCGGTGCAGGCCCACCTCGACGAGGAGCGCCGTCTCGCCGAGGCCGACGTCGAGGCCTCCTCGGGCGATGCCAGCGCATCGGGCGACGCCCGCGGATCGGGCGACGCGGACCCAGCGGGCGATGCGGATGCCCCGGCGCCCGACGGCGCCGTCCGCATCGACGCCGCGGCGACGCGCTGAAGCCCGCGGGGCACTCGTCCTCCCCAGGCGACGTCGCCCGGCGACGTTCCACAGTCTCGGCCGAGCCGGGAAGCGGCGGTCCCGCAGCACGACATGATCGTTCTGCAGGCCCGCACTGCACCCCTGCACCACCACCGTTCCTCCGAAGCGCCCCTCCCCCCGCCCGAGGAGGAACGGTGGTGGGAGCAGGACTCTCACAGCCGTCGGCGCGCCGACCCGCGAGCGAGACGGACACCCCGCGGTTCTCGTTGCGCCCGGTGTCGTCCCTGCGCCTCACGGGCGCCGGGGTCCCGCGACACCCGGGTCGAGCGCCACACCTCGCGGGCGCCGGGCGCCGGGATCACGCGACACCCGGGTCGAGCGCCACACCTCGCCGGGCGCCCGGCGCCGGGATCACGCGACACCCCCGGTCGAGCGCCACACCTCGCCGGGCGCCCGGCGCCGGGATCACGCGACACCCCCGGTCGACCACCACACCTCG
>NZ_JBYRER010000003.1:259584-908892 GCF_058349925.1 Agromyces solani
CCGGGCACCCCGATCACACGACACCCCCGGTCGACCACCACACCTCGCCGGGCACCCCGATCACACGACACCCCCGGTCGACCACCACACCTCGCCGGGCACCCCGATCACACGACACCCCCGGCGCAGGCGCGGGCGCCTCGCGCGGGCGGGGCGCCGGGCGCCGGGATCACGCGACACGCGGGGTCGAGCGCCACCCGTCCCGGGCGCGAGTCGCCGAAGATCGCGCTCCACCGAGTGCGAGTCGCCGAAAAATGCGCTTCGCCGAGCGGTGAAGAGCACTTTTCGGAGACTCGGCGGTGCGGGCGCCACTCGCCACTCGCCACTCGCCACAAAGTGTCGTTCGCGGAAGAGGGAAGAGCACTTCATGGAGACTCGCGGTCGAGCCCCGCGGTTCGCGTCGGTCGGGCCCCCACGGCAGTTCTCGTCGACCGAGACCCCACGCGGTGGCTGTCGTCGACCGGGCTCGCGCCCGCGGCTCTCGTCCGCCGGGGCCCCGCGCGGCGGTTGTCGTCGGCCGGGGTCGGACGCGGCGGCTCTCGTCGGCCGGGCTCGGACGCGGCGGCTCGCGGCGGCCGGGGTCGAGCGCCGCGGTTCTCGTCGGCCGGGCTCGGGCCCGCGGCTCTCGTCGGCCGGGGCCCCGCACGGCGGCTCTCGTCGGTCGGGCTCCGGCCCCGCGGTTCGCGTCGGCCACGGGGCCGGACCACGGGGCCGGGGCCGGGGCCGTGGGGCGCAGCCCCCTCGTCCGACGGGCGACCCGGAGGGCGAGCCCCGATCAGCTGATCGCGGCGCCCGCGAGCGCCGCGAGGGCACGACGGTCGGGCTTGCCCGAGGCGAGCAGCGGCCAGGGGTCGGCGACCACGATCCGCACGGGTCGCGCCGCCGGGCCGAGGCCCGAAGCATCCGTCGTCTCGCGGAGGCGCCCGAGCTCGAACTCCTCATCGCCGACCACGACGCCCACCGTGCCCGCGCTCACGACCACCGCCGCGCGCTCGCCCCACTCCGCGTCCGACACCGCGACGACGACGGCGTCGCCGTAGCCCGGCAGGCGGCGCACTGCTCGCTCGACCTCACCGAGCACGACCTTCACGCCGCCCGAGATCATGACGTCGTCGGCGCGTCCGCGCACGCGCAGCCGGCCGGTCGCCTCGTCGAGTTCGCCGAGGTCGCCGGTTCGGTACCAGCGCACGCCGCGGTCGACGACGAAGGCCGACGCGGTGCGCTCGAGGTCGTCGAGGTAGCCGTCGGCCAGGCTCGAGCCGCTGAGCTCGATCGTGCCGCTCCGGCCGGGGCGGCCCGACGCGTCGACGAAGCGGATCCGGGTGTCGCCGATCGGCTCCCCGTCGTACACGCAGCCGCCCGCGGTCTCGCTCGAGCCGTACGTGCGCACGATGCGCGCGCCGAGCGCGTCGGCACGGGCCGCGACGTCGGCGCCGAGCGCCTGCCCGCCGACGAGGATCGCGTCGAACGACCGCAACGCCGCCGCGATGAACGCGTCGCGCTCGGCCGCCTCGACGACCCGTCCGAGCTGCACCGGCACGAGCGACGTGTAGTGCGGCACGTCGGGCAGCATGCGGGCGGATGCCTCGGCGAATGCGGCAGGTCGGAACGCGCCGTCGGCTGCTGAACCGTCGGCTCCGCCGCCGAGCACGATCGTCTCGGTGCCGGCGAGGATGCCCCGCACGAGCACCTGCGCGCCGGCGATGTAGTGGCCCGGCAGGGCGAGCAGCCACTGCCCCGGCCCGCCCAGTGCGTCGTGGGTGGCATGGGCGCTCGCCTCGAGCGCGTCGGCCGACAGCACGACGCGCTTCGGCCGGGCGGTCGACCCGCTCGTCTCCACGACGAGCGCGACCCGGTCGCCGACCTCGCCGGGACGATCGCCGGAGCGCTCGCCGCCCTCCACGGCGGGCCCGGCGGAGACAGCGGGCACGGGCCAGACGGCCGGGCCGCCGGCGAGCGCCTCGGCGAGCGCGACGGTCAGCGCCGAGACATCCGACGCCGTAACCTGCACGAGCGGTTTCATGTAACCGGCCGAGTCAGAAGTGCCACGGATAGGGTCCCCAGTCGGGGTCGCGCTTCTCGAGGAACGAGTCGCGACCTTCGACCGCCTCGTCGGTGCCGTAGGCGAGCCGGGTCGCCTCGCCGGCGAAGACCTGCTGCCCGACCATGCCGTCGTCGACCGCGTTGAACGCGAACTTCAGCATGCGGATCGCGGTCGGCGACTTCGTGAGGATCGTGCGGGCCATCGCGATCGCCTCGCGCTCGAGCTCGGCGTGCGGCACGACCCGGTTGACGGCGCCCATCTCGTAGGCGCGGTCGGCCGAGTACTCCTCGGCGAGGAAGAACACCTCGCGCGCGAACTTCTGCCCGATCTGGCGCGCGAAGTACGCCGAGCCGTAACCGGCATCGAAGGAACCGACGTCGGCGTCGGTCTGCTTGAAGCGCCCGTGCTCGCGCGACGCGATCGTCAGGTCGCAGACCACGTGCAGCGAGTGGCCGCCGCCCGCCGCCCAGCCGGGCACGACTGCGATAACGACCTTCGGCATGAACCGGATGAGCCGCTGCACCTCGAGGATGTGCAGCCGCCCGACCGCGGCGTGCCCGTGCGGGTCGGCCGTGCCGCCCGCGCCGTCGACGATCGCGGTCTCGGCGTCGGAGTACTTGTACCCGTCGCGGCCGCGGATGCGCTGGTCGCCGCCGGAGCAGAACGCCCAGCCGCCGTCCTTCGGGCTCGGGCCGTTGCCCGTCAGCAGCACGACGCCGATGCGCGGGTTCGTCCGCGCGTCCTCCAGGGCGCGGTAGAGCTCGTCGACCGTGTGCGGCCGGAAGGCGTTGCGCACCTCGGGCCGGTCGAACGCGATGCGCGCGATCCGGCCGTCGAGCGAGTGGTGGTAGGTGATGTCGGTGAACGACGCCGCGGCCGGAGCATCGGCCCACGCGCTCGGATCGAACAGTTCGGAGACCTCGGCGCTCATGCCGTCCAGCCTATTCGGCCTCGCCGCGCGCGGCCCACGGCGGCAGCGCCGTCAGACCCCGGTGCCCGTCGCCCCGGCGAGCATGCCCGTCACGAGCGCGTACGCCATGGTTCCGACGGTGAGTGCGCCCCATACGAGCGGGATCGCCGCCGCGATGACGACGAGGATGCCGCCGATGCCGATCGCGAGGTTGCGGCCCGTCGACTCCGCGGGCACCTCGGTCGTCTGGAGCCCGATCTCGTCGATGCCGCCTTCACCCATGCGTTCCACCCTATTCGCGCCGCTGCGCCGGATGCCAGACTTGGCCCATGCCGCCGACCGCCCCCGCTGCACTTCCCGCGCTCGATGACCTGCTCGCCACCGCACGGGTCGTGGCGCTGCCGCTCGTGACCCGGTTCCGCGGCATCGACGTGCGCGAGGCGATGCTCGTCGAGGGCCCCGAGGGATGGACCGAGTTCAGCCCGTTCGCCGAGTACGACGACGACGAGGCATCCGCCTGGCTGGCCGCGGCGATCGACTACGGCTGGAACGCGCCGCCGCCCGCCCTGCGCGACCGAATCCCGGTGAACGCGACCGTGCCGGCCGTCGACCCCGACAGCGTGCCCGCGGTGCTCGCACGGTTCGCCGGCTGCCGCACGGCGAAGGTGAAGGTCGCGGGCTCCGACCAGACGCTCGCGCAGGACGTCGCGCGCGTGCGCGCCGTGCGCGAGGCCCTCGGCCCCGAGGGGCGCGTTCGCGTCGACGCGAACGGCGGCTGGAACATCGACGAGGCCGAGCACGCCATCCACGCGCTCGCGCCGTTCGACCTCGAGTACGTCGAGCAGCCGTGCGCGACGGTCGACGAGCTCGCCGAGATCCGCCGGCGCACGAAGTACATGGGCATCCCGATCGCGGCCGACGAGAGCGTGCGCCGCGCCGACGACCCGCTCGCGGTCGCCGAGGCCGGCGCCGCCGACCTCCTCGTGATCAAGGCGCAGCCGCTCGGCGGCATCCGCCGGGCGCTCGCGATCGTCGCCGAGGCGGGCCTGCCCGTCGTCGTCTCGAGTGCGCTCGACACGAGCGTCGGGCTCGCCATGGGCGCGCGGTTGGCGGCGTCGGTGCCCACGCTCGAGTTCGACTGCGGGCTCGGCACCGCGTCGCTGCTGGCGGCGGATGTCACGGGGGCGCCGCTCCTCGCCGAGGGCGGGTCGATCGGGGTGCGGCGGGTCGTTCCCGACCCCGCGCTGCTCGACCGCTACGCCGCCTCCGAGGACCGGGTCGACTGGTGGATGGAACGCGTCGGCCGCTGCCACGAGGTGCTGCTGCGCGACGCGCGGTGACCCCCCGAATGCGGGCATAACCGGCACCGTCGGTTAGGTTTGCCGAGTCTGCCGATTTCCGACACGAAAGCCATCGATGACTTCACCACGACGACGTCTCACCCTACTGTTCGCCGCCGCCGCAGCGGTCGCCGCCCTCGCCGGCACCATCGTGGGACCGGCCGCTCCCGCGACCGCGGCCTGGACCCCGCAGGTCGAGCGCCTCTCCGGCTCCGACCGGTACCAGACGGCGCTCTCGATCTCGAAGAAGTTCCCCACTGACCGGCCGCGGGTCTTCATCGCGACCGGCGAGGCCTTCCCCGACGCGCTCAGCGCCTCGTGGCTGGCCGGCGCGCTCGACTCGCCCCTCCTGCTCGTCCAGAAGAACACGATCCCGGCCGGCGTGGTCACGGAGATCAAGCGCCTGAAGCCCCGAACCATCGTCATCGCCGGCGGTACGGGCGCGGTGAGCAGGACCGTCGAATCCCAGCTCGCGAAGCTCGCCCCGGTCGATCGCGTCTCCGGCGCCGACCGCTACGAGACCAGCCGTCGCATGGCCGACTACTACCCCATCTGGGAAGACGGCGCCCAGTTCGTCGCCACCGGTCGGGACTTCGCCGACGCCCTCACGGCCGGGCCCGTGGCCGCCGACAACGGCGCCCCGGTGATCCTCGTCGACGGACGCCGCTCGTCGCTCGACGCCGCGACGAAGACGGCCATGGACCAGCACGACATCTACGTCTCGGCGATCATCGGCGGCACGGGAGCCGTCTCCTCCGGCATCGAGCGCCAGCTCAAGGGCATGATGGACCCAGCGGACGTCCTCCGCGTCTCGGGAGCCGATCGGTACGCCACGGCCGCGAAGCTCAACGGCCTCCAGTTCCCCGAGGACTACGACGTCGCCTACCTCGCCGTCGGCAAGAACTACGCCGACGCCCTCGCCGGTGGCCCCCTTGCGGCGAAGAAGGGCCCGCTCTTCCTCGTCCAGAGCACGTGCGTGCCCGGTGTCGTGCTCGACTCGCTCAACAAGGCCCAGCCCGCGAAGATCGTGCTGCTCGGCGGCAAGGGCGTGCTCAGCGACAACGTGGCGAGGCTCAAGCGCTGCGCCTGATCTCGGGCTCACCGATCGAGGGGTCGCGGCGATTCGCCGCGGCCCCTCGTCGATTCCGGGGCGTGGTCTCGATACGGCGCTGCGCGCCTACTCGACCGGCGGCGGCGCTGCGCGCCTACTCGACCGGCGGCAGCCGCTCAGCCCGTGATCGTGGCGCGCTCGAGGTAGGCCGTGATCGCGTCGCGGTTCTTGGCGAGGCATCCGATGCGCTGGTCGAGCTGCGCCCGTCGCTCGGCGAGCGACTCGGCCAACGCCCGCTGGATGACGGGCGTCTCGGGGTCGGCGACGCTCGCGAGGCACGGGAGCATGTCGAGGATCACCGCGGTCGGGATGCCCGCGTCGATGAGATCGCGCACCTGCCCGACCCGTTCGAGCGCCCCCTCGGGGTAGTCGCGGTAGCCGTTGCTCTCTCGCGTCGACGTGATGAGGCCTTGGGCCTCGTAGTAGCGGAGCAGCCGGGTCGACACCCCGGTCTGCGCGGCGAGTTCACCGATGCGCATGGCGCCTCCTCGAGATCGACTTGACCTTAACACTAGTGTCAAGGTTCGACACTGGCGCCATGGCTTCTCCGATCACCGCTTCAGCTCCCGTCGTCGACAGCCCGCCCCGGCGGGCGCGACTCCCCTACAACGGCCTGCTCGCGCTCGCCTCGATCGTCTTCGTCGGCGTCGTCACCGAGATCATGCCGGCCGGACTGCTGCCGCAGATGAGCGCCGACCTCGGCGTCACCGAGGCCCAGATCGGATGGCTCGTGGCCGCGTACGCGGTCACGACGGCGGTGACGGCCATCCCCCTGACCGCCCTCACCCGTGCGGTGCCGCGCAAGCGCCTGCTGCTCTCGCTCGTGGTGGGCTTCGCGCTCGTCAGCGGCGTCACCGCGATCGCCGGCGACTACACGACGATCCTCGTGGCGCGCACGATCGGCGGCATGCTCGCCGGGCTCCTCTGGGCGATCGCCGCCGGCTACGCCATGCGCATGGTCGAGCCCGAGCACTCGGGCCGTGCGCTGTCGGTCGCGATGGTCGGCACACCGCTCGCCTTCGCCTTCGGCCTGCCGATCGCGACGACCCTCGGCGCGGCGCTCGGCTGGCGGGCCGCGTTCGCCGTGCTCGCGGGACTCGCGCTCGTGCTCGCCGTGTGGGCGGCGGTCGCGCTGCCCGCGTTCCCCGGCGAGCGGGCCGGCTCCCGGCCGCCCGGACTCCGCGCCGTGCTGCGGCTGCCCGGACTCGTCGCCGTGCTCGCGACGACCGCGGCCTTCGTGCTCGCCCACAACGTCGCGTACACCTACATCGCCCCGCTGACGGTGCCGGCCGGCCTCGACGCGCACCTCGATGTCGTGCTGCTCGTGTTCGGCGTGTTCGCGGTCGCGGGCGTGCTCGTCTCCGGCGCACTGGTCGACCGGCACCTGCGCACCATGGTGCTCGTCGCCGCCGCTGCGCTCGGCACGGCGATGATCACGATCGGATGCCTCGCCGCCGAGCCGATCGCCGTGTACGCCGCGGTCGCGCTGTGGGGTGTCGCCTACGGCGGTGCGCCGACGCTGCTGCAGTCCGCTCCCGCGCGGATCGCGGGCAGTGCCGCCGACGTCGCGCAGTCGATGGTCGTCGCGACCTGGAACGGCTCGATCGCGGTCGGCGCCTTCATCGGCGGCCTCGTGCTCGAGGCGACGGGCGTCGCCGCACTGCCCTGGGTGGCGCTCGCGCTCGTCGCGATCGCCGCGCTCATCGCCGCGACCTCGCGGGCCGCGTTCGCGCCGCTGCGCTGATCGCAGGCCGTGGACGCTGACGGGGCGTGGTCTCGATACGGCGCTTCGCGCCTACTCGACCGACGGGGTCACGACGCTTCGCGCCTACTCGATCGACGGGAGTCACGGCGCTTCGCGCCTACTCGTCCCATGAGGCTCGACGGGCGTCGGCGTCAACCCCCAGCACTGGGTGCAGCATCCGGGTCGAACGCCACCGGGATTCAGGGTGCACACCGATGTCCGGCGCCGCCCGACCCGCGACGGTGGAGATCGTGCGTGCGCGCCGCGCCCGCACGAACCGATTTCCACCCGAAGGAGACCAGATGTTCAAGAAGACCATGACCACGATCGGTGCGGGCGTCGCGCTCGCCGCGGCGGGCGTGCTCGCGAGCGGCACCGCCGCCTTCGCGCACGAGTGTTTCAACCCGAACCGCTCGGAGCAGGGCAACGCCGGCGCGTCGAACTCGCAGTCCTGGCTGACCGTGCATGTCGAGGAGCTCACCGCCGGCCTGCCCGAGGCCGACGCCGAGTGCGTGCTCGACGCGTACGCCGCCACCGGGGCGCCGACGTCGTTCACGATCATGGTGAAGGGTGCCGTCGGCCAGGACGGCACGATCGCCTCGAACAACCCGCACGCCGACAAGGCCGGCGACGGCTCGGGCATCGACGAGGTCTTCGCCGCGCACGGCGACGACATCGTCGGCAGCTTCGCGGAGTGCGGCGTCGAGATGCCGTTCTGACGAGTCGCGGCGTAGCCCGTCCCGCCGGTTGAGTAGCGCCGCGCGCAGCGCGACGCGTATCGAAACCCGGTGACCTGTCTCGAGACCGGCTCACGGGGTTTCGATACGCGTCCGACTTCGTCGAGCGCTACTCGACCAGCGCGGCGACTACCAGAGCACGAGCGGCACTGGCATGGTCGACGAGTTCGCGTAACCGTCTCCGCCGGTGAACTCGCCGCGCAGGAGGTGCAGCCCCGCGGGCAGCTTCGGCAGCTTGACGTTCACGCGGCCGTCGTCGCCGGCGGCGAGCACGAGCTCGGCGAGCTTCGTGTCGCCCTCGTAGATCGCGAAGGTGCCGACCGGCGCCGAGCCGTCGACCGCGACGACCTTGCCGACGTACTTCACGACCGAGCCGGCCTTCGCGAGCGACTTGCTCGGCGCACCGACGGCGATCGTCGCGACCGCGGGCGGCGGCTGCTCGTCGACCAGCACGGCGACGCTCCGAGCGGGCACGGTGACCGTCCCGGTCGAGGCATCCCACGTCGTCTGCTTCACGACCGCGTCGGAGCCCGACGCCTGCGCCTCGGCGAGCGCGAAGTCGCGGCCGGCGAGCCCGGTGACGCGCTCCGACACCGCCGACGGCGACGCGTTGAACACGACCAGGGCGCCCTCGAGCTCGGGGTCGACGTCATCGCCCACGAGGTCGTCGACCTGCATGACGATCACGCCGGGCGTCGCGTCGGGTCCCGAGTTCGGGAACGACACCTTCTGGTCGATGAGCTCCGCGGAGCCCAGCTGCAGCAGGTCGACCGACGAGCGCACGCGCAGCAGGTCGAGCGCGGATGCCTCGGCGGCGGCCATGTCTGCGGCGGTGGGCTTCAGCGCGGGGTCGGCCAGGAGCGGCTCCATGATCGACCACTTGCCGCCGTTGTCCGCCTCGCCCGGCAGGCCCGAGCCGAAGGTCGACTCCTGACCGGTCCAGTCGATCCGGTTGAACCAGTCGCCCGAGTTGTAGCTGTTGCGGTCGAGCGACTTCGAGCGCAGCAGCTCGGTGCCGGCGTGCCAGAACGAGGGCGACTGCGAGAGCGTCACCGTCGCGAGCGACAGCGTGTTCATGCGCACGCGGTCGGCCATCGGGGTGTCCTGCGGCAGCTTGAACACCGAGAGGTCGTAGAGCGTCTCGTTGTCGTGGGCGTCGACGTAGTTGATGACCTCGTCGGGCTCGTCGGCGTAGCCTGCGGGCGCGCCGCGGTAGTCGAGCTCGTCGCCGCGCACCGTCTCGCCCGAGGCATCCTCGAGCTCGTAGGCGCGCAGGTTGCCCGCGAGGCCGAGCTTCACGAGGTCGGTCTGGTGCCCGAGGTCGGCGAGCTGGTCGGCCTGCGACGGGGTGCCCGGTCGCCCGTTGGGGTCGGTGCCGAGGCCCGTGCCGAAGCCCTGCTGGAACGTCGACGAGCCGTCGACGGGGCTGCCGCCGTGCACGGCGTCGCGCAGCCGGTCGTTGAAGGTGCCGATGCCGGTGCCGCCGAGCTGGCCCTGGGTCGCCTGCTCGAAGAGCGCGTTGTTCGCGACCTCGCCGAAGTTCCAGCCCTCGCCGTAGAGGTAGACGGCCTTGCCGTCGACTCCGTCCTGCTCGAGGGTGAGCTCGTCGAGCGCGGCGCGCACGGCAAGCATGTTCTCCTTCGAGTGGTGGCCCATGAGGTCGAAGCGGAACCCGTCGACCTTGTACTCGCGAGCCCACAGCACGACCGAGTCGACCATGAGCTTCTGCGCCGCCTCGTGCTCGGTCGCGACGTTCTGGCAGCACGTCGAGGTCTCGACCGCGCCGACGGCGTTGAGCCGCTGGTAGTAGCCGGGCACGATGCGGTCGAGCACGCTCTTGCCGCCCTGGCCCGCCTCGGCGGTGTGGTTGTACACCTCGTCGAGCACGACCTGCAGGCCGTCGGCGTGCAGCGCGCCGACCATCTCGCGGAACTCCGCGACGCGCGCGCCGCCCTCGGCGTCGACGGCGTACGAGCCCTCGGGCGCCTGGTAGTGGTACGGGTCGTAGCCCCAGTTGAAGCCATCGGCGTCGCGCACCTGCTGGATGCACGCCTGCTGCTCGGCCGAGGCGGGCCCGTACGAGGCGAGGTCGCAGTCGGGCACGGCCTGCGCGTCGCGGCGCTCCTCGATCGTGGCGAGGTCGAACGTCGGCAGCAGGTGCACCGTGTTGATGCCCGCGTCGGCGAGTTCGCGCAGTTGCGCCGTGCCGGCCGAGTCGCGCGTGAAGGCGCGGTAGGTGCCGCGCTCGGCCTCGGGCACGGTCTCGTCGCCGATCGAGAAGTCGCGCACGTGCAGCTCGTAGATCGCCCGGTCGACCGGGCGCTCGACGATCGGAGCCGGGGTCTCCGCCCACTGCTCGGGCGCGAGGGCCGGGTCGTCGAGGTCGACGACGACGGTGCGCGCCGAATTCGTCGTAAGGGCTACGGAGTACGGGTCGGTGACCGAGTTCGTCTCGATCTTCCCCGTCGTGGGCGCGTACACCTCGACGCGCCAACGGTACTCGTCTCCCTTCGCGAGGGATGCCTCGGGCACGGACCAGGCGCCGGTCTCGGCGTCGAACGTCGCGTCGAGGAGCTCGGGCTCTGCACCCGCGTCGGCACCGGCCGCCCATCGCTCGAGCTGCACCGACTGCGCGGTCGGCGCCCAGACGGTCGCGGTCGCCGCGGCGGCGTCGCCGCTGCCCGACCAGTGCGTGCCGAGCGTCTCGTCGGCGAGCGCACCAGCGTAGAGGTCGTCGAGCACGCCGGGCACCTGCACGCCCGTGAACGCGGTCAGGTCGTCGCCGACCCGCTGCGCGACGGCGAGCTGCTCGGTGAGGAGCCCCGCGACGTCGCTGCGGTCGAGTCCGACCGGTTGCAGCGCGAGGGAACCCTTCAGCGCGGGGAAGCGCTCGAGCTGCGCGTCGGTGAGCCCATCGGGATCGAGCGCGAGCTCGACCGCTTCGCCGCCGCCGGTCACGGCGCCGTCGGCCACGTCGAGGCCCGCGTCGGCCGCGTGCTCGATCGACCACGAGGCATCCTGCGCCGCCGCGCCGCCGAGCAGGTCGGCCGGCCAGGCGAGGGTGTCCTCGTCGACCCAGTGCGCGCGCGACTGGCCCGTGCCCGCGAGCGGCGGGTCGGAGACGACGATCTCGAGCACGTGCGTCGCGAGCGTGTACCGGAACTCGACGAGCTTGCCGCCCGTCGCGCTGAACGTGTAGTTCGCGCCGCCCGGAGCGCCGCCGACGCCGTAGTTCTCGTCCCAGCTGAGGCCGTGCGCGACCTTCACCTCGTACGAGCCGTCGGGGATCTTCGTGGTCGCGAACGTGTAGACGCCGTCCTTGTCGCCGTCCTGCATGAGCGAGGCGAGGCAGTCGGGCGCCCAGTCACCGGGGCAGCCGATCTCCTGCTGGAAGCTGCCGGGCAGCGTGACGACGGGGCCTTCGGCGGTCGACGAGACGACGTGCGTCTCGGGGTTCCAGTAGAACGTGATCGGCTTCGTGCCGTCGGTCGAGTAGGCGATGTTGCCGCCGTTCTGCTCGCCGTTCGCGCCGTAGTTGACGTCCCAGCTGCCGTTGAGCGCGACCTTGTACTCGTAGTCGCCGGCGGGCACGTCGAAGGTGCCCGAGTAGATGCCGTCGGCGCGCAGCGTGAGCTTCGCGGCCTCGCAGCCCGGCGTCCAGTCGCCGGCGCAGCCCATCTCGCTGTTGTGCGAACCCGGCACCGTGACGAGGTCGATCGGCTGCTCGGGCTCCTCGCCGCCGTCGGCGAGGTTCACGGCGTTGCCGACGCTTGCGTACGTCGAGGCCGCCGAGCGGTTGCCCGCGGCGTCGGTCGAGATCGCGCGGTACTCGAGGAGCGTGCCCTTCGCGAGGCCCTTCGTGTCGTGGAACACCCGCGGGCTCGTGTCCTCGGCGGTGCCGAGGAGGTGCCACGCGTCGTCGCCCGTCGCACCGGCGACGCGCCAGGCGAAGCTCGTCTCCTGCCAGGTCGAGTCGTCGACGTCGGCGGCGACGGCGCTCACGCCGGTCACGCCGGCGCCGGCGGCGGGCGACGCGACGGCGATCGCGGGCGCCGCCTCGGGCGCGCTCACCTCCCGGTCGGCGCGCAGCACGACGGCGCCGCGCGCGGGCACCTCGACGGAGACGACACCGTCCGCGTCGGCGACGACCGCCGGCCCGTCGGTGCCGTAGAGCGGCGCGAACGCGCCGTCATTCGTGAGCGTGGGCACGTTCACCGTGCGGGCCTCGTTCGCGTTGTTGGCCGCCACGAGGTACTCGATCTTCTCCGTGCGGTCGACCCGGCTGAAGGCGTAGACGCCGGCGCCGTCATCGACGTAGCGCTCGATCTGCGCGCCGGTGGCGAGCGCTGCGTGCGCCTGCCGCAGCTCCGAGAGCGCGGCGATGTGCTCGTAGAGCGGCGCATCCGTGCCGTAGCGGTCGACGCTGCCCGCCTGCTCGCCCGTCACGAGCTGCTGGTTCTGGTACTCGGCGACCTGGCTCGCGAAGAGCGACTGGCGCGCGTCCTTGTCGCCGCCGGGACCGGCGAAGCCCTGCTCGTCGCCGTAGTAGACGACGGGCTGGCCGCGGGTGAGGAACATCAGTTCGTGCGCGAGGACGTCGCGCTCGAGCGGGGCGTCGGTCGACTGCAGGAAGGAGCCGACGCGACCCATGTCGTGGTTGCCGAGGAACGTCGGCAGGGCGGTCGCCGACGAGTCGGGCGTCGTGTAGTAGTCGTCGCCCGCGAAGAGCGACTGCAGGTTCTTCGCCGAGTTGCCGGCGGCGAAGCTCACCGCCTGCGATTGGAACGTGAAGTCGAGCACCGAGCTCATGTCGGTGTCGCGCACGTAGGGGCTCAGCTTCTTGGGGTCGGCGTCGTAGACCTCGCCGAACATGAAGAAGTCGTCGTTGCCGGCGGCGTGCGCGTAGGCGAGCACCTCGGTCGCCCACTGCTCCCAGAACTCGAAGTTCACGTGCTTCGCGGTGTCGATGCGGAAGCCGTCGATGCCGAGGTCGATCCACGTGTCGTAGACGTCGACGAAGCCGTTCACGACGGTCGGGTGCTCGGTCATGAGGTCGTCGAGGCCGACGAAGTCGCCGTAGGTGACCGACTCGCCCTCCCACGTCGAGTCGCCGCGGTTGTGGTACAGCGTCGGGTCGTTGAGCCACGCCGGCACCTTGAGGTCGGCGTCGGCGGCCGGGATCGTCGGCGTGTACGGGAAGCTCGTCGCCGCGTCGAGGGCCGGGAAGTCGGCACCCGAGTCGGCACCCGCGAAGTCGGCCGGGTCGAACTCCGCGCCGGACGCGTCGCGGTACGGGCTCGTCGCCTGGTCGATGTACGAGTACTGCTGCTCCTCGTAGTCGATGACGTCGGCGGTGTGGTTCGTGATGATGTCGAAGTAGACCTTGATGCCGCGGTCGTGCGCGTCGTCGATGAGCGCCTCGAGCTCGGCGTTCGTGCCGAGGTGCGGGTCGATCTGGGTGAAGTCGGTGACCCAGTAGCCGTGGTAGCCGGCGCTCGCGTTCGCACCCTCGCCCTGCACGGGGCGGTTCTTGAAGCTCGGGGTGAGCCAGATCGCGGTCGTGCCGAGCCCCTCGATGTAGTCGAGCTTCGACCGCAGGCCTGCGAGGTCGCCGCCCTGGTAGAAGCCCTTGTCGGTGGGGTCGAAGCCCGTGGCGAGCCGGTCGCCCGTGAGGCCGCCCTGGTCGTTCGCGGGGTCGCCGTTCGCGAAGCGGTCGGTCATCACGAAGTAGAACGTCTCTTCGCTGCCGGGCTGGCGCACGGGTGCGGCGACGAGATCGGCATCGGATGCCTCGTCATAGGCGCCGCGCATGGCGGCCTCCGTCAGCTCGAGGCCGACCTTCTTGAGGTTGTCGTCGAAGACGACCCGAACGGCCGTGTCTCCCGCCACGGTCAGCGGGATGTTGTCGCCGCCGCCGTTGAGCCCGTACGCCTCGTCCCACGAGTCGTTCACGGCGACCTTGTACTCCCAGGAGCCGGCCGGCACCGTGAACTCGGCGGCGTAGACGCCCGCGGTCGCCGTCGGCGCGAGCTCGGTCTCGGCGCAGTCGGGCGCCCAGTCGCCGGCGCAGCCGAGCTCGGACTGCAGGCTGCCGACGAGGGCGAAGCTGCGGTCGTCGGCCGCCGCCGCGCTGAGGCCGAGACCGGGGGCGAAGCTCAGCGCCGTGACGGCGAGCCCTCCCACCAGCGCTGAGGCGAACCACCTGCGAGCGAGCGCGCGTTGCGTCATCCTTGACTCCCGATTCCCGGCACGACCTCGTGCCACCGACACTGCTCGCGAAGGTAGCAGCGCTCGCGCCGTTAATGCAAGCGTTTGCAATGCGGATGTCTCGTCGCGACATGATCGCCGGATTCCTGCTGCTCGGCACCGTGCAAACGCTGCCAGAATCATGGGTTCGTGGGTCGGCCGAGGAGCGCCCGAACGAAGGGGACGCGTACCGACGTCACCGCGGTCCGGCCCGGGCTGCCCTGGGCCGCCCCGGCCCGCCCCGCATGGGCACCTCTCCCCATCGCACCCCGCCCGCGCAGGACCTATGCTGCCTGCGGCGCGATCGACGGGCGCCACACCACCGATCGGAAGCAGCACATGACCCGAACCCGTTCCCGCCGCCTCGCCGCGACCGCCGCCGCGCTCCTCACCGCGGCCGCCGTCACCATGACCGCCGTCGCCCCGGCCTCGGCGGCCGTCTGGGAGCCCGGGGTGACCCGTCTCGGCGGCACCGACCGCTACCAGACGGCCGTCACGATCGCGGCGCAGTACCCGGCCGGCACCGACGCCGTCGTGATCGCGACCGGCGAGGCCTTCCCCGACGCGCTGAGCGTCGCGGCCCTCGCAGCCGAGCTGTCCAGCCCGCTCCTGCTCGTCCGCCGGAACGCGATCCCGGCCGGCGTCGCCGCCCAGATCGAGCGGCTCGACCCCGACCGCATCATCATCGCCGGCGGAACCGGTGCGGTCAGCGCCTCGGTCGCCACGCAGCTCGCCGCGCACGCCCCGGTGGAGCGCCTCGCGGGTGCCGATCGCTACGCGACGAGCCGCAAGATCGCGCAGTACTTCTACGGGGCCGACGACGAGCCCGCCGTCTACGACCTGCTCGCGACCGGGCGCGACTTCCCCGACGCGCTCGCCGCGACCCCGCTCGCCGTCGGCGCCGGGCCGATCGTGCTCGTCGACGGCAAGCGCTCGTCGCTCGACGCCGCGACGAAGCAGACGCTCGCCGCCACCCGCACGGACTGGGCTCTCATCGCCGGAGGCACCGGAGCGGTCTCGTCGGGCATCGGCAGGCAGGTCGCCGCGAGCTTCACCGACCCCGACACGACGCGGATCTCGGGTGCCGACCGCTACGCGACCGCGGTCGCGCTCAACGACTGGCTGTTCGCCGACCAGTACGACGTCGCGTTCCTCGCGGTCGGCACCGGCTACGCCGATGCCCTCTCAGGCGGGGCACTCGCCGGCACGATCGGCGCGCCGATCTTCCTCGTCGAGCGCAACTGCGTGCCGAAGGCCGTGAAGGACTCGATCACGAAGGCGCAGCCCGAGTACCTCCTGCTGCTCGGCGGCAAGGGCGTGCTCACCGACGACGTCGCGAAGCTGCGCGTCTGCAGCTGATCCGGTCGTCGCGGCGCAACCGCGACGAGGAACGGCGCCGCACCCGTGGGTGCGGCGCCGTTCGCCGTGCCGGTCGAGTCGTGCGCCGGCCATCGCCCTCGACACTCAGAGCAGCCGGGCGAACGCGCCGGCGCGGAACTGCTCCTCGCGCAGCCGCCGCGCCTCCTGCCGCAGCTGGTGCCGCCGCGCCAGTTCCTCGTGCTCGAGCTCGTGCTCGTGCTCGTGCGCAGCCGCGGTGCGCGTCGCACGGAACTCGGAGAGGCGCCGTGCCATCCATCCGAGCAGCGTCGAGCGGCGGGCCGGGCGGATCGCCGTCGATGCGGATGCGGCGAGTGCGGTGTCCATGATGATCCCCTGTCGTTCACGTGCCCGCCATCCGCGGGCCGTGAGACCATCCCACCGCGCGGCGCCCGACGGGGAATCGGCGAGCGCTACCGAGATCAGCCGCACTCGCTACCGAGATCACGACGAGAGCAGGTCGCGGTCCTCGGCGATCCGCACGGCCTCCTGCCGCGACGCGACGCCGAGCTTCGCGAGCACCGCCGCGACATGGCTGTCGACCGTGCGCACCGAGACCACGAGACGATCGGCGATCTCGGCGTTCGTGAGCCCGTCGGCGAGCAGCCGCAGCACGTCGAGCTGCCGATCGGTCAGGCCGTCGGGGTTACGGCGGGTGAGACTCGAAGGACCGCGCGGGATGCTGCGGACGCCCCGGTCGCGGAGGTCGGCCCTGACCCGCCGGGCGAGCGGCACGGCGCCGATCCGGTCGAGGATCGCGAGCGCCTCGAGGACGTCGGCTTCGTGGGGGCTCTCGGCGAGCGCGGATGCCTCGTGGTACGGCGCGCCGGCGGCTCGCCACGCCTCGGCGGCGCGGCGCCAGTCGCCGCGCGCCTGGATCGCGAACGGGTGCGGGTCGTCGTCGGCCACGTCGACCTCGTCGCCGGCGCGCCGCAGCACGTACGCCAGCTCCGCGCGCAGCGCCCGGGCGTCGCGGCGGTCGGCCACCTCGAACTCGGGTCGCGCGATCTCCCGTGCCGCATCGGGGTCGCCGCGGAGCAGCGCGGCCTCGGCCCTGGCGGCCGCCACCGGTCCGCGCCGCTGCAGCTCGCCGAGCTGTGCGGCGAGCCGGTGCGCTTCGTCGAGGATCGCGTCGGCGCCGTCGTCGCCGCGCCGGAGACCCACGGTGCCGGTCACCGTGAGCGCGACGCAGCGGGCGTGCGGCATGTCGGGCGGCGGGTCGACCCGTGCGAGCGCGTCGTCCCAACGGGCGCGGGCGAGGTCGAGCCGTGCCTGCTCCATGCGCTGGTACGTCGCGAACCCGATGAACTCCGACCGCTCGGTCAGCTCGAGCGCGCGGGTGAGGTGCCGTTCGGCGTCGGCGAGGCGGTACTGGTCGAGGAGCGCCCAGACGAGGTTGACGAACGCACGCGCGGCGTCTTCGATGTCGTCGATGCCGAGCGCCGCCTCGGCCGCCTCGAGGAGCTCGCCGACGCCGTCGTCGTCACCGACGAACAGCAGTCCAGTGCCGTGGTTGTTGAGCGCGTGCGAGAGCACTCGACGATCGCCCGTGCGGCGCGAGATCTCGATCGCCCGCCCCGCGAGGTCGAGCGCCCGGCTCGTGTCGTGCGCGAGCAGCGCGAGCTGCGCCTCGTTGCTGAGGGCCATCGCGTGGAGGCTCTCGTCGCCCACGTCGGCGAGCACGGCGGACGCCTCGCGCGCGGCGGCCTCGGCGTCGAAGCGGAGCCCGTCGAACCAGTCGAACCGCGAGAGCCACCGCAGGCTCGCGCCGAGCCGTCGTGCGTCGCCGAGCTCCCGTCGCAGCGCGACCGCCCTGGTCTGGGCGACCACCGCCGCGTGCGACGCGCCGACGGTGTACGACTCGATCGCGTACCCCTCGTGGAGCTCGACGAGCTCGTCCGCCGGGTACCGGTCGCGGTGGTCGAGCGCCGCGCGATAGTGCTCGGCCGCCTGGCGATGCGCACCCGACGCCGCGGCGTCGCGTGCCGCGCGCGGCGCCCACGCCACGATCGCGTCGATGTCGCCGGCGGCCCCGGCGTGGTGCACGAGCCTCGCCGGATCGGCCGTGCCTGAATCGAGCAGTGCGGCGAGCACGGCGCGCTCGAGCTCGATCCTCCGTGAGGCGGGCAGCGCGTCGACGACGGCCCGGCGCGTGAGTTCGTGCCGGAACCGCACACCGTCGGGCCTGACGTCGAGGAGGCCGCCCTCCTCGGCCGCGCGGAGCGCACCCGCTCCGCCGGGCACGAGCCGCCCGAGCAGCGCCGGGTCGACGGCCGACGGCACGACGGCCAGCTGCTCGACGTGGTCCTGCGTGAGCACGTCGAGCCGTCGCAGCCGCCCCGTGACGGCGTCGACGACCGTCCGCGGCACACCCGCTTCGTCGGCCGACGCGATGACCTCGCTCACGAAGTAGGGGTTGCCCGCGGTCGTCGCGAACACGCGGTCGGCGTCGAGCCCGCTGCCCGCGATGAGCGCGTCGACGGCGCCGGGGCTCAGCCGGTGCGGCGCGAGCCGGCCGACCCGGTCGCCGTGACCGAGGTCGCCGAGCAGCCTCCCGAGCGGGTGGTCGCGGTCGAGTTCGTCGCGATAGGTCACGACGAGGGCGGCCGGCAGTTCGTCGATACGCCGCGCGAGGAACCGCAGCGCGTCGAGCGTCGCCTCGTCCGCCCAGTGCACGTCTTCGATGACGAGCACCGTGCCCGAGGCATCCGACAGCTCGTCACGGAGGGCCGCGAAGACCTCTTCGCGTTCACCCGTGCGCAGCGCCTCGCCGAGCCGCGGGCCGACGGCCGACTCCAGGTCGCGCAGCGGCCCCAGCGGTCGGGGCGTCGACATGTCGTCGCACGCCCCGAGCAGCACGCGCACGCCACCGGGCGGATCGGCCCGGAGCGCGTTCACGAGGCTCGACTTGCCGATGCCCGCCTCGCCGTGCAGCAGCACCACCCGGCCGCGCCCCATCGACGCGTCGCTCGCCGCGGCGCGCAGCTCGTCGAGCTCACGATCGCGCTCGAGCAGCTCCCTGCCCATGCAGCGATCGTGCTCCCGGTCGCCCCGCACCGCAACCGTGCCCACCCTGAGGCTTCATCGCGCGAGTCGCCGAAAGGTGCTGCTCATCTCGGGACGAAGAGCACTTTTCGGCGACTCGAGAATGCGCGGCGGGTGATCAGCCCCCGGGACGGGGCGCGACGCGCGGCCCGGGCTCAGAGCCCCGAGTACGCGTGCAGGCCCTTGAAGAAGAGGTTGACGACGGTGAAGTTGAAGAGCACCGTCGAGAAGCCGATGATCGCGAGCCAGGCCGACCGCGAACCGCGCCAGCCGCGCGTCGCGCGCGCGTGGATGTACCCGGCGTAGACCACCCAGATGATGAAGGTCCACACCTCCTTGGTGTCCCAGCCCCAGTAGCGGCCCCAGGCGCGCTCGGCCCAGATGGCGCCCGCCATGAGCGTGAACGTCCAGAGGATGAAGCCGATGATCGTCACCCGGTAGGCGAGCGTCTCGAGGGTCGCCGAGTCGGGCAGCGTCGCGAGGAAGCTCTTCTTCACCGACTCGGCGCGCGCGACGATCGCCTCGCGCCGCGCCTGCATGAGCTGCACGACCGAGAGCGCGAAGCTCAGTGCGAAGAACCCGACCGACGCGGTCGCGACGAACACGTGGATGACGAGCCACGCCGACTGCAGGGCCGGCGGCAGCGGCACGACCGAGACGTAGAAGTTCACGGTCGCGACGCCGAGCAGGATGAGCACGAGCCCGGTGACGAACGTGCCGAGGAACCGCAGGTCGTGCTTGGCGAACAGCAGCACGACGAGGTACACGGTCGTGATGACGAGCGTGCCGGTGAGCGCGAACTCGTACATGTTCGCCCACGGCACCCGCTCGGCGGCGAGGCCGCGCAGCACGTCGGCCGTGAGGTGCAGGAGCCACGCGACGACCGTCATCGCGACGGCGACGCGCAGCGCGGGCGAACGACCGTAGTCGACGGTCGCGCCGTCGTCGAGGGCGCTCTTCCAGCGCGAGCGGCGACCGCCCGCCGCAGCCGCATCGGTCGAGCCGGATGCCTCGGCCGGAGTCGGAGCAGCGGTCGACGCCTTCGCGGCGGCAGCCGCCTGCAGCACGCCCACGCGCTCGCGCTCGCCCGTCGCGGCGGCGGCGTCGCCCGAGGCATCCACCGCCGCATCGGCCGCCGCCGAAGCCGCGGCGCCGCGCTTCGCGAGGTCGATCGCGTAGGCGATGAACGCGATCGCGTACACGGCCATCGCCGAGTAGACGCAGAGGACCGAGAGTTCGTCGAGGGTGGGCACGTGACTACCTTACGTCGTGGGTTTCGCGGTGTCGTCTGGGGATTCGGCGGCGGCGGCCGATGCGGGCGCCGCGTCGTCGGTGTCGTCGGGCACGGGCCCGGCGAGCCGGTCGGCGAACGCCGCGACCGCCTGCTCGAGGTTCGGGTCCTCGCCGCGGGCGAGCCCGGCGAACTCGAGCACGCGGGTGCCGTCGCGGCGCGTGGCGACCTTCATCCACATGCGGCGGCGCGGCACGAAGAGCGAGAGCAGCAGCCCGCCGAGGATGAGGATCGCGAACACGAGGACCCAGCCCTGCGTCGGGTCGTGGTGGATGTCGAACGACGCGAACCGCTTCACCGCCGTGTCGAACGCGCGGTCGTCGGTCGGCACCGCGTCGGTGCGGTCGGCCGCGACCTCGGCCGCCGGGGCGGCCCCGTCGCTGTCGTCGACGAACTCGACCGTGCCGCGCCCGCCGGGCAGCTCGGTGACCTGGCCGGGCATGAGTTCGATCGAGGCGACGTCGGTGTTGCGCCCGTTGAGCTGCGTCATGTCCGACGGGTCGAGCGTGTAGACCGAGGTCGGCTTGCCGGCGTCGATGCCGAGGTCGCCCTCGTAGACCGTGAGCGACAGCACGGGGTAGACGAGGTCGGGATACGTCGAGGCCGACGCCCCGTTGTCCATCGTCTCCTGCGTCGGGTAGAAGAGGCCGATCATGCCGAGCTGGTCGTCGAGCCCGTCGGTCACCTTGACGACACCGATCGAGAACAGGTTCGCGTCCTGCGGCAGGAACGGCACGGCGTCGTCGAAGACCACCTCGCCCGACGGGTCGCGCACGACGATGTGCGGCGCGTAGCCGTTGCCGAGCAGGTACACGTCGGTGCCATGGGTGCGCAGCGGGTCGTTGACCTTGACCGCGCCCTCCTCCACGGCGTCCGACTGGTCGGTCACGGTGACGTGAGCGGTGAAGTCGATGGGCTGGCCGAGCGCGTCCTGGTTCTGCGTCTCGTACACGGCGTCGAGCTCGCCGAGCGAGAGCTTGTACGGGTCGAGTTCGCTGTCGCTGAAGAAGCGGCCGGGGTTGAACGAGTCGAACGCGGCGAGCGTGTTGACGAACGACTGCCCCTCGACGATGACGCGCTGGCCGGCGAAGCCGAACCCGCCGCCGACGCCGACGGCGACGAGCACGCCGAGCATCGCCGTGTGGAACACGAGGTTGCCGGTCTCGCGCAGGTAGCCGCGCTCGGCCGACACGCTCGGGTCGCCCCGCAGCTCGTACGGCTCGACGCGGTACCCCTGCTGCTTCAGCATCTTGGATGCCTCGGCCACCGCCGTCTCGGCGTCGACGCCGTCGGGGAGGGCCCGCTCGGTGTAGCCGGCGAGTCGGTTCAGCCGGGCCGGGGTGCGCGGCGGCCGGGCGCGGAGCGCCTCGAAGTGGTGCTTCGTGCGCGGGATGATGCACCCGATGAGCGACACGAACAGCAGCAGGTACACGGCCGAGAACCAGGCGGACGTGTAGACGTCGAACATCTGGAACCGGTCGAGCACCGGCGCGAGGTCGGGGTTGTCGGTGAAGTACTGGGTGACGCCGTTCGGGTCGCTCGAACGCTGCGGCACGAGCGATCCGGGCACCGCGGCGATCGCGAGGAGCAGCAGCAGCAGGATCGCCGTGCGCATGCTCGTGAGCTGCCGCCAGCCGAAGCGCAGCCAGCCGACGAAGCCGAGCTTCGGCTGGGCGATGCCGTCGCCGCCGTCGCCCGGGGCGAGCGCCTCGGGCTCGGGCGAGTCGATGTGATCGGCCGGCCGCAGTGGGTCGACGCCGTGGGTGTCAGAGGACGAGGTCGATGCCACTCATCACTCCCTGCAGGTCGCTCATCCAGGCGGTCCAGAGGCCCGACACCATGATCAGGCCGATCACGATGAGCAGGCCGCCGCCGATGAGGTTGATGGTGCGGATGTGCCGGCGCAGGAACGCCAGCGACCCCGTCATCCAGCCGAAGCCGAACGCGACGAGGAGGAAGGGGATGCCGAGGCCGATGCAGTACGCGAGGCCGAGCACGACGCCCCGGCCGACCGACTCGCTGTTGAGGCTCAGCGTGAGCACCGCGGCGAGCGCGGGGCCGATGCAGGGGGTCCAGCCGAGGCCGAAGACGACGCCGAGGAGCGGCGCACCTGCGAGCCCGGTCGCCGGGCGCCAGCTCGGCTTGAACTGGCGCTGCATGAAGGTGAACTGGCCGATGAAGACGAGGCCCATGCCGATGAGCACGACACCGAGCACGCGGGTGATCGGGTCCTGCCAGGCGCGCAGCCATGCGCCCGCGGCACCGGCGAGGGCCGCGTAGATGAGGAACACGACCGTGAAGCCGGCGACGAAGAGCAGCACGCCCAGGAGCAGCCGACGGCGATTGCGGCGCTCGGTCGCGGCGTCGGCCGAGGCATCCGTGAACCCGCCGATGTAGCCGAGGTACCCCGGAACCAGCGGGAGGACGCAGGGCGAGAGGAACGAGATGACGCCCGCCGCGAGCGCGATCGGCACGGCGACGAGGAGTTGGCCGCTGTAGACGAGTTCCCCCGGCGACATCAGGCGTCCTGCCTGCGGGGCGCCGCGACGAGACAGCGCGAATTCCTGGCCGGCGACACGTCAGCTCTCCTCGAGCAGGCTGTCGACGAGCCCGCGGAGGATTGAGGCATCCTCGAGCTGGCCGAGCACCCGGGCGGCGACGCGGCCCTGCTTGTCGAGCACGAGCGTCGTCGGCACCGCGGCCGGCGGCACGTCGCCCGCGAACGCGAGCTGCACGTCGCCCTCGTTCACGTCGAGGATCGACGGGTAGTCGACGCCGTAGGTCTCCTCGAAGGCGGTGGCGTTGCCGGCCTGGTCGCGCACGTTGACGCCGACGAACGAGACACCGTCTTCGCCTTCGCCGTAGTGCTCGTAGACCTCCTCGAGGATGGGCGCCTCGACCCGGCACGGGGCGCAGCCCGCGTACCAGAAGTTCACGACCGTGACGTCGCCCGCGGAGTCGGCCGAGTCGAACTCGCCGCCGTCGGCGGTCTCGCCCGAGAACACGACGGGCTCGCCGCGCGAGCCCTCGTCGAACTCCGAGATGCTGCCGTCACCGGCGATGTAGTTCTTGCCGCTGCCCTCGCGGAACTGCTCGGCGAGCGGGTCGCTCGTGCAGCCCGTCAGCAGCAGCGCGGTCGCCGCGGCGAGCGCGACGATCCCGACCGTCGGTCGAGTAGCGCCGCGCGCAGCGCGACGCACCTCCGTCGGTCGAGTAGCGCCGCGCGCAGCGCGACGCGTATCGAGACCACGTGCACGAACACGCATCACACCGCACCCACATCCGTCGCCTGTGCGGCGAGTCCCGCCGCGGGATCCGTGTATCCCACCTCGACGAAGCGGCGTCCGGCGGCACTGCCTGCGGCGCCCTGCATCTCGAGGGTCGTGATGCTCGACAGCGCGCAGCGTCGTCGCCGCGGGTCGTGCGAGAGTCGTTCGTCGGCGAGGTGGCGGTGCACCATCCAGATCGGCAGCTGGTGACTGACGATGACGACGTCGCCGCCGTCGGCCCCCGACCAGGCATCCTCGATCGCCGCCATCATGCGGGCCGCGATCGACCGGAACGGCTCGCCCCAGCTCGGCTCCCACGGGTTCACGAGCAGGCCCCAGTTGCGGATGTCGCGGAGCGCGCCGCCCGGACCGCGCATGCGCTTGCCCTCGAAGCGGTTCTCGGGCTCGATCACGCGTTCGTCGAGCGTCGGGGTGAGGCCGAACGCCGCGGCGATGGGCTCGCCCGACTGCTGGGTGCGCTGCAGCGGCGACGTGATGAGCGCGGCGACGGGACGCCCGCGTGCGACGAGGTCGTCGGCGGCGGCCTTCGCCATCTGGCGGCCGAGGTCGCTGAGCCCGTAACCGGGAAGACGGCCGTAGAGCACGCCCTGCGGGTTGAACACCTCGCCATGGCGCACGAGATGGATCTGCTCGGCCGGCACGGGTTCCAGTCTAGAGAGCCGCATCCTTTGAATCCGCCGAGACCTCCGTCGGTCGAGTAGCGCCACCCGGTCGGTCGAGTAGCGCCACCCGGTCGGTCGAGTAGCGCCACCCGGTCGGTCGAGTAGCGCCCGACGAAGGAGGGCGCGTATCGAGGCCACCGGGCCGCGGAGACAGCTCTCGACAACGCGACCACATCACCACACCGCCGACGACCACATGCCACATGACCACACGGCGGAGCGAGCGAGGCCCCGAGCGAGGCGCTCAGGAGGTGGACACGCCGTTCGCGAGCCCCTCGAGCAGCTGCAGTGAGGGCACGAAGAAGGTCGCGCCGGTCACGGCGGTCGAGACGTCGAGGAGTCGGTCGTGGTAACCGGGCGGGTCTCCGAGGAACATTCGCTGCAGCATCCGCTCGATCACCCACAGGCGGCGGGTGTACCCGATGAAGTACGTGCCGTACTCGCCGGCCGCGGGGCTGCCGAACGGCATGTTGTCGCGCAGGATCTCGAGCTCGTCGCCGTCGTCGTCGGTGATCGTCGCGAGCGTCTTGTGGGCGCGCTGCGGCTCGGTGTCGTCGAGTTCGACGTCATCGGCCTTGCGGCGGCCCATGACGGCCTCCTGCTGCTCGGTCGTCATCGCGTTCCACATGGCGAGGTCGTGCAGGTACTTCTGCACGACGACGTAGCTGCCGCCGGCGAACGCCTCGTCCTCGTCGCCGATGAGGGTCGCGTCCGCCATGCCGCGCCCCGTCGGGTTCGCAGTTCCGTCGACGAAGCCGAGCAGGTCGCGCGCGTCGAAGTAGCGGAATCCGTTGACCTCGTCGACGACCTCGACCGAGTCGCCGAGCTGCTCGAACAGCAGCCGTTCGAACTCGAAGCAGAAGTCGGGGCGCTCGGCGCGGATGTGGAACAGCAGGTCGCCCGGCGTCGACGGCGCCGTGTGCTTCGGGCCGTCGATGGCGACGAAGGGATGCAGCTCCGCGGGCCGATCGCTGCGGCCGAGCCGATCCCAGGCGCCGGATCCGATGCCGACGATGCACGAGAGGTTCGCCCCGAGGTCGCGGAACCCGACCGACTTCACGAGGTCGTCGATGCCGGCGACGACGTCGAGGGCGGTCTTCAGCTGCTCCGGGTTCGCGCCGATCGTCACGGTGACGAAGACGGCCGACCGCGAGAGCGGCGCGTCGACCTGCTGCGCGTCGAACGGGACCCGGCGGCCTGCTGCGTCCATCGTGTGCTCCCCCTCGGTCGGCGACGATCCTGCGGCCACCCTAGGAGATCGCCGTCGGCAGCGTCACGCTTTCTCGGTTAGAGCGGCGCGGCCCACCAGTTCGGGAGGAGCATGCCGAGCAGTATGCCCAGAAGCACGGCGGCGACGGTCGAGAGCACGAACGCGAGCACTGCCTCGACGAGTCGCTTGCCGCCTCGACGTCGGGCGTTCGCGATCGCCATCCCGCCCAGCATCGCCATCCAGACCGCGCAGCAGAGGACTACAGCAGTCAGCAGCGTCCACATGCTGAGCGAAGCGAAGCGATGGGCGATCGCCGGCATGGCGAACGCGACGATGACGAGAGCGCCGGCCGCCGCCAACGTGATCGATCCGCACACCAGCGACGCGACGGCGAGGTAGTTCGTCGGCGAATGCGGACTCAGGTCGCGATAGCTCGCGAAGTACCTTGCGATTTCGGAAGGCTCGGGCTTCGGCCGGAAGTCGGTGTCGGACCACCCTGAGCCGTCCCACCATCGCTCGAGATCGTGGGCTTCGGGATCTGGGTACCAGCCGGGGTGAGGCGGCAGCGTCACGATTCGTGATCCTAACCAGGATCGGTCGGTCGAGACATGTTGGGCTATTACAGGATGAGCTGACCACCACTCTCGCATGCGGGGGTGGCGGTCGGCTCATCCTGTTCCAGGTCGGCCCGGCGGGTGGTTTCGATGCGCGTCGACTTCGTCGGCGCTGCTCAGCCGACGGAGAACCGCTCGAATCGGGGGGATCGCCCTGCTCAAGTAGACTTTCCCGCTGTGAACAACCGCACCCTCGTCAAGAACCTCGCCGCGCTGCCCGACGGCCCCGTCACCGTGTCCGGATGGGTCGAGACGGTTCGCGATCAGAAGAAGGTGCAGTTCGTCATCCTGCGCGACGAGACCGGTGCGGTGCAGCTCGTCAACCCGGCGACGCGCGAACTCGACGAGAGCCAGCAGGGCGACGCCGAGGCATCCGCCCGCCTGGAGACCACCGAGGCGATCTCGGCGCTCGCGCACGGCTCGTTCATCACGGTGACCGGCGACCTCAAGCACGACGAGCGCGTCAAGCTCGGCGGCATCGAGGTGAAGATCGCGACGCTCGACGTCGTCGCCGCCGCGAACCCCGAGACGCCGATCGCGGCCGACTCGAGCCTCGACAAGCGCATGGACTGGCGCTTCCTCGACCTGCGCCACCCGAAGCAGAACCTGATCTTCCGCATCCAGACGACGTTCCTGCACGCGCTGCGCGGCGTCTGGGTCGAGAAGGGGCTCATCGAGATCCAGACCCCGAAGCTCATGGCGTCGGCCTCCGAGTCGCGCGCCGAGCTGTTCGAGGTCGACTACTTCGAGGGCAAGGCGTACCTCGCGCAGAGCCCGCAGTTCTTCAAGCAGATGGCCCAGGCCGCCGGCTTCGGCGGCGTGTTCGAGGTCGGGCCCGCGTTCCGCGCCGACCCCTCGTTCACGAGCCGCCACGCGACCGAGTTCACCTCGATCGACACCGAGATCAGCTGGATCGACTCGCACGAGGACGTCATGGCGCTCCACGAGGAGCTCATGGTCGCCGGCTTCCAGGCCGTCGTCGACAAGCACGGCGCCGAGATCAAGGAGCTCTTCGACCTCGAGATCCAGGTGCCGAGCCGCCCGTTCCCGCGCATCCCGCTCGCCGAGGCGAAGCAGATCGTCGCCGACCGCGGCTACGTCATCCCCCGCACCGACGCCGACATGGACCCCGAGGGCGAACGCCAGATCTCGGCGTACGTCAAGGAGACCTTCGGCCACGACTTCGTCTTCCTCACCGACTACGCGTCGAGCATCCGGCCGTTCTACCACATGCGTCACGCGGATGACTCGGGCCTGACGAACTCGTACGACCTCATCTACAACGGGGTCGAGATCTCCACGGGCGCGCAGCGCGAGCACCGCATCGACGTGCTCATCGCCCAGGCGCTCGACAAGGGCATGGACCCCGAGGAGCTCGAGTTCTACCTCGACTTCTTCCGCTACGGCGTGCCGCCGCACGGCGGGTTCGGCATGGGCCTCGCGCGCGTGCTGATGCTCATGCTCGAGGAGCACTCGATCCGCGAGACGACGTACCTGTTCCGGGGGCCGACGCGCCTGCTGCCGTAAGCGACGGCGGACCGCGGCCTGCTGCCAGCCCCTAGGCTCGAACCATGGTCGATCTCACGCCGCTGGTTCGCATCGAGGGCGGCACGTTCCGTATGGGCTCGAACGAGTTCTACGCCGACGAGACCCCGGTGCACGACCGCACGGTCGACGTGTTCGAGCTCGAGCAGCACCCGGTGACGACCGAGCAGTTCGCGGCGTTCGTCGAGGCGACCGGGTACGTGACGGTCGCCGAGCGACCGCTCGACCCGGCCGACTTCCCGGGAGCCGACCCCTCAGACCTCGTACCCGGCGGACTCGTCTTCACGCCGACGCCCGGCCCCGTCGACCTGCGCGATTGGCGGCAGTGGTGGCGCTGGGGTGCCGGCGCGAGCTGGCGGCATCCCTTCGGTGCCGACGGCCCCGACGCCCTCGCCGAGCGACCCACCCACCCAGTGGTGCAGGTGAGCTTCGAGGATGCCTCGGCCTACGCCGAGTGGGCCGGCCGGCGCCTGCCCACCGAGGCCGAGCTCGAATACGCCCACCGCGGCGGCCTCGACGGTGCGCGCTTCGCGTGGGGCGACGACGAGACACCGAACGGCGAGGTCATGGTCAACCGCTGGCTCGGGCACTTCCCGTACGAGACGAGCGTCGGCTGGGCCGGCACGTCTCCCGTGAAGACGTTCGCCGCGAACGGGTACGGGCTCTACGACGTCGCCGGCAACGTGTGGGAGTGGACGACCGACTACTACACCCCGCGCCACATCGTCCCCGGCTCCGAGGCCGATGCGGTCGACGCGGGCGCCCGTCCGAACCTGCTCGCCGCGGCGTCGGCCGAGCCGGGCTCGCGCATCCCACGGCGCGTGCTCAAGGGCGGCTCGCACCTCTGCTCGCCCGAGTACTGCCTGCGCTACCGTCCCGCGGCCCGCTCGCCGCAGGCCGACGACACGGCGACCTCGCACATCGGGTTCCGCTGCGCGCGCACCGTCGGCTGAGCCTGAGCCTGAGCCTGAGCCTGCGCACCGCACCGCACCGCACCGCACCGCACCGCACCGCACCGCACCGCACCGCACCGCACCGGCACAAAGGGATTCCCGCGCTGCTGTGCAAGTTCCGCCTCACGATGAGGCGGAACTGGCACAGCTCGAATGCGTCTCCGACGCGGCGCGACGGCCGCCCGGCCCGGGCTGCGAAGGGCGACCGCGAGCTCAGCTGATCGGACCCGCGACCGCCGCGTCGAGCGTCGGGTAGACGCGACCGCCCGCCTCGAGTCCGGCGAACCAGCGCCCTCGGCGGGCGGACGCGGCGCCTTCGGCGGGCACGGCGGCGAGCCGCAGCTCCACCCCGTCGCCGGCGAGTTCGCGGTCGAGCTCGGCGAGCGCGTCGAGCACCGTCACCGAGACGACGTCGAGCCGGGTGAGCTCGAGCGCAGCGACGGTCGTGCCGGGGTTCGCGCGCACGGCGTCGAGCACGGCGCTCTCGTAGGCGAGCACGTTGGCGGTGTACATGGGGCCGAGCAGTCGCAACGGCATCACGCCGTCGCGCGGCGCGCCGACGTCGAGGCGCACCCGGTTGAGCTCGCGCAGGATGACGACCATGGTCGCGATGATGCCGACGGCGACGGCGAGCAGCAGTCCCGCCGTAAGGCCGACGATCGCCGTCGAGACGGCGATCCAGAAGTCGTTGTGGCTGATGCGCCAGAAGCGCACGAGCGAGCCGATGTCGATGAGCCCGACGACCGCGACGAACACGAGCGAGGCGAGCGTCGCCTGCGGCAGGAGGCTCAGCACGGGCCCGAGGAACAGCGCGACGAGCACGGCGAGCACGACCGTGACGAGCGTCGACAGCTGCGTGCGCGCGCCGGCGCCCTGGTTGACCGCGCTCTGCGAGAAGCCGCCGGCCGCGGGCAGCACTTGGAAGAACGAGCCGACGGTGTTCGCGGCGCCGGTCGCGAAGAGCTCTTGGTTGCTGTCGACGCGCGGCTCGCCCTGGCGGCGGATGCCGCGCGCGACGGCCGCCGACTCGAGGAACGCCATGATCGCGATCGCGCACGCGCCCGGCAGCATCGGCACGATGTTGGTGAACGTCGGCAGCTCGAAGGGCGGGAAGCCCTGCGGCACGGGCGCGATGAGCTCGACGCCCTGGTCCTCGATGCCCGTGAACGCGACGAGCAGGATGCCCGCGGCCACCACGATGAGCGGCGCCGGCACCTTCTTCAGGAACGCCTTCATGAGGAACATCGCCGTGATCGACGCGACCGACAGCAGCACGGTCGTGACGTGCGCCGTCGGCAGCGCCGCGAGGGCCGCGGCGAGCGAGCTGAAGAACCCCTCGCCCGACGGGTTCGAGGTCTCGCCGAGCAGCTTCGGCAGCTGTCCGACGGCGACCGTCGCCCCGACGCCGATCTGGATTCCGACGGTCGTCGCCTGCGAGATGTTCTCGACGAGCGAGCCGAGCTTCGCAGCCCGCGCGATCAGCAGGATCAGCCCGACCATGAGCGTGAGCGCGATGAGGTCGGGCACCGGGTCGTCGGAACCCGCCGCGACGCCTGCCGAGACGAGCGTGGTCGCCGTGAGCGTCGCGATGGTCGATGTCGTCGACACGCTCATCGCCCGCGAACCGCCGAGCATCGCATAGACGAGCATCGGCACCATGCACGTGTAGAGTCCGAGCTGCACGGGCAGGTTCGCGATCGTCGCGTACGCCATCGCCTGCGGGATCACCACGGCACCGGCCGCGAGCCCCGCGATCAGGTCGGCCCCGAGCCATCCACGCTGATAGCCCGCAAGGGTCGGGAAGAGTCTGAAGCGCCGGGTCCCCGGCACGGTGCTGCTCATCGGCTCACGCCCCGGGGAAGACGCGGGTCCAGTCGCGCTTCACGCTCACGACCGTGTAGCCGTTGGCGGATGCCTCGGCCAGGACCTTCTCGGCCCCCTTGTCGTACGGGATGTCGCCCCGGTCGGTGTCGTCGTCGTGCCGCACGACGAGGGCGAACCCGCCGCCCTTGCGCGTGAAGTCGAGCATGGCCTGGTCGCCGTTCGAGTTGCCGCCGGCGAAGAGCGGTCGACGGCCGATGCGGCTCCAGATGCGCACGGGCTTCTCGGGCCCGTCGTCGAAGAAGTCGAGCCCGCCGGCGTAGCGCACGTCGTGGGTCTCGGGATCGTACGAGAGTCCGAACGCAGAGCCGACGACACGCTCGGGCGGGATGCCGTAGTTCGCGAGGGTCATCGGACGCATGAAGTCGCGTTCGCCTCCCGAGACGATGTACACCGTGAAGCCGTGCGCCTCGAGGTAGCGCAGCAGTTCGACCATGGGCGCGTAGATCGTCTGCGAGTACGGCGTGCCGAGCGTCGGGTGCTTCGCCGTTGCGAAGAACTGCTCGACCGAGGCGGCGTACTCCTCGATGCTCGCGCCGGCGGTCGCGCCGACGACCGCACCGATGAGGGTCTGCAGGTCGGAGTCGTCGCCCTGGTAGTGCTTCTCCACCGCACCTGCGAGCCACGCGAGGTCACCGCTCACGACCGCCTGGTACGGCTGGCGCTCGGCGAGCGCGGGATCGGCCTCCGCCTGCTGCTTCCACTGCTCGACGAGGTAGGCGAGCTGGGTGACGAGCGGCTTCTCGGTCCACAGCGTGCCGTCGTTGTCGAAGACGGCGACGCGCTCGGCCTCGGGCACGGCGTCGGGGCCGGTCGTCACGCGCTCGACGAAGTCGACGATCGCCCGCCGGGTCTCGGTGTCGGCCCACGAGGGCAGTTCGTTCGGCATGGCGTTCCTCTCGGAGTTCGTCGCGCAGACGCGGAAACGGGGGCGCGAGGCATCCGCACCCCCGTTCCGCCATTCTGGCAGCGGGTCGATCAGTCGCGCGCGTACGCCGCCGCGAGGTGCGCCTCGAGGTCGAGATACGCGTCGTCGGCGATGTCGAACACCACGCGCGCGATCTCGCCGCCCGTGAAGTCGAACCCGTGCCCGTACAGCGACGACACGGGGTCGGCGCTGTCGCGACCGATCGTGAGGCCCTCGCCGCAGAGCGAGAAGTGGCCGAGCACGGTGCGGATCTGCTTCTCGCCGACCTGCTGGTCGTCGATGTAGAGCTTCACCGGGCCGACGCCCTCGCGGTACTCGCCCATGCCCTCCTTGGTGAACTCGACGCCGATGATGTGCCTGCCCGAGGCGGGCACGGGCGCCGAGACCCGGTCTTCCGGCGGGATGCCGAGGAAGTTGTACACGTAGTGCACCTGGCCGTCCTTGACGACGAGCGCGTGCCCGCCGAACCGCGAGCCGTGCGCGAAGATGACGCCCTGGCTGTCGGGGGTGAGCTCGACCTCTGCCGCGATCTTGTACGAGACGCCGTGCGTGTTCGCCGCGCTGCGCTCGGGGATCTCGCTCGTGCCCGGGTAGTACACGTACCGTCCCGACGGCGGCGCGGGCTGGTGGTACTCCATGTGGATGAACGTGTCGAAGTCCTTCGGGTTGCCGATGACCTGCAGGTCGTTGAGCGGCAGCACGTTGTTGGCCTTCGCCTCCTGCATCCACAGCGCCTTCAGCTCCTCGAGCTTCTCGGGGTACTGGTCTGCGAGGTCGTTCGCCTCGGAGCGGTCGACCTCGGTGTGGTAGAGCTCCCACACATCCTCGTCGAAGTGCCCCTTGCCGCTCACCGGGCCGTGCACGGTGACGGCCTTCCACCCCTCGTGCCAGATGCCGCGCTGCCCGAACATCTCGTAGTACTGCGTCTGCTTGTTCGTCGGCGCGTCGGGTGCGGCGTCGAACGACGGCACCATCGAGACGCCCGAGAGCGGGGCCTGCTCCACGCCGTTGTACGTGTCGGGGAACGAGACGCCGCACGCCTCGAGGATCGTCGGCACGATGTCGGTCGAGTGGTGGTACTGGTGGCGCACCTCGCCGCGGGCCGTGATGCCCGCAGGCCACGAGATCACCAGCGGGTCGGCGATCCCGCCCTGGTAGGTGTAGCGCTTGAACATCTTGTACGGCGTCGTGAACGCGGCCGCCCACCCCGTCGGGTAGTGGTTGTACGTGTCGGGCGAGCCGAGCTTGTCGACGAGCTTGAGGTTCTCTTCGAGGCTGTCGGGGTAGCCGCCGAAGATCTTGCCCTCGTTGACCGAGCCGTTCGGCGAGCCCTCGCCCGAGGCGCCGTTGTCGGCGCAGTAGATGACGAGCGTGTTCTCGAGCTGTCCCGACTCCTCGAGGTAGTCGATGATGCGGCCGACCTGCGCGTCGGTGTACTCGCTGAAGCCGGCGTAGACCTCGGCCATGCGGCTGAACATCGCCTTCTGCTCGTCACTCAGCGACGCCCACGGCAGCACCTCGTCGCTCTGCGAGAACGTGCCGTCGGGCATGGGGTTCAGCTCGGTGAGCGCCGTGTCGGCGGGCAGGATGCCGCGCTCGATCATGCGCGGGAGCACCCACTCGCGGTACGCCTCGTAGCCGTCGTCGAACTTGCCCTTGTAGCGGTCGATGTACTCCTGGGGCGCATGGTGCGGGGCGTGGTTCGCACCGGGGCAGAACCACAGGTACCAGGGCTTGTCGGGCTCGGTCTGCTTGACGTCGCGGATCATCTTGAGCGCCTGGTCGGCGAGGTCCTTCGACAGGTGGTACCCGTCCTCCGGCAGGTACGGCTGGTCGATGTACTTGTTGTCCTCGGCGAGCGAGGGGTACCAGTTGTTCGTCTCGCCGCCGATGAAGCCGTAGAAGCGGTCGTAGCCCTGCGCGAGCGGCCAGTTCTTCTTCGACGACCCGGCCGTCCACTCGTCGATCGGCACGTTGTGGTTCTTGCCGACCCAGAACGTCGACCAGCCGGCGTCGCGCAGCAGGTGCGCCATCGGCACGTTCGACGGCGGGATGTGCGAGTTGTAGCCGGGGAAGCCCGTCGACGACTCCGAGATCGTGGCGAAGCCGTTGAGGTGGTGGTTGCGCCCCGTGAGGAACGTCGAGCGCGTCGGCGAGCACAGCGCCGTCGTGTGCCACTGCGAGTACGTCAGGCCGTTCTGCGCGAGCCGCTCCATCGTCGGCATCTGGATGCGGCCGCCATACGGCGACCAGGCGGCCATTCCGGTGTCGTCGTAGAGCACGACGAGCACGTTCGGCGCTCCCTCGGGCGCCTTCTCCGGGAGGAATGCCTCCCAGTCCCCCTGCGAGTCCCGAACGTCGAGTTCGATCTTCCCCTTGAATTCACGCGCCACGGCGGTCTCTCCCCTTCGAATACGGGGAACCGACCCGTGTCCCCCCGCTCGTCACCCTAGCCACGGCCGCGAAGCGGCGCCAGAGAATCGGGGCGGATTCGGAGTGATGAGGAGTGCTCGCCACGGAGCCGAACGATCGGGAGCGCTCAGCCCTTCGCGCAGATCGCCGTCTTCAGTCGCACCGGGTCGACGCGCCAGTAGTCGTGCACCTCGCCGTCGATGAGCAGCACGGGGATCTCCTCCGCGTAGCGGTTGCGCAGCGCCTCGTCATCGAGGATCGACTGCTCCTCGAGGTGCACGCTGCACGAGGCATCCCGCTCGAATTCGGACATGACCGCCTGCACGACCTCGCGGGCGTCGTCGCAGAGGTGGCAGCCGGGCTTGCCGATGAGGGTGAGCTGGATGTCTCGGGCCATGCCTCGATCGTACGTCGGCGCTGAGGTCGGTCGAGCGGTGGGTTGAGTAGGCGCGAAGCGCCGTATCGAAACCTAGGCGCGAAGCGCCGTATCGAGACCACCGCCGCACACAGCGAAAAGCGCCGAACCCCGAAGGGCTCGACGCTCAGCTGCAGTCGCGAGCGACTACTTCTTGTTGCGACGCTGGTGGCGCGTCTTGCGAAGAAGCTTGCGGTGCTTCTTCTTCGCCATGCGCTTGCGACGCTTCTTGATGACGGAACCCATCAGAACCTCACAGAGAAAGATCGTGCCGGCCGCGCGAGTCGCAGCCGAAGGCAGAAAGCCTCGGAGTAGTCTAGCCGATTCCCGGAGCGTTCTCGTTCACACCGACGGGTCGAGGAGCGAGCGACGCGCGAGCCCGCGTCTCGAACGCGCTACCGTCGAAGGATGCCCGACCTCGTGATCCGCTCGACGACCGCCGACGACTGGCAGGCGCTGCGCGCGCTGCGCCTCGAGATGCTGCGCGACTACCCGATCGCCTACGGCGAGACGCTCGAGCACGCGCTCGAGGTCGACGAGGCCGGGTGGCGCCTGCGCGGTGCGCGCGGCGAACGGGCCGACCAGTCGCTGAAGGTCGCCATCGACGGCAGCCGTTGGGCGGGCACGATGGCCGGCTACATCCCGGATGCCACGACCGGTCCGATGCTCGTCGGCGTGTACGTCGCTCCCGACTACCGCGGCGAGACCGCCGGGGTCGCGGTCGCGCTGCTCTCGGCCGTCGAGGCGTGGGCGGCCGGGCACGGCGACACGCTGCGGCTCGAGGTGCACGAGACGAACGCGCGGGCGATCCGCTTCTACGAGAAGCTCGGGTTCACGTTCACCGGGCGCAACCGCCCCTATGAACTCGCCCCCGGAGGCCTCGAGCTCGAGATGATCAAGCCCCTGCGCTGACCCGCGCGGTCTCCCGCGCACTCCGCGCGCACTCCGCGCCGGGTGCGCGAGTCGCCGAAAAGCGCTCCTTACCTGCCCGCGAACCACACTTCGTGGCGACTCGCATCCGGCGCGCTCGCCGCCGCGCTCGCCGCCGGGTGCGCGAGTCGCCGAAAAGCGCTCCTCACCTGCCCGCGAAGCGCACTTCGTGGCGACTCGAATCCGCCGCCCTCACCCCCGCCTGCGCGAGTCGCCGAAAAGCGCTCCCCACCTGCCCGCGAACCGCACTTCGTGGCGACTCGCATCATGGCGCGGCGGGCGAAGCCCCGGGGACAGGCCCGGGCGCAGCCCCGGCGAGCCCGAGTGAGCCCGGGCGGGGCACGCCTAGCGAGCGAGCAGCGCCATGACGAGGCCGACGCAGGCCGCGGCCGAGGTGAGCCAGCGCACGTGGTTCCAGGCGAGCCATCCCGGCCGGAACGCCCGCCAGGCTGCGCCGAGCGCGGTCGCGTCGGTCGCGGGCACGGCGGCCAGCCGGTTGTTGCGCGGTACGTTGGCGCCGCCCGTGACGCCGATCGCCCCGACCACGTAGACGACCGCGGCGGCGATCAGCCACCACGTCGCGTCGCCGAGCGGGCCGACGAATCCGAGCACGACGAGTGCGATGAGCACGAGACCCGTGCCGAACAGCGCGAGCATGAGCGGCGGGCGCGGCGCGGTCGCGTTGATCTCCTGCATCGCCCGCGCGGCGTCGGCGGCCGGCAGGCGATCGAGCCCCTGCATCACGAACGTCGAGAACGCGAAGAACACGCCCGAGACGATGCCGGTGCCGACGATGCCGATGACGAGGAGGACGGTGGCGACGACGCTCATCGGGCCAGTCTGCCGGAAGCCGCCGACGGGCGGGAGAGCGAAGGGCTACTTGCGCTTGACGACGGCGGTGACCTGGTGGGCGGTGTCGGCGAAGGCCTTGCCGATCTTCGAGGCGAACGCGCGCTGCTCGTCGTTGAGCGCCTCGTCGTGCGAGTCGGCGCCGGCGAGGGTCGCGGCGTCGGCCGCGGCATCCGATGCCGTGAACGGAATCAGCCAGTCCTCGATGGTCTCGAGCGGCGCGCGGTCGAGCCGGTAGTACCGGTGCTGCCCCTCCTCGCGCACCGCGACGAGGCCCGACTCCCGCAGGACCTTCAGGTGCTTCGACACCGTCGGCTGGCTCGTGCCGAGCGCCGCGACGATCTCCGAGACGCTGATCTCGCCGCCCGACTGCGGCACCGTCGACTCGCGCTCGAGCAGCACGGCGAGGATGTCTCGTCTGGTCGCGTCCGCCACGACGTCGAAGATGTCAGCCATGCCCCAAGGCTAGTCATTCGGGCCGGGGAGTACCATGACAGTCGCGCCGGATGACGACTGACAGGGGGGTCGATGCGCGCAGAGCGAGTGAGCCGGCTCGGTCGCGTCGACCGGCGTTCATGGCTCGGGCGCGTCCGCGACGGCCTCGACAGCCTCGTCAAGAGCTCGCCGTCGCGGTTCGCAATCCTCGTGTTCGCCGCGCTGATCCTGCTCTTCACGCTGCTCTTCTCGTTGCCGATCGCGCGCGCCGGCGAGGCATCCTCCGCGCCGCTCCACGACGCGCTGTTCACGGCCGTCTCGGTCATCTGCGTGACCGGTCTCGCCACGGTCGACATGGCGACCTACTGGTCGCCGTTCGGCCACGCGCTCGTCTACATCGGCGTCAACATCGGCGGCGTCGGCGTCCTCACGCTCGCGACGACGCTCGGCTTCGTCATCTCGCGCCGGCTCGGGCTGCGCGCGAAGCTGATGGCGGCGAGCGACACCAACCCGTCCCGCATCCACGTCGGGCCCGTCGCCGAACGCCAGGCCGTGCGGCTCGGCGAGGTCGGCGGGCTGCTGTTCACCGTCGCCGTGAGCGCGTTGGTCATCGAGGGCGTCATCGCCGCGGCCCTGATGCCGAGCATGCTCGCCGCGGGATACGACGCCGGCCACTCGATCTGGTACAGCCTCTACTACTCGGCGATGGCGTTCACCAACACCGGCTTCTCGCCGAACCCCGGAGGCCTCGAACCCTTCGCTCACGACTACTGGATGCAGTCGATGCTCATGATCGGGGTGTTCCTCGGCGCACTCGGCTTCCCCGTGATCTTCGCGCTCGCCCGAGCCTGGCGGAACCCCCGCAAGTGGAGCGTGCACGTCAAGCTCACCCTCGCGACGACGACGATCCTGCTCTTCGCGGGCGCCGCGATGTTCCTGCTGCTCGAGTACGCGAATCCGAAGACGTACGGCCACCTCGACGCCGGGGCGACGATCTTCCAGTCGTTCTTCATGTCGGTGATGACGCGTTCGGGCGGCTTCGCCACGATCGACATGCACGACCTCTACGGCTCGAGCCAGCTCGTCAGCAGCATGCTCATGTTCATCGGCGGCGGCTCGGCGTCGACGGCGGGCGGCATCAAGGTGACGACGCTCGCCGTGCTGTTCCTCGCCGCGTTCGCCGAGGCGCGCGGCAATCCCTCGATGGAGGCGTTCGGCCGCCGCATCCCCCGCGACATGCTGCGGCTGTCGGTGAGCGTCGTGCTCTGGGGGGCGACGATCGTCGCGGTCGCGTCGATCGCGATCCTGCAGATCACGAAGGCGCCGTTCGAGAACGTGCTCTTCGACGTCATCTCGGCGTTCGCGACGTGCGGACTCTCGACCGGGCTCACGGCCGACCTCCCGCCCGAGGGCGTCTACGTCATGGCGGCGACGATGTTCATGGGCCGCGTCGGCACCGTGACCCTCGCCGCCGCACTCGCCGCGAGCCAGCGGCGCCAGCTGTTCAAACGACCGGAAGAGAGGCCCATCGTTGGTTGACAAGATCAGGCACGACGCCCCGGTGCTGGTGATCGGCCTCGGCCGGTTCGGTGCCGCCACCGCCGGGCAGCTCGACCGGCTCGGCCGCGAGGTGCTCGCGGTCGACACCGACGAGGGCCTCGTGCAGAAGTGGTCGGAGCGGGTCACCCACGCGGTGGTCGCCGACGCGAAGAACATCGACGCGCTCAAGCAGATCGGCGCACAGGACTTCTCGATCGCCGTCTGCGCCGTCGGCTCGTCGATCGAGGCGTCCGTGCTGATCACGGCGAACCTCGTCGACCTCAAGATCCCGCAGATCTGGGCGAAGGCGATCTCGGCGTCGCACGGCAAGATCCTGCAGCGCATCGGCGCGAACCACGTCATCTACCCCGAGCGCGAGGCGGGCGAACGCACCGCGCACCTCGTGTCGGGCCGCATGCTCGACTTCATCGAGTTCGACGACGACTTCGCGCTCGTGAAGATGTACCCGCCGAAGCCGATCCGCGGCAAGAACCTCACCGAGTCGGGCGTGCGCTCGAAGCACCGGGTCACCGTCGTCGGCGTGAAGAGCCCCGGCAAGCCGTTCACCTACGCGACCGAGAACACGGTGGTGTCGAACCACGACCTCATCATCGTGTCGGGCACCGAGGGCGACATCGAGAAGTTCGCGGCGCTCGAGTAGGGCGGTCGAACCGGCGCGTTGCGCGTATCGGGGCCACCGGGTCGGCGTGGATGACTCGGGGTGGAGTTGCTCGTGACCTCGCGGTGGTCTCGATACGGCGCTACGCGCCTACTCGACCGACCGGCCTCAACTCGATACGGCGCTTCGCGCCTACTCGACCGACCGGGCCGAACTCGATACGGCGCTTCGCGCCTACTCGACCGACCGGCCCGAACCGGCGCGTTAGGGTTCCGTTAGGAAGATTCACAAATTTGTGAATCGGGCGTAACATCGCGCTCATGACGACAGTGATCAGCGCCAGCGGCCTCGAGAAGCGATTCGGCCGCACCGTCGCACTCGACGGCCTCGACCTCGAGGTCGGCACCGGCGAGGTGCACGGATTCCTCGGTCCGAACGGCGCAGGCAAGTCCACCACCATCCGCATCGTGCTCGGCCTCGCCCGGGCCTCGGGCGGGTCCGCGACGCTCTTCGGGCAGGACCCGTGGAAGCGAGCCGGCGAACTCCACCGCCGCGTCGCGTACGTGCCCGGCGACGTCAGCCTCTGGCCGAACCTGACCGGCGGCGAGGCGATCGACCTGCTCGCGCGTCTCCGCGGCGGCGCCCGCGACAAGGCCGCCTACGCCGCCCGCAAGCAGCGCCTGCTCGAGGTGTTCGACTTCGACCCGCGCAAGAAGGGTCGCGCGTACTCGAAGGGCAACCGGCAGAAGGTCGCCCTCATCGCGGCCTTCGCATCGCCCGCCGAGCTCTACATCCTCGACGAGCCCACGAGCGGTCTCGACCCCCTCATGGAGCAGGTGTTCAACCGCGAGATCGCCCGGGTCTCGCAGGAGGGGGCGACCGTGCTCCTCTCGAGCCACATCCTCTCCGAGGTCGAGGAGCTCTGCGACCGGGTGAGCATCATCCGCGCTGGCACGACCGTCGAGTCGGGCACCCTCGCCGAGCTCCGCCACCTCACCCGTACCGAGATCGCGTTCGCCGCCGACGGCCTCGACCCCGTCGCCTTGGCGGCGGAGATCGACCGGCTGCCCGACGCGCACGATCTCCTCATCGACCACGGACGTGTCAGCTTCACGGTCGACAGCGACCGCGTGGCATCCGTGCTGCCCGATCTCTCGCGTCTCGACGTGCGCGGCCTCACCGTCTCGCCGCCCTCGCTCGAAGAGCTCTTCCTCCGCCACTACGGCGACGAACTCACGCAGCGCGCAGCGAGCGTCTCGGAGGAGGCGCTGGCATGAGCACCTTCGGCACGCTGCTCAGGCAGCGGCTGCGCCGCGACCGCCTGCAGCTGACCCTCTGGCTCGTCGGCACCGCGCTGCTCGCGTACGCCTCGGTCACGGCGGTCGCCGACACCTTCGGCGACGAGGCCGAGCGCCGCGAGATCCTGCAGGTCGCGACGGTGAGCCGCACGATCCTCGTGTTCCGCGGCACCCCCGACGGCACCGACCTCGGCGCGTACGCCTTCTTCGCGATCTTCGCGTGGCTCGCGCTCATGGGCGGGCTCATGAGCACCTTCCTCGTCGTGCGCCACACCCGCGCCGAGGAGGAGCAGTCGCGAGCCGAACTCGTCGCCGCGACACCCGCAGGACGGGTCAAGCCGACGGTGGCCACCCTCGTGCACGGCGTGGTCGCGAACCTCGTCCTCGGCGCGCTCGTCGCCGTCGCGTTCATCGCCGCGGGATACGAGCTGGAGGGCTCGTGGGTCACGGGTGCGGCGATGGCCGCCACCGGGATCGCCTTCGTGGCGTTCGGACTGGTCGCGGCGCAGCTCTTCCGCACCTCGCGCGGGGCGAACGGGGCGGGCGTCGCCGTGGTCGTCGGCGCGTACCTGCTCCGGGGCATCGGGGATGCCGCGGGCACGCCCTCGGACGACCTCCTGCACGTGACGCCGGCGTGGCCGAGCTGGCTGTCGCCCATCGGCTGGGGTCAGATGACGGGGGCGTTCGTCGACAACGCCCTCGCCCCGCTCGGGATCTCGCTCGGCGTCGCGACCGTGCTCGTCGCGGTCGTCTTCGTGCTCCAGTCGGTCCGCGACCAGGGTGCCAGCCTGCTGCCGGGCCGTCGCGGTCGGGCCGGGGCGAGCCCGGTGCTGTCGAGCTCGTTCGGCCTCGCGTGGCGCCTCAACGTCTCCACGCTGATCGCGTGGGCGGTGGGCGGCGCGGTCGCGGGGCTCACCGCGAGTTCGCTCTCGGGCCTCGTCGACCAGATCGGCGGCGAGGCGCCGCAGATCGCCGAGACACTGCAGAACGCGCTCGGCGGCGGTGCCACGCTCGAGCAGGCGTTCATCGCGACCTTCTACGGCATCATCGGGGTGCTCGCCGCCTGCTGCGCGGTGCAGGTCGGCATCCGCGCCCGCCAGGAGGAGGCGCACGGCACGGCCGAAGTCGTGCTGGCGACCCCCGTTCCGCGCACCCGGTGGCTGCTCGAGTACTGGGTCGTCGGCGTGATCGTGATCGCCGTCGTGCTCGGAGCGGCCCTCCTGGCCGGGCTCGTCGGCGCCGCGTCGTCGGAGCGCGCCGACGAACTCGTGCCGCTCATCTCGCAGGCCGCGCTCGCACAGCTGCCCGTCTCGCTCGTCTTCCTCGGGCTGACGCTCGTCGTGTTCGCCTACCTGCCGCGGTGGACGATCGCGCTCGGCTGGACGGTGGTCGGCGTCGCCGCCATCCTCGGCACGTTCGGACCGCTGCTCGGAGCCCCTGATTGGATGACCGACCTCTCGCCGTTCACCCATTCGCCGGTGCCGACGGGCGATGACGTCGACTGGTCGGGCGGGCTGTGGATGATCGCCATCGGGGTGGCGGCCGCAGCACTGGCCGTCGTGTCGATGCGGCGCCGCGAATTGGCCTCGGGGGCCTGAGAGAATCGGAAGATGGCCCGCGACGAAGTCTCACTCAGGGCGGCGGTCGACAAGTCGGTCGCCGTCCTGGCGGGTGCCGGATTCCCCCGCATGCCGGCGCGCGTGCTCATGGCGCTGCTCGTCGCCGACCGCGGGCTGACGGCGGCCGAGCTCTCGGAGGAGCTCGGCGCGAGCGCCGCGGCGATCTCGGGAGCGGTGCGCTACCTCGAGCAGCTCGGCGTCGTGCACCGCATTCGCGATCGCGGCAGCCGGCGCGACCGGTTCGAGTTCAGCGACGACGCCTGGTACCGGGCGATCGTGCAGAAGTCGCCGATCTACGGCATCATCGCCGACCTCTCCGATCGCGCCGCCGACGCGATCGACGACGAGCAGCACGCGGGCTCGCAGCGACTGCGCGACACCGCCGGCTTCTACCGCTTCCTCGACGGCAGGATGCCCGAGCTGCTCGCCGAGTGGGACGCGATGCGCGACGCCGCGACCTCCGCCCCGACCGCCGGTTGAGGCGCGCCGTCGCGCGCCACCCGACCAGCGGGAGGGATGAGCGGCCCGTAGGGATGCCGCGGGCGGGCGTTAGGGCTCCGTAAGGGTCGGCGCCGAGGCATCCACGGCGGTGTTGCATCGGGGGTGCAGCGCAGGGGCGCTGCCCGCCGCCGCGGGTGCGGGGCGGATCCCGAACCCTGGAGTCCCCGTGCTCGACATCGTCACCCTCATCGGCATCCTCGCCGTGTTCGCGGTCGTCGGCCTCATCGCCAAGGGGGTCGAGAAGCTGTGATCGTGTTCGAGCTCCTCGCCGCCGCGCTGGCCGTCGCCGCCGTCGTCTACCTCGTGGTCGCCCTCGTCAAGCCCGAGCGGTTCTGATGGACGTGCTGTTCGCCGTCCTGCAGGCGGCCACCCTCGCGCTCGTCCTCGGCCTGCTCTACCGCCCCCTCGGCGACGTCATGGCCCGCATCTACACGAGCGACCGCGACCTGAAGGTCGAGCGCGGCCTCTACCGCCTCATCGGGGTCGACCCCCGCGGCGAGCAGTCGTGGCCCGCCTACCTGCGCGGCGTGCTCGCGTTCTCGCTCGTCGGTCTGCTGCTCGTCTACGCGCTGCAGCGCATGCAGGCCGTGCTGCCCTACTCGCTCGGCCTGCCGGCCGTGCCCGAGGGCCTCGCCTTCAACACCGCCGCGTCGTTCGTCGCCAACACGAACTGGCAGTCGTACTCGCCCGAGCTGACCATGGGCTACACCGTGCAGCTCGCGGGCCTCGCGGTGCAGAACTTCGTCTCCGCCGCCGTCGGCATCGCGGTCGCCGTCGCCCTCGTGCGCGGCTTCGCCCGCCGCGGCTCGGCCACCATCGGCAACTTCTGGGTCGACCTCGTGCGCGGCGCGTTCCGGCTGCTCCTGCCGCTGTCGATCGTGGGCGCGATCGTGCTCATCATCGGCGGCGTCGTGCAGAACTTCAACGGCTTCACGGAGGTGTCGACGCTCGCCGGCGGCACCCAGCAGCTGCCGGGCGGCCCGGTCGCGAGCCAGGAGGTCGTCAAGCTCCTCGGCACGAACGGCGGCGGATTCTTCAACGTGAACTCGGCCCACCCGTTCGAGAACCCGACCGCGTGGACGAACCTCTTCGAGATCGTGCTCATGCTCGCGATCCCGTTCGCCCTTCCCCGCACGTTCGGACGCATGGTCGGCTCGAACAAGCAGGGCTACGCGATCCTCGCGGTCATGGCCTCGCTCTTCGTCATCTCGCTCGTCGCGCTGAGCGCGCTCGAGTCGGCCGGCAACGGCACGGCGCCCGAGCTCGCGGGTGGCGCGATGGAGGGCAAGGAGGCGCGCTTCGGCATCTTCGGCTCGACCCTGTTCGGCACGACCTCCACGCTCACGTCGACGGGCGCGGTCGACTCGATGCACGACTCGTTCACCGCCCTCGGCGGCATGATGCCGATGCTCAACATGATGTTCGGCGAGGTCGCCCCCGGCGGCGTCGGCTCGGGTCTCTACGGCATGCTCGTGCTCGCCGTGATCGCGGTCTTCATCGCGGGCCTACTCGTCGGCCGCACGCCCGAGTACCTCGGCAAGAAGATCGGCCCGCGCGAGATCAAGCTCGCGAGCCTCTACATCCTCGTGACGCCGACGCTCGTGCTCGCGGGGACCGCGCTGAGCTTCGCGATCCCGGGCGTGCGCGAGGACGTCGAGCAGGTCTCGATCTGGAACCCCGGCGTGCACGGCATGAGCGAGGTGCTCTACGCCTTCACGAGCGCGTCGAACAACAACGGCTCGGCGTTCGCGGGCCTCACCGCGAACACGCCGTGGCTCAACACGGCACTCGGCGTCGCGATGCTGCTCGGCCGGTTCGTGCCGATCGTGTTCGTGCTCGCCCTCGCGGGCTCGCTCGCCGCGCAGCAGAAGGTGCCCGAGACCGCCGGCACCCTGCCGACCCACAAGCCGCAGTTCGTCGGCCTGCTCGTCGGCGTGACCGTGCTCATCACCGCCCTCACCTACTTCCCCGTGCTCACGCTCGGACCCCTCGCAGAAGGACTCAGCTAGTCATGTCGCTCACCACCGCTTCGCACGGTTCGGATGCCTCGGCCTCCGCCGCCGCGGCCGAAGAGCACCACCCGCACCCGCACCCGAAGCCGAAGGTCCCCTTCGGGCCCCGGCAGCTCGTCGCCGCCCTCCCCGGCGCGCTGCGCAAGCTCGACCCGCGGCAGATGTGGCGCAACCCCGTCATGTTCCTCGTCGAGGTCGGGGCGGCGCTCACGACCGTGCTCGCGATCGCCGAGCCGTTCCTCGGCGGGCCCGCCGCCTCGGGCGGCAGCGCCGTGCCGCCGAGCTTCACCTGGGCGATCGCCGCCTGGCTGTGGCTCACCGTCATCTTCGCGAACGTCGCCGAGGCGGTCGCCGAGGGTCGCGGCAAGGCGCAGGCCGACACCCTCCGCAAGACCCGCACCTCGACGGTCGCCCACCGCATCGACCTCTACGACGAGGTGTCCGACGCCCTCGCCGAACGCAGCGCGCTGACCGACATCTCGTCGGCCGATCTACGCCTCGGCGACCTCGTCGTCGTGTCGGCGGGCGAGCTCATCCCCGGCGACGGTGACATCGTGCAGGGCATCGCCTCGGTCGACGAGTCGGCGATCACGGGCGAGTCGGCCCCCGTCGTGCGCGAGTCGGGCGGCGACCGCTCGGCCGTGACGGGAGGGACCCGGGTGCTCAGCGACCGCATCGTGGTCCGCATCACCTCGAAGCCCGGCGAGACCTTCGTCGACCGCATGATCGCGCTCGTCGAGGGCGCCGCCCGGCAGAAGACGCCGAACGAGATCGCGCTCGACATCCTGCTCGCGAGTCTCTCGATCGTGTTCGTCGTCGTCGTGCTGACGCTCAACCCGATCGCGTCGTACGCGGCGTCGCCCGTCAGCATCACGGTGCTCGTGGCCCTCCTCGTCTGCCTCATCCCGACGACGATCGGCGCGCTGCTCTCGGCGATCGGCATCGCCGGCATGGACCGGCTCGTGCAGCGCAACGTGCTCGCGATGTCGGGCCGCGCGGTCGAGGCCGCGGGCGACGTGACGACGCTCCTGCTCGACAAGACCGGCACCATCACGTACGGCAACCGTCGCGCGAGCGAGTTCGTGCCGATGCCGGGCGTCGACGAGGCCGAGCTCGTGCGGGCCGCGGCGCTCGCCTCGCTCGCCGACCCCACGCCCGAGGGCTCCTCGATCGTGGAGCTGGCGGCCGCCCGAGGCATCCGGTTCGATCATGCGCCGGCCGGCGAGGTCGTGCCGTTCACCGCGCAGACCCGCATGTCGGGGCTCGACCTCGCCGACGGCACGATCGTGCGCAAGGGCGCCGGGTCGGCCGTGACGGCGTGGGTCGAGGCATCCGCGCCCATCGACCGCGCGACCGCGGCCGAGCTCGAGCAGCGCGTCGACGCGATCTCGACCGGCGGCGGCACGCCGCTCGTCGTCGCCGTGCACCAGCCGGGTACGGCGCCCCGCCTGCTCGGGGTCGTGCACCTCAAGGACATCGTCAAGGACGGCCTCGTCGACCGGTTCGCCGAGCTGCGCGCGATGGGCATCCGCACCGTCATGATCACGGGCGACAACCCGCTCACCGCCGCCGCGATCGCGAAGGAGGCCGGCGTCGACGACTACCTCGCGGAGGCCACGCCCGAGGACAAGCTCGCGCTCATCCGCCGCGAGCAGGAGGGCGGGAACCTCGTCGCGATGACGGGCGACGGCACGAACGACGCGCCCGCGCTCGCGCAGGCCGACGTCGGCGTCGCGATGAACACCGGCACGTCGGCCGCGAAGGAGGCCGGCAACATGGTCGACCTCGACAGCGACCCGACGAAGCTCATCGACATCGTGCGCATCGGCAAGCAACTGCTCATCACCCGGGGCGCACTCACGACGTTCTCGATCGCGAACGACGTCGCGAAGTACTTCGCGATCATCCCGGCGATGTTCGCGGGCGTGTTCCCGGGGCTCGCGGCGCTCAACCTGATGCAGCTGCACTCCCCCGCGTCGGCGGTGCTGTCGGCGATCATCTTCAACGCGATCGTGATCGTCTTCCTCATCCCGCTCGCGCTGCGGGGCGTGAAGTACCGGCCCGGCGACGCGAGCTCTATCCTCAGCCGCAACCTGCTCGTCTACGGGCTCGGCGGCATCATCGCCCCGTTCATCGGCATCAAGCTGATCGACCTCGTCGTCAGTCTCATCCCGGGCTTCTGAGGTTTCGAGACGCGTCCTCCTCCGTCGGGCGCTCCTCAGCCAGCGAAAGGAAATCATGACCTCCACCCGCACCACCCTCCGCACCCACTGGGTCGCGCTCCGCGCGATGATCGCCTTCACCCTCGTGCTCGGCGTCGCGTACACCGCCCTCGTCACCGCGATCGGCCAGGTCGCCCTCCCGGCCCAGGCGAACGGCTCGCTCGTGCGCGACGCCGGCGGCGACGTCGTCGGCTCCTCGCTCATCGGGCAGTCGTTCGCGGATGCCTCGGGCGCGCCGCTGCCCGAGTGGTTCCAGGCCCGACCGTCGGCGGCCGGACACGGCTACGACGGCGGCGCGTCGAGCGGCAGCAACTTCGGCCCCGAGAACCCCGACCTCGTCGCGGCGATCGAGTCGCGGAAGGCGGGGATCGCCGAGGCCGACGGCGTCGCGCCCGACGAGGTTCCAGCCGATGCGCTCACCGCCTCGGCATCGGGCCTCGACCCGCACATCAGCCCCGAGTACGCGCGCCTGCAGGTCGCCCGGGTCGCCGAGGCGCGCGGCCTGCCCGAGGCCGAGGTCGCGCAGCTCGTCGACGAGCACGTCCGGGGCCGCGACCTCGGCTACCTCGGCGACGAGACCGTGAACGTGCTCGAGCTCAACCTCGCGCTCGCCGCGCTGGTGGGAGACTGACCACATGAAGCGGGGGCGATTGCGGGTGCTGCTCGGCGCGGCACCCGGCGTCGGCAAGACCTACACGATGCTCGAGGAGGGCCGAAGGCTCCGCGCCGAGGGTCACGACGTGGTCGTCGGCCTCGTCGAGACGCACGGCCGGCGGGCGACCGCCGAGATGGCCGAGGGCCTCGAGATCGTGCCGCGCCGCCCCGTCGAGCACCGCGGCGTCACCCTCGACGAGATGGACCTCGACGCCGTGCTCGCACGCCGACCCGAGATCGCCCTCGTCGACGAGCTCGCCCACACGAACGCACCCGGTTCGCGCCACGCGAAGCGCTGGCAGGACGTCGAGGAGCTGCTCGACGCCGGCATCGACGTCATCTCGACCGTCAACGCCCAGCACATCGAGTCGCTCGGCGACGTCGTGCTGCAGATCACCGGCGTGCCGCAGCGCGAGACCATCCCCGACCGGGTGCTGCGGGCCGCCGACCAGATCGAGGTCGTCGACCTCTCGCCGCAGGCGCTGCGCGACCGTCTCTCGGGCGGGCTCGTCTACCCCGCCGAGCGCATCGACGCGGCGCTGTCGAACTACTTCCGCCTCGGCAACCTCACGGCGCTGCGCGAGCTCGCGCTGCTGTGGCTCGCCGACGAGGTCGACCAGGCGCTCAAGAAGTACCGCGCGGAGCACGGCATCGACCGCAAGTGGGAGGCGCGCGAGCGCGTCGTCGTCGCCCTCACCGGCGGGCCCGAGGGCGAGACGCTGCTGCGCCGCGGCGCCCGCATCGCGGCTCGCGCCTCGGGCGGCGAGCTCATCGCCGTGCACGTCACGAACCCCGACGGCATGCGGGCGAGGCATCCCGGCGCCCTCGACACCCAGCGAACGCTCGTCGAGCAGCTGGGCGGCACGTTCCACCAGGTCGTCGGCGAGGACGTGCCGCGCACGCTCGTCGAGTTCGCGCGCGGGGTCGACGCGACCCAGCTCGTCATCGGCGTCAGCCGGCGGTCGCGGCTCGCTGCGGCGTTCTCGCCGCCCGGCATCGGCGCGACCGTGATCCGCGAGTCGGGCGACATCGACGTGCACATCGTCACCCACGCCGCCGCCGGCGCCGCGGTCTCGCTGCCACGGCTCGCGCGCGGAGCGCTCGGCCGTACGCGCCTGATCCTCGGCTTCGCCGTCGCCCTCGTCGCCGGGCCGCTGCTCAGCTGGGTGCTCACGCGTTTCCATACCGAGTCGTCGATCACGAGCGACGTGCTCGCGTACCAGTTGCTCGTGATCATCGTGGCGCTCATCGGCGGCATCTGGCCCGCCCTGTTCGCCGCCGTGCTCTCGGGCCTCACCCTGAACTTCCTCTTCATCGAGCCGCTCTACACGCTCACGATCGCCGAGCCCCGGCAGTTGCTCGCCCTGGTCTTCTACGTCGCGAACGCCCTGCTCGTGAGCTACGTCGTCGACCAGGCCGCCCGTCGCACCCGCGAGGCGCGCCGGGCCGCCGCCGAGTCGCAGCTGCTCGCGACCATGGCCGGCAGCGTGCTGCGCGGCGAGGACGCCCTGCAGGCGATGGTCACGCGAACGCGCGAGGCCTTCGGCCTCACGGGCGTGCGGCTCGTGGTCGACGGCGAGTCGGTGGTCGCCGACGGCGAACCCTCGAACGACGACCGCGTCACCCTGCTCTCGATCGCGGACCGCGCCGTCCTCGAACTGCACGGCCACGACCCGGACGCCTCGGAGCGGCGCCTGCTGCAGGTCATCGCCACCCAGATGGATGCCGCCCTCGAGCACGGCGCGCTCGCGCGTGCCGCGGAGACGGCCGACGCCCTCGCCGAGACCGACCGGGTGCGCTCGGCGCTGCTCGCCGCCGTCGGCCACGACCTTCGGCGACCGCTCACCTCGGCGTCGGCGGCGATCAGCGCCCTGCGCTCGGCCGAGGTCCGGCTGCCCGACGCCGAGCGGCACGAACTCCTCGACACCGCCGCCGAGAGCCTCGACTCGCTCGCCGAGCTCGTCACGAACCTGCTCGACGTGAGCCGCGTGCAGGCCGGCGCACTCGCGGTGCGGCTCGCGCCGGTGGAGGCGGCCGACGTCGTGTTCCCCGCGCTCGACGAGCTCGGACTCGGGCCGGGCGAGGTCGAGCTCGACCTCGCCGACGAGGTGCCGCCCCTCCTCGCCGACGCGGGCCTGCTGCAGCGGGTGGTCGTCAACCTCCTCGCGAACGCGGTGCGCCACTCGCCCACCGGCGAGCGCGTGCGACTGTCGGCGTCGGGGTTCCGCGACCGCGTGCAGCTGCGGGTCGTCGACCGCGGGCCGGGCATCCCGCCCGAGCGCCGCGACGAGGTGTTCACCCCGTTCCAGCGCCTCGGCGACACCGACAACGAGACCGGTCTCGGGCTCGGACTCGCCCTGTCGAAGGGATTCGTCGAGGGCATGGACGGCACACTGGAGGTGGAGGACACACCGGGCGGCGGCCTCACCATGGTGGTCGCGCTGCCCGTCGCGCCCGTCGAACGACCCGAACGACCCGCGGATGCCGCGACCGATGAGGAGGCACGATGAGGATCCTCCTCGCCGACGACGACGAGCAGCTGCAGCGCGCGCTGCGCATCACGCTCGCGGCCCGCGGGTACGAGGTGCTCCACGCGCGCGACGGCGCCGAGGCGATCGACCAGGCGGCGAACGGGCATCCCGACCTCATCCTGCTCGACCTCGGCATGCCGAAGGTCGACGGGATCGACGTCATCCGGGCCGTGCGGGCGTGGTCGAGCGTGCCGATCCTCGTGCTGTCGGGCCGCGCAGACTCGGGCGAGAAGGTCGAGGCGCTCGACGCCGGCGCCGACGACTACGTGACGAAGCCGTTCGCGATGGACGAGCTGCTCGCCCGCATCCGGGCGCGGTCGCGCCGGCCCGCCGACGAGGGCGACACGGCGGCCGTGCACCGCGTGGGCGACCTCGAGGTCGACCTGTCGGCCCGGGTCGTGCGGCCCGCCGATTCCGACGGCGCCCGCCGCGAGGCATCCGTTCGCCTCACGCCCACCGAGTGGCGCCTGCTCGAGCTGTTCCTCAAACACCCCGGCAAGCTGCTCACGCGCGAGATGCTGCTGAGCGAGGTGTGGGGGCCGTACCACGCGAACGACGCCGGGTACCTGCGGCTGTACGTGGCGCAGCTGCGGCGCAAGCTCGAGCCGGTGCCGTCGGAGCCCCGGCACTTCCTCAACGAGCCCGGGCTGGGGTACCGCTTCGAGCCGTAGTCCCGCCTTCCCGACGTCGTTTCTCGTGCGACAGCTCGACCACTCGGCCGGCCGGCCGGACCGTGTCCGCGTACCGCCGAGGGAGTACCTCGGGTGCCGCCGGCGGGCGGATGTGCGGCGGGGTCGGCGCGCGAAGGATCGAGTCATGACCGATCACACCTTCCGATTCGGCGCCGTCGTCGGGCGGCGCGGCACCGCGGCCGCCTGGGGCGCCACGGCCCTCGAGCTCGAGCAGGCCGGCTTCTCGACGCTGCTCGTGCCCGACACGCTCGGAACCGCGTCGCCGTTCCTCGCGCTCGCGTCCGCGGCGACGACGACCGAACGGCTGCACCTCGGCACGTGGGTGCTCGCCGCACCGCTGCGCTCGGCTGCCGCGGTCGTCCGCGAGGCGTCGACCTTGCACGAGCTGTCGGGCGGACGCTTCGAACTGGGCATCGGCGCGGGGCGCCCGGGCGGCGAACACGACGCCACGCGGCTCGGCGTCGACTGGGGCGCACCCGGCCGTCGCGTCGACGCCGTCGAGCAGGCACTCGTCGCGGTGCGGGCCGAACTGCCCGAGCTTGCGGTCGTGATCGCGGGCAACGGCGACCGGATGCTGCGCCTCGCGGGATCGCATGCGCACACGCTCGCGCTCGCGATGCCGCCGACCGCGACGGTCGACGAGGTCGCCGCGCTCACCGCCCGGGCGCGCGATCGAGCCGGCGCCGACCTCGAGATCGCGCTGCAGATCGCGGGCGTCGGCGATGCCCTGCCCGAGTGGCTGCTCAGCCGGCTCGGCCTGACGGCGGCCGGCTTGCGCGAGGCCGATGCCGCGGCGCTCCTCTCGGGCGACGTCGACCGCGATGCGGACCATCTCGAACGGCTGCGCGAGGTCGCGGGCGTCTCGTACCTCACGATGTCTCACGAGCACGTCGAGGTGCTCGCGCCGCTCGTCGGGCTGCTCGCCGGGCGCTGATCGCGCTCGTCGTCGCGGTTCGTCACCGTCGCACGTCGGCGCCCCTCAGCCAGCCGCCGCGGCGAGGCGCTCGAACCACGCGACGGCCGTCGAGCCGTCGAACGGGGGCTCGCGCCGACGCACCGCGGCGAGCACCGCATCGGCGTCGGCGCGCACCCGTTCGACGAGCTCCAGCGGATACCCGAACCGGATGGCGTGGTCGGCGAACTCGTCCTCGTCGTCGATGAAGGCGTCCTCGCCGTCGCGGGCGACCACGTCGAGATCGAGGTCGACGTACGAGACCGTGAAGCCCGAGGCATCCGCCCGCCAATCGGGCACCGTCGCGAGGTCGACGTACGTCGCGAGGCCGCGCGGGTGCCCGAGATTGAACGCCGGTATCCAGCCGGCCGGAGCGACGAGCGCGAGCGACGGCCAGTCGGCGACGAACTCGGCGCCCGGGCGGGCGAAGGTCGTGCCGACGGGGAAGCCGATCCAGTCGCCGTGCTCGTCGGCGCCGAGCCAGACGCCGTCGAACGCCCAGTGCGGGCTGCCGTCGTACTTCGTGCCGCGCACGCGCACGGGCGTGCCGGAGGTCGTCGGGCGGTCGGTCGGTCCCGGAGTGCTCACCCGCCCACCGTAGCCCGCACCGCACCGGCGCCGCCCCGCTACGCAAGGCCGGTCCGCGCACGCCGATGCCATGTCCGGAACTCGCCGGACACCGGGCGCGCGCACGGCGAGGCTGGAATCCCACCAGGAAGGCGGCCCATGGGAACCCTCACCTCGCTCGACGCGCACGCGCACCGCACCCGGCACACGGCGATCTCGCCCGCCATCCTCTATTTCGGCAGCCAGGTGTCGCTGCTCTCGACCGTCGACGAGGAGGGGCATCCGAACCTCGCGCCGAACTCGTCGGTGTGGTGGCTCGGGCAGACCGCGATGCTCGGCGTCGGGGCTCGCAGCCAGACCGGCCGCAACCTGCTGGCGAACGGCGAGGCCGTCATCAACCTGCCGTCGGTCGACCACGTCGACGCGGTCGACCGGCTCGCCCTCACGACCGGTCGCGACCCGGTATCCGAGCGCAAGGCGGCCGCGGGTTACCGGCACGTGCGCGACAAGTTCGCCGCGGCGGGCGTGCGGCCGATCGCGTCCGAGACGGTCGCCCCGCCGAGGGTGGCCGAGTTCCCGGTGCACCTCGAGGGCCGGGTCGTCGCGATCCACCCGATGGGCGGCGCCGTGTCGCCGGCCGAGGCGAGCCTGCTCGCGGTCGAGCTCGGCATCACGCGCGTGCACGTGGTCGAGTCGCTGCGGCTGGCCGGCCACGCGAACCGCATCGACCCCGAACGCTGGCGGCCGCTCATCATGAACTTCCAGCGCTTCTTCGGCACCGGCGACGAGGCCATGCCGTCGCGGCTCGCGAGCATCGACGAGGAGTGGTACCGCGGCTGACCCGGCCGGCGATGTCGCACGCCGGCCGGGCCGCCCCGCGGCATCCGTCAGCTCAGCTCGGCGACCGCGCGGCTCGCCTCGTCGACGGCGGCGTGCGTGTAGCCGAACGCCTGGGCGTCGGAGTTCGCGATCGTGATGTTGCCGTGCCGGCGCCGCGCCGCCTGGAACGGCTGCTGCTCGAGCGGCTCGAAGATCGCGGGGTCGGCGATCGAGTTGTACTCGTACGCGTAGCCGTGCGACCAGCGGTTCACGGTGATCGCGGCGATGTCGCGCTTCGCCTCGAAGCCGAAGTCGCCGAGCGAGCGCTGCATGAGATCGCGGATGTCTCGCTCGAAGTCCGCGAACGTCACCTGCAACAGCTCGCGGCGACCCGCCTTGTGCTGCTCGCGCGTGATGCGCTCGCCGGGCAGGTTCGGCGTCTTCGACAGCGAGACGACGATCGGCTCCTCGGGGTCGCGCGCCGACCGGTAGCCGCCCTGATCGGTCGGGGTGGCGAGGCCGAGGCTGTCCCAGAAGTGGCCGTACGGCGTCACGCGGGAGACGCCCGCGTTCGCGAACGCCGTCCAGTTCTTCACGGCGACGCGCGCGTAGACGAGCGGCACCTTCACGCCGTAGCGCATCGCCTCGACCTGGTCGGCGGGCAGCCCGTCGACGATGTACGACGAAACGGCGTTCCAGCAGGCCATGACGACGTGCTTCGCCTCGACCCGGTACGCTCTGCCGCCGTTCACGTAGTCGACGTCGATGGGCCCGCTCGTGCCGCTGCGGTGCCGTACCGCCGTCGCCATGCTGTTGAGCCTGATCCGCACGGGCGACTTCGGGTGGTCGAGGAGGGCGTAGTTCGCCGATGCGCCGATGATGCTCTCCTGGGTCTGCACCCCGCCGAACGCCTGCGGGATGAGCCGCGAGACGAGCAGGCGCGACACCGTGGCCCCGCCGTCGGGGAAGTAGTAGAGCTCCTCGTCGGTGGTCGTGAGCGACATCGCGGGCGTGCGGCCGATGCCCGGGTACGGCTCGGGGCTCAGCCCGAGGCCTGCGAACCCCGGATAGCCGACGCCCCAGCAGTCGCCCGCGGGCACGGCCTCGATGCCCGCGCCCCACAGGCCGTGCGGGCGCTTCTGGTAATAGACGAGCGCCTCGTCGCCCACGCCGACGAGGTTCTGCAGGTACTCGCGATAGGTCATGCGCGCGAGCGCCTGCTTCTTCTCGGCGTCGCTGAGGCCCGGCAGCACGTCGTCGGCGAACGTCTCGATGCGCATGATGTCGTCGCGGGCCTGCTGGGACAGGGGCAGGCGCGACACGAGCGACGCGGTCGACTCCCCCGGCGCCCGTCGCAGGAAGGTGTCGGCGCCGAACGACTCCTCGGGGAAGAAGTACCCGTTCGTGAGGCCCATCGAGCCGTAGAGCCCGGTGTCGACGCCCTCGGCGAGCTCGGCGAAGTCGATGCCGAGGTCGTCCATGAGCTCGAGCGACGGTGCGTTCCAGGTGTCGGGGCTGTCGAGGTTGACCATGCCGCCGTTGCTGAGCAGCGTTCGTCCGCGCACCGAGAACTCGTTGCGGTGCTGGTGGCCGCCGAAGTCGGCGAGCGCTTCGATGACGAGGATGCGTGCCTCGGCACCGAAGCGCTTGCGGTAGAAGTGCGCGGCCGCGAGACCGCTCACCCCGCCGCCGACGACCACGAGGTCGTAGGCCTCGCCGGTCGGCTTGGGCGTGCCGAACGAGGCCCCGCCGAACGTCGCGCCGTGGCCGGCCTGGCGCGCCGAGTCGGTCTGCCCGACGAGGCCCGTCTGCCGCGGGCGGCTCGCCGCCACGTGGCCTCCGCCGGCCTGGGCGTGCGCCGCCCCGCCCGGCACGGCGGTGAGCGCCGCCGCCCCCGCCACGACGGCCATGCCGTTGAGCAGGTCGCGCCGGCTGATGCCCGCCGACATCCCGAGTTCTTCGTCTCCGTGCTTCGCCATGTCAGACCCCTTCGTCGTCCACTTCGTCTGCGTCGTCTGATGCTCGCGGGACTCGCGGCCCCGCGTGCCCGCAGGCTAACGAGCGCGTTCGACAGGGGTCAAGGATTTCGTTGAACAATCTGCGAAGTCAGCTGATCTCGACTGCGATTCGACCTCGATCCGACGGATTCCGCACCCGTCACCCGACCCGGGTGGGAGGATTGAACCCGTGGACTGTTCGTACTTCGACGCCGGGCGCTGCACCTCGTGCGCGCTCATGGGTCGACCGTACGAGGCGCAGCTCGCCGACAAGCAGGCGCACGCCGAAGCGCTCCTCGCACCGTTCGCCGTCGGCCGATGGGAGGCCCCGGTCGCAAGCCGCGAGAACGCGTACCGCAACAAGGCGAAGATGGTCGTCGGCGGCACCGTGGATGCCCCGACCATCGGCATCCTCGACGCCGACGGGTACGGGGTCGACCTGCAGGCGTGCGGCATCTGCTCGGACGGTCACCGGGCCGCCTTCCCCACGCTCGCCCGGTTCATCACCCTCGCCCGGATCACTCCGTACGACGTACGCCGTCGCTCGGGCGAGCTCAAGCATCTCATCGTCACCGAGTCGCCCGACGGCGAGCTCATGGTGCGATTCGTGCTGCGCTCGACCGAGCCGGTCGCCCGGATCCGGAAGCACCTGCCGAACCTCCTCGCCGAGCTGCCGAACGCGCGGGTCGTGACCGCGAACGTCCTGCCCGAGCACAAGGCCGTGCTCGAGGGCGACCACGAGATCGTGCTCACCGAGGCCGAGACCCTGCCGATGCGGCTCAATGACGTGACGATGCACCTGCGGCCGCAGAGCTTCTTCCAGACGAACACCGAGATCGCGGCCGCGCTGTACGCCGAGGCGCGCAGCTGGATCCGCGACCTCGCCCCCGACTCCGCGTGGGACCTCTACTCGGGGGTGGGCGGCTTCGCCCTGCACATCGCGGGCGCGGGCGGCGAGGCGAGCGCGGGCCCGGCGGTCACCGGCATCGAGACGAGCGTCGAGGCGGTCGCGAGCGCCGAGCTGAGCCGAACGGACGCCGCGCTCTCGCGCCTCGCGTTCGCCGCCGGCGACGCGACCGACTTCGCGCTGCGCGCGCGGCCCGCCGACACCCCCGATCTCGTCATCGTCAACCCGCCCCGGCGCGGCATCGGCGCCGAGCTCGCACGCTGGCTCGAGGCATCCCCCGTCTCGCACGTGCTGTACTCGAGCTGCAACGCCGCCTCGCTCGCGAAGGACCTCGCGGCCATGCCGTCGCTGCGACCGGTGAAGGCCCGCGTGTTCGACATGTTCCCGCAGACGACGCACTTCGAGGTGATGGTGCTGCTCGAGCGCCGCTGATCCGATGCCGCAGGCCTCGAGCGGCGGCCGACTCACCTCGGCGTCGGGTCGCCGCCTCGCGAACTCGGCGTCGACGCCCGGTCCCTGCCCTCCGCGATCGCGACGATCAGGTTCTGCATGCCGGCGAAGATGATGCCGTGGAACGGGAGGATCGCCCACCAGTAGAGGCGTCCGGTCAGACCCCTGGGGAAGTACACGGCCCGCTGGATGTACCGGGAACCGCTGTCGCTGGGCTCGCATCGCAGCTCCAGCCACGCACTGCCCGGCAGTTTCATCTCGGCGCGGAGCCTGAGCAGGCGTTCCTCCTCGCAAGCCTCGACCCGCCAGAAGTCGATCGCATCCCCGACCGCGACCCGCGTTCTGCTGCGGCGCCCGCGCGCGAGGCCGACACCGCCGACCAGACGGTCGGCCCAGCCCCTGAGCGACCAGAGGATCGGCGTCGAGTACCACCCGTTCTCGCCGCCGATGCCGGCGATCACCGACCACAACGCGGAAACGCTCGCCGACGTGTCGCGCGAGCGATCGTCGGTGAACACGGTGCGACCCGCCCAGTCGGGGTCGCTCGGCAACGGGTCGCTGGGCGCCTCGGGCACCTTGGCATCGAGCCAGCTGGTCTCGACCTCGTCGTGCTCGACGCGGCCGAGCGCCAGCGACACCGCCTCGCGGTACGGCGTGAGCCCGCCCGGCGGCGGCGGGATGAACCCGTCGATGTCGTGGTTCTGCATGACGCAGTTGTTCTGCAGCGACTCGACCAGCGGCCGGGCCAGCGCACGAGGTATCGGGGTCACGAGATTGACCCAGTGCGACGCGAGGCTCGGCGTGAGGACCGGGAGCGCGGCGATCCCGCGCTGGGGCAGGCCCGCTTCGATCGCATACCCGTTCATCATCTGGCCGTATCGCCAGACATCCGGGCCGCCGATGTCGAGCGCCCGGTTCACCGCGGCCGGGAGGTGCGCGGCGGCGAGGAGGTAGTAGAGCACGTCGCGGACCGCGATGGGCTGGATGAAGTTCCTCACCCATCGGGGCGCGGGCATGTACGGCAGCACCTCGGTGAGATGGCGGATCATCTCGAAGGATGCCGACCCCGACCCGATCACGACCCCCGCCTGCAGGGCCACGGTCGGCACTCCCGATCCGAGCAGGACCTCTCCGACCTCCACGCGGGAACGCAGGTGGTCGGAGAGTTCCGCCTCCGGCGGATGCAGGCCGCCCAGGTACACGATGCGGCGGACGTTCGCCTCACGTGCCGCCCGGGATGCGACGAGCGCCACCCTGCGATCGAGGTCCGCGAATCGTCGGCCGCTCGTCATCGAGTGGATGAGGTACCAGACGACATCGACGTCCTGCGTCGCACGACCGACGACGTCGACGTCGCGGGCGTCGCCGACGACCACGTCCACGTCGGAGCCCCACGCGAACGCCGCCAACCGCTCGGGGCTGCGCACGAGGACGCGCACGCGGTAGCCCGCCGCGAGCAGTCGCGGCACGAGCCGCCCGCCGAGGTAGCCCGTCGAGCCGAGGACCAGCGCCCGCTCCGCGGTGCCGTCGCCGCGCAGGCGCGACCGCAGTGCGGGCTCGCGCCCGGTCGGTGCCGTCAGGGCGTCCACGCTCATTCCCCGACCACCTCCCGGAGCAAGCCCTTCAGCCTCCCGCGAAGCCGTCGACGCAGCAAGCCCCTCCCGCGAATCCACCCCTGTTCAGGCGTTTCATTCCGCGTCGGCTATACTGGAAGGTCACGCGAAAGGAGGTGACATGCGAAGGATCGGAATCATCCCCACGACCGTCATCATCGCGGTGTGGGTGTTCGCAATCGGATTCACGTTCGGTTACCTGAACGAGCTCGAGGCCGGCTCGACGTCGTCGGCGACGAGTGCGGGGCTGCTCTCCGGAGCTGCCGCCCTCGCGCTCGGTGCCGCCACATACCTCGTGGTGAAGCTCGTGCGTGCCGTGGCCCACGCCCGGCGCGGGCACGACGCGAAGCACGCGGGCTGAGGCCCGGGCGGTCGAGGGCGCTGGGCGCCCGACCGCGCCTCATCGGCCGGGGAGCGATGGTCGCTCCCCGGCCGACGTGCGTCTCGGAGGCGGGCTCCTCGTGACGAGTGCGATGCAGCTCGGCTCAGCCGGTCGCCCGCGCCAGGCAGAACCGCCGCACGGGTTCGGTCGGCACGAGTTCGGCGAGCTCGGCGTACTGCGCCGACGCCTCGGCCCGCCGACCGGTGCGCCAGTCGAGGTCGGCGAGCGCGAGCCTCGCATCGACCGCCGCGTACGGCGCCGAGCCCTCGGCGAGCGCGCGCAGTTCGCTCGACACCCGCCGCAGCAGGGCCGTGCGCTCCCCCGACGGCGGTGCGAGGAGGGCCCGATGCAGCTCGGCCGACAGCCGGGCGACCGTCACCGACGGGGCACCCCAGACCCGCTCGAGCGCGCGGTAGAAGCCGACGACCCGGTCCCAGTCGGTGTCGGCGAAGCTCGGTGCCGTGCTGTGCAGCCCGGCGATCGCCGCCTCGAGCACGAAGCGCCCGTCACCGCGCTCGGCGGCCGCGGCGGCATCGTCGAGACCGGCCTCGATGAGCCGTCGGTCCCACCGGAGTCGGTCGACCTCGTCGAGCGGCACGGCCGCCCCCGCCGCGTCGAGCCGCCCCGGCGGGCGGGCGAGCCCCAACCGGATCACCGCCCGGAGCCCGCGCACCTCGGCGTCGTCGGGGTACTCGGCCACGAGCGCGTCGGCGATCGAAAGCGCCTGCCTGCCGAGGTCGTCGAACGGCGTCTGCGGATCGAGCACGTCGCGATGCGCGTGAACATGCCGGCCACGCTCGCGAGCACGACGGGCAGCCGCACCCGCCGCTCGGGCGCCTCGGGCACGTGGAACCGCCCGCGCGCCTCGGCGAGCGCTCGCTTCGCACGGGTCAGCCGGGCGGCCGCCGCCGACGGCTGCACGCCGAGATGCGCCGCGATGCGCGGCACGTCGAGCCCGCACACGAGCCGCAGCGCGAGCACGAGCCGCGCCTGCTCGGTGAGTGCCGGGTCGCACGCGACGAAGAGCAGGGCGAGGCGGTCGTCGAGCGCGCCGCCGACGGGCAGGTCGTCGAGCCGGGATGCCTCGGCCGAGGCATCCTCGTCGCCCTGCAGCATCGCGAGGTCGGCGGCGACCCGCTCGGCGTGGCGCTGCTCGGTCGCCGCACGCCGGCGGTCGTCGAGCCACGCGCGCTTGCCGACGGTGATGCACCAGGCGGCGAGCGAGCCGAGGGGCGGGCCGTCGCCGGCTCGGGCGACGGCCCGCGCGACGGCCTCGGCCGCGTACTCCTGCGCGTCGTCCACGCTGCCGGTGTAGGCGGCGAGGGCGCGCACGATCCGCGGCCAGGCGTCGACGAAGTCCTCGCCGAGGCCGGCGACCGACTCGCTCACGAGGTGGGGAACACCTTGCGCCACTCGATGTGCCCGCCCGTCGGCACGAGCGCCGCGATCCGCCGCGCGACCTGCTCGTCGTCGGTCTCGACGAGGTAGTAGCCCGAGACGACCTCGGTCGTGTCGGGATAGGGCCCGTCGGAGTAGACGGCGTCGTCGAGCACCCGGTCGCCGGCGCCGGGGGTGACCCGGCCGCCGTGCCGCGCATTCTGCAGCGCGGCCCCGCCCACGAGGCGGGCGCCGAGCTTCACGACGGCCTCCTGGAACGCCTTGTGGGCCGGGAAGTTCGCCTCGGGCTCGCCGCCCGGCACTCCGCCGCCGGTGTTGAGGAACGCGTCCGAGTCCCAGTCGGGCTCGTGGATGAGGTACATGTACGTGTCGGTCATGGCGTCTCCTTCGTCTGCCCTCGCGGGCCCGTGACGACGTTCGTCACACCATGGTGACGAACTCGGCCGCTCGAAATCGACATCGGGCATAAAAACATCCGCCGGTTGCGCAGCGCAGCCCGTGCATCGACATCGAACGGGCAATGGTTGCCCGCCGCGCACCCGGCATCGGACCACCATTGCCCGTTCGTTGCTCCGACGTCGGCGGGGAGCCTGCCGCTCGGGTGCGAAGGATCAGAGGTTCGCCGTGAGCCGTGCGAGCTCGGCGAGCCGGTCGGCCCGGTCGCGCGGCACGCCGGGCACGCCCGGCCGCTGCTGGTCGGGGCGCGGGCCCGCGAGCGGCCGGTAGGCGACGCCGCGGCCGTCGAGCCAGGCGAGGTAGTCGGGCAGGCGCCGGGCGAAGTCGTCGGGGTCGACGGGACCGCCGTTCCACGCGACCTCGGCGAACGCGCCGAGCCGCGGGAACACCGCGTAGTCGAGCCGGTCGCGACCGTCGAGGTGCTCGCACCAGACGTTCGCCTGCACGCCGACGACACGGTCGGCGAACCACGACGACGCGTCGGCTGGGACCGGGTCGAAGGTGCCCACGTCCTCGAGCGAGAGCACGGTGCCGACCGGGATCGGCTCGTCGTCGCGGTCGGACTGCCGGTAGTCGAAGTAGGTCCAGAGGTCGGGGCACAGGACGACGTCGTGCCCCAGCCGCGCGCCGAGCTCGGCGCCGACCGGCCCGCGCCACGAGGCGACGACCGCGTCGGGTGCGGGATCGCGGCCCTCGAGCATCTCGTCCCAGCCGACGACGCGGCGGCCGTGGCCGCGCAGGCGATCGGCGATGCGCGCGAGGAACCACGACTGCAGCTCCTCCTCGGAGGCGAGCCCGCGTTCGGCCATCAGCTCCCGCGTGCGCGGGTCGGCGCGCCACCGGTCCTTGCGCACCTCGTCGCCGCCGAGGCCGATGAACTCCGAGTCGAACACCTCGCACATTTCGTCGAACACCGTGCCGATGAACTCGAGCGTCGACTCCTCGACGTTCAGCACCTCGTCGCTGATGCCGAACCGCGGCCACGGCTCGGCGACGCGCTCGCGCACCGCGTCGGCGCCGCCGACCCCGAACTCGGGATACGCGGCGAGGATCGCCTGCGCGTGCCCGGGCACATCGACCTCCGGCACGATGCGGATGCCTCGGCCCGCCGCGAATCGCACGAGCCCGCGCAGCTCGTCCTGGGTGTACCAGCCCTCGTGCTGGACCCCGTCGAGGGTCGAGCGCGGCCCGTGGCCGAGCTGCGTCTGCGAGCGCCGGCCGCCGACCTCGGTGAGCCGCGGGTAGGCGCGCACCTCGAATCGCCAGCCCTGGTCGTCGGTGAGGTGCAGCTGCAGCACGTTGATGCGGTGCGCCGCGAGCAGGTCGATGAACCGCTCGATCTCTGCGACCGGACGGAAGCGCCGTGCGACGTCGAGCATGACGCCGCGCCACGCGAAGCGGGGGGTGCCGTCGAAGCGCAGGCCTGACGCCGTGGAGTCGGTCGAGTAGGCGCGGAGCGCCGTATCGAGACCTTCGCCGTCGTGGTCTCGATACGCTCCGCTACTCGACCGACTCGGAGCGGTCACGCGCCCGCCGCCAGCTCGCGCGCACGGGCGAGCGCGGCGTCGGTCGCGCGGTCGAAGGTCTGCTTGAGCTGCGCCTCCTCGAGCACGGCGACGGCGCGCTCGGTCGTGCCCTTCGGGCTCGTCACGCGGCGGCGCAGTTCGGCCGGCTCCTCCCCGGAGTCCGCGAGCAGCTCGCTCGCACCCCGGAACGTGCCCTGCACCATGACCGCGGCCTGCTCGGGCGTGAAGCCCTTGTCGATCGCCGTGGCCGTGAGCTGCTCGATGAGGTAGAAGACGTACGCGGGCCCCGAGCCCGAGATCGTCGAGAGCGCGTCGAGCTGCGCCTCGGGCACGACGAGCACCTCGCCGACGGTCTCGAAGAGGGCGACCGCGAGCGCGAGGTCGTCGTCGCTCGAGCGCGTCCCCGGCGAGACGCCCGTGACCGCGCGCCCGACGACGGCCGGTGTGTTCGGCATCGTGCGGATGACGCTCACCGAGTCGGGCAGCAGCGACTCGAACGTCGCGACCGTGACCCCGGCGGCGACCGACACCACGACCGTGCCGGGCTCGAGCGCGTCGGCGACCTCGCGCAGCAGGTCGGGCACCATGGCCGGCTTCACCCCGACGACCACGACCTTCGCACCGGCGACCGCGCGGCGGTTCGCCGAGGCATCCTCGTCGGTGGAGTAGCTGGTCACGCCGGGCAGCCCGGCCAGCGCCGCCGCCTTCGCCGCGGTGCGGTTCGTCGCCCGGATGCCCTCGGCCTCGACGCCCGGCCGGAGGAGGCCCGAGAGGATGGCCCCCGACATCGATCCGGCCCCGAGGAAGGCGATGACGGGCAGCTTCACGACGGCGTCGGCACTCATGCGACCATCCTAGGTTTCGTGAACGCGGCCGATCTCGAGCGTCCGTAGGATTGACGCCATGAGTGCATCCGGCGGTACGAAGGCGATCATCGCGGCGTTCCTCGCGAACCTGGGCATCGCGATCACGAAGCTCATCGCGTGGGCGGTCTCGGGCTCGGCCTCGATGCTCGCCGAGGCGGTGCACTCGTTCGCCGACTCGGGCAACCAGGTGCTGCTCATCTTCGGCGGCCGCAAGGCGCGCAAGGCGGCCGACAAGGAGCACCCGTTCGGCTACGGCCGCGAACGCTACGTGTACGCGTTCATCGTGTCGATCATCCTGTTCGCGGTCGGCGGCGTGTTCTCGATCTACGAGGGCATCGACAAGCTGCAGCACCCGCACGAGCTCGAGAACATCTGGGTGCCGATCGCGGTGCTCGTCATCGCGATCGTGCTCGAGTCGTTCTCGCTGCGCACCGCGGTGAAGGAGTCGAACCACGTGCGCGGCACGCAGAGCTGGGTGCAGTTCGTGCGTCGTGCGAAGGCGCCCGAGCTGCCCGTCGTGCTGCTCGAGGACATCGCCGCCCTCATCGGCCTCGTGTTCGCGCTCTTCGGCGTCGGCCTCACCGCGATCACGCACAACCCCCTGTTCGACGCGATCGGCACGCTCATGATCGGCACGCTGCTCGTCGTGGTCGCGATCGTGCTCGGCATCGAGACGAAGTCGCTGCTCGTCGGCGAGGGCGCCGGCGACGACGACGTGCAGAAGATCGAGCAGGCGATCCTGGCCGGCCCCGAGGCCGAGCGGATCATCCACATGAAGACCCTCTACCTCGGGCCCGACGAACTGCTCGTCGCCGCGAAGCTCGGCTTCGCCTCCGACCAGAAGCTGCTCGAGGTGGCCGCCGCGACGAACGTCATCGAGCAGCGCATCCGGCACGCCGTGCCCGCCGCCCGCGTCATCTACGTCGAGCCCGACGTCTACGTCGACCCGAACCAGTCGACGCCGCCGACCGACGCGATCGTCATCAAGGGCCTCGAGTGACGGAAGCGCCGCGGGCCGCGCGGACCGCGCTGGTCCTCCGCCACGACTCGGCGATCGGCCTCGGCAACCTCGGCCCGGTCCTCGAGGCGAACGGCTACGAGGTCGTCACGGTCGACACCCCGAGGGCGGATGTCTCGGGGCTCGACCCGCTCGCCGCCGACCTGGTCGTCGTGCTCGGCGGCGACGAGGCGGTCTACGAGACCGACCGCTACCCGTACCTCGCCGACGAGCTCGCGCTGCTGCGCGAACGCATCGCGGTCGAGGCGCCGGTGTTCGGCGTGTGCCTCGGCGCGCAACTGCTGGCCGAGTCGGTCGGCGGCCGTTCGTACAAGGGCGACCGCAAGGAGGTCGGCTGGCTCGAGGTCGAGCCGACCGCAGCGGGCGCCGCGTCGCCGCTCCGGCACTTCGCGGGCGTGCCGACCGTGCAGTGGCACGGCGACACGTTCTCGCTGCCCGACGACCCCGGCATCGTGCATCTCGCCTCGTCGCCGCAGTACGAGAACCAGGCCTTCGCGAAGGGCGACTGGCTGCTCGCGGTGCAGTTCCACCCCGAGGTCGACGACGCCATCCACGACGAGTGGCTCGAGGCGTGGGGCGACGAGCTGCCCGAGCACGGCACGAGCCGCGACGAACTGCGCGCCGGGCATGCCGAGCACGGACGGCGCGCGCAGGAGGCATCCGCCCGGCTCTTCGGCGAGTACCTCGCGGGGCTCGACGCCCGCGCGGCGACCGTGCGACCCCGAACGGCGACTCCCGGCGACCGGTGAGTCCGACCCGCCGTCGGCACCCCGCCGTTTCAGGAAGAAGTGCGCTGCTCAGGACGTTTCTCGCGAAATCGTCCTGAGCAGCGACCCTCTTCCTGATTCGGGACTCAGAAGTGGGTGCCGCCGTCGATGCGCACCTCGGTGCCGGTGATGAACCGGCCGTCGTCGCTCGCGAGCATCGCGACGACCGACGCGACCGTCTCGGGGCCGGCGAAGCCCTGGCCGAGCGCGGGCTGCAGCTTCATGAAGAGCATCATGTCGGCGTCCTCGGGGAGGCCGGGGCCCTGGCTCTGCTTCGACTCGCCCGAACCGTCGGTCATGCCCGACGAGATCGAACCGGGCTGCACGGCGGTGAAGCGGATGCCCTGCTTGGCGTACTCGGCGGCGAGCGCGTGGGTCATCGACTGCACGCCGCCCTTGCTGGCCGCGTAGGCCGCCATGTACGGGTGCGCGAACGCGGCCGAGGTGGAGCTGAAGTTCACGACCGCGGACCCCTCGCCCTCGAGCAGCGCGGGGATCGCCTCGCGGATCACGAGGAAGGTGCCGGTGAGGTTCACGCGGATGACCTGCTCGAACGCGTCGAGCGAGGTCTCGTGGGTGTGCGACGAGCGCAGGATGCCCGCCGCGTTCACGAGCGCGTCGAGCCCGCCGAGCCAGGCCACGGCGTCGGCGACGCCGGCCTTCACGGATGCCTCGTCGGCGATGTTCATCGTCACGGTGTGCAGGCGCTCGGCGGCGTCGCCGGCCTTGGCGACGGTGTCGGCGAGGCCCGCGGCGCTGACGTCGGCGGCGACGACGCGGCCGCCCTCGGCGAGCATGCGCAGCACGGTGGCCTGGCCGATGCCCGAGCCTCCGCCGGTGACGAGTGCGCGGCGACCTTCATAGCGGTTCATGTTTCGACCTTTCGAGAGTCCGGATGGTTTGCTACACGTTACGCCGGTATGGCATGACGTGCCACTATGTCAAACCACGACCAGCCGCGGAGTATTTCGCGTACGCTTCGAGGGTGGACCGCACCGACCCCGCCACCGCGCCGGCCGCACCGACGCCGACGCTCACCGCGCGACGCAAGGCCGCGACCCAACTCGAGATCGCCCGTGCCGCGGCGGTGCTCTTCACCGAGCACGGCGCCGACCAGGTGACCGCCGAGGCGATCGCCGCGAGCGCGGGGGTCTCCCTGCGTACGTTCTATCGCTACTTCCGGACCAAGGAGGATGCGGTCGGGCCGCTCCTCGCGGGCGGCGCCGACGCCTGGCAGCGGGCCCTCGCAGCGACGACGGGCAACCCCGTCTCGGCGATCCCCGCGGTCATCGAGGCGCAGCTCACGCCCGACGACGAGGTCGGCCACGAGGGCCTGCGATGGACCCGCGGGCTGCTGCGCGCGGCCGCCGACGATCCGGCCCTGCTCACGGTGTGGCACCGGGTGAACCACGACTCCGAGGCGCGGCTGCGCGGGATCATCGCGGGGCTCGCCGACGGCGCCGACCCGTTCGAGGTGCGCCTGGCCGCGGCGGCGGCGACCGACGCGGTGCGCGTGGGGCTCGAGGCGTGGGCCGCGGGCGACGGGCCCGATACCGGCCCGGGCTCTCCCGCCGACCTCGCGGTGCGCGCGTTCGAGCACCTCTCGCGCGGCATCACGCTCGCGCCGGGGTCCGACCCCGCTGCTTGAGGAGCGCCGCTACGGGCGGCGCAGCGGGTCCTCGAAGAAGTCGAGCAGCAACCGCGCGGATGCCTCGGCCTCGACCCCCGCGTAGACCTCGACCCGATGGTTGAGCCGCCGGTCGCGCAGCACGTCGTAGAGCGAACCGGCGGCACCGGCCTTCTCGTCCCAGGCACCGAAGACGACCGTCGGGACCCGCGCGGCGAGGATCGCGCCCGCGCACATGACGCACGGCTCGAGCGTGACGACGAGCGTGCAGCCCTCGAGTCGCCAGTCGCCCGTCGCCTCGGCCGCACGGCGGAGCGCGAGCACCTCGGCGTGCGCGGTGGGGTCGCCGTGCAGTTCCCGCTCGTTGCGGCTCGATGCGACCACCCTGCCGCCGGCGTCGACGACGACGGCGCCGACCGGCACGTCGCGGGTCGCTGGCGCCTGCGCCGCCTCGGCGAGCGCGAGCGCCATCCACTCGCGGTGGATCGCCGGCCCCGAAGCATCCATGCCGCTCTCCCCTCGCCGAACCCCCGAACAGGCCGACATTCCCGGAACAGAACGCGGGCCCCGCAATCTAGAATCGAGCCTATGCGAGTCCACGTTGCCGACCACCCGCTCATCACCCACAAACTGACGGTGCTCCGCGACGAGAACACGCCGTCGCCGGTCTTCCGCTCGCTCGTCGAAGAGCTCATGACCCTGCTCGCCTACGAGGGCACGCGCGGCGTTCGCGTCGAGCCGGTCGACATCGTGACTCCGGTCGCCCCGACCACCGGCGTGCGCATCGCCGACCCGAAGCCGCTCATCGTGCCCATCCTGCGCGCCGGCCTCGGCATGCTCGAGGGCATGGTGAAGCTGCTGCCGAGCGCCGAGGTCGGCTTCCTCGGCATGGCCCGCGACGAAGAGACGCTGCAGCCGACGACGTACGCCGAGCGGCTGCCCGACGACCTCTCCGACCGGCAGTGCTTCGTGCTCGACCCGATGCTCGCGACGGGCGGGTCGCTCAGCGCGGCGATCGAGTTCCTGCTCGCGCGCGGCGCGACCGACGTCACGGCGATCTGCATCCTCGCGACGCCCGAGGGGCTCGAGGCCGTCGAGAAGGCGCTGCACGGCCGCGAGGTGACGCTCGTGCTCGGCGCGATCGACGAGCGTCTCAACGAGCACGGTTTCATCGTGCCCGGCCTCGGCGATGCGGGCGATCGCCTCTACGGCACGGTATAAGCACGACTCCTACCTCTGCCGCTCGCAGGATCTGCGAGCTTGGACACGCCGGGGCGCAGTACCGATGAGGAAGATTTCTGAAATTCGCTCCTTGTCGAAGATTCTTTGATGCGGGGCATCCGGCTGTCTGAATCCTCCGGATGCCTCGCGCTGGCGCGCACCGGCTGCGACGTCATACCCCGTCATCCGAGGGTCACGAATTGACACACGCTCGACTCTCGGATTTACTCGCACCCATGACTGAGAACGCACGCTCCCTGACCACCCGCGAGGTGAACAGGACGACCGGCATCATGATGTCGGCGCGTGCGCCCATGTGTTGTCGAATGTGCCGCTGACCGCGACTCGACCGCCGAGTTCCGCAGCCGACCCGCATCCCGGTCGACACGGACTCCACTGAACCTCCCGGCTCTCGGGGGTTCGCCCGGCCGTATCGGCCTCTCGTTTCCGACCCCGCTGATCGGGGTCGTCTGCAGCACCCTTCGACTCGCAAGGATCCCCGTCATGTCTCTCGCTCTCGCCACCACTCCCGTCGCCCCCGCCGTCCGCCCGGTGCAGGCCCGCACAGCTCCGTCGCTCACCGCGGCCCCCTCGGCCGCGCCCCTCCGCTCGCTCTCGACGGCCGTCACCGCCGAGACCGCGTCGGTGCCCGCCCGCCCCGCCGCTCCGGCCCCCCGCGTCCGTGCCGTGCCCGAGGGCACCGAGGCCCGCGGCTTCGTGCTCTACGTCGGCATCGACGAGGCGAAGGCCGCCGAAGACGGCACCACGCTCCACCGCATCGTCGAGGCGCTGCGCGCCCTCACCGCCGAGGTCTCCCCGTCGTCGGAGACCTACGCCGCCGTGGCGCTGGCGCCCGAGGGCGCGGGCGGTCGCGACGTCGACGTCGTGCGCCTCGCCCTGCAGGACCCGGCCGCGCTCGCCAAGCAGCGCGAGGGCAAGGGCACCCGCAACGACGCCGACCGGCACCCGAACGGCGTCATCATCGACATCTCGCGCAAGCGCGTGCTGCTCGACGGCGAGGCCGCCGGCCTCACGTACAAGGAGTTCGAGCTGCTGCAGTACCTCGTGCTGCGCGAGGGCCGCACGATCGACCGCCACGAGCTCATCGAGAGCCTCTGGGACGCCGACGACGAGGCCCCGAGCGAGCGCACGATCGACGTGCACGTGCGCCGCCTGCGCTCGAAGCTCGCCCACTACCAGGACATCGTGCGCACCGTGCGCGGCGTCGGCTACCGCTTCGACCGTCACGCGGATGTCTCGATCCGCCAGGCCTCGACGCCGTCTCCCGACCTCTACTGAGCGTCGAGCCGGCGGCCGCCTCACCGGTGCAGGACGAGGCGACGCGCACGCTCGCGGGCACGGAACCGCTCTGCTCATCCTGTACGTCGTGGACGCCGCCGCGCACCCCGCTGGTCGCTCACTCCTCGATGGGCGGGGGTAAGCCCGTGCGGCGTGTGTGTGGTCATGTGGTCATGTGGTCGCGCAGGGTGTGGTCATGTGGTCGCAGTTGGGGAAGGCGACCCGCTTTCGGAACCGGCTCAGCAAGTTTCGAGACGCGTGCTCCTTCGTCGCTGGCTCCTCAACCAGCGGGCGGGGTCGCGCGCGCGACGTGACTCCGGGCGTGGGCGACCGCGAGGCCGAGGTCGTCGAACAGGTGGTTCTGGTGCCTGAGCGACGACACCACGCCGACGCGCGTCGCGACGCCGAGGTGGTCGGCCCGGATGCCCTTGACGAGCACCGTGACGCCGCGGCGCTCGAGCGCCGTGATGAGCTCGGTGATCACCTGCGCGCCCGTGGCGTCGAGCAGTTGCAGCTGCGACATCCGGATGATCACGACCTCGATGCCGCGGATGTCGCCGACGCGCTCGAGCATGCGCTCGGCCGCACCGAAGAAGAGCGCCCCCTCGAGCCGGAACAGGGCGATGCGCTCGTCGCCCGGCTCCGCGGGCGGCGGCAGCTCCTCGCGGTGCACCCCGCTCGACCGCGACAGGGCGCGCAGCGCGAAGAACGCGGCGACCGCGATGCCGATGAGCACGGCGTAGATGAGGTCGAAGCTCACCGTGATGACGGCGGTGACCACGAACACGGCCGCATCCGACCGGGTGGAGCCGAGAACCGTGCGCACGGTCGCGACGGAGATCATGCGCGTGGCCGTGACCATGAGCACACCCGCGAGCGCCGCGAGCGGGATGACGGCGACGACCGCGCCCCCGACGAGCACGATGACGAGCAGCAGCAGCGCGTGCACGACGGCCGCGAGCCGCGTGCGTCCGCCCGAGCGCACGTTGACGGCCGTGCGCGCGATCGCGCCCGTGGCGGGCATGCCGCCGAACAGCCCCGCAGCGACCGAGGCGAGGCCCTGCCCGACGAGCTCGCGGTCGGCGTCGTACGGCCCGGTGTCGGAGATCGATGCCGCGACGCGCGCCGAGAGCAGCGACTCGATCGCAGCGAGCGCCGCGACCGTGAGCGCCGCACCGACGAGCCCCGTGACCGTCGACCAGTCGGCGGTCGGCAGGGTCGGCGCCGGCAGTCCGGCCGGCAGCTCGCCGATGGTCGCGACCGGTGCCTGCGCGAGCACCGCCACGGCGCTCACGACGATGATCGCGATGATCGAGCCGGGCAGTTTCGGGTGCAGCCGCGGAGCGACGAGCATGATCGCGGCGACCACCACGACGATGGCGATCGACCACGCGGCATCCGGCCATTCGACCGACGCGAGCGACTGCACGGCGGCCACGGCGGCGTTCGTGCTGTCGCCGGGCGCCGCGCCGACCGCGGCCGGCACCTGCTGCAGGAAGATGATGATCGCGATGCCGAGCGTGAACCCCTCGATGACCGGCCATGGGATGTAGGTCACCGCGCGACCGAGCCGGAGCACGCCGGCCACCACGACGACCACCCCCGCGAGCACGCCGACGAGCGCGAGCACGCCCGCACCGTGAGCCGCGACGATCGGGGCCAGCACGACGACCATCGCCCCCGTCGGCCCCGACACCTGCACGTTCGAGCCGCCGAACACCGCGGCGACGACGCCGGCGACGATCGCCGTGACGAGTCCGGCCTCGGCGCCCGCGCCCGAGCTGACGCCGAACGCGAGTGCGAGGGGCAGGGCGACGATGCCCACGGTGATGCCCGCGACCACGTCGCCCCGCCAGGTGCGTCGCAGATCGCGGTAGTCGGCCGCGCTCGGCAGCAGCGTGACGGCCGAGCGCCCGAGTCGGGCGAGGGCGCCGGAACGTCGGGGGCCCCCGGCGCCGCCGTCGGCGGGCGTCGCCCCGGTCACGAGCCGACCGCTGCGGGCGGGATCTCGGGCAGTCCCGTGCGCTCGACGAGCTGCCGCTCGGTGGTCTGCAGGATCTCGCCGAGCAGGGCCCGGGCGACGCGCAGGAGGTCCGCGACCTGGGGATAGGCGAGCCGGTAGAACACCTGGTTGCCTCGCCGCTCGGCGACGACGAGCAGGTTGCGCTTGAGCACGGCGAGGTGCTGCGAGAGGTGCGAGGCCTCGAGGCCGGTCGCATCGAGCAGCTCCGACACGGATGCCTCGGGGTTCGCCGAGAGCACCTCGAGCACGCGCACCCGAAGGGGGTGCGCGAGCCCCTTGAACAGGTTCGCCTTGACTTCGTAGAGCGGCCGATGGGCGTCGGGGTGGGGCACGAGGCATCCTTCACTTGATGGATTGATGAATCCATCATGCGCTGAGATCGGCGCCTGGAAAAATCACAGAACGATAACTAGCGCCTGTTACCGATCCGTTATATATTCGGAAGTGCGCCGGCTGTTTGCTGTGGCGGACGGCGCGGAATGTGATTGCAGGACACTCTTGGTGCAAGGGAGAGGGCCGGTCGTCAGCCTCTACGACCGGCCCTCGACCGTTCCCCCCTGCGCCGTCTCCCGCGGTTCCCTATTGTTGGATGGGTCAATCCGTCGAAGGGAGCCGGCATGGCCGATCGTGCGACCACCGTGGCCGCGTGGGAGTCGCTCTTCCGCGCGCAGGTGACGATCATGCGGGCGCTCGCGGCCGAGTTCCCGAGCGACGTGATCTCGCTCAACGAGTACGACGTGCTGTTCAACATCTCCCGCTCGCCGGGCCGTCGGCTGCGCCTGAAGGACCTCAATCGGAACGTGCTCATCACCCAGCCGAGCGTCAGCCGCCTCGTCGACCGGCTCACGGCGCGCGGGTACGTGACGAAGGCCCCCGACCCCGCCGACGGACGCGGCACGATCGTCGGCATCACGGAAGAGGGCTTCGCCCTGTTCCGCCGTGTCGCCGTCTCGCACATGGACGCGATCAACCGCCAGTTCGGCGACATCCTCTCGGAGGACGAGCTCCGCACGCTCATCGAGCTCTGCACCCGCCTGCGCGCAGACCCGATGCGAGCCGACACCCTCCCGACCGACGAATAGGCGAACTCCCGAAGAAGGGTCTAGACGCGGAGGAGGCTCTCCGAATAGCCTCAGCCTCAAGTTGAGGCTTGGCTTGGGGAGGCTGCCGTGGACTATGTGCTCGTCACATTGCAGGCCTGCGTCGTCATCGGCGCGATCGTCATGGGTGTCCGGACCGGCGGCCTCGGCCTCGGTCTCTGGGGCGTCGTCGGCACGGTCATCCTGGTGTTCGTCTTCCAGTTGCCGCCGGGGTCGATCCCGGTCGACGCCTTCTTCATCATCATCGCGGTGATCACGGCGTCGTCGGCGATGCAGGCGGCGGGCGGCATCGACTACCTCGTGTCGATCGCGTCGAAGATCATCCAGGCGAACCCGAAGCGGCTGACCTACGTCGCCCCGCTCGTGGCCTTCGTCTTCACGGTGCTCTCCGGCACGTCGAACATCTTCTTCGCCCTCATCCCGGTGATCTACGAAACGGCGTACCGCAACGGGCAGCGCCCCGAGCGCGCGCTCGCGTCGTCGACCGTCACCTCGGGCCTCGGCATCACCGCGAGCCCCGTGTCGGCCGCCATGGCCGCCTACCTCGTGCTCATGGACGGCACCGGGTACGGCCTTCCGCAGATCCTGCTCATCACGATCCCCGCGGCGATCGTCGCGTGCATCGTCACCTCGATCGTGCAGCAGCGCGTCGGCAAGGACCTGCTCGACGACCCGGTGTTCCTCAAGCGCGTCGAGGAGGGCACCGTCGAGGTTCCCGCCGCGCTCAAGGCCCGCTACGAGGCCAAGGTCGGCGGCGGCACCGCCGGCGGCACCGCCACGGCCGTGAAGACCGGCGGGCCGGAGACCCCGGCCGAGGCGAAGCCGGTGCGGATCGAGCACCCGGTGCCCCCGGGCGGCGCGGTCTCGGCCTGGATCTTCGTCGCCGGCACGCTGCTCATCGTGCTGCTCGGCCTGTTCCCGAGCCTCCGCCCCGCGTTCCCCGATGAAGAGGGCGAGCTCGTGCCGATCGGCATGTCGACCGTGATCGAGATGGTCATGTTCACGGTGGCGCTCGTCATCATCCTCGTCCGCAAGGTGAAGCCCTCGGCGGTGGTCGAGCAGCCGCTGCTGAAGGCCGGCTTCGTCGCTGCGGTCGCCCTGTTCGGTATCGCCTGGATGGCCGACACCTTCATCTCGGCGAACGAGGAGACCATCATCGAGCCGCTCGGCGCGATGATCGAGGCCAACCCGCTGCTGCTCGCGGTCGCCCTCTTCATCGTCTGCGGTCTCACGACGAGCCAGTCGGCGACCACGAACACGATGATCCCGATCGCGCTGGCCGCCGGACTCGCCCCGGGCATCATCACCGCCATGTGGCCGTCGCTCATCGGCGTCTGGCTCTTCCCGGCCAACGGCTCGCAGATCGCCGCGGTCGAGACCGACCTCACCGGATCGACGAAGCTCACACAGGTGCCGGTCTGGCACTCGTTCACGATCCCGATGCTCGTGTCGTGGGTCGCCGTCGTGCTCGCCGGCCTGCTGATCCAGCTCGTCGTCCCGGCCTGATCCACCACCCGAACGGAGCGGGCGAGCGCCCGCTCCGTTCGGCACATCCCGGACTTCCGATCAGAAGCACCCATCGAAGGAGAGACCATGTCCGAGACCGATGACCTGAAGCGCGCCGCCGCCGACCTCATGCCCGAGGTGATCGATCGGCTCGAGGGGCTCGTTCGCATCCCGTCCGTCGCCTTCCCGGGCTTCGACCCCGAGCCGGTGCACCGCATGGGCGAGGCGGTCGTCGAGCTCTTCGAGGCCGCGGGGGCCGAGGGCGTGCGCCTCCTCGACGTGCCGGGCGGTTACCCGTGCGTGTACGCCGACCTGCCCGGGCCCGAGGGCTCGCCGACCGTGCTGCTCTACGCCCACTACGACGTGCAGCCGGCGCCCGAGAGCCAGGGCTGGTCGAGCTCGCCGTTCGAGCCGGTGACGAAGGAGGACGGCCGCATCTACGGTCGCGGCGCCGCCGACGACAAGTCGGGTCTCGTCATCCACTACGGCACCCTGAAGCTCATCGGTCCCGACCGGCCGTGCCGCATCAAGATCCTCGTCGAGGGCGAGGAGGAGACGATCTCGCACCTCGAGGACTTCGTCGAGGCCAACCCCGAGCTCTTCGCCGCCGACGCGTACGTCATCGGCGACATCGGCCCGCAGCAGGTGGGCCGCCCCGGTCTCACGACCGCGCTGCGCGGCGACGTCGCCTGCACGGTCACGGTGCGCACGCTCGCCAACCCCGTGCACTCGGGCATGTTCGGCGGCGCGGCCCCCGACGCGATGACGGCCATGATCCGCATCCTCGACACCCTGCACGACGAGCACGGCGACACGGTCATCCCCGGCGTCGACAGCTCGTCGTGGAGCGGCGCAGACATGGACGAGGACGTCTACCGCGAGGGCTCGGCGATCCTGCCCGGCGTCGACTTCCTCGGCACGGGCTCGCTCTCCGACCGCATCTGGGCGAAGCCCTCGGTCACGGTGCTCGGCATGGACCTGCCGAACACCGCCGAGGCCTCGAACGTGCTGCTGCCGTCGGTGACGGCGAAGCTCTCGATGCGCATCGTGCCCGGCTCCGACGGCGACGCGCAGCTCGAGGCGCTCATGTCGCACCTGCGGTCGCAGCGGCCGTGGAACTGCGAGGTCGAGGTCGAGAAGGTGAAGGTGGGTCACGCGTTCGCGGTGGATGCCTCGCACCCGGCCATCGTCGCCGCCGAGAGCGCCCTCGCCGACGCCTACGGCGCGCCCGTCGAGAACATCGGCAGCGGGGCCTCGATCCCGCTCGTGGCCAGCCTGCAGAAGGTGTCGCCGGGTTCGGCGATCATCCTCTGGGGCGCCGAGGACACCGCGCAGTCCCGCATCCACGCGTCGGACGAGTCGGTCGACCCCGGCGAGATCGAGCGCATGATCGCGGCGCAGACCCTCTTCATCAGGGGCGTCGCCGAGTCGGCGCAGTCCTGATCCGTGGGTGACCGAGGGGTGAGGTGCCCGTGAGCGCTGAGCAGCCGCCGGCCCGGCCGAACGCCGACGGGAGCGCCGCGGGCACACCCGAGAAGCGCATGACCGTGCTGCAGGCGACCTTCATCGGCGTCGGCTCGATGGTGGGCGCGGGCATCTTCGCCCTGCTCGGTGCCGCCGGCGCGGTCGCCGGCTCAGCCGTCTGGGTGTCGTTCCTCATCGCGGGAATCATCGCCGCCCTGCAGGGCTACTCGTTCGCGAAGCTCGGCGCGAAGTACCCGTCGGGCGGCGGCATCCTCACCTACCTCTCGAAGGGGTTCGGCGAGGGCCATCTGACGGGCATCGGCTCGTGGCTGTTCTTCACGGCCGGTTCGATCGTCGTCGCGATGATCGCGTCGTCGTTCGGCGGCTACGCGAGCTCGGTCGTCGCGGGCGGCGACCCCGGGTGGGCGAAGGTGCTCGGCGTGCTGCTCATCGTGGTCATGTCGTGCCTGAACGCGGTCGGCTCCCAGGTCGTCGCGCGGGTGCAGTCGGTGATCGTCGTCGTCGTGCTCGCGATCCTCGTCGTGTTCGCGGCCGTCACGATCGCGAACTGGGACCCCGCCCTCCTCGACCCGGCCGGGTACCCCGGCCTGCAGCAGATCATCTCGAGCGTCGCGCTGACCTTCTTCGCGTTCCTCGGATTCGGTGTCATCACCTTCACCGCGAAGGACCTGCCGAACCCGTCGCGTCAGCTGCCGAAGGCGATCTACTTCGCCCTCGCGATCGCGACGACGATCTACGTCGCCGTGTCGCTCGGCGTCTTCGGCACCCTGACGGCCGAGCAGGTGGTCGAGTACGGCACCACCGCCCTCGCCGAGGCCGCGAAGCCGACGCTCGGCCAGGCCGGGTACGTGCTCATGGTGATCACCGCACTGTTCTCGACGACGGGCGCCGTCAACGCGGGCCTCTACCCGTCCATCGGCATGACGCAGCACCTCGCGTCGGTCGGGCAGTTCCCGCCCGTCTTCGGCCGGTCGTTCGCGAGGTTCCCGTTCGGCCTCATCGTGATGGCGGTGCTCGCGACCGTGCTCGTGGTCGGCTTCGACCTCAACAAGATCGCGTCGATCGGCAGCGCGGTCGCGCTGCTCGTCTTCTCGGCCGTGACGGTGGCGCACTTCCGCATCTTCCGCGAGACGGGGGCGAACATCGTGGTGCTCGTCGTCGCCCTGATCGCGACGCTCGGCACGTTCGTCGTCTTCTGCACGACGACCCTCGTGAACGAGCCGGCCACGGCGATCGCGCTCGTCGCGATCATCGTCATCGCGACCGTCGTCGACTTCGCGTGGAAGGCCGCCGCCCGTCGCCGGACGACGGCCGCCTGAGCGCACGCCGCGAGCCCCCGGACGCGCTGTCGTCCGGGGGCTCGTCGCTGCCCGGTGCGGGGCACGGCGGAATGGGATTGCGGCACGACGATGGGGTGGGAACCCTACCTCCCACCCCATCGCGGTCTCGCGAAGAGACCGTCCCGCCGAGCGACCCGAACTGAGCTCGGCGAGCTTGGACCCGAGCGATCGATAGGGACATGTTCCGATCGCTCGGCCGTCAGGGGCAACGGGCCGGTCCGGTCGGGTCTGGACTCGGGTTGTGCTGGAATCGTAACCGCCCTCCCGACCACGGCGCATCGCCCCGAACGGGGGGATTCGCCCGGAGCGCCGGATTGTGGACGATCGGCCCTCCGCCCGGGTCGATCAGGGCCAGTCGACGGATGCCTCGTAGCCGGCGTGGTCGCGCAAGTAGGCCGCGATGAACGGGCACACGGGGACGATGCGCTCGCCTCGGGCCACCGCGTCGTCGAGCACGTGCTTCGCGAGTCGGCTGCCGAGCCCGCGGCCCTCGAACTCGGGCCGGATCACGGTGTGCGTGAACACGATCGAGCCGGGCAGCAGCCGGAACTGCGCGAAGCCGGCGCGTTCGCCGTCGACGACGATCTCGTACCGGAGACGGTCGTCGAGGCGCGTGATCTCGACGACGGCGGCGGGCCCGGCGGCGCGTGCCCCGCTCACGACTCGACCGGCTCGATGCGGTCGGCCCCGGCGACCTGGTCGACGGTCGTGGCCGACGGCGAGGCATCCCCGTGCTCGACCGCGATCTTGCGCGGCTTCGCCTTCTCACTGACGGGGATCGTGACGCTCAGCACTCCGTTCGTGTAGCTCGCGGAGATGCGGTCGGTGTCGACGCCCTGACCGAGGTTGAGCTGCCGCAGGAACGAGGCGGCCTCGCGCTCGCGGGTGATCCACTTCACGCCGTCGCCGGTCGTCAGGGTGCGCTCGGCGCGGATGGTGAGCAGCTGGCCGTCGACGTCGATGTCGACCGATCCGGGATCGATGCCCGGAAGGTCGGCGGTCAGCACGTAGTGGTCGCCGTCGCGGTAGAGGTCCATCGGCATCCTGCGCGGGCCGCGCCGGGTGTCGAAGAGGGCGGACGCGACCCGGTCGAGGTCGCGGAACGGGTCGTAGGCGGTGGACATCTTTCCTCCTGGTCGATGATGTTGAGTCGATTTGGCTCAACTCTCTATCGACCACAACGCCGTGCTCCGTCGGAGATTCCGCGTCGGCTTGCGCCGACAGCGAACGGCCGCGACCGACCTCGTGGATGCCTCGGCCGTCGTCCGCGTCATCCCCGTGCCGATGGTGGTGCCGGTGGCCGGACGTCGTCGCGACGAGCGCGATCAGCCACGCGAAGACGAGCGCGAAGGCGATGATCTCGAAGACCGTCAGGTTGAACCAGCCGAGCAGGTCGTAGCCGACCATCGCGAGCAGTTCGATGACGAGCGCGAGGTACGAGAAGCGCACGAAGCCCCGCGGCATGCGTCGCGCGTACCAGCGGGTGCCGAGGCAGAGCGACGCGAACGCGGCGGCGGCGAGCAGCGCGAACGCGTTGTGCAGCAGGGGCACCCGATCGATCGGCACCGCCCCGACGCCCATGAGCCCGAAGCCGACGAGGCCGATGTGCACGCGCATCGAGGTGCGGGCGCCGCGGCGGATGCCGAACCCGCCGAGGGCGAGCGCCCGCGTCAGCGCACCCGAGAGGCCCGCCATCCCCGCACCCGACACGACGACCGCGACGTTGAAGCAGGCCGCGGCGAGGTCGTTCGACGTGCCGAGCGTCGAGAAGTTGCGGGTCCACCAGTCGCCCGTCGGCGTGATGCTCATGCTCGCGAGACTGCCGGCCGCGAGCAGCATCGCGACCAGGTTGAAGGTGCGGTAGGCCTCGTGGTCGATCGCGTGCCGGTGCAGTCGGTACGTGCCCGCGCCGAACGCCCCGCCGAGGAGCATGCCGAAGAGGCCGTGTCCGCCGGGCAGCGGGTCGAAGGCGTCGGCGGTGAAATGCACGGCGAGCAGCGCGAGCGACGCCCAGGCCAGCCCGTTCGCGATCGCGCGGGCGCCGGGTCCGAGGCCCGGCAGGCGGAGATGGGCGACGGCCGCCAGGCTCGCCCTCGACGCCGAGGCGACGAGCAGCGCCGCGCACACGGCGGCACCGCCCGCGATCGCCGGAACGACCCCGGCCGGGTCGAGCGCACCGCGCTCGAACGCGCCCGCCGACCCGAAGGCCGCACCGTCGTCGAACGCCCGGTAGAGCACGATCGAGACGGCGGCCGCGATCAGCAGCGCGTAGAGGCGCCGCACCATCGACGCGATGCGGGCATGGCGGGCATCGGCCGGGACGGCGGCGAGCGGCGCCGGCTCGGCGACGGGGTCGGTGAGCGCGACGCGGTCGGTGAGCGCGACGGCCGACCACGAGGCGGGCGGCGCCGCGCCGGCCGATGCGGCGATGACGGCCGGGACGGTGAACGCCGGCGACCCCGCGGGCAGCACGATCAGCCGGCCGTGCCCCTCACGGTCGGTCGCGCCCGGCTGCATCGCTCCGAATGATGTTGCGAGCCCCCGGGCGAATGAAGCGGAGAACCTCTCCGCGATCGCACCCCGCATCGGTCGAATCCTTCACGGAAATCGGACGTCCTTTTGAGCCTAACCACCGCGTTCGCGCGGTGCCATCGTACGGATCGGGTGGAATCCGACGCGGGAGCCGCCGGAATCGGCCCCCGGCGAGCATCGCCGTTCCGCCCCGGCGGTTGCTTGGATACACTAGGGGGGTATCCCATGGCGAGGAGGTGGCCGACGATGCTCGATCGGATCCGCCGCGCCGCGCTGCCGGCCTCGCGCACCGTACGGGCGACGTTCGCCGGCGTGTTCGCCATGGCGATGCTCATCGTCGGCCTGCTCGCGATGCATGCGACCGGCTCGGGTCCCGAGCACACGGCGCACGCGGCCCCGTCGGCCGCCCACCACGCCGAGCCCGCGGCGACGGGCGCCGACGATCCGCACGGCACGGGGCACGAGGCCTCCACCCGGATCGCCGATCCGGCGCTCGACGACCTCGGCGGCTGCGCCCTCATGATGCTCGGGTGCGGCATGTTCGCGGCGGCGGTCGCGCTGCTCATGGCCGCGGCGCCCGGCACGATGCGCGGCGCCGCGCGCGCACTCGAGCCAGTGGTCGAGCGGCTGCGGAACCCGGCGCCGCCACGACCGCCCAGTCTCGTCGCCCTCTCCATCAGTCGGACCTGAATCGACGCCGCCCGGCGGCCGTAGCCGTGGCATCCCGTACCGGCCTGCGACCCGCCGCACCGCATCGACCCCACCGGGTCGCCTCCGCATCCGATTCAGAGACCCCGAAAGAAGAAGCAACGACCATGAACACGACCAAGACCCTGCGTGCCGCCGCCGCGATCGCCGTCACCGCCGCGCTCGCCCTGTCGGCCTGCGCCGCCTCGGGCCCCGGCGACGGCTCCGGCGACGGCTCCGGCATGATGGACGCCGAGTCCGCGAACGCCGCCGACGTGATGTTCGCCCAGATGATGATCCCCCACCACGAGCAGGCGATCGAGATGAGCGACGACCTGCTCGCGAAGGACGGCATCGACCCCGCCGTCCGCGAGCTCGCGACGCAGATCAAGGCCGCCCAGCAGCCCGAGATCGACCAGCTGAACGAGTGGGTCGACGAGTGGGTCGGCATGTCCGGCATGGACCACGGCACCGACACCGGGATGGACCACGGCGACGGCATGATGTCCGAGGACGACCTGGCCGCCCTCGCCGAGGCGACGGGCGACGAGGCGTCGCGACTGTTCCTCGAGCAGATGATCGTGCACCACGATGGCGCGATCGACATGGCCGAGGCCGAGCTCGCCGACGGCGAGCACCCGGGCGCCCTCGAGATGGCGCAGGCCATCGTCGAGACGCAGACCGCCGAGATCGCGACGATGCAGGAGCTGCTCGGCGAGCGCTGAGCGCGGCCCGGCGCGGCCCGCACGGGCGCCGGTTCCCGCCCGAACGCCGAAGCGGCCCCGCCTCATGGCGGGGCCGCTTCGGGTACGCGGTCGGGTGCGCCGTCGGGCGCTCGGCCTCAGGCGCGCGGGTCGCCCTCGCCGTGCTCGTGCAGCACCTCGCGGTCGGCCTCGCTGAGCGCCGCCTCGCCCTCTTCGCCTTCGGCGATGACGGCGTCCTCGTCGAACGACATGCGCAGGTTGCGCGTGAAGAAGCGGGTGATCACGAGCAGCACGATGAAGCCGATGAACAGCCAGACCAAGCCGGAGATCATCGCGTCGATGCTGAGGTTGACCCACAGCAGCACCGTGAGCACGATGCCGATGGCCGGCAGCACGATGTTGCGGAAGACCTGCGAGAAGCCCCTCACCTGCTTGTTGCGCACGGCGAAGTGGAGGATCACGGTCACGTTCACGATCGTGAACGCGATGAGCGCGCCGAAGTTGATGAGCGTGAAGATGAAGTCGAGGTCGGCGAACGCCGCGCCGAGCGAGACGATTCCGACGAAGACCACGGCGACGGCCGGCGTGCGGAACCTCGGGTGCACGAACGAGAAGAACTGGGAGATCGGCCCGGTGCCGTTGCGGCCCATGACGTAGATCATGCGCGAGACGCTCGCGTGCGAGGCGAGGCTCGAGGCGACGGCCGCGGCGACCGCCGCCGACACGAAGAAGATCTGGAAGATCATGCCGCCGACGGAGTTCGCGATCTCGGGCAGCGCGGTGCCCTCGAAGCCGGCGTCGGTCGGGAACAGCGACTGCGTGAACCAGGCGGCGGTGAAGAAGATGAGGCCGCCGATCAGCAGGGCGAGCACGATGGCCTTGGGCACGACGCTCGCGTGCTTCGCCTCCTCGGTGTACATCGTGATCGCGTCGAAGCCGATGAACGAGAAGCAGACGATCGTCGCGGCGCTCACGACCGCCATGATCTGCACGTTGGCGTTCCAGAAGGGCTCGAGGCTGAACGGCGTGCCGTTGCCGGCGCCCTGCGACAGGGCGGCCCAGGCGAGCACGATGAAGACGCCGATCAGCACGACCTGGAAGACGAGCAGCGTCGCGTTCACCCGAGAGGTCGACGTGATGCTCCAGAGGTTCAGCAGCGTGATCACGGCGACGTAGGCCACGACCCAGATCCATCCCGGCACCTCGGGGAAGAACGACTCGAGGTACTGCCGCACGAGCAGCGCGTTGACGAGCGGCAGCAGCAGGTAGTCGAGCAGCGCCGTCCAGCCGACGATCCAGCCGAAGTTCGGGTGGACGGTCTCGGACGCGTAGGTGTACGCGGAGCCGGCCGAGGGGTAGACGCGGGTCATGCGCCCGTAGCTGATCGCCGTGAAGAGCATGACGACGAGCGCGAAGACGTAGGCGAGCGGCACGACGCCGCCGCTCGCCTCGGAGACGTACCCGAAGGTGTCGAACACGGTCATCGGCGTCATGTAGCCCAGGCCGAGGGCGACGATCGCCCAGAGGCCGAGCGAGCGCTTCAGCGTCGGGTGAGCCGTGGTGGCGGTTCGGGTCATCATCGATCCTCTCGGGTCGTCATTGTCGAGCAGGGTGACGTTACCCGATCGACGAGCGATCGGAGACGACACTGTGTCCAGTCAAACGCGGCGGACCATCCAGTCCGTCCATCGACGGGACGTTTTCCGACCGCCGCATCACAGTACATGAATTCTGCGGAATCAGTTGACCGATGACGAAATCACCCACGAATCGGACGGTCTTGCTCTCAGAGACGGCTGAAAAGCACCGTGGGTCACCTGACGCGCACACGTCGCCTGAAAACGACGAAGGCGGCTCGCACAGTGCGAACCGCCTTCTTCCGCGCGCCCGGAGGGACTCGAACCCCCAACCTTCTGATCCGTAGTCAGATGCTCTATCCATTGAGCTACGGGCGCATGGCTCGTCGCCTGCCGCATCATCTGCGATCAGGCAACCACGTAACTCTAACCCACGCGGCGCGAGATCGCCAATCGGGCGACGGGCCTACCCCTTCACCGCGCCGCCGAGCCCGGCGCCGCGGAGGAACAACCGCTGGAACACGAGGAACAGCACGACCGGGATGAGCGTCGAGATCGCGAGCGCCGCGAGGAAGACGTCGAGCTCGGTCTGCGACTGCACCGCCGGCAGGCGCACCGACAGCGGCTGCACTGCGGGGTCGGGCAGCACGAGCAGCGGCCACAGGTAGTCCTTCCACGCGGCGATCACGGCGAACACCGAAACGACTCCGAGGATCGGCTTCGACATCGGCAGCACGATCGACCAGAACACCCGGAAGGGCCCGGCCCCGTCCGTGCGCGCCGCCTCGATCACCTCGCGCGGAAGCCCGTCGAAGAACCGCTTCACGAGCAGGATGTTGAAGGCGTTCGCCGCGGCCGGCAGCCACACCGCCCAGTACGTGTTCAGCAGCGAGGTGCCGACGAGGGGCGGGTCGAGGATCGTGAGGTAGAGCGGCACGAGCAGCACGAACGCCGGGATGAACAGCGTCGCGAGCACGAGCGCGTTGAGGACCGGGGCGTACCTCGGGCGCAGCACCGACAGCACGTAGCCGCCGGTCGTCGCGATGAGCACCTGGAAGAACCACGACCCCGCCGCGACCCACACCGTGTTGAGGAAGTACTGGTCGATGTGGAGGTCGTTCCACGCCGTGCCGAGGTTGGCCCAGTCGATGCCGCTCGGCCAGAACTCGAAGGGGTGGCTCAGCGTGTCCTGCGTCGTCGACACGGCCGACTTCGCGAGCCACAGCAAGGGTCCGAGCCCGGCGACGACGAGCCCGACGAGGAGCAGCACGTGCACGAGCGTCATCGACGCCCGTACGCTGCCCCGTCGCCGGTCGGAGGTCGAGAGGATGCCGCGATCGCCGAGGTCGTCGCGCGGGTCGCGCTCGCGCCGCCGCGACACGAGCAGGCTCGGGCGAGGGGCCGCGCCGTGCGGCCGGTCGAGCAGCGGCTCGTCGAGCAGCGGCTGGTCTGGTGCGCCGGTCAATTCGTGCTCCAACGGTCGGTGGCCTTGAAGTACACCCAGCTGAGGAGTGCGAGGAAGACGGCGAGCATGAGGCTCAGCGCGGTGGCCTCGCCCAGGGCCCCGCCGAGGCTGTTCTGGAAGGCGTAGCGGTAGATGAGCAGGAGGATCGTGAGCGTGGCGTTGTTCGGCCCGCCGCCCGTGAACAGGAACGGCTCGAGGAAGACCTGGCTCGTCGCGATCACCTGCAGGATCAGCATGATGAAGATGACCCCGCGCAGCTGCGGGAGGGTCACGTGCCAGGCCTTTCGCCAGATGCCGGCGCCGTCGACCTCGGCGGCGTCGTAGAGCTCGGGCGGCACGGCGATGAGGGCGGCGAGGTAGATGATGATCGAGCCGCCCGCGGCCGCCCACGTCGCCTCGAGCACGATCGAGGGCATCGCGGTCGCGGCCGACTGCAGCCACGGCTGCGGCGGGATGCCCACGAAGCCGAGGATCGTGTTGAAGACACCCTCGGGGCTCGCGTTGTAGAAGACCTTCCACAGGAGCACCGCGACGACGGGCGGCACGACGACGGGCAGGTAGGCGAGCGCACTGTAGAGCCCCTTGCCCCGGCGCACCTCGCTCATCAGCACCGCGAGCAGGATCGGCAGCGGGAACCCGAAGAGCAGGGCGAGCAGCGCGAAGTAGAGGGTGTTCACGATCGCGACGCCGAGGTTCGGGTCGGCGAGCACGCGTGCGAAGTTGTCGAGGCCGACCCACACCGGCGGGGCGACGAGGTTGGTCTTCTGGAAGCTCATGACGACGGCGCGCACGATCGGGCCCCAGCTGAACACCGCGAACACGATGACCAGCGGCGCCGCGAACACGAGGTTCGACAGGCCGCCGCGGCGGAGCCACGTGAGCGGGGTGCGCCGGCGGCGCCCACCCGGTTTCGAAGATGCGGGATGCCGCGGCGCGACCTCTGCCGCGGCATCCCGTTCGATCATCGTCGTCACTGGTCGAGCAGGGCCTGCGCGTCGGCGTCGACCTGCGCGAGCAGCGCGTCGATGTCGGCGTTCTCGTCGGTGAGCACGGCCTGCACGAGGTTGTCCATGAGGGCGTAGATCGGCTGCGTCTGCCCCTTGAACTCGCCCACGGGCGTCTGGTCGAAGATGCCCTCGGTGAAGCCCGTCATCTGGTCGAGCGGCACGTTGACGTACGGCTCGATCCAGGTGAGCGACTCCTCGTAGGTCTCGCGGTCGAGCACGGGCAGCACCGGGGTGCCGACCGCCTGGTCGCTCGCAGCGAGGGCCTTCGCGTCGGCGACGGCGGCGTCCTCGTTCAGGAGCTTCTGCATGTAGTACCAGTCGATCCAGCTGACCGCGGCGGCCTTGGTCGCGTCGTCGACCGTGGGTGCGACGACGGCGATGTCGCCGCCGCCGAGCACGCCGCCGCCGTCCTCGGTGGGGATGACGGTGAGGCCGTACTGGTCGGGGGCCATGCCGAAGTCGCGCACGAGCGCCGTGTAGACGTCCGACCCGGTCGTGTACATGCCGATGTTGCCGGCGGCGAACTCCTGGTTGATCGTGCCCCAGTCGAGGTCGAAGTTCGCGCCCATCGACTCGTCCTCCCAGCGGAGGTCGTGCAGGTACTCGAGCGTCGCCTTCGTCGCGTCGTTGTCGATCGTCGAGGTGTAGGTTCCGTCGTCGTTCGCCTCCTGCATCGAGGCGCCTCGCGAGTCGGCCTGCACCGAGAGCTGCCAGCCGCCGGTGTTGCCGGTCGTCATGGTCGAGTACCCGGCCTTGCCGGTCTTCTCGGCGATGGTCTTCGCCGCGGCGCGCACCTCGTCCCACGTCGTCGGCGGCTGGTCGGGGTCGAGGCCGGCCTGCTCGAACAGGTCGCGGTTGTAGTGCAGGCCGTTCGCGTACGCCTGCCGCGGGAAGCCGTACAGCTCGCCGTCGGCGCCGGTGACCTCCTCCAGGATGATCGGGTTGAACTTGTCGGTGTACCCGAGCTCGTCGATCTCGTCGGTGAGGTCCATGAGCTGGTCGTTCTCGAGGAGCGTCTTCGAGTCGGTGAACGGCACGGTGAACACGTCGGGTAGGCTGCCGCCGGCGAGCTGCGCGGCGAAGGTCGGGGCCGTCCACTCGTACTCGACGCCGATGACGTCGATGTCGGGGTTGGCCTCCTCGAACTGCTGCTCCTGCTCGGCGAAGGCGTCGTACGCGGCCTGGTCGGCCCCGGGCGGGAAGGTGGCGACGCGCAGTTCCAGCTTGCCGTCGTCACCGCCCGACGGGTCGGCGCTGCAGGCGGCGAGCGATCCGGCGACCACGAGGACGGTGAGCCCCGCGATCGCGATGCTGCGTGAGGACTTCATTGTCTGTTCCTTTCGGTGCGGTGCAGAGGGTGGTGCGGTGGTGCGGTTCAGGGATGCCGCGGCGCGGGCGCGACGCGCAGCCACGCCGTCGCATCGGCGGGGAGCAGGCCGGCCTCGAGCGGGGCGCTTGCGAGCAGGATGCTCTCGTGGTCGGGCAGGGCGACGGGCGCCTGACCGAGGTTCGTGATCGAGACGAGGTCGTCGCCCCGGCGGAAGCAGAGCACGTCGGGAGCGTGCTCGATCCAGGCCATCGGGCCGTCGCCGAGGGCCGCCTCGCGCTTGCGGAGCCGTAGCGCCTGCCGGTACAGCCAGAGCATCGACGACGGGTCGGCCTGCTGGGCCTGCACCGTGAGTGCCGCCCAGGCGGCGGGTTGCGGCAGCCAGGGTTCGCTTCGGGCCGGGCCGAACCCGAAGGGCGCCGACGTGCCGCGCCAGGGCAGGGGCACCCGGCATCCGTCGCGGCCGGGGTCGACGCCGCCCGAGCGGAAGTGCATCGGGTCGTCGATCGCCTCGCGCGGCAGCTCGACCTCGGGCAGCCCGAGCTCGTCGCCCTGGTAGACGTAGAGCGACCCGGGCAGTGCCGCCGTGAGCAGCGCCGCGGCACGGGCGCGACGCGTGCCGAGCGCGAGATCGGTCGGCGTGCCGAAGCGCTTCTTCGCGAAGGCGAACGACGAGTCGGTGCGGCCGTACCGGGTGACCGGGCGGGTGATGTCGTGGTTCGAGAGCACCCAGGTGCTCGGGGCGTCGACGGGCGCGTGGGCCGCGAGCATGAGGTCGATCGACGCCCGCAGCTCCGCCGCTTCCCACGGCCGCGACATGAAGTCGAAGTTGAACGCCGTGTGCATCTCGTCGGGCCGCAGGTAGGCCGCGAAGCGGGAGGCATCCGGCACCCAGACCTCGCCCACGAGCACGCGCGTGCCGTCGTACGAGTCGGCGATGCGCCGCCACGACCGATAGACCTCGTGCACCTCGTCGCGGTCCTCGGTCGGGTGCGCCCCGGGTGCGACCGTCTCGGGCACCTCGGGCAGGGACGGGTCCTTGATGAGGAGGCCCGCCGAGTCGATGCGCACGCCCGCGACGCCGCGGTCGAACCAGAACCGCAGGATGTCCTCGTGCTCGGCGCGCACGTCGGGGTGGTTCCAGTTGAGGTCGGGCTGCTCGGGGGTGAAGAGGTGCAGGTACCACTCCCCCGGCGTGCCGTCGGGGTTCACCGTGCGGGTCCAGGTGTCGCCCTGGAAGTTCGACACCCAGCGGGTCGGGATCTCGTCGCCGCCCTCGCCCTTGCCGGGGTGGAACCAGAAGCGCTCGCGCTCGGGGCTGCCGGGCCCGGCGGCGAGCGCGGCTTCGAACCAGGGATGCCGCGAGCTCACGTGGTTCGGGACGATGTCGATGATCGTGCGGATGCCGCGGTCGGCGGCCGCGGCGATGAGCCGCTCGGCGTCGGCGAGCGTGCCGAAGGCGGGGTGGATGTCGCGGTAGTCGGCGACGTCGTAGCCGCCGTCGGCGAGGGGGGACGGGTACCAGGGATTGAACCAGAGCGCGTCGACGCCGAGGTCGGCGAGGTAGTCGAGGCGGCTCAGCACGCCCCGCAGATCGCCCGTGCCGTCGCCGTCGGAGTCGGCGAAGCTGCGCACGTACACCTGGTAGATGACGGCGCTGCGCCACCAGAGCGGGTCGTGCTCGAGCGCGGCGGGCACGGTGCCGGGGGCGTCGGTGAGCGGCATGGTCACGCGGTCGTTCTCCTCGAGTCGGGCGGGCTTCGCGCCGAGCGGTGGAGACGTCGGCGTCGATGCGGCTCAACGTAATGAGAGCAACAGAATGATGCAACTATTCAACAATCCGACACAGGTTTGCGACAGTTTGCGCCGACTTGCGGCAGTCGCTTGCAGAAACAGGTCGGTCGAGTAGGTGCGGCCCGTAGGTCGAGTCGGCGCGCAGCGCCCCGCCCGTCGGTCGAGTAGACGCGCAGCGCGTATCGAGACCACCGTCGCGCAGAGCGGTGGTCTCGATACGCGCTGCGCGCTACTCGACCGACCGCAACGGCGCCGGCGCCGGCGCCGTCGACCCCCGCACGACGAGCTCCGGCGCGAAGAACACCTCGTCGCCGATGGTCCGTTCGCTCGACATCTGCCGCATGAGCAGCTCGATGATCATCTTGCCCATCGCCTCGATCGGCTGGCGCACGGTCGTGAGCGGCGGCTCGGTGCAGTTCATGAGCGCCGAGTCGTCGAAGCCGATCACCGAGACGTCGTCGGGCACGCGGAGCCCCGCGCGCCGCACCGCGCGCACCGCGCCGAGCGCCATCGGGTCGCTCGCGCACACGATGCCCGTCACGCCGGCCGCGAGCAGCTTCGCCGCGGCCGTCTGCCCCGATTCGAGCGAATAGAACGAGTGCACGATGCGCTCCTCGGGCAGTTCGACGCCGAGCCGCCCCGCCGTGGCCAGGGCGGCCGCGAGCTTGCGCTGCGAGGGCACGTGGTCGCTCGGCCCGAGCAGCAGGCCGATGCGCTCGTGGCCCAGCTGCGCGAGGTGTCCGAGCGCCTGCTCCGTCGAGACGGCGTCGTCGCACGACACCGTCGCGAAGCCGATGCCGTCGATCGGGGCGTTCACGAGCACGGTCGGCAGCTTGAGCTCGCGCAGTCGCTCGTAGTGGTCGTGGTTGACGTCGGCCTGCGCGTAAGCACCGCCCGCGAAGATCACGCCCGAGACCTGCTGGTGCAGCAGCAGTTCGACGTAGTCGGACTCGGAGATGCCGCCCGCCGTCTGGATGCAGAGCACGGGCGTGAAGCCGTTCTGCGCGAGCCCGCCGCCGATCACTTCGGCGAGCGCGGGGAAGATCGGGTTCTGCAGCTCGGGCATGACGAGCCCGACGAGGCGCGCTCGCTCGCCGCGCAGCTTCGTCGGCCGCTCGTAGCCGAGCACGTCGAGCGCGGTGAGCACGGCATCACGGGTCGACGGCGAGACGCCGGGCTTGCCGTTCAACACCCGGCTGACCGTCGCCTCGCTCACTCCGACCTTGCGTGCGACATCCGCGAGCCTTCTCGACATGGCGGCAATGCTACGCGAGGCATTGCAAGAACTCGACAACGTCGAGCGTGGAATCCGGGATGCCTGGTCAACCCCTTGCCGCTCCGTCGACGCGGCGGCAGCATCGCTCTCGAAGGGGGTCGGAATGGTGACGGAATCGACCGCGGCACGCTCGGCGAGACGCCCAGCGCGCGGACCGATGCGCTGGCTGCGCGAGCACGCGCTGTCCGTGGTCTGCCTCGCGATCTTCGCGCTGTGCATGATCGGCATGGCGGCGAGCGGCTACCAGGTCTACAACCAGGAGCAGCAGGATCACGGGGCGAACCCGGTCGGGCTCATCCAGTACCTCGGCTCCGGCCAGTTCATCGAGGCGACGTTCGAGAACTGGGAGTCGGAGTTCCTGCAGATGGGCGCGTACGTCGTGCTGACGATCTTCCTCTTCCAGAAGGGCTCGAGCGAGTCGAAGCCGATCGGCAGGAAGACGGCGCAGGACGCCGACCCGCGCAACGCGAAGATCGGGCCCGACACCCCGTGGCCGGTTCGCCGCGGCGGATTCGTGCTGGTGCTCTACGAGAACTCGCTCGCCATCTTCTTCTTCGTGCTCTTCGGCCTGTCGTTCGTCATGCACGCGGTCGGCGGCGCCGACGCCTACTCGGAGGAGCAACTGCAGCACGGCCTGCCCGGCGTCTCGGTGTGGGAGTACCTCGGCACCGCGCAGTTCTGGTTCGAGTCGATGCAGAACTGGCAGAGCGAGTTCCTCGCCGTCGCGGCGATCGTCGGGGCATCGGTTCTGCTCCGCCAGCGCGGATCGCCCGAGTCGAAGCCGGTCGCGACACCTCACCACGAGACCGGCGCGTGACTCGCTCCGCGCGAGCGGCTCCGGACGGTCACACCGTCGAGCGGCCGGATCGGACCGCGTCGGTCCCCCGCCGACCGAGCAGCACGCCGAGCAGGATCATCGCCACGGCGAGCGCCGCGTGCAGCCAGTTGTCGGCCGTGTTGAGCGGCACGAAGTTCGCCGGGTGATCCCCCGACAGGAAGAGCCCGTACACGAACAGCGCGGCGTAGACGGCACCACCCCAGATCAGGTATCCCCGCGAACCGGCGAAGCTCGTCGCGAAGAGCAGTCCCGCGAGGCCGAACAGGAGGTGCACGAAGTTGTGGAGGATCGAGACCTGGAAGACGCCGAGCAGCATCGCACCCGACTCGTGCCCCGTGAAGGTCATCGACCCGACGTCGGTCGTGAGTCCCGGGATGAACCCGGCGATGCCGACGACGATGAACACGGCGCCGACGATCGCCGCGGCCTTCTGCACGGGCGACTCGGCGTAGCGGACCTGCCGTGCGGATTCAGCGTTCGGGATGGACATTGGTGGCTCCCTCCGTGATCGGTGTTGCGGGCCTACGGGCGCATGACGACCTTGATGCAGCCGGCGGCCTTCTGCTTGAACTGCTCGTACATGTCGGGTGCCCGGTCGAGCGGCACCCGGTGCGTCGCGAGGTCCTCGAGCCCGAGCGGGTCGCCGTCGGCCTCCGCGAGGGGGAGCAGCTGCGGCATCCATCGCTGCACGTTCGCCTGCCCCGCGCGGATCGTGAGCTGCTTGTCGAAGACCTGCATCATCGGCATCGGATCGACCATGCCGGCGTACACGCCGACGACCGAGACCGTGCCGCCACGGGCCACGAGCTCGATCGCGAGGTGCAGCGCGGCGAGGCGGTCGAGCCCGGCCCTGCGCATCATCGCCTTCGAGAGGCCGTCGGGCATCATGCCGACCGCGTGCTGCACGAAGGCGGTCGCGCCGTTGCCGTCGGCCTCGAGACCCACCGCGTCGACGACGGCGTCGACGCCCCGGCCCTCGGTCCACCCTCGTACGGCATCGATGATCGCGTCGCGATCGTCGAGGTCGAGCGTCACCGCGCCGTACCGCTCGGCCATGAGTCGGCGCTCGACCACGGGCTCGACCGCGATGACGGCGACGCCCTCGCGGCGCGCGATCCGCACGACCATCTGCCCGACCGGGCCGAGCCCGATGACGCCGAGCGAGTCGCCCCGCGCGACGCCGGCGTTGCGCACCGCCTGCCAGGCGGTCGGCAGCACGTCGCTGAGGTAGAGATAGCGCTCATCGGGCAGGTCGTGCCCGACGACGACCGCGTTCGCGTCGGCGAGCCGCACGCGAAGGTACTCGGCTTGGCCCCCGGCCACCGCCCCGTAGAGCTCGGTGTATCCGTAGAGGTCGGCGCCCGTGCCGTGCCCGACGTTCTGCGTCGTCTCGCACTGGCTGGTGAGTCCCCGCTCGCAGGCCCGGCACACGCCGCAGGCGATCACGAACGGCACGACCACGCGGTCGCCGACGCGGATGCGATGGACGGCGGCGCCGACCTCCTCGACGACGCCCATGGCTTCGTGCCCGAGCACGTCACCGCGGTGCATGAACGGCCCGAACACGTCGTAGAGGTGCAGGTCCGACCCGCAGATCGCGGTCGCGGTCACCCGGATGACGGCGTCGGTCGCCTCGAGCACGGCCGCGTCGGCGACGTCCTCGACCGCGACCGACCTCGGCGACTGCCACACGACGGCTCTCATGGGCCGATCCTGTCGCGCCGCTCGCCCGTTCGGCAGGGCCTTGACAGCGGGACGCCCGGCACCGGGCCTGTGCCGAGACGGACCCGCCCGACTAGAGTTCGAGCATGGGCAAGCTCATCTACAACTCGTCGAACCGCGAACTCGACATCGACGACCGCACGCTCGCCCACCTGCGCATCGCGATCATCAACAAGCTGCGCCGCTCGGAGAGCTTCGCGATGACGTGGGAGCACGGCGTGGCGAACGGCAGCGGCCGCACGACGCTGTGGCTCAACGAGTCGATCCCCCTCCAGTTCGTGTTCAGCGGCAACCGGCCGCCGAAGCTCAACCGGCTCTGGATCGAGCAGTTCCTGCTCTCGGCGAACAGCACCGCGGGCCTGCACTTCGTGCCCGAGCCCGACGAGAACGAGGAGTTCGAGGGCGACTGAGCGGCCGTGCGCCGGCTCAGTCGACCGCCTCGATCTGGGTGAGCACGTAACGCTGCTCCGACTCGGTGAGCCGTTCGGGGGCGGCCGCCCCGGTGATGGCCTCGATCTCGCGCGACACCGTCTCGTCGAGCGGCCCCGAGAGGTCGTCGAGCACGTGATGCCTCGCCGTGATCGAGAGATGAGGCCACCAGCGTTCGATCGCCGGCCGGCCTTCGTCGACGGATCCCATGAGGCATCACCTCCACGGCCGGCAACCGATGCCGGCCCTCCTTCTCGTCTACCAGCACCGCCGCCGAGCGGCAAGCCCCTCGCCGTTCGGCGGGCATCGACCTACTGTGCTCGGCGAGGCACACCGTGCCCGCCGGGGCCGAACGGCCGCCGGTGAACCTGATCGAACGGAGGGACGCAATGACGACGACATTGACGGCGACGACGGAAGTGGACGTCCCCGTCCGGGTCGCCTACGACCAGTGGACGCAGTTCGAGACCTTCCCCGAGTTCATGACCGGGGTCGAGTCGATCACGCAGCTCGACGACGAACTCACCCACTGGGTGGTTTCGATCGGCGGGGTGCGCCGCGAGTTCGACGCCGAGATCGGCGACCAGGTGCCCGACGACCACGTCGCCTGGCGGAGCACGGGCGAGGTGGTGCACCGCGGACGCGTCGAGTTCACGTCCGAGGGCGCCGACCGCACCCGAGTCGACCTCGAGCTCGAGTGGGAGCCCGAGGGCTTCGTCGAGAACGCCGGCGCGGTGCTGCAACTCGACGACCTGCAGGTGAAGAACGACCTGCGCCGGTTCAAGGACTTCGTCGAGCACCGCGGCACGGAGACCGGCGCGTGGCGCGGCGAGATCCACGGCGGCGAGGCGACGAGCGACGGCGGTGTCCTGCCGGGCAGTCGCCCGGCCGGCGGGGCCGTGCCGGGCGGCACGACCCGATCGACGTCGGGCGATGACGCGGTGAAGGGCACCGACCCCGACATCGTCACCTGAGGGACCTCACTCGGACCGCGGCGCCCGCCGTTCCGACCGGTCGGTCACGACCCCGGAGCGGCGGGCGTCGTCTCGCGTTCGGAGTCCTTGCGGTCCCCGTCCCCGTCCCCGACCTCCTGAACGTCGACGCCCACCTGCACGGGTTGCGAGGGCATCGTCGCGATCGGCTCGGTGTCGAGCTGCTCGGGGACCAGCTGAATGCCACCCGTGCTGTTCGCCGACCGCATGAGGTCCTCGATCCACTTGCGGCTCAGGTCGGGTGCCTCGGGCTCATCGAAGACGAACCGCAGCGGGATCGACGCGTGCAGCCACAGCGTGCTGCGCCCGCGGGCCTGGTCGTCGGCGTGCTTCCACGACAGCGTGAAGCTCTCACCGCGTCGCAGCTTGGTGATGATCGCGACCTTGAGATGCGCAAGCGCACGGTCTTCGATGCCGATCGGGGTACCGGAGTCGCCGTAGTAGAGGGTCCCCACAGGATCACCGTATTCCTCTCCGTCGCGCGATGGCTCGAGTTTCGGGACGCGCGGCCTGGCCACATCCCACACGCCGGGAGGGGGCGTGTCAATCCCCTCCCGTCGCCGCGCCCGACCTGCGTACGGTGACTGGGTTCGAAGGAAGCGAGAGGTCCGCGACATGACAGATCGACTCATCCCAGATCAGCTCATCGACCCCACGACGAAGCACACCACCGACCGCTTTCCGAAACAGGAGCAGGAGCCGCCCGGCCTCACGGCAGCGATGGCACCCCAGCCCGACCACGGCGAGTACAGCTACCGCGGCGCCGGCCGGCTCGAGGGGTATCGCGCGCTCATCACGGGCGGCGACTCGGGGATCGGACGCGCCGTCGCGATCGCATTCGCGCGCGAGGGGGCGAAGGTCGCGATCTCGTACCTGCCCGAAGAGCAGGCCGACGCCGACGAGACCGCGGTCTGGGTGACCGACGCGGGCAGCGATCCCCTGCTGCTTCCAGGCGACCTGCGCGACGAGGCGTACTGCACGGAGCTCATCGACCGGGTCGAGCAGGCGTTCGGCGGCATCGACCTGCTCGTGCTCAACGCCGCGCACCAGCGCGATCGCGGCGGCATCGAGGGCGTGCCGACCGACGACTTCGAGAACGTCATGCGGGTCAACCTCTTCGCCCCGGTCTTCCTCGCGCGGGCCGCCGTGCCGCGGATGCAGCCCGGCGCGAGCATCATCACGACCGCCTCGATCCAGGGCTTCGAGCCGTCGCCCGGGCTCGTCGACTACGCGATGACCAAGGCCGCGCTCGTCGCGTTCACGCGCGCCCTCGCCGAGGAGCTCGGGCCACGAGGCATCCGCGTGAACGCCGTGGCGCCGGGCCCCATCTGGACCCCGCTCATCCCGGCGACCGGATGGCCCGACAAGCTGCCCGACTTCGGCAAGAACACGCCGATCGGCCGGGCCGGTCAGCCGGCCGAGCTCGCCGGCGCGTACGTCTACCTCGCCTCCGACGAGGCGTCGTACGTGTCGGGCGCGATCGTGCCGGTCACCGGAGGACGCTCGCTCTGAGCGGGCGACGGGAACAGGAAGGAGCACACGATGCCGGGACGCAGGAACGCGTCGCTCAAGGACCCGGAGCTGTACGAGGAGCTCCGGAAGGACGGAGCTTCGAAGGAGAAGGCCGCGCGCATCTCGAACGCCGCCGCGAAGCAGGGCCGCAGCGCGGTCGGCCGCAAGGGCGGCGAGCACGGCGACTACGAGGACTGGACGGTCGACGAGCTCAAGCGCCGCGCGAAGGAACTCGGACTGCGCGGCTACAGCGACAAGCGCAAGTCCGAGCTCATCTCGGCGCTGCGCAACCACTGAGCGCGCCGGCCGGGTGCGCTCGGGATGCCGCGCCTCAAGCGGGTCGTGCCCTACGTCTCGCCCGGCTACTCCCGGGTGAGACGGGGTCGCGGCTTCAGCTACGTGCACGCCGACGGCGGTGCCGCAGGTCGCGCCGAGCGCGCCCGCATCGCCGACCTCGCCGTGCCGCCGGCGTGGAACGACGTGTGGATCGCCGACGCCGCGAACGCCCACATCCTCGCCGTCGGCGTCGACGCTGCGGGCCGGCGCCAGTACCTCTACCACCCGGCCTGGCGCGAACGGCAGGACGCCGAGAAGTTCCAGCGCATGGCCGAGCTCGCCCTCGCACTGCCGGCGGCCCGCCGCAGCGCACGTCACGACCTCGCGAGCGAGGGGATGCCTCGGGCCCGCGTGCTCGCGGCGGCCTTCACGACGCTCGACCTGGGCGGCATCAGGATCGGGTCGGAGGAGTCGCTCGCGGGCTTCCGCAATCGCGGCCTGACCACGCTGCTCGTGCGCAATGCGGCGGTCGAGACGGCCGACACCGTGCGGTTCAGGTTCCGTGCGAAGGGCGGCATCGCCCAGGAACTGCGGGTCGCCGACGAGCGGCTCGCAGGGTTCGTGGGCGAGGCGGGCGAACGATCGGCGGCCGCTCGGCTCTACGCGTGGGCGGAGGGTCGCGGGATGCGCGCGGCGTCGCCCGCCGACGTGAACGACGACATCCGCGCCCGCACGGGCGGCGCGTTCACGGCGAAGGACTTCCGCACGCTGCGCGGCACGCTCGTCGCGGCCGAGCACCTCGCCGTGCTCGGCCCAGCGGCGAGCGCCCGGGCCAGGGCGGCCTCCGTGCGCGAGGCGATCGAGACGGCCGCGCGCGCGCTCGGGAACACCCCGGCCATCGCCCGCGCGAGCTACGTCGACCCGCGCGTCGTCGAGGCGTACGAGCGGGGCGTCGTCGTGGCATCCGGCCGTGATCGCGAACGTCGCCTGTTGGAACTGCTCGAGCCGCCGCCGTCGGCGTCGGACGGCTGAACGAGCGCCTCATTGCGAAACGCGGGTCGGCGAATCGCCGAAAAGTGCGCTTCCCGGCACGCTGAGGAGCACCTTTCGGCGACTCGCGCCGCGCGAAGGGCCGGGCGGGCGGGCGGCAGGCGGGCGGGCACGGGGGTCAGGGCTCGCGGTGGACGTCGGCGGGCGACTTGTCGGGGCGCAGGCCCCGCCAGCGCGGGTGACGCGCGACGCCCGTTCCGGTCCACTCGCCGAACTCGATCTCGCCGACGAGCTCGGGCCGCACCCAGACCGCGTCGCCGATGTCGGCCGCCGGCACCTCGAGGAACGGCGAGCGCGGTTGCACGAGCGCGTCGAGCCGCTCGAGGAGGCGTTCGAGCTCGCGCTCGCGGAATCCCGACCCGACCCGCCCCGCGTACTCGAGGCCGTCCTCCCCGGGGATGCCGACGAGCAGCGATCGGATGCGCCCCTCGCGTGTCCCGACGCCGCGACGGTAGCCGCCGATCACGACCTCCTGCGTGCGGGTGAGCTTGAGCTTCAGCCAGTCGTCCGAGCGCGCGCCGGGCCGATAGGTCGAGTCCGCCCGCTTCGCCATGAGCCCCTCGAGCCCGAGCAGCCGGCTCTCCTCGAGCGCGGCCTCGGGTGCCCCCTCAGCGAGCGCGGGCACCTCGACGGGGATGCCGCGCCGCGGACGCACGAGCGACTCGAGCCGGGCCCGACGGACCCGGTACGGCTCGTCGACGAGCGGTTCGCCGGCGGCCTCGAGCACGTCGAACAGCAGCAGGCGAACGGGCACGGATGCCGCGGCCTCGGCGATCTCGCGAGGCTTGGTGAGTCCCATCCGCTGCTGGAGCACCCCGAAGCTCGGCCGTCCCGCCTCGTCGAGCGCGACGATCTCCCCGTCGAGCAGGGCGTCGCCGTCGACGATCTCGGGCAGCCGGTGCAGCTCGGGATAGCGGGCCGTGACGTCGATGCCGTTGCGGCTGCGCAGGCGAACGGCGCCGCCCTCGACCCGTGCGAGCGCGCGGATGCCGTCCCACTTCCACTCCAGTACCCAGTCGTCGCCGTGCAGCAGTCCGAGCGTGCCCGCGGTCGCGAGCATGGGCTTCTCCTGGACCTTCCCACTCGCTTGCCGAGCAGCGCCCGACGACGGAGGACGCGTGTCAGAACCCCGTGCGCCGACCTCGGTACCGGTGGTCTCGATACGCTCCTTCGTCGCTACTCGACCGACCGGGTGGCCCCGCTCCTTCGTCGCTACTCGACCGACCGGGTGGCCCTGCTCCTTCGTCGCTACTCGACCGCCCGGGTGGCCCTGCTCCTTCATGCGGTGCAGCAGCCACGAGCTCTTCTCACCGCTGCCCTCGGTGCGGATGAGCGCGAGCCGCACGCGCCCCATCGGCCCGCCCGTCGCTCCCTCGAGCGTGAAGATCACCTCGTCGTCGCGCCACTTCTCGACGTCGTACACGCCGGTGTCCCACACGGTCATCGCGCCGGCGCCGTACTCCCCCGTCGGAATGGTTCCCTCGAAGGCGAGGTATTCGATCGGGTGGTCCTCGGTCTGCACGGCGAGGTGGTTCGTCCCCGAGTCCTCGGGCACCCCCTTGGGCACCGCCCAGCTCTTGAGCACGCCGTCGCGTTCGAGGCGCAGGTCGTAGTGCAGCCGGCGTGCGTGGTGCTCCTGGATGACGAAGCGCGCCGCCTCCGATGGTCTCGATGCGCGCCCTCCTTCGTCTGGCGCCGCTCGACCGACCGAGGGCTCGGGCGTGCGCCCGGCCCGCCGCATCGAGCGATAGGTCGCGAGCGGGTCGGGCCCCGAGGCATCCCCGAGGTGCGCCATGGGGTCGCCGAGCTCGGCGACCCGCCCGAGCACCTCGTGCGCCTCTAGGTGCCGCAGGCCCGGGTCGTCGAGCTCCTCCCACGTCCGCGGCACGGCGACGGTCGGGCGGTGCCGTCCGCGCAGCGAGTACGGCGCGATCGTCGTCTTCTTGCCGTTGTTCTGGCTCCAGTCGATGAGCACGCGCCCCGTGCGCAGCGACTTCCGCATGCTCGACACGACGAGGTCGGGATGATCGGCCTCGAGGGCGCGGGCGAGCTCGTGCGCGACGGAGGACACCTCGTCGGAGCTCTGGCCGCCGTCGAGCGCCGCATAGAGGTGGATGCCCTTGCTGCCGCTCGTCACGGGCATGACCTCGAGTCCCATGCCGGCCACGAGTTCGCGCACGTACCGGGCGACCTCTGCGCACTCGGCGAGCCCCATGCCCGGCCCGGGATCGAGATCGAACACCATGCGGTCGGGGTGCGACACCGCCGCGTCGGGCGCGAACCGCCACTGCGGCACGTGCAGCTCGAGCGCGGCCTGCTGTGCGAGCCACACGAGCGTGGCGCGGTCGCCCGCGATCGGGTACGTCTTCGGCCCGTCGGAGTGCTCGATGACTCCGCGCCGGATCCAGTCGGGCGCGTGCTCGGCGAGCGCCTTCTCGAAGAACGGCGCCTCGGGGTCGCGCTCGGTGCCGACGCCGTGCACCCAGCGCTTGCGCGTGATCGGCCGGCCGGCCACGTGGGGCAGCATGAACGGGGCGATCTCGGCGTAGTACGAGATCACCTCGCCCTTCGTCATGCCCGTCTCGGGATACATGACCTTCTCGAGGTTGGTCAGCTTGAGCCGCCGGCCGTCGACCTCGACGAGTTGCCGTTCCCCATCGGCCATGCCCCCATCCTGCCCGGCCAGACCCCGGGTTGCCCCGTTTTGCGCAGAATCGGGCAACTCGAGGTTGAGGGGGCGGGTTCCCACGAGGCATCCCTCGGGTGTGTACTGGTGGGTATGCGAGCCGTCTGGAAAGGGGCGGTCACATTCGGCCTCGTCAATGTGCCCGTCAAGTTGTACAGCGCGACCGAGGACCACGACGTGTCCCTGCACCAGGTGCACGACGAGGACGGCGGGCGCATCAGGTACCAGCGCAAGTGCGAGGTGTGCGGCAAGGTCGTCGCCTACCAGAACATCGACAAGGCGTACGACGACGGCGAACGCACCGTCGTCATCACCGACGACGACCTGAAGTCGCTGCCCGCCGAGCGCAGCCGCGAGATCGAGGTCGTCGAGTTCGTGCCGAGCGAGCAGATCGACCCGATCATGCTCGACCGCAGCTACTACCTCGAACCCGATTCGGCGTCGAACAAGGCGTACGTGCTGCTGCGCGAGACCCTCGAGTCGACCGACCGCACCGCGATCGTGCAGATGGCGCTGCGCCAGAAGACGCGCCTTGCAGCCCTGCGCGTGCGCGGCGACGTGCTCGTCGTGCAGACCCTGCTCTGGAGCGACGAGGTCCGCGCGGCCGAGTTCAAGTCGCTCGACGAGCCGGTGAAGATCTCGTCGAAGGAGCTCGACCTCTCGAAGCAGCTCGTCGAGAGCCTCGTCTCCGACTTCGAGCCCGAGCAGTACGTCGACGAGTACCAGCAGGAGCTGCGCACGCTCATCGAGGCGAAGCTCGAGCAGGGCGAGGCGGTCGACACCGCCGCCACGTTCGGCGAGGAGCCCGAGGAGGAGGGCGGCGAGGTCATCGACCTCATGGAGGCGCTGCGCAAGTCGATCGCCGCGAAGCGCGGCGGTGAGACGTCGGGCGGCAAGGGCGGCGCGAAGGCAGCCGGCGGCACGGGCACTTCGAAGGCGGATGCCTCGGCGAAGCCGAAATCCTCCTCGAAGACGAAGACGGCGGCCGACAAGCCGAAGAAGTCGAAGTCGGCCTGATCACGGCGGACGTCCCGCACGCCGAACACCGCATTCCGTCCGGCACCGCCGCGTCATCGTGCCGGCCGCGCGCGGCCCATCCCCACGACACGGGTGTGGTCATGTGGTCATGTGGTCGCTCGACCTGTGGTCATGTGGTCATGTGGTCGCACGACGTGTGGTCATGTGGCCATGTGGTCGGCCCTTGCGAAGCAACCCCTCCGCCGAGTCACTCGTGTCACCCGTTGCCGATCAGACCGTCGTCGCACGGCATCCACCGGAGCCATCCCCGAGCCGAAGGCATCCCCGGGGCCGAAGGCATCCCCGGGGCCGAAGGCATCCCCGGGGCCGAAGGCATCCCCGATGCCTGAGGGCATCCCCGGGGCCGAAGGCATCCCCGGGGCCCGGAGGCATCCGCACCGGATCGTCGAACGCGGAACGCGCGGCACCCGATGAACGGCTGCCGCGCGCTCGCGTGCTGCGGGAGGTGGTTACTCGGCCTCGCACGCCTCGGTGACGGTGACGGACGCGGTCTGGATGTCGCCCGTCACGGCGGCCTGCGCCTCGGCGTCGGCCTCGAAGGTCTCGTCGGGCGCGGTCGGCAGCGTCTGCGCGTACTCCTCGGCGGCGGTGACCTTCTCCTGGAGCGTGGCGATCGCCGCGGAGATGTCCTCGTCGTCGGCGTACTCGGTGGCGAGGTCGTCGAGGCGCGTCGAATAGCCGTCGAGCTTCTCGAGAACGGCCGCCTGCTCGGTGCCGGTGAGCACGGCGTTCTGCGCGCCGTTCGAGATGTCGCGGACCGCGACGCGGACCGTCTCGCACTTGTCCTCGGCGGCGTCGTTGGTGCCGCCGTTCGAAGCGCAGCCCGTGAACAGCAGGGCCCCGGCGAAGAGCAGTGCGGTGGTCTTCATGATTTTCTGCATGGTGGCAAGTCCCCCAAATCGAATGTGACGAATGAAGTCTAGTGAGATGCCACCGACACGCGCAGCGCCGTCGCCCGGTGCCACCCCACGGCCACCGGGCGACGGCGCGCTCATGCACCCCGTTCAGGCACGCTTCGGCGGATCGTCGTCGAGGATCGCCGGGATGCTTCCCGTCGGGATGATCTTCACCTCGCGGCCGTCGGCCGCGATGAGCTTGCCGCCGAGGTAGTAGTCGCCGTCCTCGAGGGCAGTGAGCTCCTCCTCGCGCACCATGCGCGGCGGCGATGCCACGAACACCGAGGAGTTCTTCGAGTTTCCGGCCTTGACGTGGTTGAAGAGGATGTTCAGCAGGATCGCCGACACGGCCGCGGACGAGATGCCCGAGTGGAAGATCGTCGAGAACCAGGTCGGGAAGGCGTCGTAGAACGCCGGGGCGGCGATGGGCAGCATGCCGATGCCGATCGACGTGGCGACGATGATGAGGTTCATGTTGCCGCGGTAGTCGACCTTCGACAGCGTGCGGATGCCGCTCGCCGCGACCGTGCCGAAGAGCACGATGCCGGCACCGCCGAGCACGGCGGGCGGCACGGCGGCCACGACGCGCCCGAGGATCGGCAGCAGGCCGAGCACGATGAGGATCGCACCTCCCGCGCTCACGACGAAGCGGCTCTTGATGCCCGTGATCGCGACGAGCCCCACGTTCTGCGCGAACGCGCTCTGCGGGAACGAGTTGAACAGCGGCGAGAGCATGCTCGAGAGCATGTCGGCGCGCAGGCCGTTGCCGATGCGCTTCGCGTCGACCTTGGTGCCGACGATCTCGCCGACGGCGAGGATGTCGGCCGTCGTCTCGGTGAGGATCACGAGGATGACGATGAGCATCGACACGATCGCGGCGAGGTCGAAGGTCGGCGGCCCGAAGGCGAAGACGGTCGGGAAGGCGAAGATCGGACCCGTGCCGACGTTCGAGAAGTCGGCCATGCCGAGCGGGATCGCGGCGAGGGTGCCGATGACGATCGCGAGCAGCACCGAGAGGCGCGAGACCGCCGCGTTGCCGAGCTTCGAGAGCAGCAGCACGACCGCGAGGGTGAGGGCGGCGAGGCCGATGTTGGCCATGCTGCCGTAGTTCTCGGCCTCGCGGTTGCCGCCCATCGCCCAGTTGGCCGCGACGGGAAGCAGCGAGAGCCCGATCATCGTGATGACCGTGCCGGTCACCACGGGCGGGAAGAACCGGATGATCTTCGAGAAGATCGGTGTGATCAGGAATCCGGTGGCCGCAGCGACGAGGACGGCGCCGAAGACCGCTTGGATGCCGCTGCCGTTCACGATCGCGACCATGGTCGCGACGCTCGCGAACGAGACGCCCTGCACGAGCGGCAGCTGCGCCCCGAAGAACGGGATGCCGACGGTCTGGAGGATCGTCGCGACGCCGCCCACGAAGAGACAGGCGGCGACGAGGAGCCCGATGTCGCTCGCGGAGAGTCCGGCCGCCGAGCCCACGATGAGCGGCGGGGCGATGATGCCGCCGTACATCGTCAGCACGTGCTGGAGCCCGAAGGCGAACGAGGTGGCGACGGGGAGCCGCTCATCCTCGGGACGTGGTGGGTTCGCGGCGCCGGCGCCCTGCGCACGTGCGGCCCGCTTCGTGATCTTCATGCTCATGCGACGCACCGCGCCTCCGAGCCCCGGGAGAATACTTCAAGCGTCACTGCTTGTCCTTCGTCCGTGGCCTCCGTGCTGTTTTCACATTACGGAAGTCATTTTCCACTGAGTGAAGACATTGAACGCCGCGCTCGGGGATCTGTCAACCCCCCGGGCGACGAACGGCTCGTGGCCGTCAGGCGCCGGTCGACTCGTTGCTCGCCTCGCCGTGCGAGTACGCGCTGATCGCGCGGACGAAGACCAGCAGCCAGGCGAACAGCAGGCCCGCGACGATGAACTCCGTGCCGGTCAGGTTGAAGTAGCCGATCGGCACCCAAAGGGCCACCGCCACCAGGATGCCGATCACGACGAACAGCGAGAACCCGGCGACCTCGGCCGGCAGGGCCGGCAGCACGCGCACCGCGCAGAACACGAAGACGCCGAAGATCACGACCATGCCCGACGCGGCGCTCACGTGCAGCGGCACGCTGACGGCGTCGGGCACGAGGCCCGCGATCGTCAGGCAGATGCCGATGCCGGCGAACAGCCACGCGAGCAGCCGCACCCGCCAGCGCGGGTCGACGCGGCGGGCGACGAGCCCGGCCTCGAGGTCATGCCCCACGTAGTTCGCGAGCACCGTCACGACGAGGCCCGTGAGGATGAGGGCGAGGTTGAACCGGTACGCCGAGCCGTCGTCGAGGTTGCCGAGTTGCGAGAAGTGCAGCTGCCACCACGACTCGTCAGGCGAGCTCAGCATGCTCGCCATCGTCCCGATGAAGAGGACGAGGGTCGCGAGGGTCGCGAGCCCGTCGGTCGTCACGCGGGCGCCGGAGAGGGCCGACGCATACGTGGCCGCCGCGGCCGCGCCGCCTGCGAGGGCGCCGCCGCCGAACGCGTCGACCGTGAGCCCGCGGAAGCCGAGCTGGAAGAGGTTGGCGACGGCGAGCACGACGAGGTAGGCGAGCATCGCCATCGCGAGCGACATGGCGACGAGGTCGACGGCGCGCTTGACCCACGGCAGCCTCCTGCGCCAGTCGGCGTGTCCCCGCCGCGACTCGATGATGAAGGAGACCGCGAACGCGAGCCCGGCGCACGCCGACGAGGCCCACGCGGCGATGTTGCCGAGGGAGTCGGGGCCGGCGAGCGGCCACCGAGCACCGGCCATCAGGATGACGGTGACCAGCAGGCCGCCGACGAGCGCGGCGAGACCCCATCGTTCCGCCCGCGCCTCGACCCGGGCCGCGGGACTGCCCGCGATCGCGTCGCGACGCGCCGGATGCGAATGCGGGATCACGACGCCTCCTTCGCGAACGGTGCTGCGGTCGGTCGTGCTCCGATTCTCGACCGGGGGCGGGGCCCGGCGGCTGAGGCCGCGCGGGTTTCGTCCACGTCGACCGAGGATGCCTCGGCTCGCGCGTCGCTCGACGAGGCTCAGCGGAGCCGGAGCTCCTCGGGCGCGACCACGAGGTCGACGAGCGCCCCGTTGCGCAGCACGGTCATCTCCATGCGACGGCCGATCGCGGCTTCGACCATCAGGCGCTGCAGCCCGGTCGGGTCGAACACCGGGGTGCGGTCGATGGTGATGACGATGTCGCCCGGGCGGGCCCCGGCGAGCGCGGCCGGGCTCCCGATCACCGTGGACATGACCTGCATCCCCGTCGGCGAGCCGATCCGCGCCGCGGCCTCGGGGCTCAGCGGCACCTTCGCGCCGGCGACGCCGAGCCACGCCCGGCGCACCCGCCCGTGCGTCGTGAGCGTCTCGATGATGCTCAGCGTCGTGGCGTTGATCGGCACGGCGAGACCGAGCCCGATCCCCGCGACGGCTGTGTTCATGCCGACGAGCCTCCCGCGACTGTCGGCGAGGGCGCCGCCGCTGCTGCCGGGGTTGAGCGCGGCATCGGTCTGGATCACCTCGTCGATCACCCGCCCCGAGCCGGTCGGCAGCGAGCGGCCGAGCGCCGAGACGATGCCGGCGGTGACACTGCCGGCGAGCCCGCGCGGATTGCCGAGGGCGACGACGAGCTGGCCGACCCGCAGCTGCGTCGCATCGCCGAGCGGCACCGGGCTGGGCGTCGGCCCGGTCGCCCGCAGCACGGCGAGGTCGGAGAGCACGTCGGCTCCGACCACCCGGGCGGGGGCCGAACTGCCGTCGGCGAAGGCGAGTTCGACCGTGGATGCCTCGGCGACGACGTGGGCGCTCGTGAGGAGGTGCCCGTCGCCGCTGATCACGGAGGCGCTTCCCGCGCCGGCACCGGCGGCCGTACGCACGCTCACCGCGGCGACCGAGGGGAGCACCGTCTCGGCGACGCGGACGACCGCCGCCGAGTAGGCGTCGAGGGCCTCGCTGTCGTCCATGCAGCAAGTCTCGACCCGTCGATCGGCCCGGTGTCCGGCGTTCGCGCAGGGCGGACTGCGAGCACCGCCGCCCGGGCACCGCTCGATTCCGTGCTAGCCCTGTTGAACGCACCGCGTCGTGGCGGTACTGCTCGTACATGGACCGGACGCCCGAGAGGAGCGCACCATGGCATTGCGGCACTACATCCTGAACGGTCCGTCGGTCGTGATCGCCGACGACGATCGCGATGCCTTCGTGTCGTGGCAGCACCATCTCGACCGGACCGAGGGCCTCCGCGGCGGCGTGGACCTCGTCGCCGCGGTCGGGACGCCCGTGCGCGCCCCGACCGCCGGGTGGGTCCGCCGCCGTCCCGACAACGGTTCGGCCGGCAACAGCATGCTGTTCGAGCATCGCGACAACCCGGGCTGGGGCGATGTGTTCAGTCACCTCGACCGCTACGTCGGCGTCGACGGCGACTTCTTCGAGCAGGGCGAGATCATCGCCTTCACGGGTGACACGGGCGGCGTCGTCGAGCACCTCCACCGCCACCTCGAGAGGGACGGCGTTCGCCACAACCCCTGGAGCCACTTCACCGACGGCGAGGACGCCGAGGAGGTCGACATGAGGAAGCACACCAGATTCCAGAACGCGCACGGGTTCCCCGTGCGGAGCGCCTGGCAGCCGATGCCGGTCGACGCCGATTCGGACGGCACGAACCTTGCCGCCGGAACGGGTGGGCCCGGCCTGTACCAGATGATCCTCAATCTGTATCTCGACGACTTCTTCGAGGATGCCCAGATCGAGGGGATGCTGGTCCTGTCCAAGAACGGCGACGACTCGCCCGGCTACCGGTTCACCATCGACGGTTCCCGCTCCGGCCTCGTCGAAGCGGCGATCCCGGCGCTCGTCAAGGTGCCGGGCGAGTCGACCCTGCGGTTCGAGCTGCACAAGATCCGCGGCGACGGGGTGCCGTTCCTCAAGCTCTGGGGCGCCGAGGTCATGAACCTCACCGCCGCGTGACGCACCGGTCGGCTACCGCGATCCGGTCGAGGCATCCCCGACGTCGATCGCCCCGACCATGCCCGCGCTGCCGAACAGGCGCTGCGGGGTGACGTGGATCGCCACGCGCCGCGGGTTCTCGCGAGGCCGCCGATAGCGCGCGGCGTACAGCTCGACGGCGAGCGCGACCTCGGCCGGGTCGTCGTGGACCGTCGCGACGCCCTGGAAGGTGACCCAGTGCGCACCTGCCATCTGGCTCACCGTGGCCGTCGGATCCCGCAGGACGTTCCGCACCTTCTGCGAATCGCCCGAGGTGATGATCCGCAGCACCCCGCCGTGCAGGGTGAACCCGACGGGCACCGCATGGATGCCGCCCCACGGCGCGAGCGTCGAGAGCGTCGCGAGATGCCGCTCGGTCACGAACTCGGTTCCGGCTGACGTCAGTTCCCGCACCCGGGCAATGCTACCGACGGCGCGACGCAGGGATCGACGAGGTGCGGCAGGCAAGGTCCCGAACGACGAATGCCCCTCGCGAACGAGGGGCTCTCAAGTGCGGAGACGGCGGGATTTGAACCCGCGGTCCCCTTACGGGGACTCCACCTTAGCAGGGTGGTGCACTCGACCGGACTATGCGACGTCTCCTCGCGGGTGCGCAGGCGCACACGCGACAGCCATCATAACCCGACGATCGCCGGAAAGACGATTCGGGATGCCTCGGGGTCGGCCCCGAGGCATCCCGACCGGCTATTGGTCTTCGAGGGTGCGGCCCGCCGAGCAACGGGTGTCGGCGGCCGTCTGGCCGGTGACGTCGATCGGCAGCGCCTCGGTCGTCGGCTCGGGCGCCGTCGTCTCGGCCGGGGCCTCACCCTCGGGCGTCTCCTCCGCGGGAGCCTCCTCGACGGGCGCCTCCTCCGCCGGCGGAGCGCTCGGGTCGCCCGCCGAGGCGAACGACGCGTCGTCGGCCTCGGGGTCGAAGGTCACGGGGGTGTCCTGCTGGAGCGCGGTGTTCACGATCGACGCCGAGTCGCTCGGCATGACGCCGCCCTCGACGGTGCCGGTCGGGTACTGGATGAACGCGATCTTCGCGAGATCGATGTCCTTCATGGCCTTCGCGATCGACACCATGGTGGTGGGGTTCGCGAGCGAGCTCGACAGCTCCATGTTCGCGAGGGCCGCCTTGGCGATCGAGTAGAGCGCGACGGGGTCGCCGAGCGTGCCGCCGTCCTGCAGCTTGCGGGCGAGCGACGACATGAAGACCTGCTGGTTCGAGATGCGGCCGAGGTCGGAGCCGTCGCCGACGCCGTGCCGGGTGCGCAGGAACTGCAGTGCCTGGAGCCCCTTGAGCTCGTGCATGCCGGCGTCGAGGTAGAGGTCGGTGTGCTCGTCCTCGATGGGCTCGGCCACGCAGACCTCGACGCCGCCGACGGCCTCGCTCATCGCGGCGACGCCCATGAACTGCACGGTGCCGGCGAACGGGATGGTGACGCCCGTGAGCTGTTCGACGGTCTTCACGACGCACGCCATGCCGCCGTAGTCGAGCACGGAGTTGATCTTCACGCCGTACTGCTCGTAGAGCGGTTCGCCGGCGGGGTCCTCGGGGTCGGTGCACGCGGGCACGTCGACGAACATGTCTCGCGGGAAGCTGATGACCTCGACGTGCGAGTGGTCCTGCGAGATGTGCAGGAGCATCGTGACGTCGTTGAGCACGGCGGTCTCTTCGTCGGGGTCGCCGAAGCCGTTGCCCTGGCCCTCGCGGCTGTCGCTGCCGACGAGCAGCACGTTGACGCCGCCCTCCATCGCTCCGACGTCGGGCACGCCCTCGAGCACGTCTTCGTTGCCGAGCGAGACGGTCGGCTTCAGGGTGTTCGCGAGGTCCCACGCGGCGTACGCGGCGACCGCACCGCCGGAGACGAGCGCGACGGCGACGAACGACGCCGCCACCTTCGCGAGCGTACGCACGATCGAACGACGGCCGAGCCGCCCGTGTCGTGCCACCGCAGGATTCTTGGCGGCGCGCCGCGAGCTGGGGCGCAACGCTTCGTTCACCGGGGTCCTCTCCTGTCGGGTGGTCGCGCGGAGGGCGTGGGATTCGAACCCACGAGGCATTGCTGCCCACTGGTTTTCAAGACCAGCTCCATCGGCCGCTCGGACAGCCCTCCATGCCCGCGCGACCCTCCGAGGCGGAGTTCATCGAGCAGGCAGGCCCCGATTCTAGCCGAATCGCGCTTCTGAGAGCCTCGCAGAGGCTCCTGAAAGAGCGCTGAAGCGCGGTCGGGTGCGGCGGTCAGCCCTCGTTCGCGGTGGTGCAGCGCACCTGGTCGCCGGTGGTTCCGGTCACGTCGGGCGGCAACTGGTCGGCGGGCGGCGTCGTGGCCGGAGCCTCGGTCGGCTCCTCCGCGGGCTCCTCGTCGACGCCGTCGCCCTCGCCCTCGCCCTCGGCCGGCGCGTTCGGGTCGACCGTGCCGAACTCGGCGTCGTCGAGCGCCGCCGGGTCGAGCACGATCGGGCGGTCCTCCTGCAGGGCGAGGTTCACGAGCTCGGCCGACGTCTCGGACGGGAGCACGTGCTGCCCGTCGCCGGCGCCGACCGTCGGGTACTGCACGAAGGCGATCTTCGACAGGTCGGTGTCCTGCAGGGCGCGGGCGATCGACATCAGGCGGGTCGGGTTCTGCAGCTCCTTCGAGAGCTCGATGTTCGAGAGCACGGCCTTCGCGATGGAGTAGAGCTTCACCGGGTCGCTGAGGGTGCCGCTCGACTGGAGGGTTCGGGCGAGCGATGCGAGGAACGCCTGCTGGCTCGCGATGCGCGCGAGGTCGCTGCCGTCGCCGACCGCATGCCGAGTGCGCAGGAAGGCGAGCGCGTCGTACCCCTTCAGGCTGTGCACGCCGGCCGGCAGGTGCAGGCCCGAGTCGATGTCGTCGATCGGGTCGGCGAGGCAGACCTCGACCCCGCCGACGGCTTCGGAGAGCGCGGCGACGCCCTTGAACTCGACGACGCCGCCGACCGGGATCTTCGTGCCCGTGAGCTGTTCGATCGTCATCGCGACGCACGTGAGGCCGCCGTGCTCGAGCACGCTGTTGAGCGGCACGCCCGACATCGCCGACAGGGGGCCGGTCCCAGGGTCGACCGGGTCGGGGCACTCCGGCACGGGCACGATCATGTCGCGGGGGAAGCTCACGACCTCCACATGCGAGTGGTCCTGCGACACGTGCAGCAGCATGTTGACGTCGTTGAGCGTGCCCGAGTCGAGCTCGGGGTCGCCGAACGAACCGTCCTTGGGGCGCTCGTCGCTGCCGACGAGCAGGAAGTTGAGTCCGCCGTCCATCGCACCGATATCGGGCACTCCCTCGAGGAGGGTCTCGCTCGCGAGCGAGGCGCCCTGCTTCACCGACCCCACGAGGTCGACGGCCGCGTAGGCGGCGACCGCGGTCGCGCTCACCGCGACGACGGCGACGACGGATGCCACGAGCTTGAGCGTCGCGCGGGGCCCGGTGTGGGGCGGGAGTCGGCCGTGGCGAGCGGGCTCGACCGCGGTCGCGGGCGGCGCCGACGTCGCGGCGTCGCCGACCCCGCCCGGCGTCGCCGGGCGCTCGTCGGCCGCACCGGCCCGCGTCGCGGCCGCTCCGCCCGGCTCCTCGGTCCCTCGTTCCACGTCGTCCCCTCCCGACCGGATGATTCTATTTTCCGCGCCCCCGCGCGGATGCGCACCGCCGGTCAGGGCAGTGTGTCGAGCGTCGACGCGAGACCCGCCTCGTGGACGGCCCCGGTCACCTCGAGCGCTGCGGCCCGCACCTCATCGGGCGCCTGGCCCATCGCGACCGAGCGGCCGGCCGCGCCGGCCCACGCGAACATCTCGAGGTCGTTGCGACCGTCGCCGACGGCGAGCACCCGATCGGCGTCGACCCCGAGCCATCCGCGCACCCGCTCGAGCGCGGTCGCCTTGTTGACCCCGTCGGGCGCGATGTCGAGCCACGCCGTCCACCCGATCGCGTAGCTCACGTGGTGCAGGCCCATCTTGTCGACGATCTCGAAGAACTCGTCGAGGCCGTGCTCGAGGCTCGTGACGACCACGCGCGTCGCGCGCTGGTCGAGCAGCTCGTCGAACACCACCTCGCGCGCGTCGTCGAGGTTCCACTCGGTCATGCCCGCCGTGTAGAGCCGGTGCCCGTCGGCGAGCTCGACCATGAACTTGCCCGACGGCAGGAACGCCCGGATGCGCTCGAGCACCGCGGTCGGGTCGAACGTCTCGACGTGCTCGCGCGTGTAACCACCATCGACGGTGTCGTCACGGCGCATCGTGATCGCGCCGTTCGCGCACACGACGTACTCGGGCACGAGTCCCAGCTCTTCGAGCACGGGCCGCGTCGTGGCCCACGAACGGCCGGTCGCGAGGGTCACGAGGTGGCCCCGCTCCGCCGCTGCGGCGACGGCGTCGGCGACGAGGCCGTCGATCGTGCCGTCCTCGTGCATGATCGTGCCGTCGACGTCGAGCGCGACGAACCACTGCTCCGCCGCGACGTCGTCCGCCGTCGTCCGCTCGATGCTCATCGCGCGACGGGCTCGAATCGCTCGAGCCCGCCGAGGTAGCCGCGCAGCGCCTCGGGCACGATCACCGATCCGTCCGCCTGCTGGTGGGTCTCGAGGATGGCGACGATCCATCGGGTCGTCGCGAGCGTGCCGTTGAGCGTCGCGACCGGCGCGGTCCTACCGCTCTCGGTGCGGTGGCGGATGTCGAGCCGGCGGGCCTGGAACGTCGTGCAGTTCGACGTCGACGTGAGCTCGCGGTACGCGTTCTGCGTCGGCACCCACGCCTCGACGTCGTACTTGCGTGCGGCGCTCGAGCCGAGGTCGCCCGCGGCGGTGTCGATCACCCGGTACGCGAGCCCGAGGCTCTGCAGCATGTCCTCCTGCCACGCGAGCAGCCGCTCGTGCTCGGCCTCGGCGTCGGCCGGGTCGATGTAGGTGAACATCTCGAGCTTGTTGAACTGGTGCACCCGGATGATGCCGCGCGTGTCCTTGCCGTGCGAGCCGGCTTCGCTGCGGTAACAGGTCGACCAGCCGGCGTAGCGGATGGGACCGTTCGACACGTCGATGATCTCGTCGGCGTGGTACCCGGCGAGCGCGACCTCGCTCGTACCGGTGAGGTACAGCTCCTGGTCGGGCAGGTAGTAGACCTCCTCGGCGTGCGAGCCGAGGAACCCGGTGCCGTTCATGATCTCGGGCCGCACGAGCGTCGGCGTGATGAGCGGCGTGAACCCGGCGGCGATCGCCCGGTCGAGGCCCATCGTCATGATCGCGAGCTCCAGGCGGGCGCCCACGCCCTTGAGGTAGTGGAAGCGCGCGCCCGACACCTTCGCGCCGCGCTGCATGTCGATCGCGTCGAGCAGCTCGCCGATCTCGAGGTGGTCGCGCGGCTCGAAGTCGAACGCGGGGATCTCGCCGACCTCGCGGAGGACGACGTAGTCGTCTTCGCCGCCGGCGGGCACCCCGTCGATGACGATGTTGCCGAGCTTCTGCACGGCGAGGGTGAACTCGGCCTCGGCATCGCTCACGGCCTGGTTCGCGGCCTTCACGCGACCGGCGAGCTCCTGGGCCTGGGCGACGAGGGCGGCCTTCGCGTCTTTCGGCGCCTGCGCGACCTGCTTGCCGAACGCGTTCTGCTCGGCGCGGAGCGTCTCGAAGACGGTGATCGCCGTGCGGCGCGCCGCATCGGCGGCGACGGCCTCGTCGACGAACGCCGAGGACTCGCCACGGAGCTCCTGCGAACGCTTGATCAGGTCGGGGTTCTCGCGGAGCAGCACGGGGTCGATCACCCGAGCAAGTCTAGCCCGCGGCATCCCCGGCCCTTCAGCGGACTCACGCACGCGCGTGCCGTACCGTTGGCAGGGTGACGGCCCACCACGAGAACCCGGCGGATGCCTCGGAGCCGCGCCCGCGCGCGGCGGTGATCAGCAACCCCACGAAGTCGGGCGTCGACGCCCTCCGGGCCGCCGTCGCACGGGCGGAGGAGCGGCAGGGCTTCGCCCCCTCGCTGTGGATCGACACGACACAGGACGACCCGGGCAAGGGCATGGCTCGCGAGGCGGTCGACGCCGGCGTCGACCTCGTGATCGCGGCGGGCGGCGACGGCACCGTTCGATCGGTCGCGGCGGGCCTGCGCGGCACGGGCGTGCCGATGGGCATCGTGCCGCTCGGCACGGGCAACCTGTTCGCGCGCAACCTCGACATCCCGGTGAACGACGTCGACGACGCCGTCGTGCTCGCGTTCGCCGGCCTCGACCGGGCGGTCGACGTGCTCATCGCCCGCGTACGGCGGCCCGACGGCACGACCGAGGCGCACGCGTCGCTCGTGATGGCCGGCATCGGCATCGACGCGACGATGATCGCGAACACGAACCCCGACCTCAAGAAGCGGGTCGGCTGGCTCGCCTACGTCGACGCCGGGCTGCGAGCGCTGCCGAACTCGGAGCCGTTCCGCGTCGTGCACCGGCTCGACGGCGGGCGGCACCACCGGTCGAGGGTGTCGAGCATCCTCGTCGCGAATCTCGGCTACCTGCCCGGCAACCTCGAGCTCATCCCCGACGCCGAGCTCGACGACGGGCGTCTCGACGTCGTCCGGCTGCAGCCGCGCAACCTCTTCGGCTGGCTGTTCGTGTGGCGCGTGATCGCCTGGGAGAACCGGGTCATGCGCAAGACCGCGATCGGCCGCCAGGTGCTCGACCTCACGGGCGGCAACCGCCGGCAGGTCGTCGCGTACTCGCGCGGGCGCACGGTCGACCTCGTCATCGAGGGCGGCCCGCAGGAGTTCGAGATCGACGGCGACGAGTTCGGCTCCGTCGTCGCGGCACGGTTCGAGGTCGATCCGGCGTCGCTCACGGTGCGCGTGCCGCGCTGAGTCAGCCGAGCATCGAGCCCTCGGTCGACGCCGAGGGGTTCGGGTCGGGCAGCCGGCGCATGCGGAACGCGTTCAGGACGCCGAGCAGGCCCGCGAGGATCGGCACGAGCAGCGCGACCTGCAGGGCGATGTCGCGCGAGTCGGTGTTGATGCGCAGGATCTCCTCCTGCACCGCGGGCGGCTGGTCGACGAGCAGCTCGGCGAGCCCCGTGTCGCTCATGATCTCGGCGTCCTCCTCGAGCACGGTCGAGACCTGCTGAGCCTCCTCGGCGCTCAGCACCGAGCTCGACTCGGCGCTCGCGGTGAAGGTGAACGCGAGGGTCGCGAGCATGATCGCGCCCGCGAAGGCGAGGCCGAACGAGAGGCCGAACGACCCCGCCGCCGAGTTGACGCCGGCCGCCTCGCTCACCCGCTCGTCGGAGATCGGCGAGAGCGTGTAGTTGTTGAGCTGCGAGACCAGGAACCCGAGCCCGCTGCCGGCGACGACGAGCGGAATCGTGAGGTACCAGCCCGAGTCGGCGATGGGCACGATCGGCACGATCACGCCGACGCCCACCACGACGAGCGCGAACCCCGTGAGGATGATCGTCGCGGGCCGCCGCTTGAGGCCCCGCCCGGCGAGCAGCGCGACGACGAACATGCTGAGCGAGAGCGGCGCGATCGAGAGGCCCGCCTGCAGCGCGTTGTACTCGAACACCATCTGCAGGTAGATCGGCAGCACGATCATCGTGCCGCCGAGCGCGATCTGCTGCAGCAGCTGGCCGCTCGCCCCGGTGCGGAACATCTTCGATTCGAACAGTGCCGGGTCGAGCAGCACGGGCTTGCCCGCACGCTTGCGGCCCCGCAGCCAGAAGACGAGGAGGCCGAGGCCGAGCACGCCGATGCCGATGATGAGGCCGACGTAGCCGCCGCCCTCCTGCCACACGAGGATGCCCGTGACGACCCCGCCCATGCCGACGATCGAGAGCAGCGCGCCGACGAGGTCGATCGATCGGTCGCCGGTGTACGGCACGTCCTTGACGAGCCCGATCCCCGCGAGCACGATCGCGATGATGAGCGCCTCGAGGGCGAAGCCCACCCGCCACGACAGGAACGTCGTGATGAACCCGCCGAGGAGCGGTCCGACGGCCGCGGCGATCGCGGCCGACGCCCCGACGAGCGCGTAGACCCGCTTCTGATGGGCGCCCTCGAAGTTGCCGTGGATGAGCGACTGCATCGCCGGCAGCAGCAGCGAGGCGCCGATGCCGCCGATGACGGCCCAGAAGATGATGATCGCGATGAGGTCCTGCGCGAGGACCATCGCGATCGCACCGATCGCGTAACCGAGCAGGCCCAGGATGTACGCGAGCTTGCGCCCGATGAGGTCGCCCGTCTTGCCGCCGATGAGGATGAACGCCGCCGAGACGAGCGCCTCGAGCGCGATCGCGCTCTGCACGCCGCTCACGGTCGTGTCGAGATCCTTCACGACCGCCGAGATCGACACGTTCATGAGCGACGTGTCGACGACGAGCACGAACATCGCCATCGCGAGCAGGAGCGCGAGCCTGCCGTTGAACTTCACCTCGGAGGGCGCGTCGTTCGAGTCCATGGCTCATGCAACCACACGCGTGCGCCCGGCCGGTAGAGCCCCCTACGGTGAGCCGCGACCGACGAGGGCGGGATCGGCCGGTTCGACCGATCCCGCCCCGCGGTGACGCCGTCGTCAGCCGCAGGTGACCGTCGCGTCGGCCCAGTCGGCGCGGTCGTACCACTCGGCCTGGCCGGCGGGCGAAGCGGCCGCGTTGGGGTCGACGACGAGCTCGAGCCGCTCGACGTCGGTGACGTCGACCGACGCTTCGGCCGCGAGGCCCTTCGTCATCGCGCCGCTGTCGTAGCGCACCTCGCCGTCGGCAACGACCCGGAAGATGACGTTGGCCGTCGAACCCGCCTTGTTCATGATGTCGTCGATGCCGACGACCGCCTCGAACGCCGTGCACTGCCCGCCCAGGTTGAACCCGATCGTCGTCGGCGAGTTCACGCCGAGGCCCTTCGCGTACTCGACGCCCGCGAGCCGAATGGGCTTGCCGTCGCCGTACGCCGCCTCGCCGATCTCGGTGTCGCGCTCGATCGGCCCGTAGGTGGGGTTGAGCGAAACCGTCGCGAACGGCAGGTCGGAGAGGAAGTGCTCACCCGCCGCCGGCGGCTCCGGCACGTCGGGCACCGTCGCGTCGTGCGCCTCGACGGCGTGCGCGGCGAGCTCCACGATGTCGCCCTCGGGGTCGGTGAGGAAGGCCGACGTGTCGGTCGAGCCGGTGAACTCGGCGCCGACGGCGTACCAGTCGATCGAGGCGGGCGCCTTGCCGGTGTCGAACGACGTCTGGATGCTCGCGAAGAAGCGCTCCCAGCGGTCCTTGTAGTACGTGCCGACGAGGCCCTGCCACTCGCGGTTCGCGTAGTCGTTGAGCCCCGCGTTCACCGCGTCGCGGTGACCCCACGTCGTGATGAGCGAGCGCGCGTCGAACTCGAGCCGGTCGGCCTCGGCGGCGTCGGCTCCGGTGGCCCGGGCATCGGCGATCCACCGGCCGAGCAGCATCTGCGGCTGGGTCGCGACGATCTCGTCGAGCAGGTCCATGTTCTCGAGCCACTCCTCGCTGAGCTGCGTGAAGGCGGCGCGGTCGCGCATGCCGTACGCCTGCTGCAGCTGCGGCAGCAGCACCCTCGAGGTGTTCGAGGTCACCTGGCGCGCGACATCCATGAGGTCGTAGCGGTAGCTCGCGTTCTCACCCGCGGCGGGTGCCGCGGCGAGCAGGTGGTCGAGCGCCTCGGCGAAGCGGTCGGGGTCGTACGAGAGGTTGCCCGGCGACCAGGTCGCGCCGTGGCTCGCCGAGAGCGAGGGACGAGCCCCGTAGAGGCCGTCGTGCGCCTCGGCGAATCCCTCGTTGTCGGGCAGCGTGTACGCGGTCTCGGCGAGGATGCGCCAGGCCGCCTTCAGCTCGGGGTCGTCGATGCCGTAGCGACGCTCGGTCCAGGCGTCGAACCACGCGTTCACGTCGACGGGGCCGTCGCGCCAGGCGAGGCCGGCGAAGAAGTCGATCGCGGCGGGGTTGTTGAGGCCGCCCTCGGGCAGCGCCGCGATGCCGTCGACGCGGCTGCCGTCGCGGTTCAGCCAGTCGTCGAACGTGTCGTTCCACTTCACGAGCTCGGCGCCCATCGTCGTGTGCCCGCCGTAGTTCCAGATCGTGCCGAAGGCGTACGGCACGCCGCTCCACTTCGCCTCGAGGTCGCCGCGCGCGAAGCGGTCCGACAGGCCGTCGACGATGAACGTCGTCTCGGGGTTCACCGCCGCCGCGACATCCGCCGGCGGGTTGTTCTGCCAGCCGAGCAGCACCCACGTCGCGCCGGGCCGCGCCGTCTGGAGGGCGGTCTCGATCGCCCGCGTGGCCGCGGGCACGTCGACCGAGCCGCGACGGCCGCCCTCGTGCAGCACGTCCATCTTGTAGGCGCCGGACGTGCCGAGCTTCGCTTCGGATGCCTCGTAGAACGCGTCGGCGACGGCCGGGAACACGGCCGAGTTCGGGTCGAGCCATCCCGGGCGCTGGAAGCCGACCCAGCCGCCCTGCGGCTCGACGCGGGCGTCGGCGTTGCGGTCGCCGAAGTCGGTCGGCACGGTGCCGAAGTAGCCGGGGAGCACGGGCGTCATGTCGAGCTCGCGCAGGCGGTCGGCGATCTTGCGGCCGAGCTCGGTGCGCTCCTCGAGCAGCGCCTCGCTCGTACCCGCGGGGTAGCTCGACATGTTCTGCAGGAGCCACCACGGCTGGTGCCCGGGCAGCGGGATCCACGCCCGTGCCTCCTCGGCCGAGTACCCGAACTGCTGCAGCACCTCGGCGTAGACCGCCTCGGACCCGACGGGCATGAACACCTCGTTGAAACCGAGGGCGGCGAGCTCGTCGATCTCGCGCTCCCATTCCTCCCACGTCCGATAGGCACCGGTGTAGCCGTCTTCGGTGTCGTTGCCGTAGAAGCGGTGCGACACGTTCGCGGTCGCCGAGATCGGCTCGGTCGGCAGCGGCAGCGCGGCTTCGGGATCGAGGTTGCGCACGTTCCACGACACCGACTGGCCGATCGTGCCGAGGTAGGCGTTGACGCCCGCGATCGCGGTCGCCGAGTCGGTCGCCGCCACGCGAACGTGGTTGCGCTTCGAGGTGATCTCGTAGCGGTCGGCACCGTCGGCCGCTACGAGCGTCGCGAGGTCGAACCCGTCGGATGCCTCGCCGAGGAGCCGCTCGACGGCCTCGCGCGCGGGCTCGAGGCCGGCGGCGGTCTGGGGCGGCACGTTGAGATTCGCGGTGCGCTCGGGCGGCTCGGCGCTCGCGCCGACGGCGGTGCCCGTCGTCAGCAGGAGTGCGGTCGCGATCGTCGCGAGCGGAGCCAGGGCCGCTCGTCGTCTGGGCGTTGGGTGCATCGTCGGGCCTTTCGCCGGTGGTTCTCCGGCGCGCGATCGCGCGCCGCCATCCCGACCCAACCAGAGGTCCGAGGCTTAAGCAAGGTCTTAACGTAAAGTCTCGGTTAAACTGACGCCGGAACGGAGCCCCATGAACGACCCGATCGTCGGCACGGCACGACTCAAGCGCTACAACACCGCCCGCGTCCTCGACGAGCTGCGCGCGGCCACGGCGCCCGTGCGCATCGTCGAGGTCGCCGAGCGCACCGGGCTCACGCGTTCGACGGTCGCCACGATCATCGAGGAGCTCGACGCCGACGGCTGGCTCGTGCGGCACGACCCGGTCGAATCGCTCGGGCGTCCCGCGGCGCGCTTCACGGTCGCCGCAGGGCGCTTCCACGTGCTCGGCGTCGACATCGGCCTGCACCGCGTCGTCGCGGAGGTCGCCGATGCCTCGGGCACCGTGCTCGCCGAGGCGAACGCCCTCCACGAACTGCGCGACGGGCGGGAGCTCCTGCGGCTCGTCAGCGCCACCGTCGATCGCGCGCTCGGCTCCGCAGGGCTCGCTCGCGGCGGAATCTCGGCGGTGTCGATCGCGAGTGTCGGCATGATCGACCGGGCGGGCGGTCGCGTGCGCGTCATCCGCGGAATCGACGCCTGGACCGACCTCGACCTGACGCGCGAGCTCGGCCGAGGATTCGGTGCCGCCGTCGAACTCGACAACGACGCGAACCTCGCGGCGCTCGCCATGTCGGAGCTCGACGACTGCCCGCCCTCGTTCCTCACGGTGCAATGGGGCGAACGGCTCGGCGCCGGCCTCGTGCTCGAGCGCCGCCTCTACCGCGGCCCGCTCGGGGCGGCGGGCGAGATCGGCGGCCTGATGGTGACCGACCCGTGGAGCGGCGAGCGCGCCCCACTCGAGGCCGTGGTGGGCGCAGAGCGCATCGACGAGGTCGCCCGCCTCGTCGCCGCTCGCGACCCGTTCACCCGGCTCGCCTCCGAGCTCGGCCCCGAGGCCGCCGCCGCGCACGTGTTCGAACGGGCGAACGACGGCGAACGCGCGGCGACCGAGATCGTCGACCTGCTCGCCGACGTCGCGGCTCGGGCGCTCACGCCGATCCTGCTCGCGCTCGACCTGCACCGCGTGTACGTCACGGGCGGCATCGCCCGCGGCGGCGACGTGCTCACCGCCGCCCTCGAGCGGCGCCTCACCGCGCGCGGGGCGGACCCGATCGAGGTCCGCCTCTCACCGTTCGCCGAGAACACGGTCGTGCGCGGCGCGGTCACCGCCGCCGTGCAGTCGGCGTGGCGATCGGCGCTCGACGGGGGGCTCGGCCCCGACGCCCGCGCGGTGATGGGGGGCGCAGCCCGCTGAGGCCGCACCCGCCCCGGCGCTCGGCGTCGTGATGTCTCAGCCGGCGGGGGCAGGGCGGTCGTTCGACCGCCGGAGCGAACGACGCGCCTCGAGCGACACGACGGCGACCACCGCCGCGACGGTCGTGAGCGTGAGTGGGCTCACGATCGCCTGCGCGAACTGCCCCCTCGCCATGGCGTCGAGCTGCGCCTGCTGCACATTGTCGGCGCCCGTGTCGTCGACGATGATGCCGGCGCCGGAGCTCAGCACGGTGTACTCGTGGATCGCGGCGATGAGGCCGGGCATCGCGATCAGCCCGGCGGCCGCGACGGCGACGAGCGCCCACCATGCCGCGGGGCGCGCGAACGCCCCCGCGAAGCCCGGCCGCCACGCGGTCCGCTCCGAGAGGCGGGCCGCGACGACCGTGACGACGACCATCCCGACACCGCCCGCCATCAGCAGCGAGGGCGCGAGCGACCAGCCCAGGGTGCGCAGCAGTTGCATGCCGAGGTCTTCCGCCGCGGGCCCCGCGGCCACGTACCAGCTGACGTCCGCGTTCACGATCCAGGTCAGCCAGACGCCGACGGCGATGACGGCTCCGGTGAACGCCCAGCCGGCGGCGAGCCACGCCCACGTTCGCCGGTCGAGCTGAGCGGATGCCGGTTCGGGCTCGGGATCGGCATGGCCGGCGGGTGCGCCCGCGCCCGCCGGGGCGGGCCGGGAAGGCTCCTCATCGTCCTCGTCGGCGGCGTCGACCTCCGCGGGGTCGTCGTCGAACTCCGCGTCGTCCCGCTCGTCGTCGGGCTCCGGCTCGAGCAGCCCGAAGAGGTCGAACGCCTCGTCGGGCTCGGCCGGCCGCGATCGCGCCTCGGCCGCGCGGCGGTCGGCCTCCACCGCCGCGGTCGGTGCCGGCGTCGGTGACGGCACCGGCACCGGCACCGACGGCACGGGGTCGGCAGCCCGCGCGGGAGTCTCGGCCGAGGCATCCGCCCCGTGCCCGTCGTAGCCGCGCTGGTACCGCGCGTCGTAGCGCGGGTCGATGCCCTCACGTGCCCCGGTCATCGTCGACCCCCTTCGTGAGCCCGCGTCGCCGTCAGGCGCCGTCGGGTTCGCCGCTCAAGAGTCCGCGCAGCCAGTCGCGGGCCTCGATGAAGATCTCGTCATCGTACTTCGAGTGGTACTCGACCTCACGCCGGTCGGCGCGCGGGTACGAGCCGAGGAAGATCACCTTCGGCGAGTAGCGCCGGAGGCCCAGCAGCGCGTCGGCGACCCGCTCGTCCTCGACGTGCCCCTCGAGGTCGATCACGAAGCGGTACCGGCCGAGCGCGTCGCCGATCGGCCGCGACTGGATGAGCGAGAGGTTGACGCCCCGGGTCGAGAACTGCTCGAGCATGGCGAGCAGGGCGCCCGGCTCGTCGTCGGGCAGCTCGACGATGAGGCTCGTCTTGTCGGCGCCGGTCGGCGCGGGCAGCGCGCGCGAACGGCTCACGAGCACGAAGCGGGTCACCGCGTTCGGGTTGTCGCCGATGTCGCGCGCGAGCACGTCGACGTCGAGGTGCTCGGTGATGCCGGGCGGCGCGACGGCCGCATCGGCCTGAGCCGATTCGAACAGGGATGCCGCGGCCTGCACGTTGCTCGTCGCCGGGATGTGGCCGTGGTCGGGCAGCTCGCGCTCGAGCCATCCGCGCGACTGGGCGTACGCGACGGGGTGGGCGTTCACGACGCGGACGTCGGCGAGCGCGGTGCCGGGCCGGGCGACGAGCACGAAGTTCACCGGCACGAGGTACTCGCCGATGATGCGCAGGCCCGGCACGGTGGCCAGGGCGTCCTGCGTGGCGGTCACGCCGCCGTCGATCGAGTTCTCGATCGCGATCATCGCGGCGACCGAGCGGCCCTCGACGACGTCGGCGAGCGCCTCGCCCACGTTGTTCACCGGGCGCCAGTGCCTCCCGTGCGCCTCGGGCACCTGCTTCAGCGCCGCCTCGGTGAACGTGCCCGCCGGCCCGAGGTACGAGTACGTCTCGTCAGGGGGCGTCGCCGAGGCATCCGTCGTCATGCGCCAAGCCTAACGAGCGGCGCGCGACCGGCCTGAAATACTGCGGACGTGGACACCAGGGCACTGCCGAGCGACGCCGAGCGGCTGGCCGCGCTGCGCCGCATGAAGCGGGTCGCGACGAGCCTGCTCGTCGTCGCGGCCGTCGTCTTCGCGGTGTCGTTCTCGCTGCAGGACGAGATCGCGTGGATGGGCTACGTGCGCGCGGCCGCCGAGGGCGCGATGGTCGGCGCGATCGCCGACTGGTTCGCCGTCACGGCGCTGTTCCGGCATCCGCTCGGCATCCCGATCCCGCACACCGCGATCATCCCGCGACGCAAGGACGAGATCGGTGCGACCCTCGGGGCGTTCGTCGAGCACGAGTTCCTCTCCGACGAGGTCGTGCTCGGCAAGCTGCGCTCGATCGGCATCGCGCGCCGCGTCGGCGGGTGGCTCGCCGACCCCGCGAACGCCGAGCGGGTCGCGGCCGAGGCCTCGGTCGCCGCCCGCGGCGTGCTCACGATGCTCGGCGACGACGATGTGGAGGACGTCATCGAGCGGCTCGCCCGCCGCCACCTGTTCGAACCCGAGTGGGGGCCCGCGATCGGCCGGATCGGGGCGCAGCTCGTCGCGGCCGACCAGCAGCGCGCGGCCGTCGACGCCGTGCTCGAGAAGGCGTCGTCCTGGTTGGAGACGCACCCCGAGGCGTTCGGGCGGATGGTCTCCGACCGGTTGCCGCGCTGGATGCCCGGGTTCGTCGACCGCCTCGTCGACGACCGCGCCCACCGCGAGGTGCTCGCGTTCGTGCGCGCCGTGCGCGCCGACGACGCGCACCCCCTGCGGCTCGCGATCGACCGCTACCTCGCGGAGCTCGCCGACGACCTGCAGCACGACCCCGCGATGATCGCGCGCGTCGAGCGGCTCAAGGCCGACCTGCTCGCGAGCCCACGGGTGCGCGAGTTCGCGAGCGAGACCTGGGGTGCCGTCAAGGCGACCCTCGTCGACGGGCTGGCCGACCCCTCGAGCGAACTGCGCACGGGGCTGCGCGCCGCGATCACGGAGGTGGGCACGCGGCTCGCGACCGACGAGGCGCTCGCCGCGAAGGTCGACGACTGGGTGACGGATGCCGCGGCCTACGTCGTGCGCAACTACCGGCACGAGATCGCCGGCGTCATCACGGAGACCGTCGAGCGGTGGGATCCGCGCGAGACGACGGAGAAGCTCGAGCTGCAGGTGGGGCGCGACCTGCAGTTCATCCGCATCAACGGCACGGTCGTCGGAGCGCTCGCGGGCCTCGCGATCTACTCGGTCGCGACGGCCGTGCACGCGATCGTGGCGTGACCAGAGGGCATCCGCGCGCGTCCGTCCTCCGTTGCGGAGATGCGCCCCCGTAACGCACCTGTCGGCATGCCGGGCACGGTGCCAGACTTGTGGGCATGCACGAGCGAGCGGGAACCCCGGCCATCGAGTCCGACCTCATCGACGTGGAGGCCCTCGTCAGGGCGTACTACGAGCTGAAGCCCGACCCCTCGGTGCCCGGGCAGCGCGTCGCGTTCGGCACGTCGGGCCACCGCGGGTCGTCGCTCACGACGAGCTTCAACGAGCACCACATCCTCGCGACGACGCAGGCGATCGTCGAGTACCGGGCGTCGCAGGGCATCACCGGCCCGCTCTTCATCGGCTCCGACACGCACGCGCTGAGCGCCCCCGCCCAGACGACCGCGCTCGACGTGCTCGTCGGCAACGAGGTCCGGGTGCTCGTCGACGAGTTCGACGACTACGTGCCGACGCCGGCCCTCTCGCACGCCATCCTCACCTGGAACAACGACCCCGCCAGGCGCGCGGAGGGCGAGGCCGACGGCATCGTCATCACGCCGTCGCACAACCCGCCGCAGGACGGCGGCTTCAAGTACAATCCGCCGCACGGGGGCCCCGCCGACAGCGACGCGACCGCGTGGATCGCCGCCCGCGCGAACGAGCTCATCGCCGACGGCCTGCGCGGGGTGAACCAGGCCGAGCCGAGCGGCGTCGAGACCTACGACTTCCGGGGCGCCTACGTCGACGACCTCGCGAACGTCATCGACATGGAGGCGATCCGCGACTCGGGGATCCGCATCGGCGCCGACCCGCTCGGCGGCGCCTCGGTGCACTACTGGGCCGCGATCCGCGACCGCTACGGACTCGACCTCACCGTCGTGAACGAGCGCGTCGACCCGACGTGGTCGTTCATGACCCTCGACTGGGACGGCAAGATCCGCATGGACCCGTCGAGCCGCAACGCGATGGCCTCGGTCGTCGCCAGGGCCGGCGAGTACGACCTGCTCACGGGCAACGACGCCGACGCCGACCGGCACGGCATCGTGACCCCCGACGGCGGGCTCATGAACCCCAACCACTACCTCGCGGTCGCGATCGAGTACCTCTTCGCGCACCGCCCCGGCTGGCGCGACGACGCGGCGATCGGGAAGACGCTGGTGTCGAGCTCGATGATCGACCGGGTCGCCGCGTCGCTCGGGCGCCGCCTCTGGGAGGTGCCGGTCGGCTTCAAGTGGTTCGTGCCCGGGCTCGTCGACGGCTCGGTCGGGTTCGGCGGAGAGGAGAGCGCGGGCGCGTCGTTCCTGCGCTTCGACGGCACCGTGTGGACGACCGACAAGGACGGCATCCTGCTCTGCCTGCTCGCCGCCGAGATCCGCGCCGTGACCGGCAAGTCCCCGTCCGAGCTGTACGGCGAGCTGGTGTCGCGCTTCGGCGACCCCGCCTACGAGCGCGTGGATGCCTCGGCGAACGCCGAGCAGAAGGCCGCGCTCGGCAAGCTCGACGGCGACGCGATCGCCGCGACCGAGCTCGCGGGCGATCCCGTCACGGCGAAGCTGTCGAAGGCGCCCGGCAACGACGCCGCCATCGGCGGCGTCAAGGTCGAGACGGCCGACGCGTGGTTCGCGGCACGGCCGAGCGGCACCGAGGACGTGTACAAGATCTACGCCGAGTCGTTCAAGGGTCCCGAGCACCTGCGCCTCGTGCAGGCCGAGGCGAAGCGCATCGTCGACGGCGCGCTCGGCGGCTGACGCCCCGGCGGGCTACTTCAGCGAGAAATAGGTGACCGAGCCGCCGCCCGAGGCGAGCGCCTCGTCGACGTCCCAGTAGTCGGCGTCCTTCGTGTGCCCGCCGACCCAGATGCGGGTCGACGCGCCCGAGTGCTCGACCCGGGTCACGACGGCGGTGTGGTCGCGGTCGCCCGAGTCATCCCAGTCGAACTGGGCGATGTCGCCGACCTTGACGAGGCCGCGCTGGGAGTCGTCGAGCGGCGTCGCCCGACCCGGCTGCCCCAGCAGGTAGTCGCGGAGCGCCGTCGAGCTTCCCCAGCTCGGCGACATCGCGCCCGTGGCGCGGTCGTAGTACCAGCCGTCGTCCATCTTCCAGCCACGGGCGACGAGCGACTGGCTGGTGAAGTTCGCGCAGTCGACCCCGCTCAGGACGGGGTACGCGTCGGTGTTGTAGCTGCTCCAATGGGCGAGCACGTAGTCGACCTGGGCGTCGATGCGGGGGTCGGTCGTGTAGTTCAGGGTGAGCGCCGTCGTCACCTCGTTCGTCGACGGGGCATCGACGCCCGCGACCGCCGACGCGGCGGGCGGCTCGACGGGGACGGGGTTGCCCGCGGCGTCGGAGAAGCTCACCTCGGCGCCGCCGAGCGAGTCGGCCGACGTCGCCGGCACCGCGAACGTCACCGTGCCCTCGTCGGCGGCGACGATCTTCGCCTCGGCGCCCGCGACCGTCACGCCGCCGACCTGGTCGAGACCCTCGCCGGTCACGGTCACCTGCGTTCCGCCCGTGAAGGGGGCGGAGGCGGTCGACAGGCCGCTCGTGATCGTGGGGCCCTCCTTCGCAGCGGCCGTCGCGACGATCTCGTCGAGGGCGGACGCCGCCTCGGGAGAGCCGGCGCGGGCGCCCGTCGCGTGCCCGGCGCCGCTCGCGGCCGTCGCAGAGGCCGCACCGCCTGGCGCGATCGCCGAGGCGACGGCGCCGAACGCGGTCACGCCGAAGAGCGCGGTCGTCGCGCCGAGCGCGACGAGCCGGCGCACCCCGCTCGACCGACGCCGGTTGCGGGCGTGGTCGGCGCGGTGCCGAGGATGACGGTCGGACGGGTCGGCGCCAGGGGCGGCCTCGCCCGCCTTCCCGGCGGGCGCGGCGGGCGCGGCGGGCGCGGCGGGCGCGGCGGAGTCGGTCGAGGTCGGCTCGCTCGGGTCGTCGAGCGGGCGACGGGACACCGGCGGGCCCGGGTTGCGGGGAACGGAACCCGGGCCCTGCGGCGTCCCGGCGTCGGGAGCCTCTTCCGCGGCCGTCGAGGCGTCGGGGGACGCGGCGCTTGCGGCCGAGCCGTCGCGGTCGCGCTTCGCGACGAAGCCGCGGCGCGCCTTCGCGGGGCGGGAGGGCTCGGCCGTATCGGGCTCGGCCGAGTCCTCCCGGGTGCCGACCGGTTCCACCGCCTGCTCGAACGCGGCTTCGCCGGTGCCGTCGGCCGTCGTCTCCGCGCCGTCGGCGAGGAGTGCGGGGTCGATCGCCGCCGGTGCGCGGAACGTCGCGCGCCGGCGGTGCGGCATGGGGGCAGGCGGAGCCTTGGAGATTCGTTTGAACACGGGATGGGTTCCGGTCGGCGTTTCGGGGGACACGAAACCTCATCACGCGAGTTTGTGAGGAACCCTCCCGAACTCTGGGAGGACGGTGAGAGCGTTCTCCCAAGCCGCTGCACGCGGCTTGCGTCGGAACGCCCCCAACTGTTCTAATATTCATAGAACAGTTATGAAGGAGGGGTCATCGTGCTGATCCGCGTCGATCCCGCGAGCGAGACGCCGATCTTCGCGCAGGTGGCCGCGTCGGTGCGGGCCGATGCCGCCGCGGGGCGCCTGCGCCCGGGCGACAAGCTGCCGTCGGCCCGCGAGGTCGCCGCTTCCCTCGGCGTCAACCTCCACACCGTGCTGCGGGCCTACCAGTCGCTGCGCGACGAGGGCCTCGTCGACATGCGCCGTGGTCGCGGCGCCGTGGTCACCGAAGCCGTCGAACCGCTCGCACGACTGCACCACGATGTCGCGGCCCTCGTCGCACGCGCCCGAGAGCTCGGGCTCTCCCCCGACACACTCGCCGCCCTCGTGAAGGAGACCTACCGATGACCGCATCCGACGACGTCCGGACCGCCCGCCGACGCTACCTCCTGGTGGGCTGCGCCGTCCCGGCCACGGTGACGCTCGTCGCCGTCGCGCTCATGCTCGCCTGGCTGCCCGACGTGCCGCCCACCGTCGCGACGCACTGGAGCGGCACCGGCGAACCCGACGCGTTCGCCCCGGCCTGGACCGTGCCGCTCGGCACCGCCGTGCTGGGGCTCGGCCTCACCGCGTTGTTCACGACGATCATGCTCACGAGCACGCGCGACGGCCACTGGGGCCCGATGATGCGACTGCTCGGCGCCGCCTCGCTCGGCACCACCGTGCTCATCGCCGTCGGGATGACCTGGTCCTTCGGCCTGCAGCGCGGCCTCGACGACCCGCACGATGCACCGGGCATCGGCCTGCCGTTCCTCGTGGCCGCGCTCACCGGCCTCGCAGCGGGTGCGGCGGGTTGGTTCGCGCAGCCGAACGTCACGACCGCGCCCGCGCCGATCCGGTCGGTCGAGGCGCTGCACCTCGCCCCCGGCGAGCGCGCCGTCTGGGTGAGCACGGCCACGATGTCCCGCGCCGCGATGGTCGCCATCGTCGCGAGCATCGTCGCGCTCGCCCTCGGCACCGTCGTCGTCGCCGCCACCGGTTCCCCGGTGTGGTGGGTGATGCTCGGCGTGACCGCGCTGCTCGTGCTGCTCGCCGTGACGACCTTCGTGTTCCGGGTGCGCGTCGACGAGCGGGGACTCACCGTCGGCTCGACGGTCGGCGTGCCGAGGTTCGCGGTGCCGCTCGACGACGTGGCGTCGGTCGCGGTCACGACCGTGAACCCGACCGCGGACTTCGGCGGCTGGGGCGTGCGGCTGGCGCCGAACGGGTCGTTCGGCATCGTGCTGCGCGCCGGCGAGGCGCTGCAGGTCACCCGCCGCGACGGCCGCCGGTTCACCGTGACCGTCGACGACGCCGCGACGGCGGCGGCGCTGCTCGAGGCCCTCAGCTCGCGGGTTCGCGGGGCTCGGGGCTGACGCCGCTCCGAGCCCGGGCCCGCGCCCGGAGGCCGGCGACGACGAGCGGCAGGAGCACGAGCATGCCGACGAGGCACACGCCGGCGAACCCGCCGAGGCCGAGCACGAAGCCGCTGAGGGCGGCCGCGATCGCCGCCGACAGGTTCATCGCCGCGTCGGTCGCACCCTGCAACGGGACCCGGATCGACGAGTCGACCGCGTCGGTCACGAGGGTCGAGCCGCCGATGAGCCCGCACGACCAGCCGAGCCCGAGCAGGCCGAGCGCGAGCGGCACGAGCAGCATGTCGTCGGCCGGCGCGAGGATGCCGATCAGCGTCGCAGCCACGAGCACGCCGACGCCGATGACGATCACCCGCTCGGAGCCGATCCGGTCGGCGAGCCAGCCGACGATCGGGCTCGCCCCGTACATCCCGAGGATGTGGATGCTGAGCACGATGCCGACCGCGGTCAGCGAGAGCCCGTGCGCCATCATGTGCACGGGCGTCATGACCATGACCCCGACCATGACGGTGTGCGAGCAGACGATCGCGAGGATCGCGAAGAGGGCACGCGGGTTGCGCGCCGCGATGCGCATCGCCTGCCAGGATCCGACCGGTCTCCCGGGCCCTGCGGCACCGTCGGCCGCCTCCGGCTGCGGGGATGCCTCGGCGCCGGCCTCGCTGGCGAGCCGACCGGCCTGCGGCAGGCGCAGGAGCGCCGCGACGAGCAGCGCCGAGAACGCGAAGGCCGCCCCCGAGAACAGGAACGGGCCGACGAGCGCCGGCAGCCCGAGCGTCTGCCCGACCGTGTCGCCGAGGTCGGACAGCAGCGGCCCCGCGACCGAGCCGAGCGTGGTCGCCCAGAGCACGAGCGACATCGAGCGGGCCTCGAACCCGGGCGCCGCGACCTCGGTCGCGGCGAACCGCGCCTGCAGCCCGGCGGCGGTGCCGGCGCCGAACGCCATGAGGCCGAGGAAGACGAGCGGCACGAACCCGCTGACGGCGGCGACGATGACGAGCACGGCGCCGAGGCATCCGAGCGCGTAACCCGTCGCGAGCGCGACGTGACGCCCGCGCCCGACGGCGAGCTTCGCGAGCGGGATCGCCGCGACCGCGGCGCCGAGCACGCTCGACGACTGGGCGAACCCGGCGAGTGCGACCACGCCGGTGAGCTCGTCCACGAGGAGGGCCGCGACCGCGATGCCCGACGCGACGCCGACGCCGGCGAGCAGCTGGTTGACGATGAGCACCGTGAGCGAGAGCCCCCGATGCGGCACCGGCTTCACCCGGGCCGTCGCCGGCTCGGGTGTGCTCGGCGCATCGCCCATCAGGCGCCGCCGCCCGGCACGCCGAAGAACTCCTCGAGCGTCGTGATGCCCTTCTCGTGCATCTCGGTCGCGAGCGGCACGCCGACGTAGCGGAAGTGCCACGACTCGTGCGGGTAGCCCGTCACCTCGACCTTGTCGGCCGGGTATCGCAGGATGAACCCGAACCGCCACGCGTTCGCCCGGACCCATTCGCCCTCGGCGGAGTCGTCCATGCACTCGAAGCTGCAGCCCCACTCGGCACCGATGTCCATCGCGAGCCCGGTCTGGTGCTCGGAGTGCCCGGGCGGCGCGGTCGTCGGATCGCTGCCGTCGCCGTAGAGCTCGACCTGGGTGTCGTAGCTGCGGTACGCGCTGTTGGAGGCCAGGTAGAGGTCGGCCTCGTCGGCCGCGGCGGCGAACATCGCGACGGCGGCGTCGGATGCCTCCTGCCGGAGCTCGGGCACCCAGGTGTGGGCGACCGGCACCTCGACGAGGTCGGCCGGGACGTAGTCCTCGGGGTTCAGCGCACGCTGCCGGTTGACGACGACCCAGATGCTCGCGGGGTCGTCGAGCGAGTGCGCCGTGCGGTCGAACGTGTCGACCGTCGCGGGCGGTGCGGCGGTCGGCGGGGCGGGTCGAGGCGTGGGGGTCGCCGAGGCGGATGCCCCGGCCCCGTCTCCCTCGGCGGCACCGGCGCCCGTATCGCCGCCGGCGACCGCGCCCACCACCACGACGCTGACCGCCACGAGGATCGCGATGAGCACGAGCGCCACGGTCATTCGCCGTCGCTGCGCCGCCTCGCTGACGGCGGGAAGATCTGCGGGATCGGACACCAGCCGAGTCTACGCGCCGGCGCCGGGGGTCGTGCAGCAGGTGTGAGAGCGCTCTCTTGACACGTCCGCCGATACTGCTATAGCCTCACTGCTCGAATCGTGAGAGCGCTCTCACGCTGCACCATGAGAGCGCTCTCTCATCGACCGCATTCCCACGCACACAAAGGAGTGACCGTGAAGCTCTCACGCCACACGAAGCTCGCGGCGGCCGCCACCGGCGCCGCGGCGATCGCCCTCATCGCAGCCGGCTGCGCGCCGACGTCCGACTCGGGCTCCGGCTCCGACGGCGGACCCGTCGAACTGACCGTCGCGACGTTCAACGACTTCGGCTACACCGACGAGCTCCTGCAGGAGTACATGGACGAGAACCCGAACGTCACGGTCGTGCAGACGAAGGCCGCGACCTCGAACGACGCTCGCGCCAACTACTTCCAGAAGCTCGGCAAGACCGGCCTGGCCGACGTCGAGGCGATCGAGGTCGACTGGCTGCCCGAGGTCATGCAGTACTCCGACCTGCTCGCCGAGGTGCCGTCGGACCTCGGCGACCGCTGGCTCGACTGGAAGGTCGACGCCGCGACCGACGCCGACGGGCGCCTCATCGGCTACGGCACCGACGTCGGCCCCGAGGGCGTCTGCTACCGCTCCGACCTGCTCGCCGCCGCCGGCCTGCCGACCGACCGCGAAGAGGTCGCGAAGCTGCTCGAGGGCGACTGGGCGAAGTACTTCGAGATCGGCGACCAGTACACGAAGGCGACCGGCAAGGCCTGGTTCGACTCGGCCGGCGGCACCTACCAGGGCATGATCAACCAGGTCGAGGCCGCCTACGAGGACCCCGAGTCGGGCGAGATCATCGCGACCGACAACGCCGAGGTCGAAGAGCTCTACAACCAGGTCCTCGACGCGAGCGCCACGCAGTCGGCCCACCTCGGCCAGTGGAGCGACGACTGGTTCGCGGGCCTGTCGAACGGCGCGTACGCGACCATGCTCTGCCCGGGCTGGATGCTCGGCGTCATCTCGGGCAACGCCGAGGACGTCACCACGTGGGACGTCGCGAACGTCTTCCCGAACGGCGGCGGCAACTGGGGCGGCTCGTACCTGACGGTGCCGGCCAACGGCGAGAACGTCGAGGAGGCGCAGAAGCTCGCCGACTGGCTGACCGACCCTGCGCAGCAGATCAAGGCCTTCGTGAACGCCGGCACCTTCCCGAGCCAGACCGAGGCGTACACCGACGAGGCGCTCACCGGCTTCACCAACGAGTACTTCAACAACGCCCCCGTCGGCGAGATCTTCATCGACCGGGCCAACGCCGTGACGGTCGCCCCGTACAAGGGCGAGTACTACTTCCAGGTCAACGACGCGATGCAGAAGGCGCTGACCCGCGTCGAGGACGGCACGCAGGACAAGCAGGCGTCGTGGGACCAGTGGGTCTCCGAGGTCGACGCGATCGGCTGAGCCGGTCGGCCCGACACCGTTCGCAGTCCAGGAGCGGAGCGCGTGTCGCGTCGGCGCACCAGCGCGCCGGCGCGACACGCCTCCGTACCTGAACACCGCACACCCAGCGACACGAGGACCCCACCATGACCGCAACCGACACGGATGTCTCGGCGAGCGCCCGCCCGCCGAGCGCGCCGCGCCCGCCCCGCGACATCCGGCGCCTGTCCTTCTCCCAGCGGCGCAGCCGGTGGGACCTGAAGCTCTCGCCCTTCCTCTACATCTCGCCGTTCTTCATCCTGTTCGTCGTGGTCGGGCTCTTCCCGATCGCGTACACGGCGGTCATCTCGTTCATGGACTGGGACCTGGTGCGAGGCCAGGGCGAGTTCATCGGCTTCGACCAGTACGTCTACGTGCTCACGCAGCCGAAGTTCTGGATCGCGCTGCGCAACACGTTCAGCATCTTCCTGCTGTCGAGCGTGCCGCAGCTCATCCTCGCGATCTTCATCGCGGCCATGCTCGACCAGAACATCCGGGCGAAGACGTTCTGGCGCATGGGCGTGCTCGTGCCCTACGTCATGGCGCCCGTCGCCGTGGCGCTCATCTTCAGCAACATGTTCGGCGACAAGTACGGCCTCGTGAACACGACGCTCGCCGACCTCGGCCTGCCGCCCGTCATGTGGCACAGCGACGCCTTCGCGAGCCACGTCGCGATCGCGACGATGGTCAACTTCCGCTGGACCGGCTACAACACGCTCATCCTCCTCGCGGCCATGCAGGCGATCCCGCGCGACTACTACGAGGCCGCCGCGATCGACGGGGCCGGCCGGCTGCGCCAGTTCTTCGCCATCACGGTGCCGAGCCTCAAGCCGACCCTCGTCTTCGTGATCATCACGTCCACCATCGGCGGCCTCCAGATCTTCGACGAGCCGCGCATGTACGACCAGTACGGCACCGGGGGCGCCGACTCGCAGTGGCTCACCATCACCCTCTACCTCTACGACATCGGCTGGGGCCAGTGGAACTTCGGCCGGGCGGCCGCGCTCGCCTGGATCCTCTTCCTCATCATCCTCGCCGTCGGCGTGATCAACCTGCTCGTGACCCGACGGGTCGTACGCGACGAAGGGAGCGTGCGTCGATGACCACGACCGACTCCACCAGCACCCGCGCGCTCCTCGAGGCCGAGGCGCTCACGGGCCGGCGCTCCCCCTGGAGCGGTGCCGACGGCCCCCGGCGCACGCGACGCTCGCGGGCGATCCGAGGCGCCCGCCCCGGCTGGTTCGTCTACTCCGCGCTCGCGATCGTGCTCGCCTCGGCGATCTTCCCCTTCTACTGGTCGTTCCTGATCGGCTCGGGCGACGCCTCCACGATCCGCGACCCGAACATGTCGTGGCTGCCGGGCGGCAACTTCCTCGAGAACGCGGCCACCGTGATCAACGACCCCGCCGTCAACTTCTGGCGAGCGCTGTGGAACTCGATCTACAGCTCGGCACTCATCGCGGCATCCGTGGTCTTCTTCTCGACCCTCGCGGGGTGGGCGTTCGCCAAGCTCCGCTTCCGCGGCGGCCGGTGGCTGCTCGTGTTCGTCGTCGCGACGATGGCGGTGCCGACCCAGCTCGGCGTCGTGCCGCTGTACATCCTGTTCGCCGACCTCGGCTGGACGGGAAACATCGGTGCGATCATCGTGCCCGCGCTCACGAGCGCGTTCGGCGTGTTCTGGATGACCCAGTACCTGCAGCAGACGGTGCCCGACGAACTCGTCGAGGCGGCGCGCGTCGACGGCGCGAGCTCGTTCCGCACGTTCTGGACGGTGGGCGTGCCCGCCGCACGCCCCGCCGCCGCGATGCTCGGCCTGTTCACCTTCGTCTCGGCCTGGAACAACTTCTTCTGGCCGTTCATCGTGCTCGACCGCAACGACCCGACCCTGCCGGTGGCGCTGTCGCTCCTGCAGTCCAACCACTTCGTCGACTACTCCATCGTGCTCGCGGGCGTGCTGCTGTCGACGATCCCCCTGTTGATCCTGTTCGCCTTCGCCGGAAAGCAGCTCGTGAGCGGCATCATGGCAGGAGCGGTCAAGGGATGACGATCGAACTTCGAGAGGACCACACCATGACCAACGGCTTCGCGGATGCCTCGCGTCGGCCCTTCCCCGACGGATTCCTGTTCGGCGCGGCCACCGCGGCCTTCCAGATCGAGGGCGCCGCCTTCGAAGACGGGCGCACGGCGTCGATCTGGGATGCGTTCTGCCGAGTGCCGGGCGCAGTGATCGACGGCGACACCGGCGATATCGCCTGCGACCATTACCACCGCATGCCGCAGGACGTCGCGCTCATGAAGGAGCTCGGCCTGGAGACCTATCGGTTCTCGACCTCCTGGGCGCGGGTGCGCCCCGACGGCGGACCGGTCAACCCCAAGGGGCTCGACTTCTACTCGCGCCTCGTCGACGAGCTGCTCGGCGCCGGCATCAAGCCCTGGCTCACGCTCTATCACTGGGACCTGCCGCAGGCGCTCGAGGAGCAGGGCGGCTGGACGAACCGGGACACCGCCTACCGGTTCCGCGACTACGCGCTCGACGTGCATGCCGCCCTCGGCGACCGGGTCGACGTGTGGACGACGCTCAACGAACCGTGGTGCTCGTCGTTCCTCAGCTACACGGCCGGCGCGCATGCGCCCGGCCGGTTCTCGAAGGAGGCCGGGCTCCAGGCGGCGCACCACCTCATGCTCGGCCACGGCCTCGCGATCGAAGCCCTGCGTTCCCGGGATGCCTCGCTCGAACTCGGCATCACGCTGAACCTGACCGTGGCGAAGCCCGTCGACCCGGCACGCCCCGGCGACGTCGACGCGGCGCGCCGGATCGACGCCCAGTTCAACCGGGTGTTCCTCGACCCGATCTTCCGCGGGGCGTATCCGGCCGACCTCGTCGCCGACCTGGCGTCGGAGGGCTCGGGGCTCGACCTGGTGCTCGACGAGGTCGTGCACGACGGCGACCTCGCGACGATCAGCACCCCGATCGATGCGCTCGGCGTGAACTACTACCACGGCGAGCTCGTGAGCGACCAGCCGGCCGAGCACCCGCTGCCCGGTCAGGCGCCGACCGACCGCGCGACCCGGTCGCCCTACCCGGCGGCCGACGGCGTGCACAACCACCCGCAGGGGCTGCCGCTCACCGTCATGGACTGGGAGGTGCAGCCGGCCGGGCTCACCGAGCTGCTCGAGCGGGTGCACCGCGAGTACGCGAGCGAGCGGGGGGTGAAGCTCTACGTCACGGAGAACGGCGCCGCATACGATGACGAGGTGTCGGTCGACGAGACGGGCGCGGCGCGCGTGCACGACGCCGAGCGAGTGGTGTTCCTCGAGCAGCATCTCGGGGCGATCCTCGACGCGATCGAGCAGGGCATCCCGGTGCACGGCTACTTCTACTGGTCGCTGCTCGACAACTTCGAGTGGGCCTGGGGGTACGACAAGCGGTTCGGCATCGTGCGCGTCGACTACGACACGCAGGTCCGCACCGTCAAGGACTCCGGGCTTGCGTACGCCCGCGCCATCCGCGACCGCGCGCTGGGCGGGGCCGTCTGAGGGGCGAGCGCAGTGAGCGTCTCGAAACGACGCGACCGACCGCGATCCGCCGCACGACGCGACCTAGACTGACGGACATGGCGAACGAACCGGGGCCCGGGGCCCCCACGCTCGAGATGGTCGCGCGCGCGGCCGGCGTCTCGCGCGCGACCGTGAGCCGGGTCGTGAACGGATCGCCGAAGGTGAGCGCCGACATCGTCGCGTCGGTGCAGGCCGCGATCGACGAGCTGCACTACGTGCCGAACCGGGCCGCCCGGTCGCTCGCCCGTCGCGCCTCGAACGCGATCGCGCTCGTCGTGCCCGAGGACGTGACGAGGTTCTTCGGCGACCCGTACTTCGCCGCCATCGTGAAGGGCATCACGAGCCGCATCGACGACAGCGAGGTGGTGCTCAACCTGCTCGTCGCGTCGACCGATCCGCACCACAAGACGCTGCGGTACCTGAACTCGGGCATCGTCGACGGCGCGATCGTCATCTCGCACCACGTGGGCGACGCGATCTTCGCCGACACCCGCCCCGGGGTGCCCCTCGTGTTCGGCGGCCGTCCCGCGCTCGACTCCGGCCGGGACGACTACTACGTCGACGTCGACAACCGCGCTGCGGCCGTCGTCGGCACGGAGCACCTCATCTCGCTCGGACGTCGTCGCATCGGCTCGATCACCGGTCCGGTCGACATGCCCGCCGGCATCGACCGACTCGACGGGTTCCTCGACGCGGTACGGTCGGCGGGACTGCGCGACGACCTCGTCGAGACCGCCGACTTCACGACGGCCGGCGCCGCGCTCGCGGCGCGCCGGCTGCTCGACCGCGTCGGCGACGACGGCGTCGACGCGCTGTTCGTCGCGAGCGACCTGATGGCCGGCGGGGTCGTCGGCGAACTGCGCGAGCGCGGCCTTCGCGTGCCCGACGATGTCGCGGTGGTCGGCTTCGACGACTCCCCCGCGGCGCTCGCGGGGCCGGTGCCGTTGACGACCGTCGCCCAGCCGTCCGAACAGGCCGGCGCGGCGATGGCCGACATGCTGCTGCGGCTCATCGCGGGCGACCGCGACGTGCCGCACGCGACGATCCTGCCGACCGAGCTCGTGGTGCGCGAGTCGGCGTAGGTCGGTCTCCCGGCGACCGCGCCGTCCTCGCGCGGTCCTCACTCATCGCCCGGGCCGCCCTGCCCCCTCACGAGTCGCCAGAGAGTGTCGTTCGTCGCGCGTTGAGCGACATCTTCTGGCGACTCGGTGGGCTGGGGTGAGGGGGCGGGCGGCGTAGGGCGGACGCGGACGCCACGACCCGGCGGTGCCGCCGCGGATCACACCCCGGCGAGGAGGCGCTCGACGAACCAGAAGAGGCCCACGGCGGCGACGGCCAGCTCGATCCACAGGGGCGCGACCGGCAGCCGGCGCCGCAGCAGCACGATGAGCGGGAACGCGATCGCGATGAGCACGAGCTGGGTGAGCTCGATGCCGACGTTGAAGACGAGCAGCGCGCCGAGGAGTCCCCACGAGAACGGCTCGTCGATGCCGAGCGCGCCCGCGAAGCCGACGCCGTGCACGAGGCCGAACACGAAGACGACCGCGACCCGCACCCAGTCCTCGCGGGAGAACCCGCGCGGCGGGGCGAGCACCGTCGGCAGCGCGGAGGGCGTCACCTTCACGGCGGTGCGCTCGCGGAGGGCGAGCCCGCCGCGCGCGCCGGAGGCCGCAACGCTGCCGGAGCCCGATCCCGCTCCCCTGCCCGGGCCGGAGCCAGGGCCGCCGGCCCCGACCGACCCGGCGCGGGCCGCCGCAGCGAGGTCGCCGTCGAGCGGCGTGCTCCGGCTCCACGGCAGCAGGCCGCCGAACCCGCCGCGCCCGCGCGACACCCAGACGCTCCAGAGCGCGACCGCGGCGATCGAGATCGCGATGACCGGCTCGACGAACGCGGGCGGCACGCTCACGAGCCCGAGCGCGGCGGCGATGAAGGTCATCGAGTGGGCCACGGTGAAGGCCGTCGCGACCACGACGATGTCGCGCAGCCGCCTCGCGCCCACGATGAGCGCGAGCAGGAACAGCAGGTGGTCGGGCCCGAACAGCAGGTGCTCGGCGCCGAGGATCAGGAACTCGCCCATCCGCGAGCCCCAGTCCTGCGTCGTCGTCATCGTCGGGCTCGTGTCGGTGTCGAGGTTCGCCACGCCCGACCCGGAGCCGAGGTCGTAGCTCACGATCGTCGTCGTCTTGCCGCCCGGCGCCGTCCCCGGGAAGAGCGCGGTGCTGATCCGATAGGCCGCCGCGGCCGCGCCGACCTCCGACCGGCAGTCGGCGTCGATCACGAGCCGGGCGTGCGGCACGCCGTCGCGGATCGTGATCCGGAACGGCTCGACGAGCGCGTTCGGACAGGCGGCCGACGCCGAGGCATCCCCCTCGACCGCGACCGCGTACCGCGGCAGGACGTACCCGAGCACGGTGTCGGCGTGGCGCTCGAGCACGTCGGTCGTGAGCTTCTGCGGGTCGCGGCCCGAGGCCTGCACGTCGGCGTAGGCGTCGGCCTCGAACGCGGCGTCGTCCATGGCGCGCGCCCCGTCGGTCGCGAGCAGCACGTACTCGATCTCGAGCACCGTGCGCACGAGGCCGGGCTCGGGCTCGGTGACGTCGGCGAAGACGGTCGCGGCGTAGCTGTGGGCGACCGCCGGGGCGGCCGGCACGAGCAGGGCGAGAACGGCGAACGCGAGCAGGAGCGCGCGCACGAGGCGCGCGCTCCGCTCGCGGAGTGGCTCAGGACGCACCGAGGTCCGCCCAGGCCGGGTGCTTCGCGGTGCCGGGCTCCTCGCCGCGGGTCCACCACTTGGCGCGGTACAGCCGGCCGTCGTGCTCGACGATCTCGCCGCCCGTGTAGATCCACGATCCGGTCCAGGCCCGCACGACACCCTGCGCGGTGCTCACCTCGACGCCCTGCTCGGCCCAGGCGCTGTTCACCCTGCCGTTCTTCGCGACGGCGCCGGGGGTCGCACCCTTCGTCCACCACTGGGCGACGAACACCCGTCCGTCGTGCAGCACGCGGTCGCCCGCGACGTACACGCGGTCGGCCTGCCAGTCCGGCAGGTCCGCGATCGCGACGGCCGGGGAGGTCGCCTCACCGGGCCGCGCGCCCTCACGGCTCGCCGTCACCGTCACCGCGATCTCGGCGCCGTCGAGCGGCCCGTCGACCTGCAGCTCGGCGCCGGTCTCGCCCGCGAGCTCCTCGCCGTCGGCGGTCCAGCGGTAGGCGAAGGTCAGGCCCTCCGCGTCCCACTCGCCCGGCTTCGCGAAGAGGATGCCGCCGACCTCGGCGGTTCCCGAGATGCTCGGCAGCATGGTGGCGACGGGCGCGGGCTCCTCGACGGTGACGTCGAACTCGGCCGTGGTGTCGTTGCCGGCGGCGTCGACCGCGAGATACCGGAGCGTGTACGCGCCGGCGGCCGGGGGCACGATCGTGCCCGGCTCGATCTCGACGTTCTCGCCGATCGGTCCCGATGCGGTGATCGTGAGCTCGACCGAGCCCGAGTCGTCACCGGCGAGGCCCGCGGGCACCGTGTACTCGGCGCCGACCGTCGCCGTCGCAGCCGGCTCGGGGTCGACCTCGACGAGCGGCGGCGTCGAGTCGTTGCTCTCCAGGGCGCTCGCGGCGAGCCGCTCGATCGACGCGGCCGCGAGCGGCTCGCTGAAGATCTTCGCCGTCGAGATGGCGCCCTCGAACGGGTACTCGACGGTGCCCGACGACGAGATGTCGCCGCCGACGACGAACGAGCGTGCGGCGCCCGTCGGGTTCTGCACCTTGCCGCCGCCGGCCGCCACGGCCGACCCGGCCTCGCGACCGTCGACGAAGACGCGCAGCGCGCCCGATGCGGCGTCGTAAGTAGCCACGACGTGCGACCACTGCCCCGCGGTCACGGCGTTCTCGGCGCGAGCGACGACGTACTTGCCGCCGACGCGCACCCAGAGCTCGGGCGAGACCTTGCCGGGCTGGGTGCCCGGCAGCATCTCGAGGCCCTGCCCCGCGCTCTGCGTGTTCGAGATCATGTCGCGCTCGGTCGTGATCGCGGGGGTCCTGACGACCGACTCGATCGTGAAGCCGTCCTCGGTCTTCGCGTAGTCCGCGTCGGACCACGCGATGCGCGAGCCCTGCGCGGAGCTGCCGGTGAAGGTCGCGACCTCGCTGTCGAGCGTCGCGTCGACCGCGATCGGCGCGTTGCCCGCGACGACGGCGTGCGCCCGCGGCGACCGGTCGACGGGCTTTCCGGCGACGTAGTCGAGGTCGAGCAGGTCGGCCGCCGGCAGCGGCTCGAGAAGGCCTGCCATCTCGGCCGATCCCTTCGCGGCCGTCACCGTGAACGTGGCCTGCGACTGGCGGGCCGCCGCATCGGTGGCGACGTAGGCGAGCGTGTGCGCGCCCGCAGCGGTCGGCGTGAACGTGAACCGCCCGTCGTCGGTGCGCTCGACCTCGACGACCCCGCCCGTCGGGTCGGTCACCTCGACGGCGACCTTCACCCGGCCCGAGTTGTCGACCGCCTGCGGCGCGGGGGCGATGTAGGGCCGGTCGACGACCGCGGCCGCGCCCGGCACGGGCCGCTCGGCCCTGACCTGCGGCGGCGTCGCGTCGATGAGCTTGAGCTCGCGGTTCGCGACCCGGTAGACGTTCTTGTCGCTCAGCGGCGTGCTGTAGAGCTCGATCCCCGCGATGCGCCCGTCGAGGGTCGCGTCGTCGAGCGTGCCGCTCGCGTTGGCGTCGCCGCCGATCGCCATGTAGCGCGCCGCCGTGTTCGTCGGCTTGACGGGGAACGAGGCGTCCTCGGTCGTGATCGCCTTGGCGCCGTTCACGTAGAGGCGGGCGTCGGTGCCGTCGTACCAGCCGGTGACGTGGTACCAGGTGCCGTACTCCAGCTCGACCGACGGGCGCGGGCTCGCGTACCAGAACCCGAGCTCGTACGTCTCGGCCGAGGCCGTGCGCACCGCCTCGAGGCCGATGCCGCCGCCCTGCATGCCGCCGAACACGTCGACGTACCCGCCGACGGGCTTGTCGATCGCGTCGAGCTTGAACGTCGCGTCGACCGTGAAGCCGTCCTGCAGCTTCGCGTAGTCGGCGTCGCTCCACAGCCCGGTCTTGAACGCGGAGGCCGAGCCCTGCTCGCCGACCGCGACCTGGGCGCCGAGATCGGCGTCGTCTTCGACCCGCGCCGCGCTGCCCGCCGTGAGCGCCCACGCCTTCGGCGAGGCATCCACGGCCTTGCCGTCGGCGAAGCCGACGTCGAGCAGGTCGGCCGTCGGCACCTGCTCGCGCAGGTCGTCGAAGGTGAGCTTCTCGGGGTCGAACGGCGGCTCGACGGGGCCGGTCGAGCCGGTCGTCGTGAACTTCGCCGTGAGCGGCGCGCCCTCCTTGCCCCACGCGTTGATCGGGGTGACCCGCACCTCGTACTCGCGCGACGGGCGCAGGTTCCACACCTCGTGGTTGCGGCTCGTCGGCATCGGCAGGTTGTAGAAGCCCGACCACTGCAGGAACGTGTTCACGGTCTGCCCGGTCGCGACGTCGACCGTCGTGTAGCGGTACTTGTGCACGATGTCCTGCACGGTGTTCGGCGCCGGCACGGCCTGCGGGAACGCGACCATCGCCTTGTCCTCGCCGATGCCGTTCACCGTCAGCGCCGAGCCGGCCTTCCACTCGGGGGCCTTGCTGAGGCTCGCCCGGTGCGTGTTGTTGAGCGGGAACCGCTCGTCGTAGGTCTTCGTCGTGTCGGCCGAGTCGGCGACGTCCCACGTCCAGGTCTGGTCGATCCACTGGTCGGCGAGCAGGTCGTAGTTCTTGATCGTGACGACGGAGCCGGTGATCTCGACGACGGCCGTCTGGCGGTTGTTGCCCGCATCGTCGGGCGTCGTGTCGTTGGAGCGGCTCGTCGGACTCGTATTGACGACACCCGACTCGAACTCGTAGTACGCGAGCGGCGGCGCGTTCACGGTCGTGAAGCCCTTGCCGGCCTTGTCGCCGGCGCGCTTCTCCTGGCCCTGCCAGACCGAGGTCGGGATGTTCTGCGGGGTGTGGATGTGCCCGCCCCAGACGACCGCCTGCGGGAAGTCGTCGAACACCGACTGCAGGGTGTCGCCGCAGCCGCTCGAGAGCCCCGTGCCGTACCACTCGTTCGACACGTAGTGGGTGCACTGCAACGGGTGGTGCACGAGCACCATGACGGGCTTCGTCGGGTCCTCGGCCGTCGCGGCCGCGAGGCGCTGCTGCAGCCACGAGGCGGCGTAGGCGTAGTTGCCCGAGCTCGCCTGGGACGGCTTGCCCGTCACCGGGTCGAGGGTGCCGGCGCCGGGCGAGACGGTGATGAAGTGGTAGCCGTCGATCGTGTAGTCGGCGTTCGGCTTCTGACCCCCGGTCGACTGCGTGAACAGGTCGTACGACGAGATCGCGCTGACGTCGTGGTTGCCGAGCGAGGCGACGAGGTCGATGCCGAGGTCGGCCTTCGAGTCGATCGTCGACTTCAGGCCGGCGTACTCGGCCGCGGTCGCGTTGTTGGTGAGGTCGCCGACGAACAGCGCGGTGCCGACGTCCTCTGCCTTCCAGAAGTCGTAGGCCTCGGCGAGCTCGCTCCAGTTGTTGTGGATGTCGCCGATGGCGGCGAACCGGATGTCGGGCTCGCCCTCGGCGGTCGCGGCCGGCTCGGTCGTCGGCGACACCGCTGCGGTCGCGGATGCCTCGGCGGCGGGCTGTTCGGCGGCCGACGCGTCCGTGGCCGACGGCGCCGCGGCATCCCCGGCGGTCGCCCCGGTGACCGTGACGGTGCGGGTCTCCTCGGTGATGCCGCCCTCGGCATCGGTGGCCGTGAAGGCGACGGTGTACTCGCCGGCGACGGCGGGCACGAACCGGTAGGCGCCGTCGTCGCCCGGGGTGACGGCGGCCACGACGCCGTCGGGGCTCTCGACCGTGACGACGAGGTCGCCGGTCGAGCCGGCGCCGCCCGTGAAGGCGACGGTTTCGCCGACCACCGCGTCGGTCGGGCCGCTGATGGCGGCGCCGAGCGAGGTGGTGCCGGTCGACGTGGCGCCGGTCGACTGGGCGTCACCGGTCGACGGCGCGACGGCCGTCGTGACGGGATCGAGCACCGGCTGCGCCTGGGCCGGCGCGGCGGCGATGCCGGTGAAGAGCACCGTCGCGGCGGCGACGGAGGTGACCATGAGGGCCGGACGGCGCCGAGATCGGCGGGGCACGGCGGAATCGGACGGGGGAACGGCTGACTGCGACACGGTACGTCCTTCGACTGACAGGGGCCGGAACGCTGCCACGAAATCGAGCGGAAGTGTCCGCCGGGTGAACGCCGCGGGACGGCTCGGCGGCGAGATCGCGAGTCGGCCCGGATCGGTCGGCCCGCTGCGCACAGTGGGTGGCGCCGCGCACCTCAGCCCGCGTCGGGCAGTTCGGCGGTGCCGGCGGCCTGCGCCTCGAACGAGATCGTGTGCGGCAGGTAGCGGTCCTCGCCGCATTCGACGGGGCGCCCGTTCGACGCGTAGGTCTCGCGCCGGACCTGCAGCATCGGGCTCGAACGGCGCACGCCGAGCAGCCGCGCGTCCTCGCTCGACGCGGCGACCGCCTCGATGCGATGGTTGCCGTGGGTGATGAGGATGCCGGCGTCGGCGAGGAGGCGCGTGGTGGAGTGCGCGTCGTCGGGCATCCGCTCGATGTGCGGCAGCACCCACGGCGCCCAGGTCGAGCGCTCGACCATGACGTCGCGCCCCTCGAGCGTGCGCACGCGGATCATGTACAGCACCTCGTCGCCCGTGCCGATGCCGAGCAGCCGTGCCTCGCGCGGCGTCGCCCTGCGCACGGTGCGCGCGACGACACGCCCGCCCGATTCACGGCCTCGCGCCTCCGCCCACTGGGTGAACGAGCGCATCCGGTCGAACCCCTGGGTCTTCGCCGACTGCACGAACCAGCCGGCGCCCCGGCGGGACTCGACGAGGCCCTGCCGGGCGAGCGCGGCGAGCGCGCCCCGCACGGCGCTGCGCGACGAACCCTGCGATTCGGCGAGGTCGAGTTCGCTCGGCAGCCGAGTGCCGGCGGGCAGCTCACCCGACGTGATCCGCCGCCGCAGGTCGTCGGCGAGATCGGGCTTGCGCGCTTCGGCGTCCACGTTCCACCTCGCAATCGCCCCGTCGTCGGCCCGCGGCAAGGCCGAGGCTACCGCTCCTCGACCGCGGTCGTCGCATGCTCCTCGAAGACGACGCCCGCGACCTCGGCGAACCGCCCGCGCATGACGGCGATCGCGTCGGGGTGCTCGTCGACGAGCACGAAGCGGCGGCCGAGGGTCGCGGCGACCGCGCCCGTCGTGCCCGAGCCGGCGAAGAAGTCGAGCACCCAGTCGCCCTCGCGGGTCGAGGCCTGCACGATGCGGCGCAGGATGCCCTCGGGCTTCTGCGTCGGGTACCCGGTCTTCTCGCGCCCGGTCGGCGAGACGATCGTGTGCCACCAGACGTCGGTCGGCAGCTTGCCGAGCTCGGCCTTCTCGGGGGTCACGAGTCCGGGCGCCATGTACGGCTCGCGGTCGACCGCGGTCGAGTCGAACCAGTAGGCGTCGGGGTTCTTCACGTACACGAGGATCGTGTCGTGCTTCGTCGGCCAGCGCCGCTTCGACTTGGCGCCGTAGTCGTACGCCCAGATCAGCTCGTTGAGGAAGCACTCGCGCCCGAACAGCGCATCGAGCAGCACCTTCGCGTAGTGCGCCTCGCGGTAGTCGAGGTGCAGGTAGAGGGTGCCGTCGTCGGCGAGCAGCCGCCAGGCCTCGACGAGCCGCGGCTCGAGGAACGCCCAGTAGTCGTCGAAGCGGTCGTCGTAGCGCAGCAGGTCGCCGCGGATGCGCTCGTACCGCTTCCCCGCGAAGCCGGTGATGGTGTTGGATGCCTCCGGCTCGTCGTCATCCGTCACGGTCTGCCGCACGTGGCGGAGCGACTGCCGCGCCTGCACCCGGCCGGTGTTGAACGGCGGGTCGAGGTAGATGAGCGTGAACCTGCCGTCGGGCAGCGTGGGCAGCACGTCGAGGTTGTCCGCATGGATGATGCGGTCGGGTTCGTCGGGGGCCACGCGCTCCAGTCTGCCAGTCGTCCACCGGCCGCTGGATCAGTGCATGTGCTCGTGCGCGTGGGCGTCGCCGACCTCACGGCCAGCGGCGGGGTCGGATGCCGGGGCCGAACCCACTGCCTCGGCGACCGCGCCGAGCGAGTGCACGACGCGCCCGCCCACCACGGTGACCTCGGCGTGCTCGGCGAGGAGCCCTGCCGGGTCGTGCTCGTGCGCGTACAGGTCGCCCGACCACACCACGAGGTCGGCGCCCATGCCGACGGCGAGCCGGCCGCGCGAACCCTCGAGGTGCCACGCCCTCGCGCCGTGCACGGTGTACGCCTCGAGCGACCGGTCGAGGCCGACCCGCTCCCCCGTCGTCCACGCGTCGGTGCCGTCCAGGGCCGAGCGGGTCGCGGCCGAGAAGACCCCGACGAGCGGGTCCATCTCGCCGACCTGCCAGTCGCTCGAGAACGCGACCGTCGCCCCCGAGTCGAGCAGGCTCCTGAACCGCCAGGCGCGGTCCCAGCGCTCCTCGCCGACGTTCTCCATCCAGGTGCCGGCGACGAGGTCGGGCGAGCAGTGGCGCGGCTGCATCGCGGCGGTCACGCCGAGCTCGGCGAAGCGCGGCAGGTCGTCGGGGTGCAGGCACTCGACGTGCACGACGCCGTGGCGCCGGTCGACGGTGCCGTTCGCCCGCTGCGCGTGCTCGATCGCGTCGAGCGCGAGGCGGATGCCGGCGTCGCCCGTCGCGTGCGTGTGAGTCTGGAGCCCGAGCCGATCGAGCTCGGTGACGACGTCGATGAGTTCGCGCCCGCCGTTGCCCGCGTAGCTCGGGCGTCCGCGCCGGCCGGGCCGGTTCGCGTAGTCGTCGAGCATGAGCGCGGTGTGCGGCTCGATGACGTCGTCGGAGTACAGCTTGATCGGCCCGAGCCGCAGGAGGCCCGAGGCATCCGCGTTGTTCGCCGCGTCGGTGATCGTGTCGCGCAGCGTGCGCCGGAACTCGCCGTCGGCCCCGACCGGGTGGAAGAGCGCCGCGATCACGCGCGAGCTCAGCACGCCCTCGGCGAGCGCCCGCTCGAAGAGCGGCAGCTCGGCGAGCGGCACCTGCGGCTCGACGACGGTCGTGATGCCGAGCGCGGTCGCCATGCGCATGCTCGACTGCAGCTTGCGGTAGCGGCGTTCGGGCGAGTACATCGGGATGTCGCGCTGCAGTGCCGCGAGCCCGGCGACCGTCATCGCGCTCGTGTAGAAGTCGGTGACCCATCCGGTCGCCGAGCCCTCGGTGTCGCGCTCGGCACGGCCCCAGGCGATCTCGCTGCCGCCCGAGATGCCGAGCACCTCGAGCGCGCGCCCGTCGAGCCAGACCGAGTGCTGGTCGTACGTCGTCACGAAGATCGGCCGGCCGAGCGGATCGAGCCCCGCGAGGTCGCGGGCGTTCGGGCGCCGGTCCTCGACGATCGCGTAGACGGCGTTCTCGGCGCAGATCCACGGCAGCTCGGGACGGGCCGCGGCGAAGGCCGCGATGCGCCGGCGCACCTCGTCGAGGGTGTGCGCGCCCTCGAGCGAGACCGCGTCCTCGTCGAAGCCGAGCAGCAGGTGGTTGTGGCTGTCGATCACGCCGGGCGTGACGAGCCGGCCGTCGGCCTCGACCCTGCGGCGGGCCGCCGGAGCCTCGGCCGCCGGGCCGACGTACGCGATCCGGTCGCCCGAGACGCCGATCGCCTCGGCCCAGGGCTGCTCGGGGTCGAACGTGCGCACGCGGGCGCCGGTGATGAGGAGGTCGAGGGTCATGGTGCTGGGCTTTCTGCGTTGGTGCGGCGGTTCGGTGGTTCGGCGGTTCGGTGGCTCGGCGGTTCGGTGCGCGATCACGGGGTCGAGGACGCCACCGGCGGAAGACGACCCACCCGCCCGAGGTGCTCGGCCTGCGAACGGTGTGGACGTGTGGACGAGTGGACATCGACCGCGTGGATTTGTGGACTTGTGGACTGCTTGCCGAAGGGCGACGCCCGGCCGGGATTCACTCCGCGGCGGCTGTGGTCATGTGGTCGAGTGGTCTCACCCGGTGTGGTCATGTGGTCATGTGGTCGCACTCCACGGGGAGACATCCCGCCCGTTTGCGAGTGGGTCGCGCTCCCGGGGAGACATCCCGCCCGTGGGCGACGGGATCGCGGCGCCGAAGCGGTCGGCCCGCCGCGATCCCGTCGCGTGCCGCTGCGACATCAGGCGAGGTCGTCGTCCTCGTCGGCGTCGAGCAGGTGCGCGGCGCCGGGGTGGGTGCGCAGGTAGAGCGCGTAGTAGAGGAAGCCTGCGGCGATGATGCCGGCGGCGATGCCGAGGCTCAGCCACTGCCCGGGGTCGAGGATGCCGATGACGAAGATCGTGGCGATCGCGGCGAGGGCGACGATCGGCGCGAGCGGCCAGAGCGGCATGCGGAAGTACGCCGTGGTCGAGGCGCCCGCCGCGGCTTCGCGGTTCGTCTGGCGGCGCACGACGAGGGCGGCGAGGGCGATGAAGCCGTAGCTGAAGGCGAGGGTCGAGCCGGTCGCATTGAGCAGCACGTCGAACGGCACGAAGCACGCGGCGAGCGCGAGCACGCCCATGACGATCGTCGCGACGACCGGCATCTTCGTCGACGGCGAGACCCTCGCGAGCGGGCGGGCCAGACCGGCGGGCATGGCCTGGTCCCGGGCGGCGGCGAAGAGCAGGCGGCCCGACTGGAGCGCGATGGCGATGATCGCGTTCACGATCGCGAGCGCGATCGCGACGAGCACGACGATCGTGACGGCGTCGCCGGCGCTCTCGGCGAGGAAGGTCTCGACCGGGAGGGCCGCGCCGAAGAGGTCCTCGAGCGAGTCGGCACCGAGCAGGATCGCGGTCAGCGGGATGAGCTCGGCGAGCACCGTGATGAGCGCGCTCCAGAGCACGGCGCGGGCGATGGTGCGACGGGCGTTGCGGGTCTCCTCGGCGAAGTAGATCGCACCGCCGTAGCCGTTGTACGAGAAGATGCCCTGGGTGATCGCGAGCACGAGGCCCGCGATGCCGAGCGGCGCGAGCCCGCCCGTCGCGGGGTCGAGCACCTGCGGGTCGAAGAGCGCCGTGAGCGGGCGCTCGACCTGCACGAGTCCGAGCACCGCGAGCAGCACGAGTGCCGCCATCTCGACGAAGAGGAAGGCGCCGGTGACCCACGCGTTCGTGCGGATGTTGAAGCACGCCGTCACCGTCGCGAGCACGATCACGATGATCGCCGTCCACAGCGGGTCGAGCCCCGCGATCGCGACGCCCAGGTAGTCCGCGACGCCCAGCGCGAAGATCGCGACGATGAGCGGCAGCGTGATCAGGTTGATGAAGAACACGGCGGCGCCCGAGGCCGGGCCGAGCACGCGGCTCACGAGCGAGTAGTCGCCGCCCGCGATCGGGTGCCGCGAGCCCAGCTCGGCGTAGCAGAGGGCGACGAGCAGGCTGATGACGCCCGCGAGCGCGAAGCCCCAGAACACGCCCGTGCCGTACGTGGCGAGCGCGGCGCCGCCGAGGATGAACACGCTCGAGGCGGGCGAGATGCCCGAGAGCGTGATGAGCACGTTTCCGCCGACGCCGAGCGAACGCGACAGCTGGGCGCCGTGCGTCGTCGTCGCGGCCGTATCGAGGGCGGGCGCCGGCGAGGGCGCGGGAGTGGGTGAGGGCATGGGTGGTCTCGCTTCGTCGGGGGAACCAGAACATTATTTGACTCAAGTGTCAAAGAATGCACCGAGCATGACAGGCCGATCGGTTAGTGTCAAGAACATGGCCCGACCCCGCAACCAGCACGCCCGGCGGGCGGAGCTCATCGAGGCGACGTATGCCGCGGGCCGCATGCACGGCCTGCGGTCGCTTTCGCTGACGGATGTCGCGGCCCAGGCCGGGCTCACGCGGGGCGCGATCCTCTACTACTTCGAAGACCTCGATGCGCTGCTCGTCGAGGCGCACTCGGCGGGCGTCGAGCGGTTCTGCGACGAACGCGACGCGCGGGTCGCCGGGCTCGCCGACCCGCGCGAGCAGCTCGCCGCGGCGATCGACGGCGGCCTGCCGAGCGGCCCCGACGACGCGCTCATGAGCCTGCTGTACGAGTTCGACGTGCTCGCCGGCAATTCCGAGCTGCACGACGAACTCGTCCAGAAGCTCTACCTGCGCCAGCTCGAGACGTACCGCCGCATCCTCGCGGCGGGGCGCGAGGCCGGCGTGTTCACCCCGAACCTCGGCGACGACGAGCTCGCGATGACCTTCGTCGCCCTCGAAGACGCGTACGGCCTGCACATCGTCGGCGGCAACGCGCTCATGACGGTCGAGACCGCCGCCGCCGCGATGCGCGCCGTCGCCGCCGAGCTCGGCTGTCCGGTGACCCTTCCGTCGGTCGAGTAGGCGCGAAGCGCCGTATCGAGACCACACCGACCTTCCGTCGGTCGAGTAGGCGCGCAGCGCCGTATCGAGACCACACCGACCTTCCGTCGGTCGAGTAGGCGCGCAGCGCCGTATCGAGACCACCGACCTTCCGTCGGTCGAGTAGGCGCGCAGCGCCGAATCGAGACCACAACCGCGATCGGACCGGCGGTCTCGATACGCTCGCTCGCGCTACTCGACCGACCGGGTATCAGACGTCGAGCCGGATCGAGCCCTTGAAGCGATCCGACCGCGCCGGAGGCGCGCCCGAGGCATCCGTCTCGTCATCGGCGAAGGCGATGCCCTTGTCGCCGTCGGGTGTCGGCGCGGGCGTGGGCAGGCGGTTCTGCCGGTCCATCTCGACCTGGGCCTCGTACTTGCGGGGCGCGAACACCTCATCGCCGATCATCATGACGGCGCTGCCCGAGGGCTTGCCCTTCTTGGTCTTGTCGGAGAGGTCGATCCAGCCGAGGCGCACGGCCACGGCGATGACGGCGAGCGCGCCGAGCGCGATCGCGAGCCAGATCCACCAATCCACCCGGCGATTCTAGCGGGGCGACCCTGAGCCTTCCTCGCGAGCCTCTTCTCGGGCGCGAGAGCCGACCGTCAGGGCACCCGGTACAGCCACTCCCGCGTGGCGAACTTCGTCTCGACGAGCTCCTCGGCCTCGGCGAGCTCGTCCGCCGTCACGCTGCCGGGCGTCGCCCCGTTGAGCGAGACGAACGTCTGCTTGAGGCTCTCGATGATCGCGCCGCGGCTGAGCCCCGTCTGCGACCGGAGCGGGTCGACGCGCTTCGCGGCCGAGGCGATGCCCTTGTCGCTGATCTTCTCGCGGCCGATGCGCAGCACCTCGAGCATCTTCTCGTTGTCGAGGTCGTACGCCATCGTGACGTGGTGCAGCACTCCCCCGTTGCCGAGGCGCTTCTGCGCGGCGCCGCCGATCTTGCCGAGCGGGCTCGTGATGTCGTTGAGCGGCTGGTAGGTCGCCTCGATGCCGAGCGCGCGAAGCCCCTGCAGCACCCAGTCGTCGAGGTAGGCGTACGAGTCGGCGAAGCTCATGCCCTGCACGAGCTCGGCCGGAACGTAGAGGGAGTAGGTGACGACGTTGCCCTGCTCCATCATCATCGCGCCGCCGCCCGAGATGCGGCGCACGACGTCGAAGCCGTAGCGCTCGGCGCCGTCGGGGTCGACCTCGTTCTTCACCGACTGGAACGAGCCGATGACGACGGCCGACTCGTCCCATTCCCAGATGCGCAGGGTGGGCTTGCGGCGACCGTCGCCGACGCGCGTGGCGAGCACCTCGTCGAGCGCGAGGTGCACGCGCGGCGGCACGGCGGGGTCGTGCACGACCTCCCAGTCGTAATCGGCCCAGCTCGTCGCCTCGGTGAGCGCACGGCGCACGGCCACCGCGACGGCGTCGGCCGAGAACCCGAGCATGACGGCGTCGCCGCGCAGGCGCGCGCTGATCGCCGCCGAGATCTGCTTCGAGTCGGATGCCGCGGGCAGGCCGTCGAGCGCGGCGTTGATGTCGTCGAGCGCTTCGTCGGGTTCGAGGAAGAAGTCGCCGGCCACCCGCGGATTGCGGATCGCCCCGCCCACCACGTCGAAGTCGACGATCACGAGCTTGCCGCCGGGCACCTTGTATTCACCGTGCATGGGGTCAAGCCTACGGATCCCGTTGGTCGGTCGAGTAGCGCCGGCGCGAAGCGACGACGCGTACCGAGACCACGCCCGGTCCGCACCGTGACGAGTCGAGTCGAGTCGAGTCGCAGGAGAATTCTGCCCGACACGTCGGGTCGGCCCGTCGAACGGCGGTTCAGTCCTGCGACTCGACGTCGGGCAGGTGGCGCAGGTTCGCCACCGTGGTCTCGATACGGCGCTGGCGCGCCTACTCGACCGACGGGTGCGTGCGTACGCTGGCGGAATGACGACGTTCTTCCTCGCTCGCCACGGCGAGACGGTCTGGCACGCCGACCACCGTTACGCGGGCAACTCGGATGTCGCGCTCACGCGTCATGGCCTCGGCCAGGCCGCGGCCCTCGGCGCGTGGGCGGTCGACGCCCGGCTCGACGCGATCGTCGCCTCCCCGCTGAGCCGCGCGCAGCGCTCGGCCGCACCGTCGGCGGAGACGACCGGCCTTCCGCTGCGCAGCGACGCCCGCCTCGTCGAGATCGACTTCGGGGCGGCCGAGGGCCTGACGCCCGACGAGCTCGTCGAGCGGTACCCGGCGGAGTGGGCCGCGTTCTGCGAGGCGCCGGCCTCGAATCCCTTCCCGGGCGGCGAGACGGGGCGCGCCGGCATCGCCAGGGCGCTGCCCGTGTTCGACGAGCTCGCCGCCGAGTTTCCCGACGGCCGGGTGCTCATCGTCGCGCACGCGACGCTCATCAGGCTGCTGTTCTGCGAGCTCGCCGGCATGGACCCCGACGGCTATCGCGACCTGCTGCCCGTGCTCGGCAACTGCAACGTGACGACGATCGTCTACCCATGGGCGACCGAGTCGCGTGCGGCGCACCATCCCCGCATCCGGCTGCTCGGGTACGACGTGCCGCCGTGGCACGCGGGGTTGTAGGCGCCGCGACGCGCTCGCTCGCTCGCTCGCTTCGGTGATCAGTCGACCGCGAACCGTTCGTCGAGCCAGCGCACGAGGTCGGCCCGCACCTCTTCGCGGTTCGTCTCGTTGAACGGCTCGTGCCGAGCCCCCTCGTACACGATGAGCTCGACGTCACGCAGCCCCGAGCGCTCGACGTACGCCTCGGCCAGGCGGCGCACGCTCCGCTCGCCGCCGACCGCGCATTCGGTGCCGCTCATGATGAGCACCGGCAGCTCGGGAGGCAGGTCGCGCGCAGGCCGGCCCAGCAGGCGGAGCGTGTCGGGCACCCCGAACAGCTTCGGCAGCGGCACCTCGGTCGCGTACGGGTCGGCCATGAACGCCTTCGCGACCTCGGGGTCGCGGCTGAGCCACTCCATCGGCGTCGGGCCGGTGTGGCCGAAGCGCTTGTTGCTCGGCGAGTGCAGGTCGAACAGGGTGCGATAGGCGGTGCCGGTGAGCACGAACCCGTCATAGCGCTCGGGGTGCCGGTTCATGATGATCTGCCCGAGGAACGACCCCCACGACTGGCCGAGGTAGACGAGCGGCAGGTCGGATGCCTCGGACTCGCGGATCACCCCGGTGAACTGCTCGACGGCGTCGACGGCGGCCCGCATCCCGCCGGGGCCGAGCCGGCCCATGCGCGTGAGGTCGCCGCCGTGCTGCTCGAAGCCGGTCTCGCCGTGCCCGCGGTGGTCGTCGGCCCAGACCGAGTACCCGGCCTCGTTGAGTGCCGCGATGAGTTCGCCGTAGCGCCCTCGGTGCTCGCCGACCCCGTGCGCGAGCTGGATGACCGCGCTCGGCTCGGCGACGCGCCACGACTCGTAGTGGATGCGAACGCCGTGCGGGTCGGTGAAGGTCGCCATGCCGACATCATGGCAGCCGCCGGGTCCACGGCGGTCGCGCGACGGGTCCGGCCGATCGTCCCGAACCCGAATCGCCCCTTGACGGAGATGATTCCGAAGTGATCTTATGTGAACGTTTGAGGGCGCTAAGCGTCATAAACCATCACTCTGAGATTGCGAGCAATGATGCAGCAACCGTGTACCGGGCCCTTCGGGCCATCGCGTCGCTTCACCGCACTCGGCCTCGCCGCCCTCGTCGCGATGACGGGCCTCGGCTCGTTCGCGCTCGCGGCGGGGTCGGCCCCGTCGCCCGCGGCGGCGGCGTCGAGCGAGCCGACGCCGATCACGCCGAAGAAGGTCAACCCCGAGGTTCCCGTCGACGACACCGGCGCGACGCTCGGCGCGATCACGGGCGTCGAGCAGGACGGCGCGACCGTCACCCTCGAGGCCGAGCACGGCGCGCTCCGCGCCACCTTCCTCGACGAGCGCACGCTGCGCCTCGAGGCGACCCCGACCGGCGAGTTCACCGACCCGGCGAACACCCCGCAGGGCGACCCGACGCGCACCGCGAACATCGTCGTCGGAGCCGACGACTTCGACGAGGCATCCGTCACGGTCGACGACGGTGACACGATCACCATCGCGACCGCGAAGGCGACCCTCGAGGTCGACCGCGCGACCGGCCGCACGGAGCTCGTGCGCGCCGACGGCTCGACGGTCTGGTCCGAGTCGGAGCCGCTCACCTTCGGCCGCAGCTCGACCACCCAGCACCTCGAGGCGATCGAGGGCGAGCAGTTCCTCGGCGGCGGCATGCAGAACGGCCGCTCGATCCACACGGGCGCGACGATCAACGTGGCCCGCAACTTCGACTGGGACGACGAGGGCTACCCGAACGCGGTGCCGTACTACATGTCGTCGAACGGCTACGGCGTGCTGCGCAACACCTTCGCCGCCGGCAGCTACGACTTCGCCGGGCGCACCACGACGCACGCCGAGCAGCGCTTCGACGCCTACTACTTCGTCGGCGACTACGAGGGCGCGCTCGACGGGTACACGAAGCTCACCGGCCGGCCGATGATGCCGCCGGTGTATGCACTCGAGTACGGCGACGCCGACTGCTACAACCGCTCGAGCCCCACCTACTCGGGCTCGAAGGACCCGGCGAAGCTCAAGACGCCGCAGGCGCTCGAGATCGCGAAGGACTTCGTCGAGCACGACATGCCGGGCGGTTGGATGCTCGTCAACGACGGCTACGGCTGCGAGTACCAGGAGCTGCCCGAGACGGTCGACGCGATCGAGGAGGAGACGGGCCTGAAGACCGGCCTGTGGACCCAGCGCTCGCTCACGCAGCAGGAGTACGAGGTCGGCGAGGCCGGCATCCGCCTGCGCAAGCTCGACGTCGCGTGGGTCGGCTCGGGCTACCGCCTCGCGCTCACGGGCTGCGAGGCCGCGCACGACGGCATCGAGCAGTACTCCGACGCCCGCGGCACCTCGCTCATGGTCGAGGGCTGGGCGGGCTCGCAGCGCTGCGGCATGCAGTGGACGGGCGACCACTCGGGCAACCTCGACGCCGTGCGCTGGCAGGTCTCGGCGCTCACGGGTGCCGGCAACTCGGGCCTGCCCTTCACGACCGGCGACGTCGACGGCATCTTCGGCGGCTCGGCCGAGAGCTACGTGCGCGACCTGCAGTGGAAGGCGTTCGCGCCCGCTCTGTACTCGATGAGCGGCTGGGCCTCGGTCGACAAGCGTCCGTGGCTCTACGGCGAGCAGGCGACGGCGATCAACCGCTCATACCTGCAGCTGCGCCAGCAGCTCATGCCGTACATCTACTCGCTCGCAGCCGAGTCGCACCGGAGCGGCCTGCCGATGATGCGGTCGATCGCGCTCGAGTACCCGAAGGACCCGGGCGCCTACAGCGTCGAGGCGAACAACGAGTTCCTGCTCGGCAGCGACTACCTCGTCGCCCCGGTCTTCACGAAGACGACCGTGCGCAACGGCATCTACCTGCCCGGGGGCGAGCAGTGGGTCGACTACTGGACGGGCAAGGTCTACGAGGGCGGCCAGGTGATCAACGGTCACCCGGCCCCGCTCGACAAACTGCCGATCTTCGTGCGCGCCGGCGCGCTCGTGCCGCAGGGCATCGTCGCCCGCAACGCCTCGTTCGTACCCGAGGACTCCCCCGTCACCCTGTCGGTCTACCCGCAGGACGAGAGCGAGTTCGCCCTCTACGAGGACGACAAGGTCACCCGCGGCTACGCCGAGGGCGAGTCGAGCACGCAGCGGTTCACGGTCGACGCACCCGAGCCCGGCAAGAAGGGCACCGTCACGATCGGCATCGGCGAGCGCGAGGGCGACTACGACGGCAAGGCCAACGCCCGCCCGTACGTCATCGAGGCGCACACGGGCTCGGCGCCCCAGAACGTCGCGGTCGACGGCACGGGCCTGAAGCAGGCCGCGTCGCTCGAGGCCCTCGAGTCCGCGGCATCCGGCTGGTTCTACGACGCCGACGACGCGGGCGGCGTCGTGACCGTGAAGGTCGCGCCGATCGCCTCCGGAGACCGTGCGGAGGTCGTGCTGGCCGCGACGAGCGCGGTGGGCGGGCGTGACGCGGATGCCGCGGCGGCATCGGTCTCGGTCGACCTGGCCGATCGCGTGTTCCAGGGCGACGAGACGACCGTGACGGCGACCTTCCGCAACACCGGCACGAAGGCGAAGGAGGACGTCGTGCTGACGCCCGCCGCGCCCGAGGGCTGGAGCCTCGTGTCGTCGTCGGGCGCCGAGCCCGGAACGGTGCAGGCCGGCGCGTCGGCGAAGGCCGAGTTCGTCTTCGAGGTCACGGAGGCCGCTGCGGCCGACCGCCAGACCGTGACGGTCGAGGCGGCGTACACGTCGCAGCGTTCACCGCAGACGGTGTCGGGCGCGAACCAGATCTACGTGGCCTACGGCTCGCTCGCGGGGGCCTACAACGCCGACGCCATCAGCGAGATCGCGACGGCGAAGGCCGCGAACTTCGACGGCGGCGGCGCGAGCTTCTCGGCCGAGGCGCTCGCCCGTGCGGGCGTCACCCCGGGCTCGACCGTCACGGTCGGCACGGGCGACGCGGCGATCGAGTACACGTGGCCCGCGCCGAGCGGCGCCGCCGACTCGGTCTCGCCGGCCGGGCAGACGATCGCGCTCTCGGGCACGGGCACGCACCTCGCGCTGCTCGCCTCGGCGGCGTCGGGCGGCGGGGTCAACCCCGAGCTCGAGCTCCACTACGCCGACGGCAGCGTCGCGAAGCAGTCCGTGTTCTTCCCGAACTGGCTCCCGCAGGCGTCGGGCCTCGGCGGTGCGAGCGTCGCGATCACCTCGCTCGGTCGCAACAGCGCCACGAACCCCGCCGTCTACGAGTACCCGACGTACAAGTACCAGGTGTACTCGAACGTGCTGCGGCTGAACCCGGCCAAGGAGCTCGCCTACGTCGTACTGCCGACCGAGTCGCGGCTGAAGATCTTCGACTGGAAGGTCGTCGACCAGCCGCTGCCCACGCCGCCGTCGGGCACCGTGTACGCCTCCGACCTGCCGTGGCTGAGCGCCACGAACGGCTGGGGCGTGATCGGCAAGGACGTCGCGAACAAGGACTCGGCGAGCTCGCCCGACGTCCCGCTCGCGATCAACTACGTCGACCCCGCGACCGGTGCCAACCCGACGTACGAGAAGGGCCTCGGGGTGCACGCGCTCTCGAAGATCACCTACTACGTCGGCGGCGCATGCTCGGCCTTCACGGCCGAGGTCGGCCTCGAGGCGAAGTTCGCGGGCAACGTGATCTTCAAGGTCGACGCCGACGGCGAGAACCGCTACCAGTCGCGCACGTTCACGCCCGGGTTCGCGCCCGAGTCGGTCGACGTCGACCTCAGCGGCGTGCAGTACGTCGACCTGATCGTCGAGGCGCCCGGCAGCATCAACGGCGCCCACGGCGTGTGGGGCGACGCGAAGTTCACCTGCGAGTGACGGCGGTGCGGGCGGGCACCCTGCGGCCCGCCCGTCACTGAACGGATGCCTCGGCGAGCGCCTGCTCGCCGGGGCATCCGTGCGTTCGGGGCCGGTCGGAGGTCATTCGATCCACTGCACGAGCTGCCAGATGAGCCCGTTCGGGTCGGCGAACTGGCAGTAGCGCTCGCCCCACGGCTCGGTCTCGGGTGCGGTCACGACGCGGACACCGGCCGCCTCGATGCGGGCGAACTCGGCGTCGAGGTCGTCGACCACGAAGACGAGCAGGAGCCCCTGGCCCGCACTGCCGGCGATCTCGTTCGGCTTGAAGGTGGCCAGGCCCGTCTCGAGGAAGATCAGGTTGGTACCCACGGCCGCGTGCTGCAGCGAGACGAACCCGTCGGCGGCCATCGCCTGCTCATAGCCGAAATGGGTCGTGGCGAAGCTCGCCGAGGCGGCGACGTCGGCGACGTTCAGCGAGATGGCGGTCTGCGTGATGTTCAAGGATTCTCCCGTCATTTACCCTGTACAACGTACAGTACTCTCTACAACGTACAATGTGAAGCGGCTATTCCGAAGCGAGGTGCGCGATGCCGAGACCCCTGGTCGACCTGCTGTGGCGCGACAGCCCGGCCGCCCCCGCCGGTGGCCGGCGCGGCCCCAGGGCGCGCTACTCGACGGGCGATGTCGTGCAGCGGGCGATCGCACTGGCCGACGCGGGCGGCCTCGCCGCCGTGACCGTGCGGGCCCTCGCGGAGTCGCTCGAGATGACCGCGATGTCGGTGTACACGCACGTCAACAGCCGCGCCGACCTGCTCGTGCTGATGGCCGACGACGCGCACGCGCAGCTCGTGCCGACGCCGTTCGGGCGCTCGGGCTGGCGCACCCGGGTGCGACGGGTCGCCGACGACAACCTGGAGTTGCTGCGCGCCCGCCCGTGGCTGCTCGAGGTCGACGACCCGCGCACCGCGCTCGGCCCGGGCACGATCGCGAAGTACGACCACGAGTTGCACGCCTTCGACGGCACGGCGCTCGGCGACGTCGACCGCGATGCGGCGCTGACCTTCGTGCTCGACTTCGTGCGAGCCTCGGCCGCCCGCATCGTGCCGCCCGAGGCCGGTGACCCAGACTTCGCCGAGGTCTGGGGCGAGTCGGTCGATCGGCTGGCGGGCTACCTCGGCGACGACCGTGCGCTCGCGCAACGGGTCGGCCGCGCCGCGGGCGAGGCGATGGGCGGCCCCGCCGACGCCGAGCGGGCATGGGAGTTCGGGCTCGCCCGGGTGATCGCCGGCCTCGGCGACCTCGCGGGCCTCACCGGCACGCCGTAGCCGAGCGTCAGCCGGTGCGCGGGGCCACGCCGTTCGCCGAGCGTCAGCCGGTGCGCGGGTGCAGCCGGCAGTTGGTGTGCAGGTAGCGGGCCGCAGCACGACGTGCGCGAGCGCGAGCACCTCGCGAGCGGTCGAGCCCACGTTGCCGCCCGGGCCGTACGCACGCGGCAGATGATCGAGCGGCGTGGGGATCGGCCCCTCCTCGACGGAGCGGATCAGGGATCGGGTGGCGGCACGAGCCGGGTCGACGTCGCCGGCCCGGCACGACGTCGCGGTCAGTCCCACCGGCCCGAAGAGCCGCCCTCGCATGATCGCGTGCCACGGCTCGCCGTCGGCGACCTCCATGATGTGGGCGAGGATCGCGTATCCGAGCGCCGCGCTGTATCCGTGCACGGCGCAGGCCGGGCTGACCCGCGGCGCGTCGACGACGGCCTCGACTATCCGCTCGTAGACGTCGTCGCCCTCACCGGGGTCGCCGAAGAGCTCTTCGAGGAGGCCGCTGCGGCATCACTGCACCGGTTCGTCGACGTGATCGACTCGGCCCGCACGCCGTCACCACGTGCACTCGTCGTCATCACCGGGGGCAAGCATGCCTACGCACGACCCGACGGCATGCATGTCGTACCGATCGGAGCGCTGGGGGCGTAGCGACGATTCGCGGCAGCTCCCCGTCGCCCATCCCAGTCGCGACGCCCGCTCAGCGCGCGGTGGGTGTGAGCTGCAGCACGGGGATGCGACGGTCGGTCTTGTCGAGGTAGCCGCCGAACTGCGGCTCCTCGGACACGATCTGGTCGTAGGCCGCGCGCCACTCGTCGTCGGGGATCTCGGTCGCCGTCACCGTCTGTACGACGATCTCGCCGTCGACGAGCGCCTCGAGCTCGAACGTCGGGTTCGCGCGCAGGTTGTGATACCAGGCGGGGTTCTCGGGTGCGCCGCCCTTGGAGGCGACCACCCGCCACCCCTGGTCGTTGCGGAAGCCGACGACCGGATTCAGGTGCGTCTCGCCCGACTTCGCGCCGATGGAGTGCAGGATCACCAGCTTCGGCCCCCAGTGGTTCTCGGTCCCCTTGGTGCTTCGGAACTGCTCGATGACGTCGTCATTCCAACCCATGCCGTCTGCAACCCGAGCGGGGCGCGGAATCTTCCCGACCACTCGCCCCGCCCCAGCGGGCGGCCGAGTGGATCATCCCCGTCGCCGGCGACGCTCCGCAAGGATGGGCATCAGGTTGTAGACGAGGACTCCGAGCGGCACGCCGATCGCCGCGGACACGATCGCTCTCCCCGCCGCCCCGGTCACCGCACCTGCCCACACGAGCAGCATGAATGCGAGAACGGAGATACCGGCCGCGATGCCGAAGTTCACGAACGCACCGCGCACGCGATGCGCGTTCCCGACGCCGTGCTTCGGCGGGATCTGATCGAAATCGCGCGGCGGCAGGGCGACCTGCGCCGCGGCCGGAACCCGATCATCGATGCCGACGATCACATCGGGGTTCATTCCGCGATGGAGATTCGGTTCGACGGAGACGGTGAAGCCGTCGGCGCCGAAGAGCAGGCGGGCGCCGTCCGGAACCATGAGCATCGCCACGCACTCGTCGTACCGCACGGTCGCCACACGGTCGCCGACCAGCCGAGAGATCCCCTCGTCTCCGACGATGAGCTCGTCATGCGGATCGGTGAAGTGGGGGTACCGCCGGCCGGCGACGGCGGACGCGGACTGCACGGGCGTCTGCACGAATCCGCGCCCGTTCAGGGACGTCACACCCAGCGGAACCTGCACGACGGCGTCGTCGAGCACCGACCGTGCGACGCGCGCGAGGTCGGCGCTGGTGAGGGCGTCGAACTCTCGATACGCCTCCTCGCGCGCACGGATCTCACCGCCCTCGAGCAGCCAGGTCGCGATCGCGGGGAGCATCGCCGCACCCAGGTCCGGCACCTGCGCCTGCTGTCGGGCCGACGCCTTGACCGCGTCGAGGTCGTGCTCATTCACATCGCCGGACGCGATCGCCTCGAAGACGTCGAGCACCCCATTGACGACTTCGTCACGAGTCTCCGGACGTGAGTCGGCGAACGCGATGAGCCGGCCGCCGCTCGAGCCGAAAGGCTGCCAGTCGCATTGCGCCGAATACGAGAAGCCACCCTCCTGCCGCAGCGCCCGGAACAGCGCCTTCGACGCGACGCCGGCAAGTGCACTCGCCGCTGTCCGCTCCCCGACGGTGGCGTGGAGCATCACGGCGTCCTGGTCGCGCTCGAACCAAGCGGGTTTGGGCTGATCCAGCTCACGCCACACGGGCGCCGGCCACCGCTCACCGTGCGGCAACTGAAAGTCGAGTCCGTCGGGCACTCCGTCGCCGGCGATCCACAGCACCGCGTTGCCGGTGGTGAACCGTGCACGCGCCCACCCACGCACGTCGTCGGGGCCGAGCGCGTCCAGCCCGAGCTCGTCGAACACCCCGAGTCCCGGACCGGTGGCACCGTACCGCTCGAGGTGAGGGGCCGCCCAGCGCAGGTCGCGTCGTGAACCCTCGGTGCGGAGGATCTCCTTCTCGATCTGCATGCGCTCGACAGGCAGGTCGGCGAGCCCGGTGCAGACTCCGTTGAGGTAGTCGACCACCTCCGCCTCGGTGCCGGTGATGTGGAAGAGCGTGAGCAACTCGTCCGTGGCGCCGTTGTGATGGGCATCAACCTGGCCGAGACCGTAGAGCGCGAGATGCTCCACGAGGTGGGTGATTCCGCGAGTGGCAAGCGTTTCGTCCGCCCAGCCGACACGGAAGAGCAGCCCCGCGGTGACCAGCTGGCCGCGGGCTGGCGCCACGATGGTCGGGATCCCGCACACGGTGGTGCTGTCGACGAGATCGCCGAGGGCGGCCAGTTCGGGCAGCGGCGGTGCGTCCGCGTCGGGCAGGGAGCGGGTCAACGTCGTCTCGTTCCTTCGATCATTCGGGCTTCGCCCGACGCTCGATTCGGGTCGGCAGCGCCGTCGAGCGTAGCGGCACTGTAGCAGCGCGCGCGGCTCACTCGATCACGCCGATCGCATGAATCGCCGCCGCCCCGGCGCAGATCGCCGAGACCCGGACGCCGACCGCGAATACTTAGCCACACTAATTTGTTAGACTAAGCATCATGACCGATGCCACGAGTACGACCGCGCCCGAGCGGCCCAGCCCCGCAGCATCCCCTCGCCCGACCCGCGACCGGCGCTCGCTCGCCGAGCAGTCGACCGAACTCCGCATCGCCGTCATGCGGCTCTCGCGGCGCCTGCGCCAGCAGCGCAGCGACACCGAGATCAGCGCCTCGCAGTTCTCGACCCTCGGGTGGATCCACAGCGAGGGGCCGCTCACGATCGGCCGGCTCGCCGAGCTCGAGCGCGTGACCGCCCCGAGCATGAACCGCACGGTCAACTGCCTCGTCGACGCCGGGTACGTCACCCGCCGCACCGACGACGACGACCGCCGCAAGGTGCTCGTCGAAGTGACCGAAGCGGGCGACACCGTCGTCCGCGAGACCCGCAAGCGCCGCGACGCTTGGATCGCCAAGCGCTACGCCGCCCTCAGCCCCGAAGACCGCGAGGTCCTCGCGCGCGCCACCACGATCCTCGGGAGGCTCATCGACCAGTGAGTGCCATGTTCCGTTCCCTCAGCCACGTCAACTACCGCATCTGGTTCATCGGCGCCCTCGTCTCGAACGTGGGCGCCTGGATGCAGGCCACCGCCCAGAACTGGGTCGTGCTCACCGAGCTCAGCGACAACGATGCGTTCGCCGTGGGCATCACGATGGCCCTGCAGTTCGCACCCCAGCTCCTGCTCGTGCCGGTCACGGGCCTCATCGCCGACCGCTTCGACCGCCGCAAGATCCTCATGTGCACGCAGACCGCGCTCATGCTGCTCGCGCTCGGCCTCGGCATCCTGCTCATCGGCGGCCACGCCGAGCTGTGGCAGCTCTACGTCTTCGCGGGCCTGCTCGGCATCGTGAACGCGATCGACAACCCCGCACGGCAGACCTTCGTCACCGACCTCGTCTCGAGCACCGACATGTCGAACGCGGTCGCCCTCAACTCGGCCTCGTTCAACACCGCGCGCCTGATCGGCCCGGCGGTCGCGGGCGTGCTCATCGTGCTCGTCGGCTCGGGCTGGGTCTTCATCATCAACGCGGCGACCTTCCTCGCGGTGATCGCGGCGCTCGTCATGCTCAGGGGCAAGAAGCTGAAGCGGATGCCTCGGGCGAGCCGCGAGCGCGGCGCCTTCGTGGCGGGCTTCCGCTACGTCTGGAGCCGGCCCGATCTCGTCGTCGTCTTCGTGATCGTGTTCCTCGTGGGAGCGTTCGGCATGAACTTCCCGATCTTCTCCTCGACGATGGCGGTCGAGTTCGGTCGCGGCGCCGGTGAGTACGGCCTGCTCAACTCGATCCTCGCGATCGGGTCGCTCGCGGGCGCGCTGCTGGCCGCCCGTCGCGAGCGGGCGCGCATCCGCGTCGTCATCCTCGCGGCCGCCGGCTTCGGCGTGGCCGCGCTCATCTCCGCCGTCATGCCGACGTTCCCGCTCTTCGCTGCGTCGACCGTGCTCATCGGCTTCGCCGCCGTCACGATGCTGACGACGGCCAACGGCTACGTGCAGACGACGACCGAGCCCGCACTGCGTGGCCGGGTGCTCGCGCTGTACTTCGCGATCCTCTCGGGCGGCACGCCGATCGGCGCACCGATCGTGGGCGCCGTCGCGAACAGCTGGGGCCCGCGCTGGGGCCTCGGCGTCGCCGCGATCGCCGCGGGCGTCGCCGCGCTCATCGGCGCGATCTGGCTGGTCGTGTCGCGCGGCATGCGGCTCACGAGGCATCCCGACCGGCGCTGGGCGGCCGCGGTGCGCTTCGACGCGCCGCCGACCGCGGCGATCGCGGTCGTGCCGACGGCGGCGATCTCGGTGCCGACCGAGGCGCTGCAGCTGCCGACGGAGGCACTGCAGGTGCCGACGGAGGCACTGCAGGTGCCGACGGAGGCGACACCGATCGTCGATGCGTCGGCGCCGGCGTCTCCCGCCGGCGCGTCCGCCGCGACCCGGTCGGGCGCCGCATCCCCCGTCTGCAACGCAGGACGCACGCCGCGACTCGCCGGCACCGACTGAGGTTCGACGGTGCGTCGCGCCCGTCGGGTGCCGCACGCCAGGCCGCGCTCGCCCTCGAGGCGGCAGCCGTCGCCTGACGCACTCCGCGTTGGGCGCTCAGCGCTCAACGCTCAGCGCCCACGCTCACCGCGACGCGAGCACCTCCGTGAGCCAGCGGCCGCTGTCCTTCACGATGCGCTCCTGCGTGTCGTAGTCGACGCGCACGATGCCGAACCGCTTCGAGTAGCCGTAGCCCCACTCGAAGTTGTCGAGCAGCGACCAGACGAGGTAGCCGCGCAGGTCGACGCCGCGGTCCATCGCCCGCCGAGCCGCAGCGAAGTGCCGCTGCAGGTAGTCGACGCGCTCGGCGTCGTGCACCCGCGGACCCTCGGGCGCGGGTGTGACGACGTCGGCGAACGCCGCACCGTTCTCGGTGATCATGAGCGGCTGGCCGGGGAACTGCTCGCCGAGCGAGACGAGCAGGTCCTCGAGCCCGTCGGGCGCGATGTTCCAGCCCATGTCGGTGTACGGGCCCGCCTGCGGCAGGAACTCGACGTGCTCGCTGCCGGGCCACGGCGTCCCGCCGACGTCCTTGTGCCCGTCGTTGCGGCTGCGCTCGCTCTCGCCGTCCCACATCGCGACGGTCACGGTCGAGTAGTAGTTCACGCCGAGCACGTCGAGCGGCTGGCGCACGAGCTCGAGGTCGCCGTCGCGCACGAACGACCAGTCGGTGACGCCGGCGGTGTCGGCGACGAGGTCGTCGTCGTAGCGGCCGAGCAGCATGGGGCTCGTGAAGGCGCGGTTGGCGAGCGCGTCGATGCGCCGGGTCGCCTCGGCGTCGCCACCGCGGATCACGTGGAAGTTCAGCGTCACCGAGACGTCCGGGTCGTTCGTCGCGTGCCGACGGATCTCGGGCACCGCGAGCCCGTGCGCGAGGTTCAGGTGGTGCACCGCGGCGAGCGCGGCAGCGCCGTCGGTGCGTCCCGGCGCGTGGGCGCCCGAGCCGTAGCCGAGGTAGGCCGAGCACCACGGCTCGTTGAGCGTGGTCCAGGTGTGCACGCGGTCGCCGAGCATGTCGACGGCACGGGCCGCGTAGTCGGCGAAGCGCAGCGCGGTGTCGCGGCTCGTCCAGCCGCCCGCGTCTTCCAGTTCCTGCGGCAGGTCCCAGTGGTAGAGGGTCGCGATGGGCCGGATGCCTCGGGCGAGCAGCCCGTCGACGAGGCGCGAGTAGAAGTCGGCGCCGGCCGGGTTCACCCGGTCGCCCGCGCCGGGCAGCAGCCGCGACCACGAGAGCGAGAACCGGTAGGCCTCGAGGCCGATCGACGCCATGAGGTCGAGGTCGGCCTCGAGCCGGTGGTAGTGGTCGCACGCCACGTCGCCCGTGTCGCCGTTCCAGGTGCGACCCGGCGTTCGGCTGAACGTGTCCCAGATCGACGGCGTGCGACCGCCTTCGTCGGCCGCCCCCTCGATCTGGTACGCGGCCGTCGCCGAGCCGATCACGAAGCCGGGAGGGAACGCGAACCGGACGACGTCGTCGCGTGCTGCACTGGTCACGGCGCTCATCCTCGCACCTTCCGCGCGCGGCGGTCGGGTGCGATCGTCACGATTCGTCAGCCGACCGCGACGAGTGCGAGCACCGCGCCCGCGACGGTCAGCGGGGCGACGACGAGCCCGAGCGCGGCGAACTTCGGCCACGAGATCTGCACCCCCATGGCGACGAGACGGTGATGCCAGAGGAGGGTCGCGAGCGACGCCCACGGAGTGACGAGGGCACCGGCGTTCACCCCGATGAGCAGGGCCGCCGTGCGCAGCGGACTCGTCGCGAACGGTTCGAGCGCCAGGTACGCCGGGAGGTTGTCGAATGCGTTCGCGCTCAACCCTGCGACCCCGGCGAGCCGCAGGAGCTCGAGCGGACCCTCCCCCTTGCCGGCCATCGACGCGAGGACCTCGGTCAGGCGGAGCTCGTGCGCGGCCTCCATCACGAGGAAGAGCCCCGCGACGAACACGACCAGCTGCCACGGCACGAGCCCCGGGCGCACCACCGCGGGCCGGCGCACCAGGAAGGTCACGAGCAGCACCGCCGCGCCGGCGGTCGCGGGGATCCACACCTCGAGGCCCGACACGAGGAGCGGGACGAGCAGGACGAGTACCGTCGCCGCGATCACCAGGAGTACGCGGTCGCGGGCCGGGACCGGCTCGTCGGGCTCGAATCGGGTTCGGAGCTGCCGCCACCGCGTCACCAGCAGGAACCCGGCCGGCACGAGCACGCCGACGACGGCGGGCGCCCACATGACGGCGGCGAACTCGAGCGGATGCACGCCGAGCCGCTCGGCCGCGAGCAGGTTCGTGAGGTTCGAAACGGGCAGCAGCAGCGAGCCCGTGTTCGCGAGCCAGACCGTCGTGAGCGCGAACGGGATCGGCGAGATACGGGCGTGCGCGGCGACCGCCACGACGACGGGCGTGAGCAGGACGGCGGTCGTGTCGAGCGACAGGAACACCGTCGACGCCGTCGCGAGGGCGACGACGAAGAGCCACAGCAGCACCGCGCGGCCTCGCGCGAGGCGGGCCAGCCGCTGCGCGATCGCCCGGAAGACCCCCGCCTCAGCGGCGAGTTCGGCGACGATCGTCATCGCGACGACGAACCCCAGGATGGGCGCCGATCGGGCGGCGAGGGCGCCGACCGCCTCGATCGGGAGCACACCGCTCACGACCGCGATGATTCCGAGCGCGACCAGCACGCTGCCGACGACTGCGATCCGCACCAAGCGAGATTAACCGACGCCGAGCACTCGGCCTCGCGTCAGATGACGCCGAGCGCGAGCATCGAGTCCGCCACGCGGATGAAACCGGCGATGTTCGCCCCGACGACGTAGTCGCCCGGCGCGCCGTACTCGTCGGCGGTCGTCGCGCACCGTTCGTGGATCGCCGCCATGATCTCGGCGAGGCGCTCCTCGGTGTGCTCGAAGCTCCACGAGTCGCGCGATGCGTTCTGCTGCATCTCGAGCGCGCTCGTCGCGACGCCGCCGGCGTTCGCCGCCTTGCCCGGCGCGAACAGCACGCCCGCCTCGCGCAGCACGGTGATCGCCTCGGGGGTCGTGGGCATGTTCGCGCCCTCGGCGACCGCGACGACGCCCGCGGCGACGAGCGCCCGCGCATGCGCGTCGCCGAGCTCGTTCTGGGTCGCGCACGGCAGGGCCACGTGCACGGGGCCGCGGTCGGCGAGGTCCCACACGGTCGCACCGGCGACGAATTCCGCCCGGCCGCCGCGTTCGCCCACGTAGCGCTCGATCCGCTCGCGGCGCACCTCCTTCACCTCGCGGAGGATCGCGACGTCGATGCCGTCGGGGTCGTACACGGCACCCGACGAGTCGGACGCGCCGACGACGGTGCCGCCGAGCTCGTGCACCTTCTCGATCGCGTAGACCGCGACGTTGCCCGAGCCCGACACGAGCACGCGCGCGCCGTCGAACGAGCTGCCCTTCGTCTCGAGCATGTGCTGCGTGAAGAACACGGCGCCGTAGCCGGTCGCCTCGGTGCGCACGAGCGAGCCGCCCCAGGTGAGGCCCTTGCCGGTGAGCACGCCCGACTCGTACTGGTTGGTGAGCCGCTTGTACTGACCGAAGAGGTAGCCGATCTCGCGGCCGCCGACGCCGATGTCGCCCGCGGGCACGTCGCGGTACTCGCCGACGTGCCGGTGCAGCTCGGTCATGAACGACTGGCAGAACCGCATGATCTCCGCGTCGCTGCGACCCTTGGGGTCGAAGTCGCTGCCGCCCTTGCCGCCGCCGATGGGCATGCCCGTGAGCGAGTTCTTGAAGACCTGCTCGAACCCGAGGAACTTGACCGTGCCGAGGCCGACGGTCGGGTGGAAGCGGAGCCCGCCCTTGTACGGGCCGAGCGCCGAGTTGAACTGCACGCGGAAGCCGCGGTTGATCTGCACGCGCCCGGCGTCGTCGACCCACGGCACCCGGAAGATGATCTGTCGCTCGGGCTCGCAGATGCGCTCGAGGATCGACGCCTGCACGTAGTGCGGGTTGCGCTCGAGCACCCTGTCGAGCGAGCCGAACACCTCGCGCACCGCCTGGTGGAACTCGAACTCGCCCGGGTTGCGGGCGAGGATCTGGGCGTAGACGTCGTCGATGGCGGTGCGAGGTTCGGTCACGCGCGCTCCTTCTTCGGTGAACGGGATGCCACGTGGTGCAGGTCGCGCGCGGCGTTCTCCACGATACCCAGCAGCGAGGATGCCTCGGAGAGTATGACGCGGCCGGCCGGCGCCGCACGGAACGACGGTTCAGTGCCCGTGCGCGAGCTGCTGCAGCAGCACCACGGCGAGGCCCAGCGCGACGAGCGCGCCGAGCGCGACGACCTGCTTCCACCAGGCGACCCGGGTGCGGCGCACCGCGACGTATCCGATCACGCCGAGGGTCGCGAGGTAGACGATCGACGACGCACGCAGCGCGAACTCGAGGTCGAGCACCCCGAACGCGGCGAGCCCGAGCAGGATGAGCGGCACCCCGGCCGACGCGATCGCCGATCCGGCGACGCGGATCATCGTGCCGGCCTCGGCGCGGTCGGGGAACGCGCTGTGCACGGCGAGATGCGCGATCACGCCCGCGACGAAGCCCGCAGCGGTGATCGCGACGACGCCGACGAAGAGGGTGACCACCGCACGCGTCGCGTCGACGTGCTCGACGTTCCCCAGCTGCACGAGCACGATCGCGAGACCCGTGAACGTCGCGTAGACGCGCTCCTTCAGCGCCTCACCCCGCTCGTCGTCGGGGCGGCCCTCGTGCCGGCTGTGCTCCATGCGCGCAACGGTAGCCGACGTCGTCGACCGGAGCGATCCCTACGGCGTGATGTTGTGGTTGAGCCGGAAGACGTTGTCCGGGTCGAAGGACCGCTTCACGGCGACGAGCCGATCCCATGCGGCGCCGTACCCGGCCCGGGTGCGGTCGGGGCCCTCGTCGCCGATGAAGTTGAGGTAGACGTGCCCGGTCGCCCAGGGCCGCATCGCCGATCGCACCGCCCTCGTCCAGTCGCGGGCGCGATCGTCATCGGCGGGATCCGACCAGAGCGCGAAGGGATGGGCCACCCATGGTGCAGTGCGCCACGGCACGGGATACTCCGCGCCCGTCCGGCTGACGACACCGCCACCGGGGAAGAGCACGTGCTGCGAGGCGGAGGGCACGAGCATTCCGTCGACGGCCGCCTCGAACGCCGTGATCGCCGCGTCCGGCAGGTCGCCCAGGTGCTCGGCCGACCAGTAGTTGCGGTAGTCGGGCGGATCGTCGAGCAGGCAGTTCAACTCGGCGTAGGGCAGCTCGACGATCATCTGTCCGGCCGGCCCGTGGGCGAGGATCGGCAGGAGGTGGCGTCGGGCCTGCTCCTCCGTGCCGATGAACGTCACCAGGATGAGCAGCGCGAGCCGCCCCTGCAGATGCCGCGGCATGAACTCCTCCTCCGGGCCGGTGCCGTACAGCACCCCGCCGCCGAGCTCGTCGGGCCCCTGTTCGATCACGTCGCGGAAGGTTCTGATCACCTGTTCGCCCTGCTCGGGCTCGAAGGCGAGCAGCGCCGCCGTCATGGTGGGCACCTCGTGCAGGCGGAAGGTCATCGACGTTGCGACGCCGAAGTTGCCGCCGCCGCCGTGCAGCGCCCAGAACAGCTCGGGGTGCTCGTCGGCCGACGCCGTCACGACCTCGGCCTCCGCGGTGACGAGTTCGACGGACACGAGGTTGTCGCAGGCGAGCCCGAACTTCCGGTCGAGCCAGCCTGATCCGCCGCCGAGGGCGAACCCGCCGACCCCGGTGGTCGAGACCCGTCCGCCGGTCGTCGCGAGGTCGAACGGCTGCGTCGCCCGGTCGAGGTCGCTCATGGTCGCCCCGCCTCCGACCCGTGCGGTCTTCGCGACCGGGTCGACGGCGACGGAGTTCATGCGGCGCAGGTCGACCACGAGCCCGCCGTCGGTGAGGGCGTTGCCGGCGACGGAGTGGCCGCCGCCGCGGACGGCGATCTCGAGGTCGCGCTCCCGGGCATGCCGGATCGCCGTCGCCACGTCGGCGACGGTCTCGCACTGGGCGATCACCGCGGGCCGCTTGTCGATCATCTTGTTGAAGACGACGCGCGCGTCGTCGTACTCGGCGTGAGCCGGGGTGAGCAGTCGCCCCGTCAGCTCGGTGGTGTGGAGTGTCATGCCCGCAACGCTAGGAAGCGCCGGCGGGGCGCCTCTTCGCCGGAATCGGCCAGATCCACCGCGCCGGGATGGCCCGATCGGGCCAGTCGTCAGAGCAGTTCGAGCGCCGCAGCCCGCGCGACGGCGGCTGCCCGAGTCGTGACCTCGAGCTTCGTCATGATGTTGGCGATGTGGCGGTGCACGGTGTGCTCGCTGAGGTGCAGCCGCGCGGCGACCTGCGCGTTGCTCATCCCCTCGGCGACGAGTCGGAGCACGTCGCACTCGCGCGGCGTGATCGGCCCGGCTGGGGCCGGAGCGTCGCGCCCGGCCGTCCCGGCGATGCGCTCCAGCAGCGCCCGGGACTCGGCCGCGGCGATCGGAGCGCCCGCCCGCTCGGACTTCACGACGGCGTCCTCGGCGGCTCGGCGAGCGGCCTCGAGGTCGCCCTGGGCGAACCGGACGACGGCGGTCGCGTGCAGCACGGCCGCGACGAGCACGCCGTCTCGCAGGGTCGACACCGTCTCCTGCAGCTCGCGAAGCGGCGTCTCCGCCTCCGCGCTCCGACCCGCCGCGACCAGCGCGAGCACCAGCAGTTCGAGCCCGCGGAACCGGCCGATCCGGTCGTCGGGGTCGTGCTGCCGGAGGTACCGCTCGGCGGAGCGACGTGCCTCCTCCGCGTCGCCGGTGTCCAGCGCGATCGCGCCGAGCCCGAGGATCGCGAGCGGCCGCCCCTCGCCCCGGCCGAAGAGCTCGATCGCCTCGGCGACGCGTCCCTGGCGCCGGCGCAGTTCGCCGAGCTGCACCATCGGCACCGTGACGAGAGGGGGTCGCCGCGCCGCGAGGATCTCCGCGGCGACGCGCAGCTCCTGGTCGGCGCGGTCCCAGTCGCCCTGTTCGACGAGCACGCCCGCATACTCCGTGCGGCAGATCTGCTGCAGTGCGTAGTACCCGGCGCTACGGCAGTGCTCGTCGAGCTTGGCGCACCATTCGCCGGCTCGTCCGACGTCGCGCACCTCCTGGCAGGCGGTGATCAGGTAGCAGCATGCGTAGCCGGCGTAGGCGGGATCGCTGATCTCGCCGGTGAGTGCGGCGACGGCCGTGGCCTCGAGCAGCCGCATGCCGCTCTCGACCTCGCCGTGCATGAGTCGGACGAGTCCCTGCTGCGCGCGCGCCAGCAGCTCGATGTCCGAGTCGTCGAGCAGTCGACCGATCTCGAGCGCCTCGGCCGACTTGCGCTCCGCGACGCCGAGATTCGAGTCGCTGAGCGCGAAGTCCGCCTCCCAGAGCGCCAGGTGTCCGTGCTCGGCGGCGACCTGCCGCCCGTCGAGCGCGCGGCCGGCGAGCTGCAGCCACCCCTCGGCCACCGAGTCCTCGTTGCGGAAGTTGACGTGGTCCCAGGCGAGGGCGATCGCGACCCGGGCCGCGCCGTACGGGTCACGGGCGGCGCGGTACTCGCGATAGGCCCGCTCCCGGACCTCGATCGTGGCCGCGCGGTCGGTCCAGAAGTACGCGGTGCCGAGCGCCTCGAGCACCGCCGCCGACGGCTCATCGGCGGCGGCCTGCTCCAGCAGCGTCGCCGCCTGCTCCCACTCGCGTGCGCCGAGGGCGTCCAGGCCCGCGTCGTACGCGCTCCTGCCGGTCACACGATCAGGCTAGACGATGGCCGTGCCGGGCGGTCGAGGCTCTGACAGGATGGCCGGATGACCCGCCTCCTCGTGACCGTGCCCGGCGAGACCCTGCGACGCGCGATCGGCGATGCGCCTGAGCACGTCGACATCCGGATCTGGGACATGGACGAGCCCGCACCGGCCTCCCGCATCGACATCGTCGTGCCGCCGTACATGGGCACGTCCGACCGCCTCGGCGCTCTCGCCGGCGTGACCACCCGGCTCGTGCAGTCCCAGTCGATCGGCTACGACGACATCGCCGCCGCCCTGCCGCCCGGGCACGTGTTCGCGAACGCCGCGAGCGTGCACGAGCCGTCGACCGCCGAGCTGGCGCTCGCCCTCGTGCTGGCCTCCCAGCGAGGCATCCCCGATTTCGTGCGCGCCGCGGCCGACGGCCGGTGGGCGCCCGCGCGGCACGCGAGCCTCGCCGACCGGCGCGTGCTCATCGTCGGCTACGGCGGCGTCGGTCGCGCGGTCGAGGCGCGCCTCGAGCCGTTCGAGGTCGAGATCACCCGGGTGGCCGCGCACGCGCGCGACGACGAGCGCGGCCGGATCCACGGCGTCGACGAGCTGCCGGAGCTGCTGCCGGGGGCCGACATCGTGATCGTGGGCGTGCCGCTCGACGACGCGACGACGGGCCTCGTCGACGCGGCCTTCCTCGCCGCCCTGCCCGACGGCGCGCTCGTCGTGAACGTCGCGCGCGGCCGGGTCGCCGACACCGACGCGATCCTCGCCGAGGCGCGCACCGGCCGGCTGCGCTTCGCGCTCGACGTCACCGAGCCCGAGCCGCTGCCCGACGGCCACCCGCTGTTCTCCCTGCCGAACGTGCTCGTGACGCCGCACGTCGGCGGCGCCTCGACCGCGATGATGCCCCGTATGGCGCGGCTCGTACGCCGCCAGATCGAGCGGATGCTGCGCGGCGACGAACCGCTCAACGTCGTGCTCCGCAGTTGAATCCGTGCCGGCCGCGTCGGGTCAACGAGTCCAGGTGCCGAGGCGGTTGCCGTCGAAGAACTGCAGCGTCATCGTCGACGCCCCGGTGCCTCCGAGCACGAACGTCGCCGACGAGCGCGAGCCCTCGGGCGCATTCTCGCCGCTGGGCGTGAACGCGAAGACGTCGCCGTCCCAGTGCTCGAGCGGCACCTCGTAGCCGCCGTCGGGTCCCAGGTGCACGACGAGCGAGTCGCCGGCGACGGCCACCTCGGCCGGGCCGAAGTACTCGTTCGACCAGGTGCCGGCGAAGTCCCCGAGCGGTGCCGACGGAGCCGCAGGCGATGCCGGGGGCGTCTCGTCGACGAGGTCCCCCGCCGGCTCGCGGTAGTGCGCGAGGGCCGCGCCATAGGCCTCGACCCAGTCGCGCGTCGACTCGCCGTACTGCACGAGGTCGAGGAACGCGCTCACGATCGCCTCGGCGGCGCCGACCGGCGCCCCGTTCGTGAGCGCGACGACGCCGAGCCCGAGCGACGGCACGAGCTGGAAGTTCGTGCCCGCCCCGAGCACGAAGGCGCCCGAGTGCGAGGCGGTGGCGCGTCCGCTCGTCTGCGTGCCGACGTTGAACCCGAAGCCGTACGACCCCGACCGCATGCCGGGCACGTTCGCGGGTGCCGACGTGACCTGCGGGCGCATCGCGGCGGCGAGGTGGGCGGGGTCGATGAGCGTCTCGCCGTCGACGACGCCGTCGGCGAGCACGAAGCCCATCCACCTCGCCACGTCGACGACGTTCGAACTCACGCCGCCGGCGGGCGACTGCGCGTCGGGGTCGCGTTCGTACAGCGACCGGAACTCGCCGTCGACGCGCGCGTGCAGCGCGGCGCGGTTCTCGTGCGCGACGAAGTCGTCGTGGCGCGAACTCGTCGACGTCATGCCGAGCGGCTCGTAGATCTCGCGCTCCGAGAGCGTCTCCCAGTCGAGCCCGGCCGCGTTCGCGACGGCCTCGGCGCCCGTCGTCATGCCGAAGTTCGCGTAGCCGTAGCTGATGCGGAACGGGTCCAGCGGCTGGTACCGCAGGTGGTCGATGACGTAGTCGCGGTCGTACCCGATGTCCTCGAGGTCGTCTCCGGCGGCGAGCGGCAGGCCCGACCGGTGGGCGTAGAGATCGCCGACGGTGAGGTGCTCGGTGACCCACGGGTCGGCGAGCGCGAAGCCGGGCAGCAGCGGCGCGACCGGGGTGTCCCATCCGACGACGCCGTCGGTGACCTGCGTCGCGACGACGGTCGCCCCGATCGGCTTCGACATCGACGCGACCTGGAACACGGTCTCGGCGTCCACGGGGTCGCCATCGCCCACCTTCCGCACCCCGAAACCGTCGGCGAACACCGTCTCGCCGTCGTGCACGACCGCCACGGCGGCCCCCGGCACCCCCGTCTCGTCGAGCACCCGTTCGACGAGGTCGGGCAGCGACTCGAGCGCGGGATCGAGGCCGCCGTCGGCGAGCTCGACCGCGTCGGCGGGCGGCGCATCGCCGAGCTCGATCCTCGGAGCGTACGGCTCGGCGGCAGTGCAGCCCGCGAGCGCGGCGGCCACGATCACGACCGCCGGAAGGGCGACTCCTCGGACGACGCGCATGGCGTTCCTCCCCCATTCGCACCGGGCTGCCCCGGCCCCGGCTCCACCACGAACCCGACGAGCGCAGCCTAACGGCCGGCCCCGCCCCGACGCACGCCCTCGAAACGGCCGCGCGGCCTGCGCGATCGGCGGTACCGGGCATAGGCTCGAAGGTGACGCCAACCGACGGAAGGTCGACATGCCCGCTTCGGCAGAGCCCCGCGTGGCCCTCTACTTCGACTTCGACAACATCGTCATCTCGCGCTACGACCAGTTGCACGGCGACTTCGCGTACCGCAAGGACACGTCGCGCTCGAAGGCGCCGGCCGCGGGCACGAAGACCGCCGAGAAGCTGCGCGAGGCGACCGTCGACATCGACGCCGTGCTCGACTTCGCCGCGACCTTCGGCACGATCGCGATCGCCCGCGCCTACGCCGACTGGTCGACGCCCGTGAACGCGAGCTACCGCGGCCAGCTCATCGACCGCGCGGTCGACCTCGTGCAGCTGTTCCCGCTGTCGGCGACGAAGAACGGCGCCGACATCCGGCTCGCGGTCGACGCGGTGGAAGACATGTTCCGCATCGACGATCTGTCGCACATCGTGATCGTCGCGGGCGACTCCGACTACGTCGCGCTCGCGCAGAAGGCGAAGCGGCTCGGCCGTTACGTCGTCGGCATCGGGGTGGCCGGCGGCACGAGCCGGGCGCTGACGGCGGCCGTCGACGAGTTCGCCGACTACGACGCGCTGCTCACGACCGAGGCCGCGGTCGACGACGAGGCCGACGAGCAGGCACCCGAGCCGGCGCCGTCGCGGCGGCGCAGGTCGGGCACGAAACCGACGGATGCCGCGACCGACGCCGCGCCCGAGGCATCCACCCGCGGCCGGAGGGCGAAGAGCGAGCCGAAGGAGGACGCGAAGTCCGAGCCCGCGGCGCCGGTCGAGCGACCGTCGGCGCGAGTCATCCAGTTCGTCTCGCCGACCGACCACGTTCCGGCCGAGCCGACGGGGAGCCCGCGCAACCCGGGCCGCCTGCTGCAGAAGGCGATCGAGCTGCTGCACGCGAAGAACGACGAGGAGTGGCAGTCGTCGAGCGCCGTGAAGAACCAGATGCTGCGCATGGACCCGTCGTTCCAGGAGCGGCGGCTCGGCTTCGCCTCGTTCACCGAGTTCCTGAAGTCGCGCGGCGGCGTCGTCGAACTCGACGAGACGGGCCGGGGGCGGGTGCGCATCCGGCCGACGAAGGACTGAGCGGGGTTCCGGGGCGCCGGTCATCACGAAAGGGGAGTCGAGATGAAGGCACTGCAGTACCGTACGATCGGGCAGCCGCCCGAGGTCGTCGAGATCGACACGCCCGAGCCCGGGCCCGGCGAGGTGCGCCTCAGGGTGACCGCGGCGGGCGCCTGCCACTCCGACAGCTTCATCATGGGGCTGGGCGAGGAGCAGTACGTCTACGGGCTGCCGCTCACGCTCGGGCACGAAGGCGCCGGGGTCGTCGACAAGCTCGGTGAGGGCGTCACGGGCGTCGAGGTCGGCGAGGCCGTCGCCGTGTACGGGCCGTGGGGCTGCGGCCGCTGCGTGCAGTGCGCGCAGGGCAAGGAGAACTACTGCGAGCGGGCCGCCGAACTCGGCATCCGCCCGCCCGGGCTCGGCGCACCCGGCGCGATGGCGGAGTACCTCGTGGTGCCCGACGCGCGGTTCCTGCTGCCGCTCGGCGACCTCGACCCGGTCGAGCACGTCGCCCTCACCGACGCGGGGCTCACGCCGTACCACGCGATCAAGATGTCGCTGGCGAAGCTCGTGCCCGGCTCGACGGCCGTCGTGATCGGGGCCGGCGGGCTCGGCCACGTCGCGATCCAGATCCTGCGGGCGCTCACGCCGGCGACGGTCATCGCGCTCGACGTCAGCCAGGACAAGCTGCGGCTCGCGACCGAGGTCGGGGCGCACCACGTGTTCCCCTCCGACGCAGAGTCGGCCGACCGCGTGAAGGAGCTCACGGGCGGCAAGGGCGCGGCGGCCGTGTTCGACTTCGTCGCGATCCAGCCGACGCTCGACGCCGGGCACGCGATGCTCGCCGTCGAGGGCGACCAGGTCCTCGTCGGCGTGGGCGCCGGAATGCTGCCCGCCGGGATGCTCCTGACGCCGTACGACGCCACCGTGCGCTCTCCCTACTGGGGCTCGCGGGCCGAGCTGTTCGAGGTGTTCGAGCTCGCGCGGGCGGGGCTCGTGAAGATCGAGACCGAGCGCTTCACGCTCGACGAGGCACCCGAGGCGTACCGACGCCTGCACGACGGCACCCTGCGGGGCCGTGCGGTCGTCGTGCCCTGAGCCCCTCCACCTCCCCCTCCTCCCGCCTCGTCACGGTCGCGTGACGAGGCATCCCGATGTGGTCTGACCACATCTGGTACGCTGTGGTCTGACCACAAGCGGTGCGAGCACGGAGGCGACGACATGAGCGAGACGCGCGCGTGGCGCACCGTGCTCGAGCACATCGAGACGCAGCTCCTCGAGGGGCGGCTGCGCCCCGGCGACCGGCTGCCCGGCGAGCGCGCCCTCTCGGCCGATCTCGGCGTCGGCCGCTCGAGCGTGCGCGAGGCGCTGCGGGTGCTCGAGGTGCTCGGGCTCATCCGCACGCAGGCGGGCTCGGGCCCGAACGCGGGCGCGATCATCATCGCCACCCCGTCGGGTGGCATGAGCACGCTCATGCGGCTGCAGGTCGCGGCGAGCGGGTTCCCCGTCGCCGACATCGTGCGCACCCGGCTGCTGCTCGAGAGCGCGGTCGCGGGCGAGCTCGCGGAGCGCCATCGACACGACGGGACGCCCGACGGCCCCGACCTGGCCTCCGCCGACCGGCTGCTCGACGCGATGGACTCCCCCGGGCTCGAGCCCGCCGAGTTCCTCGCGCTCGACGCAGAGTTCCACCTGGCGCTCGCCGAGGCATCCGGCAACCAGGTGATCACCGCGACCATGGCGGGCCTGCGCAGCGGCATCGAGGGCTACGCGCTCGAGGGCCTCGCCCGCATCGCCGACTGGCGGGCGACCGCGGCGCGCCTGCGGGGCGAGCACCGCGGTGTCGTCGACGCCATCCGCTCGGGCGATGCCGCCGCCGCCCGCACCCGCATCCACGACCACATCTCGGGCTACTACGCCGAGACCTTCGTCGACCACCACTGAGACACCGAGAGGCACGCACCCACGATGGTCCAGCGCCAGTTCCCGAAGCCCAAGGAGCTCGCCGAGCTCATGCGCTTCAAGAAGCCCGAGCTCAACGCGACGAAGCGCCGGCTCGACGCCGCCCTCACGATCGCCGACCTCCGCGCGATCGCGAAGCGCCGCACGCCGAAGGCGCCGTTCGACTACACCGACGGCGCCGCCGAAGGAGAGCTGTCGCTCGCGCGCGCCCGCCAGGCGTTCGAGGACATCGAATTCCACCCCGGCATCCTCCGCAACGTGCCCGAGGTCGACACCAGCCGCGAGGTGCTCGGCGGCCCGACCGCGCTGCCGTTCGGCATCGCGCCGACCGGGTTCACCCGCATGATGCAGACCGAGGGCGAGGTCGCCGGCGCCGGCGCGGCGGGCGCCGCGGGCATCCCGTTCACCCTCTCGACGATGGGCACCACCTCGATCGAGGACGTGAAGGCCGCGAACCCGAACGGGCGCAACTGGTTCCAGCTCTACGTCATGCGCGACCGCGAGCGTTCGTACGAACTCGTGCACCGCGCCGCGGCCGCCGGGTTCGACACCCTCTTCTTCACGGTCGACACCCCGGTCGCCGGCGCGCGCCTGCGCGACACCCGCAACGGCTTCTCGATCCCGCCGCAGCTCACGCCCGGCACGGTCGTCAACGCGATCCCCCGCCCCAACTGGTGGATCGACTTCCTCACCACGCCGAAGCTCGAGTTCGCGTCGCTGCAGTCGACGGGCGGCACCGTCGGCGAGCTCATCGACGGCATGTTCGACCCGACGATCGGGTGGAACGACCTCGACACGATCCGCGCGATGTGGCCGGGCAAGATCGTGGTGAAGGGCGTGCAGACGCTCGCCGACGCGAAGGAGCTCGCGGGTCGCGGCGTCGACGGCATCGTGCTCTCGAACCACGGCGGCCGCCAGCTCGACCGGGCGCCGATCCCCTTCCACCTGCTGCCCGTGGTCGCGCGGGAGGTCGGCGCCGACCTCGAGGTGCACCTCGACACGGGCATCATGTCGGGCGCCGACATCGTCGCCTCGGTCGCGCTCGGGGCCCGCTTCACGCTCATCGGCCGCGCCTACCTCTACGGGCTCATGGCCGGAGGTCGCGCGGGCGTCGACAAGACCATCGAGATCCTGTCGAAGCAGGTCGTGCGCACGATGAAGCTGCTCGAGGTGGAGTCGCTCGACGAGCTCGGACCCCGGCACGTCACGCAACTGGCCCGCCTGCAGCCCATCGCACGCCCGGTGCAGGATGCCGCGGCCGAGGCCTCGTCGGCGAAGCCGGCCGCCGTCCGGACCTCGCGCGCGGCGAAGCCCGCGACGAAGGCCGCGGCCGCCGCGAAGGCGGCCTCGACGACGGCCGCCGTGACGTCGCGCTCCGCCGGTGCGACGAAGCCGAGGGCCGCAGCCGCCTCCGAGTGAGGCGACCGGGGCGAGCGGCGGCCCGTGAGCCGACGTCTCGTCGACGTGCTCAGCGCGCCCGCCCGGAGCGCCCCTTCGGCACGATGATCGACTGGCCGATCGTGAGCGCGGCCGCCCGGGTCGCCATCTTGCGCACCTGGTCGGCCTGCTTGCGGCGGCGCTCGACGAGCTTCGCGCGCCGTCGGGCCCGCAACGCGGCATCGGCACCGACCGCCGGCTCGCCGCCGCGACCCGCCGACGATGCGGTGGCCGGGCCGTACCGGACGGAGGCCCGGTCCAGCCGCGCGGCCGCGCGTGCCGCGCGCTCGGCGGCGAAGCGAGGCGAAGTCCGTCGCTCCGTATCGGCTGCGCGCGCCGAGGCCTCGGCGAACTCGACGGCCGACTCGAGGCGCCGCCTCGCACGCGCATCGCTCGGCAGGCGCTTGGCCATGCGCCGCACCTCGGTCTCCATCTCGCGCACCGCGGCGATCGCCTGCTTCGCGCGACGGCGCTCGGCCCGCTTCGAGGTCCGCATGCTCACCCCTCGTCGATCAGCTCGAGGAGGCGCTCGGCCGCGTCGCGGATCTCGTCGTGGTCGTACTGCCCGGCACGGCTCTCGAGCGAGATCACGGCGCACCGGTGCACCCGGCGGAAGTCGCCGTAGGGGAACGAATACGCCTCCTTCGTCTCCTCGTCGGCGTCGTCGTCGATGCCCAGGTGCCAGTGCCGGTACTCGGTCCAGCCCTCGTCGTCGATGAACGCGTTCTCGTCGTCGGTGGTCGGCGCGTGCTCGCTCCAGTCGTCGCGCTCGTCGCGTTCGACGTCGCCGTCGCGCACGAGCGACCGCGCGTGGCGGAGCGCCGTCTCGTTCAGTCGGATCGCCATGTCGTGCTCCCTTCCGTCCTCCCCGGTCTACGTCGTGCGTGCGGAGCGGACAAGGGGGTTGCGGGCGGGGCGCTCGGGCACGCGACTCAGCGCCGCCGAGCGAACTCCGCGATCGTCACGCCCGAGGCATGGGGCGTGCTCTCGACCGGTTCGAAGCCGCGCGGCCGGTAGTCGAGGCCCGCGAACAGCGGGATGCCGGCTCCGAAGAGCTTCGGATTCACCTTGAGCACGAGCCGGTCGATCTCGTCGACGAGCTGCCCGGCGAGCGCCCCTCCGCCGCAGAGCCAGATGTCGCTGCCGCCGGGTTCGGCCTTGAGCGAGCGCACGACCTCGGTCGGGTCGTCGTCGGTGACGACGAGGTTCTCGCCCTCGGCCTCGTGCGACCGCGAGAAGACGATCTGCCGCAGGTGCGCGTAGGGGCTCGTCATGCCGAAGGGCAGGCCGACCGCGTAGGTGTTCCACCCCATGAGCACGGTGTCGAAGACCTCGCCCGTCTGCTCGAGGCCGAGCGCCGTCGCGCCCGCCGTGGGCACCGCGTCGGCGTACTGATCGAAGATCGTCGCCATATGGTCGCCCTCGGCGTCGAGGGCGTCGTACTCGCCGTTCGGCCCGGCGATGAAGCCGTCGAGGCTGACGGCCACGTAGTACACGAGTTCTCGCATCGTTTCCTATCCACTACTGATGTTGTGGTTGCGAAACTACTACAGATGTCGTGATCTTGTCTAGACTCGGTCGCATGGCCCGGAACGACGAACGCCGTCGACTGCTCGCCGATGCGGGGCTCGCCGTGCTCGCCCGCGAAGGCGCGCGCGGGCTCACGCACCGCGCGGTCGACGACGAGGCCGGCGTGCCGACGGGCACCGCGTCCAACTACTTCCGCAGCCGCGACGCCCTCATCGCCGGGCTCGTCACCCGCATCGGCGAACGGCTCGGCCCGACCGACGACGATCTCGGCGTCCGGGCCGCACAGCCGGCCGGCCCCGCGCTGTTCGCCGACTACGTACGCGACATCGTGCGCCGGCTGAGCCGCGAGCGCGACGTCACCCTCGCCCTGTTCGAGTTGCGACTCGAGAGCACCCGACGGCCCGAGGTCGCGTCCGTGCTGCGCGAGTGGCAGCGCACCGCGTTCGCCGGCGACGTCGCCTTCAACGCCGCGGCCGGGCTGCCGGGCGGGCGCGCCGAGATCGCGCTCTTCCACTACGCGATCGACGGGCTGCTGCTCGACCGACTGACCGAGCCGATCGACCCCGAGACCTCGACCGACGAGGTGATCGACGCACTCGTGGCGGGCCTGCTGCCCGACGACTGACACGGCCGCCTACGATGAGCGCGGGAGGTCGGAGATGACGGAAGCCGTGAACGGGGGCGCGCCCGACGGCGCCGACGACCTCGCCCCGCCGCCCGCGGCGACCGGACCCGCGCCCCACCCGCTGCGCCGCTACCTGGCCCGCTTCGGCACTCGGCGCACGCTGCTCTCCGACGCTCGCGCCGGCCTCGTGCTCGGCATCGAGAGCATCCCCGACGGACTCGCGTCCGGCGTGCTCGCGGGCGTGAACCCGGTCTACGGCCTCTACGGCTACCTGTTCGGCACGCTCGGCGGCGCGCTCGCCACCGGTTCGGTCTTCATGTCCGTGCAGGCCACGGGGGCCATGTCGGTCATGATCGCCGACGTGCCGGCCGTCGTGGGCTCCGACCGGCAGGGCGTCGCCGTGGCGACGCTGTCGATCCTCACGGGCCTCGTCATGCTGGGGCTCGGCCTCGCCCGCCTCGGCTCGCTCGTCCGGTTCATCCCGACCGCCGTGCTCGTCGGATTCATCAACGCCGTCGCGGTGAACATCGTGCTGGGCCAGCTCGCCAACCTCACGGGCTACGCGGGCGTCGGCGAGAACCGCCTCTCGCGCACCTTCGACACGCTGCTCCACCTCGCCTCGATCCACTGGCCGAGCCTCGTCATCGGTGCCGTGACGATCGGACTCATCCTGCTGCTCGAGCGCACCTTCCTCGGCCCGCTCTCGCTCGTCGCCGCCGTCGCCCTCGCCTCGCTGCTGCCGCTCGTCCCGTGGTTCGGCGACGTCGCGCTCGTCGGCGACCTGACCGACGTGCCGAACGCGCTGCCGCTGCCGGCGTTGCCCGACCCCGCGCTCACCCTCGACCTGCTCGTGCCGGCGCTCTCGCTCGCCCTGGTCGGCCTCGTGCAGGGCGCCGCGATCTCGGGCTCGATCGCCAACCCCGACGGCACCTACCCCGACGCGTCGTCCGACTTCCGCGGGCAGGGCATCGCGAACCTCGCGAGCGGACTCTTCCAGGGCATGCCGGTGGGCGGTTCGATGTCGGCGACGGCCATCGTGCGTGCCGCGGGCGCCCGGAGCGCGCTCGCGAACCTCAGCGCCGCGATCGCGATGATCGTCGGCATCCTGCTGCTCGGCGGCGTCATCACGCAGGTGGCGATGCCGGCGCTGGCGGGCCTCCTCATCCTCGTCGGCGTGCGCACGTTCAAGCCGCGCGACCTCGTGATGGTGTGGCGCACCGGGCCGATCCAGGCGACCGTGCTCGCGGTGACCTTCGTGCTCACGCTCATCGTGCCGCTGCAGTACGCGGTGCTCGTCGGCGTCGGCCTCGCCGTGGTGCTGCACGTCGCCCGGCAGTCGAACCGCGTCGTGATCCGCCGCTGGGTCTACGACGAGTCGAGCCCGCACCCCGTCGAGACCGATCCGCCCGCGACGCTCGCGCCCGGCGAGGTGGTCGTGCTCGTGCCCTACGGCAGCCTCTTCTTCGCGGCCGCGCCGATCTTCGCCGGCCAGCTCCCCGAGATCCCCGATCGCTGCGAACGGGCGGTCGTGGTGCTGCGCATGCGCGGCACCGACGAGCTCGGCTCGACGTTCATCCGCGTGGTGACCGACTACTCCGAGCGGCTGCGGCGCGCGGGCGGCGCGCTCATGCTCGTGGGCCTCGGCGATCGCGTGATGACCCAGCTCGACGCCACGCGGGCGACCGTGGTGATCGGGCGCGACCGCGTCTTCGCCGCGACCCCGCGCATCGGCGACTCGCTCGACGCCGGGCTCGCCGCGGCACGCGCGTTCGCCGCAGCCGGCTCGCCGGCGACGCCGGCCGCTTCGTCGCCCGCCGCAGAACCCGACGAGCCGGCCGAACCCGACGAGCCCGAGGCATCCGACCGCGACCGGTAGCGCACGAACCAGACGAGCATGAGGGCCGAGGCGCCCAGGTAGAAGCCGTGCAGGAACCAGATCGGCCCGAACGGCATGCTCACGACGTACACGGTGTGCAGCGCGTTGCCGACGTTCGTGATGACGAGGTTGCCGACGCTGTATGACGACAGGTCCCTCGTGCGCGCCGCCTTCACCAGCATGGGCACGTAGCTCATGGCGAAGAGGCCGGTCGAGATCGCGCCGGCGACGACGGCGAGGTCCATGCCGCGAACGCTACGGGGCGGCCGGATGCCTCGCACCCGGGCCGCCCCGCAACCACGCGCTCCGCGTGGACCGGGGCGGTTCGGTGACCGCCCCGAGTCGAGCCGCTTCGCTACGCGGCGCCCTCCGCTCCCGCGTTCGCGGCGGCGATCAGCTGCTCGATCTGCTCGACCGAGACCGGGACTCCCGGGAACCCGACGAGTCGCCCGATCGGGAACGACGCCATCATCTTCGCCATGCCCTCGTCGGTGAACACGTCGGTGTCGCCCATGCCGTCGGCGAGCGACGTGAGCGCCGCCGCGGCGGCCGGGCCGGCGATGGGGTCGGCCATGACGTCGGCGATCGACGACTCGAGCGAGAGCGGGAGACGCACGACGTCGCCGTCGATCGCGACCGTTCCGGTGAGCCGGATGTCGCGGCTGGACGCCCCGACCTCGACCGTGAGCTCGCCGCCCTCGACGACCCAGCGGTCGACCCGCACGTCCCAGTACGCGAGGTCCTCGCGGCGCACCCGCACCTCGACCTCGCGCGACTCGCCCGCGGCCAAAGCGACCGAGGCGAATCCGCCGAGCGCGCGGGGTGCGCGCTGCACGGCCGAGCCGGCGAGGCCGGTGTAGACCTGCACGACCTCGCGCCCGTCGCGCGAGCCCGTGTTCTCGACGGTCACGCGCACGGAGAGGCCCGAGGCATCCGCGGCGATCGAGATGCCCGAGTACGCGAACGTCGTGTACGAGAGGCCGTGGCCGAACGGGTACCGCACGGCCGTGTCACGGGCGTCGTACCAGCGGTAGCCGACGAACAGTCCCTCGCCGTAGCGCACGTGCCCGAACTCGCCGGGGAAGTCGAGGAACGCGGGGGTGTCCTCGAGGCGCAGCGGGATGGTCTCGGCGAGCCGGCCCGAGGGGTTCACGACCCCGTAGAGCACGTCGGCGATGCCGCTGCCGCCCGCCTGGCCGCCGAGCCAGCCCTCCACGATCGCGGGCACGTCGCCCGCGAACGGCAGTTCGACGACCCCGCCGTTGGCGAGCACGACGACCGTGTTCGGGTTCGCCGCGCGCACGGCCTCGACGAGGGCGAGCTGGCTCGCGGGCAGCCGCAGGTGCTCGCGGTCGAAGCCCTCCGACTCCGCCGCGGCCGGGAGTCCGAGGAACAGCACGGCGACGTCCTTCGACGCGGCGAGCGCGACGGCGTCGGCGGCGAGTGCGGCGTCGGCCGCGGCATCCCGCCCGTCGATCGTGAAGCCCGCCGCGTACCCGACGTTCGCCGAACCCGCGGCCTCGGTGATCGCGTCGAGCGCGTTGTCGAGCCGGGTCGGGTTGATGAGCGAGGAGCCCGCCCCCTGGTAGCGGGGCGTCTCGGCGAAGGCGCCGATGACCGCGACGGTCCGCGACGCATCGAGCGGCAGCAGGCCGCCCTCGTTGCGCAGCAGCACGGCGCCGCGGGCGGCGGCCTCGCGGGCGAGGGCGTGGTGGGCGTCGACGTCGTAGGTCGCCTCGGCGTCGGCGCCCGCGACGGCCTTCTGCGCGAGCTCGACGGCGCGCCTCGCCGCGAGGTCGAGCGCCGACTCCGCGAGGCGGCCGTCGCGCACGGCCGCGACGAGCTGGGCGTCGGTGCGGCCGTCGGAGGCGGGCATCTCGAGGTCGAGGCCCGCGGGAAGGCCCGAGACGCGGTCGTTCACGGCGCCCCAGTCGCTGACGACGAGGCCCTCGAAGCCCCACTCGTCGCGCAGCACGCTCGTGAGCAGCCACGGGTCCTCGCTCGCGTAGACGCCGTTGATGCGGTTGTACGAGCACATGACCGTCCACGGCTGCGCGTCCTCGACGACCCGCTGGAACCCGCGCAGGTAGATCTCGCGCAGCGGCCGCGGGTCGACGTCGCTCGACGCGCGCATGCGGTCGTGCTCCTGGTTGTTCGCGGCGAAGTGCTTGAGCGAGGCGCCGACGCCCTGCGACTGCAGGCCGCGCACGAGCGCGCTGCCGAGCACGCCCGAGACGAGGGGGTCCTCCGAGAGGTACTCGAAGTTGCGGCCGCACAGCGGCGAGCGCTTGATGTTGATGCCCGGACCGAGGAGCACCCCGACGCCCTCGGCGCGCGCCTCCTCGCCGAGCGCGCGGCCCACGCGCTCGAGCAGTTCGGGGTCGAAGGTCGACCCGAGCGCGACCGCGGGTGGGAAGCACGTCGCCGGCACGCTGTCGCCGATGCCGAGGTGGTCGGCGCTCCCCCGCTGGAGGCGGACGCCGTGCGGGCCGTCGGTGAGCACGATCGACGGGATGCCAGCGCGCTCGACGGCCTTCGTCGTCCAGAAGCTCGCGCCGCTCGTGAGCGACGCCTTCTCCTCGAGGGTCAGTCCGGCGACGATCTCGGCGGCGTCGCGCGCGGCGAATGCCGCGGCGTCGCCTCGGTCGGTCGTGGTCGGTTCGTTCTGCAGGGTGTCGGTCATGCTGCTCCTTCATCGAGAGGGGTTTCGGTCGTCGCGAGCAGGCGCTCGCCCGAGGCATCCGCCATCACTTCACCGCCTTGATCGGCCACACGGCGAAGGCGCCGAGCACCGAGAGCACGATGCCCACGGGGAAGAGCCCGGCGAAGCCGAAGGCGAGCACGATCGCGCCGGCGACGCCGGGGGCGAGGGTCTGCGGCAGGGTCGCCGCGATGTTGACGACGCCGAGGTCCTTCGCGAACGACTTCGACGACGGCAGGACCTCGCTCATGAGGGCGGTGTCGACGGCCTGGAACATGCCGAAGCCGAGGCCCGAGACGAACGTGAAGACCATCCACGCCGTGAGGTCGGGCCAGACCCACGGCACGACGAGCGCGAGCCCGGTGACGATCGACGAGGCGAAGACGAAGGGCTTGCGCCGCCCCACCTTGTCGGAGAGGGGACCCGAGACGACGGTCGCGATCAGGATGCCGACGAGGCTGATGAGGCCGAGCATCGGGATGACCTCGCCCGGCTTCTCGATGCCGAAGTAGTCGGTGAGCAGGAAGAACTGGTAGCCGGTCACTGCGAAGTAGCCGGTGTAGAGCAGCAGGCGGCCGGTGAAGGCCCAGAAGAAGTCGCGGTGCTCGACCGGGTTCACCCAGAACGTGCGCAGGAAGTCGATGAGCTTGAACGGCTCGGGCTCGAGGTCCTTCGACGAGTGGTCGGGGTTGAAGACGACGAACAGGGTGAGGATGACGAGCGAGAAGACCGCGAACGTGACGTAGCCCGCGGCGATCGAGCCGAGGAAGAGCGAGCCGACGATCTGGCCGCCGAGCGCGCCGACCATGAGGCCGATGCCGGAGAGCGCGGCGAAGGTGCCGCGTCGCTTCAGCGGCACCCGGTCGGGCATGATCGCGCTCAACGGGCCCTGCGCGAAGTTGTAGGTGATCTGCACGAGGGTCCACGCGATCACGACGCCGACGAGCGAGTCGGCGAAGGCGAGCCCGACGAGCGCGAGGCCGCCCGCGAGCGAGCCGAGCACGATCCACGGAGCGCGTCGCCCGAAGCGCGAGCGGGTGCGGTCGGAGAGCTGCCCGGCGATGGGCTGGGCGATCATCGAGAAGAACGCGCCGATGGTCATGACGATCGCGAGGTTCGCGACCTTGTCGGCCTCGCCGAACTGCTCGGTGATCTGGGCGGGCAGCAGGATGCCGGGCACGGCGCCCCAGATCAGGAAGATGCCGAGGTTCGCGGGGATTATCCACCCGAGCAGGCGTCGCACGCCGGTGATCGGGGCGGGCGGGTCTTCGTTGCCCGCGGCGGCGTCGAACGCGGCGAGCGCCGCCTCCGGGTCGTCGAGGCGGGGATCGGTGGCGGGTTCAGGGGTTGACGCCGTCGTCATGGGGGAATCCTTCTCGAGGCGGTCTCGCCGATGAGACCGGGTGCGAAAACCATACGCTGCTTGGTTTTGAATCTCAAGCGTCATTCGGCTTCGACGCCGTGCGATTACCATGCAGGTATGGCACGCAGGGGTTCGTACGCGAAGGGCGTCGCGAAGCGCGAGGAGATCCTCACGACGGCGCTCGACGTGATCGCGCGCAACGGCTACCGCGGCGCGAGCGTGCGCGAGCTCGCCGACGCGGTCGGACTCAGCCAGGCGGGCCTGCTGCACTACTTCTCGTCGAAGGAGGAGCTCTTCCAGGAGATCCTGCGCAAGCGCGACGAGGTCGACAGCCGGGCATTCGAGGGCGAGCGCGACCAGCAGATCGACGGCTTCTTCGCGGTGATCCGGCACAACGCCGAGGTGCCCGGGCTCGTGCGCCTCTACGCCCAGCTCTCGACCGAGGCGGGCGACCCCGACCACCCCGCGCGCGAGTTCTTCATCGAGCGGTACGAGCAGTTCCGCAAGCTCTTCTCCGACCTCATCCGCGACGAACAGGCGGCCGGCAGGGTGCCGGCCGACATCGACCCGGACCTCACGGCGAACCTCTTCCTCGCGGCCGCCGACGGGCTGCAGACGCAGTGGATGCTCGACCCCTCGATCGACATGGTCGAGAACGTCGCCTACCTCTGGCACCTCGTCACCCGGCGCGGCTGAGCGGATGCCCCGACAGAGCCTCGTCTCCGGCGATGTCCGCCGGCACAACCTGTCGCTCGTGCTCGGGCACGTCGCGACGGCGGGCCCGAGCGCCCGCAGCGAGATCGCCGCGGCGACGGGCCTCACGCGCGGGGCCGTGACCGCGCTCGTCGCCTCGCTCGCCGACGCCGGGGTGCTGCGTGAACAGGCGCCCGAACCCGGCGGCGCCGGACGCCCCGTGACCCGGCTCGAGCTCGACGCACCCGGCGTCGCGATCATCGTGGCGCAGGTCGACGCCGACACGACGACCGCGCTCGTGACGGACCTCGCCGGCACGACGCTGCACCGCGCCTCGCGCCAGCACGGCCGCCCGATGGGCGAACCCGGCCGCGTGCTCGACGTGCTCGCCGGCGTCGTCGCCGAAGCGCTCGACGCCACGGGGGCGCTCGGTCGTCGCGTCGTCGACCTGTCGATCGTCGTCTTCGCCCCGGTCGGCGGCGAACCCCCGGTCGTGCTCGCCGACACCGACCTCGGCTGGGGCGAGGTCGACGTGGTCGCCGGCCTGCGCGACCGACTGTCCGGGCTCGGCGTCGACACCGCCCTGACGCTCGCCTCCGACGGCTGGCTCGCGGCCCTCGCGGAGCGCGCCCTGCTGCCGGGCGCCGACGCCCTGCTCTACCTCAAGAGCAACTCGGGCATCGGCGGCGCGATCGTCTCGAGCGGCCTCATCCTCGAGGGCGCGCACGGGGCGGGCGGCGCGCTCGGCCACCTGCCCGTCGTGCCCGGCGGCGCCGCCTGCGCGTGCGGCCAGCACGGCTGCCTCGTGACGGTCGCCGGCCCCGACGTGCTGCTCGACCGCGCGGGCCTGGCGCACCTCGTCGACGAGCTCGGCCTCGGCGCGACCCTCGACGAGCTCGCCGCGCGCATCCTCGCGGGCGACCCGCTCGCGGCCGCGGCCTGGCAGGAGGCCCTCCCCTGGATCGCGCGAACGCTGCAGATCCTCTCACTCGCGGTCGACCCCGAGGTGATCGTCATCGGCGGCTACTGGTCGCAGCTCACCGCGTCGATCGAGGCGGCCTTCCGCGAGAACCGTCCGACGATCGCACGGGCGGATGGCTCGCGGCCGGCCGTTCCGGCGATCGAGGCCGGCCGGCTCGGCGCCGACGCGGCGCTCCTCGGGGCCGTGCACGAGGCGCGCGACCGGCTGCTCGCCGACCCGCAGCGCCTGCTCGCCCTCTGAGCAGCGGCCACGCCGCCGGCCGAGCGCCGACGTGGCCGCGCGACCAGCCGGACCGATTAGTTCAACGGTTGAATTTATCGCCGCCGCGATGCATACTCATTGCCGAGCAGCATTCGGCTTTCATGTCGCGCTCGCACCCCATCCCGCCCAGTCCCCTGCTCGGCCGCTCGACGAAGAGGAGCCATCGTGTCCGTCCCGCCCCCCAGCGATCCCGCCACCGAACTCGCCCCCACCGGGGTGATCACCGCCGCCGAGCCGCTGCCCGGCGACCCGCCCGCGAGCCCGCCGCCCACGTGGCGCACCCTGCCGGGCCTGCTCACCACGGGCCTCGTGCTCTTCGGCATCTACGGCGGCATCGGCGCGATCCTGCTGCCGATGCAGGTGGCGATGATCGACGACGCGAACAAGGTGCAGAACCTCGCGATCGTCTCGACCGTCTCGTTCGTGTTCACGCTCTTCGCGCAGCCCATCGTCGGCGCGATCAGCGACCGCACCCGCTCGCGCCTCGGGCGCCGTGCCCCGTGGATGGTCGGCGGCGCGCTCATCGGCGGCGTGATGCTGCTCGGCATGGGCTTCCTCGACTCGGTGCTGTGGGTCACGATCTTCTGGGTCGTCATCCAGGTGTCGCTCAACGCCGTGCAGGGCCCGCTGTCGGCGATCACGCCCGACCGCTTCCCCCGCGACAAGCGCGGCGGCGCGAGCGCGATGTTCGGCATCGGCACCCAGGTCGGCATGACCCTCGGCATCATGGCGGCCGGCGTCTTCGCCGAGACGCTCGACCTCGGCCTCGGCTACGCGTCGTTCGGCATCGCGATCATCGTCGTGACCGTGGTCTTCGTCGTCGTCGACCGCGACTGGTCGTCGAAGGAGGCGACCGTCGAGCCCTGGAGCTGGAAGCAGTTCCTCGCCGGCTTCTGGGTGAACCCGAAGCGCTACCCCGACTTCGCCTGGGCGTTCACCGCGCGCTTCGCGCTCATGCTCGGCTACTTCGTCGTCGTCGCCATGTCGTTCTACATGCTCACCGACTACATCGGCATGTCGCTCGCGGAGGCCGGCTCGGCCACGGTCATGCTGACCCTCATCTCGCTCGTGCCCACCCTCGCGGCGATCGCGCTCTCGGGCTGGTGGAGCGACCGGATCGGCAAGCGCAAGGTCTTCATCTACGTCTCGTCGGTCATCATGGCCGCCGGCTTCGTCGTGCCGATCGTCATGCCCGACATGACCGGCATGATCATCTTCAACCTCGTCAACGGCATCGGCTTCGGCCTCTACATGTCGGTCGACGCGGCGCTCATGACCGAGGTGCTCCCGGGCGGAGGCACGGCCGCCGCGAAGGACCTCGGCATCCTCAACATCGCCACGAACGTGCCGCAGGCGCTGAGCGCCGCGATCGCGGGCATCATCATCACCTCGCTCGGCGGCTATGCCATGCTGTTCGTCTTCGGCATCGTGCTCACGATCGTCGCGGCGATCGCCACGGCACCCATCAAGAGCGTGCGTTAGGAGTTCCACGTATGTCGCACACCCCCGCCCAGTCCTCCGCCACCGAGCAGGATGCCGCCGCGGCATCCCCGTTCGTCGAGGTCGACACCCTCGCCGGCCGCGTGCGCGGCCAGTGGCGCCCGACCGTCCGCCACGCGGGCGACGCGACCGGCGGCCTCGGCGCCGACAGGTCGGCGGCGTTCCTCGGCATCCCGTTCGCCGAGGCGCCCGTCGGCGAGCTGCGCTTCGCGGCTCCGGTGCCCAAGGCGCCGTGGGCGGGGGTGCGCGACGCGCTCGAGTTCGCGCCGACCGCGCAGCGCGGCGACCCCGGCGTGACACTCATCCCCGAGCCGTCGATCCCGGGCGACTCGACCCTCAACGTGAACGTCTTCACCCCGTCGCCCGAGCTCCCCGCCGACGGCGAGGCCGGGCTGCCCGTGCTCGTGTGGATCCACGGCGGCGGCTACTTCGCGGGCTCCCCCGCGAGCCCCTGGTACGACGGCCGCAGCTTCAACCGCGACGGCGTCGTGACCGTGACCGTCTCCTACCGGCTCGGCTTCGACGGCTTCGGCTGGATCGAGGACGCCCCGTCGAACCGAGGCGTCCGCGACTGGCTGCTCGCGCTCGAGTGGGTGCAGCAGAACATCGCCGCGTTCGGCGGCGACCCGTCGCGCGTGACGATCACGGGCCAGTCGGCCGGCGGCGGCGCGGTGCTCACGCTCCTCGGCATGGAGGCCGCGCAGCACCTGTTCCACGGCGTCTACGCGATCTCGGGCGCGACGGCCGATGTCACGCCCGAGCGGGCCGAGGCGCTCGGCCGCAGGGTCGCGGGCGAGCTCGGCGTCGCGCCGACCCTCGCGGGCTTCCGCTCGGTCGACGAGGCGCGCCTGCTCGAGGTGCAGAAGTCAGCGACCGCACTCGAGGGCCCCGACGCGATGAACGACCTGCTCGAGCTCGGGCTCCAGCTCGGGCCGACGATCGACGGCGAGCTGCTGCATCGTTCGACGATCGACTCGTTCGCGGCGGGGGTGGGTGCCGGCAAGCCACTCGTGCTCGGCGCGACCGACGACGAGTTCGCGATGGCCCTGCTCGACGCGCCGAAGCTGCTCCGCTTCGTGCCGAAGTCGATGCTGCTGAAGAAGTCCGGCCTCTCGACGGCGGTCGCCCGCGACTACCTCGCCGCGAACCGCGATGTCGCGAAGCTCGGCAACCCCCGTCTCCTCGGCCGGCTCATCACCGACCGCATGTTCAAGGTGCCGATGCTGAAGGCGATCGCGGCCCGAGCGACCTCGGCCGAGGCATCCACCTGGCTCTACCGATTCTCGTGGCCGAGCGGCACCTTCGGCTTCGCCGAGCACTGCCTCGACGTGCCGTTCTTCTTCGACTGCCTCGACGGCCCCGCCATGGTGCCGCTCGCAGGTCCCAACCCGCCGCAGGAACTCGCCGACGAGCTGCACGCCGCCGCCGTCGCGTTCATCACGACGGGCGTCCCCGGCGAGGGGTGGCCGGCCTGGTCGGATGCCTCGCGCTCCACCCGCGTGTACGACACCCCGTCGCGCGTGGCGAACGACGGATACGCGAGCGTGCACCCCCTGCTCTGACCTGCCGCCCGTGCCGCACCGCGCCGGGGTCGCGGTACGGAATCACCCCCGAACGGGGTACGTGACCGTCGGGCGCGACCCGAGCATGCTTGCGACATGACCGCGGCCGGCGAACCTCCCGTACCCACCACGACCGGCCCGCTCGACGAGGTGCACCGCGCGCAGTCGGCCCGGCTGCTCGACCACCTCGTCGTGCACGGGCCCGCGACCCGTTCGGAGCTCGCCTCGGCGACGGGCCTCGGTCGCGGCACGATCGCCGGGCTCACCTCGCGCCTCCTCGACGCCGGGGTGCTCCGACCCGGCGCGGAGTCGACGGGCGACGGCCGCGCCGCACCGCTCGCGCTCACCGCAGCCGACCGCGTGCTCGTCACCGCGATGTTCGGCGTCGACGACGCGATCGCCACGGTCGCCTCGCTCGGCGGCGACGAGATCGCCCGGTTCGCCGAGCCGCTCGGGGGCGCCTCGGCGGACGCCTCGGCCGTCGAAGCCGCCCCACCCGACCCGCTCGACGCGCTGTCGCTCGTGCTCGGCCGCGCGATCGCGCGGGCGCGCCGTTCGGGGCACCCGATCGCCGACGTCACCGTGCTCACGGGCGGCGCCGTCGTCGGACGGCCGCCCGTCGTCATCGGCGACTCGCGGCTCGGCGCCGAGCCCGTCGACGTCCTCGCCCGGCTGCGCGAGGACCCGGCGTTCGCCGAACTCGAGCCGGAGCTCGCCCTGCCCGTCGCGCTGCGCCCGGCGGCGACCGCTGCGGCCGCAGCCGAGCACGGCGAGCTGCCCGGCATCGACGACCTCGTGCGCATCTCGGGCGACGACGAGCCGGCGGCGGCCGCGATCGCGGGCGGGCGCCCCCTCGTCGGCGCGCACGGGCTCGCGCTCACGTTCGCGCACCTTCCCGTGGTGCCGAACGGCGCACGCTGCGACTGCGGGCAGCAGGGATGCCTCGTCACGGTCGCCGCGCCCGGCCTCGTGCTCGAGCGGGCGGGGCTGGCCGAGTTCGCCGCGGCGAACGGGCGGTCCGCCGCCCTCGCCGAGCTCGTGACGCGCATCGAGGGGTCCGACGACCGGGCCCGGTGGTCGTGGCTCGACGCCGCGCTGTGGATCGGCCGGGCACTGCAGCTCGTGGTGCCGACGATCGATCCGACCGTGGTCGTCGTCGGCGGCTACTGGGGTCGGCTCATCGGCGACATCGACGCCGCGTTCCGGGCGAACCGCCCGTCGATCGGCGCAGGAGCGCTCGAGGCGATCCCGACGCTCGCCCCGAGCCGGGCCGGGCACGACGCCGCCCTCATCGGCGCCCGTCGCCAGGCGCGCGAGCGCCTCGTGGCCGAGCCGCTGCTGCTCGCCGGCTGAGACGCCGGCCTCGCCGGGCTCCTGAGCGCGCCATCTTGCGCGGGGAACAGGCGCTTTCGACCGACACGCCGACCACGAGTGACGACACGCCGCGCAGCCGGCGGAAGTGCCTGCGAACGGCCGCCGTGCTCAGCGCGCGGGCCGGCGGAACCGGCTCGAGATGCCCCAGCCCGTCACGCGCAGCATCGCCTCGACGACGATGCCGGCGCTCATCTTCGACCGGCCGTGGGCGCGCTCGACGAAGGTCACGGGCACCTCGACGACGGTGAGCCCGGCCTCGCGAGCATGCCACAGCATGTCGACCTGGAACCCGTAGCCGCGAGTGTGCACGTCCTCCAGCCTGATCCGGCGCAACGCGTCGGCGCGGAACGCCCGGTATCCCGCGGTCGCGTCGCGCGTCGGCAGGCGCAGCACCCAGCGCGCGTAGGCGCTGCCCCCGCGCGAGAGCAGCTGTCGGCGGCGGGGCCAGTTCTCGATCGCCCCTCCGGGGACCCAGCGCGAGCCGATCACGAGGTCGACCGGTTCGCCCGCGGGGTCGGTGCCGGCGAGCGCGGCGAGCATCGCCGGCAGCTGCTCGGGCTGGTGCGAGCCGTCGGCGTCGAGCTGCACGATCGGGTCGAAGCCGTGTCCGAGCGCCCAGTCGAAGGCCTCGAGGTAGGCGGCGCCGAGCCCCTCCTTGCCCCGCCGGTGCAGCACCTGCACCGCGGGGTCGGCGGCCGCGAGCTCGTCGGCCAGCACGCCGGTGCCGTCGGGCGACGCGTCGTCGACGACCAGCACCGAGGCATCCGGAACCGACGTGCGCACCCGCGCCACGATCGCGGCGAGGTTCTCACGTTCGTTGTACGTGGGGATCACCACGAGCGGTCGGGACATCCAGAGAATCGTAACCGGTTCCCGTCGGTCGAGCAGCGAGCGCAGCGAGGTATCGAGACCACGCCCGCGACGGCTCAGCGCACGCCCGCCATGAGCTTCAGCACGCCGCGGCTGCCGAGTGCGAGCGCGGCGCCGAGCACGATCGCGATGGCGCCGAGCACCCCGAAGTAGGTCGCCTCGTCGACCACCGTGTAGAACTCGGCGAGCAGGCCGGCGATCGACGTGCCGAGCGCGACCGAGAGGAAGAACAGCGCGACCATCTGGGTATGGAACCGCTTCGGTGCGAGCTTCGTCGTGACCGAGAGCCCCACGGGCGAGAGCAGCAGCTCGGCGACCGTGAACACGAACAGGATGAGCACCATCCACAGCAACGGCGTCGACCCCGCGCCACCGCCCGCGAACGGCAGGAACAGCAGGAACGCGAGACCCATGATGATCGTGCCGAGCGCGAACTTCACGGGCGTCGACGGCTGCCGGTCGCCGAGCTTCGTCCAGATCGCGGCGAACACGCCCGACAGGATGATGATGAAGATCGGGTTGATCGACTGCACCCACGACACCGGCATCTCCCAGCCGAACAGGTCGCGGTCGAGCTGCTCGTCGGAGTAGATCGTGAGCACCGTGAACTGCTGCTGGTAGAGCGACCAGAATGCGACGCTCGCGATGAACAGCGGGATGAACGCGAACACGCGGCTGCGCTCGGTCGACGAGAGGTGCTTGCTCGCGAGGATCACGATGAAGTACGCGACCGCCGCGGCGATCGTGCCGCCGATGACCCAGTTCACGAGGTTCGTCGCGGTGACGAGCCCGGTCAGCACGAGCACCGCGATGAGGATGACGGCCGCGACCGCGATGCCGATCACGAGTCCGATGCGGTCGCGCCGCAGCGGGTTCGGCACGACGGATGCCTCGGCCGGCAGTTTCCTGCGGCCGAAGGAGTACTGGATGAGTCCGAAGGAGTACTGGATGAGTCCGAAGGCCATGCCGGCCGCGGCGAGGCCGAAGCCCCAGTGGAAGCCGAGCGTGGTCTGCGCGAGCCCCGTGAGGATCGGCCCGAGGAACGCGCCGAGGTTGATGCCGAGGTAGAAGATCGAGAAGCCCGCGTCGCGACGCGGGTCGTGCTCGTCGTACAGGGTGCCGACGACGCTCGTGGCGTTCGCCTTGAGCCCGCCCGAGCCGAACGCGACGAGCACGAGCCCGACGCCCACGCCCCAGAAGCCGGGCAGGAACGCGAGGGCGAGGTGGCCGGCCATGATGATGCTCGCGCTGGTGAACAGCACGCGTTCGCTGCCGAGCAGGCGGTCGGCGATCCACGCGCCGAGGATGGTCGAGAGGTAGACCGTGCCGCCGTAGGCGCCGACGATGCCGGCCGCGGCGGTCTGGTCCATGCCGAGCCCGCCGTCGGCGACCGAGTAGTACAGGTACAGCAGCAGGATGCCCTGCATGCCGTAGAAGCTGAACCGCCCACATCTCGACGCCGAAGATGTGGATCAGCGGTCGCGGCTGCCCGAAGAATCCGCGGTCGCCCCGGGTGTCGCGTTCGCCGCCGGCGGTGACGCCGGGCTCGGGCGGCCCGTACTCTCCCGGGGCGGGTTCGGTGACCCTGCCCATGGGGGTCACCATACTCCCGCTCCCAACTCGCCGGTCGAGTGGCGCCCGACGGAGGAGGGCGCGTGTCGAGACCCCCGGGGGTTCTCCCCCGTGCGTCCGGCCGGCCCGCGTGCCAGCATCGAACGGGGGCGGGGAGATGCCGCGCCCGAGGGGGAGGACATGATGACCACGACGCGCACCGCGCGGACCATCGCACTCGCCGGCGCCGCGACCGCGCTGCTCGCCGGCTGCGCCTGGCTGCAGCCGCTCGAGCGCTTCAGTGACGGCTCGACGATCGACGAGGCGGTGCAGTCGATCGAGATCGACGACCCCGAGGGCAGGATCACGGTCGAGGGCTCGGCCGACGCCGACGGCGTGTCGGTCGAACGCACGGTCTCGTACCGGGGCGACCGCCGCCCCGGCTCCACGTACGAGGTCCGCGGCGACACGCTCGTGCTCGGCGGGTGCGGCCGCAACTGCTCGGTCGACTACACGGTCGTGCTCCCCGCCGGCGTCGACGTCGGCGGCTCGACGACGAACGGCTCGATCGAGCTGACCGGCGTCGCCGAGGTCGACGTCGAGACGAGCAACGGACGCATCGAACTCGACGAGGTGACGGGTTCGATCGACGCCCGCACGAGCAACGGGCGCATCGAGGGCCGGGGGCTCGGCGGCACCGGGGTCCGAGCCGTGACCTCGAACGGTGCGATCGACCTGCGCCTCGACACCGCGCAGGACGTCGAGGCCCGAACCTCGAACGGCGCCATCGACCTCGCCGTGCCGACCGACGGGTCGACCTACCGGGTCGAGACCGACACCTCGAACGGCTCGATCGACGTCGACATCGACGACCTGGCCGACGGCGAGTTCCTGCTCGACCTCTCGACCTCGAACGGGGCGATCCGCGTCGTCGGGCGCTGACGCCGCCCGGCACCCGCGCGTCCTTGACTCGAGGCCTCGCCTGCGGCATCCTGAGCCGACCCGGCTCCCGCCGGCCCGGCCGTGGAGGGCGAGTGGACGGTACCGAGCACGACGAACGACGACGACGACTGCAACGCATCGCCTACGGGGCGGATGCCTCGCCCGAGGAGCGCGAAGCCGCCGAGGCGGAACTGCAGCAGCTGGCGGATGCCGCGGTGAGCGCGCGACCGGCCGCCGATGTCGATGAACCCCCCGGGGTGAGGCCCGGCGGGTCGGCGCCCCCGTCCGCCGAAGACGGCGACGCCACCGCCCCGGCCGCACGCCGCCCGACGCCGTCGGTCGTGCGGTGGGCGGTCGGTGCGGGCGTCGCCGCCCTCGTGGTCGGCGTCGTGGCCGGCGTGGCGCTCGGCTCGCAGGTCTCGGCGCTCGCATCGGCCGACCCGACTGACCCGCTCGCACCAGGCGTCGTCCACGCCGACGGCGCGAACATGCCCGGCGCCACGGTCTCGGTGGATCCGGGGACGGGCACCGTCTCGTCGGGGTCGACCCCCGTCGAGCTCACCCCGGCGTACGCCGTGTTCGAGCGCGAACCGCAGGCGTCCGACACGGTCAGGTCCGATATCGTCGCGGGCGTCGGGATCGATCCGGCCAGCCCGCGGCTCCTGCTGACGCGCTCCGACGGGGTGGCGTTGTTCGCCGCGACCAAGGGCGACGGCACGGAGCTCTGTCTCGTCGTCACGGTGCCGGACAGCGGTGCCGGTGCGACCTGCACCGATGACGGGCTGCTGCCACCTGACGGCCTGCTGCTCAACGTCGGGATGGAGATGATGCCGCCGATCACGGCCTCGCTGCGGGTCGACGGCACGGCGGGGCTCAGCGTCGCGGAGCTGCCCGCCGACGGGTGACGCGGCGCCCAGTGCGCCCACGCGCGACCGTCGAGCTCAGCTGTTGCGCGCGTCGCGCCAGGCGAGCCAGCGCTTCACCGGCCCGAGGTCGTAGTCGGGCCCGTCGACGCCGATCGTGAACAGGCGCACGCCGGCGTCGTACAGGGCGTCGGCGTGCTCGACGTCGACCCCGCGACGATCGAGCTCGTTCGAGACCGTGATCTCCGAGACATCCCGGCCGACGTCGTCGCCCCAGTGGCGCAGCACGTCGAGCTTGTGCGCGATCTCGTCGGGGGCGACGAACGAGTGCCAGATGTCGGCGTGCTTCGCGACGAGGCGCAGCGTCTTCTGCTCGCCCTTGCCGCCGATCATGACGGGGATGGCACGGGTCGGCGCCGGGTTGAGCTTCGCCCAGCGCGCCTCGATGCGCGGCAGCGCAGCCGCGAGGTCGTTCAGGCGAGATCCGCGGGTGCCGAACTCGTAGCCGTACTCGTCGTAGTCGCGCTCGAACCAGCCGGCACCGGTGCCGAACACGAAGCGGCCGACGCCCGTGCCCTTCGCCGAGATGTGGTCGAGCGTGCGGGCCATGTCGGCCTGCAGGTCGGCGTTGCGGTACGAGTTGCAGTTGACGAGCGTGCCGAATTCGATGCGCTCGGTCTGCTCGGCCCAGGCGCCGAGCATCGTCCACGCCTCGAAGTGCAGGCCGTCGCGGTCGCCGTGCAGCGGGAAGAAGTGGTCCCAGTTGAAGACCAGGTCGGCGCCGAGGTCTTCGAGCCGGAGCACCGCATCGCGGATCGACTCGTACCGGGCGTGCTCGGGCTGGAGCTGCACGCCGAGGCGTACGCGATCGTCGTAGGGCATGCGCACAGCCTATGGCGGATCCGGGCGGCCTCCCGACCGCCCGGATTCACGGGATGACGACCTCGACGCTCAGCGTGTCGGCCTGCTGCCCGTAGTCCTGCACGTCGGCGTCGAGCACGAGGGTCGTGCCCGATTCGAGCGGCTCGAGCGCGTACTCGATCGACGGCAGGTCGGCCGCGATGCCCTCGTCGTCGGTGCGCTGGTACTCCCACTCCTCGTCATCGACGAGGACGAGCGCGACGGGATGGATCCGCGCGTCGGGGTCGGGCGACATCGCCCCGTAGGTGCCCGACTCGTCGAGCACGTAGAAGTCCTCCTCGACGACCGACCCGTCGGTGTCGACGATGATCGAGAGCAGGGCGTCCTGATACTCGTCGTCGCCCGGCGCGACGTACTCGAGCGGCACGTCGATCGTGCGGTAGCCCGTGTCGGGGTCGGTCGTGATGTCCTGGTAGACGGCCATCTCGGAGTCGCCGTCGCTGAGTGTCAGGTACGTGAGGTCGACCTGCGCCGTCATCGACGCCTCGTCGTCGCCCACGGTGAGCGGCGCCGGCATCTCGGCGACGTAGACCACGTCGTCGCCGTCGCGGTACCCCACCGACACCGTCGAGCTGATCACCGCGGCCGCCGACGCCGGCGGCAGGTAGGCGGTGAAGCTGACGCCGTCGTCGTCGAACACGACCTCGGTCGCGTCGTCACCCGTCTCGAACTGCGCGCGCACGTCGTCGGCGAGACGGCTGCCGCTGTCGAAGAACGCCGAGAGCGCGTCGGGCCAGGCCGGCACGTTCCTGAGGGTGTAGTAGTCGTCCGAGAAGTACTCCTCGACCTCGGGGAAGTAGATGGAGAGGCCGGACGCCGCGTCGGTCGCCGGACCGGTCGTCTCGTCGAGCACGAGCGCCTCGAGCGACTGCGTGACCGCGTCGGCGGCGGCGGCCACCTCGGGCCCGCCCGTCTCGGCAAGGCTCTGCACGTAGCCGCCGAGGTCGATCTGGTTCGTGGCGAGCTCGGGGTCGGGGTTGCGGCCGAACTCGAGCACGTCGGACTGCGCGGTCGCCATCTCGGGGCCGAGCCCGTCGGGGTCGGCCTCGTAGACGTCGGCGAGCCGGGTGACGGCGTCCTGCACGCCGGTGACCTGGGCGAGATCGAGCATGGCGAGCGTGATGTCGGCGCCGGTCCCCCACTCCTCGGCCTGCTCGGCGTAGCCCTCGATGAAGGCCGAGCCGAGGTCGGTCGGAGTCGTGGCCGGGTCGTCGACGAGCACCGAGAGCTCCTCGTAGTTCCAGCCGTGACCGGGCTCGAGCTCCTGCGAGGCGACCATCGTGCCGGCGTGCGCAGACATGACGCTCGCGACCTCGTACGTCGACATCAGGCAGGCGTCGAAGCCGATGAAGTCGAGCGCGTCGATGCCCGCGCGGTCCAGTCCGTCGGTGAGCGCGACGTCCATCTCGTCGAGGTCGAGCACGTCGTAGCCGTCGGTCTCGTCGGGGCCGATGCCGGGCCAGCCCGCGCCGTGGTCCCACAGCACGAGGCCGTACCGGTCGGCCGGGAACCGCGTCGCGGTGTCCGCGACGAAGTCGGCGAGCGTGTCGGGATCGCCCATGTTGAGCTCGCCGGGTTCGTCGATGATCGCGAGGTGATCCTGCTGCACCTGGAACGCGACGGTGTCCTCCCAGTCGGCGAGGTCGACCGCGGGGTCGGTCGTGTAGTCGGCGCTCCGGTCGACGAGGGCGATGATGTTGACCTCATCGTCGGAGCCGACCGACGCCATCTCGGCGATGTCGTCGAGCGCGTAGGGCTCGAGATCGGTGTCGCCGATCATGTAGACCATGAACGTCCAGCTCTTCTGCTCACCCTCGCCCCGGGCTCCGGGCCCGGTCGCGACCGTCGCCGGCGACGACGAGTTGTAGAGCATCGCGACCACGAAGACGAACACCCCGAAGATCGCTGCCAGGATTCCCCACCACACCTTTGGCACCATGTCCCCCATCGTCGCGACCGATGGGGGACAGGCTCAAGGGCGACGCACGCGCGGGGCCGGATTTCACACAGATCGCACGACCCCGCGCGGCCCGTGCTACTCCTTCAGGTCGAGCATGGGCGTCGGCCGGCGGAAGCCCCTCGTGGCGACCGCGAGGATGATCACGCCGACGACGAGCCAGATGCCGCCGATCAGGAACGTGCGCGGCGACAGGCTCGTCCAGAGCCACACGGTCAGGCCGAAGCCGATCAGCGGCAGGATCAGGTTGCGCAGCACGCCGACCCCCGAGCGCTCCTTGCGGTCGAAGTAGTAGTGCTTCATGACCGCGAGGTTGACCACCGAGAACGCGATGAGCGCGCCGAAGCTGATCATCTCGGTGAGCGCCAGCAGTTCGATCCAGATCGCGAGCAGCGACACGGCCGACACGATGAGGATCGCCACGTGCGGCGTGCCGAAGCGCTTGTTGAGGTGCCCGAAGATCGACCGGGGCAGCACGCCGTCGCGGCCCATCGCGAACAGGATGCGCGCGACCGACGCCTGCGACGTGAGCGCCGAGCCGAAGGCGCCCGACACGAACCCGGCGATGAAGAGCGGCGTCAGCCACTGACCGCCGACCGCGGCCACGACGTCGAACGCCGCGGTGTCGGCCGAGCCGAACTCGTTCGACGGGAAGCCGATCTGCGCGCAGTACGCGAGCAGGATGAAGAGCAGGCCCGCGCCGATCGTGGTGATCATGATGGCCCGGGGCACGGTGCGGGTCGAGTCCTTCGCCTCCTCCGAGAGCGTCGATACGGCGTCGAAGCCGAGGAACGAGAGACACAGGATCGCCGCCCCCGCGAACAGCGGCGCGAAGCCCTCGACGGTACCGTCGCCCGTGAACGGCGCCATGAGGTCGACCTCGCTCCCGCCGGCCGCGGCGAGGACGAGCGAGACGAACACGACGATGAAGATCACCTGCACGGCGATGATCACGAAGTTCGCCCGCGCGACCGAGACGATGCCGATGAGGTTCAGCACGGTGACGATGGCGATCGCGAGCACGATCCACACCCACGGCGGGACCGCGGGGAACGAGGTGTTCAGGTAGAGCCCGAGCACCAGGTAGTTGATCATCGGCAGGAAGAGGTAGTCGAGCAGCAGCGCCCAGCCGGAGAGGAACCCGACCGCGCCCCCGAAGCTGCGCTGCGCGTACACGTAGGCCGATCCCGCGTAGGGGTAGGCCACCGCCATGCGCGCGTACGAGCGGGCCGTGAACACCATGACGACGAGCGTGATGATGTACGACGCCGCCACGCGGCCGCCGGTGATCTCGGTGACGATGCCGTAGGTCGTGAACACCGTGAGCGGCACCATGTAGGCGAGGCCGAAGAGGGTGAGCGAGGGTACGCCGAGCACCCGCCTGAAGCGGCCCTCGGTGACCTGGGCGGTGGCCGTCGTGGGCGAGATCAACGGCTCGGGGCCGGTCGACTGGGACATGGTGGGGGATCCTTTCGTGGGCGTCGCTACGTTGCGGCGCGGTATCGGGGGCTTCCTGCGAGATAGGTGGCGCGGATGGGGAGGGCGGGCAGTCCGCCCGGTTCGAGTTCGCGCGGATCGCGCGCGAACAGGACGAGGTCGGCGCTCGCACCGGGTTCGATGCGGCCCCAGAATGCGGATGCCTCGTGGCGGGCGTCGGCCGCCGAGGCATCCCCGAACGCCTGGTAGGCGACCGAGGCCGAGTACGAGTCGAGGGCGCGCGCGATGGGGAGGATCTCGTCGGGCGTCCAGCCGCCGGCGGGCACGCCGTCGGCGGTCGTCCGCGAGGCGGCGATCGCGAGCCCGTCGAGCGGCGCGCCCGAGCTCACGGGCCAGTCGGAGCCGAACGAGAGCACCGCGCCCGACTCGTCGATCGAGTGCATCCGATACTGCCGGTCGGCGCGCTCCCGGCCGAGGCGCGGAACCGTGAGCACGGTCATCAGCGGGTCGAGCTGGGCCCAGAGAGGCTGCATGCAGGCGATGACGCCGAGCTCCGCGAAGCGGGCGAGGTCGGCGTCGTCGACGAGCTGGGCGTGGGCGATGACGGGGCGACGGTCGCGCGGACCGTTCGCGTCGATCGCGCGCTCGACGGCGTCGAGCGCCTGCCGCACCGCGGCATCGCCGATGGCGTGGATGTGCACCTGGAAACCGGCGGCGTCGACGGCGCGCACGGCGTCGTCGAGGTCGCGGCCCTGCCAGACCGACATGCCGTGCTTGTGGAGTGCCGAGCAGTAGGGCTCGAGCAGCGCGCCCGTCTCCGACTCGATGACGCCGTCGGCGAAGAACTTGACCGTGTTCGCGGTGAGCAGCGGCGAGCCGAGCGCCTCGACGCGGCGGCGCGAGTCGAGCATGCGCGGCAGCTGCACCGCGAAGCGGCGCGGGTCGGCGTAGAGCGCGAGGTTGAAGCGCACGGGCAGCAGGTCGTGCTCGGCCGCGTCGAGGTAGCTGTCGACGTCGCCGGGCTCGACCCACGCGTCCTGCACCCAGGTGACGCCGCGGGCGAGGTAGTACTCCCCCGCGCGCTGCAGGGCGCGGCGGCGCTCGTCGGCCGGCCGGAGAGGAGCGACGTCGAGCACGAGGTCCACGGCGCCCCACTCCCGCAGCGTGCCGAGCGGGCTGCCGTCGGCGCGGCGGGTGATCTCGCCGAGCTCGGGCTCGGGCGTCGCGGCGTCGATGCCCGCGAGCTCGAGCGCCTTCGAGTTGACCCAGATCGTGTGGTAGTCGTAGGCGCGCAGCACGACGGGGCGGTCGGAGACCGCCTCGTCGAGCCACCGCGCGTCGAACAGGCCCTCCTCGACGAGGGCCGGGTCGTACGAGGCGCCGAAGATCCACTCGGCGTCGGGGTGCGCATCGGCGTACTCGGCCACGGCGGCGACGACCGCCTCGACGGAGCGACAGTCGCGCACCGCGGGCCCCTCGGCCTCGAGGCCGCCGAATAGCGGGTGCGCATGGCCGTCGCCGAACGACGGCATGAGGAAGCCGCCGTCGAGATCGACCCGCTCGAGCTCGGCGGGCGACGTCGCGGCGAGGGCTTCCGCCGCGGCATCCGCATCGTCGTCGAGTGCGACGATCACGCCGCCCTGCACGAGGAGCGAGCGCGACGTGGCCGTGCCGGCCCCCCGCCAGATGGTTCCGCCGAAGAAGTGGGTCGAGGTCAATGCACCGTTGCTTTCCGTGAGTTGCAGTCGTCCGCGCGCGCGGACACGATACGAACGCTGTTCATACGAACACTGTTCGTATCGAGTGGTGAGAGGTTACACTCTCCGCAGGGCGGACGGAAGAGGCGGGGCGCAAGATGTCGACGGTGAATCGCGAGCAGCTCGTGCGCGTCGCGCTCGAGATCGTCGACGAACAGGGCAGCGACGCGCTCACGATGCGCACGCTCGCCGGCCGCGTGCACCGGCAGGTCTCGTCCCTCTACAACCACATCGGCAGCCGCGACGAGCTCATCGAACTCGTCCGCGCGCGCATCGTACGCGATATCGACACCTCGGCCTTCGCCCAGCACCCGTGGGACATCGCGCTCGAAGCCTGGGCCCGCTCGTACCTCGCGGTGTTCGCCGCGCATCCCAACCTCATCCGGGTGCTCGCGACCACGCCGATCCGCGACGTGTCGACGTTCGAGATCTACGACGTCGTCATCGGCGCCCTCATCCGCGCCGGCTGGCCGCTCCACGACGCCGTCGCGGTGATGCGCACGGTCGAGGCCCACGTGCTCGGCTCGGCGCTCGACATCGTCGCGCCGAGCGACATGCTCGACCAGGCCTCGGTCCCCGCCGAACTCGAGATGGTGCACGCCGCCCTCGCACCCGAGTACGAGCAGACCACGAGCGCGATCGCGGCCTTCGAGGTCGGCATCGCCGCCCTCCTCGACGGACTGCGCACGCGTCGAGCAGCGGCCCTCGCCTCGGTCGAGTAGCCAGGGTCGGCCTCGTCCACCCTGCACGATTTCGGCGCGAGCGGGTGCCGTCGCGCAAAGAATCCGCGTACACTCCCACCATGGACAACCTCGATCGCGCGATCCTCGACCTGCTGCGGCAGAACTCCCGGGCGGGCTACGGCGACATCGGCTCGTCGGTCGGGCTCAGCGCCTCGGCGGTGAAGCGCCGCGTCGACCGGCTCGTCGCCGACGGCGTCATCAGGTCGTTCACGATCCAGGTCGACCCCGCCGTCGACGGCATGTCGACCGAGGCCTACGTCGAGCTCTTCTGCCGGGGCACCGTCGCCCCCGACGAGCTCAAGCGGATCCTTCAGGACGTGCCCGAGGTCGTCTACGCCGGCACCGTGACGGGTTCGGCCGACGCGATCGTGCAGATCCGCGCGCGCGACATCGCCTCGCTCGAGGACGCGCTCGAGCGCGTGCGCATCGCCCCCAACGTCGACCACACCCGCAGCGCGATCGTGCTCTCGCGCCTCGTCAACCGCAATCGCGACTGACGGCGCGACCACCGACATGGATGCCTCGGGCCTCGGCCTCTCGATCGGCCAGGCTTCCCCGCTGCCGCCCTACGAGCAACTGCACGCGGCCGTCGTCGACGCGGTGCGCACCGGCCGGGCGGCGCCCGGCACGAAACTGCCGACCGTCCGCGCCCTCGCCGAAGAGCTCGGCCTCGCGGTGAACACCGTCGCGAAGGCGTACAAGGCGCTCGAGGCCGACGGGGTCATCGAGGGGCGCGGGCGCAACGGCACCTTCGTCGCCGAGCACGGCGACCCGGCCGAGCGGGCCTTGCAGGCGGCCGCTGCCGACTACGCGGCGCTCGCGAAGCGACTCGGCGTCGCGGCATCCCCCGCCCTGAAAATCGTGCGCACCGCGCTCGACGCCGGCTGAGCCTCCTCCTGCGCGCTACTCCTGCGGCGGCAGCGGCTGCTTCGGCAGCTTGCGCACCTTCGCCCGGCGGCGACGCCGCTCGGGGATCATCGAGCGCATCTCCTCCAGCTTGCCGAAGCAGAGCAGCCGGTCGTCGGCCTCGAGCACGACGCCCTTTCGCGGGTTCGGGATGACGGTCGTGCCGCGGTGCAGCGTGAGCACCGTGATGTCGCGCTCCCACAGGCCCGATTCGCCGAGCGTCTTGCCGACGAGGTCGGCGGCGCCGTGCACGAGCAGCTCGGCGACGCCGTAACCCGTCGAGACGGTCAGCCGCTGGCGCACGTCGATCTCGGGGAAGGCGACCTGGTTCGCGATGTAGTCGATGATCGCGCCCGCGATGTCGAGGTTCGTCGCCGTCTCGATGCCCTGCAGGCCCGGCGACGAGTTGACCTCCATCACGAGCGGGCCCTCGTCGCCCTCGAGCATGTCGACGCCCGCGACCTTGAGGCCCATGATCTGGGCCGACCGCACCGCCGCCTGCTCGTACTCGGGCGTGAGCTCGACGGGTTCGACGGTGCCGCCGCGGTGCACGTTCGAGCGGAACTCGTCGCCGTGCGCGACGCGCCGCATCGCCGCGACGACGCGGTCGCCGACGACGAGGGCGCGGATGTCGCGGCCCCGGCTCTCGGCGATGAACTTCTGGATCAGCACGTTCTGCTTCGTCGAGTGCAGCGTCTCGATGATCGCCTCGGCGACCTTGACCTGCGGGGCGAGGATGACGCCGATGCCCTGCGTGCCCTCGAGCAGCTTGATGACGACCGGGGCGCCGCCGACCCGCTCGATCGCCGGCCGCACGTCGGCGCGATTGCGCACGAACGCCGTCGGCGGCAGCGCGATGTTGTGCCGCGAGAGGATCTGGTTCGCACGCAGCTTGTCGCGGGCGTTCGAGATGCCGTTCGCCGTGTTCGGCGTGTAGACGTCCATCTGCTCGAACTGGCGCACCACGGCCGTGCCGAAGTACGTGATCGAGTTGCCGATGCGCGGCAGGATCGCGTCGTAGTCGCTCAGCTGCCGGCCGCGGAACTGCAGGTCGGGCTCGGGCCCCGCGAGGTCGATCGCGAAGCGCAGCGTGTTGAGCACCTTCACCTGGTGCCCGCGCTGCTGCGCGGCCGCGCGCAGACGCTGGGTCGAGTACGCCTGCGGCGCGCGCGAGAGGATCGCGAGTTTCATGCGTGGTGCCCTGCCAAGATGGACGATGTGACTGAGATCTCCCATTCAAGCACCATCGCGGGATGGCGCGAATGGGTTTCGTTGCCGGCACTCGGGGTGCCGTGGATCAAGGCGAAACTCGACACCGGCGCGCGCAGTTCGTCGCTGCACGCGTTCGACCTCGAGGAGCTGCCGGGCGATCAGGATGCCTCGGGCGAGGCGCCGCTCGGACGCGTCCGCTTCGGCGTGCACCCGTGGCAGGAGAGCGAGGACGACGCGGTCGTGGTCGAACTGCCGGTGCACGACCGCCGTCAGGTGCGCAGCTCGTCGGGGCACACCGAGGAGCGCATCGTCGTGCTGATGGACGTCGTGCTGCAGGGCCGCACCGTCACCGCCGAGGTCACGCTCACGAACCGCGACGAGATGGGCTTCCGCATGCTCATCGGCCGCGAGGCGCTCCGCCAGGGCTTCGTCGTCGACTCGGCCCAGTCGTTCGTCGGCGGGCGCGCGCCCCGAGGCATCCGCCGCCGCAACCGCGGGCGCTGAGCCCGACTCGTCGGTCGAGTGGCGCGGAGCGCGTATCGAGACCACGCAAACGGTGGTCTCGATACGGACGCTCCTCCGTCGCGGCCTACTCGACCGACCGAGCAGGGCTCAGATGACTCCGTCGCGGCCTACTCGACCGACCGAGCAGGGCTCAGATGACCCCGTCGGAGAGGGTCGTCGGGTTGCCGAAGCGGTGGTTCGTGATCGAGATCGCCTGCTCGTGGAGGAACGGCAGCAGCTCGACGCGACCCGACGGGGTCACGGGGTGCGACCACACGGCCACGTCGGGCGAACCGCCGAGCGCCGACGCGAGCGCCGAGGCATCCCCGCCGACGAGCCGCACGCGGCTCGCCCCGGCGAGCGCCATCGCCCGGTTGGTGCGCACCCGCTCGAGCCAGGCGGCGTCGCCCTCGCGGACGACCCGGACCTCGCGGGCGGAGAGCACGGTGCGAACGCTCTTGGGCAGTTCGAGGCCGCTCGACACCGTGATCGGCGCCTTCGCGAGCAGGCCGGCCGCGATGACGCGCAGCCCCTCGGCGAGGGTCGCCTGCTCACTGATGCGCACGGCGACGGGCAGCGGCCGGTAGCGGAACACGTTGCGCTCGACGCCGAGGCCCGAGACATCGCGGGTGGTGCCGTACTCCTCGGTCCACGCGACCTCGTCTGAGAGGGCCGAACGGCGCAGCACCTCGAACGAGTCGTAGTCGAGGGCCGACTGCGCCGCCTCGATGAGCTCGGTCACGCGGCGCTCGAGGCCGCGCAGGTGCAGCGACTTCGAGGCGTCGCCGTGCTCGGGCATCCAGTCGCCGAGACCGAACAGGTAGTTCGGGCCGCCGGCCTTGGCGCCGGCGCCGACGGCCGACTTCTTCCAGCCGCCGAAGGGCTGGCGCTGCACGATCGCGCCGGTGATGCCGCGATTGACGTAGAGGTTGCCCGCCTCGACGCGGTCGAGCCACGTGGCGAGCTCCTCCGAGTCGAGCGAGTGCAGGCCGGCGGTGAGGCCGTAGTCGACCGCGTTCTGGAAGCGGATCGCCTCGTCGAGGTCCTTCGCGTGCATGATGCCGAGCACCGGCCCGAAGAACTCGGTGAGGTGGAAGTACGAGCCGGGCGCGACGCCCGCCTTCACGCCGGGCGACCACAGCTTGCCGGTGTCGTCGAGCTGCTTGGGCTCGACGAGCCACTCCTCGCCGATGCCGAGCTCGGTCAGCGCGTTGAGCAGCTTGCCGTTCGCGGGCTCGATGATCGGGCCCATCTGGCTCTGCGCGTCGGCCGGGTAGCCGACCCGCAGCGAGGTCGCCGCGTCGACGAGCTGGCGGCGGAACCGCTCGGACTTCGCGACCGAGCCGACGAGGATGACGAGCGACGCGGCCGAGCACTTCTGGCCGGCGTGGCCGAACGCGCTCTTCACGACGTCGGAGGCCGCGAGGTCGAGGTCGGCCGACGGGGTGACGATGATCGCGTTCTTGCCGCTCGTCTCGGCGAGCAGCGGCAGGTCTTCGCGGAACGAGCGGAACAGCTGCGCCGTCTCGTACGCACCGGTGAGGATGACGCGGTCGACCGTCGGGTGCGAGACGAGCTGCTTGCCGAGCTCGCGCTCGCCGATGTCGACGAGGGCGAGCAGGTCCTTGGGAATGCCCGCCTCCCACAGCGCCTCGACCATGACGGCGCCCGAGCGCTGCGCGAGCTTCGCGGGCTTGATGATGACGCCCGAGCCCGCGGCGAGCGCGGCGAGCACACCGCCCGCGGGGATCGCGACGGGGAAGTTCCACGGCGGCGTGACGACCGTCAGCTTCGACGGCACGAAGGTCGCGCCCTGCACGTGGTCGAGCTCGCGGGCGCGCTCGGCGTAGTAGTGCGCGAAGTCGATCGCCTCGCTGATCTCGGGGTCGGCCTCGGCGATCGTCTTGCCGGCCTCGGCCGCCATGATCTCGATGAGGCGGTCGCGGTTCGCGGCGAGCGCGAGGCCCGCGCGGTGCAGCACCGCGGCGCGCTCGGCGCCGGGCAGTTCGCCCCACGCCTTGCCGCGCTCGGCGACGGTCGCGATGAGGCGCTCGAGGGTCGCCTCGTCATCGACGCGGGCGGCCGCGATGGCGTCGAGGCCGAGCTTCGTGTCGGGCACCCGGGCGAGGATGCGGCGGCCCCACTCGCGGTTCGCGGCGAGGGCGGGGTCGGTGTCGGGCTCGTTGCGGAAGCCGGGCGTGACGCCCGGGCCGGTGAGGTCGGTCGCGTCGGTCGCGGATGCCTCGGGCGCGACGAGCTCGTCGCCGGCCGAGCCGCGCGTGATGCCGAGGACGACGCTCGTGAGCGAGCCCTCGTGCTCGCTGCCGGGGGCGGGCGCCTCGGAGGCGGCCATCGCGGTGGCGAGGGCGTCGCCCTCCCACTCGGTGCGGCGGTTCTGGGTGCGGTTGGGCGCCGGCGCCGAGCCATCCGCCTTCGACGCCTCGAGCGCGTCGAGCGAGCGCTGGTACCGCTCGCGCTCGCGCTCGAACAGGCGCTGGTCGGCGCCGAGCTCGAACACGGCCGACATGAAGTTCTCCTGGCTCGCGTTCTCCTCGAGGCGGCGGATCAGGTACGCGATCGCGACGTCGAACTCGGAGGGGTTCACGACGGGCGTGTAGAGCAGCAGGTTGCCGACGTCGCCGCGCACGGCCTCGGCCTGGCCGGTCGCCATGCCGAGCAGCATCTCGAACTCGACCCGGCTCTCGACGCCGCGCTCGCGCGCGGTGAGCCACGCGTGGGCGACGTCGAAGAGGTTGTGGCCGGCGACGCCGAGCTTCACGGCGTCGGCGCGCTCGGGCGTCATCGACCAGTCGAGCACGCGCTTGTAGTTGGTGTCGGAGTCCTGCTTCGACGAGTACGTGGCGAGCGGCCAGTCGTGCACCGCGGCGTCGACGTGCTCCATCGCGAGGTTCGCGCCCTTGACGATGCGCACCTTGATGGGGGCGCCGCCCTCGGCGCGACGGGCCTGCGCCCACGCGGTGAGCTCCTGCATCGCGCCGAGCGCGTCGGGCAGGTAGGTCTGCAGCACGATGCCGGCCTCGAGGCCGCGCAGCTGCGGCTGGTCGAGGAGCGCCGTGAAGACCGCGATCGTGAGGTCGAGGTCGCGGTACTCCTCCATGTCGAGGTTGATGAACTTGGCCTTGCCCTTGGCGCTTCCGGCGGCGGCGAGCTCGTAGAGCGGCGTGAGCTTGGCGACGACCTTCGCGACGGCTTCGTCGAACGACCACATCGAGAGCTGGCTGACGACCGACGACACCTTGATCGACACGTAGTCGACGTCGTCGCGGGCGAGGAACTCGTAGGTGCCCTTCAGGCGGCGGTCGGCCTCGTCCTCACCCAGCACGGCCTCGCCGAGGAGGTTGAGGTTCAGGCGGTTGCCCGTCTCGCGCAGCTTCGCGATCGCCGGGCCGAGCTTGGCGGGGGTGGCGTCGAGCACGAGGTGGCCGACCATCGCGCGCAGCACGCGACGCGCGATCGGGATCACGACCCACGGCAGCACGGGCGCGACGACGCCGCCGACGCGGATCGCCGCCTTGAGGTACCAGGGCAGGAACTTCGGGGTGAGCTTCGCGACCTGGGCGAGGTTTCGGCCGGCGACGCCGAGGTCTTCGGGGCGCATGACGCCGTCGACGAAGCCGACGGTGAACGCGAGCCCGTTGGGGTCCTTCAGCACGCCGGCGAGTCGCTCGGCGGCGGGGTCGACGGGGTGGTTCGCGCTCTCTTCGAGCCAGCGCCGCACGAGGGCGACGACGTGATCGGTGTTCGGCCGTGCGTCAGTGGCGGCGTTCGACATGGTCACGAGGGTAGTGTCCTTTGCTTCGGGCACGCCGGGGGTTCGCGCGCCTGTCGGTTCCAGTGTGCGCCGAGGCATCCTTCAGGTACAGCGAATGATTCCGATGCATACTGTTCGGAGAAACCGAATGATCGATGGATGCCTCGGAGGAGTCCGTGCTCGATGTGCGACGACTGCGCCTGCTGGTCGAACTGAGCCAGCGCGGCACCCTCGCCGCGGTCGCGGAGGCCCTCTCGTACAGCCCGTCGTCGGTGTCGCAGCAGCTCAGCCAGCTCGAGCGCGAGGCGGGCGTTCCCCTGCTCGTCCAGGTCGGCCGGCGCGTGCAGCTCACGCCGCAGGCGCTCGTGCTCGTCGAGCACGCGCGGGCGATCCTCGACCGGCTCGAGGAGGCCGAGTCGGACGTCGCCCGCTCGCTCACGTCGGTCGGCGGCACCGTGCGCATCGCGGTGTTCCAGTCGGCCGCGCACGCGGTCGTGCCGCAGGCGCTCACGCTGCTGCGCGCCGAGCACCCCGCGCTGCGCGTCGAGATCACCGAGCGCGAGCCCGATGTCGGCCTCTTCGAGGTCGCCGCGCGCGACTTCGACCTCGTCATCGCCGAGCAGTACCCCGGCCACACGCGCTCGCACCGTGCCGAGCTCGACCGCGTGCACCTCGCCGCCGACACGATCCGGCTCGCCCTGCCGCCGCACCCCTCGACGTCCGTCGGTCGAGGACCGGGCACCGGCGAGCGCATCGAGACCACGGCTGCTAACGGGCTCCGAAACGCGGCATCCATGCCCTGGGTGCTCGAGCCCGCGGGCACCGCCTCTCGCGAGTGGGCCGAGCAGCTCTGCCGCGACGCGGGGTTCGAGCCCGACGTGCGGTTCGAGACCGCCGACCTCATGGCGCACATCCGCCTCATCCGCTCGGGCAACGCCGTCGGCCTCCTGCCCGACCTCGTCTGGGCGGGCGAGGCGCCGAGCGTCCGCCTCCTCGACCTGCCGGGGCATCCCGAGCGCGAGGTCTTCACCTCGACCCGGCAGGCCGCAGCCGCCCGCCCCGCCGTCGTCGCCTGCCGCGACGCGCTCGCCCGCGCCGCCCGGGCGACCGCCACGCCCGCCGCCGACTGATCCGGCGACCGCCCGCGTCCTTCGCCGACGCCACGGGGCCGAGGGCTACGCTCATCGCATGGAACCGACGACGCTCCGGAACCACGCCCGCCGATCCCTCCTCACCGCGGTCATCGCCGTTGCGACGATCGCCTTCGCCGCCGGCTGCGCGAGTCCGGGCGGATCGGACGACTCGCCGCCGACGGGCGACGCAGCCGCGATCGCCGTGGGCACGTGGGGCGATGCCGCCGACGCCTCGGCGCCGTCGCTCTCGCTCGCGGCCGACGGCACGCTGACCGGCACCGACGGCTGCAACCTGCTCAACGGCCGCTGGGAGGACCAGGGCGGGGGACGCATCGAGTTCGACGACGTCGCCTCGACGATGATGGCGTGCGAGGGCGTCGACACCTGGCTGTCGGCCCTCGACGAGGCGACGATCGACGGCGACACGATGACCGTGCTCGGCGACGACGACGTCGAGATCGGGGTGCTCGAGCGCACCTCCGACGAACCGACGGTCGCCGGAGCCGGCAGCAGTCCGGCCGCGACGGGCGCCGCGAGCGCGTTCGTCGGCACGTGGGGCACCGAGGGCCCGCAGCAGGCGTTCCTCGTGATCGCCGCCGACGGCACCGTGACCGGCAGCGACGGGTGCAACTCGCTCACCGGCCGCTGGGAGGCGGAGGACGACGGCGGAATCGAGTTCGACCGGATGGCGTCGACGATGATGGCGTGCGAGGGCGTCGACACGTCGCTCGCGGGCCTCGACTCGGCCACGGTCGACGGCGACACGCTCACCGTCTACGACGACCACGACGCGGTCCTGGCGACGCTGCCCCGCACGGCGTAGGCGGGCCGGCTCAACCGAGCATCCGCCCGAGTCGCGCAGCCATCGACTCCGGGTCCCAGCTGTGCCAGGCGCCGGCGACCGTCTCGCTGCGACCGTCGACCGCGGCGGCCGCGATTCCGTCGGCCGCCTCGGCCATGCCGGGGAACGTCTCGGTGCCGACGACGGTGAGCACCGGAAGGTCGAGGTGCCCGATCGAGGCGCCGGGACCATCGGACTCGACGGCGGCGAGCGCGGTCCCGTCTGGGATCCAGCTCAGCACGAGCTGCGGATAGTCGGGCGAGCGGCGCAGCTCGTCGAGCCACTCGGGCGGCATGTCGACCATGTAGGCGGCGACCGCCTCCTCGAGCTCACCCGCAGCGACGTGCCGCTCGACGCCGGCCCACCACGCAGGGGCGCCCTCGGTGAACTGCCCGAGCGGCGCCTCCCACAGCACGAGGCCCGCGAGCCGCTCGACCCGATTCGCGGCGAGCATCGCGATCGCGCAACCCGACGAGTGGCCGACGAGCACGACGGGTCCGCCGGCCGCGTCGGCGACGGCCTCGACCGCGTCGAGTTCGCGCTCGAGCGGGATCGGCCCCGCTGCCGGCGAGTCGCCGCGACCGACGCGGTCGTGCACGAGCCCTTGGAACCCCTGTTCGGCGAGCAGCGCCGCCGTCGCCGCGGTCACGGGGTCGTCGGCGCGCGTCGGACCCGCGCCCTGGATGAACACGGCCGCGGGTGCACCGGGCTCGCCGCACCGGTCGAACACGACCCGGTCGCCCGCCCGGGTCTCGATGGTCTCGGTGGCTTTCGTCGTGCTGGACATGTCGCCCTCCTCGATTATTAGACTGTCGAGTCTGATTTTGAATATAGACTCGTCGGTATGATGTTGCAAGGAGGTCTTGCGATGCGCCCGAGTTCACGGCAGAAGCGCGAAGCCGCACTGCTCGCCGCGGAGCGGCAGTTCCTGTCGACCGGGTACGAGTCGGTGACGATGGACTCCATCGCGAAGGAATGCGGGGTCGCGAAGCAGACGCTCTACAGCCACTTCGGCAGCAAGCGCGCGCTGTTCCTCGAGCTCGTCACCGCCACGACCGTCGCGACGCGGCGCGCGGTGCCCTCGCCGCCCGTGATCGACCCCGGCGCCGACCCGCGCCCGGTGCTGCGCGAGCTCCTCATCGCGCAGCTCACCGCCGTCATGGCCCCGAGGGTGCTGAGCCTCCGCCGCCTCGTTATCGGCGAGTCGACGCGATCGCCCGAGCTCGCGGCGGCGCTCTACGAGCAGGGCCCGAAGCGCGCGATCGTCAAGCTCGCCGTGCTGATCGCCGCGCTGCGCGACGCCGGGAGGCTGCGTGTCGACGACCCCGAGCGTGCCGCCGGCCAGCTCAACTGGCTCGTCATGGGCGAACCGGTGAACCGCGCGATGCTCCTCGGCGACGAGGCGGCGCCGACGCCGTCCGAGATCGAGACGCAGGTCGACAGCGCCCTCGACGTGTTCTTCGCCGCCTACGGCCCCGCTGCCGGCTGACCACCGACTCGAGCAGCCCGGCGGCCACCGCGGGCAGGCGCGACGCACCTGGGACCGATTCGGGCCGTGGCGGCCGACGCGGCCGCAGACTACCCTGACCGGCATGACCATCATGCGGAGGGTCGCGCTCGGTTCGGGCGCAGCGGTCGTGCTGCTCCTCCTGACGGGATGCCTCGGCGAGGAGGGGTCGGTTCGGGGCGGCTCGATCGACCCGTCCGGAACGTGGGGCGACACGGCCGACACGAGCGCCCCGTCGCTCACCTTGGACGAGGGCGGCGACTTCAGCGGCACCGACGGGTGCAACCGGCTGAGCGGCACATGGACGGTCGACGAGGCCGACCACGTCCACTTCGAGGACGTGGTCACCACGGAGATGGCGTGCGAGGGCGTCGACACCTGGCTCGCCGGCCTCGACGAGGCGACGGTCGGCGACGACACGATGACCGTGCTCGGCCAGGACGGCTACGAGATCGGGACCCTCGAGCGAACCGACTGAGCCGCTCAGGCGGCAGCTGCCGCGGCGAACCGAGCCGACTGCGCTTCGAGGAAGCCCGCCAGCTCGGGAGACCCCTCGACGCGGTATCGCGCACCGGCCGGCAGCCACAGGAGCGCCGACGCGAGCAACTCGACCGCCTCGGCCTCGAGCGGCCAGGCGCAGTGCGTCGCATCGATCGCCTCGACCTCGCGCCCGTACCAGCCGAGGTGCTCCACGAGCTCGTCGCGCGGCAGGTCGACGACGACGCGAGCCGAGAGCACGCGACGCCGATAGCGCACGGCCCGCTCGACGCGCTCGCGCGCCTCCTGCTCGGTGAGCTCCCGTGGCTCGAACCGCACCCGGGTCGGGAAGACATCGCTGATGCGGTCGAGCCGGAAGGTGCGCCAGTCCTCGCGATCCCGATCCCAGGCGAGCAGGTACCAGCGCCGGGCGAGGGGCACGAGCCGGTACGGCTCGATGCTGCGAGCGGACCCCGCGCCCGAGGCATCCGTGTACCTGAATCTCAGCCGCTCGCTGTCGCGGCAGCCGAGCGCGAGCAGTCCGAGCAGTTCGGCGTCGACTTCCGGTGACGGCCGGCCCGCTCGGCTCCAGCCGCCGGCGCCGCCGACCGCGGTGTGCGACTGCAGCGCCTCGATGCGGCGGCGAAGCGCGGGTGGCAGCACCTGTTCGATCTTGGCGAGCGCCGAGAGCGTCGTGTGCTCGGCGCCGCGCAGCCCGGCGGTCGCCTGCGAGCGCAGGCCGAGCGCGATCGCGACGCCCTCGTCGTCGGTGAGGAGGAGCGGCGGAAGGCCGGTGCCCGCCTCGAGCCGGTAGCCGCCCGCGCTGCCGCGCAACGACTCGATGCCGTAGCCGAGCTCGCGGAGGCGCTCGACGTCGCGGCGCAGGGTGCGCTCGCTCACGCCGAGCCGGTCGACGAGTTCGCGCGCCGACCAGTGCCGGTGGCTCTGCAGCAGGGAGAGCAGTTCGAGGGTTCTCGACGTGGTGGCGGCCATATTCCGATTCTCTCGCTCATCCGGACGGAAAGTGACCGGATTGCTGGAGAAGCTGGCGGTATGACGAACCAGATGATCACCGCTCAGGGCCTCACGAAGACCTTCCGCTCCAAGGGGCAGACGGTCGAGGCCGTCCGCTCGCTCGACCTCGCCGTCGGCGAGGGCGAGCTCGTCGCGTTCCTCGGCCCGAACGGCGCCGGCAAGTCGACGACCCTCCGCATGCTCACGACCCTGCTGCCCGCGACGAGCGGCGAGGCGACGGTCGCCGGCTGCGACATCCGCACCGACGCCGCGGGCGTCCGCCGGCGTATCGGCTACGTCGGCCAGGGCAGCTCGGGCGGGCACACCCAGCGCGTGCGCGACGAGCTGCACGCGCAGGGCGCCTTCTACGGGCTCGGGCGGCGCGAGACGCGCGCCCGGGCTGCCGAGCTCATCGAGTCGCTCGAGCTCGGGCAGGTCGCGAACCGAACCGTGCAGCAGCTGTCGGGCGGGCAGAAGCGCCGGCTCGACATCGCGCTCGGACTGATCCACCGCCCCGGACTCCTCTTCCTCGACGAGCCGTCGACGGGCCTCGACCCGCACAGCCGCGCGAACCTGTGGCAGCACATCGTCGACCTGCGCCGCGAGACGGGCACGACGATCTTCCTCACGACCCACTATCTCGACGAGGCCGACCAGCTGGCCGAGCGCGTCATGGTCATGGACCACGGCTCGGTCATCGCCGACGACACCGCCCGAGCGCTCAAGGACTCGCTGGCGGGCGACCGCGTGACGCTCGCGTTCGACACCGCGTCGGATGCCTCGGCCGCCGCCGCTCGCCTCCGGGGCGACCTCGACCCGGCCGACCCCCGAGTCGTCGCGGTCACGGCACCGGGCGGCGATCGGGCGCTCCCGCGGTACATCCGCGACCTGGCGGACGCGGGACTCGAGGTCGTCGCCGCCACCCACCGGCAGCCGACGCTCGACGACGTCTTCCTGGCCCTCACCGGGCGCAGCCTCCGCGAGGAGGCCGCGCATGCCGAGGCCGACGCGCCCGAGCCCGCCCTCGCCTGACCTCACGATCACCTGGAAGGACCCACCATCATGACCGCCATCGCTCCCACCGCCCGCCCCACCGGATTCGTCCGCGACACCGCCGCCGTCTTCGTGCGCGAGTCGAAGCCGCTCATCCGCGACCCGTTCAGCGTCGTGTTCTCGCTCGTGCAGCCGCTCGTCTTCCTCGGACTGTTCGGCCCGCTGCTCATCGGCGCCGCGGGCGGCGACGTCGCCGGCACGCTGCAGTGGTTCGTGCCCGGCATCCTCGTCATGGTCGCCCTGTTCGGCACCGCGTCGACGGGCGCGAACCTGCTCTTCGAGATGCAGACGGGATCGCACGAGCGCACCCTCGTCGCCCCGCTCTCGCGGAGCGCGCTGCTCGTGGGCCGCGCCCTCAAGGAAGTCGTGCCGCTCGTCATCCAGGGCACGATCGTCGTGCTCGTCGCCGTGCCGTTCGGGTTCACCGTGAACGTCGCAGGGCTCGTCGTCGGCCTCGTCGTGCTCGCGGTGTTCGGCATCGGGTTCGGCGCGCTGAGCTACTCGCTCGCGCTCGCCTGCCGCAACCGCGACTGGATGTTCTGGATGGTGCACCAGACCCTGCTGTTCCCGCTCATGATCCTCTCGGGCATGCTGCTGCCGCTCGACGACGGCCCCGGCTGGATGAAGGTCGCCGCCGCCGTGAACCCGCTGAGCTACCTCGTCGGCGCCGAGCGGGCGCTGCTCGCGGGCGACTTCGGCGCCCCGGCCGTCGTCGGCGGTGCGATCGCCGCCGTCGTCACGTGCGCGATCGGCGTCGTCGTCGGCGTGCGCGCGATGCGCCGCGCCCGCTGAGCGGGCTCAGCGCCTGAAACCGCGACGCCGGTTCCGCCTCATCGTGAGGCGGAACCGGCATTGCCGTCCGCGACACGCGTTCGGCGGCAGGGCGCCTACGCTCGGAGGATGCCGCTCCCCCGAACCGCACCCGAGCCCGCCGCCGTCGAGCCCTCCGCGCACGACGTCGTGATCGTCGGCGGCGGCCACAACGGGCTGACCGCCGCGGCCTACCTCGCCCGAGCCGGCCTCGACGTGCTGCTGCTCGAGCGCGACGACCACCTCGGCGGCGCGGCGATCTCGGCCCAGGCGTTCGAGGGCGTCGACGCCCGGCTCAGCCGCTACTCGTACCTCGTGAGCCTGCTGCCGCAGCGCATCATCGACGACCTCGGCCTCGACGTCGAGCTCGTGCGCCGGCGCTTCTCGTCGTACACGCCCGACCCGGCCGACCCCGCGCGGGGCCTGCTCGTCGACCGCGACGCGGGCCCCGAGGCATCCGCCGACGCGTTCGGGCGGATCGACGCACCGGACGACGCCGAGGCGTGGCGCGCGTTCGGCGCGCAGACCGCACGCCTGGCCGAGCGCCTGTTCCCCACCCTGACCGAGCCGCTGCCGACCCGCGCCGAGGCTCGCGCGCTCGTCGACGACGACGCGATCTGGCAGGCGTTCGTCGAACGCCCGCTCGGCGAGACGATCGACGCGACCTTCACGAGCGACCTCGTCCGGGGCGTGGTGGCGACCGACGGCCTGATCGGCACGTTCACCGCGCTCGACGACCCGTCGCTCGACGCGAACCGCTGCTTCCTATACCACGTGATCGGCGGCGGCACGGGCGACTGGGACGTACCGGTCGGCGGCATGGGCGCGGTGAGCGGCGAGCTCGAACGGGCGGCCCGCGAGGCCGGTGCGCGCCTGCTGACCGGCGCCGAGGTACTCGGCGTCGACCCCGCCGGACGAGTGCGCTACCGCACCGCCGACGGCGAGCGCGTCGCGGCCGGGCACACCGTGCTCGCGAACGTCGCGCCCGCCGTGCTCGACGAGCTCATCGACGCGGATGCCGCGGCGAACGCCCGCCCGGGAGGCGTGCCGCCCGTCGTCGCCGCTCGCCTGCGCGCCCTGCACGCACCCGAGGGCGCCCAGGTCAAGGTCAACCTGCTGCTCGAGCGACTGCCCCGCCTCCGCGACGCCGAGGTCGCGCCCGAGCAGGCGTTCGCGGGCACGTTCCACATCAACGAGCTCGGCACGCAGCTCGATGCGGCGTTCTCGACGGCGTCGCGCGGCGGCATCCCCTCGCCGCTGCCGTGCGAGGTGTACTGCCACACGCTGAGCGACCCGTCGATCCTCGCCCCCGAGCTCGCGGTCGCCGGCCTGCACACGCTCACCGTGTTCGGCCTGCACGTGCCGCACCGGCTGCTCGAGCGTCACGGCAACGACGAACTGCGCGAGCGCCTGCAGCGGGCGGTGCTCGACTCGCTCGACTCGGTACTCGCCGAACCCGTCGAGGGCCTCATCGCGAGGGATGCCTCGGGCCGCCCGTGCATCGAGACGAAGACGACGCTCGACCTCGAGGAGTCGCTCCGTATGCCGGGCGGCAACATCTTCCACGGTCCGCTGTCGTGGCCCTGGGCCGACGACCACGCGACGCTCACCACGCCGGCCCGGCGATGGGGCGTCGCCACGCGGCATCCCCGCGTGCTCCTGTGCGGATCGGGTGCCGTACGCGGCGGCGCGGTGAGCGGCATCGGCGGGCACAACGCGGCGATGGCGGTGCTCGAGGAGCTCACGGGCTGAGGCGCCGTTGCCGGCCGGAGCGCCGCCGACCATACCTCCCGGTATGGTGAGGGCATGGCCATCACACGGGAGCGCTGGCTCGACGAAGGACTCGACGTGCTCGCCGGCGAAGGCGCGGCCGGCCTGCGGATCGACCGGCTGGCGGCTCGGCTCGGCGTGACGAAGGGCTCGTTCCACCATCACTTCGCGGGCGCCGGCGCCTACAAGGACGCCTTGCTCGCGTACTACGAGCAACGCACGATCGACGCGATCGACGCGGGAATCGCGGCGCGGGGCGATCAAGGCACGCGGGCCACCCTCGCCTGGCTCGGCGAGCTGGCGATCTCGGGCGAACCGTCGATCCGCCCCACCGAACTCGACGCGGCCGTGCGGGCGTGGGCGCACTCCGACGACGACGCCCGCGCCACTCAGGCGCGCATCGACGCCCGCGTCATCGATGCACTGCAGGCGGTGTGGCGACCGGCGACGTCGTCCGACGCCGACGCCCGCACGGCCGCGCTCGTGCCGTACCTGGTCTCGATCGGCGCCGCGGCGACGGTACCGCCGATCGACCGCGAGCAGCTCCGGGCGGTCTACGAGCTGCTGCTCGAGATCGCCCCGGTGGCGGCCGACGCCGGCGAAGGCGGGGCCGGCACCGCCGGCTGAGGCCGCTCCCCGGCGATCCCCGGGCAGTTCCCCGCGTTCAGAGCACGAAGCAGAAGAGCCCGGTCGCGAGGCAGATCACGAGCATGCCCGTCGCGTTGACGAAGAGGTTGCGCCCGAAGTCGCGCGCACGGATGTGCATGCCGATCGCGACGACGAAGTAGACGATGAGCGCGGCGCACGTGAAGGCGGCGAGGTACGGGATCCAGATGCCGGCGACGAGCCCGGCAGCCGCAGCGAACTTGATCGGCGGCATGACCCACCACCACTTCCGCGGGAAGCCCACGTCTTCGAAGCACTTCGCGATGAACGCGACGGGCTTCAGGCAGAGCAGGCCGTCGCCGAAGCAGATGACGGCGAGGAGCACCACGGGCCAGACCGGATAGGGAAGCGCGACATCCATGTCCATACCATACCGTATGGTATGGATTTCTCGTCAAGACCTCGCAGATGCCGAGCCGGGGTCGCCGGCTCCGCCGGCGCGACCGCTCAGGCGAGCACGACCCACGCGATGCCGACGGCCAGCGAGACGAGACCCAGCACGAGGCTCGGCACGAACGACTCCCTGCGCTTGACGTGCAGGGCGACGGCGACGCCCATCGTGATGGCGAGCGCGAACGCGGCCGTCGGCGTCAGCCAGGGCAGGATGCCCGTCGCGGCGGGCAGCACGAGCCCGATGCCGCCGAGCACCTCGAGGATGCCGATCGTCTTCAACTGTCCGGCACTCACCTCCTCGACCCAGGGCATGTTCACGAGGACGGCCTCGCGCGACTTCAGGGCCTTCATGCTTCCGGCCATGACGAACATGACGGCGAGCAGGCCGGTGACGATCCACAGCGCGATGATCAAGTGCTTCTCCAGTCGGTCGGTTACCGTGCGTGCGTAACGCACGGTCGGTGACTCTAACCGACGACCGCCACGCACTTCACCGTGCGTCACGCACCTCGGTGTGCGTACCGGAGAACGAAGCAGGCGGCGTCGAGCACGACGCCGCCTGCTTCAGGAGTGGTCTGGAACTCAGAAGACGAACATCTGTCCGAGCACGATGATCGCGATCACGAACAGGGCGATGATGCCGCCCGCGATCGCGAGCGACTTGGCCGACAGCTTCGCGACGACGTAGCCCGCGAGGATCGGCAGCGCGACGAGGAAGAGCGTGACGATCCACCAGAACGTCTGGTAGGCCCCGGCGCCCACCTCTTCGAGGCGCCCGGCGAACAGCTGCTGCGTGCGCGGGTTCGTCGCGAACGCGAACGCCGCCGACAGCGGCACCGCGACGAGCGCGAGCACGATGAGGCCGACGAGCCAGCCCCACAGCCCCGACTTGCCCTCGGTGAGGTCCAACGCTTCTTCGTGCGCCACGCGCCCCTTCGAACTCATGGCTCCGACTCTAGTGCTTCGCGCACGCGCGGGCTTAGCCTGAATTGAGTGAAACTTCAGGCTTCATGACGCGACTGGGGGCGACGATGACCGCGAAACCGACCGGCCACTACGTGCTGAAGGCCGACGGCCTCTACCTGCAGTTCGACCGGCTGTTCCATGCGCCGATCGAAGACGTCTGGTACAGCCTCACGAACCCCAATGCCATGAAGGGGTGGATCGGCACGTACACCGGCAGCCCGTCGACGGGCGGTGTGCGCTTCCAGATGAGCGAAGAGGGCGCCGAGTGGATGAACGTCAGCATCCTCGAGTGCGATGCGCCGCATCGGTTCACGGCCGACTCCGGGTCGGGCCCGAGTGGAGTGCGCGTGTTCTGCCACCTCGTCGAGGGCGGCGGCATGACCACGCTCACGCTCGGTCAGCGTGTGAAGGACGGCGCCGACGCCGCGAGCATCGGCCCCGGCTGGGACTTCTACCTCGACCGTCTCATCGCATCGCGCTCAGGGGCGACGCTGCCCGCCTGGGAGACCTACTACCCCCAGTTCTCACCGCACTACAAGGCGCTCAAGGTCCCCGACGCGGCCAAGGGCTGACCCGTCGGGCCGCTTCGGCGAGCGGATGCCTCGCCCGCGGCATCCGGCGTCGGAAGGCCGCCCGACCCTAGACTGGCGCGCGTGAACACGGCAGAACGCCTCCGGCGGCGACGCGACCGCCACCCGACGACGCGCGACGGGCTCTTCGTGAACCATCCCCTCCGCTGGGGGTTCATCGTCACGCTCGGGGTGCTGCTCGCCCTCATGCTCGCATCGGCGCTCATCGCCCTGCAGGGCGTCGTGCTCTCCGTGTTCGTCGCCGCATTCGTCGCGCTCGGGCTCGATCCGCTCATCCGCTGGTTCCAACGACGCGGGATGCCTCGGGGCGCCGCGATCGTGACCGTGATCCTCATCTTCGTCGCGGTCGTGATCGGCATCGTGTGGCTCGTCGTGCCGCCGGTCGTCAACCAGGCGGCGGTCTTCATCAAGACGATGCCGACGGAGATCCACCACCTGGTCGACTCCGGGTGGTTCGAGCGGTACGACGAGTCGACGAACGGGGTGCTGTCGTCGATCGTCGAGTGGATCGGCGGAGTGCTCACCGACCCCGACACGTGGGCCGCGATCGGCGGCGGCGCGCTGGCGTTCGGAGCCGCCCTGCTCGACGGCATCTCGACGAGCGTCTTCGTCGTCGTGCTCTCGATCTACTTCATCGCGACGCTCGACACCACCAAGCGCGCCTGCTACACGCTCGTCGCCGCGAGCCACCGCGCCCGCGTCGAGAGCCTCGCCGAGCGCATCATGCTCTCGGTCGGCAAGTACCTCAGCGGCATGGTCGTGCTCGCGTTCTTCAACTCGGTGTTCTCGACGATCCTGCTCTCGCTCGTGGGCGTGCGGTACGCGCTCTTCATCGGTGTGCTCGCCTTCTTCATCACGCTGATCCCGCTCATCGGTACGGTCATCACGACCGTGATCATGACGATCGTCGCGCTCTTCGTCTCGCCCGTGGCCGGCCTAATCGTGCTCATCGCGATGCTCGTCTACATGCAGGTCGAGGCGTACGTGCTGACGCCGAAGGTCATGGGCAAGGCCGTGCAGGTGCCCGGCACGATCGTGCTCATCTCCGCGCTCGCGGGCGGCACGCTGCTGGGCCTGCTCGGCGCGCTCGTCGCGATCCCGATCTCCGCGGGCATCCTGCTCATCATCCGCGAGATCGTGATCCCGAAGCAGGCGCACAGCTAGCGTTCGCCGCCCGCGCACCGCACGTCCCGGCGCTACACGGCGGCGGGCTCGCGCTCGACCGCGGGCCCGTCGACGGGAGCGGATGCCTCGGCCGAGGCGCCCTCGGCCGTCGACGCGTGCTCGCCGGTGCCGCGCCCCGCGGGCAGGAAGAGCGCCGCGACGAGGGCGACCACGAGGCCCGCGGCACCGACGAGCACGGCCGGCACCGCGGCATCCGTGAAGCCGGTCGGGGTGAGCTCGCCGCCCGCGCCGGTGAAGACCGCGGTCAGCACCGCGACGCCGAGCGCGACGCCGACCTCGCGCAGCGTGGAGTTCGTGCCCGACGCCTTGGCGTGGTCGTCTTCGGGCATGTGGGCGAGCACCGCCGTCGACATGGGCGCGAAGACGAGCGACATGCCGACGCCCGCCATGAGGAACGGTGCGATCAGGGCGCTGTAGGCGACGCCGGGGTCGAGCACGAGCGCGATCCAGGTGAGCGCCGCCGCCTGCAGTGCGAGGCCGGCCACCATGAGGTTGCGCGTGCCGACGCGGGGCGCGATCGCGCCGGCGATCGGGGCGATGAACATGGGCGCGAGCGTCCACGGCATCGTCTGCACGCCCGCCTCGAGCGGCGACGCGCCCTGCACGACCTGCAGGAACTGGATGAGCACGAACACCGACCCGAACATGCCGAAGCTGAACCAGAAGCCGACGAGGTTCGCGGCGGTGAAGCTGCGGTCGCGGAACAGGCGCAGCGGCAGCAGCGGCGCACTCGCCCGCGTCTCCCACCAGATGAACGAAGCCAGCAGCGCCGCGCCCGCGACGAGCGAACCGATCACCTCGCCGCTGTCCCATCCGGCGTCGTTGCCCCGCACGATGCCGAAGACGACGCCCAGCACACCGAGGCCGGCGAGCGCGACCCCGACGAGGTCGATGCGCGCCTTCGCACCGAGGGTGTTGGGCAGCACGGCGAGCGCGAGCGGGATGGCGACGAGCCCGACGGGGACGTTGAGCCAGAAGATCGCCTGCCAGTTCCACCCCTCGATGACGGCGCCGCCGATGAGCGGGCCGAGCGCGACGCCGAGGCCGGCGACGCCGCCCCAGATGCCGATCGCCATCGGCCGCAGTCGCTTGGGCACGCTGCCCGCGAGGAGGGTGAGCGAGAGCGGCATGATGCCGGCCGCGCCGAAGCCCTGCACGGCGCGGCTCGCGATGACCTGCCACGGCTCGGTGCTGAGCGCGACGAGCACGCTCGCGCCGGTGAAGATCGCGATCGCGACCACGAAGACGGTGCGCCGGCCGATGCGGTCGCCGAGCGCGGCGGCGGCGAGGATGAACGTCGCGAACGCGAGCGTGAAGGCGTTGACGAACCACTGCAGCTCCTCGATCGAGGCGCCGAGGTCGACGGCCATCGCGGGCAGTGCGTTCGTGATGACGAGGTTGTCGAGCGTCGCCATGAACATCGGCAGGGATGCCGCGACGATCGCGAGCCACACCGGGATGCGGCGTGCGGTGGTGGACATCGGAAGCTCCTTCGAGGTGGTGGTAATCGACTGATAACCAATACGGGAGCAAATGTAGTAATCGACTGATAACATGTCAAGCATGAGTTCCACCACGGATCGCATTCCCGCAACGGAGCGGCGCGAACAGATCCTCGAGGCCGCCACCCGGGTCTTCGGCGAGCAGGGCTACGCCGGGGCGACGACCGACCGCGTGGCGAAGGCCGCCGGCATCAGCCAGCCCTACGTCGTGCGCCTCTTCGGCACGAAGGAGCAGCTGTTCATCGACGTCGTCGAGCGGGCGTGCGCGCGCATCGACGAGGCGATCGATGCGGCGATCGCCGACGAGTCGTCGGACCATCCGGTCGGGCCCCGCATCGGTGCGGCGTACGTCGACCTCGTGCAGACCGACCGCGGCATCCTGCTCTCGCTCATGCAGGGGTTCATCCTGGGCCGGGACCCGGCGATCGGGCCCGTCGCGCGAGCCGGCTTCATGGGCATCTACGACCGCATGCGCAGCGTGATGGACGCCGAGGAGGCCATGCGCTTCATGGCGCAGGGCATGCTCATCAACACGCTCATCGCCTCGAACCTCACGGAGGGCATCCACGACGACGACCACGTCGACGAGCTGTTCGCCTGCACGTTCGGCGACAAGCTCGGCCTGGTGCTCGAAGGGCTCAGCAAGGCGGGCTGAGGCGGGCCTCCATACGGCGCCTCGCGCCTACTCGAGCGACCTCGGGCGGCCCGTCGCGCTCACTCCCAGACCGAGGGCGCCGCGGCACGCGTCGCGGGCAGCGCCACATCGTCGCCCCAGCGCTCCATCCACTCGGGGATGCCCTCGAAGCCGTCGACGCCGAACGCCTCGACGAGCTCGGCCATCGGCACCGTACCGCCGGCCTTGCGCAGGAACCGCGCCCGGATGTAGCCCGTCGCATAGATCTCGGGGGCGCCGTTCGCGTCGGGCCGCACGAAACGCTGCTCCATGTAGACGGCCTTGTCGTCGTGCCCGACGATGCGCGACTCGATCGTGAAGCGGTCCCACGGGTTGAGCGACTTGCGGAACGTGATCGTCTCGCTCGCGACGACCGGGTACCAGCCGCGCTCCTTCATGAGCTGCCACACGCCGTTGCGCACGAGCATCTCGAACCGCGCGACATCCATGATCGAGAAGTAGACCCCGTTGTTCATGTGGTTGAGGATGTCGAGGTCGGTCGGCAGCGTGATGAAGTTCGTGCGCGCGACGTCGCCGTGACCGAGCCGCGACCGGAACCGGGCGAACGCGAAATGCAGCATCGTGCGGAAGAACATGTGCATGATCCACGACCTTATGCGGAGATCGCAGTGGATCCCGATAATCCGTCGATCCTGACAACGACCGGCGGGATGCCTCGCGCCGATCTTGTGGCGAACGGGCAGTCGGGCCCGCCGTAGACTCCGAGGCATGTCGACCGCCGCCTCCGCCACCATCACCGACCGCCTGAGCCGGCTCGCCGAGGCGGCGCGCGACGCCGGGATCGACGCCGTGCTCGTCGCGCCCGGGCCCGATCTCGCCTACCTCGTCGGCCATTCGGTGGCCTCGCACGAGCGACTCACGCTGCTCGCGGTGCCGTCGGCCTCCCCCGGCGACGCGGTCATGATCCTGCCCGCGCTCGAGCGCGGCGGCTGGGAGGGCAGCACGGCGGAGGCGGCGGGCATCCGCTTCGTCACCTGGCTCGACGGCGAGGACCCGTACGCGGCACTCCTCGACGAGCTCGGCGTCGGCGTCCTCGCCAGCGCGGCCGTCGACGACCACCTGCCGTACCTGCACGCGTTCCGCCTGCAGCAGGCCCGGCCCGAGCTCCGTCTGCAGCCGGCGGGCGAGCTCATCGCCGAGCTGCGCATGCGCAAGCAGCCCGCCGAGATCGACGAGCTCGCCTCGGTCGGCGCCGCGATCGATCGCGTGCACCTGCGCATCGGCGAGTGGCTGCGCGCCGGCCGCACCGAGAACGAGGTCGCCGCCGACATCGCCGAGGCGCTCGTCGAAGAGGGGCACCGCACAGCCGACTTCGTCATCGTCGCCTCGGGGCCGAACGGCGCCTCGCCCCACCACGAGGCCTCCGACCGCGTCATCCAGGCCGGCGACCCGGTGGTCGTCGACATCGGCGGCCCGAACCCGGCCGGGTACAACTCCGACAGCACCCGCACGTACCTCGTCGCGGGCGGCGAGCCCGACCCCGAGTTCGCGAAGGTGCACGAGCTCGTACGTACGGCGCAGCGCGCGGCGGTCGCCGCGGTGCGCCCCGGCGCGACCGCCGAGTCGATCGACCGCGCCGCGCGCGAGGTGCTCGAGCAGGCCGGCTACGGCGAGTACTTCATCACGCGCACCGGGCACGGCATCGGGCTCGAGGTGCACGAGCACCCCTACATCGTCGCGGGCAACACCCTTCAGCTCGAACCCGGCATGGCGTTCTCGATCGAGCCCGGCGTTTACCTGCCCGGCCGGTTCGGGGTGCGCATCGAGGACATCGTGGTCGTCGGCGACGACGGGGCGGTGCTCATGAACACCTCGCCGGTCGAGCTGATCGTCGTGTGAGGTCGGTCGGTCGAGTAGGCGCGCAGCGCCGTATCGAGACCACCGGCATCGTGGTCTCGATACGCTCGCTGGCGCTCGCTACTCGACCGACGAGCGCGAGCGCAGCACGCGATAGCGCAGGTGCGTGGCCTCGGCGCCCTGCGCGACGCTCAGCGTCTCGAGTTCGACGCGGTGCGCCGCCGAGTCGGGGAAGAGCCGCGAACCTCCCCCGAGCAGCACGGGCACGAGATGCAGCCGCGCCTCGTCCACGAGGCCCGCGGCGAGCGCCTGACGGGCGACCTCGGCACCGCCCATGACGCACACCGCGGCGGCGCTCGCCGCCGCGCTTGCGCGCTCGATCGCCTCGGCGATGCCGCCCGTGACGAACTCGAAGCGCGAGCCCCCGCGCTCGATCGGCGCGCGCTCACGGCTCGTGACGACGAAGCACGGCCGGCCCTCGAACACGGGCGCATCGCCCCAGGCCGATTCGCCGACATCGAACGTGCGACGACCGAGCACGAACGCCCCGGTCGACTCGAACAGGCGCTCGGCCGCCTCGCGATCGACGCGCTGCGGCGCGGTGTCGACCACGGCGTCGCTGTCGCGGGGCACCGTGCCGTCGAACACCGAGTTGCGGATCCACTCGTGCACGCGTTCGCCGTCGATGCCGAGCGGGTGCTCGAGGCTCACCCCGTGGGCGGCGGTGAACCCGTCGAGCGTCATCGTCATCTCGAGGAACACGTGCGACATGGCTCAGCTCCCGGTATCAGCCCTTGGCGGGTACGTGCCGTTCGTCGACGCCGTTGTACACCGAGAGCGGACGGATGAGCGCGTTCGCCGCCGCCTGCTCCATGATGTGCGCCGTCCACCCGGTGACCCGCGACGCGACGAAGAGCGGCGTGAAGGTGAGGGTGTCGAAACCCATCAGGTGATAGGTCGGTCCTGCCGGGTAGTCGAGGTTCGGCTTGATGCCCTTGCGCTCCCCCATCGCCTTCTCGAGCGCGACGTACAGCTCGAGCAGGTCCGGCCGGTCGGTGAACTCGACCATGCGCTCCATCGCGTCGCGCATCGTCGGCACCCGCGAGTCGCCGTTCTTGTAGACGCGGTGCCCGAAGCCCATGATCTTGCGCTTCGACGCGAGCGCGTCGTCGAGCCAGGCGACCGCGCGCTCGGCGCCGCCCTCGCCCGGGCCGATCTCGTCGAACGCGTGCATCACCGCTTCGTTCGCCCCGCCGTGCAGCGGTCCCTTGAGGGCGCCGATCGCGCCGGTGACCGCCGAGTACAGGTCGGCGAGCGTCGACGTGATGACGCGCGCAGTGAACGTCGACGCGTTGAACGAGTGCTCGGCGTAGAGGGTCATCGACACGTCGAACGCGTTCACGACCGGCAGCTCGGGCACCTCGCCGAACGTCTGCCAGAGGAAGTTCGCCGAGTAGCCGAGGTCGTCGCGCGGCTCGACGAACTCGAGCTCGTGCCGACGGCGCTGGTCGTACGAGACGATCGACGGCAGCTTCGCGAAGAGCCGCATCGCCTTGTCGAGGTTCGCCTCGCGCGAGTCATCCGGCGTCGTCGGGTCGCTCGCGCCGATGACGCTCACGGCCGTGCGCACCACATCCATCGGGTGGGCGGTGAGCGGCAGCTCGTCGATGATGCGCGTGACCTCGTGGTCGAGTCCGCGCAGCGCCCGCTCGCGGTCCTCGAACGCGGCGAGCTCGTCGTCGTTCGGCAGCTCGCCGTACCAGAGCAGGTACGCGACCTCCTCGAACGTGCACGACGCCGCGAGCTCCTGCACGGGGTAGCCGCGGTAGAGCAGCGAGTTCGTCTCGGGGTTGACCTTCGAGATGGCGGTGTAGTCGACCGGCACCCCGGCCAGCCCCTTGTAGATCTCCTGCTCGGCCATGGATGCTCCCTTGCGTTGGCGTTCTGCGGTCGTCAGCGTGCGACGGTGAAGTTGAAGATCGAGGTGTCGAAGTGGTTGTACGCCTCGTAGTCGACGAGCTCGTAGAGCTCGGCCCGGTGCTGCATGTCGCCGAGCTTGGCGTTGAGCGAGCCGGATGCCTCGAGCTCGTCCAGTCCGCGCATCGCGCTGCCCATCGCGAGGCGGAGCAGCGACACGGGCCAGATGACGATGTTCATGCCCACGTCGGCCAGCTGCTGCACCGTGAAGAGCTCGCTCTTGCCGAACTCGGTCATGTTGGCGAGCAGCGGCACGTCGACCGCGGCGCGGATCGCGGCGAACTCCTCGAGCGAGCGCATCGCCTCGGGGAAGATCGCGTCGGCGCCGGCGTCGACGAGGGCCTTCGCCCGGTCGATCGCGGCTTGCAGCCCGTCGACCGCGGCGATGTCGGTGCGCGCCATGATGAGGAAGTTCTCGTCGCGGCGGGCGTCGACGGCGGCGCGGATGCGGCGCAGGGCCGTCTCGTCGTCGACGACCTGCTTGCCGTCGAGGTGGCCGCAGCGCTTCGGGTTGACCTGGTCCTCGATGTGGAGGCCCGCGAGGCCCGCGTCCTCCATCTCCTGCACCGTTCGGGCGACGTTCATCGGCTCGCCGAAGCCGGTGTCGGCGTCGATGATGGCGGGCAGCTCGGTCATGCGGGCGATCTGCTTGCCGCGACCGGCGACCTCGCTGAGCGTCGTGAGCCCGATGTCGGGCAGGCCGAGGTCGGCCGAGAGCACCGCGCCCGAGATGTAGACGCCCTCGAAGCCGCGCTCGCCGATGAGCTTCGCCGACAGCGGGTTGAACGCGCCCGGGAACCGCATGATCTCACCGGTCGCGAGCCGCTCGCGGAACAGGCGCCGCTTCTCGTGCGCCGAGGTCCGGGAGTACAGCATCAGAACACCTCTCCGGTCGAGTAGGCGCGCAGCGTCGTATCGAGACCACGCATCAGAACAGCCCCTCGGGGATCTCGACGCCCGTGAGGGCACCGGGAGCGACGGTGAAGGTGAGGCCGCCGAGCTCGTCGGGACCGAGCTCGGGCAGTCGCTGCGCGACGTCGAGGAACCGCTCGATCTCCTCGGGCGCGAGGGCCCACTCGGCGAGCGTGCGGAACTTGTTCACGTACTGCTCGCGGGCGAACGGCCGGGCCCCGAGCGGGTGGGCGTCGGCCACCGCGATCTCGTCGACGATCTCGCCGCCGTCGGCGAGCTTGATCACGACGCGGCCGCCGAACGCCTTCTCGGCGATGTCGAGCGAGTGGTAGCGACGGGTCCACTCGGGGTCCTCGACGGTCGACACCTTCTTCCACAGGGCGATCGTCTCGGGGCGGTGCGCCCGCTCGGGCGAGTACGAGGTCTCGTGGTCCCACGCCCCGTCCTGCAGGGCGACCGTGAAGATGTACGGGATCGAGTGGTCGAGGGTCTCGCGCGACGCGTCGGGGTCGTACTTCTGCGGGTCGTTCGCACCGGAACCGATGACGTAGTGCGTGTGGTGCGAGGTGTGCAGGGTGATCGACTCGATGTGCTCGGCGTCGAGGATGAGCGGGTACTCGTCGTGGAGCTTGCGGGCGAGGTCGATCCACGCCTGCGCCTGGTACTCGGCCGAGTGCTCCTTCGTGTACGAGTCGAGGATCGCGCGCTTCGCCTCGCCCTCGTCGGGCAGCGGCACCTCGTACGAGGCATCCGGCCCGTCGAGCAGCCACGCGATCACCCCGTCCTCGCCCTCGTAGATCGGCACGGGGCTCGTCTGGCCGCGCATCGCGCGGTCGACGGCCTCGATCGCCATCTTGCCGGCGAAGGCGGGGGCGTGCGCCTTCCACGTCGAGATCTCGCCCTTGCGCGACTGGCGGGTCGCGGTCGTCGTGTGCAAGGCCTGGCCGATCGCCTGGAAGATCGTCTCGCGGTCGAGGCCGAGGAGCGTGCCGATGCCGGCGGCGGCCGACGGCCCGAGGTGGGCGACGTGGTCGATCTTGTGCTTGTGCAGGCTGATCGCCTTGGCGAGGTCGACCTGGATCTCGTAGCCGGTCGCGATGCCGCGCACGAGGTCTCGGCCGGAGAGGCCGCGGCCCTGCGCGAGGTGCTGGGCGACGGCGGTGATCGGGGGGATGTTGTCGCCCGGGTGCGAGTACTCGGCCGCGAGGAACGTGTCGTGGTAGTCGAGCTCGCGCACGGCGACCCCGTTCGCCCACGCCGCCCACTCGGGGCTCGTGCGACGCGCGGCGTCGGCGCCGAACACGGTGGCGCCGTCGCCGCCGATCGAGACGGGGTGCGCGAGCGCCTGGCTGCGGGCCGACACGACGGGGCGGCGGGCGATCGCGGCCGCCGCGACCGCCGCGTTGTCGATGACGCGGTTCACCACCATGTCGACGACGTCGTCGTCGAGCTCGACCGGGTCGGTCGCGACGCCGGCGAGCGCCCAGGCGAGCTGGCCCTCGCGCTGCAGGTTCTCGTCGCTGCGGTGCGTGCGGACGTGGTGGTTGTGCATGGAGTGGACCTTTCTGAAGTGTTCCATCGGTCAGGCTACGCGGTGCCCGTCGGGCTGACGAGCACGGATCTCGCCTCGATCGACGCGAGCGCGTGACGGAGGCTGAGGTGCAGGTGCACGTGGGTGGCGTGCGCCGCGAGGTCGGTGTCGCCGGCGATGATCGCGTCGACGATGAGCAGGTGCTCGGATGCCGCGGCGCGCAGCCGCTCGGGGTGCTGGCGCGCGAGCCGGCGCACGCGTGCCGAGTGGAGTCTGGCGCTCTGCAGCGCGGCGGCGAGCATCGGGTTGGCGACGGCGGCCTCGATCTCGTCGTCGAGCGCGTCGACGACCTCGTAGTAGGAGCGCAGGCCGTCGTCACCGGCGTCGAGCAGCCGGGGCGCGTCGGCGAGCCGGCGGCGCAGCTCGTCGAAGCGGGCGGGGTCGCGGCGTCGCGCGGCGAGGCGGGCGGCCTGCCCCTCGAGCGCCTCGCGCACCTCGTACAGCGAGACGATGCTCGAGGCGTCGAGCGCCGAGACCTGCAGCACGCGCGCCGAGGCGGCGGTCGCGAGCCCGTCGGCCTCGAGGCGGGCGAGCGCCTCGCGCACGGGAGTGCGGGAGACGCCGAGCCGGGTCGCCTGTTCGACCTCGGCGAGCGCGGTGCCGGGCGCGAGCACGCCGTCGAGGATCTCCTCGCGGAGCGCCCGGTAGGCGCGTTCACTCGCTCGCATGCTTCCCTCCCCTCCTCATGTATACGCTGGTGCGTCATTCGATGCAAATGACGGCCTCCCTGAGCCTCTGTGTATACATGCGGTTCTCAGCCGATGCGCGCTCGAGGCGTGGGACGATTGAAGGGATGAGCACCACCGACCTCGACCGCATCGGTTCACGTGCGGTCTCAGACCTCCGCGGCGACTTCCCCGCCTTCGCCGACGGCTCGGCCCCGGCGTACCTCGACTCCGCCGCGACCGCGCAGCGCCCGCGCCGGGTGCTCGACGCCGAACGCGACTACCTCGAACGCCACCTCGCCCCCGTGCACCGCGGTGCGAGCGCGGCGGTCGGCCGCTCGACGACCCTCTTCGAAGACGCCCGTGCCACGGTCGCCCGCTTCGTCGGCGCCGGCGAGCGCGAGATCGTCTGGACCGAGAACGCGACCGACGCGCTCAACATCGTCGCGCTCGGCATGGCGGATGCCTCGGCCGGACTGGCCGGCCCCGAGGCATCCCGGTTCGCGCTCGAACCCGGTGACGAGATCGTCGTGACCGAGGCCGAGCACCACGCGAACCTCATCCCGTGGCAGCGGCTCGCCGCGCGCACGGGTGCCAGCCTGCGCGGCGTGCGCGTCGACGAGCACGGGCTGTGGTCGCTCGACGCCCTCGCCGACTCGCTCTCGTCGCGCACCAGGGTCGTCGCGTTCGCGGAGGTGTCGAACGTCACGGGCTTCATCGCGCCCGTCGCCGACGTCGTGGCCCTCGTCCGCGAACGTGCTCCGCAGGCGCTCGTCGTGCTCGATGCGTGCCAGTCGGTGCCGCACCGCCCGACCGACTTCGCCGCGCTCGGGGTCGACTTCGCCGCGTTCAGCGGGCACAAGATGCTCGGCCCGAACGGCATCGGCGTGCTCTACGGCCGCGCCGAGCTGCTCGACGCGCTGCCGCCGGCCCGCACCGGCGGATCGACGATCACCCGGGTGACGCTCGAGCACGCCGAGTTCCTGCCGGCGCCGCACCGGTTCGAGGCGGGCACGCAGCCCGTGTCGCAGGCGGTCGCCCTCGCCGAGGCGGTGCGCTACCTCGAGGCGATCGGCATGGAGGCGGTCGCCGCGCACGAGCAGGCGCTCGCGGATCGCGTCGTCTCGCAGCTCGCGGAGCTGCCCGGCATCCGGGTCGTCGGGCCGCAGGCGGGGTCGCCGCGCGCCGGCCTCGTCGCGGTCGCCGTGGAGGGTGTGCACGCGCACGATGTCGGACAGTTCCTCGACGACGCCGGCGTCGTGGTTCGGGTCGGCCACCATTGCGCGCAGCCGCTGCACCGCGCGCTCGGGGTGACCGCGACGACGCGCGGCAGCGCGCACGTCTACACGACGGCCGACGAGATGGACCGCTTCGTCGACGCGCTCGGCGCGGTGCGCGGGTTCTTCGGCGTGGCCTCCGACGCCGCGGCGGTGATCGCGTGAGCGGGCTCGAGGGGCTGTACCAGCAGATCATCCTCGACCAGTCGAAGCGTCGCAACGGCGACGGGCCGCTCGAGGGCGCCGACGCCGAGCATCACGAGTACAACCCGACGTGCGGCGACGAGATCACGGTGCGCGTGAAGCTCGCGCGAGAGGGCGGCGACGACGGCACCGCTCGCATCGCCGAGCTGGCCTGGCAGGGCGACGGCTGCTCGATCTCGATGGCGTCGGCCTCGACGCTCACCGAGCTCGTCGCGGGTCGCACGGTCGACGAGGCGCGCGAGCTCATCGAGGCGTTCCGGGCGATGCTGCGCTCGCAGGGCGCGGGCGAGCCCGACGAAGAGGTGCTCGGCGACGCGATCGCGTTCCACGGCGTCTCGAAGTACGTGATGCGCGTCAAGTGCGCGATGCTCGCCTGGGTCGCGCTCGAGGCGTGCCTCGCCCAGGCGTCGCCCGCTCGGGCCTAGTCGAAGACGCGGCCCGCGCTCGGGTCGTCGAGCACTCGGGCGCCGAGGTCGAGGGGCAGGTCGCGCAGCTCGGGCGGGTTCCACGTGGGGTTGCGGTCCTTGTCGATGACCTGCGCGCGGATGCCCTCGTGCAGGTCGTGCTGCCCGAGGAACCAGTTGACCGCACGGAACTCCTGCTCGAGCGCCGCTTCGAGGTTCGGCAGGGTGCGTGCCCGGCGAACCGACTCGAGCGTCACGGCCATCGCGGTGGGCGAGAGCACCTCGAGCTCGTCGGCTGCGGCCGCGGCGTCGGCGTGGGGGTGCGCGCGCAGGCGCGCGATGATCTCGACCACCGTGGGCGCGGAGTAGCAGTCGTCGATCCATTCGCGGGCGAGCGCGAGCGAGGATGCCTCGGCCGGCGTCTCGTCGAAGAGCATGACGATCTCGGCGGGGCTGCCGGGGTCGGCGCGCTCGGCGAGGGCCTGCAGCAGATGCGGGAGGTCTCGCGAGGGCACGTAGGAGTCGGCGAAGCCGGCGTAGAGTGCGTCGGCGGCGGTCATGGTGCGCGAGTTGAGCGCGAGGTGCACGCCGGTCTCACCGGGCGCCTTCGCGAGCAGCCAGGTGCCGCCGACGTCGGGCGTGAAGCCGATGCGAGTCTCGGGCATCGCGAGCTTCGACCGCTCGGTGACGACGCGGATCGCCGCGTGCCCCGAGAGGCCGATGCCGCCGCCCATGGTGATGCCGTCCATGATCGCGACGACGGGCTTCGGGTAGCGCGCGATCGCGGCGTCGAGCCGGTACTCGGTGCGGAAGAAGTCGCGCGCCTCCCCGTGCCCGCCATTGGTCGCGTAGCCGTAGAGCTCGCGGATGTCGCCGCCCGCGCAGAACCCGCGGTCGCCGGCGCCGTCGAGCACGACGACGCCGACCTCGCTGTCGTCGCGCCATGCGTCGAACACGCCGGTGAGCTCGCGAACCATCTCGTAGGAGAGGGCGTTGATGGCCTGAGGACGGTCGAGCGTGACGTGGCCGACGCCGTCGGCGACCGTCGCGGAGATGTGGGCGCTCACGTGTGCCACCGTATCGCCCCGACCCGTCCTCCACAGGTGCGGATCGGTCGCGTGCACCCCAGAGCAGATGACGCGCCGGCGTTCCACGGCGGCGCCGCGCCTAGCCTGCGACGATGAATCCATTCGAGATGATGGCCGAACCGGTGCGCCGTCGCATCATCGAGGTACTCGCCGTCGGATCGCACCCCGCGGGAATGCTGACCGACGTCGTCGTCGGCGAGTTCGGAGTGTCGAGATCGGCGGTCTCGCACCACCTGAGGATTCTGCGTGAGCACGCGGTCGTGAAAGTCATCCCGGATTACACGCAACGCCTCTACACGCTTGAAGAGGCATTTCTCCTCGAGCTGGATGAGGCGGTCGGCGAACTGTTCACCCTCTGGGACCACCGATACGGCTTCGGCACCGACGGCGATCTGCTGCGGCGCGACCAACCGTCACGGACGCCGCACGCCTCCCGCTCGCGCACCCGGCGCCTGCACCGGGCAGGAGGCAAGGGACGCCGCGGGCGGCGATGAACGCCGCTGGACCAGGGCCCCGCAGCACCCATGCCTGCCGCGCCCTCCGTTCCCCGCAACGATTCCTTTCGACCAATGCCAGTTGCGCCTCATCGTGTGAGGCGCAACTGGCATTGGCGAAACGAGAAACCATCGCGGGCTGCGCGCCCCCGCCGGCGGAGAGGTGTTGGAGGAACGAGCGCGCAGAACACGTGCAGATGGATTGAGCCTGAAGCGTGGAGCATCGAGCGGGAGAAGGCGGCGGAGGAGGTGGGGTGAAGAGGTGGGATGAGGCGTACGATTCCGGGATGGTCCCCGCATCGAACCTCTGGGCGTTCGTCGTCGCGTCGGTCGTGCTGATCGTCATTCCGGGACCGAGTGTGCTGTTCGTCATCGGGCGGTCGCTCGCGCTCGGACGGGTCGGCGGACTGCTCAGCGTCGTCGGCAACGCGATCGGCATGCTGCCGCTCGTCGCCGCTGTGGCGCTCGGCGTCGGGGTGATCGTCGCGCAGTCGGTCGTGCTGTTCACCGCGATCAAGATCGCGGGCGCGCTGTATCTCGCCTACCTCGGCATCCAGGCGATCCGGCACCGGGCTGGCGCCTCGGCCGCCGTCAGCGGCACCGTCGCTCGCCGCTCGCCGTGGCGGCTGCTCGTCGAGGGGTTCATCGTGGGCGTCTCGAACCCCAAGACGATCGCCTTCTTCGTCGCCGTACTGCCCCAGTTCGTCGACTTCGGCGCCGGTTCGATCCCGCTGCAGCTCGCGGAGCTCGGGCTCGTGTTCGTCGTGCTCGCGCTCGCGTGCGATTCGGTGTGGGCGCTCGCGGCCGGGTCGGCGCGCGACTGGTTCGCGAAGTCGCCGAAACGCGCCGAGCACCTCGCCGCCACCGGGGGCGTCATGATGATCGGCCTCGGCGGCGTGCTCGCCCTCAGCGGCGCCAAGCACTGACGCCGCCGCTCACCCCCGCCGGTCGAGTAGCGTGCGACGAAGGAGCACGGTTATCGAGACACATCACGCCACGTGGTCTCGATACGGCGCTCCGCACCTACTCGACCGACCGTCGGATCACGCGTCGGCCGGGTTCACGTCCGTTCCGACGAGGATGCCGCGCGCGACGCTGTTGAAGAAGCACTGGGCGCTCAGCACCGTCGGCGTCGTCGTCGACGGGTCGACGGCGAGCCGGGGCACCGCGAGCGCGTGCACGACGAAGAAGTAGCGGTGCACCCCCGTCCCGGGAGGCGGGCCCGAACCCCGGTACCGCGGCTCGCGGTACTCGTTCTCGAGCACGGTCGCGCCTTCGGGCAGGAGGCCCCGCGACAGCGCATCGGGCGCCCCCGCGCCGGCCTCGAGCGAGGTCGTCGTCACCGGGATGTTCGCGATGGCCCAGTGCCACCAGCCCGCCCCGCTCGGCGCATCGGGGTCGAAGCACGTCACGGCGAAGCTCTTCGTCTCGGCGGGGAACCCGGACCAGCTCAGCTGCGGCGAGACGTCCTGACCGCCCCGCCCGGCGCTCCGCTGCGGTGCCGCGAGCCGACCGCCGGGCTCGAGGTCGGCGCTCGTGACGGTGAACGAGCCGATGGGCTTCAACGCCTGCAACTGCGCGTACGGATCGTGGTCGAACATCGGTGTCCTCTCCGGGCCCGGGTCGTGGCATCCGAGCCGTTCGTCAGCCTACGCCCGTAAGATCTGCGGGTGCCCGTCGCGAAGATCCTGCTGTACTACGCCTTCACGCCGCTCGCCGACCCCGAGGCGATCCGGCTGTGGCAGCGCGACCTCACCGAATCGCTCGACCTGCGCGGGCGCCTCCTGATCTCGCGCGACGGGCTCAACGGCACCCTCGGCGGCGAGCTCGGCGCCCTCAAGCGCTACGTGCGGAAGACCCGGGAGTACCCGCCGTTCAAGCACGTCGATTTCAAGTGGAGCGAGGGCTCAGGCCTCGACGAGGCCGGCCGCAGCCTCGACTTCCCGAAGCTCAGCGTCAAGGTACGCGACGAGATCGTCTCGTTCGGCGCGCCCGGCGAGCTGCGCGTGGACGAGTCGGGCGTCGTGGGCGGCGGCACCAGGCTCGACCCCGATGCGCTGCACGAGCTCGTCGGCGAGCGCGGCGACGAGGTCGTGTTCTTCGACGGGCGCAATGCCCTCGAAGCCGGGATCGGCCGATTCCGCGGCGCGATCGTGCCGCCGACCGAGACGACGCGCGACTTCGTCGGCCTGCTCGACTCGGGCGCCTACGACCACCTCAAAGACCGACCGGTCGTCACATACTGCACCGGCGGAATCCGTTGCGAGGTGCTCTCGAGCCTCATGAGGAGCCGCGGCTTCGGCGAGGTGTACCAGCTCGACGGCGGCATCGTGCGCTACGGCGAGCGGTTCGGCGACGACGGCCTCTGGGAGGGCTCGCTCTACGTCTTCGACGGGCGCGGCTCGATCGACTTCAGCGACCACGCCGCCGTCATCGGGCGGTGCGCCAGGTGCGGTTCGGCGACGAACCGCACCGCCAACTGCACGGATGCGTCGTGCGACGCCGAGTTCGTGCTGTGCGAGCCGTGCGGGACCGCGCCCTGCGCGGCGCACCTGGGAGCCTCGCCCTCAACCCGCTGAGGTCGGCGCCCCCGCGAGCGCCGCGACCGCGAGCGCGAGCTCGTCGCCCGTCGGCACGAGCGCGGGGTCGACGAGCCACATGATGCCGAGGCTCTGCGTGAGCGCGAAATCGAGCTTCGCGATCGCGGCGACCTGCGCCTCGTCGAGCTCGGGGCGGGCCGCCCGGAGATGTTCGGCGATGCCCCGTTCGGCCTCGTTCGTCGCCGCGGCGAGGTCGCGCGCGCCGCCGGGACCGCGGAGCACGCGCACCGTGTTCTCGAGGCTCGCGATGAGTGCCTCGCGATTGTCGGCGAACACCTCCGGCATGCGGTTGAAGAGCGCCGCGAACCCTTCGAGCAGCGGAAGCGCCGTCGTGTCGCGGATGACCGCCTCCATGCGGTCGCCGATGCCCGAGCCGAGCGACTCGGTGAGCGCCTCGGTGATGAGTTGCTCCTTCGACCCGAAGTGGTAGCCGATCGCCGCGAGGCTGACACCGGCCTCGGCCGCGATGTCGCGCGCGGTGGCCTTGGCGACGCCGCGCTCGAGGATGACCTTCCGAGCGCCGGCGAGGAGATCTTCACGATTGCCCATGCCGACATCCTAGCCATCGATTCAGACATCTGTATTAGACAAACGTCTGAATCGGGTGTAGAACATCTGTATCAGACAGATGTCTCACTCGAAGAAGGAGCACGACGATGAGCACGACCTCCGCACCGCACGTCCTGATCTCCGGCGCCGGCATCGCCGGGCTCGCCCTCGCACTGCAGCTCACCCGCAGCGGCATCCGCTCGACCGTCGTCGAACGCGCCGATGCCCCGCGCCCGGGCGGCCAGGCTGTCGACCTGCGCGGCGCGAGCCGCGAGGTCGCCGATCGCATGGGCCTGATGCCGGGCATCGACCCGCGGCGCGTGCACGAGATCGGCATGTCGTACGTCGACGCGCGGGGCCGCGTGTTCGGCCGCATGTCGATGGCCGACTTCGACGGCGAGGGCGCCGTCGCCGAGATCGAGATCGCCCGCGGCGACCTCGCCGCCGCACTGCAGGAGGCCCTCGATCAGGCGGCGGCCAGCGCGCCCGGCCTCGTCACTGTGCGATACGGCGACCGCATCACCGCGATCGAGCAGCACGACGAGCGGGTCGCCGTCGAGTTCGAGCATGCGGCGCCGGCCGAGTTCGACCTCGTCGTCGGCGCCGACGGCGTGCACTCGGCCACCCGCCGACTCGCCTTCGGGCCCGAGGAGCGGTACGCGACCCCGCTCGGCGGCTACGCCGCCTTCTTCACCCTCCCGACGCCCGCCGACCTCGAGCCCGGCTGGTTCGCGATGCGCTTCGTGCCCGGCATCGCGTTCGGGCTCCGGCCCGACCGCGACCCGATGACGTCGAAGGCGATCCTGACCCTTCGGGTGCCGCGTGATCCCTCGCTGCGCGGCGACCGCGCCGCGCAGGCGGCGCTCGTGCGCCGAGCCCTCGAGGGCGCCGGGTGGCACGCCGACACGATCGTCGCGGCGATGGCCGAGGCATCCGACTTCTACTTCGACGAACTGGTGCGCATCGACCTCGGCGACCCCGTGAACGGCCGCGTCGTGCTGCTCGGCGACGCCGCGTCGTGCGGATCGCCGCTCACCGGCATGGGCACGGCGACCGCGCTCATCGGGGCGTACCTGCTGGGCGAGCGCATCGCCGCCGAACCCGGCGACCTGCCGGCCGCGCTCGCGCGCTACTCGTCGGACATCGCACCGTTCGCCGAGGCGGGCAAGGCGATCCCGTTCGGCGGGCTCGAGCGCATGGTCCCCGGGAGCCGGTTCGCCGCCGCGATGGCGCGAGCGTCGACTCGGGCGATGCTGTCGAAGCCGCTCCTGCCGATCGTGCGACGCATGTTCTCGGCCGGGACGCCCGAACTCGCACTGCCGGTGATCGAGCGGCCGGCCGGGCGGGCGGCCGCGGCGGTCTGACCCCTCGATCCGCGAGCCGACGCGCGCGACTCAACCGGCGGATCGCTTGCGCGGCAGCCGCGACCAGGTGCGTGCGGCGCGGCTCGACAGGGCGAGCAGCACGAGGATGTCGACCGAGAGCGTGAGGAGCGTCGTCTGGAGCGTGATCTCCTCGCCCCCGATCCAGTAGTCCATCGCCGAGACGAGCGTCGACAGCACGGCGACGACCATCACCGTGATGCGGGCCCAGTTGCTGCCGCGGAAGACGAGCCACGCGAAGACGAGCTCGGCGAGCAGCACGACCGCCCCGACGCCGACGATGACCCACAGCACGATCTGCGCCGCGTCCTCGTCGGACACGTCCTCGATGTGGATGTCGGCCGCCTCGCTCACGATCGTCGGCCACTGCATCGCGAGCGAGATCAGCCAGATCACGCCGAGCAGCACCCGCACGACGATGAGCCCCGCGCCGAGCGAGATCGCGATCGGCCGCCGCACGGCCTCGGCCCGAGGCATCCCGCCGCCGTCGCGCTCGGCGAGCCGGGCGAAGGGCTCGAACGACGAGCGCTTGCCGACCTCGCCCGACGCGGTGTCGGCGGCGAGCGCGGCCTCGAGTTCGTCGCGTCGTGTCCGCGCTGCGGCGTCGGCGGCCCCGGGGGGCACTCCGAGCGCGTCGCCGAGCACGACGACCGGCAGGTCGCCGTCGGTGCGGATCGTGTCGCCGCCGCCGTTGCGCGAGTGGTAGCCCGTCGAGAAGTCGTCGATCACCCCGACCTCGACGGGCGCGCCCGATTCGACGAGGGTGCGCACGATATGGTCGCGCTCGACGTCGGTGTCGGCGTCGATCTTGTGCGTGACCTGCAGCGTGAACAGCGAGAAGCCGACCGACCGGTCGAAGGTGCCGGCGGCGAGCCAGTCGACCCGGCGGCCGCCCGGCAGCAGCCAGCCGTCGGGCGTGCGCCAGAAGCGCACGTGGTGGCGCTTCGCGGGGTTGCCCGCGACCTCCTGCTGGTAGGCGAAGTCCTGCATGCGACCGAAGAGGAAGAGCGGACTCACCGGCGCCTCGTCGTAGCTCTTGCGCGTGAGCGTCGACGCGATGATGCGCCAGCTCGAGCGGGCGTCGACGTCATCGGCCCGAGTCCAGCCCGCCGCGGCCATCGCCCCGTGCAGCGCCGCCTCGTCGCCGCGCAGCGCGAGGTTCACCGGGTCGCCGAGCAGCCCGTCGCTCGTGCGTGCGCGCCCGATGAAGTAGTCGGGCACGTAGATCGTGGTGAGGATGCGGTGCAGCCGCGGCAGCACGAGGTAGGCGAGCAGCGCCCAGAACACGATGAAGAAGAGCAGCCCGAACCAGCCCCAGTCGAAGCTCTGCTCGAGCACGAGCCACGCGAGCCAGATCGAGGCGAGGCCGGCGTACACGAAGAAGAACCCGTCGAGCAGGGCGGTCCGCGACACCCGACGGGCGGGCGGCACGGATGCCTCGCGCGAGCGCTCCCCCATGTCCGAATGCTACCCGCGGCGGGTCACGACCGGACCTCCTGGTCGCAGCCGACCGTAGATTGGGACCATGACCCTCGCAGAGACCGCCGCCGAACTCCGCCGACTCCACGCCGCCCCCGAACTCCTCCAGGTGGTGAACGTGTGGGACGTGGTCAGCGCCCGCACCGTCGCCGCCCTCCCCGAGACCCGCGCCATCGCGACCGCCGGCCACTCCATCGCCGCGTCGTTCGGCTACGCGGACGGCGAGATCCCCGTCGACATCATGCTCGACATGGCCGGGCGCATCGCCCGCGCGGTCGAGGTCCCGGTGAGCGCCGACCTCGACGACGGCTACGGCGACGCGGGCGAGACCGTGCGCCGCGCGATCGGCGAGGGCATCGTCGGAGCGAACATCGAAGACCGGCTGAAGCCCCTCGCCGAGTCGGTCGCCGTCGTCGAGGCCGCCGTCGCCGCGGGCGACGCCGAGGGCGTGCCGTTCGCACTCAACGCCCGCACCGACGCCTGGCTGCGCGGCCACGACCGTCCCCGCGAGGTGTGGATCGCCGACGTGATCGAGCGCGGCCGGGCCTTCCTCGACGCCGGCGCCACGAGCGTGTTCGTGCCCGGCGTGTTCGGCGAGGCCGAGATCGAGGAGATCGTCGCCGGCATCGGCGAGCAGAAGCTGGCTCTCATCGGCCTGCCCGGCGTGCCGGCTCCCGCCCAGCTCGAAGCGCTCGGCGTCGCACGTCTCTCGTACGGCCCGACGACGCAGCGCATCGCCCTCGGCGCCCTGCAGGACGTCGCGATCCGGCTCTACACGGGCGGTGTGCTGCCCGACGGCATCCGTCCGCTCAACTGACCGCTCGGCACGCGACTCCCCGTGCGGCGGATGCCTCACCGTCGACTCGCTCGCTAGGGTGAGCGTGTGACGGCCCCGGGCCGTCGCGCGGGCCGAGCGGGGGCGCGGCCCATCACGGCGGCAACGGCCCCCGACGTGAGGAGCGCGCATGGCCGACGGCATCCCCATCGAGATCACGGGTCTCACGAAGCGCTTCGGCGCGGTCACCGCGGTCGACGACCTCGGGTTCACGGTCGAGCCCGGCAAGGTCACGGGCTTCCTCGGGCCGAACGGGGCGGGCAAGACGACGACGCTTCGGGTGCTGCTCGGGCTCGAGCGGCCCGACGCCGGCACGGCGACGTTCGGCGGCACGCCGTACGCGGCGCTGCCGCGACCGCTCGAGACCGTGGGCGCCTCGCTCGACGCGAGCTTCCACCCCGGCCGATCGGCCCGCAACCACCTGCGGGTGTACGCGACGGCGGCCGGCATCGACCGGGCCCGCGTGCCGGCCGTGCTCGCGCAGGTCGGCCTCGAGGAGTTCGCCGACCGCCGGGTCGGCGGCTACTCGCTCGGCATGCGGCAGCGTCTCGCGCTCGCCTACACGCTGCTCGGCGACCCCGGCGTGTTCGTGCTCGACGAGCCGATCAACGGGCTCGACCCCGAGGGCATCAAGTGGATCCGCGGCTTCCTGCAGGCTCTCGCCCGGGAGGGCCGGACGGTGCTCGTCTCGTCGCACCTGCTCAGCGAGGTGCAGCAGTCGGTCGACGAGGTGGTCATCATCACGAAGGGCCGGCTGGTCAAGCGCGGCACCCTCGCGAGCCTCGAGCTCGACTCGGCGCCGCGCACGATCGTCGACTCCCCCGACCGGCCCGCCCTCGCGGCGGCGCTCGACGCGGCCGGACTCGAGTACACCGAGGGCCGGGGCGGCTTCATCGTCACGGAGCCCGATCCGGCGCGGGTCGGGCACGCCGCCTTCGTCGGCGGCGTCGAGCTGAGCGCCCTGCACCGCCTGAAATCGGGGCTCGAGGAGTCGTTCCTCGCCCTCGTGAACGGCGGTGACGCCTCGTGAGCCTGTTCGATTCGATCTCCGCGGAGTTCCGCAAGGTCTTCACCACGCGCATGTGGTGGCTGCTCGCGATCATCCTCGTCGCGTACGTCGGGCTCATGGCCGGCGGGCTCGGCGCCTTCCTCGGCTGGGCGACCACGAACCCCGAGGCGGCCGCCGAGGCCGGCGGGAGCACGGGGGTACCGCCCGGCACCGACCTCGCACCGCTCATCTACAGCTTCGCCTCGTCGATCGGCTACGTCTTCCCCGTGCTGCTCGGGGCGCTCGCGGTCACGAGCGAGTACCGGCACAAGACCCTCACGCCCACGTTCCTCGCCGCACCCCACCGCCAGGTCGTGCTGTGGTCGAAGTTCGCGACGCAACTGGTCGTCGGCGCAGGGCTCGGCGTGCTCGCGTTCGCCGCCTCGGTCGGTGCCGGCGCCGCGGCGCTCGCGGGCTTCGGCCTCGACACCGGGCTCGACTCGTCGGACACCTGGGCGCTCATCGGCCGCGGCGTGCTCGCCCTCGCGCTCTGGGGCGCCATCGGCGTCGGCCTGGGCGTGCTCGTCGTGAACCAGGTCGCCGCGATCGTCATCGTGATCGTGTTCGCCCAGTTCATCGAGCCGATCCTGCGCATCGTGGCGTCCTTGAGCGAAGTGACCGCGACGATCGGCAAGTTCTTGCCCGGAGCGGCGAGCGACGCACTCGTCGGGGCGTCGTTCTACACGATGGCGACGCCCGGCGGCACCGCGCAGGCGCTCGAGTGGTGGCAGGGCGGCCTCGTGCTGCTCGCGATCGCCGTCGTCGCGACCGCGATCGGCGGTGCGACCACCTGGCGGAGGGACGTGACGTAGGTGCGCGCCGCCGAACTGCGCTCGCGTCGCCTGTTCGCGCAGGGCCTTCGCGGGCCGGGCGGCACCGGGCCGGATGCCTCGGGGCCCGCGCCCGCGACGGCCGCCGACGTCGTGCGGCGGGCGCTCGCGGTGCAGGCGCAGGAGTACCTGCCGGCGCAGTGGGGGCTCGCCCAGCGGATCGCGGGCGCCGTGCGGCCGGATGCCGCAGCGGTCTCCGGGACGATCGATCGCGGGGAGGTCCTGCGCACGCACGTGCTGCGGCCGACCTGGCACTTCGTCGCGCGAGAGGACGCGCGGTGGCTGCTCGAGCTGTCGGCACCGCGGGTTCGCCGCCAGATGGCCGGGACCATCCGCAAGGCCGGATGGGACGGCGACCCGGGCGTGCGGGCCGTCGACGTCGTCGCCCGCGAACTCGACGGAGGCCATCGCACGCGCCACGAGATCGCCGAGGCGCTCCGGCGCGCCGGCCTGCCGTCGACCGGGCTGCTCTTCGTGCTCCTCGTCGCCGAGCTCGAGCTCGTGGCGATCTCGGGCGCGAGCGCCGACCGGCAGCGCACGTACGCCGCGTTCGACGAACGGGTGCCCGCCGCGCCGCCGCGCCCGCGCGAGGACGCGCTCGCTGAGCTCGCCGAACGGGCGCTCACGACCCGCGGACCGGCGACGGTCCGCGACCTCGCATCGTGGTCGGGCTTCACCCTCAGCGACGTGCGAGCGGCCCTCGCCGAGGCATCCGAGCGCACCGGTGGCCGGGTGGAACGGATCGACGACGACGAGGAACTCTGGCACGACGCCGCGGTGACAGCCGCCTGGGCGGCGCGTGCCGCCGAGCGGGCCGAGGACGACGACGACCCCGCCCGCATCGATCTCCTCCAGGGCTACGACGAGTACGTCATGGGCTACGCGGCGCCGCGCGCCTACCTGCAGCCGCCGGGCATCGAGAAGCCGATCATCCCCGAGTTCCCGCTGCACGCGATGCTCGCGGGCGGGGTCATGGCCGGCCGCTGGGCGCCCGTCGTGCAGGGCGGGCGGGCGACGCTGCGGGTCGTGCCGTGGCGGGAGCTCTCGCCCGCTGAGGAGCGGTCGCTCGATGCACGCCTCGCCGAGGTGACCGCATTTCTCGGCGTTCCCGCCGAGGTTCGGCGCGAGCCGGTCACGACGGTCTGAGCCCGGTCGCGCGAGAGGTCCTCGGCCGAGCTCGCACGCCCGGTCGCGCGCGGCGACCGGCACGAGCCATCCGCGGCGCGTACGATCACGGCATGGCCGCCCTCATCGGAACCGTCGTCGTCGCCCTCGCCGCGCTGCTGCACGGGTACATCTTCCTGATGGAGAGCGTCTGGTGGACGCGCCCCTCGACGTGGAAGCGCTTCGGCGTCGCCGACCAGGCACAGGCCGACGCGACCCGCCCGATGGCGTACAACCAGGGGTTCTACAACCTCTTCCTCGGCATCGGCGCCGCGCTCGGACTCGTGCTGTACTGGGCCGACGCGATGCCCGTCGGCAAGACGCTCGTGCTCTTCACGACCGCCTGCATGACCCTCGCGGCCGCCGTGCTCACGACGACGGGCCGCGGCTACCTCAAGCCCGCATTCATCCAGGGCACGCTGCCGCTCATCGGCTTCGTGCTGTTCGCGTTCGCCTGAGTGCCCCGCGGCCGCGTCGGCCGGGCTGCCGGGCGGGCCCCGGTCAGCCGAGCAGTTCGCCGAGCACGACGACCGCGACGGCGGCCAAGCCGGCGACGGCGACGAGGCACGCGCCCGCGAAAGCGGCGATCGCGACGACGGCGCCGCGGCGGCTGCGGCGTGCGACCGAGGGCAGCGGCTCCGACGTGTCGCGGGTGGCGGGCGGCCCGTCGGCGAACCGCGGCGGTGCGGCCGGGGCGGATGCCTCGGGCTCGCGCACCTCGTAGCGTTCGAGCGGCCCGGGGCCGGCCGCCGGCTCGACCGTGCGCAGCACGTCGTCGGAGACGGGCGCGGGCGCCGGCCTGCGCCGATCGCGCCGGCGGGGCGCGTGCATGACCGGCTCGCCGTGGGTGAAGCGGCGATCGGCCTGGGCGCCGCGCTCGACCACGCGGGTCGCGTCGTCCGGACCGGCGGGTCGCGGCACGACGACGGTCGCGTCGTCGGCTGCGACGGCGACGTCTTCCGGTGCAGGGGCGGCGCGGGTCCGATCGCGCTCGACGATGATCGTCGCGTCGGGGTCGCCGACCGCGGCGCTCACGACGGTGGCGTCGTCGTCGCGGCGCACGACGACCGTCGCGTCGACGCCCTGCTCGGTCTCGTCGCTCATGCTCGGCCTCGCACGGGGATGGTCGTCTCGTCGTCGACCTCGGGCTCGTCGGACGGCGTCGGCCGCGGCAGCCCGGTCGTGGCGTCGCCCGGCTCGTCGATGCCGCCCGAGACGACGTCGACGACCACGACGGTGATGTTGTCCCGGCCTCCGGCCTGGCGGGCCCGCTGCACGAGCGCGGCGGCCGCCGACTCGGGTCGACCGCTCATCGTGAGGGTCGCCCGGATGCCCTCGTCGCTCACCTCGGAGGTGAGGCCGTCGCTGCAGATGAGCAGTCGCTCGCCGTTCACGACGGGCAGCAGCCAGCTGTCGGCCGTCGAGTCGGGCGCGCCGATCGCGCGGGTGATGACGTTGCGTCGTTCGAAGGTCGCGAGGTCCTCGGGCTGCATCGCCCCGCTGTCGACGAGCTCCTGGCCGAGCGAGTGGTCGACGGTGAGCTGCTCGAGCACGGTGCCGTGGTGGCGGTAGACCCGTGAATCGCCCACGTTGAACACGAGCCAGGCGGGTTCGCCCTCGTCGTCGACGAGCGCGATGCCCGCGACCGTCGAACCCGCACCCCGTGCGGTCGAGGCCGCGACGTCGGCGACCGCGTCGCTCGCGGCCTCGAGCGCCGAGCGGACCGCAGCGACCGTCGCGAGCGGCCGCCCGACGACGTGCTCCCGGAAGGCCGAGACGACGGCGGCGCTCGCGCGGTCGCCGGCCTCGTAGCCGCCCATGCCGTCGGCGACGAGGTAGACGGGCCACTCGGCCAGTGCGGCATCCTCGTTGGCGCGCCTGACGAGTCCGACGTCGGTCGCGGCGGCGGCGGAGAGGTTCACGGCGGGAGTGTCGGTCATCGGCCGCCCGGAGTCTCGCCGACGCGCTCGAGCCGGACCGCGAGGGTGCCGAGCACGAACCGGTCGCGGACGGGGGTGGGGACGCCCGCATCGACGAGCCGGTCGGTTCCCGATGCGTCCGGCACCATCACGCCGTTCGTCGAGTCGAGGTCGGTGATCGCCCACTGCTCGCCCTCGAGGCGCAGCACCGCGTGCGTCTTCGAGAGCGTGCGGCTCGGGTCGGGCACCACGAGGCGCTGCTCGCCCGTGAGCGCCTCGCGCGGGTTGCGCCCGAGCACGACCACGACGGCGTCGAGCGCGAGCGGGGTGCCGTCGTCGAGGACGAGGCGCCACGGCACGACGGGCCGGCGGGTCACGACGACGGTGCGGTCGAACGGGTCGTCCTCGCCGTCGCCGGTGACGATCGTCTCGGCGTCGGCCGGGTCGTACCCGGCAGCCGGCGCGGCGGCCGTCGTGGCCGGCGCGGCAGCCGCGGCGAATCCGGGCGGCGGGGCGACGGGCAACGACGGCAGCGGGACGGGGACCGCCGGAGCGGCCGCAGCCGGTGCGACGGCGGCGGGTGCGACGGGTGCCGCAGGTGCGGTCGGCGCGACCGGCGCGGCGGCCGGGGGCACGATCGCCGCGGGCGGCGGCGTCACGGGCACGGGCGGCAGGGGCTCGATGCGCCCCGCGACGCGGGCGGGCGGCTCGACCGGAGCCGCCGGCGGCGCGTCGCTCGGCGGAGCGAACAGCGAGGCCAGGGCCGACGATCCGCCCGTCGTGCCGACGGAGCCCTGGTCGGACGGCGCGGCGGGCACGGCCGGTGCGGCGACCGCCGAGGCGCCGGCCGCCGCCGCGGTGCCCGGAACCGGAGGAGCGGCCGGCGCCGACCACGACTGGGCGGCGGGCTCGGCCGACGGCTGGTCCGCCGGCGCGGGCGGCACGATCGGCGCCGGCGCGGCGCCGGGCTGCGAGAGGAACCAGCCCTCGGCGCCGGGCGCGGGCGGAACGGGCGCGGCGTCCGCGAGCGGTCCGGTCGGGGCGACCGGCGGGATCTCGCCGGCCGGGGTGCCCCGCGCGGGCATGCGCCCCTGCTCGGGGTCGGGCGACGGGCCGAACGCCAGCACGGTCGCCCAGACCGGCGGCAGCAGCACGCCGAGCACGGTCGTGCCGATGCCGCGCCAGCTCTGCCTGCTGATGCGGTGCAGGGCCAACACCTTGAAGACGAGGCCGACGATCTGCACGAGCGGCACGTAGAGCAGCAGTGCGAGCCACGGCTGTTGGCCGCCGACCTTGAAGAGCTGCATCTCGTTGTAGACGGGCACCCAGGCCGACCAGGCCGGCTGGCCGAAGCGCTTCAGCACCTTCGCGAACATCGCCGCGTACCAGACGTACACGCCGATGCCGACGAGGAACGAGACGCCCATCATCATGAGCGAGAGCGCAGCGAGCTGCTGCGTGTCGGCGGTGGTCATCGTGCGGGCTCCTCGGTTGATGCGCGAGCAGGGCGGAATGGACGGACGAGTGAGGCGAAGGACAGCCTCGCGGAAAGTCGGCGCCTCGCGCGAGCCGCCGCGCGGAGGTCACGGCGTTCCGCGTCGACGATCGCCCACGCGGCGTCCGCGTCGGCGGCCGTCGGCGGGTCGCCCGCGAAGACGGCGCGATCCACGAGCGCGGCGAGCTCCGCCGCGGCGGGCCGGGCGGCGGTGCGCGCGGTGTCGGCCCGGGCGTCGCGCTCGGCCTCGAGCACCCCGTGGTCGGCGTAGAGGTCGATCAGCTCGTCCCACGCGCCGACGATGCGGAGCTCGGGGACGGGGTCGTTGCGGCGGCGCCGCGAACGGAGGCCCTTGGCCACGAGGAGTGCGAGCAGCGGCAGCACGAGGCACAGGAGCGCAGCGAGGCCGAGCGCGACCCAGCGCAGCACCGCGAACAGCGAGGATCCGATGACCGCGTCGTCCTGCGCGGGCGCGGCCGCCGCGTCGCTCGACTCGCTCTGCGCCGACGGCGGGTCCACCGTCGCGGTGTCGGGACGGTCCGGGGTCGTCGGGTGCTGCGGCAGCTGCTCGCCCTCCTGGATGAGGCTCGGCGCCACCTCGAACTGGGGGGTCGCGTCGACCGGCACCCAGGCGTCGTCGGCACCCCCGTCCGACACCTCGGTCCACACCGTGAGCGAGCCGCCCGTGCAGACCTCCGAGCAGGCGGCGACGCCGGGCACCTCCTCGGCGCCGGGCAGCCGGAATCCCATCACGACCCGCGAGTCGTAGCCGAGCGCGCGGGCGATGAGCGCGATCGCCACGGCGAACTGCTCGTCGTCGCCGACGCCGGCGACGAGCGCCGCGTCGGAGGCCTTCGGTCCGGCCAGCCGCTGCTGGTCCACGAGCTGGGTGAACAGCGCCTCGATGCGCGCCTTCGAATGGCCCGAGTAGCTCGGCAGGAACGAGTATCCCGCGCCGAGCTGTCCGATCCAGCCCGCGGAGTGGGGGCCGTCGACGGCGGCGTGACTGAGGTACCCGCGGGCGCGGAGGCGCTGCACGAGCTCCTGGAATCCGGCCGCCGAGCGCGGCTGGTCCTGCAGCTCGAGCCAGGCCGTGAGCGCCGGGTACTCCTCGGGGTCGAGCTGCGGGCTCGCCCCGGGCTCACCGACCCCCGGCGCGGCGTCGGGTGCCGAGACGACTTCGTACACGTCCCCGGGCGCGAGGCCCCGCGTGACGCTCGGCGGTGCGGACGAGGCATCCGGGATCTTCGCGATGCTGATCGCGGTCGCCCCGTCGGCCGACCGGTGGAAGCCGTCGTCGAGCGCCGCCTGACGCGATCCGCCGAAGTCGGGGGCCGCGCGCAGGCCGAGCGGCGCGGGCACCCAGATGCCCGCATAGCCGTCGCCGACGCCGACCTCGAAGGCGACGTCGCCCGGGGCGCGCACCGCGGCCCGCGGCAGACGGCTGAACCGGGACGACTCGCCCTCGGTCGCGACGTGGAAGGTCTCGCCGTCGTACTCCTCGAGGGTGGCGAATCGCAGGCGCTGCACGCCCGTCGTGTCGCCCGTGAGCTCCAGCCAGGGCTCGTCGATGCGATCGGCGCCGAATGCGGCGCGGTAGCTCGAGAGCGGGGTCGCGGTCTGCCGCACCACGACCTCGGGCTCGATCCGGTCGCGGAGCGCCGTGCGTTCGGCGAACGAGGCTGCGGCGGGCGTCACCACGGCACCGGCGACGAGCGCGAGCACGACGAGCACGCCCGCGAGTCCGCGGCGCCGCCACGCCGGCCAGCCCGACAGGCCCGCCCGCTGCACGGTGCCGGCCGTCGCCCGGCGCAGCGCCACCGCTCGGATCGAGCGCGAGCGCAGCAGCAGCCAGACGAGGGCGGCGACGAGACCGCCGATGCCGACGAGGAGCTCTCGGGGCGCCGGCACGACGACGGGTCCGAGCACGAGCGACGCGCTCAGCGAACTCGAGCCGAAGGCGAGCCCGAAGCCCGACATCGCGAAGCCGACCACGACGGCGAGCGGCGACGCGCGACGGTCGGGCACGACGAGGAGCGCGGCGACGAGCGTGCCGACGAGCAGCACGACGAGGAACGGCACGAGCACCGCCTGGTACTCGCCGAGCGGCAGCGAGAGCGTGAGCAGCTGCTTCCAGCCGACGACGATGCCGACGAACCCGTCGCGGATGCCGCGCAGCCACGCCGCGCCGTCGGTCATCGCCGACGGGATCGCCACGGGAACGACGATGAGCGCGTAGGCCGCGGCGGTGGCGAGCACGACGACCACGACCCTGGCGAACCCCCGCAGGGGCAGCGCGCGGGCGAGGGCGGCGAGGCCGAGGCCCGCGAGGAGTGCGACGGCCACGACGACGAGCATGCGCATCGAGGCGTAGACCGGCCACGCCGCGGCGGTCGCGAGCAGGCCGGCGACGACGACGTAGCCGATGCCGAGCGCGGCGCGCGCCGACTCGCCGTCGCGCACCCGCGAAGCGGTCGAGGCGGTGGACGGCGCGACCGCCGGCGTGCCGGCGGTGCGGGGTCCGTTCGCGGCGGTCATCGCACCGCTCCCCTCGCGAGCAGCTGCGGCAGGTCGCCGAGCTCGCCGAGCGTCAGCACCGTCAGCTCCTTCGAGCGGCGCGCGCCGGGCTCGGCGCCCGGCTCGCAGCGCACCGCGACGACGGTGATGCCCGGGGGCAGCGTGATCGCGGCCCGGCGCAGCCGCTGGAGCGGCACCTGCGAGCCGGTCACCAGGAACGCGATCGAGAGGTCGCCGAACGACTGCGAGACGAGTGCCGCCACCGATTCGAGGCGGATGACGCGGGCGCCCGTACCGGCGGCGGAGCCGCCATCGAGGCCCGACATGCCGTCGAGCAGCACGCGGGGCGTGACGGTCGGCAGCGATCGCATCGACTGCACCGCCCCTCGGTCGGCCGTGTCGAGCCAGGCGCTCACGCCGACGAGCACGTCGCGGCCCTCGTGCACGCCCTGCACGCCGAGCGAGGCGGCCGCGCTCACCGCGGTCTCGAACTCGTCGTCGCTCGAGTAGCCGTCGAGGTCGAGGTCGAGCAGCACCGCGATGCGCGCGTGGCGCGACTCCTCGTACTGGCGGACCATGAGCTTGCCCGTGCGGGCGGTCGACTTCCAGTGCACGTGCCGCTGCGAGTCGCCGACGACGTACTCGCGCACGGCGTGGAACGACAGGTCGGCGTCGACGAGCTGGTTCGACGGGGCGCCCTCGAGGTCGCGGATGAGTCCGGCGCTCGACGGCGGCAGCGCCACCGTCACGGGGTGCACGTGCACCCGCTGCACCTCGGGCCAGCTCATCTCGCGCCGGAGCACCCGCAGCGGGTCGCCGCGCGAGACGGTCATCGGCCCCACGTCGATGATGCCCCGGCGCTGCGCCGCGATCACGAGCTCTTCGCGGTGGTGGCCGCCGCCGCGCAGCAGCGGGATGTGCGCCTCGACGAGGCCCTTGCCCACGGGGATGTCGACGACGCCGGGCAGGGAGGGCCGCGAGCCGCTGTTGACGAGGTCGAGCGTGCCGCGGATCTCCGACCCGGCGACGACCCGGTCGCGGTCGAGTTCGAGCTTCACCCGGTAGTCGTGCGCCCCGAGCAGGAACGGCACGCACACGACGAGCAGGGTCGCGGCCATCGCGGCGACCACCCAGGCCTCGAACCACCCGAACACGGCGCCGCACACGACGCCGACGACGACGAGCCCGGCGAGCAGCATCCCCGCCGGTGAGACCGTCTCCCGCACCCACGCGACCGCGCGTCGGGTCGCGCCGCCCACGGACCGGGCGCCGCGGCGCAACCGGGCCGCGCCCTCGGCCATGCGGCCGCGGCGCGTGCGCGACAGCCGCGTGACCGTCGCACCGTGCGTCGAGGTGAGCGTGTCGGCGGTCGCGGGCTTGTGGAGGAGGTCGGTCGGTTCGGTCACGCCACGCCGTTCTCCCGGGGCGCCGGCACGTCGAGCAGGATCTGGTTGACGACGGCGACGGCGGTCACGCCGTCGAACTCCGCCTCCGGCTCGAGCACGAGGCGGTGCGCGAGCGCGGCGACGGCCAGCTCGCGCACGTCGTCGGGCGTCGCGTAGGTGCGGCCCGCGGCGGCGGCCCAGGTCATCGCGAGGCGCGAGAGCGCGATGGCGCCGCGCACGCTCACGCCGAGGCGCACCTCGGTGGCGCGGCGCGTGGCGTCGACGATGCGCATCACGTAGTCGGAGACCAGCGGGTTCACGTAGACCCCGCGGGCCAGCTCGGTCATCGCGACGATCGTGTCGGTGCCGACGATGCCCTCGAGCCGCGGCTTCGGCGCGCCGACGGCCTGCAGGATGCGCATCGTCGAGGCCTCGTCGGGGTAGCCGATCGAGGTCTTCACCGTGAAGCGGTCGAGCTGCGCCTCGGGCAGGCGGTAGGTGCCGCCCTGCTCGATCGGGTTCTGCGTCGCGATCACGAGGAAGGGGTTGCCGACGGGGCGGGTGACGCCGTCGATCGTGACGTTCCCCTCCTCCATCACCTCGAGCAGTGCCGACTGCGTCTTCGGGCTCGCGCGGTTGATCTCGTCGGCCAGCACGATGTTCGCGAACACCGGGCCGGCGTGGAACTCGAACTGCCCGGCCTTCTGGTCGTAGACCGTGATGCCCGTGACGTCGCCGGGCAGCAGGTCGGGCGTGAACTGGATGCGCGAGCTCGTGCCGTGGATGGTCTGCGCGATCGCCCGGGCGAGCGCGGTCTTGCCGGTGCCCGGCGCGTCCTCGAGCAGCACGTGGCCGCCCGAGATCGCCGTCGCGAGCACGAGTTCGACGACGTGGCGCTTGCCGAGCACGGCCTGCTCGACGTTGTCGGCGATGAGCGAGAACGTCTCGGCGAACCAGGCAGATTGCTCCGGGGCGATCGTCACGGTGGTGGTCCTCTCGAAGGGCGGTCGGTGTTCGAAATCTGCGGATGGCTCGGGGCCGCTGCTCCGCGTCAGGGCGTGGGCTCGGGCGAGGGTGACGGCGACGGCGACGGGTCGGGCGGCGGGCACAGCTGGCCCGTGCGCGGGATCGGCTCGAGCGTGATGAACGCGCCGGTGAACACGAGATCGTAGGCGACGGCGAGCGGCGCGTTCGTGGGGTCGGTCTGACGCCAGTTGCGGATCTCGTACGAGCCGCGGGCCGCCTCGGAGACGGTCACGCCGACCTCGTCCTGGCTCGGGATGCAGCCGGTCGCGAAGTCGACCGTGACCTCGGTCGGCGCGGTCTTCGCCGTGACGGCGACCTCCCCGGAGCACTTCGTGTCGTACCACGACCTCTTGCAGGTCTTCACCCTGATGTCGCCAGGCGTGTCCCACGTCTCGAGCTGGAAGTCCTCACGCCAGTCGCCGTACATGTAGAAGAACGGCGTGAACCCGTTGTCGGCTTCGACGACCGGCGCCTGCGAGAGCCGGTACTCGAAGTGGTCCCCGCTGCCGGCGGGCGACGTCGCGACGGTATAGGTCAACGTGCCGCTCGGCGGATCGACGTCGTGGATCGTATCGGCGCGAACCGTCTCGGTCTCGACCACTCCGAAGCCGTTCGAGGCGCACGCCTTCACGTAGTAGCGCTGGCTGTCCTCCAGGCCGGGGATCGTCGAGGAGCTCGAGACGACCTCGGCACCGGAGGTCTGGAGCGCCCCGTCGCCGTCGGCCCAGCATCGGGCGTCGCCCCGCTGCCATGCGAGGTACACGAGCTCCGACGCCCGGGTGCTGTGGTTGGCGTCGAGGCCGACGCCCGTCACGAGGATTGAGGTGTTGGACGCGGCGGCCGCCGCTATGCCGTTCGGGTTCAGGATGGGCGAGCCGGCCGCGGTCACCGGCACGGCCGAGTTGCCGCCCTCGTTGCCGCCGCGTCCGGTGGGCGGCTCGTAGATGCTGATGGGCACGAGCGTGAGCATCTGCGGGCCGGGCACGAGGGTGAGCTCGGTCGTCGTGGTGGCCCCGCGGCGGTCGATGACCTGGCCGGTCTCCTGCACCCGGAACGAGCGGGCATCGCGGTCGGCCGAGATGCGCAGCTCGACGACGCCCGTGTTCGGGCCGGTGGTTCCCTCGCGGTAGACGGGTTCGGCCGAGGCATCCGAGATGGTCGGGGCCTTGTAGCTCCACGTCTCGACGGGGCTCGTCGCGGTCGAGACGCCGACGCTGTTGACGGCCCGAGCCGCGTACCGGTGCCGCTCGCCCGGGGTGAGCCCGCCGACGGTGCACCACCAGGCGCCGGGCGCGCCCGGCCGGCAGTCGGCGCGCACGGTGCGCTCGCCCTCGAGGATCTCGATGCCCGTCACGGGCGGGTGTGCGCGCAGCGCCTCGCCGAGCGACACCTCGAGCGTCACGGAGCTCGCGGTGTAGTCGGCGGTCGACACCGAGGCGGGCGACTGCGGGAGCCCGAGCAGGTCGACCGTGAGGCGTCCGTCGCCCGTGCGCCCCTGGGCGTCGGTCACCGAGAACGGCACGACGCACTCGCCGCCGAACGCGTTCTTGCCGCTCGGCCAGGTGACCGTGACCGACCGGTCGTCGACCGCCCGGATGCTCGCGACCTGGCAGCTGTTCGCCCCCGAGCCGAGTCCGGCGAGCTTGAGGCCCGCACCCGTCTTGCCGGCGAACGGGTCGTACTCGCCGGAGACGCCGACGACGGCGACCGTGCACGAGGCGCCCTCGCCGACCGAGCACTGCTGCGTGAAGACCGCGCCGCGGGGCGTGTCGGGCGGAGCCTGACCCACGACGAGGGTGATCGCCGAGGTGAGCCCGCCGAAGGCGCTCACGCTGACGGTCGCCGTCTCGCGGGTGCCGGGTCGGGCGTCGGCGTGCGCCTCGAACGTCACTCCGTCGCCCTTCTGCTCGACGGTGAATGCGCTGCCCGAGTACGAGACCGAGTAGTCGAGCTTCGCGCGGTCGCCCTCGCGTCCGCCCTCCCAGGTCGTCATCTCGTCGTAGAGCTTCACGCTCTCGGAGGCGCCCGGCGGCACCGTGCGGCTCACGGCGGAGAGGATGGCCTGCGGGTCGCGCGGGACGACCGAGATCGGCACGCCCACCCACGACCAGCTCTTCTGCCCGTCGAGTCGCACGGGAACGAGGCAGTGGTCGCTCCAGGGGGCGTCGCGCCCCGCCGCGTACTCGGCCCGGCCGCCGCCGGTCGGCCGGCAGCTCGCGTTCGCGCGCTGCACCGTGTAGCCGTCGGTGCCGACCTCTGCGGCATCGCCCGACGCGAGGTCGAGGAGTTCGCGAACGTCGAAGGCGACCTTCTGGTCCTCCTTCACCTCGAGGCCGTCGAGGTCGGCGCGCAGCTGCACGCGCAGGTCGTCGGTCGCGGGCACGACGAGGAAGCCGAACGCCTCGGTCTCGCGTCCGGCGCGGTCGGTGCCGTGCACGCGGAACGGCACGAGCGCACCGCTGTCGGAGAGCGGCCCGATGATGCGGTGGCCGTCCACGCGGAAGCCCGCGGGCGCCTTGCCCCAGAGCTCGAGCTCGAGCGCGGCGAGGTCGCCGGACGCCCACGTGACGTGCCCGGCGACCACGTCGAGCCCCTTCTCGGGCAGCTCGGCGCGCGAGCGCGCCGTGACGACGGTGTCGGCGACGATCGGCGCGTCGGGCGATTCGCCCTCGGTCACCTTCACGACGATGAGGCCTTCAGCGGTCGACGACGTGCGCTCGGAGCGCACGGTGTACCGGTACGAGTTCGAACCGGCGATGTCGCCGGGGTGCAGCACCACCCGGCCGGCGGCGGGGTCGGTCGACGGGTCGATCAGCTCGGCGAGGCGATCGTATTCGGGGCTGCCCTCGGGCGCGTTCGGCACGACGCCGACGAGCTCGAGCTCGCCCTGCGCGGGGTCGAGGTCGTTGCCCGCGGGCTCGAGCGTGACCGGCGTGGAGGACGACTGCTGCACGCGCACGTAGTCGCTGAAGGTGACGGGCGCGGCGTCGGTGACCGCGGCCGTCAGCACGCCCACGCGCACCCGGCCCTCGCCCTCGGAGCCCGAGGCGTCGCGCACGGTGTACTCGAACGACGGCTGCCCGTCGCCCGTGCCGTTCTCGGGCGCCGTGTAGACGATCGCGTCGCCCTCGGCCGAGATCGTCGCGATGCCGAGGCCGGCCTTCGGCTGGGCGACGCCGACGAGCACGGTGCGGTCGCCGTCGGGGTCCATGCCGGTCGACGGCACCGGGATGCGCACGCTCTGGCCGCTCAGCACGCGGGCGACGAGCGGGTGCGGCTCGGGCGCGCGGTTGGCGCCCTCGGGCAGGACGGTCACCGTCACCGTCGAGTGGTCGAGGCGCTCGGGCGCCTGCGCGAGGCCGACGGCGTAGCCGAGCTCGTAGGTGCCGGGCGTCTTCGGTGCGAGGTAGCGCACCTCGTCGCCCGAGGCGAACGCGAGCTCGCCGTCGGCGCCCGTGCTCGTGACCTCGGGGTGCACGACGAGCGCCTCCGCGCGGGGGCTCACGTCGTTGTCGGTCACGGGGATGGAGCTCAGCTCGCCGACGCGCATCGTCACGGTGTCGGGCATGGCGATCGGGCTGAGTCCGGCCGACGGCGCGACCAGGAACACGCTGAGGTCGCCGACCGCAGTCGCCCCTGCGCCGTCGGCGACGGTCACCTTGGCCCGGCCCACGAGTCCCGGCTGCCCGTCGCGGGTCACGCCCGTGACCCGCACCTGCGACTGGGCGACCACGCCGACGCCGAGTTCGGGCGAGGCCGACACCGCGCCCGTCACGACGAGCACGCGCCCGCTCGTGTTCTGCGCGGCGCCGAGCACGTCGACCATCGTGTCCTCGCCGGCGCGCACGAACGCGGTCATGGGAGCGAGCGCGATCGGGGCGCCGGGCGCCGCGACGGTCACGCGGATCGTCGCGGTCTGCTCGGCCCGCGTCACGAGGTCCTGCACGGTGAACGTCGCGAGGTAGGCGCCGGGCTTCTCGGCGCTGAGCTCGACCTCGCCGGCAGCGGCGTTCGGCACGACGACGAGCCCGGCGCTCGCGGCGGCGGCCGTCGGCACGGCGTCGAGCAGGCGCAGCGAACCCGAGCCGCCGCTCACGTGCTCGGCGATGTCGACGATCGCGGTCTCGCCCGCACCGGCGGTGACCGCGACCGGCGCGACCTCGAGCGACGCGTTCGTCGTGACCCGCACGTCGAGGGTGGCCTCCGCGGTGGCGCCGTTCACGTCGGCGACGGCGAGCCGCACCTGCACCTTCTCTGCCGCGGCGTTCGGATCGGTGTGGCGGATCGCGACCCGGCCGTCGGCCATCGGCACGACCGACACCGGGGCGCCGGGATCGACCGGCTGGGCGTCGGCGAGCACGAACGCGTCGCCCTCGGGGTCGACCCAGCCGGGGAGCACCGAGACGAGCGCGGTGCCGCCGGGCATGAGCTGCGGTTCGGGCCAGGTCTGCAGGCAGTCGTCGACGCCGCACCAGACGGGTGCGGAGTTCACGTCGCCGGGGACGACGTCGAGCGTGACGGTCACGGGCGCCGAGCTCGCCGACCCGTCCGTGACCGCGTAGGTGAAGGTCGTCGACCCCGAGGTCGCGCGCACGCGCACGGTCGGCGTCTGGTCGTTCGAGGTGAGCGCGAGCTCGCCGAACCCGGCGTCGGCGAGGCCGTCCGCGATCGAGGCCGGATCGACGGTCAGCACGTCCTTCGAGTTCGGGTCGTGGTCGTTGTAGAGCACGGGCAGCTCGACCTGCTGGCCGGCGCGCACGCCGAAGTGGTCGGCGACGGCGACAGGCGGCTCCTGGCGGGCGAGGTCCTCGACCTCCTCCGTGCCCACCCGGTCTTCGATCTCGTCGTCGAGCTCCCACTGCTCGAGCGGCACCATCCGGCCGTCGGGCACGGTCCAGACGAGGCCCGACGACGTCTCGTTGAGCACGGCCCGGTCGCCGTTGCCGCGGAGCACGGGCGTGAGCGACTGGGGGCCGTCGCCGGCCCGTTCGCCCTCGGGCACCTCGAGGGGCACGGCCTCGTCGCCGCCGCTCGTCCAGACGACGCCGCCGTCGGTCGAGAGCCAGGCCGCCACGAGCTCGTCGCCCACGACGATCGGCTGCGCGGGCGCACCGTTCGCGTCGACGACGCGATCGGCGTCGCCGCCCTCGAGCGGCAGTTCGACGAGCCCGGCCGAATCGGCCACGTGCACGGATGCCTCGGGGCGGGCGCCCTGCTGCAGTCGTGCGTCGGGCGCCACGTCGAGCTCGACCGGCGCATCGCGCCCCGACAGCCAGGCCCGGCCGCTCGCGGCGTCGAGCATGATCCACCGCTCGCCGATCACGGTCAGCTCGAGCCGGGCGTCGGCGGCCGGGGGGTCGGGTACGGCGATCTCGCCGCCCGTGAACTCAGCGGTCGACGCGTCGTAGAGGCGCACCGCCTCCTCGCGCGCCGAGTACATGGCGATGAGGCCCGCCGGAGAGACGCCGACGGCGGTCGCGGCGTACGTCTCCTCGTCGCCCTCGCCCTCGCCGCGCTCCTCGGCATAGGGGTCGACCGGGAAGGCGTCGTCGACCTCGACGCGGCCGGCGTGGACGGTGCCCGTGTCGGTGCGATACGCGACCCAGTCGCCCGCGGTGACGACGTCGCGGGTGCCGGTCGGCGTCGGCGCGGATCCGCCGCCGTCCTCCGACACGAGGTCGACCGGCGCGGCCGGGTCGATCGCCCAGCGCTGCCGCAGACCCTGGCTGTACACCGCGGCCGTCGAGCCCGACTGCACGACGGTGCTCGGGTCGTCGACGTCGCGCACGAGGTCGATCTCGGCGAGGTCGGTGTTGACGCGGGCGTACTGGCCCGCTTCGCGCGTGACCCAGACCGAGGTCTCGAGCTGGGGCACCTCCTGGGCCTCGTAGCCGTTCGCCGTGACGGCGAGCGTCACGACGGTCGCGACGACGGCCACCCCCGCGATCGCGCCGACGATCGCCCCCCGGCGGCGCGCCATCAGATCAGGCCCGACATGACGAGGCCGACCGCGGCGAGCGCGATGACGACGACCGCCGAGCCGACGCCGATCAGCAACGGCTTGAGCACCCCGCCGCGGGCGGGCGCGGGCGCGAGCCCGCCGTCGTCGATCCGCGGGCCGGCGGGCCGGGCCGCGGCGACGGCCGCCGCACGACCGGCGCGACGCGAGTCGGGATTCACCGTCGTGACGACGGGGCCGCGGTTCGAGGCATCCGCGAAATCGAGCGGGGCCGCCGCCGCCCACTCGGGCGAGGCGACCTCGAGGCTCGTGGGCGCGACGCCCAGCTCGTACTGCGCCCAGCGCAGCGCCTCGCCGAACTCGGCCATCGTGCCGTAGCGGCGGGCCGGGTCCCGCTGCATCGCCGTCGAGAGCACGGTGTCGATGCGCGCGGGCACGCCGCGCGGCGCGAGCGGCGTGTACTTCGCGCCGAGCACGCGGCGTGAGAGCTGATCGACGGTGTTGCGGCTGCGATCGGGCAGCTCGAACGGGCTGTGCCCCGCGAGCAGCGTGTAGAGGGTGGCGCCGAGGCTCCAGATCTCGGTCGCGACCGTGCCCGTGGTGCGCTCGCCGAGCACCTCGGGCGCGCTCCACGGAATGGACATCGCGAACGTGTCGCCCGCTCCCCCGTCGCTGATCGCCCCGGCGATGCCGAAGTCGGCGAGCACGGGCGCGCCGAGCGAGTTCACGAGCAGGTTCGACGGCTTGATGTCGCGGTGCAGGAGGCCCGACCGATGCGCGGTCTCGAGGGCGCCGGCCATGCGCACGCCGATGTCGAGCACCTCGCCCACCGGCATCGGTCCGCGCTTCGAGCGGGCGCCGAGGGACTCGGGGCAGTACTCCATGACGAAGTACGGGCGGCCGTCGGCCGAGATCGAGGCCTGGTAGATCGTGACGATCGAGGGGTGGGCGCTCAGCCGGGCCATCGAGTCGGCCTCGACCGTGAACGACCGGCGTGCGTCGTCGTCGACGACGTCGACGAGCAGCACCTTGACGGCGGTCACCCGGCGCGGCAGGTCCTGCTCGTAGAGGAACACGTCCGCGAATCCGCCGGTGCCGAGCGGGCGCACGTAGCTGTATCCGGACAGCACGGGTGGTGCCGACGGCAGACGTTTCGCCACGCTGCGCCCCTCCTGCCAGCTGGTTCGGGTCACCGGCGGGGCCGGCGGGTGTTCGGGTGACGGATGCCTCGCCGGAACCGTCGGTGCAGTGGAACATCCCCCGGCGGCGGCGCGGCCGAGCCGCAGCATCCGGGGGACATCCTAGACGAGGGCGGTCGAGCGGCCGAATCGGCGTCTCGATGGGGTGCCGCGGGCGGAGCGGCCGCCGGGCGACGAACCTCAGTTCTCGCCGGAGCCCTCGGCGGGTTCGTCGACGGGCCCTTCGACGGGCGTGAGCCGCAGGCGGTCGATGAGCTCGGCGGCGTGGTTGGTGCTCAGGATGATGCGGGCGAACTCGCCGCCGGCGAGCTCGAGCACGACGGCCTGGCGCTTGCCCTTGACGATGACGAAGTCGCTGCCGCCGTGGTACTTCCACACGCCGACGGCGACGACGAGCGGCACCTCGGTGCCGCGCCGGCGGATGCCGCGGATCCAGATCCACGGGTCGTCGGTGATGGTCGCCGAGCGGATGTCGTCGCGCTGCACCACGAGGTCGTCGGCGCGGAGCGCGAGCGACTTCTCGGCCGCGGTGAGGTGGACCTCGACCCGGTCGTGATGCACGCGGAGCTTCGCCATGTACCCATCCTGCCCGAAACGTCAGCCGATCGCGGGTGCTTCCGCCGCCGCGGCCGCCTTCGCCGCCGCCGGCAACGCCTCGACGATGCGCGAGATCGCGGCGTCGTCGTGCGCGGCCGTCACGAACCACGCCTCGAAGACGCTCGGCGGCAGCGAGACGCCGGCGTCGAGCATCGCGTGGAAGAACGGGGCGTAGCGCCATGCCTCCTGCCGCTGCACCGTCGCGTAGTCGCGCACCTCGGCGCCCGCGAGCTCGGCGCCGAACACGAAGCTGAACAGGTTGCCCGCGCGCTGCACGCGGTGGGCGACGCCCTCGGCGTCGAGCGCCGACGACACCGCGCCCGAGATCGTCCCGGCCGCGGCATCCAGCTTCGCGTACACCTCGGCGTCGGCGGCGCGCAGCGTCGCAATGCCCGCGGCGACCGCCACGGGGTTGCCCGAGAGGGTGCCGGCCTGGTAGACGGGTCCGAGCGGGGCGAGCCGCTGCATGATCTCGGCGCGACCGCCGAGCGCGGCGACGGGCATGCCGCCGCCGATGACCTTGCCGAAGGTCATGAGGTCGGGGGTGTACGCGGATGCCTCGTCGCGGGCCTCGATGCCCCACCAGCCGGCCTCCGAGACGCGGAAGCCGGTGAGCACCTCGTCGCTGATGACGAGCGCGCCGTTCGCGTGGGCGAGCTCGACGAGCGCACGGTTGAACCCGGGCGCGGGCGGCACGACGCCCATGTTCGCGGCCGACGCCTCGACGATGACGGCGGCGATGCGGTCGCCGTGCTCGGCGAACACGGCGCCGAGCGCGTCGAGGTCGTTGTAGGGCACGACGAGCGTGAGCCCGGCGATCTCGGCGGGCACGCCGGCCGAGCCGGGCAGCGCGAACGTCGCGAGGCCCGAGCCCGCCTCGGCGAGCAGGCCGTCGGAGTGGCCGTGGTAGTGCCCGGCGAACTTCACGAGCAGGTCGCGGCCGGTGAAGCCGCGCGCGAGGCGGATCGCGCTCATCGTCGCCTCGGTGCCGGTCGAGACGAGGCGCAGCTGCTCGACGGGGGCGACGCGGCCCTCGACGAGCTCGGCCAGTTCGGTCTCGGCGGGCGTCGACGAGCCGAACGAGAGGCCCTTCGCCGCGGCATCCTGCACCGCCTGCACGACCCGCGGGTCGGCGTGGCCCAGGATCGCGGGACCCCACCCGGCGACGAGGTCGACGTACTCGCGGCCCTCGGCGTCGGTCAGGTAGGCGCCCTTCGCGGAGACGTAGAAGCGCGGCGTGCCGCCGACCGAGCGAAACGCGCGCACGGGCGAGTTCACCCCGCCCGGGATCGCGGCCTGCGCGCGGGCGAACAGTTCGGCGTTGGTCTGCGTGGCGGTCACGCGGCGTCTCCCTTGCGGATCCAGTCGGCGAGCTCGGTGGCCCAGTACGTGAGCACGGCGTCGGCGCCGGCCCGCTTGATCGAGCGCACCGACTCGACGACGGCGCGCTTGCGGTCGATCCAGCCGTGGGCGGCGGCGGCCTCGATCATGGCGTACTCGCCCGAGACCTGGTACGCCCAGACGGGCACCTCGCTCGCGGCGGCGACGTCGGCGAGCACGTCGAGGTAGCCGCCCGCGGGCTTCACCATGACGACGTCGGCGCCCTCGTCGATGTCGATCAGCGCCTCGCGCAGGCCCTCGCGACGGTTGCCGGGGTCGAGCTGGTAGCTGCGCCGGTCGCCCTCGAGGGTCGACTCGACGGCGTCGCGGAACGGGCCGTAGAAGGCGCTCGCGTACTTCGCCGAGTACGCGAGGATCGCGACGTCCTGGCGGCCGGCGTCGTCGAGCGCGTCGCGAACGGCGGCGACCTGGCCGTCCATCATGCCGCTGAGGCCGAGCAGCTCGGAGCCGGCGCGCGCCTGTGCGAGCGCCATGGCGGTGTACCGCTCGAGCGTCGCGTCGTTGTCGACGCGGCCGCGCTCGTCGAGCACGCCGCAGTGCCCGTGGTCGGTGAACTCGTCGAGGCAGAGGTCGGTCTGCACGACCAGGCGGCCGGCGGATGCCTCGGCGGCGACGCCGGTCGCGACGTTGAGGATGCCGTCGGGGTCGGTCGCACCCGAGCCGCGCGCGTCGCGCACCGCGGGCACGCCGAAGAGCATCACGCCGCCGAGCCCGGCGGCCGCGGCCTCGTCGACCGCCTCGGGCAGGCTCTCGAGCGAGTGCTGCACGACACCCGGCATCGAGCCGATCGGCACGGGGGCGGCGGCGCCCTCGCGCACGAAGATCGGCAGCACGAGGTCGGCGGGGTCGAGGCGGGTCTCGGAGACGAGGCGGCGCAGGGCCGGGGTCTCGCGGAGCCGGCGCGGTCGGACGCGGGGAGGGGGCGCGGAACTCACCGGACCAGCCTACGCGCGCCCGGCTGGGCGGTCTCCGGGAGTGCGTCGGGCTCGCGCGCGGGTACGGCCGCAACCCGAGGCGATCGCTGCGCCGCTCCGTTCAGAGGGTGCCTTTCCGCAAGAAGCCACCCCGAACCACACCCGCGGTTGCGCGAATGCACCCCCGAGGCATCAACGCGGGGGCTCCGCGGAAGCTGCGGGCGGCTCGGCGGAGGGCTCGGCGACGGGCTCGGGCTGCTCGGCGTGCTCGGCGGTTCCGGCCGGCGCCCGGCCGGCGAGCCGGGCGAAGCCGCGGCCGGTCCACGTGACGAGCGTCTCGAGCGGGCCTCGGCGATGCAGCCGGGTGAGAACGGCTCCGACGACGAGCGCACCCACGACGTGGAGGCCCCAGATCCACGGACTCGAGAGCATCCACGGCACCGGCCCGGTCGCTTCGACGAGCCAATCGGACACGACGAACTCGAAGACGAGCCCCGCGGCGACCACGTGCAGCGTGTAGATCGTGAGCGGGGCGGCGCCGGCTCCGGCGACCGGGCGGAGCACCCGGGCGGCACGCTCGGACAGCGCGGTCCGCAGGGCCAGGCACGCACCGATCACGGCGACGGCGAGGCCCGCGGTGATCGCGAGATCGAAGAAGGTGCCGGTGTGCGGTGCGGGTGAAGCCAGCCAGCGCAGATCACCGGGCGGCGCGTAGTGCATCTCGAAGTAGTACGTGAACTCGATCTCCTCGGGCGACCCGTAGGCGGCGTAGTCCTCCTGCAGCCGGGCGAGCGCCCCGAGGGGCACCGTCAGGAGCCAGCTCAGCGCCCAAGCCGCCGCCGCGACGGCGGCACCGGCCATCAGCAGCCGCAGCGCGAGTCGCCGCATCCCCCCGCCCTCCCGTGCGCGGAGCACGAGCCGGCCGACCGCCAGTCCGACGATGGGGTAGACGATCCAGGTCAGCACCGGGTAGACACCCGTGACGAGCAGGCCGGCGACGAACCGGCCCGGATCGGCGAGTTCGAGCCAGTTCGCCTCGATGAAGTCGAACGGATCTGCTGCGTCCTGCACGACGAACCGCAGGAAGCTCGACGCGACCGGCCACGCGATCGCCCAGACGACGGCGAGCGCGAAGAGGGTCGGCACCCGGCGGCGGAGCAACGGGATGACGAACCAGAACGCGACGCCGTAGAAGACGAGGATGACGGCGATCGACCCGGGCATGAGCCCGAGCGTCATGCCGATCACGACGAGCGCGAGTCCGCGGCCGAACACCGTCAGCCCGGCCGATGCGAGGCGCCCCGTCGAGATCGGCCCGTCGGTGACGAACGCGATGCCGACACCGGCGAGCACGGCGAAGAGCGCCGCCGCCTTGCCGGCGATCACCTCGCTGATGAGCGGCATCGTCCAGAAGTCGTCGGTGTTGGAGGCCCACAGGTGGGTCGCCATCATGCCGACGAGCGCGAGGAACCGGGCGTCGTCGATTCCGAGGATGCGGTCGCGCACGTCGGTGTGCGCGTGGCCCCGCGAGGGTTCGGGTGCGGTCACTCCTGCATGATAGGTGCGTCACGGCCGTCGTGGGCGGGAGATCCCGACCCCGGCTTCCGCGCCGCGCGCGCCGGGCGGGGCATCGCGAAGATCCAGGCGCCGACGAGCACGAGGGCCGTGCCGACGGCGTGCCAGAGGGTGAACGGCTCGCCGAGCAGCCACACCGCGAACACGATCGTGATGACGGGCGAGACGTTGCCGATGACCGCCGTGCGCTCGGAGCCGATCATGCCGATCGCCCCGGAGATGCAGTACGCGGGCAGCACCGTCGAGACGAGCCCGATCGCGATGACGAGCGGCCACGCGTCGGCCGGCACCGCGAGGTCGGAGACCGGGTGCGTGATCGCGAAGTGCACGAGGATCGCGACGCCCGCGCCGCTCATCGCGATCGACGTGAAGAGCCCCGCCCCCATCCGGTCGATGAGCGGCTTCGCGAGGATCTGGTACACCGCGTACGCGATCGCCGCACCGAGCACGAGCGCCGAACCGAACAGCACGTGGTCGCCCGCGAAGCTCAGGTCGCGCCAGAAGATGAGCGCGATGCCGAGGTAGCTGAGCACCTGCCCGACGACCATCACCCGGGTCACCCGGCGGCGGAAGAACACGACGCCGAACAGCACCACGAAGAACGGGTAGAGCAGCAGGATGAGCCGGTCGAGCTGCGCCGAGATGTACTCGAGCGCGGTGAAGTCGAGCAGGCTCGCGAGGTAGTAGCCGATCATGCCGACGCCGGCGGCCTGCAGCACCGCCCCCGGGGCGAGCACCCGCTCCCCCGTCGGCGTGCGGGCGTCACGGTGGCGCAGTACGCCCGCGAGCCCGACGGCCGCGAACACCGGCACGGCGACGATCATTCGCCACGTCAGGGTCGTGAGCGAGTCGACGCCCTCCGCGAGCGCGAGCTTGACGACGATGCCCTTGGTCGCGAACGCGGCGGCGCCGGCCACGGCGAGCACGATGCCGACCGTGCCGACGACGGGCACCCGGCGGCGGGGCGCTTCGAGCGAGGCGGATGCCTCCGACGAATCGGTTCGCGTCACGCGAGGGCGGTCGCGGCGTCGACGACGGCGTCGATGAGCGACTCGGCCGAGCGCTCGCGCGCCACGACGTCGACGCGCAGGCCCACCTTCGCGGCGTCCTTCTTGGTCTGCGGGCCGATCGCGGCGACGAGGGTCGACTCGGGCAACGGCCCGAGCTGCTCCTGCACCTGCTCCGCGACGCTGCCCGAGGTGACGAGCACCGCGTTCACGAGCCCCGCGCGCACGTCGTCGGCGACCTTCGCCGAGACGGGCACCCCGACGGTGCGGTACGCGACGACGGCCTCGACGTGGTGGCCCATGCGTTCGAGGCCGATCGAGAGCACCTGCTTCGCGATCGCCGAGCGGAGTGCGAGCACGCGCAGGCCCTTCGCGCCGCCCGTCGCGGCCTCCCACTCCTCGAGCATGCCGCGCGCCGAGTTCTCCTCCGCGGGCACGATGTCGGCGTGGTACCCCGCGGCGACGAGCGCGGCAGCGGTCGTCTCGCCGACCGCTGCGACCTTCGTCGTCTCGGGGATGACGGCGCCGTACGAGGCGAGCACGTCGACCGTGGTCGCGCTCGTGACGGTGAGCCAGTCGAACCCGCCCGACGCGAGCTTCGCGAGCGCGGCCTCGAGCGCGGGCTGGTCGTCGGCGGGCGCGAAGTTGATGAGCGGGGCGATGACCGGCGAGGCCCCGCGCGAGCGGAGCGCCGCGGCGACGCCGTCGCCCCAGGGGCCGCCGCGCGGCACGAGCACGCGCCATCCGGCGAGCGGCTTGGCACCGCCGGCCGACGCGGGCAGCTTGATGGCACCCGTCATCGGTTCGAATTCACTCACGGCTGCTCCTCTGGGGGAACGAGGTCTGCGGCGCCGTTGCCGAGGAGTTCGTCGACGACGCGGTCTGCGACGTCGTGCGCCGCGTCCGCCAGATCGGCGGCCGAGCGGCTGTCAGGTGTGGCCGCGTGCGAACTCGTGAGTCGCCGCGTCCCGTCGGCACTGTACACGCTCGCCGTCAGGAACAGAAGTTCGTCCTCGATGAACGCCGTCGCCCCGACCGGGGCGGCGCAGCCGGCCTCGAGCCCGGCCAGCACGAGCCGCTCGGCGAGCGCGGTCGCCCGCGAGGCGCCGTGGTCGATCGCCTCGAGCGCCTGCTCGAGCGACCGCTCGCCGCGTTCGCGGCGCACCTCGATCGCGAGGGCGCCCTGGCCGGGTGCGGTCGGCCACTCGCTCAGCGGGAAGTGGTCGGTCGCGGCATCCAGCCGGCCGAGGCGACCGAGACCCGCGGCGGCCAGGATGACCGCGTCGAGATCGGCCTCGTCGCCGAACACGCGGCCGAGCCGGGTGTCGACGTTGCCGCGCAGGTCGACCGCGACGATGTCGGGGCGAGCGGCGCCGAGCTGGGCGATGCGACGCGGCGAGCCCGTGCCGACGCGGGCGCCCTCGGGCAGCTCGGCGAGGGTGAGCCCGTCGCGCGCGCAGAGCACGTCACGCGCGTCGACCCGCTTCGGCACGGCGCCCAGGCGGAGGCCCGGGTGCTCGGCGGTCGGCAGGTCCTTCAGCGAGTGCACGACGAGGTCGCACTCGCCCGCCAGCAGGGCCTCGCGGAGTGCCGCCGCGAACACGCCCGTGCCGCCGATCGACGAGAGCGACGCGCGCGAGGTGTCGCCCTGCGTCGTGATCGGCACGAGCTCGATCTCGGCCTTGGCGGCCTTCGCGATGCGCTCGGAGATCTGGCGCGTCTGCGCCATGGCGAGGGCGCTTCCGCGGGTGCCGACCCGGATGACGGAGGTCATCGCGACGTCGCCCCCTGCGCGGGCGTCTCGAGCACCGCACCGCCGGCGATGCGGGCATGGTCGGGCCACGGGCCGAGGGCGGTGAGGTGCGGCCGCTCGGCGTCGGGCACGTCGTTCACGCGCTCGAGCACGAGGTCGACGAGACCCGCGACGTAGGCGGGGTGAACGCCCGGCGTGGGCACGCGGCGAACCTCGAGCCCGTGCTCGCCGGCCGTCTCGACCGCCTCGTTGTCGAGGTCCCACATGACCTCCATGTGGTCGGAGACGAAGCCGAACGGCACGATGACGACCGCGTCGGTGAGCCCGCCGACCGCCAGCTCTTCGATGGCGTCGTTGATGTCGGGCTCGAGCCACGGCGTCGACGGCGCGCCGGAGCGCGACTGGTACACGAGCGACCACGGCGACGACGAGGCGGCGGCCTCGTTGATGACCTGCGCCACGGCCAGGTGCTGCGCGACGTACGCGCCGCCCTCGCCCGTGCCGACCCGGTCCTCGAAGCCCGCGCCCGACTCCTGCGACGCGCGCGTCGGGATCGAGTGGGTGACGTACATGATGTGGGTGCGGTCGGCGGCAACGCCCTCCGCGGCGAGCTCGGCCGCGGCATCCCGCACGCCCTCGATGAAGGGCTGCACGAAACCGGGGTGGTCGAAGTACTCGCGCACGCGATCGATCGCGACGCCGGTGCCCGCGGTCGCCTTCTGGAAGTCCTCGCGGTACTGGCCGACGCCCGAGTAGCTCGTGTAGGCGCTCGTCACGAGGCCGAGCAGCTCGGTGTGGCCGTTGCGCTCCGCCTCGGCGACGACGTCGCCGAAGTACGGGGCCCAGTTGCGGTTGCCCCAGTAGACGGGAAGGTCGATGCCGCGCTTCGCGAGCTCGGCCTCGAGGGCGGCCTTGAGCTGCCGGTTCTGCTCGTTGATCGGGCTCACGCCGCCGAAGTGGCGGTAGTGGTGGGCGACCTCTTCGAGGCGCTCGTCGGGGATGCCCCGACCCGCGGTCACGTTCCGCAGGAACGGGATCACGTCGTCCTGCCCCTCGGGGCCGCCGAACGACGACAGCAGGATCGCGTCGTAGTGCGCCATTACTGCAGGACCTCCACGAGTTCGGCGGTCGAGATGCGTCGACCGGTGTAGAACGGCACCTCTTCGCGGACGTGCATGCGGGCGTCGGTGGCGCGGAGCTCACGCATCATGTCGACGAGCTCGGTGAGCTCGTCGGACTCGATCGGCAGCAGCCACTCGTAGTCGCCGAGGGCGAAGGCGGCGACCGTGTTCGCGATGGCGCCGCGGAACGACGCCCCCTTGCGACCGTGCTCGGCGAGCATGCGGCTGCGCTCGGCGGAGTCGAGCAGGTACCAGTCGTAGCTGCGCACGAACGGGTAGACCGTGAGCCAGCCCTTGGGCTCGAGGCCGCGGAGGAACCCGGGCACGTGCGCCTTGTTGAACTCGGCGTCGCGGTGCACGCCCATGGCGTTCCAGGTCGGCAGCAGCGACTTGAGGAGGCGCGCGCGGCGCAGCTCGCGGAGCGCCCACTGCAGGCCCTCGGCGGTCGGGCCGTGCAGCCACAGCATGACGTCGGCGTCGGCGCGGAGGCCCGAGACGTCGTAGATGCCGCGGAGGGTCACGCCCTCGTCCTCGATCAGCGAGATCACGCCGTCGAGCTCGGACACGACGCGCGGAACGTCGTGGCCGTCGAAGTCGTCGGGACGAGCGGGATCGCGGCGGAGCACGGCGAACACCGTGTACCCCTCGAGCGTCTGCGCTGCGTCGGAATCGGTCTGGAACGCGTCGGCTGCCGCTTCGGCAGCGGGGGAAGACATGCCTCCAGTCTCCCCCTTTCGGACCGAACGGCCAAAAGCGCGCGGTCGGCACGCCCGCGCATAGGCTGCCTGCCATGCGGATCTGGTCGGTGCATCCCCGGTACCTCGACCGGCAGGGCCTCACCGCCTGCTGGCGCGAGGCGCTGCTCGCGCAGGCGGTGCTCGAGGGTGCGACCCGCGGGTACACGCGGCACCCGCAGCTCGAGCGGTTCCGCGCGGCGGGTCGCCCGCTCGAGGCGATCGGCGACTACCTCGCCGCCGTGGCCGACGAGGCGGGCGCCCGCGGCTACCGCTTCGACGCGGCCAAGGTGCACCGGCGCGGCGCGGGAGGGTCGATCGAGGTCACGAGCGGCCAACTGGAGCTCGAGTGGCGGCGCCTCCGCGCGAAGCTCGAGGCGCGCAGTCCCGAGGTCGCCGAGCGATGGTCGGGCGTGGTGACGCCCGACCCGCACCCGCTGTTCACGGTCGTCGACGGCCCGGTCGCGTCGTGGGAGCGCGCGGTCGGGGCGCCGGAGGACCCCGGTCAGGCCTGATCGGGGCCGGGCTCCGCGGCGGATTCCGGCCGGGGCTCCGCCTCCTCGTCCGACTCGGTCGCGCTCAGCGCGTCGAGGAAGCGGATCACGGTCTCCCGCTCGGCGGGCGTCAGCGCTGCGGCGACGGCGAACCGTCTGGCGTGGAGCCGGCCGACCGATTCGCGGGCCGCTGCGCGCGTGGCATCGGTCACCGAGATCGCGAGCGCCCGACGGTCGGTCGGGTGCGGCGCGCGCACGATGTGGCCGCCGTGCTCGAGCCGGTCGAGCAGCTTGGTCGTGGAGGCGCTCGAGATGCCGAGGTAGGCGCTGAGGGCGCCCGGCGTGGCGATCTCGCCCTGGTTGCGAGCGGCGATCAGGTAGCGGATCGCCCGCATGTCGGTCTCGTTGAGCTTCATGTAGCGCCGGGAGGCCTCGCTCATCCGGCGCTGCGTCTCGTGCCAGCCGCGAAGGCTCCGCATCACGCGGACGACCTGGTCGAGCTCGGCGTCGTCGAGGCCCGACCGATCGACGAGGGCGCCGTCGCGGTCCGAGATGCGGGGGTCGTGCATGCCCCGCGCGACCTCCCGCCACGACGCCGATTCATCTGCCATGTCGTGATTCTAGCCAACCTGGCATATAGTTCGCTAAGCTAGCTTCTAGCCAATGCAGGTAGATCGAGGAGTCGCCGTGACGATGCCCCAGACCGAAGAGGTCGTGCTGCTTGACGCCGACGACCGGCCGATCGGACGCGCTCCGAAGGCGAGCGTGCACGGGGCCGACACGGCCCGACACCTCGCCTTCTCGTGCCACGTGTTCGACGAGGCGGGCCGCCTGCTCGTGACCCGCCGGGCACTCGCGAAGCGGGCCTGGCCGGGCGTGTGGACGAACTCGTTCTGCGGGCATCCGGTCCCCGCCGAGACACTCGTCCACGCGATCCGACGCCGCGCCGAGTTCGAGCTCGGGCTCGAGCTCCACGGCATCGAGCCGGTGCTGCCGGCGTTCCACTACCGCGCGGTCGACGCATCGGGCATCGTCGAGAACGAGCTCTGCCCCGTCTACACGGCGCACACCCGTTCGACGCCCGATCCCCACCCGAACGAGGTCATGGAGATCGCGTGGGTCGACCCCGCCCGGCTCGCCGGCGCGATCCACGACGCTCCGTGGGCGTTCAGCCCCTGGCTCGTGCTGCAGGCCCGGCTCCTGCCGTTCCTCTCGGGGGCGACAGACGAACCGCAGGCGATCGCATCATGACGGGGCTCGTACTCGAGCGCCCGGCGCGGCTCGACACGGCCGCGGTCGAGGCGTTCCTCGCGGCGTTCTTCGCCGAGCGGACCGCGAGGGCGGCGTCGTGCGGCGACGCCTACCGGCGGCTCTGGGCGTCGGCGAAGGCGAGCGCCACGGGCGGCAAGCGGCTCCGCCCCGAGCTCGTGCTCGCCGCGCACTCCGCCTACGCCGGCCGGGAGGACGCCGCGGCCGTCGGGCTCGCCGCGGCGTTCGAGCTCCTGCACACCGCGTTCCTCATGCACGACGACGTGATCGACCACGATCTCGTGCGCCGCGGCGCACCGAACGTGACCGCGCACTTCATGCACGAGGCGCGCGCACGCGGTGTGGCGGCGGCCCGCTCGCGCGAGTACGGCGAGGCGGCGGCCATCCTCGCCGGCGACCTGCTCATCAGCTCGGCGCACCGCATCGTCGCCGGGCTCTCCGCTCCCGCCGCGGTCCGGACCGCGCTCCTCGACGTGCTCGACGAGTGCGTGCTGCTCACCGCGGCCGGGGAGCTCGCCGACGTGCGCCAGGCGACCGCGGCGCCGTCTCCGCGCGAGATCGTCGCGATGATCGAGCTCAAGACCGCGGTGTACTCCTTCAGCGGACCGCTGCAGGCGGGCGCGCTGCTCGGCGGCGCCTCGGCGTCGTCCGTCGCCCGACTGGGCGAGGTCGGGCGTCACCTCGGGGTCGCATTCCAGCTCCGCGACGACGTCCTCGGGGTGTTCGGCAGCGAACTGCTCACCGGCAAGACGGTCGCCGGCGACCTGCGCGAGGGCAAGCAGACCCTGCTGATCGCCTTCGCCCGGGATCACGCCGCCTGGCGGGCGGTGGCCGACGACTTCGGCCGCGCCGACCTCGACGAGTCGGCCGCGGGCCGGCTGCGCGAGGCGATCGTCGCGAGCGGGGCGCTCGGCCGGGTCGAGGCCGAGATCTCCGAACGCTGCACCGGGGCGGTCGCGGCGATCGAGGCGGGCGGGTTCCCCGAGGCCCTCCGTGCGGAACTCGCAGCGACGGCCGCGCGGTGCGTGGAGCGGGTGCGATGACGGCGACCGGTCTCGACCTCTACCACCGCACCGCCCGGCTGGGGTCGGCGCGGGTGATCACCGAGTACTCGACCTCGTTCGGCCTCGCGAGCCGGCTCTGCTCGCGCGGCGTCCGCACGCACGTGGCCGCGATCTACGCCCTCGTGCGGATCGCCGACGAGATCGTCGACGGCCCGGCCGAGGAGGCCGGGCTCGACCGCGACGCCCGCCTCGCCGTGCTCGACGCCCTCGAGGCCGAGACCGAGCGGGCCGTCCGATGCGGTTACAGCGCGAACCTCGTGGTCGACGCGTTCGCGCAGACGGCCCGTGCGACGGGCTTCGGCGACGAGTCGACGCGGCCGTTCTTCGCGTCCATGCGCCGCGACCTCGACCCGGTCGACTTCGACGACGACGAGTTCGAGGCGTACGTCTACGGCTCGGCCGAGGTGGTCGGGCTCATGTGCCTGCGGGCGTTCAGCGAGGGCCTGCCGCCCGATGACGCGCGCGACCTGCGATGGCAGCGGGGCGCCCGGCATCTCGGCGCGGCGTTCCAGAAGCTCAACTTCATGCGCGACCTCGCCGACGACTACGGCGAGCGCGGACGCCGCTACCTGCCCGGCATCGATCCGGCCCACCTCACCGAGGGGCAGAAGGCACGGGTCCTCGACGACATCGACCGCGACCTCGCGATCGCGGGCGACGTGATCGCGGAGCTGCCGGGCGGGTGCCGTCGGGCGGTCGCCGCGGCGCACGCGCTCTTCGCCGAACTCTCCGCCCGACTCCGGCGGACGCCGGCGCAGCGGCTCGTCCGGGAACGGGTCCGCGTTCCCGCTACGAAGAAGGTCGCGCTGCTGCTCCGCTCGGCCGCGGCGCCACGACGCGGGATGCCTCGGCCGGCAGCCGCGGCCGGACCCACCGCGCTCGCGCGGGAGGCGCGGCCGTGAGCCGGGCCGTCGTCATCGGCGCCGGCATCGCGGGGCTCGCCACGGCGGCGCTCCTCGCGCGCGACGGCCACGAGGTGACCGTGTACGAGGCGCGCGAGTCGGTCGGGGGGCGGGCGGGCCGGTGGGAGGCGGAGGGCTTCCGCTTCGACACCGGTCCGTCGTGGTATCTCATGCCGGAGGTCTTCGAGCACTTCTTCCGGCTCATGGGCTCGAGCACGTCGGACGAGCTCGAGCTCGTGCGGCTCGCGCCGGGCTACCGCGTGTTCTTCGAGCGCGGCGACGCGGCGCTCGACCTCCACGCCGACCGCCGACGCGCGGCCGCCGTGTTCGAATCCATCGAGCCGGGTGCCGGCGCGGAACTCGAGCGCTACCTCGACTCGGCCGAGTCGACCGCGCGCCTCGCGATCGACCACTTCCTCTACGACGACTTCTCGTCGCCCGGTTCGCTCGTCGCCCGCCCGGTGCTCCGCCACGCCGGTCGCCTGGCACGCCTGCTCGCCGAACCGCTCGACCGGCTCATCGCCCGTCGCTTCCGCGATCCGCGGCTCCGCCAGGTCCTGGGCTACCCCGCCGTCTTCCTCGGCACGTCGCCGTCGGCGGCGCCGAGCCTGTACCACCTCATGAGTCACTTCGACCTCGACGACGGCGTCTTCTACCCGCGGGGCGGGTTCGCCGAGCTGATCGATCGCATCGCCGCCCTCGCCGAAGGCGCGGGCGCACGGGTGGTGACCGGTGCCCGGGTGACCGGCATCCTCGTCGAGGACGGCGCCGCCCGAGGCATCCGCTTCATCGATGCCGACGGCCGGGAGCGGGTGGCGGCGTCCGACCTCGTCGTCTCCGCCGCCGACCTGCACCACACCGAGACGGAGCTCCTCGCGCCCGAGCACCGCAGCCGATCGGCCGCGTCGTGGCGGCGGGCCGACCCCGGCCCCGGAGCCGTTCTCGTGATGCTCGGCGTCCGGGGGCGCCTGCCGCAGCTGCTGCACCACAACCTGCTGTTCACCGCGGACTGGCACGAGAACTTCGCGCGCATCTTCGGACCATCGCCCTCGGTGCCCGACCCGGCGTCGTTGTACGTGTGCCGGCCCAGCGCGACCGATCCCGCCGTCGCCCCGGCCGGCGACGAGAACCTCTTCGTGCTCGTGCCCGTTCCGGCGGACCCCGCGCTCGGTCGCGGCGGCGTCGACGGTCACGGGGATCCCGCCGTCGAGCGCGTGGCCGATGCGGCGATCGCGCAGATCGCGGCGTGGGCGGGCATCGACGACCTGGCCGACCGCGTCGTCGTCCGCCGGACCGTCGGCCCCGGCGACTTCGCCGCCGACTTCAACTCCTGGCGCGGCTCGGCTCTCGGGCCGGCGCACGTCCTGCGGCAGAGCGCGTTCCTCCGCGGCCGGACGACCTCGAAGAAGGTCCGCGGGCTCTGCTTCGCCGGGGCCACGACCGTGCCCGGCATCGGCCTGCCCATGTGCCTCATCAGCGCCGAACTCGTCGCCAAGGCGGTGCGCGGCGAGCACGGCGCCGCCCGGTTGCCGGAGCCGCGGGGCGGGAGGGTGCCGGCATGAGCCTCGCCTACCTCGGCGCGCTCGCGGCGAGCCTCGCGTGCCTCGTGCTCGTCGACGTGCGGTTCCGCCTCGTCTTCGCCGCCCCCGGTCGCGCGCGACGCGCGGCCGTCGTCGTCGCGGCGGGGGTCGCGTTCTTCCTCGTGTGGGACCTCGCGGGCATCGCGCTCGGTATCTTCCACCGCGCCGAGAACGCGGTGAGCACGGGCCTGCTGCTCGCCCCCGAGCTGCCGGTGGAAGAGCTCGTGTTCCTCGCGTTCCTCGCCTACCTGACGCTCGTGCTGTACACGGCGGCGCTCCGCGTCGCGTCGACGCGGGAGGCCCCCAGGTGACCTATCTCGCGCTCTCGGCGGTGTTCCTGGCGGCGGCGATCGTCGTCGCCGTGATCGGCGCACGACGCGCACCCCGGCGGCACTGGCCCGCCGTGATCGCAACGAGCGGCATCCTCATCGTGCTGACCGTCGTCTTCGACTCGATCATGATCGCCGCCGGACTCTTCGACTACGGCGACGCGCACATCTGGGGCGTGCGCGTCTGGCTCGCCCCCGTCGAGGACCTGGCCTACCCGATCGCCGGGGTCCTGCTGCTCAGCGGCCTCTGGAACCTGCTCGACGAGCGCGGCCATGCGCACTGACGCCCGCCCGCGCAGCGCGCTCGCCGACCTGCTCACCGCATCTCGGCCGCTGAGCTGGGTGAACACGGCGTACCCGTTCGCCGCGGCGTACCTGCTCACGACGCGCGAGGTCGACGCCGCCCTCGTCGTCGGCACGCTCTTCTTCCTCGTGCCCTACAACCTCGCGATGTACGGCGTGAACGACGTCTTCGACTACGCCTCGGATGCCGCGAACCCCCGCAAGGGCGGGGCGGAGGGCGCCCTGCTCGTGCCCGGCCGCCATCGGCTGACGATCATCGCGGCGATCGCCGCCTGCCTGCCGTTCGTGGTGGCGCTCGTGCTGCTCGGCGACCTCGCGGCGTCGGCGGTGCTCGCGGCGTGCCTCTTCGCGGTCGCGGCGTACTCGGTCCCGGGGCTCCGCTTCAAGGAGGTGCCCGGGCTCGACTCGGTCACCTCGAGCGTGCACTTCGTCGGCCCCGCCGTGTACGCACTCGTGCTGGCCGGGGCGGCGTTCACGCCGCCGCTCATCGCCCTGCTCCTCGCGTTCTTCGCGTGGGGCGTCGCGAGCCACGCCTTCGGCGCCGTGCAGGACATCGTGCCCGACCGGGCCGCCGGCATCGCGTCGATCGCCACGGCACTCGGCGCGCGGCGCACCGTGCGCCTCGCCATCGCGCTGTGGGCGGTCGCCGGCGTGCTCATGCTCGCGACATCGTGGCCCGGGCCGCTCGCCGCCCTGCTCGTCGTGCCCTACATCGTGGCGGCGGCGCCGTTCGTCGACGCCACCGACGCGACGTCGGGCCGGGCGAACGCGGGGTGGAGGCGGTTCCTCGGCATCAACTACGCCGTCGGCTTCGTCGTGACGCTGCTGCTCATCTGGTACGCCGCGATCACGGCGTGACGTCGTCGGCGACCTCGCCGAGCAGCAGGTCGGTCGAGTGGCCGAGGTGCTCGCGCATCGCCTCGGGCCCCTGGACCTGGAGTTCGACGAGGAGTTCGCGGTGCTCGTCGATGAGTGCCTCGAGCGTGTAGTGGGGGCGCACGTGCAGGAGGAACAGCAGGAGTTCGCTGCCGAGGGCGTCGTGGGCCTCGATGATGCGCGGACTCGCCGACGCCGCGACGATCGCGCGGTGGTAGTCGGCGTGGAACCGCTCGACCTCGAGCCAGTCGGGATCGGCGTCCTCCGCCGCGTGGAGTGCGGCGAGCCGGTCGAGCACCGCCTCCGCCGGCGCGAGCACCTCGGGCGGCCAGTCCTCGCCGTACCGCTCGGCGATGATGCGCACCGCCTCGCCCTCGAGCGCCGCCCGCAGCTGCTGCAGGGCCCGGATCTCGTCGCGATCGAAGCTGACGACTCGCACGCCGCGATACGGCTCGGCCTCGGCGAGTCGCTCGGCCACGAGTCGCTGGAACGCCGAACGCACCGTGTGCCGCGAGACGCCGTGCCGCTCGGCCGCGGCCTCCTCGCGCAACGGCGAGCCGAGCGCGATCGCGCCGCTCAGGATCTCCGCCCGGATCGCGTCGGCGACCCGTTCGACGGCGGTGTCCGCTGCGGACGTCGACACCGGTGCCGGCCCTCGCCTCGCGCCGCTCAGTCGCCGAGCCGCGACCGCACGGCGAGCCACACGAGGCCGCCGACGGCGACGGCCACGCCGACGGCCGCGGCGATCGCGACGCCGGGCTGCTCGTCGTAGAAGGCCTTCAGCGACACCTTCGCCCGATCGACCCGGATGCCGACCTGCTTCGGCACGTTGAGCTTGTCCTCGAGCTGGTCGAGCGTGCGCGCGAACTCGTCGCGCGCCTGCCGGGAGGCGGCGCGCGCCTGCACCCGGGTCAGGTTGCGCTCGCGCTGCGCCGTCTCGCGCTTCGAAGGACGGGGCGCATCAGTAGCGGCGGTCATAGTCACCAGTTCCCTTCAGGGCGTCGAGGTCGGCCTTGAGGCTCTCGACCGATTCGAGGGGCTCCGAGCCCCGCTGGAAGTTCACGATGCCGATCCACACGAGCACCGCGATGATGACGACGAGCACGCCCGAGACGACGAGCGCGGCCGCCCATGCGGGCATCACGAGCGCGAGCGCGAAGATCGCCGCGGCGAGCAGCGTGAAGATCAGGAACGGCAGCACGATGAGCGCCACCACGAAGAACCCCGAGCCGATGCCGAAGTGCTTGACCTTGTAGGTGACCTCGGCCTTGATCTGGTCGATCTCGGCGCGCACGAGGTTGGAGATCGTGTCGGGCAGCTCGCCGATCAGCGTGAAGAGCGAGCGGTCGTCGTTGGTCGGTGCGGCCATCGCGCGGTCGCCTCCCGTCTGTGCCTGAGAATCCTACGAGTCGGATGCCGCGGGCTTGCCGCCGCGCGACGTGGAGCGTTTCTGCGCGGGCTTCGCCGGCTTCGCCGCGCCCTTCGCCACCTCTGCGGCCGAGTCGATCGCGTCGCTCAGCGTGTCGGCGACCCCGTCGACGGCGGACTTCGCCGCCTTCGCGCCGTCGGAGACCCCGCGCTTCGCGTTCGCGGCGACGTCGGCGACGTCGCTCTTGGTCGCACCCGAGCCGCGCGTGGCGTTGCCGATGAACGACTTCACGCCGTCGAGCACCGAGTCGGAGAGGTCGCCCACCTTCGACGCGGCGAAGCCCTTCACCTGGTCGACGCCCTGCTGCACGGCAGGCGTGTTCCACACGCCCTCGGCGGCGCGCTTGATCTGCTCGTAGCGCTCGCGACCGGCGCGCGTGCCGAGCACGTAGCCGACGCCGAGCCCCACGACGAAGAGGATCTTGCCCTTCATGTGCACCCCGTCTTCCCCCGCTGTTCAGCCACAGCGACCTTTCCAGCGTAGACCCCGCGCCGAGGCGCGCAAGGGGGTTGCGACGAAATATTCCGTTTCGGCTATGCGATGCATCGACCGTCGCGACGGCGTCGTCGGCCGCGCCTAGACTCCCCGCATGACCCGACGCACCGCCCGGCTGCTGCTCGACGAGACCGTCGAGGCCGACCTCGCGCCGCTCCATGAGATCTACGGCGACCCGCGCACGTGGCGGCACCTGCCGTCGGGCCGGCACGCCGCACTCGACGACACTCGGGCCGTGCTCGATCGCTGGCTCGCCGACTGGCGCACCGTCGGGTTCGCCGCATGGACGGTGCGCGCCGCCGCCGACCCGGCGACGGTGATCGGTCACGGCGGCTGCGCGATCCGCGGCATCGCCGTGCCCGGCGGCGCGTACTGGAACCTGGGCTACCGGTTCCGCCCCGAGGCGCACGGCCACGGGTACGCGACCGAGCTCGCGATCGCCGCGATCGACGGGGCCCGGGCGCACCGGCCCGGACTGCCCGTCGTCGCCTACCTGCTCGAGCACAACCTCGCCTCGGCGCGGGTCGCTGAGAAGGTCGGCCTCGAACTGCGCCACCGCGCACCCGACGCCGGCAACCCCGACCCCGCGGCGATCCGGCTCGTGTACGCCGACCGCGAGCTCACGAGCGATCAGCTCGAGGCCGCGCTCGCCTGAGGGTCCGAGTCAGCCCTGCTCGCGCCGGCCGACCGCGCGATGACGCACTCGGGCCGCCGCCTCGCGCGCGTGCGGGACGACCGAGGCGAGCCCGGTGCCCGCGACCCACGAGCCGGTGACCTCGATGCCGGGCTCCGCCGCGATCGCGTCCTCCAGGGCCCGCACGCGGTCGCGCTGGCCGATGGCGGCGTGCGACACGGCGTCGCGCCACGCGGTGCGACCCGACGCGCGGAGCATCGCGGCGTCGAGCGTCACGCCGAGCAGGCGGCTCGCGTCGGCGAGCGCGAGCTCGGCGACCTCGGCGTCGGTGCGCCCGTCGAGCGGATCGGGCTGGCCCGCCCGGCCGTACGAGAGGCGCACGACATGGCGGCCGCCGGCCTGTTCGGCGAGCCAGGCCCACTTCGCGGTCGAGTGGGTGAGCGCCTTCGCGGCGACGCCCGCCGTGTCGGCGGCGACGAGCACGCCAGTTCCACGCGGGGCCGCGTCGAGTGCAGGCGCGTCGAGCACGAGGGTGACGAGCTCGACGGTCGCGGCCTGCGGCCAGTCGCCCGTCGACCCCCAGCCCTCGACCGCCTGGTCGAGCAGGCGCAACGACGTGTGCGCGGGTGCGGCCAGCACGACCTCGGGCACGATGAAGTCGAGCTCGGTCGCGCCGTCGTCGGCGCCGCCGGCCGCGTCGGCGGCTGCCGCGTCGGCCGTCTCGGCCTGTGCCGTCGCGCGCACGCGCCACCCGGCGTCGCCGACCCGCTCGAGCGCCGTCACCTCCACCTCGGTCCGGGTCGTCACGTCGAACCGGTCGAGCTCGCGGACGAGCGCGTCGACGAGGGTGTGCATACCGCCGCGGAGGCCGCGCACCGCGCCACCCGCCTTCCGCTGCTCGACGAGCTGGCCGACGCCGCCCGAGAGCGAGCCCATGCGCGTCATCGCCTCGTTCAGGCCGGGCGCGACGACGTCGAGGTCGAGCAGGTCCGGGTCGGCCGAGTAGACCCCGGCCGAGATCGGGGTCACGAGCTTGTCGAGCACCGCAGCGCCCATACGCGAGCGCACGAGCTGACCGAGGCTGTGCGCCCGGCCGATCCGAAGGATGGGCATGAGTCGATCGGCATACGCGCGGACGGCGCCGTTCCAGCCGATGATGCGGCGCACGTCGTCGCCGAGGGGGTTGGCGGGGATGCCGAGCACGCCGGTCTTCGGGAGGGGTGCGGCGTCGAGCGCGTCGTTCACGGCGCTCCCCCACACGAGCCAGGCGCCGGCGCGGTCCGGGTCGACGACCTCGTCGTCGAGTTTCAGGGAGTCGATCAGCTCGGCGACCGTGTCGCCGCGGGTCGCGAACGACTCGGCTCCCGAATCGAGGGTGAGCCCGTCGAGCTCGATCCGCCCGACGCAGCCGCCGAGCGCGTCACGGCGCTCGAGCAGCGTGACCCGCAGGCCGATCCTGGCGCACTCGAGCGCGGCGACCATGCCGGCGACGCCGCCGCCGATCACGACGACGTCGGCGGTCTCGACCTCGATGCGCGGGGCCCCGTCGGTCACGCCGCACCCGCCTCGTGCACGAGCTCCACCACGCGGGTCAGCACGGTCGGGTCGGTCTCGGGCGGAACGCCGTGGCCGAGGTTGAAGACGTGCGCGGGAGCCACCCGACCCTTCGCGAGCACGTCGCGCACGGCGGCCTCGAGCACGGGCCACGGCGCCGCGAGCAGCGCGGGATCGAGGTTGCCCTGCAGCGGGACGTCCGCACCGACGCGCTCTGCGGCGACGTCGAGCGGCACCCGGTAGTCGACGCCGACGACGTCGACCCCGACCTCCTTCATGGCACCGAGCAGCTCGCCCGTGCCGACGCCGAAGTGCACCACCGGCACCGCGCGGGTCCGGCCGGAGGCATCCGCGACCTCGTACTCGAGATCGTGCACGAAGCTCAGCGCGCGCGCCGACGCCGGGGCGACATGGGTCGCGTAGTCGGCGAGCGAGAGCGCGCCCGCCCACGAGTCGAACAGCTGCGCGGCCGAGGCGCCGGCGACGATCTGGGTTCGGAGGAACCGGCCGGTGAGCTCGGCGGTCCACTCCATGAGCGCGCGCCATGCGCCCGGATCGGCGTGCATGAGGGTGCGCGCGGCGAGGTGGTCCTTCGAGGGACCGCCCTCGGCGAGGTAGGCGGCGAGCGTGAACGGGGCGCCCGCGAAGCCGATCAGGGGGGTGGCGGTGCCCGACCCGTTGTCGGTCGTGTTCAGCTCGGCGATGGTCAGCGCGACCGCCTCGGCGATCGGGCCGGAGGCCTCGTCGAGCCGGGCGGGGTCGATCGCGGTGAGCTCGGCGACGGCCGCGGCATCCGCGTAGCCCTTCGTGAAGACGGGGCCGCGCCCCGGCTGGATCTCGACGCCGACCCCGACGAGCTTGAGCGGCACCACGATGTCGCTGAAGAAGATGCCCGCGTCGACCCCGTGGCGCCGCACGGGCTGCAGGGTGATCTCGCTCGCCATCGCCGGGTCGAGGCAGGCGTCGAGCATGCGCGTGCCGACCCGCAGGTCGCGGTACTCGGGCAGCGAGCGGCCGGCCTGGCGCATGAACCAGACGGGCGTCGTGTCGGCGCGTTCCCCGCGGTAGGCGCGCACGAGGCGCGATTCGCTGGTGAGGCCGGCAGAGAGGGGATGCTGCGGGGAGAGGATCACGCCCGACATTGTCTCGCACCGGGCTGGGAAGGACCGGTCCGCCCGGCGATCGCAGCCCGACCGCACGGTCGGTCGGATCGGAAGGAATGCTCACCGACTCTTCCGCTCGGCGTCCGGCGAGCGCTAAGGTCGGAGGCGTTGTGCGCCACCCACGCACGACGACGCGCCCAGCCGGCGCGCCTCCGCCCCCACGGAGCGAGCATGTCCCGAACGATGTCGTCCACCCCGTCCGTCGCGCCCGCGCATCGCGGAATCGGCCGCCTGCGAGGCCTCCGATGAACGACGCCGCCCCGCACCGGGCGAAACTCACCGCGCTCATCGCCCTCATCGCCGTCCTCGTGGTCGCGGCGCTCGTCCTCGGCGCCGGCCGAGTGGAAGAGGTCGTGCCGCGGCTGCCCGCCGTGCCCGGAGGCCGGTCGACCCTCGCCGTGATCGCGGCCGCCGCACTCGCCGGTGCGATCTGGGCGCTCGTGCGTCTCGCCCGTGCCGGCCGCGGCCGCGCACGCCGCCGGGCGCTCGAGGCGAGCGTGCGCGGGCAGGTGAGCTGCGGCATCCGCACCCGGGTGCTCGTCGCCGCGCTCAACGAACTGCGCGTCGACGAGCCGCACGCGATCCACCTCGCCGGGCGGTACTCGATCGTCGTCGACGAGCTCGGCGTCGCGTTCTGGAACGGCGGCCACCGGCCGCGACGCGCGATCTTCTTCCCGTGGCGCGAGGTGCGCAACATCCGGGCCGACTCGATGGTGATCGGCGGCTCGCTCGTCTCGGTGCTCGTGCTGCGAGTGCGCCGGGGCGGCACGAGCGTCGAGCTGCCGATCGTGTTCAGCGCACCGCGCCCCGGCGCCTACGCCCTGTCCGACGCCCCGTTCTTCGCGCTCGTGCGCAGCTGGAAGGCGCTGCACCGCGAGGCGCTCAAGGCCGAGGGCATCGAGCCGCCGCCCGTGACGGGGGCGATCCCGGTGATCCGGCCCGGTGCTGTCTACGCCGGGGTTCGCTGACCCGCATCCGAGCCTGTTGCGCCCCGAGTCATCCTCGCTTTCGACCCCGGGTAGAATCGTCTGGTGCTCATCTGCTTGACCGCGAGCCACAAGAACGCCGCATTCGACACCCTCGAACGGCTTTCGGCGCACGCGGAATCCGCCGCGCCGCGCATCCTCGACCGTCATGACTCGCTCCAGGGCGCGGTCGTCGTCGCGACCTGCAACCGCTTCGAGGCCTACCTCGACCTCGACACCGCCGAGGGCGACTCGCCCGTACCCGCGGTGCACGCCGCGATCCGGGCGGTCGGCGACGTCGCGGGCGTCGAACCCGATGAGCTCAGGTCGACCTTCGGCTTCGTGCACGGCAACGCCGTCGCCGGCCACCTGTTCTCCGTCGCATCCGGGCTCGAGTCGGTCGTCGTCGGCGAGGGCGAGATCGCCGGCCAGGTGCGGCGCTCGCTCGAGCGCGCCCGCGCCGAGGGCACCACGACCCCCGAGCTCGAGCGCCTCTTCCAGCGCGCCTCGCAGACCTCGCGCAAGGTGAAGAACGAGACGGGCATCGGCGGCGCCGGCCGCTCGCTCGTGCGCCTCGCCCTCGAACTCGCGTCGAGCCGCGTCGCCGACTGGTCGGCCGCCCGGGTGCTGCTCGTTGGCACCGGCCAGTATGCGGGCGCGACGCTCGCCGCCCTCCGCGACCGCGGCGCCAACGACGTGCGCGTCTACTCCCCCTCCGGCCGCGCGGCGAAGTTCGCCCGCAACCACGACCTCACCGCCGTCTCGCACGCGGGCTACGCGATCGCCGCGGCGGCCGCCGACGTCATCATCACATGCACGACGGCCGAGCACCACGTCGTCGACCGGGTCCTGCTCGAGGGCGGGCGGGCGACGCTCGCCTCGTCGCACTCGGCGATCGCCGACGCTTCGGGTTCGACCGGCACGTATGCCTCGGCGTCGGCGCATGCGGCCCTCGCCGAGTTCCGCGCGTGGTGCCCCGTGCCCGAGGCGGCGCAGGGGGCCCGGCAGCTCGTCATCGACCTCGGCATGCCGCGCAACGTCTCGACCGACGTCGTCGACGTCGACGGCGTCGAACTGCTCGACCTCGAGACCATCCGCCGGCACGCGCCGCTCGAGGAGCTCGGCGCCTCCGACGACGCCCGCGTGCTCATCGAGCGAGCGGCCCGCAACTTCGGCGCGGTGGGCGAAGAGCTCGACCTCGCGCCCTCGGTCGTCGCGCTGCGCGCCCACGTGCAGGGCGTCCTCGAGGCCGAGATCACCCGCGCCCGATCGCGCGGCACCGGCGACGAGGCGGCCGACGAGCGGGTCGAGGCCGCGCTGCGCCACATGGCCGGCGTGCTGCTGCACACGCCGATGGTGCGTTCGCGCGAGTACGCCCGCGCGGGCGAGCAGCGCGCCTGGATCGACGGCCTGGAGGCCGTGTTCGGCGTGCGCGCCGACGAATCGCACTGAGCGGGCCCGGTCCGCGCGCCGACGAATCGCACTGAGCGGACTCGGTCGTCTCCGCCGTCTCGGTCGTCTCTACCGTCTCGGCCGTCTCTGCCGTCTCCGCCGTCTCCGCCGTCTCAGAGCCCGAGCCGGCGGGAGGCGACCAGCCGGTCCGCGGCGAACCCCTCGAGCCGCAGCTCTCCGCCGGCGTCATCCGGCAGCTCCAGGTCGAGCACGGTGATCCCGTCGTTCGTGTCCGACGTGCCGATCGGACGCCCGTCGAGGTAGACGTCGACGCTGTCGATGCCGCCCGTGCGGATCGTGAGCGTGCGGACGTCTCCCGCGGGCGGTGCGAGCTCGGCGTCGAGCATCCGGACCGAGAGCCCCGCCAGCAGGGCGCCCGCCGCGTCCATGAGGTCGGCGTTGCCGTCGGTGAGGTCGTGCTCGGTGAGCCGATGCACGTGGTCGGGGACGACGCCGAGATCCTCGACCGGTTGGCCGAAGCGGTCGCCGACCCGGAGGCAGCGGCGCAACGACACCCGGTATTCGGCTCCGGCCGGAAGGGATCGCAGCGGTCCGCCGGTCCAGTCGGCGCGGAGCGCCGCGTGGGTCAGCACGTTGGCCCCGCCCGCGCCGGTGTTCTCGTCGACGCCGAGCACGGGCCCGATCGCGTGGTCCTGGAAGCCCGCGGCGAAGATGTCGGTGGCGCTGTAGCAGAGCGCATCGGTGACGAGCACGACGGGTCCGTGGTAGAGCTGGCCGACGCTGTTGACCACGTCGTCGTCGTAGAGCGGCACCGCGCTCGAGAACGGCGCACCGGTCGTGACCGACTCGTCGATCGACGGCTTCCACGCGCGGTAGTCCGCGACGCGACCGCAGAGGTCGGCGGTGAGCCGGGTGCTGATGAACTGCATCGGCTCGGGCCTGACCCGGCGCGGCGTGAAGAACTGCAGCAGGAACTCCGAGGCGATGATGTAGCCGCCGCCGTTGCCGCGGACGTCGAGGATCAGCCCGTTCTGCGGCAGCACCGAGATCAGCCTGGCCACCTCGTCGATGAACGCCTCGATGCCGGCGTCGCGCATGTGGAAGGTGAAGATCCGCAGGTGCCCGAAGGTGCCGCTCGGCGTCTCGACGGTGCGGGCCTTGAGCTCGGCGGGCCTCGTCGTCGGCACGATGCCGGCCTCCTGCTGGGCCGGCGTCGCCTCGGGCGCCGCCGCCTCGCTCCGCGCGACCCGCTCCTCCTCCTCGATCGAGGCCGGTGCGAACAGCCGCCGCTTCATGAGCCGGCTCAGCTCGGTCTTGAGGTCGAGGCCGACGAGATGCGACACGGGCGCCGCGACTCCGAGAGGCGAGGCCGCCGTCGCCTCGCCGCCCGTCACCTCGCCGGTCGATTCGAACACCCGCCAGGGCAGCCGCGTCTCGTGCTCGACGCCGCCGACCCGGTACGTGAGGTCGACCCAGTCCTCGTCGGGCGGCAACGACATGCCGACCGGGCGGAGCGTCATGTTCTCCAGTCCTCGGGCGAGGCTCGCCGCCTTGTTGCTGCCCGCCTCGCGCGCCGCGTTGCGCTCGACGGCGATCGCCATCGGCGTCCCGTTCCAGTGCGTCACCTCCGCGCCGACGACGAGCGCCGGGTCGACGGTGAGGTGCTCGAACGTCTTGGTGACGATCCAGTGCGGCCCGTCCGCATCGAAGCAGCGCTCCACGAGGATGCCGATGAACGCGAAGCCGGCGTAGCGCGCGGGGAGGATGTAGTTCGTGTGCAGGTCGCGAAGGCCCAGCACGATGCGCTGCAGTGCCGCGTGGAACTCGGGCTCGCTGAGCTCGGGCAGCCGGTGGCGCAGCAGCCTCAGGCTCTGCAGCGGGTCGACGGCGTGCATCGCCCGCTTGAGCGGCAGGTGGACGTACAGGCCCTCGAGCAGCACCTCCGCCTGGTCGACGAGCCGTCGGCGGTCGGCCTGCGAGAGGGTGCTCGGCCCGACGTGGGCGCGGAACTCCGGCATCGTCCGCACGGTGCCCAAGCCGTGATCGGCACCGAGTCCGCTCGTCGAGATCGACATGATGGGTTCCTCCTCCGAAGGTCCGGCTCCCGCGGCGCGGGGACTCAGGCGGGGATCGGCGCGGCGAGGTCGGCGATGATGCGCTCGATCTCGGCGAGCGCGTAGCCCGCGAGTTCGCGCTGCGCGGCCTCCGCCGCGGCATCCGTCTCCTCGAGGTCGCCGATCACGATGATGTTCTCGTCGTTCAGCGTGTTCGCCGGCGCGGTGTAGTTGAAGCTGCCGACGATGAGCAGTCGCTCGTCGATCACCATGAGCTTGTGGTGGAGCTTGCGGACGCCCGTCTTCGGCTTGTTGACGTAGAGGTCGACGTCGCCGTCCGCGAGGTCGGCGGTCGCCGCCCACTTCGCGCCGCCCTGTTCGCGGTCGAGCACCCCGCGGATGCGCTGCACGAGCGGGCGGAGCCGGATCATGGTGTCGTCGATGCCCGACGACTGCGCGAAGGTGAACATCGCGAAGTCGACCGACTCGCGCGCCTTCAGCATCTGCTTCATGATCTCCATCTCCGGTCCGTGCCGGGGCGCGAACAGCGGCTTGACCCGCACGGCCGGCAGGTCGAACTCCTTCGGCTTCGGCTCGATGCGCTCGTGGCGGTCGCCGAACGTGCCCGAGCGCATGCGCTCGAACTCGTGGATGTACTCGGTGGCGGCCCGCTGGCCGTGGAGCACGACGACGTGGTTGAGGTTCTGGCCGGCGCCGCGGCCGGAGGTCGCGTTGGTGCCGGTGTCCGTCAGCGTGAAGTTCGTCGAGCCGGTGAGCACCGCGGCCTTCGGCTTGCGGGTGTCGCGCACGATGAACTTCTGGTGGAAGATCTTCGGGTTGAGGTCGCTCACGACGTCGACCTTCGCCTTGAGCAGCGCGCCCTGGATGATCCGGTTCTCCTCGTGGGCGCCGACGCTGCGCCACGGGTCGGCGAGCGCCTTCTCCTCGGTGAGGTAGTCGCCCTCGAGGATGACGCGCACCCGCACCCCGCGCGCCTTGGCCGCGAGGATCGAGTTCGCGATCGCCCGCGAGTCGATCTCCTGCACCGCGATCGCGAGGCTGTGGTCGGCCTCGTCGATGAAGTCGCGGATCACCCGGTCGAGGTCGTCGGGCCCGCCGACCGATTTCGGGCCGAGGTGCAGTTCGATGCCGCCGATGGTCACCGACATGGCGGACTCCTTTCATGAGGCATCCTCATCCAGTGTCGTCGGCCAGGCCGCCCGCCGAATCAGTGCCCACCCGGAGATCGCGACGAACGAACGCCCCCGCGGTGAGGATCGCGGGGGCGTTCGTGCCGGTGGACGCAGGGGCGGTCGCTCGACCGCCCCTGCGCCGGCTCATCATTCGGCGCCGAAGAACTCCAGTTCGCCGATGGCCGCCCACGGTTGGCCGTTGTGCGAGCTGAGCGCGACGACCTTCACGTACCGGCCGGCGGCCGACTCGCCGAACATGACGGACTGCGCGCCGCCCGTCGCGGCCAGCGCGCCCGACGCGACCGGGTCGCCCCAGGTCTCGCCGTCGGCGCTCACGTACACCTCGTACTCCTTGATGCGGCCGTTGGGCTCGGTGCCCGGCCGCTGCTGGATCGAGATGCCGCGCAGCTCGTTCGCCTCGCCGAGGTCGACCGCGAGGTGGTGCGGGAACTCGGGCGATGCGCCGAGCCACTGGGTGTGCCAGTAGGTCGCGGTGTCGCCGTCGATGGCGTTGGCGGCGGCGCCGTCCTCGCCCTCGATCTCCTCGGAGTCGACGTCGGCGATCGACATGCCCTCCTTCGGCAGCGGGGTCGGCGCCGCCTGGCGCGTGCCCCACACGTTGATCTCACCGGCGCCGGCGAACGCCGCACCGTTGACGGCGTTCAGGCCCACGAGCTTCACGTAGCGCGCGCTCGTCGCCGTCAGCGCGAGGTGCTGCACCTCGGTCGTCGACGCGAACGACCCCTTCTTGACCGGGCTGCCCCAGTTCGTGCCGTCGCTCGAGAGGTAGAGCTCGTAGTCCTTGATCGCCCCGTTGCCGCGACGCACCTGGTAGTCGAACCCGTCGACCGTGTAGGTGTCGCCGAGGTCGAGCGCGATCCAGTGCGGGTACGGCGTGTCGGGGTTGACCTGCGACCAGGCCGAGTGCCACATCGTCGACGGGTTCCCGTCGATCGCGGCGCCGGCGCTGCCGTCGCCCGTGCCGGGCTCGGCGTCGCTCACGCCCGCGATGGACAGGCGCGACTGCGGGATCAGTCCGGCGGGCAGGGTCGGCACGCTCGTGGATGCCTCGACCGTGCGCTCGCCGTCGGCGACCGCGTAACCCGCCGTCGCCGAGATCGGGTAGCGTCCGGGCTCGAGGTCGGCGGGGGCCGTCACGCGCCACGTGGTCTTGACCGTGGCGCCCGGGGCGACGGAGGCGAACTCCGCCGCGCTCGAGGCCGTGGCGGTCCAACCGCCGGGAACCTCGATGGAGGTCGACACCGCCGTCGCGGCCTCGGCCTCGTGGTTGGTGAACGAGGTCGTGAACGCGTTCGCCTCGCCAGGCACGAGACCCGACGGCCCGACGACGTCGAGCTTGGCGCACGCGGCGGCCTCGGTGCTCTCGCCGAGGTCCACGATGCGCACGTCGTCGACGATGAGGTCGGCGCCCGTGCCGCCGACGGCGTTGCGACGCACACCGACGTACGGCGTGCCGCACGCGGCGGCGTCGAACTCGAACGAGAACTCGGCCGTCGACAGCTGCTCGCCGAACGGGGTCGAGGTGAGCTCGATCGGCTTCGACGCGTCGCCGACGACCTGGTCGACGCCCGAGACGAAGGAGTACGCCCCGGCGACGCCGCTCTGGTGGTCGAACGTCACCCGGTACCGGTGGCCCGCCTCGAACGGCACGGTGTACTCGGACGTGCGGTAGACGAGCCCGCGGTTCTCCTCGTGCGCCATGAGCGAGTAGTCGCCGCCGAGCACCATGTCGAACTTGCGGCCGTTCCAGCCCTGCTGCGTGTACGGCTCGTTGCGCTTGGCGATGTGCGTGCGCGGGTCGGTCGTGCCGCCCGAGTCGCCCTTGAAGAACGGGCCCCAGCCCTGGTCGACGGCCTCGAAGTCCTCGTCGACGAGGACGCGCTCGCCCTCGCCGGCGCCGGCCGTCGGGTCGTCGGTCGCGACCACGCGGACGTTGTCGACCCGCACCTCCGCGTCGCCGTCGGCGACCGCGATCGTGAGGGTCGGGCGCACGCCGTCCTCGGGGACGGTGATGTAGGTGCGGATGCGCTGGAGGTTCGTGCCGTTCCACTCGTCGGCGGCGACCGTGTTGCGCACGGTCGAGCGCTCGACCGTGTTCGCGACGGCGTCGCCGCCGGGCACGTCGACCGAGACGGTCGTCTCGCGTGCGGCTCCGTCGGCGATGCCGAGGTCGGCCGACACCGCGTAGGTGCCTGCGGCGAGCTCGCCGAGCCGCTGGCTGATCGACGACTCGCCGGCGCCGAGCACGGCGGCCCGCCGTCCGCGGTCGTCGCGTTCGATCGTCGCCGCGCCGGTCGGGTTCCACCCGTCGAGGTCGGTCGCGTTGAAGCCGGGGTCCTTCACCGGGGTGCCCTGGCCGAACGAGACCTTCTCGGGCAGCGTCGTCGCGCCGGTCGCCTTCTCGCCGGCGACGAGCACATAGGCCTGCCCCGCCTCGGCGTCGATGGTCACCGCACCGTCGACGACGGGCAGGTCGGCGACCTTCTCACGGCCCGCGTCGCCGAGGGCGAAGAGCTGCAGCGACGAGGCATCCGCGAATTCAGCCGTCAGCTGCCAGGTGGTCTGCCCGCCCGCCGGGTTGTAATGGTAGAGCTTGTCGGCGGCATCGCCGGCCTTCGACGACCACGGCAGCAGGTAGGTGCCGCCGCGCAGCACCTCGGCGCCGTCGACCGTGATGACGCGGTCCGCGGCCTTCGTGCCGGTGACGCTCACGCCGTCCTCGAGGTCGATGCGATCGGAGCTCCAGCGGGTGATCTCGTGGTGCTGCAGGAACTTCGCGGGAACGTTGGCGGTCCACACGTTCTCGAGGAAGGCCGGGAAGTCGTTCTGGCCCGTCCAGCCCTCGAACTCGACGATGTGGCTCGTGCCGAGCAGGGGGTGCGGGTTCCACACGTCGGCCTGCGTGTTGTTCACGAACCGCAGGATCTGGGAGTTCACGCCCTTGTTCGACGAGCCGCCGTAGTTCTCGTCGTTCGCCCAGTGCGACCACGTGTTGTTCTCGGCGAGCTTGTCGGCCCACTCCGAGCCGACGCGGAAGCCGTGCTTCACGAGCGAGTCCTGCAGCGACTGCGCGAGCCAGCCGTGCTCGTAGTAGACGTCGATGTACGCGAAGTCGAGGTTGTCGTCGGTCGCCTCGGCGAGCTCGCCGATGCGCTCGTCGAGCTCGCCCGAGGCGCGGTCGTAGCGCTGGTCGATGTAGTACGACTGGTCGAGCCAGTTCCAGCCCTTCGAGTTCTCGTTCGCGATCTCGTCGCTGAACGAGTTGGCCTCGGGGTAGATCTCGGTGGCGTTCATGTGGACGCCGAACGAGGCGTTCCACTTCTCGCCCGCCTTCACGGCCGCGTTCAGCTCGTCGAGGCCGCCGGCGCGCTCGTTGAAGTTGTCGCCGTAGTCGGTGTTCGCCGAGTCGTGGCCCTCGCTCGTGTAGCCCTTGAGCATGGCGACCTGGCCGAGCCCGTCGGTGTTGAGCGCGATGCGCTTCACGTCGTCGAGGGTGCGGAGGAAGGGGTGCGTCGCCTGCGAGGCGAAGTTGAAGGGGATGTGGGTGATGACGTTCTCGGGCGTCTGGTCGCCCTTGTAGGGGGCGATGCGGATGTCGCGCATCGCGATCGCGCCGTCCTGCCAGTCGACCACGTCGTCGCCGTTGGCGTCGGGCGTGATGGCGACCTTGACCCACGGCAGCTCCTCGGTGCCGGCCTGGCCCTGGGCCCGGTAGAGCCACGGCCCGCTCGCGATGCCGACCTCGACGCCGTCGCCGGCGGCGACCGCCTGGCGCCAGAAGTTGCCCGAGTCCTTCGAGCTCGGCCCCGACGACGTGTCGTAGAGGGCGTTCGTCGCGAACGCCGCCGCCAGCTCGCCCGTGTTCGCGATGATCGCGTTCGAGCCCTTCGGCGCGGCGTCGAGCGGGGTCTCGGCCGTCACAGGGAGGAAGACGTCGCCCGACGCCCCGCGGTCGACCGAGAGGTTCGCCGCCGCGACCGCCGCGCCCGCCTCGTCGGAGGAGACCGTCACGAGCCGGTGATCCGGGATCTGCAAGGTCTTCACGATTCCGTCGGGGTCGGTGATCTTCGTGACCTCGATCGTCACGACGTTGTGCTTCACCGAGAGCCGCGCCTCGATCGAGACGCCGGCGAGCGCGGTCGGCGTGAGCACGTACTCGACCGCGTCGTCGTCGACGCGCGAGGCGACCTCGACCGGCTCGGCCTTGCCGTTGATCGTGATCGACGAGATGGCCGTGTCGTTGCCGCGCATCGTCGCGCCCGAGTCGCGGTCGGTGTACGCGACGACCTGCGGGAAGCCCGCCGACGCCGTCACGGCGAGGTCGCGGCTCTGCAGCGCGAACGTGCTGCCCGCGGCGGCGACCGCGAACCCGTCGGGCACGATGGGGGCCGCATGCACCGGCATCGCGCCGAGCGGGGCGATCACGCCGCCCGCGATGGCGCACCCCAGCCCGATCCGCCAGAGGCGCCCCGGGGGTCGTGATGAAGGCATCTTCGTCTCCATTCCCGCGTCGTGTCGACGCGTCCACATCGACCTGCGCCGACGGCGCAGTTCAGTCGAAGGTCTCGATGTACTCCTGTTCGGGTCCGAGCTCGGCGCGTTCGCGCAGCTCGATGACGTCGCCGAGGCGCTCGAGCTCGAGCACGGCGATCATGTTCTCGCCGGCCTGCAGCAGCGGCGCGGGCACGTAGTACGTGCGCTGCGGGCCGATCTCCCAGTACCGGCCGAGCAGGAACCCGTTCACCCACACGAACCCCTTGCCGAAGCCCGGGAAGGCGAGGAACGCGTCGGCGGGCTCGTCGACGGCGAGGGTCGCCGTGGCGAGCCCCGCGAGCTCGCGCTCGCCCCACTCGTCGAGGGGCAGAGCGCGCGCCGTCCAGCGCTGCACGAGCCGCCGGTCGAGCTGCACGCCGCCGAGGATGCCCTTGCCCTCGCCGAGCAGCGGTCCGTAGTTGATGCGGCCCTGGTTCTCGACGAGGAGCTCGAGCACGACGGGCCCCTCGCGCTCGAGGCGCACGCCCGCGGCCGCCTGCTCGGCGTCGAGCACGGCGACCCGCTCGCCGTCGACGAAGACGAGCGCGCGGTCGCGCAGTCCCCGGATCGTGAGCAGCGCCCCGCCCTTCGGCACGACCGGCCGCGCCTCGTAGAGCACGAGGCCGGCATCGAGCCCGAGCTCCTCGAACGTCGGCGGGTGCGCCGCGCGCACCGCCGCACCGGCGCCGCGCGCGACGTCGAGCAGGTTGCGCCCGGGGCGTACGGGCAGCGTCGCTGCCGGCAGCACGGGCGGGGTCGGGGATGCCTCGGGCGGCGTCTGCCCCGAGGCATCCCGCAGTACGTCGCGAATGCGACGGAACTTCTCGGTGACCGCGCCGTTCTCGGCGATCGGTGCGTGCGAGTCGTAGCTCGTCTGCGTCGGCTGCAGCCTGACCCCGTCGTGGTTGGCACCCGACCAGAGCCCGAAGTTGGTGCCGCCGTGCGCCATGTACAGGCTCAGCGAGCCGCCCTCGGCGATGATGTCGGCGACGACGCCCGCCGCCCCCTCTGGGGTGCGCACGTGGTGCGGATCGCCCCAGTGGTCGAACCAGCCGTTCCAGAGCTCGGCGCACATGAACGGCTCGCCCGCGCGCCGCTCGCGCAGCATCGAGGCGGCCTGCGCGGCGCGCGAGCCGAAGGTCGCGGTCGCGACGACGCCCGGCACGCTCCCGCCGTCCTGCATGAGCTCGGTCGGCCCGTCGGCCGTGTAGATCAGCTCGGTGACGCCGCCGGCGACGAGCCGGTCGTGCAGCCAGGCGAGGTAGTCGGCGTCGTCGCCGTAGCTGCCGAACTCGTTCTCGAGCTGCACCGCCACGATCGGCCCGCCGTGGCTCGCCTGCAGCGGCACGAGCCGCGGCAGCAGCTCGTCGAACCACGCGTCGACCGCTGCGAGGTAGCCGGGGTCGCTCGATCGCAGGCGCAGGCCCGGGGTGCCCGAGAGCCACGCGGGGAAGCCGCCGTTGTCCCACTCGGCGCAGATGTACGGTCCGGGCCGCACGATCGCGTCGAGGCCGACCTCTGCGGCGAGCGCGAGGAAGCGCTCGAGGTCGCGCCAGCCGGCGAAGTCGACCTCGCCGCGACGGCGCTCGTGGAAGTTCCACGCGACGTAGGTGTCGACCGTGTTGAGGCCGAGCGCGACCAGGCGCTCGAGGCGGTCGCGCCACTGCGCCGGGTGCACCCGGAAGTAGTGCAGCGACCCGGAGAGGACGCGGTGCGGGCGGCCGTCGCGCAGGAAGGCGCCCGCCTCGAACGTGAGCACCGCGGTCGCGGCGCGCTGCTGCGTGTCGGTCACTTCACGGCCCCCGCGGTCAGGCCGGCGCGCCAGAAGCGCTGCAGGCCGAGGAAGGCGATGATGAGCGGCACGACCGAGAGCAGCGCGGCCACGACGACCGTGCCCGCGGGCACCTGGCCGTTGCTGCCCGCCCAGCCGACGAGACCGACGGTCACGGGCTGCAGGGAGCTGTCGTTGAGCACCATGAGCGGCAGCAGGAAGTTGTTCCAGACCTCGACGAACTGGAAGAGGAAGATCGTGACGAGCGCGGGCGACATGATGCGCATGCCGATCGAGAAGAAGATGCGGAACTCCCCCGCGCCGTCGAGGCGGCCCGCCTCGATGAGCTCGTCGGGCACCGACTGGGCCGCGAACACCCGTGCGAGGTACACGCCGAACGGGCTCACCACGCTCGGCAGCAGCACCGCGAGCGGGTTGTTGAGCAGGCCCACCTGGTTGAACAGCAGGAACAGCGGCAGCGTGAACATCACCTTGGGGATGAGCACGGCGGCGAGGATGACGCCGAACACGACGCCGCGGCCGCGGAACTCGTACTTCGCGAGCGCGTAACCGGCCATGGCCGACAACAGGGTGCCGACGAGCGCCGACGTGCCCGCGTAGAAGACGCTGTTGAGCATCCAGCGGCCGAAGATGCCGTCGGACTCGGCGAAGACGAGCGCGATGTTGTCGAACAGCCCGAAGCCGTCGAACCAGAGGCCCGGCTCCGAGAACTGGTGCCCCGCGGGCTTCGTCGAGGCGACGACGAGCCACCAGATCGGCAGGATGAAGTAGACGGCCGAGAGGCCGAGCAGGGCGAACACGCCCAGGCGGCTCGCGAGGTCGGCTTCGCGCCGCGAACGGCGCGGGCCCGAGGCATCCGGACGGTCGGAACGGGGCGGTCGCTCGGCCGACACCAGCGTGGGGGCGCTCATCGGTCGCCTCGATTCGTGAGCTTGAAGAAGGCGAACGAGAGCACGCCGACGAGGAGGGCGAGCACGACCGACTGCGCGGCCGCGTACGGGTAGTTCTGCGCGGTGACCTGCGCCTGGGCGGCCATCAGCGGGGTGAAGGTGTTGCTGATCGCGCCGCCCGAGATGGTCTGCAGCACCTTGGGCTCGTTGTAGAGCTGGGCCGAGCCGATGATCGAGAAGACGGCGGTGAGCACGAGCGCCGGACGGACCATCGGGATCTTGACGCTCCACGCGATGCGGAACGCGCCCGCGCCGTCGAGGCGCGCCGCCTCGATCGTCTCGGCGGGGATCGTCTGCAGCGACGAGTAGATGATGAGCATGTTGTAGCCCGTCCAGCCCCAGGTCACGATGTTGGCGACCGCCCACAGCACGATCTCGGGGGCGAAGAAGGGGATGCCGGTACCGACGACCCGCTCGAGCAGCGTGTTGATCGGGCTCGTCACCGGCGAGTAGAGGAACGACCACATGACGGCCGCGATGACGCCCGGCACGGCGTAGGGCAGGAAGGCCGCGAGGCGGAAGAAGCCCTCGCCGCGCGCGGAGCGCGAGTCGAGCAGGAGCGCCAGCACGAGCGCGAGGCCGAGCATGATCGGCACCTGCACGAGACCGAACAGGGCGACTCGGCCGAGCGAGGCGATGAACTCGGTGTCGCCGAGCAGTCGCGCGTAGTTCGCGAGCGGCGTGAACTCGAGGGTCGGCGCCTCGAGCCCGAGGCCCGAGCGCTCGAGCGTGAACAGGCTCTGCACGAACGCGAAGGCGATCGGCACGAGGTACATCGCGACGAACAGCACGCCGAAGGGCAGCAGGAAGAGGAGCGGGATGCGCCAGTTGCCGCCGCGGCGGCGCCGGGTGCGGCCCCCGGGGGCGGGCGCGTCGGGCCCGGAGAGCCCGGGGCCGCCCGTGCGCCCGCGGCGCTCGGCGTCGGCGGTGGTGACCGCCCGGGTCGATGAGGTGAGCATGTCGTCCTGCGTGGGGTTCTCGTGGTTCCGGTGGGGCGTGCGGTGGTGCGGACCGGGGCTGGATCCTCGCCCGCCCCGGTCCGGGTCTCGAGGGCTACTCCGAGACGGAGAGGCCCTGGGCCTCGAGGGCGTCGACGGTCTGCTGCTGGGTGCTCGTCAGCGCGTCGGCGAAGGTGCCCTGCTTCGACCAGGCCTTGCCCAGCCCGTCGTCGAGGAAGCCGACGGTCTCGGGCATGTTCGGGCCCCAGGTCCAGCCGGTGGTGACGTTCGGCGAGGCCTCGGCGAAGACGTCGAAGATGACCTGGTCGCCGAAGTACGGGTCGGGCTCGGTGAGGGCCGGCAGGTCGAGCAGGTCGGTCGCCGCGGGGTAGAGCGCGGCAGCCTCGATGAGGCCCGTGTAGATGTCGGGGTCGGTGCTCATCGCGTGCGCGAACGCCCATGCGGCCTCGGGGTTCTCGCAGCCCTTCAGCACGGCCGTGGCCGAGCCGCCGACGTTGCCGACCTTGTTCTCGCCGGCCTCCCACTGCGGCATCGGGGCGACGGCCCACTTGCCCGCGCCGTCGGGGGCGCTGCCCTTCAGGACGCCCGCGATCCAGACGGCGCCGACGTGCGTCGCGATCGAGCCGTCGCCGAGGCCGGTGTACCAGGACTGGTCCCACATGGGGGCCTGGCTGATGAGGCCGGCGTCGGTGAGGCCCTGCCAGTAGTCGGCGACCTTCTGCCCCTCGGGCGAGTCGATCGAGACCTTCCAGCTGTCGCCGTCGACCGAGAACCACGGCGCCTCGGCCTGCCAGTCGAAGCCGGCGTAGTCGTAGTTGAGGTAGCTCGCCGAGAGCGACTTGCCGGCGGCCTTGAGCTTCTCGCCCGCCGCCTGGTATTCGGCCCACGTGGTCGGCACGGCGATGCCCAGTTCGTCGAACACCTCCTTGTTGTAGAACAGCGCCATCGGGCCCTGGTCGACCGGCGCGCCGTAGACCGCGTCGCCGATCGCGACCGCCGACCAGCTCGCCGGCGAGAACTCGCCTTCGCTCTCGGCCGCGAACTCGGAGACGTCTTCGAGGGCGCCCTGCGCCGCGAAGCTCGTGAGGGTCTCGTAGCCGACCTGCGCGAGGCACGGGGCGTTGCCGGCCGTCACGGCGTTGAGCATCTTGTCGTAGCCGCCCTTGGCGCCCGGCGCGACCTCTTCGTACTTCACGACGACGTCGTCCTGCGACGCGTTGAACGCGTCGACGGCGTCGGCGTAGCCCGGGGCCCAGCCCCAGAACGTGACCTCGGCGGGGCCCGACTGCTCGGGCTGGGCGGTACCGGCGCAGCCGGCGAGCGCCAGGCCGATGCCGATTGCGCCGGTGATGCCCACCGTGCGCATGACTGTCTTCTTCACTGCTGCCTCTCCTTTGAATGAGCTCGGAATGCGTCGTGCAACGAACCTGGCCGCGCGGGTCTCGGGTGCGGGGTGCCGCGAGGCGTGCTCATGATGGTGCCACATGTTGTTATCGATAACAAGCACGGATTCCTGACGAATGAGAGGGACAGATGACCCAGTCTTCGAGATAGCATGTTTTCGCTAGCATGGGGGCTGGCCTGGCGAAGGGGCATCAGATGAGCACGACCCGGCGACTCGACGCGAACGGTCGCACGCGCACGCCGAGCATGGCCGACGTCGCCGCCCACGCCGGTGTCTCGGCGCAGACGGTGTCGCGCGTGCTGAGCGGCCACCCCAACGTGCAGCGGGCCACGCGCGACCGGGTGCTCGCCTCGGTCGACGAGCTCGGCTACCGCATGAACAACGCCGCCCGCTCGCTCTCGTCGGGTCGCACCCGCACGATCGGCGTCGTCGTGCTGCCGACCGTCGACTACTCGGGCGCGGCCGTGACGCACGGCGTCGAGTCCGCGGCCCGACGCGCGGGCTATGCGGTCAACATCTCGACCGCGAGCTCGCCCGACCCCGCCGCGATCGCCGCGGCCATGACGCGTCTCGACCGGCAGTCGGTCGAGGGGATCGTGCTCGTCGTGCCCGTGCCGACGGGCACCGACGAGGTCGAGACGATCGCCCGACGCATCCCGACGGTGACGATCGACGGCTCGCGCACGATGTCGAGCGAGGTCGTCGCGATCGACCAGTTCGAGGTCGGCCGCCTCGCGACCGAGCACCTGCTCGGGCTCGGCCACCCGACCGTCTGGCACGTCGCCGGCCCCGACGAGTGGCTCGACTCGACCGGCCGCGCGGCCGGCTGGCGCGCCGCGCTCGAAGCGGCGGGCCGCGAGGTGCCGCCGCTCCTGCACGGCGACTGGTCGCCCGAGTCGGGCTACCAGGCCGGCCTCCTGCTCGGCCGCATCCCCGAGGCGACGGCGGTCTTCGTCGCGAGCGACGAGATGGCGTTCGGGGTGATCCGCGCCCTGCACGAGCTCGGCCGGCGGGTGCCCGAAGACCTGTCGGTCGTGGGCGTCGACGACATCGCCCTCGCCGCGTACTGCAGTCCGGCGCTCACGACCGTCGCCCAGCCCTTCGGCGACATCGCCGCGCTCGCGGTCGAGCACCTGCTGCGCCGCATCGACGACCCGAGCGCGCCGCCGGCGTCGACCGAGGTCGCCGCGCAACTCGTGATCCGGTCGAGCACGGCGCCGCACGCGGGCTGAAGGACTCGGCCGGGCCCTCGCCGCGCGCGCTGTTCCGTGCCCCACCCGCGCCCGGATGCCATGCGCCGTTCGGATCACAGGCACTTTCGCGCGGCGCGCCGCGCGGAGCGCGGCGTCCACGGCGTGTCGCGGGAAATCGCCTGTGCCGAGCGCGGCCGGAGCGGCCGACCCGCGCATGCGACCTGGCCGACGCGGGTGGAGCGGGTGAAGCGGGTGAAGCGGGTGGAGCATCGGGCGCGACGTCAGCCCCGCGACATCCATTCACGCCGCAGGATCGCGTAGAGCTCCGAGTCCTGCCAGCCGTCGTCCTCGAGGATCTCCTCGAGCATCGTGCCCTCGAGCCGCATGCCGAGCCGACGGCAGAGGGCGGCCGAGGCGGTGTTGCGGATGTCGAGGTGGGCGAACACGCGATGCGCGCCGATGACCTCGAACGCGAAGCGCAGCACCTCGGCGGCCGCCTCGTGCGCGAGCCCGCGTCCTTGGAACGCGGGGTGCAGCACCCAGCCGATCTCGAGCTGAGCGCTGTCGATGCTGCCGACCCGCAGCATCACGTCGCCCACCACCCGGTCACGTGGGGCGGATGCCTCGTCGGCGGCGCCGGTCGCGGCGGGCACGCCGACCGACGGCTCGCCGTGCAGCACCATCGCGAAGTGGGTCGCGTCGCCGTCGGCGGCGAGCACGCGCATGCCGGCGCGCTTGAGCGTGTGCACGTGCGCGTCCTCGCGGGAGCGCACGGGCCACGGGATGTAGCGGAGCACCTCGGGCAGGCGCTGGTACTCCCAGATGTCGTCGCTGTCGCCCGGCGAGATCGGGCGCAGCGTCAGGCGATCGGTGCGCGGCGGCGCGGCCTCGATCGACGCGATGTCGAACGGGAACGCCGCTTCGGACTCGGACGCGGCGGTCGCGCCCGGTTCGGCGTCGCCCGGCGCGGTCGCGCCGTCGACGGGACGCGCCGTGGCCGCCACCGCGCCCTACGCCCCGATGAGCCGCGCCGCGAGGAAGCCCTCGAGCTCGGCGAGCGGCACGCGCTGCTGCTCCATGGTGTCGCGGTCGCGCACCGTCACGGCGTCGTCGTCGAGCGAGTCGAAGTCGACCGTGATGCAGAACGGGGTGCCGATCTCGTCCTGGCGGCGGTAGCGCCGGCCGATCGCGCCTGCGTCGTCGAAGTCGACGTTCCAGTGCTGGCGCAGCGACGCCGCGACCTCGCGCGCGAGCGGCGAGAGCTTCTCGTTGCGGCTGAGCGGCAGCACGGCGGCCTTGACCGGCGCGAGGCGCGGGTCGAGCTTCAGCACGGTGCGGGTGTCGGTGCCGCCCTTCGCGTTCGGCACCTCCTCGACGTGGTACGCGTCGACGAGGAAGGCCATGAGCGAGCGGGTGAGGCCCGCCGCGGGCTCGATCACGTAGGGGATCCAGCGCTCGTTCTTCGACTGGTCGAAGTAGCTGAGCTCCTTGCCGGAGTGCTCGGAGTGCGTCGAGAGGTCGAAGTCGGTGCGGTTCGCGACGCCCTCGAGCTCGCCCCACTCGCCGCCCGTGAAGCCGAAGCGGTACTCGATGTCGACCGTGCGCTTCGAGTAGTGGCTGAGCTTCTCCTTCGGGTGCTCGAAGAGGCGCAGGTTCTCGGGGTCGACGCCGAGGTCGACGTACCAGTTCCAGCGGTAGTCGAGCCAGAACTGGAACCACTCGTCGTCGGTGCCGGGCTCGACGAAGAACTCGAGCTCCATCTGCTCGAACTCGCGCGTGCGGAAGATGAAGTTGCCGGGCGTGATCTCGTTGCGGAACGACTTGCCGATCTGGCCGATGCCGAACGGCGGCTTCATGCGCGCGGCCTGCAGCACGTTGGCGAAGTTCGTGAAGATGCCCTGCGCGGTCTCGGGGCGCAAGTAGTGCAGGCCGCTCTCGTCCTGCACCGGGCCGAGGTAGGTCTGCAGCATCATGTTGAAGTCGCGGGGCGGGGTCCACTCGCCGCGGGTGCCGCAGTTCGGGCAGGCGATGTCGCCCATGCCGTTCTCGGGGGCGCGGCCCTTCTTCTCCTCGTACGCCTCGAGCAGGTGGTCCTCGCGGAAGCGCTTGTGGCAGTGCAGGCACTCGACGAGCGGGTCGGTGAAGACGCCCACGTGGCCCGACGCGACCCACACCTGCTTCGGCAGGATGACGCTCGAGTCGAGGCCCACGACGTCGTCGCGGCGGGTGACCATGTACCGCCACCACTGGCGCTTGATGTTCTCCTTGAGCTCGACGCCGAGGGGGCCGTAGTCCCATGCTGAGCGCGAACCGCCGTAGATCTCGCCGGCCTGGAAGACGAAGCCCCGGTGCTGGGCGAGGGCGATGACGGATTCGAGACGGCTGGGTGCGGCCACGGTGGCTCCAATGGTCGAGGGGGTGGAGATCTCGGGCGGACAGCCCGGCGGTGCCACCATCCTACGGGCGACGGCACTCTAGGCTTGAACGGATGCCCCAGCTGCCCGACCTCCTCGTCTCGGCGATCGCGCTCGTCCGCGACCGCCGCGTGCTCATGGTCACGGCGCGCGACCGCGAGGTCTACTACATGCCCGGCGGCAAGATCGACGCGGGCGAGACGGCCGCCGAGGCCGCGGCCCGCGAGGCGTTCGAGGAGGTGGCCCTCGAGCTCGACCCCGCCTCGCTCGACGAGCTGTTCGAGGTCGTGACGCAGGCCCACGGCGAGCCCGACGGCCGACTCGTGCGCATGCGCGTCTTCCAGACCGACACGGATGCCTGGCCGGCGCCCTCCGCGGAGGTCGGCAGCCTGCACTGGGTGACCACGGCCGACGCCGACCGCTGCCCGCCCGCCGGGCGCGAGGTGCTCGCCCGGCTCGCCGCGACGGGCCTCATCGACTGACGCGATCGACCGGCGGTCGATCAGGCGCGCCAGCGCCGTATCGAGACCCCGCGCGCCCATAGACTTCGACGCATGGCGTCGACTCGCGAGTTCCGCAGCGGTGGCCGTGTGACGCGAATCACCCGCAGCGGTCGCGCCGACGGCCCCGGTTACGTGCTCGTGCACGGCATCGGCATGGCCCACGAGTACTGGTCGGATGTCGCGACCGAGCTCGGCCGCACCGGCACCGTCTACGCCCTCGACCTGCCCGGGTTCGGCGACGCGCCGCAGCCCGCCGAGCCGCCCACGATGGGCGAAGCCGGCGACCTGCTCGCCGAGCTCGTGCGGGCCGAGGGCATCGCCGACCCCGTGCTCGTCGGCCACAGCTCGGGGGCCCAGGCCGTCGCCGAGGCCGCTGCCCGGCATCCCGAGCTCTTCGACCGCGTCGTGCTCATCGGGCCGACCGTCAATCCGCGGGAGCGCACCTCGCGCCAGCAGGCGGTGCGCCTGCTGCAGGACCTCTCGCTCACCCAGCCGAAGGTGCTCGGCCTGGGCGTCGTCTCGTACGCGAAGGCCGGCGTCGGCTGGTACCTCGAGAGCCTGCCGCCGATCATGGATCACCGGATGGAGCTCACGCTGCCGAACGTCGCCGCGCAGACGCTCGTCATCCGGGGCGAGCACGATCGCCTCGTCCCGCGGGAGTGGGCCGAGCGCGTGGCGAAGCTCGTGCAGCACGGGCGGTACGCGGAGGTGCCCGGCCGGGGTCACGAGACGATGATCACGGCCGGAACCCGGGTCGCGCGCCTCATCGCGGGGCACGCCCGCGGTGAGCCGGTCGGTCGCTTCGCGGGTCCCGACGACGGGTCCGCGATCATGCCCGCCCGTCGCCCACGACCGCCGCTGCTGAAGATGATCCGCTGGTGGGCGCTCGACTACCTGTATGCGGGGTGGCGCCAGCTCGCGGTGCTCGGCGCGTGGCGGGTGCCGGCGAAGTGGTCGCGCGGCGACGCGGCGCTCCCGACGATCGTGCTGCTGCCGGGCGTGTACGAGCACTGGTCGTTCCTGCGCCTGCTCGGCGACGAGCTCAACGCACGCGGTCATCGCATCCGCGTCGTGCACGGCCTCGGCGCGAACCTGCTCGACATCCCCGAGACGGCCGCCCGTGTCACCCGCGCGCTCGCGCGCGTGTCGATCCCCGAAGCCGGCCAGGTGCTCGTCGCCCACTCGAAGGGCGGCCTCGTCGCGAAGCGCATGCTGCTCGGCGACGAAGCCGCGTCGCTCGGCCTGCTCGGCATGGTCGCGATCGCGACGCCGTTCGGCGGTTCGATCTTCTCGCGCTTCATGTTCGACCGGGCCCTGCGCGAGTTCGACCCCGACGATCCGATCATCGTCGAGCTCGCCGACGGCGTCTCGGTGAACTCGCGGATCGTCTCCGTGTTCGGGCCGTTCGACCCGCACGTGCCCGAGGGCAGCGCGCTCGAGGGGGCGACCAACGTGCAGGTTCCGGTCGCCGGGCACTTCCGCGTGCTCGGTGCGACGGAGACCGTGGACGCCGTGCTCACGGGCATCCGGCAGGTCGCCGACGGCGCCCGCGGTGAGGCGGCCCCACCGGTGGTCGAGTAGCGCCGGCGGGCCGACTGCGGTCGAGACCGGTCAGAGTCCGGCGAACGGAGCCGCGTAGCGGAATGCGCCGGCCGGTGCGGCGGCGTCGCCGAGCCGCACCGCTTGGAAGTACGCCCCCCACGCCGGCTCGGGCGGGTCGATGCCGAGCTCGAGCAGGGCCGTGTTGAGCACGACCTCCACGGGCGGCGACGCCGCTGGCGACCCGTCGGGCTGCGGTCCCGAGAACGCCTCGGCGAGCAGCCGGTCGACATCCGCGCGATCAGCGGCCCGGTACACCCGGACCACCGCGCCGGCCGACGCCGCCGGGCCGCTCACGTCAGCGGGTCGACTCGACCCGACGGCGCGCGAGCGCGAGCCCGCCCGCCGCGACGAGCACGAGCGCGACGAGCGCCGAACCGACCGCGTCGAAGCCCGTCTCGGCGAGCTCGACCGGCTCGCCGGCGGCGGCCTCCTCGTCGGCCGGGGCGGCGGGCTGCTCGGGTGCCGGCTCCTCGGCCGGCGGCGCGGGGACCGCGGACGAGGTGATCGTCAGCTGCACCTCGTTCGAGTAGAACACCGAGTAGTCCTCGAGCATCTGCGATCCCTGCACCATGAGCTTCGGACGGTCGGGCGTGTCGGCCTTCACGGAGTCGACGGGCACGATGACGACGTCGATCGTGCCGTCGGGCGCGACCTCGACGAGCTGCGACGTGAGCGTGCCCTCGCCCGCACGAATGCTCACACCCGCCTCGATGCCGGGCACGAAGCCCGACCCCGTCACGTGGATGCCGTCGAGCCAGTCGCCCTCGGGGAAGGTCGTGTTCTCGACCTCGATGACCAGGTCCGGCTCCTCGGCGGGCGCGGGCGCCTCGGCCGTCGGCTCGTCTCCGCCGGGGGCCGACTCGGTCTCATCGGACGCCGGGTCGGCCACCTCGGGCGTCGGGGCGGTCTCGTCGGGCGTCGGCTCGGACTCCTCGGCCGGAACGCTCACCGACGTGTCGGGCTGGTCGGGCAGCTCCTCGGCGGAGGCGGGCGAGGCGGTGAGGCCGACGAGCAGGAGGCCGGCGGCGGCGGCGAGCGCAGCGAGGCGCACACGCGAGGTGATGAGGGACAACGTCGTTGCTTTCGTTCGGGTCACGGCGACCGCCCGGTGGGCGGACTGCGACGACTCTACGTGACGAAAGAGCCTTTACCATCACGTCGCCATCACGATTCGGACTCGATCCTCCGGTTGGCGGGGAGGCGGCGACCCCGGCGTCAGTGCACGAACTCGAGCAGGTCCATGCCGACCTGGCGCATGCCGTCGAGCACCGCGAGGCGCGACGAGAGCATCGTGTCGGCGTAGTACATCGACACCGCGTAGGCGACGCTCGCGCGCGGCCCGCGCAGCACGCCGACCTCGCTGCGCACGCCGCCGTCGGTGCCGGTCTTGTTCATGAGCAGCACGCCGTGGTCGGGCGTGCGGTGCGACAGCGGGTCGAGGCCGAACGCCGAGGCGACCATCGAGAGGTCGGCGTTGAGCGACAGCCAGCCGACGACGCGCTGCGACACCTCGGGCGAGACGATCTCGCCCCTGGCGAGCGACGCGAAGAGCCAGGTGAGCTCCTTCGCCGAGCCGATCGAGAGCTGCGGGGCGTCGTCGGGCCCGCGGTGGTCGCGCACGAGGTCGAGCAGGGCCGTGCGGGTGAGGCCGAGCGTCTCGGTGCGCGCGCGCACCGCCTCGAGCCCGATGTGCCGGATGAGCACGTTCGTCGCGAGGTTGTCGCTCGTCGCACCGACGAGCGCGGCGAGGTCGGCGATCGGCAGCGACGGCGACTGCAGGTGCTGCCAGATGCCCGAGTCGCCCGCCGCGTCGCGCGGAGCGCGGTCGAGCACGGTGAACGTCTCGGCGCTCGCCCCGACGAGGCGAGAGGCGACCTCGACGAGCAGCAGCACCTTGCCGATCGACGCCGTCGGCATCACGACGTGGTCGTCGACGGAGAAGAGCACCTTGCCGGTCGCGAGGTCGGTCGCTCGCGCCGACACCTGCACCCCGGCGAGCGCGAGCTCTCCGAGCGCGGCGAAGCCGCGGGCGAAGTTCTCGTTCGGCTCCTCGGTGCGATGCTTGCCCTTGCGCAGATCGGCATGACGTGCTCGTCGCTCGGATCCCTGCGACGACGTCACCACGGTGCTTGCACGCTCTTCCTCGGACGGTCGGCGCTCCCCCACCGCAGGCCGCGGCGCGCTCGAGTTGTTCGGATACTCGGATTTCGGATCTGCGACTACCAGATGGTCACCCGCTCGGCAGGGTCGAGCCAGAGGGCGTCATCTTCAGTCACTCCGAAGCCAGTGTAGAACTCATCGATGTTGCGGACGATCTGGTTGCACCGGAACTCGTTCGGCGAGTGCGGGTCGATGGCGAGCAGGCGCACCACCTCCTCGTCGCGGCCCTTCATCTGCCAGGCCTGCGCCCACGACAGGAAGAAGCGCTGCACGGCCGAGTGGCCGTCGATCTCGGGGGCGCCGTCGACGTCGCCGCCCCGCGAGAGCACGTACGCCTTCCACGCGATCGCGAGCCCGCCGAGGTCGCCGATGTTCTCGCCGATCGTGAGCGCCCCGTTCACGTGCGGCGCCGCGTCCGGCTCGGCGTCGCCCCCGGTGGATGCCTCGGCCGAGCCGTCCTCGCCGGGCGCCGTCGCGGCGGGGCGACCGTCGGCCAGCTGCGCCGGCACGAGCGCGTCGTACTGCTCGATGAGGGCCTTCGTGCGCTCCTCGAACGCAGCCCGGTCGTCGGCCGTCCACCAGTCGGTGAGGCGGCCGTCGCCGTCGTACTTCGAGCCCTGGTCGTCGAAGCCGTGCCCGATCTCGTGCCCGATGACCGCGCCGATCGCGCCGTAGTTCGCGGCGGCGTCGCGGCCGGCGTCGAAGAACGGGAACTGCAGGATCGCGGCCGGGAAGACGATCTCGTTGAAGCCCGGGTTGTAGTACGCGTTGATCGTCTGCGGCGTCATGAACCACTCGTCGCGGTCGATCGGCTTCCCGATCTTGCCGAGCTCGCGGTTGAACTCGAACTCGGCGGTGGCGCGCACGTTGCCGACGAGGTCGGCGGCGTCGATCTCGAGCGACGAGTAGTCGCGCCACTTGACCGGGTACCCGATCTTCGGCGTGAACTTCGAGAGCTTGTCGAGCGCCTTCTTCTTCGTCGCCTTGCCCATCCAGCCGAGCCCCTGGATCGACTGCCGGTACGCCTCGACGAGATTCGCGACGAGCTCGTCCATCGCCTCCTTCGCCGCCGGCGGGAAGTGCCGCTCGACGTAGATGCGGCCGACGGCCTCGCCCATCGCCCCCTCGACGAGGGAGACGCCGCGCTTCCACCGCTCGCGCATCTGCGGGGTGCCCGTCAGCGTGCGGCCGTAGAAGTCGAAGTTCGCCTCGACGAGATCGCTCGAGAGGTACGCGGCGCTCGAGCGCACGACCTGCCAGGCGAGCCAGTCGCGCCAGGCCGGCAGGCGGTCCGCGGTGAGCAGTTCGCCGAGTCCCTGCGCGAACGAGGGCTGCCGCACGACGAGCTCGTCGAACGCGCCGGCCGGCACGCCCATGGCGTCGCGCCACACGGCGAGCCCCGACGAGGCGGGCTCGGAGCCCGGGAACACGAGCGCCGAGGCATCCACCCAGCTCTTCAGGTTGTAGGTCTTCTCGCTGTCGCGCGAGTCGACGTTGTTCCAGTGCACCTTCGCGATCTCGGTCTCGAGCTCGAAGACGCGGGCCGCGCGCTCGGCGGCCCCGTCGAGCTGCGCGAGACGCAGCATCCGCTCGAGGTGCGCGCGGTAGGCCTCGCGGATCGGCTCGAAGCGCTCCTCGCGGAAGTAGCTCTCGTCGGGCAGGCCGATGCCGCCCTGCTCGACGAAGACGAGGTAGCGCTCGGGGTCGCCCGGGTCGTTGTCGACGTACAGCTGCGCGAAGCCCGACACGCCCTGTCGCTCGAGCCGGCCGAGCGTCTCGACGAAGCTGCCGATCGAGTTCACGAGCGACACCTCGAGCAGCTGGCCGGCGATCGGCGTGACGCCGAGCAGCTCGGCGCGCTCCTCGTTCATGAAGCTCGCGTAGAGGTCGCCCACCTTGCGCGCCTCGGTGCCGGGCTCGGCCTGCTGCGACTCCTCGATGATCTCGCGGACCGCCTCTTCGGCCTCCTCGTGCAGCATGTAGAACGAGCCGTACCTGGCCTTGTCGGCCGGGATGTCGGTGCGCTCGATCCATCTGCCGTTGACGTGCCGGAACAGGTCGTCCTGCGGGCGCACGCCCGGGTCGAGCTCGTCAAGCGTGATTCCGGAGGGCAGCGCGACGTCGGTCATGCGCAACAGCCTATGCTCGGCTTCCGGCGCATAGGCTGAAGATCGACATGAAGACGCTGCTGAACATCATCTGGCTCGTGCTCTCGGGCATCTGGCTGTTCATCTCGTACGTCCTCGCCGGCGTCGTGATGTGCATCCTGATCGTCACGATCCCGTGGGGCATCGCGGCGTTCCGCATCGCGCTGTACGCGTTGTGGCCGTTCGGTCGCACCGTCGTGCAGAAGCCGACCTCGGGGGCGTGGTCGTTCATCGGCAACGTGATCTGGGTCATCCTCGCCGGCTGGTGGCTCGCGCTCGAGCACATCGTCGCGGGCCTGCTGCTCTGCATCACGATCATCGGCATCCCCCTCGGCATCGCGAACTTCAAGCTCGTGCCGGTCTCGCTCGCACCGCTCGGAAAAGAGATCGTCGACGCCTGACCGTCGGCACGCGACCCAGGTCCATTCCCTTCGGCGGCGGGCTCGGCCAAGATGGGGCTGGGTGCGACCCGGCGCCCCGGAGGTGAGGCGCCATGGCGGAGGACTGGTCGGCGCCGCCGCTCGCACGGTCGCTCGGGGCCGCGCTCACCCTCATGATGGTGCTCGGCGTGCTGTTCGCCGCGCTCGAGTTCGCGCTGCTCGTACCGATCCTGCCCGACGGCTGGGCCGACGCCCTGTTCCCCGCGATCGCGCTCGCCTGGTTCATCGCCGGCACGATCGCGTGGCGACGGCGGCCGAGCAGCCGCACGGGTCTGCTGATCTGGATCGGCGGCGTCTCGCTGCTCGCGGGCGGCCTGTTCGCCACCGGCATCGAGTTCGGCGTCGTCGTCGGCAACGTCTTCGCGACCGCCATCCTCGCCGTCATCGTGCACCTGCTGCTCGCGTTCCCGTCGGGGCGGCTCCCCGACCCGATCTCGCGCGTCATCGCGATCGCGGGCTACATGGTCGCACTCGTGCTGCAGATCCCGCTCTACGTGTGGGGCGCCGGCCTGTTCGCGCCCCTCATCGAGCCGAACGCCGAGCTCGCCGCGATCGGGGTGGAGGTGCAGCGATGGGCCGGCCTCGCGGTCGTCGTGGCGACCGCCGTCGTGCTCGGCGTACGGCTCCACGCTGCGTCGCCGCCGCGCCGGCGCGTGCTCGCACCGCTCTACCTCTACGGCATGGCGTCGATCGTGCTCATCCCGATGATCGCGAACCTCGGGCTCGGACTGAGCGCGGAGATGATCCTCTTCGTGCAGCTCGCGCTCATCGCCGGTCTCGCGATCGCGTTCACCGTCGGCGTGCTCGTCGGCGGGTTCGAACGCACGGCCGAACTCGAGGAGCTCGCGGCATGGCTCGGCACGGAGACGGGCCGCGAGCCGCTGCGTTCGGCGATCGCGCGAGCGCTCGGAGACCCGAGCGTCGAACTCGTCTACTGGCTGCCGGTGCGCGAGGGCTTCGTCGACGAGCAGGGCATCGGCGTCGACCCGCCCGACGCCCCCGGTCGCGGCTTCGCCGTCATCGAGTCCGACGGCGCACCCGTCGGCGCGATCGTCTACGACGACCGGCTGGTCGCCGACCCCAAGCGCGTGCAGGCCGTGGGCCGTGTCGCCGCGATCGCGATCGCCCGCGAGCGCCTCACGACCGAGCTGCGGGCCAGCCAGACGGCGCTCCGGCATTCCCGCGTCCGTCTCGTCGAGGCGGCCGACCGTGAACGCGCGCGCATCGCGAAGGACCTGCACGACGGACTCCAGGTGCAGCTCGTGCTGCTCGCCCTCGAGGCCGGCCGCATCCACGACGACGCGCGCGACGAGGCCGATCGCGAGCGGGCGCTGACGCTGCGGCAGGGCATCGAGGAGGCCGCCGACGAACTCCGCAGGCTCGTGCACGAGGTCATGCCGTCGGCGCTCGTCGAGCGGGGCCTGGTCCTCGCCGCCGAGGACCTCGTCGACCGCATGCCGATCCCGACGACCCTACGAGCCGACGGGCTCGACGCCCCGCTGTCGCCGACCGTCGTGAACGTCGCCTACTTCGTCGTCGCCGAGGGCCTCGCCAACACGGCCAAGCATGCGCGCGCGGCATCCGCCTCGGTGCGCCTCGCCCGCGACGGCGACGTGCTGACGGTCGAGATCGCCGACGACGGCGTGGGCGGCACGGGCGTGCATCGCGGCCGCGGGCTCGCCGGCCTCGCCGACCGCATCGACGCGATCGGGGGTCGGATGACGCTGCACAACGCCCCCGACGGGGGAACCCGGCTCACCGCGGAGTTGCCGTGCGGGTCGTGATCGCGGAGGACGAGACCCTGCTGCGGCAGGGCCTCAGGCTGCTGCTCGAGGAGGGCGGCTTCGAGGTCGTCGCAGCGACGGGCGACGCCGAGGAGCTGCTCGACGCGGTCGCCGCGCACTCCCCCGACCTCGTCATCACCGACATCCGGATGCCGCCGACGCACACCGACGAAGGCCTGCGGGCGGCGCTCCGCATCCGCCACGAGCGCCCCGGGATCGCGATCGTCGTGCTCTCGCAGTACGTGCAGCGACGGTACGCGCTCGAGCTGCTCGACGGCGAGGCATCCCGGATCGGCTACCTGCTGAAGCAGCGCATCGCCGACGTCGGCACGTTCCGCGACGACCTGCGCCGCGTCGCCGACGGCGGCACGGCGCTCGACCCCGAGGTGGTCGCCGTGCTCATCTCGCGGGCGGGGCGCGGCGACGGCCTCGTGCGGCAGCTCACCCGGCGCCAGCGCGAGGTGCTCGCGTACATGGCCGAGGGGCGCAGCAACGCCTGGATCGGCCAGCGGCTCGTGCTCACCGAGAAGGCGATCGTGCAGCACACCTCCGGCATCTACGACGCACTCGGACTGCCCGTCACGGCCGACGACCACCGGCGCGTGCTCGCGGTGATCCGGTATCTCGACGGCGCGGCCGACTGAGTCGCACCCCCCGTTCTGGGTGCCGTCACCGGGCCCGAATGGCGACATGGGTCCATGTCGGCGCCGGCGCCGCGCGAGGAGAGTATGCCGTGCGCGCCCCTACGCGAGCCGCTCCCGGAAGGATCACCAATGGCTCTGTCGACCTCCGTCAAGATGACGAACGCCGCGCTCGGCGCGGTGCGCACCGCCGACCACGTCTCGCACGCACTCGCCGCGAGCCTCGCCGGCCCCATGTTCGAGCGCACGCGCCCCTCACGGGTCGTGCAGCCGAGCGAACAGCCCGTCCACCTCGCCGCCGTGCGGCATCCGCTGCGGCTGCCGCACGGCGACGGCGTGCTCTACGAGTGGGGCACGGGTCCCCGCACCGTGCTGCTCGTGCACGGCTGGCGCGGCCGCGCGTCGCAGTTCGCACCGATCGTCCGCGAGCTGCGCGCCGCGGGATTCCACCTCGTCGCGTTCGACGCGCCCGCCCACGGCGACGCCGGCGGGCGGCACACCGACATCCGCTCGTGGGTGGAGGCGATCAACCGGCTGCACCTCAAGTACGGCCGGTTCGAGGCGATCATCGGGCATTCGCTCGGCGCCCTCACGACCATGACCGCGGTGCGCGACGGCGTGTCCACGCGGGGGGTCGTCGGCCTCGCGGCGATGGCTTCCGGCCGGTACCTGTTCGACGCCTTCGCCCACGGTGTCGGCCTCAGCGAACGCGCCGCCGCGATCCAGCGCGAGCGCTACACCCGCCGGGTGTTCCCCGACGTGTCCGACCCGTGGCGCCGCTTCGACACGATCGCCGCACCGCTTCCCGCGTCGGTCGAACTGCTGCTGCTGCACGACCGCGAGGACCGCGAGATCGATGCCGCGCAGAGCGAGCTGCTGCATGCGGCCCACGGCGACCGGTCGCGGATGCTGCTCTCGAGCGGATCCGGCCACGCCAGGCTGCTCGGGGCCGATCGCACCCTCGACGCGATCACGGCCTTCGTCGGCGGCGGCGTCGATGCCGTCGACCGCATCGAGCGCGGCGAAGAGCGGAGCGTGCGCACCGCTGCATGAGCCGGGCCGGCGCCGCAACCCGAGAACGGCGCCGGGTCCCGAAGGCGACCGGATGCCGGACAGCCCGGCCGGCATCCGGTCGTGTCACCCGGGCGACCGGGTCGCCGAGGCACTACGCGAGCGCACCCCAGAGCGTGGTGTCGCCGGCGATCTCCCCCCGTGGCGACCGGGCGCTGGCCAGATAGACGTTGAGCACGACCGGCAGCGATCGGGTCCCTGCGCCGAAGTTCGTCACGCAGGCCATCTCGCCGCGACGGAAGGCGAGGAGATCGGGGCCGGCATCGATCCACTCGATTCCCGCCGCCGGGAGCTCCTTCCGCAGGCGGAGCGCCCACCGGTAGAGGTTGAGGGTCGAGTGCTCGTTCTCGCGTTGTGCGGCCACGCTGAGCCGACCCCACTGATCGGGCTGGGTCAACCACGTGCGAACGCCGTCCGGCGAGAACCCGAACGGTGGAGCCTCTCCATGCCATGGCAGCGGGACGCGGCAGCCGTCGCGTCCTGGATTCGCGCCATCGGTGCGGAAGTACATCGGATCCTGGAGTTCGGCGTGATCGAGGTCCTCGACCTCGGGGAGGCCGAGTTCATCGCCCTGGTAGATGTACAGCGATCCGGGGAGCGCGGCGACGAGCAGGGCGGCAGCCTCAGCGCGGCGACGTCCGAGTCGGACGTCGCTCGGGATCCCCCAGCGCTTCGTCTCGAAGGAGAACGCGGTGTCGTCGCGCCCGAAGCGGGTGACCGGTCTGGTGACGTCGTGATTCGAGAGCACCCAGGTGCATGGAGCGCCGGTCGGTTCGTGGGCGGACATCATCAGGTCGATCGACGCCCGGTAGGCGGCGGCATCCCACGGCCTCGTCATGAGATCGAAGTTGAACGCGGTGTGCAGTTCGTCGGGAGCGAGATACCTGGCGAATCGATCAGCGTCGGGAATCCACACCTCTCCGACGAGGACACGTGGCTCGTCGTAGCCATCGGCGATCTCGCGCCACCGCCGGTAGACGGGGTGGACTTCGTCGCGATCGAGGTTCGGATGCCGGCCGGGTGCGTGGTCGCCCCGGTCCTCGCCGAGGGCGGGGTCTTTCATGATGTGCGCCGCGGAGTCGATTCGGACCCCGGCGACGCCGCGCGCGAACCAGAACCGCAACAGGTCTTCGTGCTCTCGCGCGACGTCGGGGTGCTCCCAGTTGAGGTCAGGTTGCTCCAGGGCGAACAGGTGCAGGTACCACTCTCCCGGATGCCCGTTCGGGTCCGCGATCCGAGTCCACGACTCACCGCCGAAGTTGTTCTTCCATCGATTCGGCGGGACGGAACCCTCGGGGCTCCTGCCGGGGGCGAACCAGAATCGTGCGCGAGCGTCGTCGCCCGGTTCCGCGGCGAGGGCGGCCTGGAACCACGCATGCGCGGAGGACACGTGATTGGGGACGATGTCGATGATCGTCCGGATACCGAGCTCGCGAGCCTCGCCGATCAGCCGCTCCGCCGCCTCGAGCGTTCCGAAGACCGGATCGATGGCCCGATAGTCCTCGACGTCGTATCCGCCGTCGGCGAGCGGTGAGCGATACCACGGAGTGAACCAGATCGCATCGACGCCGAGCCACTTGAGGTAGGGCAATCCCTGTCGCACGCCCTCGAGATCGCCGACACCGTCACCATCGCCGTCGCGGAAGCTGCGAGGGTAGATCTCGTAGACCACGGCGGATCGCCACCACTCCTCGGAGCCCACCCCTTCGTCCGTGCTCATCCTTTGAGCCCCGAGTGGGCGAGGCCCTCGACGAACTGCCGCTGGGCGACGACGAAGACCACGAGCATGGGGACGACGGTCATCGTCGCGGCGGCGAGCTGCGTGTTCCACATCTCACCCCCGTAGGCGTCGGTGTATCGGGTGAGCGCCTGCGGCAGCGTGAACAGCTCGGGCGACGTGAGGTAGACCGTCGGCTCGAGGTAGAGGTTCCACGAGGCGAGAAAGGTGAGGATCGCGACGGCCGAGAGCGCCGGCTTCGCGAGCGGCAGTGCGATGCGCAACCAGATCGCCGGCCGGCCCAGGCCGTCGAGGCGAGCCGCCTCTTCGAGCTCCGCCGGGAGCGCGATGAAGAACTGCCGCATGATGAAGGTGGCCAGTACGCATGGACCGGCGAGCGCGGTCACGAGAATCAGCGGCCAGTGCGTGTTGACGAGACCCGCCTGCTTGAACATCTGGAACAGGGGCACGATCGTCACCTCGCTCGGCACCAACAGGCCCACGAGTACCACGAGGAAGAGCACGTTCGCCCCGGGGAAGCGCACCCGGGCGAACGCGTACCCGGCGAGGCTCGACACGAGCAGGGTGACGAGCGTCACGACGACCGCGATGTACACACTGTTGAAGTACTGCTGGGCGAACGGCTGGAACGTGAAGGCCTCGGCGTACGCATCGAGCGACGGTGAGCTCGTGAACAGCGTCGGTGGAGACTGGAAGATCTCGGCGAGCGGCTTGAACGACGACGCGACCATCCAGATCGTCGGAACGACGAACGGGACCGCGAGAACCGCGAGCGCGATGACGAGCGCCATGCGCCGGAATCGCTCATTGCTCATGGAACACCCACTTCCGACGAAGCTGCCACTGCAGGAGCGTGAGCAGCATGACGAAGGTCAGCAGCATGAGCGCGAGCGTCGACCCGTAGCCGATGTCGCTGAACTCGAACGCCTGCTGGAAGACGTAGTAGACGAGCACCGTCGTGGCGAGCCCGGGCCCGCCCTCGGTGAGTACGGCGATCTGGGCGAATGACTGCAGCGCGCCGACGATCGTCAGGATGGCGGTGAGGAGAAGGGTCGGCGAGATCAGCGGGAGCGTGATGCGGAGGAAGATCGTCCCGCTGCGCGCACCGTCGATTCGGGCAGCCTCGTAGAGCTCCGACGGCACGCCCTGCAGCGCGGCGAGGAAGAGCACCATGTTCACGCCGACGCTGCGGATCACCTGCGTGACGATGACGGCGATCATGGCGGTGTCGCCCTGGACGAGCCAGTTGGTTCCCGGCAGACCGATCGCCTCGAGCGCCGCGTTGATACCGCCGTTGTCCTGCAGGAGGAAGCCCCACACGAGCGTCCAGGCGACGACGGAGACGACGACCGGTGAGAAGAAAAGGGTGCGGAACACCGTGACGCCGCGGAAGCGGCGGTTCAGCATGACGGCGAGAGCGAGGCCGAGCGAGATGTTCAGAACGACGACCCCGACGGAGAACCCGGCGGTCGCCGCGAGTACGGCGGGCAGCTGCCGGTCGTCGAGGAGCGCGGCGTAGTTGGCCCCGCCGACGAACGTCAGCTCACCGCGGAAGATGTTCCACTCGTTGAGGCTGTACCAGACCGCGAGCACGACGGGCACGAGCACGAACACGGCCACGCCGGCGAGCTGCGGCGCCACGAAGAGATAGCCGGTGAGCGCATCGCGCCGCCGCGTCGTCCAGAACGGCCGCCCGCGGGCCGGGCCCGAGGGCCCGGGAGGCGGGGTCGCCTCCCGGGCCCGCGGGGTCGCGCGGGCGGTCTTCGCTTCGCGGATCGCCGTCACTTGTCGAGCAGGGGCTGGATCGCGTCGCACGCCGAGCCGAGGACCGCTTCGACATGGGCATCGGGGGTCCACATCGCGTCGAGCGCCGTCTTGCCCGTCTGGGCGATCTCGGCAGGGTTCGTGTGGTTCGGCAATGTGATCGCGTCGGGGATCTGGTCGACGACCACGCGCTGGAGTTGCTCGGCGGTGAGCTTCGGGTTGTTCTCGGCCAGCTTCTCACCGGTCAGCAGTGATTCGCGGGGCGGCGGGAAGTACTGTGCGAGCAGCGCCGCGTTCTCGGGGTTCGTGAGATACGCGAGGAAGTCGGTCGCCTCCTGTGCGTGTGCGCTCGAGGACAGCACGCCGACGCCGGCCTGACCGATGACCGAGTATTCGCCGGCGGGCCCTTCGGGCAGCGGAATCACGTCGTACCCGAAGGAGCCGTCGAGCAGCGCGGCGCGGGAGACCTGCGCCACCGTGAACGCCGAGTCGCCGGCGAAGAAGTCGGCAGTGGTACCCGGGCCCGGCATCGAGCCGTCGACGTAGACCGCGTCGTGCAGGAACTGAAACGCCTCGACCATCTCCGGGCTGTCCATCGTGCACTTCGTCCCGTCGGCGTTCCAAGCGGCGGCGCCCCAGCCCGGCCACACCGAACCGAGCATGTTCCACGACGAGTAGTTGAAGTCGCGAATCACGAACCCGCCCTTCCCCGTCGCCCGGTTCACGGCAGCGCCGATCGCCGAGACCTCCTCCCAGGTCGGGTCCTCGTCGAGTTCCTGCCCGGCCTGATCGATCAGGTCGGTGTTGACGTACAGCGCGAAGGGCGAGTTGGAGAACGGGTAGGCGTACAACTCGTCGCCGACGGAGAACTCGGCGGTCACGCTCTCGAGGAGATCGTCGTAGTCCCAGCCCTCCGTGGCTTCGAGCTTCTCGGTGAGGGGCATGAGGGCGTCTGACGCGATGAGGTCCTTGGAGAGATCGCCCATCCAGGCCAGGTCGGGAGCGTTGCCACCCGCGATCTGCGTGGTGAGCGTCGTGTTGTACTCCTCGAACGGCAGACTCTCGAAGGTGATCGTGCCGATCTCCGGGTGGTCCGCACGATAGGACTCCGCGATCGAGTCGAACAACGCCAGTTGGTCCTCGTTCGAGGTCCAGACGGTCATCCGCAAGTCGACGCTTCCCGGCGCCGCGCTCGTCGGTGGGGCTGCACCCGGGCTGCTCTGACATCCGGCGACGGCGAGGCCGACCGCCGTCGCGAGCGCGAGCGCTCCGCCCAGCTTCTTTGCTGTGATCATGTTTCTCTCTCCTAGTAGCCGAGGATCTCGGGCCAATGGATTTCGACTCCCGATTCGGTGAGCCGGTGCTGGAACTGTTCGATCAGTTCCGGGTCCGAGGCGATGTCGCTCGGAAGGATCGCGTGCTCGAGGCAGAACGCCACGAGTTCGCCCGCCGCCTCGCCGACGTTCCACTCGACGGGGTGCAGGCGGTACGCGCCGTTCGTGATGTGAGTGGTGCCGATGTTCTTGGCGGCCGGCAGGAGGTTCTTCATCCGCAACGGGACCAACGCGGCGAGCGGGATCTCGAACGGCGCGCACTCGACGTCGATGTAGTTGTCGCCCGCAGTCGACGGGTGGAGGTCGATGCGGTACATCCCGACCCCGACGGAGTCCGGGAACGTCACCGGTCCGGCATCCCCGCGTGCAGCGACCGAGATGTCCTGCTCGACGATCGTGCGGAGCGCGCGGATGCGCCGGGATTCGCGGATGTACGGTGCCTGCGCGAACCCGTCGTCGGTGCCCATCACGTCCCCGCGCAAGCGCAGTCCGGGCCATCCGAATCCGCCGTCGGGTCGTGGCGCCTCGGTCTGGAGCCAGTAGAAGTACGCGCGCGACTGGGCCTTCGCGGCGGCGAGGTGCCGATCCCGCTCGTCGGTGTCGATGATCGAGCCGCCGAGGTAGTCGAGCTGGGGCCAGTTCGCGAGTACGATGTCGCTCTCGTAGAAGCCCTCACCGAACGTCTGCCGCGCCGCGATGCGGCGGAAGGTCCAGAGGTCCTGGTCACCGGCATCGGTCCGTGGATCGCCGTGGCGTTCCTCGCTCGGATTCACTCCGAGCGTGCGCGCCTCGGGCACGAGCGTGCGGGGATTCGGGGCGACGAAGGACAGCATCGGCGCACCCCAGAAGGGCGGCTCGAGCCCACGCCACTCTTCGTAGTCGTCCGGTCGCTCGATCGTGTGGTCGCCGTCGACGTGGTCGAACGCGAAGCACCAGGCGATCGACTGCACGTTCGCCGGGTCGGCATCGACCGGCGCGCTCGGCTCGCCCGTCTCCTCGTGCGATTCCGCTCCGACGACGTACTCGGTGCCGGTGAGCGGGAGAAGGTCCCCCGTCTCCGTCGCGTCGAGCACGAAGGGTGCCCTGATCACGGTTCGCGCGCCGCTCCCGCTGCGCTCCACGACGACCTCGCGGACGAGGTCGTCCTCGACCAGCGCCGAAATGGGAACCGCTCGTCGGACGACGACGAGCCGGCCACTCGACTCGAACGGAGCCAACCGCTCTCGAATCACGGCTTCGGCGACCCGCGGCTCGTGGCAGAGGCGGCTGACGCGACCACGGCCGGGGTTGAGCGCGCGCTCCGAGCGCGCGGATTCGGTCAACGGATAGTTGCGTCGGTAGTACTCGCGGATGGCTTCGCGCAACGCGCGGTATCGCGATGTGATCCCGAACTGTTCGACCCAGATGTGCTCGTCGGGCGGAACGGCCTGCGAGGTCAGCTGACCGCCGAGCCAGCGATGCTCCTCGGTGAGGACGACGCGGAGACCGCGTTCGAGCGCGGCGAGCGCGGCGGCGACTCCGCCGAGACCGCCCCCGATGATCGCGACGTCGGTGTCGAGCGCCCTCATCGCGCAGCACGCTCGACGACGGTCTCCCCGATCTCCACCTCGGCTTCGAGGAGGCGCTGCACGTCGAGCTCCTCCCACTCCTCGACGGGCGTGGCGATGAGCAGCTGGAGCATTTCGAGCGCCGTCGCGGCGACTCGCTCGCGCGGCACCCGGAATCCCGTGAGGGCGCGATCACCACTGCGGTGCCCCCGCACCTCGGCGAGCGCCGCCACTGATACCTCGTCGGGCACGACGACCCCCGCGGTTGTGAGTGCGTGGATCGCGTCCTCGGCGAGGAAGACGTCCTCGGCGAAGACGACGCTCGCCCGCGCGGCGCGAACATGCTCGGCGAGGCCTGCGAGATCCGCCTCTTCGAGGATGGAGAACTCCAAGCGACCGTCGGACGCCGCCAACTCGATGGCTTGCAGGCGGTCGCGGACGGTCGGGCTGGAGCCTTCGCGCCGGAGGTAGACGGCCCGCTCGTGGCCGAGCGCCCGTGAGCGCTCGACGAGTGCGAGCGTCGGGGTGACGTAGTCGAGTCCCACGTAGGGCACCGTCGCCTCCGTCTCGTCGCGGCGACCGACCGCCACGAACGGGAACCGCTCTTCGACGAGCCGCTCGAGCTCCGAGGCATCCATCTGCTGGCCCAGCAGGATGCAGCCATCTGCGAGCCGCAACCGTGTCTTGCGGTTGAAGAGGCTGCGGCGACCGTCCTCTACGGGCGAGCTCGTGAAGAACAGCAGGTCGCAGCCGATGCGTTCCGCCGCCCGCTCGATGCCGTTGAGGAGCGGGCCGTAGAAATCCATGCTCTCGGGCGAGAGGGCCGCCTCGTAGGTGAACACCCCGACGATCTGGTTGTCGAGACCGGCGAGCCGGCGAGCAGCGGGGTCGGCGACGTATGTGGATGCCTCGATGGCAGCCTTGACCCGCGCACGCGTTTCCTCGGGAATGCGCACGTTCGAGCCATCGCGGTCGTTGAGCACCATCGATACGGTGGTCTGGCTCACCCCTGCGATGCGGGCGATCTCCCGTTGGGTGATCCGACGAGGCTTCGGTGCCATCTGAACTCCTGTGCTGATAATGCCTATTGGCGGGGTGTCGAGCAGTGACGCTAATACGCATCATCAAATTCCGCAACCCCACTTGACAAATCGCCGCACTCGGATCGACGATGGTCGAGTCCCCTTTGATAATAGGTATTAGCAGCATGTCGTCGCGGACATGCGGAAGAGGAGCGACGATGACGTCGACACCTTCGGGCCCGAGTGGGCTCACCCGCCGCGGATTCCTCGGCGGCGGCCTCGCCGCCGGGGTCCTGCTCATCGCGGAGCCGTCGCCCGTCACCGCCGTGGCGGCAGCGGGTGACGTGACGCTCTCGGCGTCGGGCATCAGCGTGCTCGCAAGCGTCGGCGGTCGTATCGCCGTCCGCGACGGCGCCGGCGTGATCCGCTCGCAGGGTTCCCGATTCCAGGTGAAGGACTCGGTCACCGGCATCCACGTCTCCACAGGTGGGCAGCCGAGCCTCATCACGACTGCCGAGGGGCAGCCCGCGATCCGCATGGAGTACGTCTTCGGGACGGCCGCCGGGGCGACCACGGTCGTCGGCACGGTCACGGTGTCGACGAACCGGGCGCACTTCGAGTGGCACGTGGACGGGGCCTCCACCCTGTTGCCCGATGGATTCCTCTTCAGCCGTGCCATCATCGGCGCGACCGAGCCCGATGACTACGTCGCCCTCACGAAGTGGTCGCGCGACCCCGCCGGAGGCATCCCGTTCGAGGAGATGATCGGCGTGGCGCACACCTCGACCTGGGGCGAGCAGCACGGCATGTTCTTGCTCGAACGGTCGCGCCAGGCGTGGTCGAACGCGACCTGGATCCACTGCCCCGGCATGCCGCGCGAGGACGGTGGCCACCTCAGCTCTGCCGACTTCTTCTTCAGCACCACCCTGCCCTCGGCGACCGCCTCGATCGGACTCGGCCGGGCGCTCGGGCTCGAACTGCAGACCGACCGCGCCTTCAGCCTGCTCACGCCGACCGACCCGCCGATCACTCTGACGGCGCTCATCGCGAACGGCGCCGAGGTCGAGCAGCGCGTCGAGGTGAGCTGGTGGGTGCGCGACTACGACGGCGAGATCCTTGCCGAGGAGACCCGATCGGTCGACATCGCCGCACGTTCCACGACCGCCCCGGAGTTCACCTTCGCCGCACCCCCCGAGGGCGTGTACGTCTCCGAGGTGACCGTTCGCGCGGGCGCCGACGAGGCGTTCGCGCGAACGAACGTCGCCGTGCTGCCCGCAGAGGCGGCTGCCGGCCCGTCGGCGGCCAGTATGTTCGGCATCGCCAACTATCCGTGGCTCCTGCGCCCGTCAGCTGACGCGCTTCTCGACCTCTGGCAGCGGGTGGGCATCAGCCGAGTGCGCATCGCCTACGACGGCGGCCCCGGACTCCCGCCGTCGGCGTTCGACGCCCGAGGGATGTCGCACAACATCGAGCTTCAGCCTTTGCTCACGGCGACGCCCGCCCAGGCGGCCGACTGGGCGGCGGCCAACCTCGACGTGGCGATCGCAGCGGGCGCCGAGTACTTCGAGGTCGGCAACGAGCTGAACCGGCCCTTCAACACGGGTGTCGCGGCACAGGCGTACATCGACCTGGCGCTGCGTCCGGTCGTCGACCGCGCGGCCGCCATCGGCTCGACGATCAAGATCATGAACAACGGCCTCGCTGGCATGGACGAGCCATGGGTGCGGGCGTTCCATGCCGGTGGCGGCTGGGATCTCATCGACGCGTTCGCATTCCACCCGGGCCGCGGCAACTTCACGCCCGACTACGTGCCCGCCGACGGCGACGACGCATCGTCGAACGGCGGCTACTGGAACTTCTACGGAGGCCTCCGCAAGCTGAAGGCGCTGATGGAGGAGTACGGCGAGAAGGAGATCTGGCTCACCGAGGCCTACGCCTGCACGCGGCCGAACGCATGGTGGAACGACACCTACCGACACGCCGCGGAGAACGTCTTCCTCACTCTCGCGCTCGCGAAGGCGGAGGGGCTCCGCGGGGTCTGCTGGTACCAGTTCCACGACAGCGTGCTCGGCAACCCGCAAGTGGCGAACGCCGACAACGTCGAGTACCACTTCGGCCTGATGAACCGCGATCTCAGCGCGAAACCGTCGTTGCTCGCCTACGCGAACGCGGCGCGACTGCTCGACGACGCCGAGTTCCGCGGCTGGCTCGACTTCGACGACGATGACATCAAGGGTCTGCACTTCCGGACTCCCGAAGGGGATCTCGTCGTGCTCTGGACCCGGGTCGACGGTTACGTGCTCAACCCGGATCACGCCTCTGGGACGGATCACTTCCCGGCGCCCGAGCTCTGGATCGACCCATGGCCGAGCAAGGTGCCGGTCACGGTGACCACGGTCACCGACGCGATCACAGAGATCGACGCGATCGGGCGACGGCGAACGATCGACGCAACCGGGCGAACGGCCGAGATCGTGCTCGACGGTGCGCCGCGCGTGTTCCTCGGGCTGAACGTCGCTCCGGCGACGAGCGCGGCACCGGCGGGTGTGCCCGGCGGAGCGGCCGGGCCCAGACTGGCGGGAGCACGGCACGGCTGACCGCGGCGGTTCGAGCGGGACAGCGATCGCCGTCCGCGCCGACGGGCTCCCGGATCCGGGTGGCGCATTCCGACCGCCCGCTGCCGCCCCCACTGTCGCCGGCTCCGCGTAGGCTCGTGGGGCACATGAAGACCACCGAGCTCCCGGCGTCGCGCGCCGTCGACCGCGACATCCTGCGCCTCGCCGTCCCCGCGCTCGGCGCGCTCATCGCCGAGCCGCTGTTCCTGCTCGCCGACACGGCGATGGTCGGCCATCTCGGCGCCGAGCCGCTCGCCGGCCTCGGGCTCGCGAGCGCGGTGCTGCAGACGATCATCGGGCTCATGGTGTTCCTCGCGTACGCGACGACGCCCGCGGTCGCGCGCCTGCTCGGGGCGGGCGACCTGCGCAGCGCGGTCGCCTCGGGCATCGACGGGCTGTGGCTCGCGCTCGGCATCGGCATCGTGCTCGCCGTCGCCGGCTGGTTCGCGGCACCGTGGCTCGTCGGGCTCTTCGGGGCGACCGAAGACGTCACGGCCGAGGCATCCACGTATCTCTCGATCTCGATGGCCGGCCTGCCGGCGATGCTCATCGTGTTCGCCGCGACGGGCCTGCTGCGCGGCCTGCAGGACACGAAGACCCCGCTCTGGGTCGCCGGCATCGGCTTCGCCGTCAACATCGCGCTCAACTACGTGTTCATCTACGTCGCGGGCTGGGGCATCGCGGGGTCGGCAGCGGGCACCGTCATCGCGCAGTGGGGAATGGTCGCGGTCTACCTCGTCGTCGTCGCGTCGCATGCGCGCCGGGCGGGCGCGAGCCCCTGGCCGCACCACGCCGGAGTGCTGCGCGGGGCCGTCTCGGGCGGCTGGCTGTTCATCCGCACCGCGAGCCTGCGCGTCGCGCTGCTGCTCGCGACGTGGACCGCGACCTCGCTCGGGTCGAACGAGCTCGCCGCCTTCCAGGTCGCGATGACGATCTACTTCACGCTCGGGTTCGCCCTCGACGCGCTGGCGATCGCGGCGCAGGCCCTCATCGGGCAGGGGCTCGGCGCGGGCGACGTCGCGGTCGTCCGGCGCGTGCTGCGGCGCTGCATCGAGTGGGGCATCGGCTCGGGCGCGGTCATCGGGACACTGCTCATCGCGACGGCCTGGGTGCTGCCCGGGCTGTTCACGAGCTCGGCCGAGGTCGCGGCCCTGCTGCCGCCGTCGCTCGTCGTGCTCGGCCTGTCGGCACCCCTCGGCGGCCTCGTCTTCGTGCTCGACGGCGTGCTGATCGGGGCCGGCGACGCCAGGTACCTCGCGTGGACCGGCCTCGTGAACCTGGCCGTCTTCGTGCCGCTCGCACTCGGCGTCGCGGCGATCGCCCCGTCCGGCGCGGCCGGGCCGGCCTGGTTGATGGCGGCCTTCGCGATCGGGTACCTGGCGGCCCGCGCCGTCACCCTCTCCCTCCGCGCCCGCGGCAGCAAGTGGATGGTGACGGGCGCCCCGGCCTGAGCGGCCCCGCGACGCGTCCACCCGTCGTGAGTCAGGAGCGGATCAGGCCAGCCACTCGCGCGCCGCGCCGACGAGAGCGGTGACGCCGCTCTCGAGGGTCGGGTCGATGACGGGCGCGAAGTGCGGCGAGTGGTTCGACGGAAGGTCGTCGGGCAGTCGGCCCGCGGCGAGCGCGGCCGGGTCGAACAGCGACGGGTCGAACCCGCCGAGGAACCAGTACACGAGCGGCACGCCCGCTTCGGTGGCGAAGACGCCGACGTCTTCGCTGCCGGAGACGACGCCCGGGTCGAACACGCGCCCCTCGCCGAGGGCGCGGCGCAGGGCGGCTGCGGTGCGCTCCGAGGCATCGGGGTCGTTGACAGTGGCCGGGAAGCGGGCGTCGTAGTCGAGATCGGGATCGCGGGGCGCGCCCGACGCGGCCGCCTCGCCCTTGGCGACGCGCTCGATCGCGGTGAGCACCCTCGTGCGCACCGTCTCATCGAAGCTGCGCACGTTGATGCCGAGCATCGCCTCCGACGGAATGATGTTGTGCTTCGTGCCGGCGTGCAGCTGCCCGACCGTGACGACGGCGGCGTCGGTCGCGGCGACCTCGCGGGCGACGACGCCCTGCAGCCGCATGGTGATCGCGGCGGCGAGCAGCACTGGGTCGATCGTCGTCTCGGGGCGCGAGCCGTGCCCGCCGACGCCGTGCACGCGGACCGTGAGCGAGTCGGCGGCCGCCATCGCGACGCCCGGGTGCACGCCGACGAATCCCGCCGGCAGCGGGGCGACGTGCTGGCCGAGCACGATGTCGGGCCTGGGCACGCGTTCGTAGAGCCCGTCGGCGATCATCGACTCGGCTCCGCCGCCGAGCTCCTCGGCCGGCTGGAAGACGACGACGAGCGTGCCCGACCAGCCCGCACGCTCGGCCACCAGGCGCTCGGTCGCGCCGAGCAGGCACGTCACGTGCACGTCGTGGCCGCACGCGTGCATGACCGGCACGTCGTTGCCGTCGGGGTCGATACCGCGCGCCGTGCTCGCGTACGGCAGCCCGGTGTCCTCGAGCACGGGCAGGGCGTCCATGTCGGCGCGCAGCAGCACCGTCGGGCCGTCGCCGTTGGCGAGCACGCCCGCCACGCCGGTCGTGCCGAGCCCGGTCACGACCTCGAGGCCGAGACCGCTCAGCACCTCGGCGACGATGCCGGCGGTGCGGTGCTCCTGGAACGAGAGTTCGGGGTTGGCGTGCAGGTCTCGGTAGATCGCGGCGAGGTCGAGGCTCATGCGGGCCAGCCTACGACCGGGCGCGCTCGATGCCGCGAGGGCGCACGCCGGGTGCGCCGAGACACCGCGCTGCGAGGTGCCGCGCGATGCGGCTCGGCCCCGCGCCGGCCTGGAGGGCGGCGTCGCGCGACGCACGTCGCACGTCGCACTGGTGCGTTGCGCCCGCGAGCCGCGGTCATTCCCTCGGCGACCGGTGTGGTCATGTGGTCATGTGGTCACGACGGCTGTGGTCATGTGGCCATGTGCTCACGACCGGTGCGGCCATGTGGCCATATCGCCACGACCGATGTGGTCATGTGGTCATGTGGTCACGACGGGTGTGGTCATGTGGTCATGTGGTCACGACCGGTGTGGCCATGTGGCCATGTCGCCACGACCGGTGTGGCCATGTGGTCATGTGGTCGCGCTCCGCGGAGGGCGACCCTCCCGCCGAGGCCTCGTCGCGCGCCGCGCGCACGGCGGACCAGACCGAGGAGCCGTCGTGCAGACGACACGCGCGCTTCTCACACCCCGCCCTCAGCGGGCGGGCGGCGGGGCGGTGGTGTCGCCGACGTGCAGGGTGCTCGTGAAGCAGACCGATTCGGGCGACTCGCCCGCGAGCAGGCTCACGACCGCCTCGCCGGCGGCACGGCCCTTCGCGACCGACGGCTGCGAGAGCGTCGTCAGGTCGTGCTGCAGACCGTCCACGCGGATGCCGTCGAACCCGATGACGCTGAGCTCGGCGGGCACCGCGATGTCGAGCTCCTCCGCGGCGCGGATGACGCCCGCCGCGAGCAGGTCGCTCTGGGCGATGATCGCCGTCGGCCGGCTCTCGGGGTTCGCGAGCAGCGCCCGTGCGGCCTCGAGGCCCTCCTCGATCGAGCTCGCCCCGGCGACCTGGCCGGTGATGCCGGGGAAGATCTCGCGGGCGCCGGCGAGCCGCTCGCGCGCGGTCGCCGCGGTGCCGGCGCGCTCGAGCTCGGGGGTGAGCGGGCCGCGCGTGCGGGCCGCATCGAACGGCAACGTCACGAGTGCGACGCGCGTGTGCCCGAGCTGACGCAGGTAGTCGGCGCCGCGCCGGGTCGCCTGGTGGTTGTCGATCGAGATCTCGGGCAGGTCCTCACCGGTGTCGCCCTCGATGGCGACGGCGGGGATGCCTCGGCGCCGGAGCGCCTCGATCGAGACGGCGAGCCGCGGGCTGCAGCCGATCAGGACGACCGCGTCGACGGGCGCGCTCTCGATGTTCACGGCGTTCTCGCCGGGCTCGCCGGTGTCGGTCAGCAGCAGCAGGCCGGCGCCGAGCGGCGCGATGCCCTCGGTGATGCCGTCGAGCATCTGGATCTTCACCGGGTCGAGGAACGCGGCCCGCACCCGCTCTTCGAGCACGACGCCGACGATGCCCGAGCGGCCCTGCCGGAGCGAGCGAGCGCGCGGGTCGGGCCCGCCGTAGCCGAGCGCCGCGGCGGCGTCGAGCACCCGCTGCTTCGTGGCGTCCGACACGGGGCCGGACCCGCTGAACGCGAGCGAGGCCGTCGACGCGGAGACGCCGGCCTTCGCGGCGACGTCGGCGAGCGTCGGCCGCGAGGCGGCCGGGGCGGCGGGTTCGGGCTGCATGCGCCCGATTCTAGGCCGAATCGATTCGAAGCCGGCCGAGCACGGTGCCGCGCCACCCAAAGGTACCGGCGCTCGTCACGAACCCTCGGCGAGCTCCTTCACCTTCGCGACGAGCGAGTCCCACATCCCCTTCGAGTGCTCGGCCGCCTCCGCCGTCGGGTTGTCGTCCTGCGTGAGCGTCAGCACCGTCGCCCCGCCGGCGGCGACGAGCGTCCACGTCAGGGTGTGATGGTTCTCGGGCACGTCGGCCTCGCCGCCCAGCGGACTGAAGTGCGTGTGCACGAGCCGTCCGGGCGGGTCGAACTCGAGCACGACGCCGTGGTCCTCGTACGCCTCGCCCTTCCACTCACCGCGCCACCTGATGTCGCCGCCCACCGACCACTCCGTCTCGAGCTCGGTGCCGAACATGAACTCCCGTGCGGCGGCCGGGTCGGTGATCACCGCCCAGACGTGCTCGCGCGGCGCGTCGATCGTGATGCTCGAGACCGCGTCGAATCGCTCGGCCATGATCCGCCTCCTTTCGCGTCACCGCCCGGAGGCGGTCTCCGCTCATGGTCGGGCCCAGGCTACGCCGGACGATCGCGCGCGTCTTGCAGATACGCGACACCGGCGGCCGGCCTCAGCCGGCCGCGACCGCCTCGCGCGCCTCGGTGAACGCCTCGACGCAGCGGCGGATCTCATCCTCGGAGTGCGCAGCCGACAGCTGCACGCGGATGCGCGCGGCGCCCTTCGGCACGACCGGGTACGAGAAGGCCGTCACGAACACGCCGCGCTCCTGCAGGGCGTCGGCGATGCGCGCGGTGAGCGCCGCGTCGCCGAACATGACCGGCACGATCGGGTGCTCGCCGGGCAGCAGCTCGAAGCCCGCGGCATCCATGAGGTCTCGGAACAGCGCGGCGTTCGCGTTCAGGCGCGTGCGCAGCTCGCCCGAGGAGGCCAGGAGCGACAGCGCCTCGAGCGTGCCCGCGACGATCGCGGGCGCGAGGGTGTTCGAGAACAGGTACGGCCGGGCCCGCTGGCGCAGCAGGTCGACGATCTCCTGGCGGGCGGCGACATATCCACCGGATGCGCCGCCGAGCGCCTTGCCGAACGTGCCGGTCGTGATGTCGACCCGCCCCTCGACGCCGCAGTACTCGGGCGTGCCGCGGCCGTTCGCGCCGACGAAGCCGACGGCGTGCGAGTCGTCGACGAACACGAGCGCGCCGTACCGGTCGGCGAGGTCGCAGATCTCCTCGAGCGGCGCGATGTAGCCGTCCATCGAGAACACGCCGTCGGTCACGATGACCTTGCGTCGGGCGCCCGCAGCCTCGACGAGACGGGCCTCGAGGTCGGTCATGTCGCGGTTCTTGTACCGGAACCGCCGTGCCTTCGAGAGGCGGATGCCGTCGATGATCGACGCGTGGTTGAGCTCGTCGGAGATGATCGCGTCGTCGGCCCCGAACAGCGTCTCGAAAACACCGCCGTTCGCGTCGAAGCACGACGAGAACAGGATCGTGTCGTCGTACCCGAGGAACTCCGACACGCGCCGCTCGAGCTCGAGGTGCTGCTCCTGCGTACCGCAGATGAAGCGCACGCTCGCCATGCCGTAGCCCCACTCGTCGAGGCCGCGGTGCGCGGCCGCGACGATGCGCGGGTCGTCGGCGAGGCCCAAGTAGTTGTTCGCGCAGAAGTTCAGCACCTCGCGGCCCGCGACGTCGATCGCCGAGGACTGCGGCCCCTGGATGCCGCGCTCGCGCTTCGTGAGCCCGGCGGCCTCGATCTCGTCGAGTTCGGCGCGCAGCTGCGCCTTCACGTCTCCGTACATCAGATCTCCGTCCAGTCGAGGATGACCTTGCCCACGCCGCCCGATGCGGCCACGTCGAAGGCCTCGCGCCAGTCGCGCGCGGCGAACCGGTCGCTGATGATCGAGGCCACGCGCGAACGCAGCTCCGAGCTCGTCTGCAGCATCGCCGACATCGAGTTCCAGGTCTCGAACATCTCGCGGCCGTAGATGCCCTTGAGCGTGAGCATGTGGGTGACGACCTTGCCCCAGTCGATCGCGTAGGGCTCGCTCGGCAGGCCGAGCATCGCGATGCGGCCGCCGTGGTTCATGTTCTCGATCATCTCGGGCAGCGCCTTCGGCGACCCGCTCATCTCGAAGCCGACGTCGAAGCCCTCGCGCATGCCGAGCCGGCCCTGCGCCTCGCGCACGCGCTCCTTCGAGACATCCACGACCGCGTCGGCACCCATGTCCATCGCGAGCGAGAGGCGCGACGGCGAGACATCCGAGGCGACGATGAACCGCGCGCCGACGTGGCGCGCCACCGCGATCGACATGAGGCCGATCGGTCCGCAGCCCGTGACGAGCACGTCCTCACCGACGACCGAGAAGGCGAGGGCGGTGTGCACCGCGTTGCCGAAGGGGTCGAAGATCGCGCCGACCTCGGGATCGACCGGCGAGTGGTGCACCCAGACGTTCTCGCCGGGGATGACCACGTACTCGGCGAACGCGCCGTCGCGGTGCAGGCCCACGCCCTGCGTGCGGATGCACATCTGGCGACGGCCGGCGCGGCAGTTGCGGCACATGCCGCAGACGACGTGGCCCTCGCCCGACACCTTGTCGCCGACGGCGACGTCGTGGACGAGCGAGCCCACCTCGACGACCTCGCCGTAGAACTCGTGCCCCGGGATGAGCGGGGTGCGGATCTCGGAGGCCGCCCAGTCGTCCCACTTCTCGATGTGCAGGTCGGTGCCGCAGATGCCGGTGCGCAGCACCCGGATCTTCACGTCGGCGGGACCGGGCTCGGGCTCGGGCCGTTCGACGAACTCGAAACCGGCGCCGGGGGCGGCTTTGTAGAGGGCCTTCATCGCTTCGAAAACTCCGTTGTTCGGCGCACGAACCGCTGGGTGCGGCGGTTCATGCGGTTGGTCCGGTGGGTGCGCCGGATGACTCAGCCATCGTACCGGCGCGGGAAGAACCATGACTTCGGAGATCTGCACGAAACGGGCCCGTGCACGCGGGTGCGCGCCGACGTTGCGTCGCTCTCCGAAGGGGCGGCGGGATGCCTCAGGCCGACGCCGTCGCCGGCTCGACCTGGCCCGCCTCGAAGTAGGCCACGAGCCCCGAGTCGAGCTGCGGCACGTCGAGCGTGCCGCCGTCGCCGCGCAGCGACTCGGTGGCCCGGATGCCGACGGCGACCGCCTCGCGGGCGGCGACCGGCGAGGTCTCGGTCAGCCCGCCGTCGCGCACGAACCGCAGGAACTCGCCGACGAGCAGCGCGTCGGCGCCGTCGTGGCCGACGTCCTCGGGCGAGGCCGGCACGATGAACGTCTCGTCGGCCGGTGCCGCGCCCTGATGGCGCCGGTTCCACAGCCGCACCTCCGACCCCGAGACGTCCCCGAAGTTCTCGATGCGGCCCTCGGTGCCGATGACCGTGTAGTTGCGCCAGTAGTCGGGCGTGAAGTGGCACTGCTGGTAGCTCGCGAGCACCCCGTTGCCGAGGCGCATGTTGACCATCGAGATGTCCTCGACGTCGACGACCGGGTTGAGGCCGGTCTGCGCGGTCGGCGGCCAGTTGTCGAGGCTGAACCAGTCGCGCATGCGCTCGCCCGAGCGGTCGCGGCGGTCGTCGATGTCGCCATAGACGCTCAGCGCGCCCATGGCCTGCACCTCGGTCGTGTAGGCGCCGGCGAGCCAGTGGATGACGTCGAGGTCGTGGGCGCCCTTCTGCAGCAGCAGGCCCGTCGTCTTCTCGCGCTCGGCGTGCCAGTCCTTGAAGTAGTAGTCGCCGCCGTTGCCGACGAAGTGGCGGCACCACACGGCCTTCACCTCGCCGATGCGGCCCTCGAGGATGAGCCGGCGCATGAGGAGCACGACCGACATGTGGCGCATGTTGTGGCCGACGTAGAGGCGCGTGCCCGTGCGACGAGCGGTCTCGAGGATCGCGTCGGCGTCGTCGAGGGTCACGGCGAGCGGCTTCTCGCAGAACACCGGGACGCCGGCCTCGAGCGCGGCGATCGCGACGGGCGCGTGCTGGTGGTCGGGGGTCAGCACCATGACGGCGTCGATGCCGCTCGCGAGCAGCTCGTCGAGCGAGTCGGTGACGGATGCCTCGGGCAGTGCCGCGCGCGCCTCGGCGCGCGATCGTTCGGCGAGGTCGCAGACGGCGACGACGCGTGAGCCGCGGCCGGGCTTGTGCGCCTCCTTCCACAGGGTCGAGCGCGCGCCGAAGCCGACGATGCCGATGTTCAGATCCACGGGGTGGTGCTCCTTCAGGTGTTGCCGCACGCGAGCCGGGCCGCGGGCGCGAGATTCAGTGCATGCGCGCCGCTCGGGGCGGCGCGTCGAGATCGGTCGAGCCGCCCGGGACGAGCGACCAGGGGAATTCGTGCAGGCGCGGTTCGGCGTCGCCCGAGTCGAGCGCGCGGGCGACGATGATCTCGGCCTGCCTGCGGTAGAAGTCGGTCGGGCCGACCGTGGTGAGGGTCGGGGCGATCGACTGCGCGTCGGGGGTGTTTCCGACGCCGATCACGGCGACGTCGTGCGGCACGCGGAGGCCGAGCATGTGCGCGGCGTTGATCGCGGCGATCGCGGCGAAGTCGGTCGTGGCGTAGATCGCGGTCGGCCGGTCGTCGCGCGAGAGCAGCGCGACCGCCGCCGTGAACGCGCTCGCCTGCGTGTTCTCGTACGTCGCGGTGTGCTCGGGCACGATCGCGATCCCGCGCTCGCGCATGCGCACGAGATAGGGCGTGTACCGCGAGCGCTCGGGCGCCTTGACCGCATCCTCGGCGGCGAGGCATCCGATCGCGGTGTGCCGTTCGAGCAGGTGGTCCATCGCGAGATAGCAGCCGGGGATCGCGTCGGAGCGGATCACGTCGTACCCGTCGGGCTCGAGCGTCTCGCTGAAGACGACGAGCCGCTGGCCGCGCTCGGCGAGCGCCTGCAGCTTCCGCCCGACGTCGGCGGTGGCGCCCGCCCCGTCGAGGTAGGCGACGTCGCTCTCGACCCGGTCGAGCGCGGCGTACCAGTCGCCGTCGGCGAGGATGAGCGTCGTGAGGCCGTGCCGGTTCGCCTCCTCGTTCACCGCCGCCGCGACGGCGAGCGACCACGGGTCGCTCAGCATGTGCAGCGAGAGCTGCACGGTGTCGCTGCGGCCGGTGCGGATGGTGCGCGCGGCGCGGTTCGGCCGGTAGTTGAGCTGCTCGGCGGCCTCGAGCACGCGCTTGGCGGTCGCCTCGGCGACGCCCGAGCCCGAACCGCCGCCGCCGCGACCTGAGAAGACGTACGAGACGGTCGCCGTCGAGACGCCCGCGAGCTCGGCGACCATGCGCAGCGTCGGCCGACGGCGCACGTGGTTGCCTGCACCCGGCCCGCCGGGTCCGCCGTGCGTCGTCGAGCCCCCCGTGTTCGCCCGCACCATCACGTCACCCCTTCGTCCCCGAGAACGCGATGCCCTGGATGAACTGCTTCTGCAGGATCATGAACGTGACCAGCATGGGCAGCGTCGCCAGCAGTGCGCCCGCCATCAGCACAGGGTAATCAGTGCCGTGCAGGCCGACGAGCTGCGACAGGCCCACCGAGAGGGGCATCTTCTCGGGGTCGGTCGTGACGACGAGCGGCCACAGCAGGTCGTTCCACGACCACAGCACCGTGAACACCGTGAGCGCGACGATGCCGGGCTTGGCGAGCGGCAGCATCACCTTCCAAAAGGTCTGCCACGGGTTCGCGCCGTCGATGCGCGCGGCCTCTTCGAGCTCGGCGGGCATCGACATGAAGAACTGCCGCATGAGGAACGTGCCGAACGCGCTGAAGATGCCGGGGACGATGAGCGCCTGCAGGGTGTTCAGCCAGCCGAGGTTCTGGATGATCTCGTACTGCGGCAGCAGGTAGAGCTGCGACGGCACCATGAGCACCGACAGGAAGAGCACGAAGACGACGTTGCGCCCCCGGAACGGGATGCGCGCGAACGCGTAGCCCGCCATCGTGCACAGCACGACCTGGCCGACCGTGCGGCCGACCGTGAGCAGCACCGAGTTGAGGAACATCTGGCCGAAGGGCATCGACTCGAAGACCTCGGCGAAGTTCGTCCACACCCACGGGTCGGGGAACACGACCGGCGGCACCTGCACCGAGTCCTGGAACGTCTTGAACGCGGTGAGCGTCTGCCAGACGAACGGGAAGATCATCAGCACGGCGCCGGTGGCGAGCAGCAGGTGCACGAGCCAGTGGCCCTGCTTGCGACCGCGGCCGGTACGGCCGGGTCGTGGGGCGGATGCCTCGGGCGGGGCGCCCGTCATGGCGCGGGTGTCGACGGCGAGATCACTCATAGTGCACCCACTTCTTCTGCAGACGGAACTGCACGACCGTCAGGATGAGGATGATGATGAGCAGCAGGAACGCGATCGCCGCCGCGTACCCCTGCTGGTTGTCGAGGAAGCCCGCCTCGTAGAAGAGGTAGACGATCGTGCGGGTGCTCGGCATCGCGGGGTTCGAGGTGCCGAGCATCATGTAGATGAGGTCGAACACCTGCAGGGCACCGATGACGCTGATGACGCTCACGAAGAAGATGCTCGGGCTCAGCAGCGGGATGGTGATCGAGAAGAACTTGCGCACCGGGCCGGCGCCGTCGAGGTCGGCCGCCTCCATGACCGTGTCGGGGATGCCCTGCAGCCCCGCCAGGAAGATCACGATGTTGGTGCCGAGGCCGGCCCAGATGCCGACGATCGCGATGGCGACGAGTGCCGTGTTCGGGTCGGTCAGCCAGCTCTTGCCCTCGATGCCGAAGACCGCGAGGGCCGCGTTGAGCACGCCGTAGTCGCCGTTGTAGATCATGCGCCAGACGAGCGCGATCGCGGCCGGCATCGTCACGACGGGGATGAAGTAGAGGGTGCGGTACACGCCGCGGCCGCGGAGCCCCGCGGTGTTGAGCAGCGCGGCGATGGCGATCGCGATGGGGATGCCGATGAGCGCGATGACGGTGTAGACCGCCGTGTTGCGCAGCGCCTCGATGAGCTCGGAGTCCTGGAAGAGCCGGACGTAGTTGTCGACGCCGACGAACTCGGAGCCGCCGAACGGGCCCGACTCGGTGAACGACATCAGGAAGGTGCGGACGGTCGGCCAGAGGTAGAAGACCAGGAGGCCGGCGGCGGTCGGGCCGATGAAGAGCAGCGCCCACCACGGCGACTGGCCGGGCCCGCGACCGCGGCGCCGCCCCCGGCCGGGAGCGGCCTCGGGCCGCTCCCGGTCGAGCTCTGCGATCGGCGCGCTCGTGCGCTGCGCGATCAGATCGGACATGGTGTTACTCCGACTCCGCGTCCAGTGCCGCCTGCATCTGCTCGGCGAGCTGCTGCAGCCCCTCCTCGGGAGTGACGGAGCCGGCCCAGACCTGCGAGAGGATCTCGCTCTCGATCGACGTCCATGCCGAGGTGTTCTTCGAGACGGGGTAGGGCACCGCGGTCTCGAGCGCGTCGATGTAGACCTGCAGGTCGTACTGCGGAAGGGCGTCGACCCAGGTCTGCTGGGTGCCGTTGAAGGCGGGGATGACGGTGCCGGTCTCCGCCTGGATCTCGGCGGCCTGCTCGGAGCTCGCGAATGCGGCGAACTGCTTCGCGACGTCGACGTGCTCGCTCTTCGCGTTCGCGACGTTGCCGATGCCGTGGATGACGCTCTGGTTGCCCGTCGCACCCGTTGCGAGCGGCGCGACATCGACCTTGTCGGCGATGTCGGGGTTGTCGGCGTAGGCGACGGCGGCCCAGGAGCCGTTCTGGAACATCGCGACCTTGCCCGAGAGGAAGAAGTCCTCGGGGTTCGTGTCGGTCAGCTGCTGGGCCGTCGGCGACGAGCCCGCCTCGATCAGGTCGGTCCAGAGTTCGATGCCGGCGAGCGCCTCGGGGGTGCCGTAGCCCGACTCGGTGCCGTCGGAGCTGATGACCTCTCCGCCCGCCTGGGCGATCGAGTTGTAGTAGTTCTCCTGGCCGTACTGGCTCGCGGCGATCCCGTACTGGCCCTTGGCCGGGTCGGTCAGCTTCGCGGCGGCGGCCTTCAGGTCGTCCCAGGTCCAGCCGGCCTCGGGGTAGGCGACGCCCGCCGCGTCGAAGAGCTCCCTGTTGTACCAGAGGGCGACGGTGTCGAAGTCCTTCGGCGCACCGTACAGGGCGCCGTCGTACGTGTAGAGGTCGATGAGGCCCTGCGGGTAGTCCGCGGCGTCGATGCCCTGGTCGTCGAGCGGCGCGAGCACGCCGTTCGACGCGTAGAGCTGGAAGTTCGGGCCGTTCATCCAGAACACGTCGGGGGCGGCGCCGCCCGAGACCGAGGTCTGGAGCTTGGTGAAGTACTCCTTGTACGGCGTGAGCTGGATGTCGACCGTCACGTTCGGGTGCTCCTCGGTGAAGGCCGCGGCGATGTCCTCCATGGCGGGCTGCTGGTTCTCGTCCCAGATCCCGTACGTGATGGTGACGTCCTCGCCGTCGCCTCCGTTCGAACCCGTGCCGCTGCAGGCGCTCATCGCGAGCGCCGCGGTCGCGGCCACGGCGAGTGCGGCAGCACCACGGCGGGTGTTTGCACGTCGAAGCATCCGATCCTCCTTTGGATCCGTCTCTCTTGGTGAAAGGGTGCGGTGCTTGGCCCGCAGATGTTAATCGTTTAGCTAAACGATTAACACGAGACTGTAGGGGAGGCCGGTCGCTCGATGCAAGCGCGAACCCGCGATTCCGGACGATCGGCCCTCCGGAGGCCCGCCACGGCTTGCGGGCACTCCGGTCGGCGGATAGGGTTCTCGAACGAGTCGAATCGATTCGACTCTCGATTCCATCCGCACATCAGCACCTCCTGCTCGACCGAGAGACAGCGCACGACCATGACCGAGACCTCCGGCGACGCCGCGCCGACCACGCGCCCTGCTCGCGAGCTCATCGCCTGGCGCAACGCGATCTTCGCGATCTTCTTCCTCTCCGGGCTCGCGATGGCGAGTTGGGTGGCGCGCATCCCCGCGATCCGCGACGACACGGGCCTCACGACGCAGGGCGTCGGCCTCGTCATCCTCGCCTCGTCGATCGGCGCCGTGGCCGGCCTCGTCGCCGCCCCGTGGTTGCTCGCCCGGCTCGGTGCGCGGCTCGGCATGATCGGCGCGCTCGTGACGGTCTCGGTCGGGCTCGTGTTCACCGGAGTCGGCGGCTCGGACCTGCTGCCGTCCGTCCCTCTCGTCGTCATCGGCCTCGCCCTGTTCGGCTTCGGCAACGGCACGGTCGACGTGATGATGAACGTCGAGGGCGCCGAGGCCGAGCGCGAGATCGGCCGCACCGTCATGCCGATGATGCACGCCTTCTTCTCGTTCGGCACCGTCGCCGGCGCCGCCGTCGCGGCGGGCGCCTCGGCGATCGACGTGCCGGTGTCGCTGCACCTCGGCGTCATGGCGCTCGGCATCGCGGCCGGCATCTTCGTGGCCGTGCGCTACGTGCCGGTGCGCGCCGAGGTCGGCGACGACACGCACGCCGGCGCCCCCCGCCCGCCCTGGCCCGAGCGGCTCAAGGCGAACCTCGCCGTATGGGGCGACGTGCGGCTGCTGCTCATCGGCGTCATCATGCTCGGCATGTCGTTCGCCGAGGGGTCGGCCAACGACTGGCTCGCCCTCGCCGTCGTCGACGGCCACGGCTTCGACGCGACGACCGGCGCGCTCATGTTCGGCGTCTTCACGGTCTCGATCACGGCCGGTCGCGTGGTCGGCGGGCCGATCCTCGACCGCTTCGGACGGGTTCCGGTGCTGCGCACCCTCGCGATCGTCGGCATCGTCGGGCTCTCGCTCTTCATCTTCGGCACCGAGACGTGGATGCTCGTCGTCGGCACCGTGCTCTGGGGCGTCGGCTCGTCGCTCGGGTTCCCGGTGGGCATGTCGGCCGCGGCCGACCACCCGACCGATTCGGCGGCGCGTGTGAGCGCCGTCGCGATCATCGGATACTGCGCCTTCCTCGCCGGTCCCCCGCTGCTCGGCTTCATCGGGCAGCAGTTCGGCATCCTCAACGCGCTGCTCGTCATCCTCGTGCTGCTCGTGCTCTCGGCGCTCGCGGCGCCCGCCGCCCGCGAACGCACCCGGCCCGAGGCATCCCGCCCGCTCGCCTGACCGACGCCCGCCGCCCGACGCCCGACGCCTCGATCGCCGCCGGCAACACTCGGCGAGTGTGGCCGTTCCGACCGGATGTCGCTCCCCGAGCGGCGACATCCGGTACGAGCGGGCACCCTCGGCGACGCTCGGCGCGCCGATGCGCGCCGGTAAACTCGTCGGGTGCGTCTCGTCATCGCCCGCTGCTCCGTCGACTACGCGGGGCGGCTGCAAGCCCACCTCCCGCTCGCGACCCGCCTGCTCATGGTCAAGGGCGACGGCAGCCTGCTCGTGCACTCCGACGGCGGCAGCTACAAGCCGCTCAACTGGATGAGCCCGCCCTGCACGCTCGAGGCGGCCGAGCCCGACGACGAGCAGCGCGAGGCCGGCGTCGTCGAGCTCTGGACGGTCACGCACAAGAAGACCGCCGACCGGCTCATCGTGTCGATCCACGAGGTGCTGCACGACTCCGCGCACGACCTCGGCGTCGACCCGGGCCTCCAGAAGGACGGGGTCGAGGCGCACCTGCAGAAACTGCTGGCCGAGCAGATCGAACTGCTCGGCGAGGGGCACCGGCTCGTGCGTCGCGAATACATGACCGCTATCGGCCCGGTCGACATCCTCGCGACGGATGCCTCGGGCGCGAGCGTCGCGGTCGAGCTGAAGCGGCGCGGCGACATCGACGGCGTCGAGCAGCTCACGCGCTACCTCGAGCTCATGAACCGCGACCCTCTGCTGGCGCCGGTGACCGGCGTGTTCGCCGCGCAGGAGATCAAGCCGCAGGCGCGCACGCTGGCCGAAGACCGCGGCATCCGCTGTCTCGTGCTCGACTACGACGCGATGCGCGGCGTCGACGACGGGCACTCGCGGCTGTTCTGAGACGGCTCGACGGCGAGGCCTCCCGACTGGGTCGGATGACCCGGTCAGCCTGAACGCGGCCTGTCGGTTGCCTGTGACCAGGGCTTCATACGAGCAATACTCGCGTTCGATGACCCTAGAATGTCACGGTGACCTCCCCCGCACCCACGCTCACCCGCACCTGGTCGGCGGTGCTCTTCGACCTCGACGGCACCATCATCGACTCGGCCGCCGACATCACCGCATCGCTCGCCCATACGTTCACCGCCCTCGGACTGCCCGTCCCCGACGACGCGACGCTGCGCTCGTACGTGGGCCCGCCGCTCACCGAGGTGTTCGGAGCCGGTCACGGTTTCGCCGACGCCGTCGCCGCCGAGGCCGTCGCGACCTACCGCGCGCACTACGCCGACCACGTGCTCTCGTCGCCGGTGTTCCCCGGCGTGCGGGGCCTCCTCGAGCGGCTGCACGCGGCCGGCGTGCCGATCGCCCTCGCCACCTCGAAGCCCGAGCACACCGCCCGCGAGGTGCTCGACAACGCCGGGCTCACCGAGTACTTCACCGTCATCACCGGTGCGACGACCGACGGCACACGTGCGACGAAGACGGCCGTCGTCGCCGAGGCGCTTCGTCGCCTCCAGGCGGAGGGCGTCGACACCTCGCACTCCGTGATGGTCGGCGACCGCAGCCACGACACGGTCGGCGCGCTCGCGAACGGCGTGCCGACGATCCTCGTCGAATGGGGCTACGGCTCGCCCGCCGAGGCCGACGACGCGATGGCGATCGTGCACTCGACCGACCAGCTGCGGAGCCTCCTCGTCGGGTAGCGGCATCCGCCCCCCTGCGCACTCCCCGCACGGGACCCGCCACCGACCGACCGGAAGGTCGGAGTCTATTGGACGCCCCGCTCCCTGGGAAGCGTTCCCGGACATCGTGACCTGATCGCCACCGTCTGCATGACGGATGGGCGGAGTTCTCCACAGTTTGAAACCCAGGGCTTCCATAGGCGCGTCGGTTAACGGCAGGATTCCGATTACGTCCGTCCACCGACGGGCGCCATGCGTGTTGCCGGCGGTCACCCCCGCCGCGGCACTCGAAGGGAGAAGCATGTCTGGAAACTCCACTCGCGCGCGCAGGCGCGTGGTGGCGACGACTTCCGTGCTTGCGCTCGCGGCCGCCGGTCTGGCGACCCTGGGCGCGCTGCCCGCGAACGCGACGCCATCGCACGTCTCCGCGCCGGTGATCGGTGACGACGAGTACTACATGAATTACGTCGCGCCCCGAGCCGAGGCTGAGCTGAAGGGCGACGACGAAGCGGTCGTCGACATCAACGGCAAGAAGACCGGTGCGCCGAGCGCCGCGACGGCGCTCGAGCTCGCCAAGTCCGTCGACCAGAAGTACGCGCAGGGAAACCCCATCGCGGCGCGTCAGCTGGCGAAGACCGAGGAGAAGGCGCAGAAGACGGGCAAGAGCCCGAAGGCGCTCAAGCAGGCCAAGGGCACGCAGGAGGCGAAGCTCCTCACGATCCTCGTCGAGTTCGACGGCACGGAGGACTTCAGCGACCTGCAGGTGCCGACCGAGTTCGGCGCGACGACGTGCAAGCCGGGCTCGGTGCAGTCCGGCCCGCTGCACAACAACATCCCCGACCCCGCGTCGTACGACCTCGAGGACAACAACTCGATGTGGGTGGAGGACTTCTCCAGCGAGCACTTCAACAAGATGCTGTTCACCGACGAGGGCATCACGGAGCGCGTGCGCACCGACCTCACCGGGCCCGACGGCGAAGCCGGGTTCGACATCTCCGGCTACACGATGAAGAACATGTACGAGGAGATGTCGCGCGGCGCCTACACCGTCACCGGTGAGGCGACCCCGTGGATCAAGGTGCCGCACTCCGAGGCGTACTACGGCGCCACGCTCTGCCACCTCAACGACAAGGGCGTCTACGAGGCCGGCCCCATGCAGGACATGCAGGGTCACCCCGACAACCCGCTCGGCCCGGGCCAGCTCCCGATCGACGCGGTCGCGGCCCTCGCCGAGCAGCAGCCCGACTTCCCGTGGGCCGACTACGACATCGAAGACCAGGGCGACCGCGACGGCGACGGCAACGTGCTCGAGCCCGACGGCGTCATCGACCACGTCGTGCTCGTGCACGCCGGCGAGGACAAGTCGGGCGGCGGCGGCGCCGAGGGCACCTACGCGGTCTGGGCGCACTCCTCCGCCGTCGCGGGCGGCGCCGACATCCCCGGCACCGACCTCCAGCTGTCGAACTACATCGTGCAGCCCGAGGACTCGGGCGTCGGCGTGTTCGCGCACGAGTACGGCCACGACCTCGGCCTGCCCGACCTCTACGACACCTCGAACGTCGCCAGCTCCGACGTCGACTTCTGGGACCTCATGAGCAGCGGCTCGCACTCGGGCCCGATCTTCCAGTCGATGCCGACCCACATGGGCCTCTGGGACAAGTGGGTGCTCGGCTGGGCCGACCCGAAGGTCGTGAACCCCGGTGACGACGAGCTCGCCATCAAGGTCGGCCAGACGTCGCGTCCCGCCAAGGGCACGGAAGACGGCATCAAGGTCAACCTCCCCGAGAAGGTGATCACCCTCGCAGAGCCCCACAGCGGCGAGAACATGTGGTACACCGGCGCCGACCAGGACTGGGCCGACCTGCGCCTGGGCCGCACGATCGACGTGCCCGCCACCGCTCCCAAGTTCTGGATGTGGAACGACTACGTCATCGAGGAGGACTGGGACTACGGCTACATCGAGGTCTCGACCGACGGCGGCACGACGTGGGCCGAGCAGAAGGTCTACGACGAGGCCGGCAAGCTGGTCTCGACCGACGACGGCTACGCCGACCCGAACGGCCGCATGAAGGACTTCGGTGCGGCCGAGGGCGCACCCAAGGTCTACGGCCTCACGGGCTCGACGCACGGCTGGCGCCACGACTACGTCGACCTCACCGCGTACGCCGGGCAGACCGTCCAGATCCGCCTGCGCCTCGCGACCGACGCGGCCTACCAGGACCGCGGCTGGTTCACCGACGACCTCGCCCTGACGAGCGGTGACTCCGTGGTCTGGAGCGACGACGTCGAGAGCGGCGACAACGGCTGGACGAAGGAGGTCGCCTCGTTCACGACGACCACCGGCCCCGGCTGGCGTCAGGACACCGGCACCTCGGTCAAGGCGCAGTACTACCTCGTCGAGTGGCGCAACTTCGACGGCTTCGACGAGGGCCTGAAGTACGGCTACAACAGCATCTACCAGGACGGCGCGTGGAAGGTCGCGAAGCTGGCCTACAACGCCCCCGGTGCGCTGGTGTGGTACCGCGACACGACCTACGGCAACTCGAACATGCCGGTCGCGAACGAGGCGGCCCTGCCGAGCTACGGCGCCAAGGGCGGCCTGCTGATCGTCGACAGCCACTTCAACCCGCTGCAGCGCACGGGTGAGGCGGCCGAGGTCGACCCGTCCACGATGAACGCGATGGCCTCGCGTGCGCAGTCGTCGAACGCCGCCTTCGGCCTGACGAAGACGTATCCGTTCACCGAGTGCATCACCGACGCCGAGCTCAACGAGTACTGCACCGACATCGAAGCGCTGGACCCGGTGAGCACGTTCACCGACGACCGCGGCTGGGTGCCGGGCTTCGCGCTCCGCGCGGACGGGCGACTCGTCTACCGTGACCAGGACGCCTCGACCGTCGTGCCGTCGGTCGGCAACGCCCCGTACAGCGTGCCGATCTACGACCTCGAGGGCAACCCGCTGACCGAGCTCTACGGCACCCCGGTCGCCGGGCTGGGCGTGCTCGGTTCGGGCAACCCCGCCGACGACGGCGTGGGCTACGGCACCGTCATCCAGGTCCAGAAGGCCTTCAAGGGCAACACCGCCGCGCTCATCCGCGTCGTGCCCCCGACGGTCGACTGACCAGCACCTTCGCAACACCGACGAGGCGTCGGCCCCTCCGGGGGTCGGCGCCTCGCCGCTTCTCGACGGAGCGCGCAGGGGGCGCGAGCGCTCAGCGGCGCGACGCCGACAGCACCGACTCGAAAGCCGTGGCGCAGGGTCGCTTCAGCGCGTGAAGCCGTCGATCACCCGGCCGATCGCGGCGGCGAACTCCTCGGGGCCCTCGCCATCGAGGTCGAGGCCGGCGGTCTGCTCCACGAGGGGGTGTCGCGACTCCGACCACAGCGGCTGCTGCACGGATGCCTCGACCGGCGCCGCGCGACGTGCGGCCTCGAGCGCCGCCTGTCCGAAGGTGTGGGCGCGCACCGCGTGGGCCGCTCGCGCGGCGTCGTCGACCTCGAGGCCCGACTCGACGAACGCCTCGATGAGCGTCTCGGCGACGGCGAGCGCGTTCGGCCCGTCGAGCGGCCCGCTCGTGACGAGGACGATCGCACCCGCGTGCTCGGCCAGCCGGGCCCGAAGGGTCAGCGCGATCGACACGACACGGTCGCGCCAACCCGGCATCGAGGCATCCGTACCGGCGTCGACGCTCGTCGCGATGCCCGCCAGCAATTGCTCGACCATCGCCTGCAGCAGCGCGTTCTTCGACGCGAAGTACGTGTACATCGCGGTGGGCGTCAGGCCGAGGGCGGCGGCGACGCCGCGCACCGAGACGGCGGCGACGCCCTTCTCCTCGAGGATCTCGAACGCGGCGTCGACGATGTCGGACTGGCTGACGCTGCGCCTGGGGCCGGGCTTCATGTGCGGGGGTGCTCCTCGGGGTCGACCCTCAACGCTACCGGGCACCGGGGCGGCTCAGCGCACGAGCCGCACGGTCATGATGTTCCACGGTTCGAAGAACTGCTCGACGCCGTCGGGCTCGAACCCGTTGCGCCGATAGAAGGCCCGCGCCCGCGTCTCGCCCGCCATCGCCCACAGGAACGCCGGCCTGCCGCCGATCGCGGCGTCGAGCAGGGCCTGGCCCAGCCCCGAGCCCTGGTACTCGTCGAGCAGGTAGAGGCCCTTGAGCTCGAGATCGCGCGGCGGCTCCGGCTCCTCGGCAGGGTCGACGGGGCGGGCGTCGGCGAAGCCGATCACGCGATCGCCGTCGACCGCGAGCACGACCGTTCGCTCGCCCCGCAGCGTCTCATCGACCACTCGCTCCCAGCCGGCGGTGCGCTCGTCGAGCGTCCACGCCTCGATGCGTTCACGGGCGACCGCCCCCGACTCGATGTAGGTCGACTGGTGGCTGTCCCAGTGCATGCGCGCGATGTGCGGCGCATCGCCCGCGCGGGCCGCACGGATCACCGGAGAGGTCGCGGGAGTCTGCACGTCACGAGGGTAGCCCCCCGTCCGTGCCGGCTGCGGACGGCACGGACGCGGCTCAGCCGAGCAGCCGGGCCCGCACACGGTCGAGGTCGCGGGCGTCGAGCCCGTTGCCGACGAGGTAGACGGGCACATCGAGACGGTCGAGGAACTCGTCGAGCTCGCGCACGCGACGCTCGTTGAGCGCCTCGAACTCGGCAGGCCCGACCGTGCGTCCGCCCGCGCTCCCGTCACCCGTCGCCCGTTCGTGATCGTCGATGGCGCGCACGGCGGCGAGGTAGTCGGCGACGATCGCGCCGCGGTCGACCTCGCAGAGCTGCAGCAGCATCGCGGTGATCATGCCCGTGCGGTCGCGACCGTGCGCGCAGTGGAAGAGCACGGCCCCGGAATCGTGCGCCTCCTCGGCTCGGGCGAGCTCGGCGAACACGGCGACGATGAGCTCGGGCCAGCGCTCGAGCACCTCCGGGTAGTAGCCGGGCGAGTCGAGCGTCTCCCACCGCGCCATGAACTCGGCGTCCGACTGGTCCTCGACCGGCCGGTGGTGCCGGATGAAGGGCGCATCGATCGCCGCGGCCACCTCGTCGTCGTTGCGGAGGTCGATGATCGTGCGCACTCCGCCGCCGTACAGCTCGGCGCGCGCGGACTCGTCGAGCCCGTCGAGCATGGCCGACCGGTACACGCGTCCATGCCGCGTCGTGCCGAGCGCCCCGTCGAGTCCGCCGAGATCCCACGTGTTGGGCAGCCCGGCCCAGGTGATGCGACGCGTCATGGGTTCGACGCTAGCGGTGCCCGCCTCATCCGCCCGTGCAGAGGCCTCTCCGGCGACGCGGTTCAGCGCAGCGCGCCCGCGCGGTACGCCGCCTCCGTGCGCGTCGCCGCACCGAGCTTGCGCAGGATCGACGACACGTGCACGCTCGCCGTCTTGCCGCTGATGAACAACCGCTCACCGATCTGCCGGTTGCTGAGGCCCTCGGCGATGAGCTCGAGCACCTGGCGTTCGCGTGCGGTCAGCTCGGCTGCGGCGTCGGTCGAAGCGGCGATGCCGTCGGTCACCCCGACTGTGTCGGCACCGGGGCGGTGGCCGGCGTCGACGGCGAGGCCTGCGGCGCCGGCGACGCGCATGACCGACGCGAGCACGGCGCCGACGCCGACCGCCTCGGCCTCGTCGTGCGCCGACTGCAGGGTGGCGCGCGCGGCGACGCGGTCTCCGGAGGCGAGTTCGGCCTCGCCGAGGCGGAGCAGCGCGTACGGCCGCAGGAACGCCTCGGATGTCGCCGCCGACGCCGCCTCGACGGCCGAGCGCCAGGCACCGACGTCGCCGCCGACCGGCAGGCCGGCATCGGCACCGGCGAGTTCGGCCTCGATCAACGACGACCAGAGCGGCTCGAGCGGCCAGGGATCGAATCCGGCGACCAGCTCGTGCAGCGCCGCCTCGGATGCGGCGGCCTCGGCGACCGCGGCGGCGCCCTCGGCGTCGGCCGCGCCGGCGCCGGCCTTCGCCGCGGCCACGACCCGGGCGACCGCCCACGCGTACGGGAAACCGAGTGCGACGGCCGGGCGCTCGCGCGGATCGAACAGCCCCCGCGCCTCGCGCCAAGCCTGGGCGACGTCTCCCCGGGCGAGCGCGAGCTCGGTGGCGAGCCGGCCGACCGAGAGCCTCGTCTGCATCTCGATGTTGACGGGATTGACGGTGATCGGCCGGATCGCCCGGAAGTCGCGGTCGGCGCCCTCGACGTCGCCCTGCCACAGCCTCGCCCAGACCTTCGCCCGCAGCAGGTAGACCTTGAACTGCATCGGCGGGTCGAGTGCGAGGGCGCGTTCGATGAGCGGCAGCGCCTGTTCCCACTGGCCGAGCGCGTAGTGCGGGTCGACGGCGTTCGACGCGAGGATGACCCCCGAGCTGCGTTCGAGCCCGAGTTGCCGTGCGCGGGCGAGCCCGGCTTCGGCGAGCTCGACCGCGCGGGCGTACTCGCCGATGAGGTAGTGGACGTCGGAGGCGTTGACCCAGTACCGGAGCAGGGCCGGCCCGTCGCCCTCGGCGAGCTCGCGACTGCGCTCGAGGTCGGCGAGGCCGCGCTCGACCTCGCCGAGGTTCACCCGGCACACCGCCGCGACGTTGAGCGACACCGAGGCCGTGCGGGCCGACCCCTCTCGCAGTGCGAGCTCGAGCGCGGTCTCGGCCGTGTCGATTGCCTGCCGCAGCCGGCCTTCGATCATCTGCCGGCCGGCGAGCGCCGAGAGCACGGTCGCACGCATGAGCGGCGCTCGGTCGCCGAGCACCTCGAGCGCCTGCTCGAGCAGCGGGATGGACCCCGGCCGGCCGGCCCCTGCGAGCGTGAGCGCCTCGTCGCGCAGCAGCCGCGGGAAGTCGGGGTCGTCGGGCGGGCACTCGGCGAGCGCGGACTTCAGCAGGGTGAGGCTGCGCTCGTTCTCGCCGGCGTTGCGCAGGTGCGAGGCGGTGCGGCCCATGAACTCCATGCGGCTCATGCCGGCGATCTGCTCGGCGCCGTCGACCACGTCCCACAGGGCGAGCGCCCGCTCGCCGAGTTGCGCGGCCGAGGCGAACGCGGTCGCGCGGCGGGCCTCGTGCATCGCCTGCACGGTCGACGGAAACGCCTTGCCCGCGTTGTTCGCGCCGAGCCAGTGGAACGAGATCTCGGCCGCGAGCCGGCGCGTGCCTGCGGCGGCGAGCGCTTCGTAGGCCTCGGCGTACCGCGCGTGGTAGCGCGCCCGCTCGCCGGGCAGGATGTCGGCCAGGATCGCCTCGCGGACGAGCGCATGGCGGAAGCCGTACTCGTCGCCGTCGATGACGAGCACGCCCCCGACGATCGCCTCGCGCACCGCCTCGTCGAGTTCGTCGCCGCTGCACCGCGTCACCGATGTGAGCATCGAATGCCCGACCCGCACGCCGCCGGTCGCGATGAGCCGCAGCAGCTGCTGGGCTTCGTCGGAGAGTCGCTCGTAGCGGGCGAGCAGCAGCTCGCGCAGGGTGTCGGGCAGGTCGGACTCGTCGCGGCAGCCGTCGAGGCCGATGACCTCTTCGACGAAGAAGGGCACGCCGTCGCTGCGCCGGAAGAGGACGTCGAGGGCGCCGTCGGTCGGCGGCTCGTCGGCGATGGATGCCACGAGCTCGCGCACCTCGTCGCGCGAGAGTCGGCCGAGCTCGCGTCGCTCGACCCACCGGTCGCGCTCGAGCTCGGAGAGGAAGGGCCGCAGCAGGTGGCCGCGGGTGACGTCTTCGCTGCGGTAGCTCAGCACGATGAGCACACGGCTCGACGCGAGCATGCGGGTGAAGAACCGCAGCAGCGAGAGGCTCGCCGAGTCGATCCAGTGGAGGTCTTCGACCACGAGCACGATCGGACGCTCGTGCGAGAGCGTCTCGAGCAGCACGGCGATCGCCTCGTGCAGCTGCCCGCTGGCGCCGGAGCCGCCGGCGATCGCGCCCGCGTCGACGGGTTCGCCGATGGCGCCGAGTTCGGGCAGGAGCGCGATGAGCGCCGCCCGCCCCGGGCCGACGATGTCGAGCGCCCGCTCGCCGCCGACCTCGGCGACGAGGGCGCGCAGCGCGGCCTTGATCGGTGCGTACGGCGCCGCGACCGCGCCGAGGTCGACGCACTGCCCGAAGAGTACGCGCGCCGTGCGCTCGGCGCGCTGACGGAACTCGCGGATGAGTCGGGTCTTGCCGATGCCGGCCTCGCCGCCGATGACGACGGTGCGGGGCACCCCGGCTGCGGCCTCGTCGAGGAGGCCGCCGAGCCAGGCGAGTTCGGCATCGCGCCCGATCATCGTGGCGCTGGACGCGGCGGTGGTCACCAACCCATCGTCCCACGCACCGGTGACACCGGCGTCGGGTTCGGCCGAGGCATCCTCGATCGGTCGTGCGAACGGGAGGACGCTCGCGACCGCGGCCGACCCGCTCACCGCAGGGCGAGCTGCGGAGCGCGCCGGCCGACGTGCCGGTGGCGCCGGACCCGACCGCCCGCCGAGGCCGCGCCCGCGGCGTCGGCCTCGGCGGCCTGGTCCTCGACGGCGAGCCGCTGCGCGAGCCGGCGCTCGGCCGTCAGCACGTTCGCCTCGTGCGTGCGGACCGCGACGAGATCTGCTGAGTACTGCATGGTTCCTCCTGTGTCGGGCTCCGACCGTGTCGACCGGATGACCTCAGACAACTCGCTAAGGACCCTCGGGCCCATCGGGCGTTCGCCCTATTTCGGTGCGGAAGCGGACTGGGCCTGCTTAAGACGACCGCGATCCGGGCGCGGGGAACATCTGTCGCGGTCGGCCGAGCCCGTCGAGGCGGACCTCGACGATCGCGGCCACGATGGCCGAGGCGGCGAGCACCGCGAGGGCGAGCATGAGCATGAGCATGAGTGGGTTCCTTTCCATCAGGGGAGCATTCGCGAGCCGGTCGGCCGCGTCATCAGCGCCCGCACCGAAGCGGGCAGGGGCGTGCCCTCCGGGGTCAGCCCGGAGGGCCGGGGTTCGCCCCACGAACGGCCGAGCGGCAGCACGCCGGCCCAGACGGTGTGGTCCTCGCCGTCGTCGGGCGACTCGCCGACGCCGCCGTCGCGCACCTTCATGACGACGTCGTCGAGCGCGAGGCGCAGCGCACGCGTCTGCGCGTACTCCTTCTTCGTCGCGGCGCGCACCTCGGCCGATCGGCCGGGCATGAGGCGATCGGTCATCGCGACGAGGGCCCGGTGCTCCTCCTCGCCCGAGAGCGGCTCGAGCACGCCGTATGCGACGAGGCTGCGGTAGTTCATCGAGCTGTCGAAGGTCGAGCGGCCGAAGACCAACCCGTCGAGCGCGGTGACCGAGAACGCGACGGTCGCGCGCTCGGCCGCGGCGCGGAGCACGAAGCCGGCACCGGTAGATCCGTGCATGACGATGTGGTCGCCGACCCGGGCGTACCCGGTCGGCACGATGATGGGCGCGCCGTGCGCGACGACGGCGAGGTGGCCGACGAGCTCGTGGTCGAGCAGCGCGTCGATCGATTCGCGGTCGGTGCGCTGGCGGTCGGGCTTGCGGCGGATGCCTCGGGGCGAGTCGTTCCCGTCGTGCGAGCGCGTGGGCGGGGCGGACTGGAGCGAGGCGGCGTTCGAGTTCATGCTTCGATCGTGCGACCCGGACTGGTAGCATCCGAAGACCAGTTCGAGCGCATTCATGCCGACCAGTCAGTGGAGGGTGATGGACGGCCCGCTCCTCGTCATCGATCGCACCGCCGAGCGCACCGTCGTGGCGCAGCTCGTCGAGAGCCTGCGCCGCGGAATCCTCGAAGGGCGCCTGCGCTCGGGCGATCGGGTGCCGTCGACCCGCACCCTCGCACGCGAGCTCGGCATCGCCCGCAGCTCGGTCGTCGCCGCGATCGAGCAGCTCGCGGGCGAGGGCTACCTCGAGCTGCGCCAGGGTGCGGCGACCCGCGTCGCCGCGAACACGCAGCTCGCGGACCCCGGCCGACCGCGTGCGCCGGCGGCCACGGCCGCGTCGAGGTCCGGAGCATCGGGCGCCGCCGCCGCGACCGGCGAGATCGCGTCTCCGCCCGTGGTCGACCTCTCCCCCGGCATCCCGTCGACGTCGCGCCTCGACGAGCGGGCGTGGCGCGCAGCTTGGCGCGCGGCCGCCGCCGCGCCACCGGGCGACGGCCCGCCGCCGCTCGGGCTGCCGGCGCTGCGCGCCGCGATCGCCGAGCACCTGCGCCACGCGCGCGGGGTCGCGGTCGCCGCCGATGACGTCGTGGTGGCCGCCGGCACGAGCGAGGCACTGGCCGTCGCCGCGCACGCGCTGCGGTCGCTGCACGGCACCGCGCCGCGCATCGGCGTCGAGAGCCCGGGCTACCGCAACGGTCGCCGCACCCTGCTCCAGCAGGGCGCCGAGCTCGTCGCGCTGCCCCTCGCCGGCGACGGCCTGGACGTCGCCGGCGTCGCGTCGGACCCTGCCGTCGCCCTCGACGCGATCATGGTCACGCCGAGCCACCAGTATCCGCTCGGCGGGCGCCTCCCGGTCGGCGACCGCCTCGCGCTCCTCGACTGGGCCGCGGCCGCCGACGCGTTCGTCATCGAGGACGACTACGACAGCGAGTTCCGCCACACCGGTGCGCCGCTGCCCGCGCTCGCCTCGCTCGACGGCGGCGAGCGCGTGGTGCTGGTCGGCAGCTTCTCGAAGGTGCTGACGCCGTGGCTTCGGCTCGGCTACCTCGTGCTGCCGAGGCATCCCGGGCTCCGCGCCGCCGTCACGACCGCGCGAACCGAGCTCGCGACCCCCGTCGCCGGCCCGGTGCAGCTCGCGATGGAACACCTCATCACGAGCGGTGCGCTGCGCCGGCACATCGCCGCGACGAGTCGCGAGTACCGGCACCGCCGGCAGCTCGTGCTCGCCGCGCTCGCACCGCTCGAACGCCCGGCGACCCGACTGCGCGCGCTCGACGGCGGGCTGCACGCCGTGCTCGAGCTGCCCGACCGCGCGCACGAGCGCGAGCTCGTCGCCCGGCTCGCGGCCGACGGCATCGTCGTCGCCGCGTTGTCGTCCTATTCGGCGACGACGGGGCCGAATCCCCGGCGGGGTGCGGCGCCCCCGCCCGCCGCGACGAGCGGCGCCGGCATCGTCATCGGTTACGCGGGGGTCGGCGACCTCGCCCTCACGGCCGCGCTCGATCGCATCGCGGCGACGGCCCGCGACATCCTCGAGACCCGAGGCGCCGCGAGGGAGTGACCCGCGGGTTCCCTTGCGGGGATCACCCGGATGGCGGGATCATCGGAGGGCGGGCACGTCGCAGTCGGGGGCGGCGGATCCGACCGCGTCGCGGCGATCGCCGCGACCCCGCCGCACACACCGGAGATCGCTGTGAACGACATCATCACCGTCGCACCGTGGCACCCCTGGCCCCTCGCGATCCCGATCGCGATCGCGATCGGCGGCATCGTGGTGTCGAGCCTCGGAACGCGGCGGCGTTCGAAGCCCATCCGCGAACTGGGCAGTGCGATCTTCTTCCTCGCGGCGCTCGCGGCCGTCGCCATGTTCGGGTTCATGCCCGGCTCCTGGGACCAGGGCGCCCGCGCCGATGCACTGGGCACGATCGGCTACGAGTCGGCGACGTTCTCGGCCGAGCAGATCGTGGGCCCGGGCGAGCCCGGCGTGATCGCGTTCCAGGCCGAGCGCGACGGCGAGCGGGTGCGGGGGTTCCTCAGGAGCGTCGGCGGCGACCAGTGGGAGGTCGCCGAGGTCGAAGAGGACGACGAGGCCGAGTGAGCCCGGCGCGCCGTCCGTGCCGAGCCGCCACCCGGCGCGGCGCGCCGAATCAGGCGAACAGCTTCTGCCCGACGAACTCGCCCTCGGCGATGCCGCCCGGAACGGCGAAGATCGCCGAGCCGACGTGCTTGAGGTACTCGTTGAGCCCGTCGGTCGCGAGCGAGGTCTGGATGTCGATGAACTGCTGGGGCGAACGCTGGAACGACAGGAAGAAGAGCCCCGCGTCGAGCTGCCCGAGCTCGTCGTTGCCGTCGACGAAGTTGTAGCCCCGGCGCAGCATGCGCGCCCCGTTGTTGCTCGACGAGTGCGCGAGCCGCACGTGCGCGTTCGCATCGATGAGCGGCGCACCGGTCGGCCCCTCGGCCTCGAAGTCGGGCTCCGTGAACTCGGTGCCGCCCGACAGCGGAGCGCCCTCGCCCTTCGAGCGGCCGACCAGCGTCTCCTGCTCGCCGAGCTGCACCCGGTCCCACGTCTCGATCTTCATGCGGATGCGCCGCGCGACGAGGTACGAACCGCCCGCCAGCCAGGCGGCGCCGTCGGATGCCTCCACCCAGACCTGTTCGTCGACGACGCCGGCCTCCTCGGCCTTGACGTTCGCCGTGCCGTCCTTGAAGCCGAAGAGGTTGCGCGGCGTCGCCTGCGCGGTCGAGGTCGATGACGTGCGGCCGAAGCCGAGCTGCGACCAGCGCAGGGTCGCCCGACCGAACGCGATGCGGCTGAGGTTGCGGATCGCGTGCACGGCGACCTGCGGGTCGTCGGCGCACGCCTGGATGCAGAGGTCGCCGCCCGTGCGAGCCGGTTCGAGCGCGTCGCCCTGGAAGCGCGGCAGCGGCTCGAGCCCGTGCGGTCGGCGACTCGCGAGTCCGAAGCGGTCGGCGCCGGAGGCATCCTCGAAGATGCCCGGCCCGAAGCCGAAGGTGAGGGTGAGGCCCGCGGCCGGGAGCCCGAGCGCCTCGCCGGTGTCGGCGGGCGGCGCGTAGTCGGAGCCGCCGACCGCGCCGCCCTCCTCGACCTCGAGGCCCTTCGTCAGGCGGGCCGCCGCGTTCGTCCAGTCGGTGAGCAGTTCGACGAGGCCCTCGCGATCGAGCGAGTCGTCGACGTCGAAGGCGGCGAAGTGCAGGCGATCCTGGGCGGGGGTGGTGATGCCCGCCTGGTGCATGCCGTAGAAGGCATACTCGGTGGCCGAGCCGGCGGCACCCGAGGAGGCCGACGCCGACGACATCGCCGCGCCCACGGCCGCGGCGCCGCCGGCGAAGCCCACGGCCGCACCCGCCGCGCCGGCGCCGAAGAGGCCCAGCAAGCCGCGGCGGGACACGTTCGCGGGCTGCGGAACCCGCGGTCCGTCGGTCACGTCAGACCCCGAGCACGGTCGCGGTGAGCTGCGAGAGCGGCTCGGCGAGCGCGTTGACCTGGTCGCTCAGCGCCTTCTTGTCGGCATCGGTGAGCTCGCTGTAGTTGACGAAGCCCTCCTCGAGCGAGCCGTACTCGGCGAGCTCGGCCTCGAGCGCGCCGAACTGCTCGTCGATCGTCGCGGCGAGCTCGGTGCCCTCGTCGCCCTTCGACTCGGCGAGGGCGCGGACCGCGCCGAACGCGACGCCGGCGCCCTGCACGTTGGCGGCGAAGTCGGAGAGGTCGGTGCCGCTCCACCAGTCCTCCTCACCGGTGATCTTGCCGGAGGCGACCTCGTCGAGCAGCGCGATCGCGCCGTTCGAGATGTCGGCGAGGCCGACCGCGAACGATTCGTCGGTCACGAGTTCGTGCAGCTCGGCGACGTCGGCGACGAGGCCCTCGGCGTACGCCCGGCGCTCCTCGGCGGTGGAGGGCGCCCAGCCCTTGAGCGCGTCCTGGCCGTCGGAGTTGAGGTCGCCGGGCTGCGGCGCCCAGAGGTCCTTCTCGATGCGGTGGAAGCCCGTCCAGTCGAGGCCGTCGGCGACCGCGTCGACCTCGCGGAAGTCGATCTTCGGGTCGAGGTCGCCGAACGCCTCGGCGGTCGGCTCGATGCGCTCGTACGGCACGCGGGCCGCCGCGAACAGCGCGCGGGCCGTCTCGTCGTCGCCCGCCGCGTACGCGTCGGCGAACGCCTGCACGAGCGGCAGCAGCTCGCTCGTCTGCGAGCGCACGTAGGCGAGGTACTCGGTCACCGCCTGGTCGCTGAGCTCCTGCTCACCGGCCGACACGGTGGATGCCTCGCCGGTGACCGTGAACGCGGCGAGACCGACCGGAGCACCGACCTGCTGGAACTTGCACGCCGTGTAGTAGGTGCCCGGCTCGAGCTGGGCGGTGAAGTCGATCTGCTGCCCGGGGGTGACGTTCTCCTTCTCGCCTACGATGCGCAGCTTGTCGTCGGCGAGGATCTCGAACTCGTTGACGTCGGTGCCGTTGTTCGCGAGCGCGAACGTGACCGCTCCCGCAGAGGCGTTGTCGACGGCGACGGCGCATCCGTCGTCGGTGATGTCGACGCCGATCGCCTCGGCGAGGTCGGCCTTCGCCACGCACCCGGTGAGGGTGAGGGCGGTGAGTGCGGTCACGGCGACGGAGGCCGCGAGGGCACGACGGGTCATTGGGAGCTCCTGGTTCGACTGGGGGTGCGGGGGGACGGACGTGGTCAGGGGACGGTCACGACCGCCGGAGCGGCGGCCGGAGCGGGCTTCGGGGCATGGCGGCGGTTCAGCATCACGAGGTAGAGCGTCATGGTCACGGCGACGTAGGCGACCCAGCCGATGACCTGCGCCCAGGTCGGCTGCGGGGTGAAGTTGAAGATGCCGCCGAGCAGCGAGTCGAGCCAGCCGCCCGCGGGCACGACGGTCGTGAGGTCGTACGCGGCGGTGCCCCATCCGGGGATGACCGACGCCTCCTGCAGGTCGCCGATGCCGTACGAGAGCACGCCCGCGGCGACGAGGATGAGGAAGAGCCCAGTCCACGTGAAGAACGTGCCGAGGTTGAACCGGACCAGGCCCTTCGAGATGCCCCATGAGATGGCGATCGCGGTCGCGATGCCCGCCACGGCGCCGAGCGTGCCGAGCACGGGGTCGCTGCCGCCCGAGGCGTTCGCCCAGACGAAGAGCGCCGTCTCGATCCCCTCGCGGCCGACCGACAACGCGCCGAGCAGCACGAGCGCCCAGGTCGAGCGCTCGATCGCGGCATCCACCTGCCCGCGCAGTTCGCTCGAGAGCGTGCGCCCGTGGGTGCCCATCCAGAAGATCATCCAGGTGACCGTCGCGACCGCGACGAGCGAGAGCACGCCGCCGAGGATCTCCTGCGCCTGGAACGTCATCGCGTACGGGCCCCAAGTGAGGAGCGCGCCGACGCCGAGCGAGACCGCCACGGCGATGCCGATGCCGATCCAGAGCCGGCCACGCAGCTCGCGGTGCCCGATCTTCGAGAGGTACGCCAGCAGGATGCCGACGATGAGACCGGCCTCGAGGCCTTCGCGGAGGCCGATCAGGTAGTTGGCGAGCACACGTCTCTCCCGGGATGAACGCGGTGGGGAATGAGCTAAGGCTAACCTAACTCGATCGCGCAGCAAACTTCGGCCTCCGGTCATCGCGACTCTCCCGCGGAGCGGGTCCGAGGACGTAGCGTGGAGTGGTGCTGACTCCTCCCGTGACTCCGAAGCGACCGATCGAACGCGTGCACCACGGCGACGTCGTGGTCGACGACTACGAGTGGCTGCGCGACAAGGACGACCCCGCGGTGATCGCGCACCTGCACGAGGAGAACGCGTACACGAACGCGAAGACCGAGCACCTCGCGATCCTGCAGGAGCAGGTCTTCGAGGAGATCCGCACCCGCACGAAGGAGACCGACCTCTCGGTGCCGGTCCGCGAGGGCGACTGGTGGTACTACAGCCGCACGGTCGAGGGGCTCGAGTACGGCATCCACTGCCGCGTGCCGGCCGCCGGTCCCGACGACTGGGAGCCGCCGGCCATGGATGACTCGGGCGCGGCGCTCCCGGGCGAGCAGATCCTCCTCGACGAGAACGTCGAGGCGGAGGGCCACGAGTTCTTCGCGCTCGGCAGCTTCGACGTCTCGGCCGACGGCACGCTGCTGCTGTACGGCGTCGACGTCGAGGGCGACGAGCGGTACACGGTCCGGCTCCGCGCGTTGGACGACTCGGGGCGCGAGTTCACCGACGAGATCGAGGGCACCGCGGCCGGTGCGGTGTTCGAGCCGGGCGGGCGGTACGTGTTCTACGCGACCGTCGACGAGGCCTGGCGGCCCGACACGATCCACCGGCACGAGGTCGGCACCGAGGCATCCCAGGACGTCGTCGTCTTCACGGAACCCGACGAGCGCTTCTGGCTCGGCGTCGGGCTGACGCGCAGCCGCCGCTTCCTCGTCATCGAGGCCGGGTCGAACGTGACGAGCGAGACCCGCCTGCTGGATGCCTCGGACCCGACGGGCTCGTTCGCGGTCGTGTGGCCTCGGAAGGACGGGGTCGAGTACGACGTCGAGCACGTGGTCGCGGGCGGGCGCGACCGGCTGCTCATCACGCACAACGACGGCGCCGTGAACTTCGAGCTCGTCTCGGTCTCGGCCGACGACCCGCAGGGGCCGCGCCGCATGCTGCTGCCGCACAGCGCCGACGTGCGCATCGAGAGCGTCGACGCGTTCCGCGACTTCGTCGCGCTCGAGTACCGCCGCGACGGGCTGCCGCGGGTCGCGGTCGCCCGCGTTCCGGCCGACGGGCTCCCGGCCGACGCGACGCCCGACGACACGCTGCACGAACTCGCCTTCGACGAGGAGCTCTTCTCGGTCGGCCTCGCCGGCAACCCCGACTGGGAGCAGCCGACCCTGCGCCTCGGGTACACGAGCTTCACGACGCCCTCGACGGTGCTCGACGTCGTGGTCGCGACGGGCGAGCGCAAGCTGCGCAAGCGACAGGCCGTGCTCGGCGACTACGACGCGACCCGCTACGCCCAGCGACGCGAGTGGGCGACGGCGAGCGACGGCACCCGCATCCCGATCTCGCTCGTCTACCGGCACGACCTCGTGACCCTCGGCGAGCCGGCGCCGACCCTGCTCTACGGCTACGGCGCGTACGAGCACTCGATCGACCCGGGCTTCGGCATCCCCCGGCTGTCGCTGCTCGACCGGGGCATGGTGTTCGCGGTCGCGCATGTGCGCGGCGGCGGCGAGATGGGCCGGCTCTGGTACGAGCACGGCAAGAAGCTCGAGAAGCGCAACACGTTCACCGACTTCATCGCGGCCGCGCGACACCTGGTCGACAACGACATCACGGCGCCCGACCGACTCGTCGCCCAGGGCGGGAGCGCGGGCGGCCTGCTCATCGGCGCGGTCGCGAATCTCGCGCCGAAGTACTTCTCGGGGTTCCTCGCCGAGGTGCCGTTCGTCGATCCGCTGACCTCGATCCTCGACCCGTCGCTGCCGCTGACGGTCGTCGAATGGGACGAGTGGGGCAACCCGCTCGAGGACGACGAGGCCTACTCGTACATCAAGTCGTACGCCCCCATCGAGAACGTGCACGTCAACCACTACCCGCGGATCCTCGCGGTGACCTCGCTCAACGACACCCGCGTGCTCTACGTCGAGCCGGCCAAGTGGGTGGCGAAGCTGCGCGAGGCCGGTGCCGACCCGCTGCTCAAGGTCGAGATGGCCGCCGGGCACGGCGGTGTTTCGGGCCGCTACTCGGCCTGGCGCGAGCGCGCCTTCGCGTACGCGTGGGTCATCGACGCGGCGGGGGCGCACCCGTCGGGCGAGTGATCCTTCCCACTGGCCGAGGAGCGCGCGACGCGAGCGCCGCGAAACCTGCGGACGGCGGCGTCAGCGGGGCACGTCGTAGGTGATGTGCGTCACGAGGTCGGTCTGCAGCACCTCGACGGGCGTCAACTCGAGGTCGAGGCCTTCGAACAGGCGCTCGCCCGAGCCCAGGGTGATCGGCGAGATGCTCACGATGATGCGGTCGATGAGCCCCGCCCTGAGGTACTGCTGCACGGTGCTCGCGCCGCCGGCGATCGAGACCCTGCCGTCGCCCGCGGCGGCCTTCGCCCGGTCGAGCGCGTCGTGGATGCCGGTCGTCACGAAGTGGAACGTCGTGCCGCCCGCCATCTCGACGGGCTCGCGCGGATGGTGGGTCAGCACGAAGACGGGACCGTGGTACGGCGGATCCTCGCCCCACCAGCCCTTCCACGAGCCATCCGGCCATTCATCGCGCACCGGGCCGAACATGTTGCGGCCCATGATGTAGGCGCGCGGCGCGAGGATCTGGTCGACGATGGGCTGCGCCTCGTCGGGCTGCTCGAACATCCAGCGATGCAGGTCTTCGCCGCCCTCGCCGAGCGGGTCGTCGAGCGACTGGTTCGGGCCCGCGACGAAGCCGTCGAGCGACATGGTGATGTTGGCGGTGACGAGGCCGTCGTTGATCGTCATGCCGAGCACCCTACGCCGCGGCGCCGACACCCGCGACGATCGCCGCGACGGGCGCATGCGCGCGCATCGATTCCGCGCTGAGCGAGCAACCTTCCCGGTGTCGGCGGGCGCTGCCAGACTGACGAAATGTCTCTTCTCACCGAACTGAGCGAGCAACTCCCAGGCCGGGCCTTCGGTCCCGGCGCAACCGAATACGACTCCGGCCGCACCGTCTTCGCGGGCGCCGGCGAACCCGAACTCGTCGTGCGGCCGCACACGGTCGACGAGGTCGCGACGGCCGTGGCGCAGGCCGCGGCCGCGGGCCTCTCCATCGCCGTGCGCAGCGGCGGTCACGGCCTCCTCCCGGTCGACGACGGGCTCGTCGTCGACCTCGCCGAGTTCGACACGATCGAGGTCGACGATTCCGGCCTCGTGACGCTCGGCCCCGCCGCCCACTGGGGCGACGTCGCGGCAGCGCTCGCACCCCGTGGGCTGGGCATCAGCTCGGGCGACACCCGTCAGGTGGGCGTCGGCGGGCTGCTGCTCGGCGGCGGCATCGGCTGGCTCGTGCGCACCCACGGCCTCACGATCGACGCGCTCCGCGAGGTCGAGCTCGTGACCGCGGCGGGCGAGGTGCTCACCGTGAACGCCGACTCGCACCCCGACCTGTTCTGGGCGCTCCGCGGCGGCGGCGGCAACTTCGGCGTGGTCACGCGCTTCACGGTGCAGGCGAGCCCGGTCGACGGGCTCGTGGGCGGCTCGATCCGCTTCGACCGCTCCGACGTGCTCACGGTCCTGCGCGCGTGGCGCGAGGTCATGCGCGCCGGCGGCGACGACCTCAACTCGTCGATCATGCTCATGCCGCCCATGGGGCCCGAGATGCCGGGCGGCCCTCAGGTGGGCATCGCGTTGCGAGGCAGTGAGAGCGAATTGCGCGAGCTGCTCGCACCGCTCCTCGCGCTGCCGTCGGTCACGACGGTCGACCTCGCCCCCATCGCCTACGGCGACCTGCTCGAAGACGCGCCGCCCGGTCGTCCGCCGTTCCAGTTCGTCGGCGGCAACGGCTTCGCGCCCGAGGTCACCGACGAGCTGCTCGAGGCGGTCGCGGCCGCGTACGCCCGCGACGTGCCGACCATGGCGCTGCTCCGCTGGCTCGGGGGCGCGTTCTCGAGGGTGGCTGCGGACGCGACGGCCATCGCCCACCGCGACGCCGAGGCCCTCGTGGTCGTGAACGGCGTACTGCCGGCCGACGCCGCCCCCGAGCTCGTCGCGGCGGTGAAGGCCGGCAGCGATGCCGCCATCGCGTTCACGACGGGATCGTACGGCGGCTTCGAGGCGAACCGCAGCGACGCCATCACGGCGTCGATGTACCCGCCGGCGACGCTCGAGCGGCTGCGCCGCATCAAGGCCGAGGTCGACCCGGGCAACGCGTTCCGGCGCAACCACAACATCGCGCCGGCGGGCTGACGCGCAGCCCGACCCGGATCCCGTCGCATCGGACGCACCGATGCGACGGGATCGTCGCGCTCCACAGCCGGCGCGATCGATTTTCGGGAATCGTGGAACCGAAGGGCCATCCCCGGACATATCCCTATAGCGGCAATCATCTGCACCGGCTGCCGCGTCCGCTTCGCGCTCGACAGAAAGGCAACGACGATGCTCCCGCACCGATCGACCGACTCGACGCAATCACCGACCGATCCGATCGACTTCACGGCCTACCTGCCCGATCCGGCCGACGAGCCGACCGGCTAGACCTCAGGCGTTCGCCGGGCGTCCGGCGCGGGATCGCGTGCTGGACGCCCACGCCGCGCGAGCGTAGCCTGCCGCCATGGGGGTCAGCGGCGAGACCTGGGCTGCGCTCGCACTCGCGAGCATCTTCGTCACGCCGTTCGTACTCTGCCTGCTGTCGGTCCCATGGCTCGTGCACGCGGCACGACGACGCCGGACCCGAGCGACCGACTCGGGGGTGCTCAGCCGGTCCGACGAGGTGTTCAACCCCGAGGCATCCGCGCCGACCGGCGGCACCGACGTGACGTCGGCGCTTCCCCTGACCGTTCCGCTGCCCGGTGACGCGGCGCTCCACGTCGGCCGCATCCGACTCGACGTCTGAGCGACCGCGGCGGCACCGAGTGGCCTCGTCACGTTCTCGCGGGTGAACCGCGTCAGCTGCAGCGGTCGGGGAGATCGAACGTCATGCCTCCCGTCGACGTGAAGCGGACGCCGGCGACCTCGTAGTCGACGCGGATCGCGTCGACGTGGCCGGGCACCTCACCACGCTCGACCACGGCGACAACCGCCATCGGCTCACCGGCCTGCGCCGCGCCGCCCACGGCCGCAACGCGTTCGTCCCACTTCGGCGTCGTCGGCGGATACTCGGCCGCGCCGATGTTCCCCTCGACGGGAACCAGGTAGGCCTCGGTGAGGCTGACCCCCTCGGCGCCGATGAGCCGCACATCGCGAACCGTGACATCGACGGCCGGCGGCCGAAGCACGTCGCCGATGACGAGCTTCTCGCCGGCACCGAGCTGGGTGCAGACCAGGGCGCCGCCCATCTGCCCGAAGCTCGGGTCGATACCACCCTCGGGCTCAGGCGATCGGCGGATCCTCGTGCAGGTCGACGTCGGCCGGCACGAACGCCCATCGCGTGAACCGCACCTCGAGGCCGGCCCGCAGCGGTGCGCACAGCATCGGTCCGGCCTCGGCGGGTCCGGCCGTGAACGGCGCGACCCTCAGTGTCCGCCACGGCCCGTCGTCGGCGCGCGCCCGCAGCGTGACCGCGTCGCCCGCCTCGCCACCGCGGCTCGCGCGAACGGTCACGCGACGGCCGGCCCACTCGGGCACCGGTGCGAGCGACCAGTCGGAGACGCCGTTCGTCACGACCGCGCCGAGGTGCGGCACGCCGTCGGACATCTCGAGACCCGCCTTGATCCACTGGTTCTCGCCTGCGAAGAGCAGCAGTCCCGCCTGGTCGTAGAGCCCCGTGAGGGTCGAACTGTCGAACACGACCTCGACCGCGGCGTCGGCGGGCCAGTCGGCGAGCAGTCCATGGCCGTCGTCGTGCACGAACCCGTAGTGCGTCGTGCGCCAGTAGTCGCTGCCCTCGATCGCCTCGGCGACGAGGGCTCCGGCATCGACGCGACTCGACGCCGGTGCCCTCGTCCAGCGTCCTTCGCTCCAGCTCACGTCTCGTCCGGTCATGCGCCCACGCTACCGGCGCCCGCCACCGGGTGCGCGCCGCGGATCAGGCGTCGAGCAGGGGCGCGGCGGCCGCCTCGAGCGCGCCGGGCACGAGCCGGTAGTACGCCCAGGTGCCCCGCTTCGACCGCGAGAGGAAGCCCGCCTCGGTGAGGATCTTGAGGTGGTGCGACACCGTCGGCTGGCTCAGCCCGACCGGTTCGATGAGGTCGCAGACGCACGCCTCCTGCCCCGCCGAGGCGGCGACGATGGAGACGAGGCGGAGCCGCACGGGGTCGGCGAGCGCCTTGAGCCGGCGAGCGAACCGCTCGGCGTCGTCGGCGGTGATCGTCTCGCGGACGAGCGGCGCGCAGCACGACTCTGCCGCGGCGTTCGCCGAGACATCCGTGACGTCGAGCATCGTGACCATGCATCGATGATACTCGATATTGACAGTCATCGATATTTCGTTCCATACTCATCGCATCGAAGTCCATCGATATCCATCGATACCCCCCTGGAGGACGCAGTGACACTGCTCGACGTGACGACCCGCCCCGTGACCGACGACCGCCTCTCGACGTTGCCGGTGGTGATCGTCGGCGCCGGCCCGATCGGGCTCGCCGCCGCGGCGAACCTCGTCGAGCGCGGAATCGACTTCGTCGTGCTCGAGGCGGGCGACGACATCGCCGACAGCGTGCGCGCCTGGGGTCACACCCGACTGTTCTCGCCGTGGCGGCATCTCGTCGACCCGGCGTCGCAGCGCCTTCTCGAGGCCGAGGGGTGGGTGCTGCCGAGCCCCGAGCGTGCCCCGTCGGGTCGCGAGCTCGTCGACGGGTATCTTCTGCCGCTGAGCCGGCTCGAATCGATCGCCTCCCGCATCCGAACGGGTGCCGAGGTGCTCGCCGTCAGCCGCCAGGGCATGGACCGGACCCGCACCTCGAACCGATCGGCGACGCCGTTCCTGGTACGCCTCCGTACCGCATCGGGTGTCGAGGAGCTCACGGCCCGCGCGGTGATCGACGCCTCGGGCACGTACCGCTCGCCGAACTCGCTGGGGTCGTCGGGACTCGCGCTGCTCGGCCTCGACGAGGTCGCCGACCGCGTGCAGCCGGCTCTGCCCGACGTTCTCGGGCGCGATCGCGACACGTTCGCGGGCCGGCACACCACCGTCGTCGGCGCCGGTCACTCGGCCGCGAACACGTTGCTCGGGCTCGTTCAGCTCGCCCGCGAAGTGCCGGGCACACGGGTCACCTGGCTCATCCGCAACGCGCAGGCCGTTCGGGTGTCGTCGTCGGCCGACGACGAACTGGCCGACCGCGCGAAGCTCGGCGGTCGCGTCGACGCGGCAGTCCGCCGCGGCGACATCGAGCTCGTGGACGGCTTCGAGATCCTCCGCGCCCGCCGCGGCACCGACGGGGTCGAACTCGTCGGGCAGCGGGGCGGCGACCTCGCGGTGCACGCGACCGACCTCGTGGTGAACGCGACCGGTTTCCGGCCGAACCTCGACCTGTTGCGCGAGATCCGCCTCGAGCTCGACGAGATCGTCGAGGCGCCGAAGCGGCTCGCACCGCTGATCGACCCGAACGTCCACTCGTGCGGCACCGTCGAGCCGCACGGCTTCGCCGAGCTCACCCACCCCGAGCACGGGTTCTTCATCGTCGGCATGAAGTCCTACGGCCGCGCCCCGACCTTCCTCCTCGCGACCGGCTACGAGCAGGTGCGGTCGGTCACCGCCTGGCTCGCCGGCGATCTCGTCTCGGCGTCGAACGTCGAGCTCGTGCTGCCGGCGACCGGGGTCTGCTCCACCGATCTCGGCGGGTCGTCGAGCTGCTGCTCATCCTCGGACTGCTGAGCCCGCCGACGTCGCCTACGCCGGCAGCAGTTCGGCGAGCAGCGCCTCGACCCGGCCGCGGATCTCGTCGCGGATCGGCCGCACGGCCTCGATGCCTTGACCGGCCGGGTCGTCGAGCTCCCAGTCCTCGTACCGCTTGCCGGGGAAGATCGGGCAGGCGTCGCCGCAGCCCATCGTGATCACGACGTCGGAGTCGCGGACCGCCTCGGTGGTGAGCACCTTCGGCACGTTGTTCGCGATATCGATGCCCTCCTCGGCCATCGCCTGCACCGCGACCGGGTTGATCCGGTCCTTCGGCTCGGATCCGGCCGAGAGCACCTCGACGCGGTCTCCGCCGAGCTGGCGCAGGAAGCCGGCGGCCATCTGCGAGCGACCGGCGTTGTGCACGCACACGAACAGGACAGTGGGCTTTTCAGTCATCAGGTGACGCTCTCCTCGGATTCGATGAGTTAACCATAGATCACGATCTATGGTTACGCGGGGCGCGGAGGCCGAGTTCAGCGGATGTTCACTCGGCAGGCTGCCCGAGCGACGCCATGAGCTCGCGCACTCGCCGGTCGATGTCGTCGCGGATGTCGCGCACATCCTCCAGCGGCCGCCCGACCGGGTCGGCGAGCTCCCAATCGAGGTACCGGGTGCCGGGGTAGACGGGGCACGCGTCACCGCACCCCATCGTGATCACCACGTCCGCCGCGCGCACCACCTCGTCGGTGAGCGGTTTCGGGAACTCCCCGCCGAGCGACACCCCGATCTCCTCGAGCGCCGCGGCGACCGTCGGCGCCACGGCCACCGCCGGCTCGGAGCCGGCCGTTCGAACCAGCACCCGATCCCCGGCCAGCCGTCGGAGCAGCGCCGCTGCCATCTGCGACCGCCCGGCGTTCTGCACGCACACGAACAGCACCTCCGGAACGCCGGTGGAATCCCGCTTGCGGGCCGCGACCGCAGCCAGACGCTGCGCCGAGAACTCGGCCGTTCGCGATGCCAACCGTGCACCGGTGCCGGCCCGGACCAGGAGGCGTCGGCTTTCCTCGACGAATCGCTCGACCGTCTCGCGGTTGAACGTCCCGGCGAACCGGACGGCGAGGTCGTCGACGACCCGCGAGAACACCGCGGCATCCGGTTCCGTGTCGAACCGCTCACCGAGCAGCTCGAGCACGCGGTCCAGTCGACCAGGAGCCACCGAGTACCAGACCTGCCGCCCTTCGGGGCGGCGCTCGAGCACGCCCGCCTCGACGAGCACCTTCGCGTGATGCGTGATCGTCGGCTGACGCAGCCCGAGTTCCCCGGCAAGCCGAGTCACCGTGGATCGCGCGTCGGGCCGACCCAGGATCAGCTGCAGCATTCGCGTGCGCGTCGGATCGGACACGGTCGCCGAGAGCTGAGCGAGACTCATAGACAAAAGTCTATGCCTCGCGATCAGGGCCGGAGTCAGCCGACGTACCCCCGGAACGGGTCGGCCTCTTCGGCGCGCCGGCCCCGCTCGGCCTCGGCCTCGCGCAGGTCGCGCTCGAGGTCGCCGAGCAGCCCGCGCAGCCGGTCGTCGCGCTCGGCCTCGTAGGTCTCGTCGACCTCGATCTCGGGCCAGCCGCTGCCCCACTCGCGTGCGAGGCGCGCGTCGATCGCTCCGGCGACGTCGTCCCACGCCTCGTTGCGGGCGCGCTCGGCGAGGGCCGCCAGGTACTCGGGATCGTTCCGGCGCGTCCACAGCTCTTTCGCGATCGCGGCGTAGACCTGCTCGCGCCGGCGCAGGTTCGCCGCATCGGCCCGCCGGTAGTCGTGCTCGTTCGACGCGCGACCCTCGCGCTTCGCGGCGACCGTGCGGTCGTCGGCGGTGCGCTCGGCGACCTCGTCGGCCTCTTGAACGAGCTCGTAGAGCACCTCGCGCGCGGCGGCCGCGGCGCGCTCGTCGTCGAACGGCTCGTCACCGCGCAGCGCGTGCATCACGAAGCGGTTGCGCAGCGCCATGCGCCCGGCCGCCTCGGCGACGAGCAGGCCCTCGGCGAGCATCTCGTCGAACGTCGGAGGGACGACCTCGGGCAGGGCGCTGCGGTCGAACGGCTTGAAGCGCTTCGCCCGCTTCCTGCGCCAGAACGCCATGATCACGCCCCTCGAACACCGATGTCCGACGTCATTCGACGTCGGACATCGAGCCTATCGCGGGCGGGTGACGGGCGGTCATGTCGGCGGCCGGTCGTACCGTTGCCGCATGGTTGAGCTGGATGCCTCGGCCGCCCGCTGCTCGATCGCCGAGGCCGACGGCATGGCGTGCGCGCGACCGGTCGCGGCCGGTGCGCCGATCGCGCTCTGCGCCGGGCACCTGCTCGTCGCCTACGACTGGGTCGCCCGCGAGGTCGGCGAGGTCGACCTGCTGCCGGGGCCGTGCGCGGCCTGCGGCGCGCGGGTGGGCGTGCACTTCCCCTCGGGGTGGATCTGCGCCGACTGCGAGTGGCGCTACGGCGATCTGCCCGATCGCACCCTCGACGACGACCCCGTCGAGGTCGTCTACTACCTGCGGTATCGCGATCGGGTGAAGATCGGCACCTCGGCCAATCCGAGGCAGCGGGTCGCGAGCCTGCCGCACGACGAGGTGCTCGCGTTCGAGCGCGGCGGCCGACGCCTGGAGCGCCGGAGGCACGAGCAGTTCGCCGCATTCAGGGGCCGGGGCACCGAGTGGTTCGACGTGCACGACGCGTTGCTCGAGCACATCGCCGAGCTCGCAGCCGGCGTCGACGACCCCTGGGCGCAGTACGACCGCTGGGTGAGCCGGCGTCTCGCCCGACCGCGCCTCGACTGACCCCGGTCGGTCGAGCCGGCGCGCAGCGCCGTATCGAGACCACCGACCCCGAGCGGCCTACCCGGCCGCCGCCGGCACCGGGCAGTGCAGCTGGGTGCGCTCGCCCGAGCGATCGATCTCGTGGTCGGCCATCGCGGCACCGCACAGCGGGCAGGTCGGCGCGGTCGCCGGCTTCGGCTCCTCGTCGTAGGGGCCGAGCGGGGGCGGGCCGATATAGGGCAGCAGCTTGGCGTTGAGCCGGTCGATGAAGCCCGCGTAGCCGCGCTGGGCTCCGGGATCGACCGCCTTCTTCTTTCGCGTCACAATCATTAGTGTACTAACAATTCGTCCACAAGTCATAATGGATGCATGACCGAGAACACCGCCACCGTCGAGATCGACAACTCCGAGGCATCCACCCCCGCAGACGGCGACGGCCCGGTCGACCTGCTCGCCCTCGAGAACCAGGTGTGCTTCGCCCTCGCGGTCGCCGCGCGCGGCGTGATCGGCGTGTACCGGCCGATCCTCGAGCCGCTCGGCCTCACGCACCCGCAGTACCTCGTGATGCTCGCGCTCTGGCAGCGGAGCCCCCGCACGGTGCGCGACCTCGGCGGGGCGCTGCAGCTCGAGCCGGCGACGCTGTCGCCCCTGCTCAAGCGGCTCGAGGCGCAGGGCTACCTCACTCGAACCCGCAACCCGCACGACGAGCGCGCGCTCGACGTCGAGCTGACCGAGACGGGGCGCTCGCTGCGCGAGCAGGCGCTCTCGATTCCGCCGCAGGTCGTCGACCGGCTCGGCATGAGCCTCGCCGAGCTCGGCGCCCTGCGCGACCGGCTGAGCGAGGTCATCGCGGCGGTGCAGCGCGGCTGACTGCCAGCCCCACGGGCCTGCTGGGCACGCTGCCCCCAGGAAGCCGTCAGGCCGGCTCCTCCTGCAGTGCACGCACCTCGACGCGGCAGCCGAGCGCCTTCGACGCCTGCGCGGCCCATTCGACGGCCGCGGCCTCGTCGGCCGCCTCGATCACCCAGAAGCCGCCGACGTACGACTCGGCTTCGACGAACGGCTCGTCGAGCACGCGCGTCTCGCCCGAGGACGCGTCGACGGTCTTCGCAGTCGACGGCGGGTTGAGGCCACCGGCGAACACCCACGCACCCGAGTCCCGAAGGGCCGTGTTGAACGCGTCGACCGCCGCGATCACGGCTTCGAAATCGGCCGGATCGAATGCCTGCATCGACTCCATCGTCGGCTCATCAGCGGAATCGTGGGGCATCGTCAGGAAGTACTGCGTCATGGTTCCGTTCCTCTCGTCGGGGACGCCGTTCGGGAGGCGCCCTCACTCAGGCGTCGAACGACGATGCCGCGGGTCGACATCGGCCGCAAGTATCGTCCGTGGGGCGCTTCGAGCACCGTGCCGCACCGGTTCGCCGGGGCCTCGAATGTCGGTGGGTGGTGTGACGATCAGTTCATGTCAGACGGGTTCGACGGGCGCGGGGCAGCACTGCTCGACGAGCCTGTCCGTGCTGCATCTCCGGGTGTCGATCTCGCCGAGTTGCTCGCGCTGCCCGCCGACCCGCTCGCGTGGTTGAACGCCGACGTCCTCTTCGACATCGACCGGCGAGACCCCGCCGAACCGGTCGATATCCACGACCTCGATGCTCATGATCCGTTCGCGCTCGAGGCCGAGTACGAGTACGCCGGGGTCGCGGCCTCCGTCGACGCGTTCGCCGAGCTCTGCGCGTCACTCGATGCCGCTGAGCAGGCCCAGTTCGCCGTGAACCGGGCCATGGCCGAGCACCTGGCAGCCGTGCGCCGCGCACTCGAGGTCGCCGCACGAAACCCGGCCGTGTACCTCCTTCCGGCCGAGATCGGCAAGCCCGGCGCATCCGAGCTCGCCGTCCGCGCCGCGGCCGCGGAGCTGTCGATGCGGCTCCACGTCCCGGCCGGCACGATCCGCAACCGCGCCCACGAGGCCGCCGTCCTGCAAGATCGCCTCCCCGAGACGTGGGCCCGCTTCACCGACGGCGCCGTCACGTACACCGACGCCCGCGTCGCTGCCGACACGGCAGCCGGGTTCCCGCCCGGAGACGCCAGACTGCCCGAGCTCGACCACGCCCTCGCCGCAGTCATCGGCACCGTCACGACCTCGCAGCTGCGGCACCGCGCCCGCACCATCCGGGCCCGGCTCGAACGCGACGCCCTCCCTGAACGCCACGCCCGTGCCCTCGCCGAACGCCGGGTCGTGACCGAGTACGTCGACGACGGCATGGGCTGGCTGCACCTCTATGCCTCGCAGGTCGAGATCGCGAAGATCACCACGCGCCTCGACAACACCGCCCGACGCGACCACGGCCACCCCGACGAGCCCCGCACCCTCGAGCAGCTCCGCGCCGATGCCGCGACCGCCTGGCTCACGGGTGCCGGCACGCCGACCGCCGCACGCACCGAGCTCCTCGTCACCATCCCGGTCCTCAGTCTCGTCGAGGCGCCCGGCGGCCGCTGGAGGAACCGAGCGGACCACCGCGACTCGGGCGCCAAGCCCACCGCGACCCACCGCAACTCGACCGAGGGCACAGCGACCCACCGCAACTCGACCGAGGGCACCGCGACCCACCGCAACTCGACCCACCGCAACTCGACCGGGCACGACCGCCGGCGCTACGGCGAGGCCGCGAACGACGGCATCGACGCGAGGCGCACCAGCCTCCGCGCCCTCGAGTCCGACGAGCAGCTTGCGCCGGCCCCCGTCCACCGCCCGTTGCCGATGCTCGACGGCGTCGGCCCCATCGACGAACACACCGCCAGGCGACTCTTCTCCGACGCCCACTCCTTTCTCCGACTGGCCGTCGACCCGATCACAGCAGCTCCGCTCGCGCTCGATCGCACGAGGTACCGAGTCACGAAGGAGCAGCGCATCTGGCTCGCCCTGACGCACGGCACCTGCTCGCGGCCGGGCTGCAACCGGCTCGCCTACACCGCCGACATCGACCACCTCGACGAGTGGCAGCACGACGGCGGAACCAACCCCGAGAACCTCTGCCCCGACTGCCGGGGTGATCACCGCCTGAAACACACCACCCGGCTCACCCCCACGAAGAACCCCGACGACACGGTGACCTGGCGAAGTCCGACCGGACGCGAGTACACCGGCCCACCGCCCTTCTGAGGTTCGGCGGGCCGACACGATCGACGCCATCGCCGCGTCACGCCGCACTCAGCCGACGGGCGCCGGTGATGCCGCGGACTTCAGGACGGCTCGAACCCCGCCACCGTGCCGTCGGCGGTCGCGAACTTCGCGATGAGGCTGCAGTCCTTGCCGCCGTACCCCTCGTCGATGAGGCGCTCGAACTGCCCGAGCGCGATGCGGGAGGCCGCCATCGGCAGCCCGGCCGAATCGCCGGCGTCGACGGCGAACGAGAGGTCCTTCTCGGCGAGCGCGGTCGTGAAGGTCGCGTCGTAGTTGCGGTTCGCCGGACTCGTCTCGACGACGCCCGGTGCCGGGTACCAGAGCCGGAGCGGCCACGACTCTCCCGACGAGACCGAGGCGACCTCGAAGAACTTCTTCGGGTCGAGCCCGAGCGAGTCGGCGAGCGCGGCCCCCTCCGAGACGCCGAGCAGTGACACGAACAGCATGAGGTTGTTCGCGAGCTTCGCCGCGATGCCGAGCGTCGGGCCGCCGAGCTCGAACACGTGGCCGGCCATCGGCTCGACCAGCTCGCGGGCGTCGGCCGTGGCATCCGCGTCGCCACCCAGCATGAAGGTGAGGCTGCCGGCCGCCGCGCCCGCGATGCCGCCCGAGACGGGCGAGTCGACGAATCGGAATCCGCGCCCGGTCGACTCGTCGTGGCACCAGCGCGACGTCTCGACGTCGACGGTCGAGGTGTCGAGGAGGAGCGCACCCGCCTGTGCGGTCGCCCAGACGCCGCCGTCACCCGCGTAGACCTCGCGCACGTGCTCACTGCGCGGCAGGCTCGTGAAGACGGCGTCGGCGCCGGCGACCGCCTCGGCGATCGAGTCGACGACCTGCACGCCGTGCCCGGCCGCAGCCTCCCGCGCCTCGGTCATCGGATCGACGCCGCGCACCGCGTGGCCGGCCGCCACGAGGTTCGACGACATGGGGCCGCCCATGTGTCCCAGTCCGATCCACGCGATGTTCGCCATGCGCCCGCCCTCCCGACCTCGTCGACGTGAAGTGCTCTCTCGCTGCCCACGATACGCCGGGCACGGGTGGCGCGCGGAGCGGCGATCGCGGGTTCAGAACCGGATGACCTGCCGGATCGCCCGTCCCTCCGCGAGGGTGTCCATCGCCTCGTTGACGTCGTCGAGCTCGACGGTCGACGAGATGAGCGCCTCGACCGGCAGCCGCCCCTGCCGCCACAGTTCGGCGTAGCGCGGGATGTCGCGCGACGGGATCGCCGACCCGAGGTACGACCCGACGATCGTGCGCGCCTCGGCGGTGACCGTGAGGGGCGAGATCTGCGAGACCGCCGACGCCGGCGGCAGCCCGACCGTGACCGTGCGACCGCCCGGCGCTGTGAGCGCGAACGCCGTCTCGAACGCCCGCGGGTGGCCCGCCGCCTCGACCACGAGCGAGGCGCGCAGCCCGGCGGCGAGCGCCTCCTCGGGCGTGTACGCCGCATCGGCCCCGAGCTCGCGCGCGCGGTCGAGTTTCTCGGCGACGCCGTCGACCCCGATCACGCGTCCGTAGCCGAGCGACGCCGCGGTGATGAGCGCCGCCATGCCGACGCCGCCGAGCCCGACCACGACGATGTCGTCTCCCTCGCGCGCCGCACCCGCGTTGAGCACGGCCCCGCCACCGGTGAGCACCGCGCAGCCGAGCACGGCCGCGACCTCGGGCGGGACGTCGTGCCCCACGACGACCGCCGACCGCCGGTCGACGACCGCGTGCGTCGCGAACCCCGAGACCCCGAGATGGTGCCGAACGGGTTCCCCGGCGCGGCGCAGGCGCACGTCGCCGTCGAAGAGGGTGCCTGCGGTGTTGGCCGCCGTGCCCGGCACGCACGGCAGGGCGCCCCCGGCGAGGCATCCGTCGCACCGACCGCAACGGGGCAGGAACGCCATCACGACCCGGTCGCCCACCGAGAAGCCGTCGGCGGATGCCTCGGCGCCGGCTTCCTCGACGATGCCGGCGGCCTCGTGGCCGAGCAGCATCGGCACCGGCCTCGGCCGGTTGCCGTCGACGACCGAGAGGTCGGAGTGGCAGATGCCGGCGGCCTCGATGCGTACGAGCAGTTCGTCGGGCCCGGGGCCGTCGAGCTCGAGCTCGCCGATCGTGATCGGCCGCGACTCGGCGAAGGGGCGTGCCCGCCCGAGCTCCTCGAGCACGGCACCGCGGATGCGGATCGACATCGTCGCGGCCTGCGTCAGTGCGTCGGGAAGCCGAGGTCGATCTGCGACTCGCTCGGCTCGGGCCAGCGCGAGGTCACGACCTTGCGGCGCGTGTAGAAGTTGAAGCTCTCGGGCCCGTACATGTGGGTGTCGCCGAAGAGCGAGTCCTTCCAGCCGCCGAACGAGAATGCGCCGACCGGCACCGGGATCGGCACGTTGATGCCGACCATGCCGACCTCGATGTCGAACTCGAAGCTGCGCGCCGTCTTGCCGTCGCGGGTGAAGACGGCGACGCCGTTCGCGAAGCGGCTCGCGTTGATGAGCGCGACCGCCTCGTCGTAGCTGTCGACCCGCACGACCGAGAGCACCGGGCCGAAGATCTCCTCGTCGTAGACGCGCATGCCGGGCTCGACCCGGTCGACGAGCGATGCGCCGATGAAGAAGCCGTCGCCCTCGAAGCGGTGGTCGCGGCCGTCGACGACGACGGTCGCCCCCTCGCCCGCGGCCCCGTCGACGAAGCCGGCGACCCGGTCGCGCGCCTCGCGCGTGATCAGGGGGCCCATCTCCGAGGCGGGGTCGGTGCCGTCGCCGACGACGAGCCGCGACATCCGCTCGGTGATCTTCTCGATCAGCGGGTCGCCGACCTGCCCGACCGCGACGAGCACCGACACGGCCATGCACCGCTCGCCCGCCGAGCCGTACGCGGCCGAGATCGCGGCGTCGGCCGCTGCATCGAGGTCGGCGTCGGGCATGACGACCATGTGGTTCTTCGCCCCGCCGAGGGCCTGCACTCGCTTGCCGTTCTCGGCGGCGCGCGTGTAGATGTACCTCGCGATCGGGGTCGAGCCGACGAACGAGATCGCCTTGACGTCGGGGTGGTCGAGCAGCGCGTCGACGGCGACCTTGTCGCCGTGCACGACGTTGAGCACGCCGTCGGGCAGCCCAGCCTCGCGGAACGCCTCGGCGATCCAGACCGCCGCGGAGGGGTCGCGCTCGCTCGGCTTCAGGATGACGGCGTTGCCCGCGGCGATCGCGGTCGTGACCATCCACAGGGGCACCATCGCCGGGAAGTTGAACGGCGTGATGCACGCCACGACGCCGAGCGGCTGTCGCACCTGGTGCACGTCGATGCCGCGAGCGACCTGCTCGGCGTAGTCGCCCTTGAGGTGGTGCATGAGCCCGGCGCAGAACTCGACGTTCTCGAGTCCGCGGGCGACCTCGCCGAGGGCGTCGTCGACGGTCTTGCCGTGCTCGGCGGTGATGATGCGCGCGAGCTCGCCGCTGCGCGACTCGATGATCTCGCGCAGCTTGAACATCACGTGCGAGCGCTTGGCGAGGCCGGTGGCGCGCCAGGCCTTCTGGGCTTCGGATGCCGCGGCCACCGCCTCCGCGACGCGGAGGTCGTCGGCGAGCACCACCTCGGCGGTCTGCTCGCCGGTGGCGGGGTTGAAGACGGGGCTGCGCCGGGCATCGTCGTCGATGCGGTCGCCCGCGATGACGTGCGGGAGGGTCCGCACGGCGGTGAGGGTGTCGGTCATGGGGTCGTTCCTTTCAGCGTGCGCCGGCCGTGGCCGGTGCGGAGTCGGTGTAGCCCGCAACCACGCCGTCGGCGCGCACGAGCTTGGCGATGAGGCTGCAGTCCTTGCCGCCGAGGCCCTCGGCGATGAGCTCCTCGAACTGCTCGCGGGCGAGCCGGGCTGCGGGCAGCTTCAACCCCGCGGCATCCCCGGCGCCGAGCGCGAGCGAGACGTCCTTGAGGGCGAGGGTCGTCGCGAAGGTCGCGTCGAAGTTGCGGTTCGCGGCGGCCGAGTCGACGATGCCCGGCACCGGGTACCAGGTGCGCAGCGCCCACGAGTCGGCCGACGAGACGCGGGCGATGTCCCAGAAGACCTGCGGGTCGATGCCGAGGCTCGACGCGAGCTGCGAGCCCTCGGCCGCGGCGACGAGCGAGATGAACAGCATCATGTTGTTCGCGAGCTTCGCGGCGATGCCCTGCGTCGGTCCACCGACGACGAAGACGTTGCCGGCCATCGGCCGCACGAACTCGGCGGCGTCCGCGGCATCCGCTTCGGCGCCGCCGAGCATGAACGTGAGGGTGCCGGCCGCGGCACCCGAGATGCCGCCCGAGACCGGGGCGTCGACGAAGCGGAACCCGCGCTCGGCGGAGCCCTCGTGGCACCAGCGCGAGGTCTCGATGTCGACGGTCGAGCTGTCGAGCAGCAGGGCGGACTGCGGCGCGTTCGCCCAGACGCCGCCCTCGCCCTCGTAGACGGCGCGAACGTGGTCGCCCTTCGGCAGCATCGTGAAGACGGCCTCGGCGCCCGCGACCGCCTCGGCGGCGGATGCCGCGAGGCGCACGCCGCGCTCGGCGGCCGCGCGGCTCGCCCCCTCGTCGAGGTCGTACCCCACGACCTCGTGCCCCGCCTCGATGAGCCGGCCGGTCATCGGACCGCCCATGTTGCCCAGACCGATCCATGCGATCGTCGCCATCGTGTCCTCCTTGACTTCGACGTGTGTGGCGGCGCCTCCCCCAAGGCGCCGCGCTGAATCACCATAGAGTCGCGATGAACGCACATTCAACGCGATTCGACCGCGAATCTTGCACCATCGCTGTGCATTCATGCACGATGGTCGGATGACGACGCCGACCCACGACCCGAACCCCGAATGGCTCATGACCTTCCTGGCGGTCGCGCGCCTCGGCCGGTACACCGCGGCGGCGCAGGTGCTGGGCGTCAACCACTCGACGGTGTCGCGACGCATCGCCGCCCTCGAGAACGCGATGGGCGGGCGGGTGCTGATCCGTGCTGCCGGCGGCTGGGCGACGACCCCGCTCGGCGAGCGCGCGATGGCGGTGGCCGAGCGCATCGAGCTCGAGATGCGCTCGCTCGTCGAGGTCGACCAGCCGGGTCTCTCGGGGCTCGTGCGCATCGCCGCCCCCGACGCGTTCACCGCGCTGTACGCCGTGCCCGCGCTCGCGCCGCTGCAGATCGCGAACCCCGGCCTCTCGTTCGAGCTGCTCAGTGCGACGCAGCGCGTGCGGCAGAACCGGTCGGGGGTCGACATCGAGGTCGCGGTCGGGCGTCCCGACGTGCGCAAGGCGCTCGCGACGCCCGTGCTCGAGTACTCGCTCGCGCTGTTCGCGAGCGAGCAGTACCTCGTCGAACGGGGCGAGCCCCGCTCGATCGCCGAGATGGCCGGGCATCGGCTCAACTACTACATCGAGTCGGCGCTGCAGATCGACGAGCTCGACCTCGCCGTCGACGAGCTCCCGCCGACGCTGCCGAGCATGCGCTCGACCGGCGTGTTCGCCCACCTCGCCGCGACGGTCGCGGGCGCCGGCATCGGGCTCATGCCCGACTTCCTGGCGGCCCGGGAGCCGAGCCTCCGGCGGGTGCTCGCCGAGGAGTACGACCACCCCATCGCCTACTGGGCGGTCACCCGCGAGGAGAGCCTGCGCAACCCGGCGGTCGCGGCGTCGTTCCGTGCGCTCGTGGAGCACCGGCCCGAGTGGCGGGCCGCCGGCGGTTGACCCGGGCCGCCGACTGCGCCACCTCGGCACTCGCCGCGCCACTTCGGATGGCGCAGCGCGCGGGCACCAGGCGCAGAGAGACTCGCCGTCCCGCTCGAAGCCGCGCCTCCTTCGCGACCGAGCAACGCTGCGCACGTCGTGCCGCATCCGTCGGCGTGCGCCTGGTTCGGTCAGAGCGACAGTCCGCAAACGCGGCTATGCCAGTTCCGCCTCATCGATGAGGCGGAACTGGCATTGCCCTGAGCGGAACACGGACCGGGGACCGGCACTCACCGCCCCGAGCGACGAGGGCGGCGAGGCCGGCGCGAGCGGCGAGGCAGGCTCGAGCGACGAGGCAGGCTCGAGGGACGAGGCCGGACCGGGCGGCCTACGCCGAGGCCTTCACCGCTCCCGTCTCGGCGGCGACCCGCTCGCGGTCGGCTTCGTCGATCGAACGCAGCGAGATGCCGTTCGTCTCGCGCATCGCGGCGACCGCGATGAGCGTCACGCCCGCGGCGAGCGCGAGGTAGATCGCGACCGGCACCCACGAGCCGAAGCTCGAGAGCAGCATCGTCGCGATGATCGGAGCGAGCGAACCGGCGATGATCGACGTCACCTGGTAGCCGAGCGAGACGCCCGAGTATCGCATGCGCGTCGGGAACATCTCGGCCATGATGGCCGGCTGGCTCGCGTACATGAGCGCGTGGATGATGAGGCCGACGATGAGGACGGCGACGATGAGCCAGTCGTTCTTCGTGTCGAAGAGCGGGAAGGCGACGAAGCCCCACACCGCGCCGAGCGCCGCACCGGCGGCGTAGACCGGCTTGCGTCCGAGCTTGTCGCTGAATCGACCGACGACGGGGATCACGCAGAAGTGCACGACATGCGCGAACAGGATGAGCGTGAGGATCGTCGAGGTGTCCATCTGCAGGTGCGCCGACATGTAGGTGATCGAGAACGTCACGACGAGGTAGTACATGATGTTCTCGCCGAACCGCAGGCCCATCGCGGTGAAGACGCCGCGCGGGTAGCGCTTGAGCACCTCGACGACGCCGTAGCCCGACTTCTTCGCCGCCTCGGCCTCGGCCTGCGCCTCGACGAAGATCGGGGCGTCGGTGACCTTGGTGCGGATGTAGTAGCCGACCGCGACGATGACGACCGAGAGCCAGAAGCCCACGCGCCAGCCCCAGGTGAGGAACTGCTCCTCGGTGAGCGTGCGCGAGAGCACGAGCAGCACGACCGTGGCGAGCAGGTTGCCCGCGGGCACCGCCGCCTGCGGCCAGCTCGCCCAGAAGCCGCGCTGCTTGTCGGGCGAGTGCTCGGCCACCAGCAGCACGGCGCCGCCCCACTCGCCGCCGACCGCGAAGCCCTGGAAGAAGCGCAGGACGATGAGCAGGATGGGCGCCGCGTAGCCGATCTGGTCGAACGTCGGCAGGCAGCCCATGAGGAACGTCGTGACGCCGACGAGGATGATCGCGAGCTGCAGCAGCTTCTTGCGACCGTACTTGTCGCCGAAGTGGCCGAAGACGATGCCGCCGAGCGGGCGGGCGACGAAGCCGACGGCGTAGGTGAGGAACGCCTTGATGATGTTGTCGAGCGGGTTGTCGCTCGGCGGGAAGAAGATGACGTTGAAGACGAGCGTCGCCGCGGTGGCGTAGAGGAAGAACTCGTACCACTCGACGATGGTGCCGGCCATGGACGCGGCGACGACCTTGCGCAGGCCGGTGCGGACCGGAGTACCGGGGGGATTCGGGGACGTGCGGGGCGTCGAAGCGTCGACAGCCATATGGACTACCTCCTTGTAGTGTGGCCCGCGATCGGGGGTCGCGATGCAGGCGATTCTCACCGTGCATCGATGCGAGCGGCAAGCCCCGATCCCGCACACGAGGTGTGCGTTTCCGCACATCCCCTCGCCGGTCGAGGAGCGCGCGACGAAGGAGCACCCTCGCCGGTCGAGTAGCGCGCGACGAAGGAGCACCCTCGCCGGTCGAGTAGCGCGCGACGAAGGAGCACGCGTATCGAGACCCAGACACGTGGCCTCGATACGGCGCTTCGCGCCTACTCGACCGACGGTGACCGGAACAGCACGGCGCGCGCCGCATCGAGGTCGGCGCCGATCCCCGGCGCCCGCACCTCGGCCATGACGAACCCGTCGCGTCGGACGAGGTAGACCCGGTCGTGGCGCAGCCGAGGTCGGCCCCGCACGCCGCGATCGCTCGGGAACACGTGCGACTCGGCGACCCCGAGCTCGCGCGCGATGCGCAGCACGACCCGCTCGGGCACGCCGTAGCCGTGCACCTGCCATTGCATCGACCGCAGCACGTCGTGGTTGTCGCCCGTCCACGGCAGCCGCACCCCGACCACCGCCCCGTGCCGGCGTTCGTGCCGCGACCGGCGAGCCGCGCCGGCGCCGCCCGCGCCGCCGCCGCCCGAGTCATCCGGCACCGGGTACCTGATGCGCGTCTGCGAGAGGTACCCGAACACGCGGGGGCCAATCGCGAGCGGGAGCAGCCGCACCGCGACGGGGCCGATCGTCGGCAGCGCCCGCCCGCGCAGGAACCGTGCGAACCGCGACTCCGACGTGATCTCGCCGAAGAGTCGATCGGTCGTCGCGACGAGCGTCCTGCCCACCGGGCGCCGCTCGGCCTCGTAGCGGTCGAGCCGCGCATCGGGCATGCCGCCGAGGATGACGTCGGCGAGCGCGCACGCGAGGTTGTGCGCCTCCTGCAGTCCCGTGTTCATGCCCTGGGCCCCCACCGGCGAGTGGATGTGCGCCGCGTCGCCGACGACGAAGCACGGCCCCTCGCGGAACCGTGCGGCGAGCCGGTGATGCACGCGGTACGTCGTGAACCACGCGCTCTCGGCGTATCCGACGCCGAACTCCCGGTCGACGAGTTCGCGCATGCGCGCCTCGCGCAGGCTCCCGTCGGCTTCGAGGTCGGCGTCGCGCACGATGCCGAGCAGTCGCATCCGGGTGCCGCCCATCGGGAACGCGAGCAGGAAGTGCTCGGCCGTGAAGCGCAGGTTGACCGCGTCGCCGACGAGCCCCGTCACGTCGAGGGCATCGGCGATGTAGTACGTGTACTCGTTGGTGACGCCCTCGAACGCGATGCCGAGCGACTCGCGCACCCGCGAGTGCGCGCCGTCGGCGCCCACGCAGTACCGCGAGCGCACCGCGCGGCGGCCACCGCCCGTCGCGGCGAGTTCGGCGACGACCGTGGATGCCTCGGCGCTCGCGCCGCCCTCGACCTCGAGCCGCTCGAGCCGGTGCCCCCAGAGCACCTCGCGGCCGGCCGCGGCGAGCGCATCGACGAGCAGGCGCTCGTTGCGGCTCTGCTCGAAGACGGTGATGTCGGGGTAGGGGGTGATGCCGGCGCCGAGGCCCGGGAACTCGACCCTGCCGAACGCGCGGCGACCGGCCCCGGGGGCGATCGCCACGGCCGGGGCCCGCACGGCGAGCACGCGGTCGACGAGGCCGAGTTGGTCGTAGAGCTCCATCGATCGCGCCTGCACGCCGAGCGCGCGAGACTCGCGGGTGGGGCCGTCCTTGCCGTCGACGATGACGGCGTCGACGCCGAGCTTCGCCAGGGTGACGGCGAGCATGAGCCCGCTCGGTCCCGCGCCCACGATGAGCACGTCGGTCGTGATGGAGCCGCTCGCCGCTTCCATGCCTCCATCGTGGCACCATCGCCCGCCGGTCGAGTAGCGCGCGACGAAGGAGCACTCACTCGCCGGTCGAGTAACGCGCGACGAAGGAGCACTCCCCGGCCGGTCGAGTAGCGCGCGACGAAGGAGCGCGCGTATCGAGACCCCCGCCCGCGACCCCGATACGGCGCGTCGGCCTATTCGACCGACGGCGCGTGCAGCAGCACCTCGTCGAACGACTCGATTCGCCGCCAGCCGGCCGCGATCACGGTCGCCGGCAGCACGTCGGCCGCGACGAGCTCGGGCATCTCGAGGCCGGTCAGCGCCGAGACATCCGCCACGGGGACCTGGAAGGTGCGGAACGGCCCGAGCGGCGGCGCCGCGCCGACCACGGGTCGCGCCTCGGTCGTGTCGACGAGCGGCGCCTGGTCGACGACGAATGCGGTCGTGGCGAGTGCGCCGCGCGCGTTCCAGGCGGCGACCTTCCAGAAGCGGAGCGGCACTCGGATGCCCCGGTACTCGGGGTCGCCGGGCGCGAGCACCGGTGCGGTGAACACGCTCAACCGCTGCGCGGTCGCCTCTGCGTAGGCGAGCACGTGGTCCTCGAGGCCGAGCCAGAGCTCCTTCGACTGGTTGAAGCCCGACGCCTGCGGTGCGGCGTTCGGGTAGTGGAACGTGTCGGCGTTCGCCCGCGCCGCGACCGCATGGTCGCCCCAGACCGGGTCGCGACGGCGAACAAGATGCCCGCGATCGAGGTCGTTGTCGGCGTAGACCAGTGGACCCGCCTGCCAGTCGAGGGGCACCCGATCGTCGAACCGCCACTCGTCGCCACCGCGGTCGAGATCGACGAGCGCGCCCCCGTCGACGTTGACGCCCGTGACCCGGGCGAGCCGGCGCGCCGGGTCGAGCACGACCGCGAAGTGCACGTAATCGAGCTCGACGCACTCGGGGGCACTCGCGCCCGTCACCCGCGGCATCGGCGCCGGCACCCCCAGGAACGTCGCGTCGAAACCCATGGGGACAGCACATCACACGCGGGTGACATCGCAGGTTCGAGACGTCGCCCCGCTCCGCCACGACCCGCGACGGGGCCAGAATGGGCGAATGGACCTGCTGCTGGCCGGGGTGCTCGCCCTGCTCGCCATCGCCGCCGCCACCGCGTTCGGGCCGAGATTCGGCGTGGCCGCTCCCCTGCTGCTGACGCTGCTCGGCCTCGGGATCAGCCTGCTCCCCATCGTGCCCGCGTTCGAGGTCGACCCCGAGTGGATCCTCGCGGGCGTGCTGCCGCCGCTCCTCTACTCGGCGGCCGTGTCGATGCCGACGATGGAGTTCCGCCGCGACTTCTCGACGATCGGCGGGCTGTCGGTCGTGCTCGTGGTCATCACGTCGGTGCTGCTCGGCCTGCTGTTCGCGTGGCTCATCCCCGACCTCGGCATCGCGGGCGGCATCGCGCTCGGCGCGATCGTGAGCCCCACCGACGCGGTCGCGACCTCGATCGTCAAGCGCCTCGGCGTCTCACCGCGCGTCGTCGCCCTGCTCGAGGGCGAGAGCCTGCTCAACGACGCGTCGGCGCTCGTGCTGCTGCGCGCCGCGATCGCGGGCATCGCGGCAACGGTCTCGTTGTGGTCGGTGTTCGGCTCGTTCGTGTACGCGGTCGTCGTGGCGGTGATCATCGGCGCGGCGGTCGGCTGGCTCAACCTGCGCGTGCGGGCCCGGGTGTCGAACCCGACGGTCAACACGGTGATCTCGTTCACGATGCCGTTCATCGCGTCGCTGCCGGCCGAGCGGTTCGGGGCCTCGGGCCTCGTCGCGGCCGTCGTCGCGGGCATCGTGACGGGCCGCGGTGCGGCGAAGTTCCTGAGCCCGCAGCACCGCCTCTCGGACGTGCAGAACTGGCGCACGGTCGAGCTCGTGCTCGAGGGTGCGGTCTTCCTCGTCATGGGCCTCGAACTGACCGCGATCGTCGACGACGTCGAGGCATCCCATGCCGGCGCCTGGCACGCCGCCGGGCTCGCGGCCGTCGCCCTCGTCGCGACCGTGCTGATCCGGGCCGCGTACGTGGCCTCGCTGTTCGGCGGCCTCGCCCGGCGCGCGAAACGGGCCGAGCGGATCAGGTCGGTGCTCGACGATCGGGCGAAGGGCATTCCGTCGACGACGCCCGAGTTCGAACGTCGACGCGCCGAGGTCGAGGCCCGGCGCGCGAAGCGGGCACGCCGGGGCGGCCCCGAGCCGACGCCCGCGCAGACCGAGCGGTTCCGCTCGCTGTTCCGCCGGAGGGTCGCCGACATCGACTACTACCTCGACGAGCGGCTCGGGTGGCGCGAGGGCGCGATCGTCGTGTGGGCGGGCATGCGCGGCGTCGTCACGCTCGCGGCGGCACAGACGCTGCCGAGCGACACCCCGAGCCGGTCGCTGCTCGTCTTCATCGCGTTCCTCGTCGCGGTCGGCTCGCTGCTCGTGCAGGGCGGCACGCTGCCGTGGCTCGTGGGACGGCTCGTGCCCGCCCGCGACACGAGCGCCGACGCCGCCGAGCGGCGCGAGCTCGCCGGGGTGCTCCGCAGGGCCGCGATGACGGAGCTCGAAGGCTCCGACGACCCGGCGATCCGCGCGGTCGCCGAGAAGATGCGCACGGCCTGGCAGCTCTCGATGGACGAGGGCGAGACGACGAGCGAGACGGATGCCTCGGGCGAGACGCCGCCCGAGGCATCCCCGCGTCGGGTGGATCCCGAACAGGTGCGCCGCCTTCGCCTGCGCATGATCGAGGCGGAGCGCGACGCCCTGCTCGACGCACGTGACGAGGGCCGGTTCAGCGCGGCCGCGCTGAACGCCGCGCTCGAAGGGCTCGACGCCGAACAGATCAGCCTCGAGATCCGCGGCGTTGAGGGGTGAAGCGCCGCACCTCCGACGGCGTCGGCGCTCGAATCAGCGTTCCCCGCCCACCCCTGGCGGCAGCACGAAGGCGCGGCCCTGGATGTCGCGCGGGCTGATCCGCACCCAGCGATCCTTGCGGCCGGGCGCCCACGTCGTGATGCCGAGGCGTTCGACCACCTCGATCTCCCGCTCCTGCTCGATTCGACCGGCACGGCCTTTCACGACGACGCTGAACGCCTCGCCGTTCTCGACCCCGTCGACCTCGAAGAGCACGTCGTGCTCGAGGGTCATCGCGAGCAGCTTCGTGCCCGGCGCGGTTCGGAACACGATGCTGTGCCGATCGACGCCGTGGTTCACGGGGAAGAGGTCCATCTCGCCCCCGGCGTACGTGCCGACCCGGCCGTACGCGGCCTGTTCGATGCGTTCCCAGCACTCGGCCGACCGCATCTCCCGCATCGGCGGGCGTTCGTCCTCGTCGGTCATCTCGCCCTCCCTCCCCGCCGAAGCGATCTCCGGCGGAGCCTGCGGCCTGTCTACCCCCGGGCGAGGCCGTCGTCAACGCCTGCGCGAATGGTGGGACGAACCCGCGTCATGATCGGCGCCACGGTGCATCTCTTCGGGTAGAGCCATCAGTTCTGCCGTCAGGAAGGGGAAGCGCCATGGCCCACCACCTCGAATTCGTGTTCGGACCGCTCGGCGAGGAGACCCGCCTGGCCTGCGCGTGCGCGCGCGGCGGCAACCACCTGCGCCCGAACTCCGAGTCGCGTATCGCCGACGAGTTCGACGGCGAGCTCGTCGCGGCGGCCGCCGCGGCGCTTCCGCCCCGTTCGCAGCGGGTGAGGTCGCGCCGGCACGTGCAGCACCGCACGCGGTTCACGTTCGTACCGGCGCCGACCTCGCGCGCGCGCCACGCGGCCTGACCCTCGCGCCGCCTCCCGCCCCGCGCGTATCGTGTGAGCAAGCCGAGTCGCGCGCCGGTGCCGTCCCTGCACCGCCGTCCCGGCGAAGGGGGAACGATGACGACCCAGCAGACGCCGGATCACATTCCGGACCACGACCCGGCCGACGACTTCGAGAACTACCGGGAGCGCATCGGCGACGAGATGCTCGCCGTGCAGGACTTCTCGAACGAGGAGCACGGCTACCACAAGACGCTGAAGCCGCGGCAGATCCAGATGATCGCGATCGGCGGCGCGATCGGCACGGGCCTCTTCATGGGCGCCGGCGGGCGGCTCAACAGCTCGGGCCCGTCGCTCCTGATCGTGTACGCGGTCTGCGGGTTCTTCGCGTTCCTGATCCTGCGCGCGCTCGGCGAACTGGTGCTGCACCGGCCCTCGTCGGGCTCGTTCGTCTCGTATGCGCGCGAGTTCTACGGCGAGAAGATGGCCTACACGGCGGGTTGGCTCTACTTCCTGAACTGGGCGTTCACCTCGATCGTGGATGTCACGGCGGCGGCGCTGTACGTGAAGTTCTGGGGCCAGTACTTCCCGGCGCTCGAGGCGATCCCGCAGTGGGTGATCGCGCTCGTCGCGCTCATCGTGGTGCTGTCGCTGAACCTCGTCTCGGTGAAGATGTTCGGCGAGATGGAGTTCTGGTTCGCGCTCATCAAGGTCGCCGCCCTCATCGCCTTCCTCATCATCGGCGTGATCTTCATCGTGTTCATCGGGCAGACCGACGTCGGCCCGACGGGGTTCAGCGTGATCTCCGACAACGGCGGCTGGTTCCCCAACGGCGCGATCGCGCCCATCCTCGCGATCTCGGGCGTCGTGTTCGCGTACGCGGCGATCGAGCTCGTGGGCACCGCCGCCGGCGAGACCGCCGAGCCGCGCAAGGTGATGCCGAAGGCGGTCAACACGGTCGTCATGCGCATCGCGGTGTTCTACCTCGGCTCGATCCTGCTGCTCTCGCTGCTGCTGCCCTACTTCGTCTACGAGGCCGACGAATCGCCCTTCGTGACGTTCTTCTCGCACATCGGCTCGCCCGAAGCCGGCGCGATCTCGGCCTCGGTGATGAACTTCGTCGTGCTCACCGCGGCACTGTCGTCGCTCAACGCGGGCCTCTACTCGACCGGTCGTATTCTGCGCTCGATGGCGGTCAACGGCTCGGCCCCCCGCTTCACCGAACGAATGAGCAAGAGCGGCGTGCCCTACGGCGGCATCCTGCTCACCGCGGTCATCACGCTCTTCGGCGTCGGACTCAACGCGGTCGTGCCGTCGGAGGCGTTCGAGATCGTGCTCGAGGTCGCGGCGATCGGCATCATCGGCGGCTGGGCGACGATCATCCTCTGCCAGATGAAGCTCGCCTCGTGGGCGAAGCAGGGGCGCCTCGAGCGGCCGTCGTTCCGGCTGTGGGGCGCACCCTGGACGGGCTACCTCACGCTCGCGTTCCTCGCGTTCGTGCTCGTCACGATGGCCTTCTCGCCGACCGGGCGGTGGGTGCTCCTCTGCAGCCTCGCGCTCATCCCGCTGCTCATCATCGGCTGGTTCTCGTTCCGGAAGCGCATCGCGGCCGCCGCACTCGAGCGCGAAGGGCACACCGGCGCGTTCCCCGTCGTCGCCGAGCGGCCGGCCGTCGACAACCCGCCGAAGTTCGGCAGCAAGGACGAGTAGCGCTACACCCCGACCTCGGCCGCCACGCTCGCGTTGTCCGTGAACAGGTTGCCCGGGTCGACCTCGGCCTTGATGCGGCGCAGCCGCTCGAGGGTCGCGGGAGGGAACGCCGCGGCGAGCTGGGCGGGCCCGACCTCGGTCTCGAAGCTCAGGTAGGCGCCCGTCATGTGCGGGGCGAGCAGCTCGTCCCACGCCTCGCTGGTCCGGCGAGCGCGGGTCCCCATCGCGACCACCGAGAACTCGGCGTCGCGGTGGGCGTAGGCCGTGGCATCCGCCGGCACGTCGTGAACCGCACCGCCTGCGGCCCGCACCTGGAAGAAGTAGCTCGCCCCCGTCTCGAGGAATCGCGCGACGTCGCGGGCGAACTCGGGCGTGAAGCGCCCGATGAGCCCCGTGCGCGAGAGCGGCTCGCCCTCGGCGCTGTGGCTGCCGTCGCTCGCGTTCGAGATGATGGCGCGGTAGCTCGTGAGCCTCACATCCTGCCCGACGAGCGGGGCGGCGTCGGCGATGGGCTGCAGCCGTGCGAGCACGGTGTCGGCGTCGTCGGAGTCGACGACGGCCATGACGTGCGCGACCGGCGGGCGACCATCGCCGCCCGGCTGCACGAGGAGGAAGCTCGTGAGGTCGCGCGGCGCATCGACGACCCAGTCGCTCCACGCCAGCAGGAAGGCCTCGGTGTCGCTCGCATCGAACGTCAGCTGCGCGAACGCGACCGTGCCGACCTCGTCGACCTCGAACTCGAACGCGGTCACGATGCCGATGTTCGCGCCCGCACCGCGCACGGCCCAGAACAGGTCGGGCCGCTCGTCGGCGCTCGCCCGCACGACGCTGCCGTCGGCGAGCACGAGCTCGACCGCGCGCAGGTGGTCGATCGTGAGGCCGTGCTCGCGCACGAGCCAGCCGATGCCGCCCGCGGTCGCGAGCCCGCCGACGCCGACGCCGCCGTAGTCGCCCGAGCTCAGCGCCCAGCCGTGCGGCTCGAGTACGGCCGCCACGTCCTTCCAGCGGGCGCCCGGTTCGATGCGCACGAGCCGGGATGCCTCGTCGAGCACGTCGATCGCGTGCATGCGCGAGAGGTCGATGACGATGCCGCCGTCGTTCGTCGACCGGCCGCTGATGCCGTGCCCTGCGCTGCGGATGCCGAGCGGCACGTCGCGGTTCGCGCGCGCGAACGCGACGGCGTCGACGACCTCGGCGGTCGAGGTCGGCTGCAGCACGAGGCCGGGGTTTCCGCCGCGCAGGTAGGTCGACCGCACCCGTGCGAACTTCGCGTCGCCCGGTTCGATCGCGGATGCCGCGAGCGAGGCGGGCACGGCGTCGTAGTCGATCCCGTCCCGGCGCTTCGCGAGCGACGCGGTCGAGCGGATCACCCCGGCCGAGGCATCCGGCCCGAGTTCGCGCTCGACCGCCTCGCGCAGGGCCGGCGCGACCTCCTCGATGAACCGCTGCATGCTCGTCGGGTCGTCGCCCGCGAGGATGAACGTGTCGGCCCCGTCCTCGACGACGAAGGGCAGCAGCTGCTCGGCCCAGTCGGCGGGTGTGCCCTCGATCGCGCCGCCGCGGCTCCTGACGTCGCCCCCGGTGCCGTTCGTGAACCGGCCGGCGACGTTCACGAGCCGGCGGATCTCGGCCGGATTGCGCCCGGCCTTCAGCGCGGCCTCGTCGATGCGGGCCGCGCCCTCGGCGTAGTCGCCCGGCTGCAGGTAGGCGAGCGACGGCAGCCAGCCGTCGCCCGCGCGGCCGATGAGGCGAAGCATCCGCGGCTTCAGCGCACCGACCCAGATCGGGATGTCGTGCGCCGGCGCCGGCCCGCGCTTCGCCCCGTCGACGTGGTAGTACTCGCCGGGCACGCTGAACCGCTCGCGGTTGCCCGCGTCCCACGTGCCGCGGATGATTCGGATCGCCTCGTCGAGCGCGTCGACCGCCTGGCCCGGCGTCAGCCTGCGGCCGCCGATCGCCGCGATCGCGTCCCAGAAGCCGCCCGCCCCGAGCGCGAGCTCGAAGCGCCCGCCGCTCAGGAGGTCGAGGCTCGCCGAGGCGCGGGCGAGCACGGCCGGCTCGCGCTGCAGCGGCACGTTGAGCACGTTGCCCGCCACCCTGATGCGGCTCGTGCGTGCCGCGACCCAGCTCATGAGCGTCCACGTGTCGTGGAACGCGGGCTGGTACGGGTGGTCCTGGAACGTCACGAGGTCGTAGCCGAGCGTCTCGCTCAGCTCGGCCAGCCGCACGGCCTGCTGGGGCGGGTCGTTGACGGGCGTGACGAAGGTGCCGAACTGCAGTTCGCGTCCGTAGTGCATGTGTTCATCCTTCCCGGATGCCGCGACCCGCGCATTCCGCGGGTAAGCTACTTACTCGAAGAAAGTGAAGGAGGCGCGGCCATGGAGTATTCCCGCTCGGTGCCCCACCGGCCCGACCGCGACGATGACGAGGTCGGCGCTCGCCGCTCCGCCCGGCTGCGCGAGCTCGGGCACATCGATGACGAGGCGTGCCGCCGGTTCACGGGCGCCATCGAGTTCGCGGGCCGCAAGTGGAACGCCGCGATCCTGCTCGCCGGCGTGCGCGGCGCCCGCCGGTTCAGCGAGTACCGCGACACCGTGCACGGCATCTCCGACCGGGTGCTCGCGGCCCGGCTGCGCGAGCTCGAGGCCGACGGGCTGATCGAGCGGCACGTGCGGCCGACCACGCCCGTGACGATCCGCTACACGCCGAGCAGCCGAGCGCTCCAGCTCATGGAGTTGCTGCAGCCCCTCGTCGAGTGGCAGCGCACCGACGCCGACGCCGGCGCCGCCTCCACGGCTGCCGATCCGGGCGGCCTGCCCGCCTGACCCGCCCCGCACCCCCACTCGCGCCCTCCGCTCCGCCCGTATCGAGAGTGCAGCCCGGAACGGGCCCTCTCCTCCTCCCGTGCCCTAGGCACGGTTCCACGATCTCGCTGTGCAAGTTCCGCCTCATGATGAGGCGGAACCGGCAGAGCTGAAATGGGAAACCTGCGGGTCGTCCCGTGCCGCGGCCAGGTCCGCGTGACGCCCCTCCGCGCGAGGGCTCGCGCCGAGCGGACCGCGTCCGACAGGATGGGCGGGTGACTGCAAACGTTTTCATCGCCGGCCCCGCGTCGTGGAACCGCATCGTCCTGCTCGACCGCCTGCCCGAACCGGTGCCGCACATGCAGTTCGCCCTCGCCGAGCACGAGACCGTCGGCGGCACCTCGGCCGGCAAGGCGCTCGGACTCGCCGGCCTCGGCCGCCGACCCGCGTTCTACACGCTCATCGGCGACGACGCCGACGGCACTCGCGTGGCCGAGGCGCTGCGCGCCGCCGGAGTCGACCTCATCGTCGGCGCGACCGACGCCACCGAACGGCACCTCAACCTCATGACGCCCGCCGGCGAGCGCGTGTCGCTCTACCTCTCCTCCCCCGGCGAGGCGTCGGCCGAGTCGCAGCGGGAGACCGCGGCATCCGTGGCCCTGGCGATGCGGGATGCCGCGGCGATCGTCCTCGACCTCGCGCCCGAGGCCGGCCGGCTCATCCCCGCGGCGCGCGCGACCGGACGTCCGATCTGGACCGACATCCACGACTACGACGGGCGCGCCGAGTTCCACCGTCCGTTCATCGCGGCCGCCGACGCCGTGTTCATGAACGCCGACGACATCGGCGACCCGATGCCGTTCCTGCGGTCGCTCATCGACGGCGGCGCCTCGATCGCGGTCTGCACGCTGGGCGCCGACGGCGCGGTCGGCCTCGACGCCGCCGGGCGTGAGCACCGCGTCGAGGCCGTGCCGGTCGAGGTGCTCGACACCAACGGCGCCGGCGACGCGTTCATGTCGGGGGCGCTCGACGCGACCCTCGACGGCGCCGAGCTGCCCGAAGCCCTCGCGGCGGGCGCCCGCCACGCGGCATCCGTCTTGACGACCCGCCACCTGCACCCCGCCCTCGACCCGATGCTCGGTTAGGTCGGTCGAGTAGCGGAGCGTATCGAGACCATCCCGCGTTCTCGATACCCTCCTTCGTCGCCACTCGACCGACCTGGTGGTCTCGATACGGCGCCTCGCGCCTACTCGACCGACTCGCCCGCGCTCAGCGCCGGCGGTGGTCGACGAACTCCATGCGCGGGCCGCGGCGCGGCTTGCCGCGGGCCCCAGAGGCGCCGAGCAGCCGGATGACCCGGTAGCGCTGCCCCGCCCAGGGCTCGAGCGCGACGAGCATCTCGTCGTCGGTCATGTCGCGGCCCTCGAGCGCGTGCCCGACGAAGTTCGCGAGGTGGTAGTCGCCGACCGAGACGGCGTCGGCGTCGCCGAGTGCGCGCTGGGCGACCTCGGCCGCCGTCCACGCCCCGACGCCGGTGAAATGCGTGAGCCGGGCGAACGCGTCGGCTGGCGACATGGTCGCGGCCTCGTCGATGCGTGCGGCGTACGGTGCGAGCGCGACGATCGTGCGCGAGCGCTTCGGGTCGACGCCGGCGCGGTGCCACTCCCAACTCGGGATGCGCCGCCACCCCTCGGCCGACGGCGTCACCCGCATGGTGCGCGGCACGGGCCCCGGCGCGGGCTCGCCGAACCGCCAGAGCAGCGCCCGCCACGAGTCGTGCGCCTGCAGCGTGATGACCTTCTGCTCGAGCACGGCCGGCACGAGCGCCTCGAACACCCGCCCGCTGCGCGCGACCCGCATGCCCGGGTTGCGCCGATGGGCATCGGCGAGCCGCGGCAGCAGCGGCTCGAACGCGTCGGTCGCGTCGCGGGCACCCAGTAGGTCGGGGGCGGATGCCGCGGCCTCCGCCGCTCCGGGGCCCCAGGCCTCGCAGCGGAACTCGTCGGGACCGCGCCGCGAGAGCCGCATCGTCGCGACACCGGACGGCATGCGCGTCGTGCGCCAGACGGCGCGATCGGGCGTGACGACGAAGCTCGGGTCGCCGGGGCCGCGGCGCAGCGCGCCGACGGTCTGGTGCAGGTCGGTCGGGTGCGGCGCGCGCCAGTCGAGCTCGGCGTCTGCGGTCACCTCTCCAGTGTGCGCCATGCTGCCGACGCCCCGGCTGGGAGCCACAGCGAGCGGATTCCACGATGACGCACGGAGTTTGCACAGAATCGCAGCACACAATGAATCGTTGCGCCTTGATCGCAATCCGTGCGAAGAAGTTGCGTGAACCCCCATGAGGGGTGAGACTTGCTCTGCCATTCGAGAGGACAGACATGGGCACCGCATCCGAATTCCCCGCCGACGTGACGGCGACCGCTCCCGAGCGGGGCGCGCCCGCGGCATCCCCGGCGCCCGACGCGACCCGCATGCACGCCGTCACCGGCGAGACCGAATCGATCGTCGACCTCGTGCTCGACTACTCGCGTCGACGCCTGCTCTCGACCGACACCCCGCTCGACAAGCCCGAGACCGAGGCCGAGCTCAAGCGCCTCGCCGGCCGCACGATCGACGAGCGCGGCATCGGCGCGAGCCGCGCGCTCTCGATCTTCGAGCACGTGCTCGCGCCCGCGTGCATCACGATCGATCACCCCCAGTACCTCTCGTTCATCCCGGCCGCGCCGACGAAGGCCGCGATGGCGTTCGACCTCGTGGTGTCGGCGTCGAGCCTCTACGGCGGCAGCTGGATGGAGGGCTCGGGCGCGGTGCACGCCGAGAACGAGGTGCTCACCTGGCTCGCGAACGAGTTCGGGCTGCCGGCCGGCGCCGGCGGCGTGTTCGTGCAGGGCGGCACGATCGGCAACCTCTCGGCGCTCGTCGCCGCGCGCGAGCTCGCCCGCGAGAAGCGCACCGCAGAAGACCGACCGATGCCCGCGCGCTGGAAGCTCGTCTGCTCGACCGAGGCGCACTCCTCGAACAAGTCGGCCGCGAAGGTCATGGACGTCGACGTCGTGCTCGTCCCGGCCGGCGACGACGGGATGCTGCGCGGCGACGCCGTGCGCGCGGCGCTCGAGGAGCACGGCGACGACGTGTTCGCCGTGATCGCGACGACGGGTTCCACGAACTTCGGCATCGTCGACGACGTCGCCTCGATCGCCGCACTCAAGGACGAGTTCGACTTCTGGCTGCACATCGACGGCGCGTACGGCCTCACCGGCATGCTCTCGCCCGCCGCACGTGACCGCTACCGCGGCGTCGAGCGCGCCGACTCGGTCATCGTCGACCCGCACAAGTGGCTGTTCGCCCCGTTCGACGCGTGCGCGCTCATCTACCGCGACCCCGAGATCGGCCGCCGCGCGCACACGCAGCACGCCGAGTACCTCGACACCCTCACCGGCAAGCCCGAGTGGAGCCCGTCGGACTTCGCCGTGCAGCTCACCCGGCGCCCGCGCGGCCTGCCGTTCTGGTTCTCGCTCGCGACGTACGGCGCCGCCGCGTACCGAGCCGCGATCACGAACTCGCTCGACCTCGCCCAGCGCATCGCCGATGAGATCCGCACGCGTCCCGAACTGAAGCTCGTGCGCGATCCGCAGCTCTCGATCGTCGTGTTCGAGCGCGAGGGCTGGACGATGGACGACTACGAGCGCTGGTCGGCGAAGTTGCTCGACGAGCAGCGCGCGTTCGTCACGCCGAGTTCGCACGCCGGTCGCCCGAACACGCGATTCGCCATCATCAACCCGATGACGACGTTCGAGCAGCTCGTCGGCATCCTCGACTCGATGCGCTGAGCCCCTCCGACGGCCGTACGCGCCCGGCGAGTCGGACGCGTGTCGAAACCTCCCAGCCCGCGGATGCGAGACTGAGGGAGTCCGCGCAACAGACCCAGGGGATGAACATGACCGTCAACGGACCCGATCTCAGCGGTGACTGGGACATCGACCCGGCCCACAGTCGCATCGGCTTCTCCGCCAAGCACGCCATGGTGGCGAACGTCCGCGGCGCCTTCAACGACGTCACCGGCAGCCTGCACGTCGACTTCGACGAACCCGACCGGTCGACCGCCGAGATCGTGCTCAAGACCGCCAGCATCGACACCCGCAACGCGCAGCGCGACGAGCACCTGCGCAGCGCGGACTTCTTCGACGCCGAGCAGTGGCCCGAGATCGTCTTCACGAGCAACCGGATCGAGGAGGTCGCCGACAACGCGCTCGTCGTCTCGGGTGATCTGACGATCCGCGACATCACGAAGCCGATCACCATCCCGATCGAGTTCACCGGTGCGCACGTCGACGCCACCGGTGCGCTGCGCGCCGGGTTCGAGGGCACGCGGCGCATCGACCGCCGGGAGTACGGTCTCGAGTGGAACGTGGCGCTCGACACGGGCGGATGGCTCGTCTCGGAGAAGATCACCCTCGAGTTCGAGATCTCCGCCGTCAAGCGCGAGGCCGAGGCGGAGGCGGTCGCGTAGCGCCCCCTTTCGCTGGTCGAGTGGCGCCCGACGGAGTCGGACGCGTATCGAAACCGCCGTCACACGGATGACGCGCCGTCGCGCAGCAGCGCGAAGAGGTCGCCGACCGGCCCGAGGTGCCCGAGCTTGTCGGGGTTCAGCTGGTTCGCGAGCGAACGCACCGCGTCGCCCTCGACGTGCAGCGTCAGCACCGAGAGCACGGCGCCGTCGCGACCGCGGAAGACGACGGTGCGCTCGCCGTTCGCCACGGTCGGCTCGGCGACCACCCCGAGCGCGTCGCCGCGACGCATGAGCCCGACGAGGAACCTCGCGACCGCGACGTCGCCCGACATCGGGTGCTGGATGGCCGGCGCCTTGCCCCCGCCGTCCGCGGTCATCACGACGTCGGGCGCCAGTAGCCTGACGACGGCGTCGACGTCGCCCGCGCGCAGCGCCTCGAGGAACTCGCTCGCGAGCCGGGCCGCCTCCGAGGCATCCACCTCGAATCTCGCACCGTCGGCCGCGAGACGCTGCCGCGCCCGGTGCATGATCTGCCGGCATGCCGCCGGATCGCGGTCCACGATCTCGCCGATCTCGGTGTAGTCGTAGCCGAGGGCCTCGTGCAGCACGAACACCGCGCGCTCGACGGGGCCGAGGCGCTCGAGCATCGTGAGCACGCCGATCGAAAGCGTCTCGTCGTGCTCGATGCGGTGAGCGGGGTCGGCGTCGTCGGCGAGCAGCGGCTCGGGCAGCCAGGGGCCCACGTACACCTCGCGCGTGCGGCGGGCCGAACGCAGCACGTCGATCGACAGCCGCGTCGTGACGGTCGACGCGAAGGCGTCGGGGCGCTCGATCGCCTCGCCGCTGCGCACGCGTTCGTGGATGCGCAGCAGGCCGGCCTGCACGACGTCCTCCGCTTCGCTCACACTGCCGAGCATGCGATAGGCGATCGAGAACATGAGCGGCCGCAGCCGGGGGGTCTCGAGCACGAGGTCGACCATCGCCCCAGCCTGTCACACGCGTTCTTCCCTCCGCCTGTCACACCCGGGCGGGGTCGCCCGTCGGAGGTGGTGAAGAGAGAAGGGACGACATCATGAGGATCTTCATCGCCGGTGGTTCGGGAGCCGTCGGTTCGCGACTCGTGTCGCTGCTCGTCGCGGCCGGGCACGACGTCACGGGCACGGCGCACAGCGACGGCGGGATCGCCCGCATCCGGGCCGCGGGCGGCCGCGGGGTGATCATGGATGCCACGGATGATGCGTCGATCCGCCGCGCGGTGCTCGACGCCTCGCCCGAGGTGCTCGTGCACCAGCTCACGTCGCTGTCGGGCAGGTTCGACTTCAAGCGCTTCGACGAGACGTTCGCCGTCACGAACGACCTGCGCACGCGCGGCACCGACACGCTCATCGCCGCCGCCCGGGAGGCGGGCACGGAACGGATCATCGTGCAGAGCTACACCGGCTGGACGAACGAGCACGCGGGCGCCGGGGTGAAGACCGAGGCCGACCAGCTCGACCCGAACCCGGTGCCGTCGGCGCGCAAGTCGCTCGCCGCGATCGCCCATGCCGAGCGAGCGGCCGTCGCCGCGGGTGGACTCGCGCTGCGATACGGCAATTTCTACGGGCCCGGCCAGTCGCTCGGCGAGGGCGGCCAGATGTTCGAGTCGGTGCGCAAGCGGCAGGTGCCGATCGTGGGCGACGGGGCGGGCGTCTGGTCGTTCTGCCACATCGACGACGCGGCGGCCGCGACCGTCGCGGCGGTCACCCACGGGGCCGCCGGCATCTACAACATCGTCGACGACGAGCCCGCGGCGGTCGCCGAGTGGCTGCCCGAGCTCGCCCGGGCGATCGGCGCGAAGCCGCCGATGCACGTGCCGGCCTGGATCGCGCGCACGATGATCGGCGAGTTCGGCGTCTCATGGATGACCACGGCGCGTGGTTCGTCGAACGCGAAGGCGAAGGCCGAGCTCTCGTGGCGGCCGCGGTACGCGACGTGGCGCGACGGGTTCCGCGAGGGGCTGGGCGTCGGGCTCGGCGCCGCCTGAGCCCCGCATCGTCCGGCGTCGGGTGTCGCCGCCCGCGCCGTCATATTCGGCGGCGCGGGCAGCGAGCGGGCGTACCGTGGAGGCATCCGCGAACCGACCGCCGGGAGGCGAACAATGACGCGAGCCGATGCACCCGGACCCGCCGTGACGAGCACCGGACCCGAAGGGCCCGATGCCCACCTCGTGATCGAGCCGACCGTGCTCTACGTCGGTACGCCCGTCTACCTCGTCGTCACCGAGAACCCCGATGGCACGGCGAACCTGGCGCCGGCGTCGGGCCACTGGGCGCTCGGCCGCATGCTCGTGCTCGGCCTCGAGGCCGACGGCCAGTCGGCGCAGAACCTCCTCGAGCGGCCGCAGCTGACCGTCAACTTCCCGGCGGCGGCGCAGTGGCGGCACGTCGAGCGTCTCTCGGCCGTCACGGGACGCGACCCGGTGCCCGACGCGAAGGCCGACCAGTACCGGTTCGAACCGCGCAAGTTCGAGCTCGCCGGCTTCGGCGCGCAACCCTCCGACCTGGTTACGCCCCCGCGCGTGCGCGAGGCACCGCTGCAGTTCGAGGCCGAGGTGCGCCGGATGACCCCGGGCGTCGACCCCGGCTACTTCATGGTCGAGGTGGAGGTCGTGCGGGTGCACGCGCTGCCCGAGCTCAACGTTCCCGGCACCCAGCACATCGATCCGCACGCGTGGCACCCGCTCATCTACAGCTTCCGCCACTTCTTCGACCGGGGCGAGCAGGTCGGGTGGACGCGCAAGTCGCCCACCGCCGGTTCACCGCCGGATGTCTCGGAGCCGACGCCGGACGAGGCGTCGCGCGTCGCCCGCACCCCGCTCGAGGAGCTCGAGCGCTGGGAGAGCTTCGGCGGAACCTGGGCCCTGCGCGAACTGACCGACGACGGTGCGATCGTGAGCCTGTGCCGCTGCGACGGCGGCGAAGAGGTGTCGCGCATCGTGTCGGCGGATCCGGCCTTCCTGGACTGGGCGGCCGCGCAGGAGGTGCAGGCGTGAACGACGCGACCGGTCGCAGCGACTCCGGTGTTCGAGGAGCGGAGCGTCTCGAGCCCCCTCCCCGGCTCTCGACCCCGTGGTCGCGCTCGCTCGACCTCGCGACGCCGATCGTCAGCGCTCCGATGGGCGGGGTCGCCGGCGGGCGTTTCGCCGACGCGGTGTGCCGGGCCGGCGCCCTCGGCATGATCGGCATGGGCAGCGCCGGGTCGGCGGTGAAGCTCGAGGCGCAGCTCGCCGAGTTCGCAGCGGCGCGCGGCGACGACGCGGCCGCCCACCCGTTCGGCATCGGCATGGTGCACTGGGGCCTCGAGCGCGACCCGGCGATGCTCGACGTCGCGCTCGACGCCGGCCCGACGCTCGTGTCGGTCGGCTTCGCGACCCGCTTCGACTGGGTCGAGCGGGTGCACGACGCGGGATGCCTCGCGGCGACGCAGGTCTACACGGCGGCCGAAGCGGTCGTCGCCGCCGACGCGGGCGTCGACGTGGTCGTTGCGCGGGGCTCGGAGGGCGGCGGTCACGGGGACCCCCGGCTGGGCACCCTCGCCCTGCTCGATGCCGTGCTCGACGCGGTCGGTGGGCGGGCGGGCTCGGGGGCCGGCTCCGACGCAGCGGTCGGTCGTCCGGGTGCCCCGGCGGTCCTCGCGGCGGGCGGCGTCGGCTCGGGACGCAGCCTCGCGGCGGTGCTCGCGGCGGGCGCCGACGCGGCCTGGATCGGCACCGCGTTCATCGCGAGCCCCGAGGCGCTCACCCCCGAGTCGGCGAAGCCGGTGATCTTCGCCGCGACGGGCGACGACACGGTGAACACGACGGCGGCCGACGCCGCCCTCGGGCTGCCGTGGCCCGACCGCTTCCCGGAGCGCGTGATCCGCAACGCCTTCGTCGACGAGTGGGGGCACCGCGCGCCCGAGCTCCGCGGCGACGGCCAGGGCGGTGGCGGCGACCTCGCCGCGTTCAAGGCCGAGTTCTCGCGCGCGAACGCGGCCGGCGAGCACGACCTCGTGCCGTTCGATGCCGGCCAGGGCGTCGGACTGCTGCGCTCTTCGCGCCCGGTCGCCGACGTGATCGCGGAGTTCACGCACGAGGCATCCCGCCTGCTCGCCCGCCCGTTCTGAGGCACGCGACCGGTCCGCACCACTACGCCGACGTGGGCGCGTCCGGCTCGTCGGGCGTGACCGGCTCGTCCGGTTTCCGGAACACCTGCCGCATGTGGTCGCTGTCGAGGAAGTCGGCGATGCCGATGAGGATGAGGCTGAACACGATCTGCTCGGTCACCATCCAGAACGGGAAGAGCCCCGGGATCGCCGCCATCACGAGCGTGACGACCGGGAAGATCTTGCTGAACAGCCGCAGCCGGGAGTACGCCCAGCGGTAGCCCTTCTGCGCCCGCCATGCGAAGTAGAAGAGCGTCACCGTCATGCCGAGCACGACGAGGATGCGCATCCACACCGGGAACGCGAGCACCGTGCCGTTGGCGAGCAGCACGGCCGCGACGACGAACGCCGCCCCGCCGATCACGACCTCGACGGCCAGCAGCCAGGTGATCCACGTGAACGCGCGCCGGGTGCGCGGGTGCCCGACGAGTTCGTCGGCGACCCTCACGCCCGCGGCCTTGCCGCCGGCGATGCGGTCGAGCTTCAGCAGCATCGGCTCGAGATCCATGGTTCCTCCTCTTCGAGCGTAGAGGGATGCCTCGGGCCCGGCATCGACCGGAAGTTCGAGTCCCCCAGCGGGTCGAGGAGCGCCCGGCGAGGGAGGACGCGTCTCGAAGCCCATTCCCGCCTACGCTTGCCACCATGCGCTTCGGAACCCTCGACTTCTCGCCCGCCGTCGATTCGCCCGAGCTGCTCGCCCCGCCGACGGCCGCCGCACTGGCGGCCGCGCCCGACCGCGACGTGCTCGTCGCCGCGATCGACGCATCGCTCGCCGACACCGCCGCCTTCTGCGACCACTACGAGATCTCGCCGGGCGACGGCGCGAACTGCGTCGTCGTGCAGGCCCGCCGCGGCGACCGCACCTGGTACGCCGCCTGCCTCGTGCGCGGCGCCGACCGGCTCGACGTCAACGGCGCCGTGCGCCGGAACCTGGACGCGCGCAAGCTGTCGTTCGCACCCATGGACCTCGCGGTCGAGCTCACCGGCATGCAGGTCGGCGGCATCACGCCCGTCGGGCTGCCCGAGGGCTGGCCGATCCTCGTCGACGAGTCGGTCGCGGCGCACGAGCGCCTCATCGTCGGCGGCGGCACCCGAGACGCGAAGCTGCTCGTCTCGGGTGCCTACCTCGCCGGGCTGCCCGGCGCCGAGGTGCTGCCGATCGCGCTCGCATCCGCTGGCTGAACAGCGGCTGCGGCGCTCCCTCAGGCCGCCGCGGCGACGATGTCGGACTGCCGGACCGATCGCATCGCGACGGTCCAGGCCTCGAGCTGGTCGAACATGGTGGCCGCGAACTGCTCGTGGATCTCGGCCGGCTTGAACGTCGTGTAGTTCTCGAAGTCGGTGAAGCCCGAGAACGCGAGCGACTGGCGGACGTGCGCGATCTGCAGTTCGGAGGCGATGCCGCGCAGGTGCTCGACCGCGCGTGCCGCGCCCACGGCCCCGTAGCCGACGAACGCGGCGGCCTTGTCGTTCCATTCGGCGTAGAGGAAGTCGAGGGCGTTCTTCAGCACCCCGGAGGTCGAGTGGTTGTACTCGGGCGTGACGAACACGAATCCGTCGTACGAGGCGATCTTCGCCGCCCACGCCTTCGTGTGCTCGCCGGCGTACTGGCCGAAGGCGGCCGGCATCGGTTCGTCGAGGTGCGGCAGCGGGTAGTCGGCGAGGTCGACGAGCTCGTAGGTCGCGCCTTCGCGCCCGTTCGCCTGGGCGATCACCCAGTCGGCGACGTCCTTGCTCTTGCGGCCGGGACGGGTGCTGCCGACGATGACGGCGATGCGGATATCGGACATGTGGGGTCTCCTTCGATGGTGGGGTTGGGTGATGGGGTGTCGGTCAGAGCTCTGCGGCGAGCGCCGCCGCATCGGCGGCGCGCTCGTCGCCCGCGGACGCCCGCGCGGGCGAGCGGACGAAGAAGCTGCCGACGACGGCGACCAGGGAGATCGCCGCGCCGATGGTGAACGCGAACGACACGCCGTGCGCCCCGGCGGCGTCTGATCCGGCGCCTCCGGCCGCGGCCTGCGCGGTGCCGATCGCGAGCATGGTCACGAACAGGGCGGTGCCGATGGCGCCGGCGACCTGCTGCACTGTCCCCACGATCGCGGACCCGTGCGAGTACAGGCGTGGGCTGAGCGACCCGAGGGCGCTGGTCATGAGCGGGGTCATCATGAACGAGACCCCGAGTGCGATGCCGGCGAGCCCCAGGGCGGCGGCGATCGGCGGCGTGTGCTCGGTGAGCCGCGTCAGCGCCCACAGCGTCGCGGACGCGAGGATCGCGCCTGGGATGACGAGCGGCCGCGGCCCGTACCGGTCGAACAGGCGCCCGACGAGCGGAGCGACGAGGCCCATGACGAGTCCGCCCGGCAGCAGCAGCAGGCCGGTCGCGGCGGCTTCGACGTGGAGCACGTTCTGCAGGTAGATCGGGAGCAGCATGATCGCGCCGAACATCGCGGCCATCATGATCACGATGAGGCCGGTCGCGAGGGAGAACGATCGCGAGCGGAAGGTGCGCAGGTCGAGCAGTGCCCGGTCGGTGCGCTGGAGCGCGAGCTGCCGCCGCACGAACAGCGCGAGGAACACGACGCCCACGATGAGGGCGATCACGCCGGCCGCGACGGGGCTGCCGGGGCCGCCGCCGATCGTGCTGATGCCGTAGACGAGGCCGCCGAACCCGAGCGCGGTGAGCGGCAGTGACAGGGCGTCGAGCGGAGTGCGGGCCCGTTCGCCGACGTTGCGCAGCAGCGCGAGGCCGATCCCGAACACGCCGATCGCGACGGGAAGGATCGTCCAGAACAGGAAGTGCCAGTTCAGCGACTCGAGGATGAACCCCGACAGGGCGGGCCCGAGTGCGGGAGCGACGGCCATGACGATCGTGATGCGGCCCATGAACCGGCCGCGCTCATGCGCGGGAACGACGTTCATGATCGTCGTCATCAGGAGCGGCATCATCATCGCGGTGCCGACGGCCTGCACGACGCGCGCGACGAGCAGCAGCTCGAAGGTCGGTGCGAGGGCGCCGATCAGGGTGCCGATCGTGAACGCGGTCATGGCCGCCCCGAAGACCTGCCGGGTCGAGAAGCGCTGCAGCAGCCAGCCCGTGGTGGGGATGACGACGGCCATGGTCAGCATGAAGGCGGTCGTCGTCCACTGCGCGGTCTGCAGCGTGATGCCGAGGTCGGTGACGAGGTGCGGGATCGCGACGCCCATCACCGTCTCGTTGAGCATCGTGACGAACGCCGCCCCGAGCAGCAGCCAGATGACGCCCGTCCCACGGGCGGTGTCGCGGCTCGGCGTGGGGGCGGCCGTCGCCGTGGAGATCTCGCTCACGACCGTCACACCCCGAGCAGCCGCAGGGCGGCGATCGCGAGCGCGATGACCATCATCACGAGGTTCCCGACGAACCGCTCGCCGTGCTTCCGGTGGGCGGCACCCGCGAGGAACTGGATGATCGCGATGCCCACCGCCGCGATCGGGGTCAGGAACGTGGCGATGCCGGTGAGGGGCGGCACGATGAGGCCGATCGCGCCGAGCACCTCTGCGACACCGATCCACCGCACCTGGGCATCGGTGTAGTCGTCGAGCACCGGCATCGGCCGGCGGCCGCCGTGCGGCTTGAGGATCTTCATCGTCCCGGCCATGAGCATCACGGCGGCGAGGAGACCGGACAGGACCCAGGTGAGGATCGTGAGGGCGACCATAGTTTCAGAACCTTTCTTAGTTACCTCTTGTAACTGAGGTACCATCGGTTAGTATTCCGAGCAGGCCGCGGGAAACGCAAGGTTACCGACGCACATGAAAGTAACCATTGGTAACCTCGCAGGGGACGGCAGCGACGGAGGGACGGGGGCGCGATGGCGATCGAGGACCGGATGGCGACCATCCACGAGCCGCGGATGCATGAGATGTGCGGGCACGATCCCGCGGAGTCCGAGGTGTTCCGCTCGGTGCTGTCGCGCATCGGCGACAAGTGGAGCGTGATGCTCGTCGGCATGCTGCACGAGGGGCCGCTGCGATTCGGGCAGCTCAAGCAGATGACGCCGGGCATCTCGGCACGCATGCTCACGCACACCCTCCGGCAGCTCGAGCGCGACGGCCTGGTCGAGCGCGAGATGTTCCCCGAGATCCCGCCGCGCGTCGAGTACCGCTCGACGCCGCTCGGCAAGAGCCTCGCCGGTCCCGTGCTGGCGATCGCCGAATGGGCGTCGGCTCACCAGGACGAGATCATCTCGAATCGCGACCGCTACGACGCCCGGGCCGACGAGGACTGACGATCGGTCGCGGTCACCGGCGGCCCGGCTACCCTGAACGGGATGACACGCACCCAGTCGAGCGGCGGCTTCACGCGACGCCCGCGCGAAGACCGTCGCGACGAGCTCCTCGATGCGGCGGTCGCGCTCGCGTTCGACGACGGCCTCGGCAGGATCACCGCGCGCCGCGTCGCCGCGCGGGTCGGTGTCGCGCAGGGTCTCGTCACCCACTACTTCGGCTCGATCGACGAACTGCTCGCCGCCGCGTTCGAGCGCGCGGCCGAGGCCGAGCGCGACGAGCTCGATCCGCGTCCGACGGGCGACCCGGTCGCCGACATGCGGCGCGTGCTCGGGTTCTACGTCTCGCACGACCGCGACCCCGCCGCACTCCTCTGGCTCGACGCCTGGCGCGAGAGCGCCCACCGCCCCGCGGTCCGGCAGGCGGTCATCCGGCAGATGGAGGGCGACGTCGCCGACCTCGACGCGATCATCGAGGCGGGCATCGCGAGCGGCGCCTTCCCCGAAGCCTCGGCCAAGTCGTCGATGCGCATCATCGCGCTCGTCGACGGTCTCGCCGCGAACGCGGCCGTGCGGGCCGGCCTCGACGAGCCCACGCTCGACTACGCGAACGTGATCGACTTCGTGTTCAGCACGGCCGAGCGCGAGCTCGGGCTCCCGCCGGGCGCACTGCTGCCCGAGGCCTGACGAGCCGGAGGCATCCGCACCGGGCTTATTGACCAATGGGCCAACACGCGATACTCTCCCCGTGGCTTGAAATTGGCCGCAAGGCCAACAACGCGAGGAGGCGTTCCAGATGGCGGAGACCGCGAACACGGCGGAGACGACGAACGAGGCGAACACCCGGCCCGGGCGCATCGAGCAGCACGGCACCGACCACATTCCCGCGGCCGAGCGCCACGGCACGCCGCGCAGCCTGTTCGCGGTGTGGGCGAGTTCGGGCGTGAGCTACCTGTACTTCGTGCTCGGGGGCATCCTCGTGCTGCTCGGCCTCGACGCCTGGCAGGCGCTCGCGGTCGTCGTCGCGGGCAACCTCTTCTTCATCGGCGTTGGATTCCTCGCGATCAGCGGCCCGCCCGCCGGCGTGCCGAGCGAGGTCATCACGCGCAGCTTCTACGGCGTGCGCGGCAACCGGGTCGTGAACGTGGTGCTCGGCTGGCTCATCGGCGTACTCTACGAGGCGATCAACCTCTCGGTCGGCGCACTCGTCGGCTTCACGCTCGTGCGATGGTTCGCCCCCGACGCCCCCGACGCGGTCATGGCCGCGATCGTCATCGGGCTCGCGCTCCTCACCTTCACGATCAGCGTCTACGGACACGCCACGATCGTGAGGATCAGCGGCTGGGTGATGTGGGCGCTGCTCGCGGGCATCGCGGTGCTCGCCTGGTTCGTGCTCGCGAACGCCGACCTGTCGTACGTTCCCGAGGGCGGCGTGCTCGAGGGCCCCGAACTGTGGGCGGCGGCCGCCGCGGGCTTCACGATCATCGCGTCGGCCCCGCTCTCGTGGCTCGTGGGCGCCGACTACTCGCGCTACCTGCCCGAGCGGTCGAGTCCCGCGAAGGTCGCCTTCTGGACGGCGTTCGGCGGGTTCCTGCCCGCGGTGGTCATCGGCTCGCTCGGGGTGCTCGCCGGCACCGTCGTCGACATGTCGGTGCCCGAGGAGTCGATGGCCGAGCTCGTGCCGGCCTGGTTCTACCCGGTGTTCCTGCTCGTCGTCGTCATCGGGTCGATCACGAACAACGCCCTCACCGCCTACAGCACGGGCCTCGCGCTCATGGCGTCGGGCATCCGGTGGAAGCGGTCGGTGACCGTCGTGTTCGACGCCGTGATCGCGGTCGCGCTCACGCTCTACGCGCTCTTCGTCTCCGACTTCCTCGGCACCGTGAGCGGGCTGCTCGAGATCAGCATCGCCGTGCTCGCACCCGCCCTCGGCGTGTACGCCGTCGACATCGTGCTGCGCCGCAACCGCTACGACGGCATCGCCCTGCAGGACGAGTCGCGCGGCGGCCCGAACTGGCACCTCGGGGGCTGGAACCCGGCCGGCTGCCTCGCGCTCGGCGTCGGCAGCGTGGTCACCGCGCTGTGCGTGAACACCACGTTCTACACCGGTCCGATCGCGGCGGCCCTCGGCGGCGCCGACCTCTCCCCGTTCGTGGGCGTCGTCGTCGGCGGCGGGCTCTACGCGCTGCTCGGGCCGCGTGCCGTTCGCCGAGCGATCATGGATGCCGCGGCGAGCGCCGACCACGAGGCATCCGGTTCGACCGTGGCCGAGCCCGTCAGCGAGCCGGCATGACCGCCTCGCACGCGCTCGACACGGTCGGCGTCGTCGACCGGTGGTTCTCGGCCGAGCCGCTCGACGAGCGCACGACGCGCCTCGAGGAGCCGCACGTGCACGAGTTCCTGCGCGGCAACATCTGGCACGTCCGAGGGGCGACTCGCGACCTCGTCGTCGACGCCGGGCTCGGCATCGCCTCGCTCCGCGACGAGCGGCCCGAGCTGTTCGCGCACGACCCGGTGCTCGTCGTCACGCACGCGCACCTCGACCACATGGGTGGGGCGCACGAGTTCGACGATCGGCGGGCCCACGCCGACGAGCCGATGGACGACCCGCGCGGCACGTCGATCCGCGGGCCCGAGCTCGCCGGCCAGCTCGGCCTCGACGAGCAGCTGCCCGACCTGCTCATCACGGCCCGGCCCTCCGGATTCGTACCCGACGGGTACCGGTTGCGGCCCGCCCCGGCGACCCCTCTCGTGGACGGCGACGTCGTCGACCTCGGCGACCGCCGATTCACCGTGCTGCACCTGCCGGGGCACACTCCCGGTTCGATCTGCCTGTTCGACGAGGCATCCGGCACGCTCTTCAGCGGCGACGTGGCCTACGACGACGTGCTGCTCGACGGCCTGCACGGCTCCGACCGCGATGCCTACGCCGCAAGCCTGCGCCGCCTGCGCGACCTGCCCGTGCACATCGTGCACCCGGGCCACGGCGAGTCGTTCGACGGCGGGCGCCTGCGCGAGCTCGTCGACGCGTACCTCGCGGGCTGAGCCGGATCAGGCGGATCGGGCCGGCCGGACCACGCGGGCCGGCTGGCCCGCCCGGGCCGGGTCGGCCACGACGACCTGCTCGGAGAGCGCGGCCGCCAGGCGCTGACGCGCCCGCCTGATCCGCTGGCGCACGAGTGCCGGGCTGATGCCGAGCAGCTCGGCGATCTCGTTGCCCGAGCGGTCCTCGAGCGCCGCGAGCACGAGCGGAGTCCGAAGGGCCTCCGGCAGCTCGCCGATCGCCCGGAGGGTCACCCGAAGGTCGGTCCGCACCTCGAGCCGTTCGTCGGCCGCGGGCGCGACGGCCTGCGGCTCGTCCTCGAGCCGGTCGTCCGGCCGCCGCCCGCGAAGGTGGTCGACGGCGGTGTTGCGCGCGATCGCGTCGACCCACGCGCAAACCGTGCCCGCACCCGGATCGCGCACGCCGTCGATCGCCTTCCAGGCGCGCAGCAGCACGGTCTGCGCGAGGTCGTCGGCGTCGTCCGGGCGAACGCCGAGGCTGATCGCGCGACGTCGAAGCCGCTCGGGCTCATCGGCGATGAGCTCCAGCAGCGTGCTCGCCTGCGGGGCGGATGAGGGCATCTGTCACATCTCTCGCTCGTCGACGTCTTTCTCGATGACCCGACTCCCGGGTCACCTACTCGAAGAACGGAGCCCCCATGTCTATTCCCGTCGCCACCCTCGACGCGCTGCCCCTCGCATTCGCCGAGCGCTTCAACGCCCAGGACCTCGACGGCCTGCTCGACCTCAACGCACCCGGCGCGGTCTTCGTGCCCGCACCCGGCCAGCCCGTCGAGGGCGACGCGGTGCGGCCCGCGCTCGAGCAGTTCCTCGCGCTGCGGCTGCCCATCGCGATGCGCACGAAGCACGCGTTCATCAGCGGCGACACGGGCCTCGTGATGGCCGAGTGGTCGATCGCGGGCGTCGGCCCCGACGGCTCGGAGGTCTCGCTCTGGGGCGTCACCGCCGATGTCGCCCGTCACGACGAGCAGCACGGCTGGCGCTACGTCATCGACAACCCGTTCGGCACCGTCTGAAGCCTTCCGAAGCCTTCCGAGCCGCGGCCTCGCCGGGCGTCGCTCAGCGCACGAGGAACACGCGAATGCACACGTGGCCCGGTTCGGGCCGGGCGAGCCCGACGAACTGGTGCTCGGCGAGCCACCGGTACGCCGGTGCGTCGGTCTGGAACACCGGGGCGGTGCGGTAGTAGAGCTCCTGCTCGCTCACGCGCTCCCCGGCATCGAGCCGTGCGACGAGGCCCTCGTCGGCGCGATGGTAGCCCCGGTTCACGACGTCGATGACGGCCCCGTCACCGGTGCGCAGCAGGTAGCGGGCGTCGAGCTGGGTCGTGGCCCCGCGGCACACCCACCAGTCGCCGCCGCCGGGCAGCACCTCGCCCTCGAGCCCGGGGCCCGAGACCGTGCCGCCGGTGATCGGGGTGAAGCCGAGCTCCTCGCCGGGACCTCGGCCGATGTGCTGCTCGTCGCCGACCGCGACGCGCAGCTCGAAGACGAACTCCAGCTCGGGCTGCATCGGTCGGGATGCCTCGGTGCCGGTCGCGTTCACGAGCGCCCTCCGTGCGCGACATCCTGCACGACGTCTCGCAGCCGCTCGAGGGCGGGCAGCGCCGCGGCGAGCGCGGCACGGTCGGCCTCGTCGAGCGCGTCGAGCGCGTCGACGAGGATCGCCTCGCTCGCGCGGTCGAAACGGTCGAACAGCGAGAGGGCCCGGGTCGAGGCGCTCACCTCGACCCGGCGCCGGTCGCCGGCCGCGGCCGAGCGCGTGACGAGCCCGGCCGCCTCCATCGTCCTCAGCAGGTTGCTGACGGTGGGGCGACTGAGCCCGAGCTCGGACGCGAGCTCGCCCGGCGCGCGCACGACCCCGCGCGGCAGCGCGCGCAGCACCTCGATCTGCGCGTCGGGCAGGTCGGGCAGGTGCTCGGCCGATCGCGCGGCCTTCAGCAGGCCGCGCCGCAACGGCGAGACGATCGAGCCCAGCCGTGCGAGCTCTTGTGCGGGCGCTCGGTCGGTCATCCGGTCAGTCTCCCATCGGCGGCGCCGACTCGGGGGTGAGCGAGGCCCGCTCGTTGAGCGCGGCCGGGTGGAACCCGGCGGTCCGCTTGTAGCCGTCGGCGATCTCCTGCAGCTCCTCGGCCGCGATGACGTCATGGATGTCGGCGAACCCCTCGGGCGCGCGGTCGTACGCGAGCTGCATGACCTTCTCGGGCCCGAGCTGGCGGGTCATCTCGAGCAGGCGGGCGGTCGCGGGGCGGCGGTCGGCCTCGTACGCCTCGAGCGCGCGGCGCACGGCCGCGGCACGGTCGGCGTCGGCATGGGCGGATGCCTCGGCCGAGGCATCCGCACCGGCCGCCTCGTTCGCCAGGTGGAAGGCGAGGGTCCGCCCGTCGATGATCGCCTGGGAGGCGCCGTTCGACCCGTTCGGGTACATCGCGTGCGCGGCGTCGCCGATGAGGGTCGACCCGCCGAAGGTCCACCGCGGGAGGGCGTCGCGGTCGACCATCGGGTACTCGAGGATCTCGTCGGCGGCGGCGATGACTGCAGGTACGTCGAGCCAGTCGAAGCTCCAGTCGGCGAAGAGCTGCTCGATGGGCCCCGGGTCGACCGCGTGGTTCCAGTCGGCGGTCTCGTCGACGCCCTCGGGGGCGCGACGCTCGGCGATGAAGTTGAGCCGGGTGTCGCCCGCCTCGCCACCGGGGGCGACGAGCGGGTAGGAGACGAACTTCTGCTCGCCGTCGCCCGCCATGATCATCGTGCGGCCGTCGAGGTACGTGGGCACGGTCGCCGTGCCGCGCCAGAGGATGAGGCCGTTCCACACCGGCCCGCCCTCGTCGGGGTAGGCCTGGGCGCGCATCGCCGAGTGGATGCCGTCGGCGCCGATCACGACGTCGGCGGCGACCTCGAACTCCTCGGGCGCACCGTCGGCGCCCTCGCGCACGAACCGCGCGAACTCGGCCCGGCCGGCCACGCGGGCGACGGGCGAGTCGGGGTCGAGGTGCTCGACGCCGACGAGCTTGCAGCCGAGGCGGATGGTGTCGGGCCCGAGCCGGCGCTCGACCTCGCGGGCGAGCAGCAGCTGGAACTCGCCGCGGTGCACCGAGAGCTGCGGCCAGCGGTAACCGGCGTCGAGGCCGCGCGGCTCCGACCAGATCGGCTGCCCGAACCGGTTGTAGTACGAGAGGCGGCTCGGCGGCACGCCGATCGAGGCGACCTCGTCGGCGAGGCCGAGCTCGGTGAGCTCGCGCACGGCGTGCGGCAGCAGGTTGATGCCGACGCCGAGGGGCTTGAGCTCGCGCACGCGCTCGTAGACGGTGATGTCGCGGAAGCCCGCGCGGTGCAGGCTCAGGGCTGCGACGAGCCCGCCGATGCCGGCTCCGGCGATGACGATCTTCAACATGGCCTCCTTGTCATGGGCGCGCCTCGGTCGCAGGGGTGCGGTCTCGTCGGGAGCGTGCGGATAGTTTTGCAACAAAACTCTTTGGACGCAAGCCCCTGCGCGTGTCGGCGGTCGGTGGCAGGCTGGTGGAGAACCCGGGCACCGACGTGATCGGCAACGACCAGGAGGCATCCATGTGCGGCAGATTCGTGGTCTCGCAGAAGGTCGACGACCTCACGGCGGTGTTCGACGCCGAGAACGACTTCGACGACTGGCAGCCGAGCTTCAGCCTCGCCCCGACCGACACGGTGCCGATCGTGCGCGAGCGCGCCGACCGCGAGACCGGCGAGTTCGTGCGCCGGCTCGAGCCCGCCGTGTGGAACTTCCACCCGTCGTTCATGAAAGACGCCAAGCGTCCGCAGTTCAACACCCGCATCGAGACGGTCGCCACCAACGGACTGTGGAAGGGCGCGTTCGCCCAGGGTCGCTGCATCGTTCCGATGCGCGGCTACTTCGAATGGACGGGCGAGCCGGGCAAGAAGCGCGCGCACTACCTGCACGGCGAGGGCGACGTGCTCGCCGCGGCCGGCATCTCGACGGCGCGCAAGCTGCCCGACGGCGAATGGCAGGTCTCGACCTCGATCATCACGAGAGAGGCGAGGGATGCCTCGGGCGAGATCCACGACCGCATGCCCGTGTACCTCCCGCTCGACGAGATCGAGCGCTACCTCGACCCGGCCAAGCTCGACGCGGGCGGCATGCAGGCGATGGTCGACTTCCTCATCGAGGCGTCCGACCGCGTCGCGCCGACGATCACCGAGTACGAGGTCGACCCGCGCGTCAACAACCACCGCGCGATCGACCCGGGCGACCCCACGCTCATCGAACCGCTGAAGGGCGGGACTCCCCCGCTGGTCGAGTAGCGCGCGACGCAGGAGCCTCCCCGCCGGTCGAGTAGCGCGCGACGCAGGAGCCTCCCCGCCGGTCGAGTAGCGCGCGACGCAGGAGCACGCGTATCGAGACCAACCCCGTGAACGCCGAGGGCCCGGGCACCTCGCTTCCACGAGGTGCCCGGGCCCCGAGGCATCCGGTTCGAATCGACGGTCAGGCCGCCGGCACCGCCTGTCGCGCACGCGACATCTCGATCACGAGGTACGCCGCGATGCCGACGACGAGGCCGACGACCGCGTCCGACAGGTACGGGGCCCAGACGTGCGACGCAACCGCGGCGGCCGCGCCGATGCCCCATGCGACGAACGCGGTGCCGCGCACCTTCGTCTCCAGGCGGCCGGCGAGCCGCTTGCCGAGGATGATCTGGTCGGCGATGAGCACGCCGCCGAGCGGTGGCACCAGCACGCCGAGGAACGCGAGCCAGTTCACGAAGTAGTGCCACGCGCCGAGCAGCGCCACGACGACGCCGATCACGCCGAGGATGAGCGTCAGCACGCGCATCTTCGAGCGGGTCAGGTGCGACCAGCCGAGGGCGCCGTTGTAGAGGCAGTGCGTGCAGACCGATCCGAGGTTGATCACGACGAACACGACGACGAGCGCGTTGAGCAGCGGGCTGTTCGCCCCCGTGAGGATGGGCGTGAAGTCGCCGCCGACGACCTCGGCCGAGGCGATCGCGCCGGCCGCGACGAGGATGCCGCCGCTCAGCTGCGCGATGAGGCTCGCGACCGGGAACGCGGTGACCGTGGCGAGCACCGCCTCCTTGCCGTTCTTCGACCAGCGGGTGAAGTCGGCCGTCATCGTGCCCGAGTCGGCGAACGTCGCCATGATCGCGGTGACGGCGACGCCGAACGTCATCGCTCCCCCGCCGACGCCCGCGAAGCTCGTGATCTGCGAGAAGTCGGTCGTCTGCGAGGCGATCGCGATCGCGACGATCACGGCGATGATGAACAGCGGCGCCGCGATCGCGCCGAGCCACGAGAGCGCCTTGATGCCGAGGTAGGTCACCGCGATGAACGCGGCGCCCGCGCTCGCGGCGACGAGGGTCTCGTTCCAGCCGAACGCCTGGTTGAGGCTCGCCCCCGTCGCGCCCGTGTTGAACGCGAACCAGCCGACGACGACCGTGGCGAGGAACCCCGAGGCGATGGCGTACCCGGCGGTGCCGAACGTCTCGGTGGCCTGCAGCGCGAAGCTCTTGCCGGTCTGGCCGGCGCGGTAGCTCAGCAGGCTCACGTAGACGAACATGATGAGGTTCGCCACGAGGATCGCGGCGACGCCCTGCCAGAATCCGAGCAGGGCGACGACGAGGCCGCCCGGGATCGCGTTCGTGAGGATCATCGGGAAGCCGAACCAGACGGCCGAGACCGTCAGCAACGACTTGCGGTGCGACTGCGGCACGGGCGTGTGCTCGAACTCCGACTCGAGCTCGATACCGGTGTGCTGCTCTTCGGTGGTGCCGGTGGTGCCAGGTGTGGTCATCGTCGACGCTTCCGGTCAGTGCTCGCCGTAGCGGGCGGCGAGCGCGGTGATCGCCCGGTCGAAGGCCTCGACCGGCGGGTGGGTGATGCCGGCGCCGATCATGCCGATGCCGGGCTCCTTGTGCGCGATCGCGGTGTTGATCACGGGCAGGATGCCGGTCGCCGCGACCTTGCGCACGTCGATGCCCGTCGGCAGGCCCTGGAAGCCGAGCGACGGGATCGTGACGTTGGGGTTCTGGGTCGTGGTGATCTCGCCCATCTCCCGGGTGTAGGCCACCGCCTCCTCGACCGTGCCGCCGACGAGCGCGACGATCGCGGGCGCCGCGGCCATGGCGAAGCCGCCGAAGCCGAACGTCTCGGTGATCGCGCTGTCGCCGATGTCGAGGCCCGAGTCCTCGGGCTTGTAGCCCGCGAACATGGGGCCGACGACCTGCTGCGCCGGGCCGACGAACCACTCGCCGGGCAGGCCCGCCACGCGGATGCCGTGCTCGACGCCGTTGCGCGCCATGGTCACGACGACCGTCGAGTACTCGACGCCGATCGCCGCGTCGAGGGCGGCCTTCGCGGTCGCCATCCAGGTCGGGCCCGAGAAGTAGTCGGAGCTCGCGATGAAGTCGAAGACCTCCTTCTTCTGCAGGGCCGTGAAGCTCGTCTGCAGGAGGGCGGGCGCGAGCGCCTGGAAGAGCAGCACGGTGCCCGCGTTGTTGCGGTTGTGCGCCTCGTCGCCCATGTGGAGGGCCTGCGCGAGCATGAGGCGCAGGTCGATCGGGCCGCCGATCTCCATGGCCTCCTTCAGCATGGGGCCGAGCACGTCGCGCATCCAGTTGAGGCGGTCGATGACCGACTGGTCGTTCGCCCCCATGCGCAGGATCTTCGCCATCTGCTCGGAGAGGTTCGTGTAGGCGTAGTTGCCGTGCGTCTCGTTGTGCACGATGTGCACGTACATCGACGCCGACGTGACACCGGCCATCGAGCCGACCGACTGGTGCTCGTGGCACGGCGAGAAGGTGATCGCCCCGGATGCCGCGACCGAGGCGGCCTCCTCGAGGTCCTTCGCGAGGCCCTCGAACACGAGCGCACCGGTGACGGCGCCCTTCATCGGGCCCGACATGCGCTCCCACGTGATGGGCGGTCCGGCGTGCAGGATCGTCGTCGGGGTCATGCCGGGCACGACGTCGAGCGCGCGCCCGTAGCCGACGAGCATGGGCTTGGCGTCCTTGATGCGCTGCACCGCCTCGGCGTTCGCGGCCTCGATGCGCTCGGCGATCTCCGCCGGCTCGAGGGCGTCGAGCGCGGCGATGATCTCGGGGCGGCCGCCCCCCGGCGGGGTCCAGTCGAGGGTCGTCACCGCGGCGCCCTGGGCGGCGATGTCGTCCTCGAACATCTGGAGGCCGACGTTGACGACGTCGAGCTTCGCGCCGAAGAGGTCGGAGATGGGGGTGCTCATGCGCGGGTTCCTTCCGTGACGAGGGCGGGGGCTTCGACGAGGGCTCGCGCGTACTGCCCCGTCTCGGTGCTCGATCGGGTCACGGTGACGCCGGCGGCCTCGAGCGCCGCGACCTGCGCGGCGAGGCTCGGCGTGTCGAGGTCGGTGCCGAGCACGTACCCGACGATCTCGAGGTGGCGACCGTCGGCCGCGGCGATCGCCTTGGCCGCCTCGATCGCGGGGACGGTGACGCCCGCCGGGTCCTCGTGGGCGCCGAAGCCGAGTACGAAGTCCATGACGATCGCGGCGACGGTGGGGTCAGCCGCCTCTTCCACGAGGCGGGCGAGGCGCAGCGACGGGTCGATCATCGGGTGCGGGCGGCCGTTCGTGAAGTCGTCGTCGCCGAAGTCGAGGAACGTGTGGCCGCGGCTCGGCTCGCCGGCCGCGAGCACGAACGCGGGGTCCTTCTGGATGTTGCTCCAGACCTCCTCGCCCGCGTCGAGCAGTGCGTACATCGACTCGTCGCACAGCGTGCCGCCTGCGAAGAGGCCGCGCACGTTGCGCTGGCCCTCGCCGAGCTGCGCGCGCACGGCGGCGACGCGGGCCGGGTCGAGGGCGTCGACGGATGCCTCCGGCCGGCCGGCGAGGCGCACGGCCTGGAGCGCGGCATCCTGGCTCGACGCGGCGAAGTGCCCGCCCGCGGCGGTGACCGCCTGCTCGGAACCGCCGATGAAGTAGACGACGACCGGCTTGCCGGCGTCGGCGATCTCGGCGAGCACCTTCTGCTCGACCGAGGGGTGCGGGGGCTTCGAGACGAGCACGATCGCCTCGGTCGCGGGGTCGGCCGCGAGCGCGCGGATGCCGTCGATCATCATGATCCCGCCGACCTCGGCGCTGAGGTCGCGACCGCCGGTGCCGATGAGCTGCGAGATGCCGCCGCCGAGGGCGTGGATGCGAACGCTGACCTCCTGGCTGCCGGTGCCCGAGGCGGCGACGACGCCGATCGAGCCGGAGCGCACCGCGTTGGCGAAGCAGAGGCCGACGTTGTTGATGATCGCCGTGCCGCAGTCGGGGCCCATCATGAGCAGGCCCTTCTCGTGGGCGAGCGTCTTGAGCGCGATCTCGGCCTCGACGGGCACGTTGTCGCTGAAGAGCATGACGTGCAGGCCGTTCTCGAGCGCCTTGCGCGCCTCGCGGGCGGCGTAAGCGCCGTTGACCGCGATGACGGCGAGGTTCGTGTCGGGGTCGGCGTCGACGGCCGCGCCGATGGTGCGGTGGCGGATGTCGGCCGCACCGCCCGTCGGCGCCTTGCGCGTGAGCAGTTCCTCGATCTCGACGACGATCGCGTCGTGGTCGGCGTCGTCATGGCCGTCGACGACGATCATGAGGTCGCCGTTGCCGGCGCCCTCGAGCTCGGTCGTGAGCAGGTCGAGGTTCGACAGCACGCCCTTGTTCATCTCCGTGCCCATGGCGACGAAGGCCTGGTTCACCCCGTCGATGCCGTTCGCCTTCGTCGAGATCGACATCAGCGAGACGGAATCGAAGTAGGTGTTCTTCTTGATCACAGACGTGACACTCAATGGGAACCTCTCAGTTCGCTTTCCAGTCGGAGCCCGGCGGCCACGCCGGACAGGAGATCGGTCCCCGAGGTGTGACCGATACGGATGACGCGCAGTACCGCGGTGCGGGTCGCGAGGGCGGCCGAGCCGCCGGCGTCCGCGGCATCGCCAGCGGGGGCGGATGCCTCGAGCGCCACCCGCACGGCCGTGCCGACGTGGTCGCGCACCCGGCCGAGGGCGGCCTCGCGCACGGTCACGCGCGCGAGCGGGGTCGTGGCATCGGGCGCGGCGTCGAGCCGGTCGAGCACGACGGCCGGCAGTCCGCCGAGGCGCGTCGTCGACCCGGCGGCGATGTAGGCGAGGCCGGCGACGAAGTCGTCGCCCGCAGGCGTGAGGCCGGGGCCGAGGCCGATGAGGTCGGCCAGCGCACCGTCGAGCGCGGCGTCGTCGGTGCGCGGGTCGCGGATCGCGTCGATCAGCCGGCCGGCGCGGTCGGCGAGCGCGGCCGCGGCGGCGACCTCGAAGGGCGTGCGGTTCCCCCGGGGCGCGGCATCGGCTGCGTCGCCGGCGTCGGCTGCGGCATCCGCGTCGTTCGGGCCGGCGGGGAGGCCGCTGGGGCGGCCATCCGCGCGGATGAGCCGCTCGAGGCGGTCGGCCGCGCGCGCGAGCGCCGCGGCGTCGAAGCCGCCGAGGTCGGCCGGCGCGCTCGACCACGGGGCGGGGCCGTCGAATGCGAGCTCGAAGGCGATGCCGGCACCGATGATGCGGGCCCCCGCCGCCGAGAACTCGACCCGGTCGCCCACGCGTACCTGCCCGACGAGTTCGCCGAAGCGGTCGATGCGAGCGGTCCACGGGGCGTCGTCGATCGATCGATGCGCGAGCGCGACGAGCCCGTCGCCCTCGACCGCGACGTTGATCACGCGGCGGAACACCGAGTGCACGCGGCCGGTACGGGGTCGTTCGGCGCTCCACGCCAGGAGCGCGGCGTCGGCGGAGATCGCCGTCGATACGGCGACCGATGGCGCGATCAGCACGTGGCCTCCCTGTCTTCGCCGTGCATCGCCCTCGTCGGGGCGACCGGCGGCGTTCCCACCAGAATGGTATACCATCAGCGAATGTCCAAGAGACCCGATCCGAGGAGGAAGCACATGCGCATCGTGGTTGCGCTCGGCGGAAACGCCCTCGCCCGCCGCGGCGAGCCCATGACCGCCGACCGTCTGCGCGCGAATGTCCGGGCCACGTGCCAGGCACTCGCCGACCTGGCCCGCGAGCACGAGCTCGTCATCACCCACGGGAACGGTCCGCAGGTGGGTCTGCTCGCCCTGCAGAATCTGGCATACCAGGACGTGGCGGCCTACCCGCTCGACATCCTCGGCGCCGAGACGCAGGGCATGATCGGCTACGTCGTGCAGCAGGAGCTCTCGAACGCCCTCGCCGGCGAGCGCGAAGTGGCCGCCGTCGTCACCACGACCGTCGTCGACGAGCACGACCCCGCCTTCGAGCGGCCCACGAAGCTCATCGGCCCGACCTACTCGGCGCAGGACGCGGCCGAGGCCGCCGCCGAGTACCGCTGGACGATCGCGAAGGACGGCCCCGCCTTCCGACGCGTCGTGCCCTCGCCCGACCCCATCAGCATCGTGCAGTCGCCGCTCGTGCGGCAGTTGCTCGAGAGCGGCCGGCTCGTCGTCTGCGTCGGCGGCGGCGGCGTGCCGGTGAAGGTCGACGGCAAGGGCCGTCAGACCGGCATGCAGGCCGTCGTCGACAAGGACCTCGCGAGCGCGGCCCTCGCGGCCGAGCTGCGCGCCGACACGCTCATCATGCTCACCGACGGCGACTACGTCAGCGAGAACTGGGGCACGCCCGAGCAGCGCGACATCCTCACCGCGTCGGCCGACGCGATCTCGGAGCTCGCGTTCGCCGAGGGCTCGATGAAGCCCAAGGTGGATGCCGCGATCCGCGTCGCCCGCGCCGGCGGCCGTGCGCTCATCGGCCCGCTCGACCGGCTCGACGACCTGCTCGCCCGCAAGGTCGGCACCGAGATCGTGCCCTCGCTCGACGAGGGCATCGTCTTCGCCTGACCCTCGCCCGCCGGTCGGGCAGCGCTCGCTACTCGACCGGCGTCGCGCCCAGCAACGGGTCGTCCTCGCGCCAGGTCGGGTCGTCGAGGTACCTGATGTTGCCCATGTGCTCGAGGATGAGCGTGCTCACCCGGCCGACGTCGCGCTGCGCGATCGCCTCGTAGAGCGCCTCGTGCTCGGCCGCGACGCGGTCGAGGTCTTCGTGCTGCACGAGCAGCCACCGGATCCGGCTGCGCAGCAGCCCGTCGATCTCGAACAGGAGCTCGTTGCCGGCGATCGCCGTCACCGTCTCATGGAAGTCGGCGGCCGCGCGCCGGGCGCGCGAGGCGTCGCCCGCCCGTGCCGCCTCGAGCTCGCGATCGAGCACGGCCCGCAGCCGCTCGAGCCCGTCGCGGGTGCGCCGGTTGGCCGCGAGGCGGAACGTCAGCACTTCGAGCGCGGAACGCACCTCGTTGAGGTCGGCGACGTCGGCCGGGGTGAACTCGCGCACGACCGCCCAGGTGCGGGGGCGCGGGGTGACGAGCCCCTCGGCGACGAGCGTCTTCAGCGCCTCTCGCACGGGCACCCGGCTGACGCCGAGCTCCTCGGCGAGGTCGCGCTCGACGAGCTTCGATCCGGGCAGGCGCACGCCGTCGAGGATCTCGTCGCGGATCCGCCGCGTGACCCGCACGGACTCCGGCTCGAAGGTGTCGGGCGCGCTCATGCGCACCATTGTTCCACCGGCGCGGCGCGCGGCCGCGCCGACGTCGGCTGCGGCGCGCCGTCGCCCAGCACCGCGTCGGGCCGAACCCCGTTCAGGCGACGTCATCGGCACCCGCGAAGCGCGCGTGCAGGGCGCGCAGGTCGTCGGCGAGCTCGGGCGCGGGACCCGCGACATCGAGACCCGGGGCGACCTCCCCGATCGGCAGAGCGGCGACCGGCCCGTCGGGCAGGCCCCACGAGCGCCGCCACGCGACGAGCTGCTCGGTGCTGCCCGCGTAGACGATGGGGCCGAGGCCGACCCACGCGTGCGCGGCCGAGCACATCGGGCAGTGCTCCCCCGAGGTGTAGACCGTGCTCGCGGCGCGCTCGGCGGGCGTCAGGTTCTCGGCGGCCCAGCGGGCGATCTCGAATTCGGGATGCCTCGTCTGGTCGCCGCCCGCGACGCGATTGCGGTCCTCGAAGCGAACATTCCCATGGGCGTCGACGAGCAGTGAGCCGAACGGCTCGTCGCCGGCGTCGAGCGCTTCGCGTGCGAGCTCGACGCAGCGCCGCAGGTGCGTCAGGTCGCCGGCGGTGGGCGGTCGCGGGTCTCGTCGCGTCATCCGTTCGTCTCCTCAGCTCGGTGCCGGGCTCGCGCCGGGCGTGTGCTCGCGAGCGTAGCGATCACGCGGAGGACGCGCGATGACGCGACCCGACTGCGTCCCGGGAACCGAACGTCTCCGAACCGCAGCGCCCTCCGAATCCCCTCGGCCGGTCGCGTCCGCGCGATCCTCCGCGCGTTCATAATGGTATACCAATTGCTGCGGCGGGCGACTCCGGCCGAGGCATCCGTGCCACCATGGACTCGTGCAGCTCAGACTCGCCACCGATGCCGACGTCCCCGCCATCTCCGAGACCCTCGCCCTCGCGTTCGCCGACGACCCCGCCTGGGGTCCGATCCTGCGCCTGCCCGACGGCGACCCCGCCGACCTGCGGCGCTTCTGGGCGCCGTTCGTGCACGGCGCCCTGCGGCACGACACCGTGTGGATCGTCGACGACGGCGCCTCGGTCGCGGTGTGGCTGCCGCCGGGCGGCGACGAGATGACCGAGGCGCAGCTCGCCGAGGTGCAGGCCTTCGTCGACGAGCACCTCGACGACGAGCAGCGCCGCGCATTCACCGAGATCTGGCACGCGTTCGAGCACCACCACCCGGCCGAGCCGCCGCACATGTACCTCAGCCTGCTCGCGACCCACCCGTCGCGCCGGGGCGAGGGTCTCGCCCAGCGGATGCTCGCCGAGAACCTGCGGACGTTCGCCGAGCAGGGGCTGCCCGCCTACCTCGAGTCGACGAACCCCGCGAACAACCGGCGCTACGAGCGGGCGGGCTTCCGCGAGGTGGGCTCGTTCACCGCACCGATCGGCGGCGGCCCCGTCGCGACGATGTGGTGCGACCTCCCCGGCTGAGCCGGACCGCCGATCGGGGCGCGGGCCGCGCCCACCCGTGAGCGCGCGCATTCGCGACGGGTGAGCCCGGTCGATCGCACTCACTCGTCGCGAACTCGCTCACTCGGGCGCCGACTCGAGCGAGTCGAGCGAGTCGAGGCGGTCGGCGACCGGTCCGACGGCGGCGAGCTCCGCGCCTGCCGACGCGACGGCCGCGCTCACGGCCGCGCCGTCGCGGTCGGCGACCCGCGCGGCCGCGCCGCCGGCGGCCGCGCCGCCGATGATCGATCCCAGGAGCTCGCGCAGGCCCACGCCCATCGTCGAGCTCAGCATCGCGTCGACCTCGGTGATGCCCGAGACCGCGTTCTTCGTGAGCTGCGAGGCGCCGTCGGTCGAAACCACCGTGAGCTGGTCGATGTTCGACATCGGTGCGGCGAGCTCGCGGGCGATGAGCGGAAGGGCGTCGATGACGCGCATCTGCAGCAGCGCCTCCGACTGCTGGGCGACGGCCTCGGCCGCAGCCTTCGTCGCGGCCGCCTCGGCCGCACCCTTGGCCTTGATCGCGTCGGCCTCGGCGAGACCCTCGGCCTTGAGCGCCTCCGCGGCAGCGGTGCGCGCGACCCGGTCGGCCTCGGCCGCGATGCGGACCGACTCGGCCGCGGCATCCGCCTCGACCTTGACCTTGTAGGCCTGCGCGTCGGCGACGGCCTTGACCTCGGAGTCGAGCTCGGCGGCACGCAGCGCGGCCTTCTTCTGCGCGGTGATCTCCTGCTGGGCGACGACCTCCTGCTGGGCGAGCGCCTCGGCGAGCGGGCGGGCCGCGGCGGCCTCGGCGGTGGCCTTGTCGGTCTCGCGCTGGAGGGCGGCCTTGCGCTGGGCGAGCTCGGCCTCGCGCTCGGCGACGGTCTGCTCGGCGGCGATCACGGCCTCGCGGGCGGCGCGCTGCGCCTCGGCCTCGGCGATCTCGGCCTGCTTGCGAACCTTCGCCTGCTCGGCGCGGCCGAGGTCGTCGATGTAGCCGTTGTTGTCGGAGATGCCCTTGATCTCGAACGAGTCGACGTCGAGGCCCTGGTTCGCGAGCGACTCGCGGGCGACGCCGAGCACCGCGGCCGAGAGCTCGTCGCGGCGGTTGATGATCGTGAGCACGTCGGTCGCACCGATCGACGCGCGCAGCGAGCCCGACAGCACCTCCTGCGCGAAGATGTCGATGTTCTTGTCCTGCCCGAGGAAGCGCTGGGCGGCGGCGCGGATCGCGTCGGCCGAGTCGCCGACCTTCACGATCGCGACGGCGTCGACGTGCACCGTGATGCCGTTGTTCGTCTGCGCCTCGGCGCGGATCTCGATCGCACGCGAACGCAGCGACAGCTTGTGCGCCTTCTGGAAGAAGGGCATGATCCACACGCCCTGGCCATGCACGACGCGCTGGCCCGACTCCTCCTTCTCGGTGCCGTCGACCACGCGGCGGCGCGAGCGCTTGCCGGTGACGACGATCGCCTCGTCGGGCGAGACGTTGCGGTAGAGCACCTTGGCCCAGATCCACAGGACGATGACGGCGACGATGACCAGGGCGATGATGCCGATGATCGGGGCAGCGGCGAAGAACTCGAGCACGGGTGTCCTCTCGGGCGGGTTCGGGTCGGGCCGGCGATGGGGGCCCGGGCTCAAGGATGGCGGCCCGGCGCGCGGGGCGCAATGGGCAGCGCTGCCCGCGTCGAGCGGCCTGTGGATGCCTCGTGCCGGTCGCCCGCTCGGCTCAGGCCCCGGTCGCGGCCCTCGCGTAGTGGCGCCGCGCCTTCTCGCGGTTGCCGCAGGTCTCCATCGAATGCCAGCGACGCGCGTTCGCACGGCTCGTGTCGATGAAGAAGTGCTGGCAGTCGGGCGCGGCGCAGGGGCGGATGCGCGAGCCCGACGGCGACTGCAGCGCCGCCCACTCGCGGATGGCCGCGCCGCCGACGCGGCGGCCGTCGGCGTCGCGATCGCGCCAGACGAGCCCGCCCTCGTCAGCGAGATCGGGCCGCCGGCTCATCGCCGCGAGCCACGGTTCGAGCGCGTCGGGCGAGCGGGTGCCCCGCAGCACCGCGACGAGGGCGGCGCGCACCTCCCGGGCGTCGTCGAGGTCGGATGCCTCGGCGGGGGCGCCGTGCGCGCGCAGCCAGGCCGGCCCCCGCTCGTCGTCGAGTTCGTCGTCGACTCGATCGTCGTAGACGAGTCGCGAGTTCACGAGGTCGAGCAGCAGCCCTGCGGCCGCGATGGGCTCGGTCATATCCGCCTCCTCGGGTTCATTCGATGTTCCCACGATTCTAACTTGCATGGAATAGCAGTGGGGTTATAGCGTTGCATCCAGCAGAACCTAACCGGATCAATTCGGGAATCCAGTTAGACACGAACGGAAGCCAGGAGGGCACCATGTCGTACATCACCGTCGGAACCGAGAACTCGCAGAACATCGACCTCTACTACGAGGACCACGGCTCCGGTCAGCCCGTCGTGCTGATCCACGGATACCCGCTCAGCGGCGCTTCGTGGGAGAAGCAGTCGGCCGCCCTCCTGCAGGCGGGCTACCGGGTGATCACCTACGACCGTCGCGGTTTCGGCAAGTCGAGCCAGCCCACCACGGGCTACGACTACGACACGTTCGCCCACGACCTGAACGTGGTGCTCGAGACCCTCGACCTGCGCGACGTCGTGCTCGTGGGCTTCTCGATGGGCACCGGGGAGCTCGGCCGCTACCTCGGCACCTACGGTGACGAGCGCATCGCGAAGGCGGCGTTCCTGGCCTCGCTCGAGCCGTTCCTGCTGCAGACCGACGACAACCCGACCGGCGTTCCCGCCGACGTCTTCGCCGGCATCGAGCAGGCGGCGAAGGACGACCGGTACGCCTGGTTCGACGACTTCTTCCAGAACTTCTACAACCTCGACGAGACGCTCGGCAGCCGCATCAGCGAAGCCGCCGTCCGCGCGAGCTGGAACACGGCGGCGGGCGCATCCTGGTTCGCCTCCTCGGCCGTCGTGCAATCCTGGCTCACGGACTTCCGCGACGACATCGCGAAGGTCGAGGTGCCGAGCCTCATCCTGCACGGCACGGCCGACCGCATCCTCCCGATCGACGCGACCGCCCGCGAGTTCGCCAAGCGGCTCCCGGCCGCCGACTACGTCGAGATCGAGGGCGCCCCGCACGGTCTCCTCTGGACGCACGGCGAGGAGGTCACCGAGGCGCTGCTCGCCTTCCTCGCGAAGTAGCCCCGAACGCCGGGTCCGCCCCGGAACGACGAAGAGCCCCCGCGACGGCGGGGGCTCTTCCTCTTCATCGGGGTGCTGCCGGGTTCGCCGCTCAGAGCGCCGCGCTGGAGATCGGTCGCAGCTCGACGCCGAGCTCGGCGTGCCAGTCCCGGACGACCTGCTGCTGGGCCGCCGTGCATGCCGTGCCGTACCCGATGTTGACGTCCCAGTACTCGTACGCACCGGTCCAGATGCGATGGTCGAGCTTCCAGCCGTCGAGGAACGTGAGTGCGAAGCAATCGGCCATGACCTCGCCGTCGCCGTCGAACGCGCGGAGCGCCTCGGCGGTGGCCACGGGATTGGTGACCTGCAGCACGTGCGCGAACTCGTGGTAGGCGATACCGGTGCGGAGTTCGTCGTTCATGTAGGGCAGCCCGTTCGCGGCCGCGTCGAAGTGCACGAGGTACGGATCGTCGTCGAAGACGCAGGCGAGCACGTCCTCGTCGCCCTCGTCGTCGCAGAGCTGATCGGCGCCGTCGATGACCGAGCCGACGAAACCGCCCGAGAGGCGGTCGATCACGGACTCGTAGGTCGATCCGGTCGCGTTCGACCCCGCCTGCTTCTGGGCCGCGCTCCAGACCGATTCGAGCTCGGTCGCGGCGCGCTCGACCGCCGCGGTGTCCTTCTGCACCGCGGCCGCATCCCAACGGTGGACCCAGGCCTGCACGGCGAGCCGCCGGTACTCCTCCCACGGCACGACGGATGCGGTGAGCACGCCGTCGAACTTCGCGGTGGTGTCCATCAGGGCGTCCATCGCCTCGCCGAACGTCTCCTTCTCATCGATGAGCTCCCGCTGCTCCTCGAGCTGCTCCTCCTGCTCGGAGATCCGGTCCCGGGCCTCCTCCAGCTGGACGAAGTACCAGGCACCGCCGGCGAGCGCGACCACGAGCGCGACCGCGAGCAGCACGATCGCGACGATCGCACCGCGCGAACGGCGGGCGGGAGCTGCAGCCGCTCCCCCGCCGTCGTCGGGCCCGGCCGGCGCGGCGGGCTCCGCCGACTCGGTCGGCTCGGTCGTCGCAACCGACTCGACGGGCTCCGCCGGCTCGGCCGGCGCCGCCGACTCGACGGGCGCCGCGCGCTCGGTCGGGCGGTCGTCGACGAGTTCCTCGGTCTGACGCGTTGTCGCATCCGACGTGGATTCGGAATCGGTCATCATCACCTCGGGTTGATCGGCGCGAACCCGCGGAACGGGTTCGCCGGGTCGGCCGGCGATCCATTCAACCGACTCGCGGCCGATCCGACGCCCCACAGACCATACGACGAAGGCCCCGGACGAACCGGGGCCTTCATCTGTGGTGCGCGAGGGGGGACTTGAACCCCCACACCCTTGCGAGTACTGGCACCTGAAGCCAGCGCGTCTGCCAATTCCGCCACTCGCGCATGTGTGGTCGCACCGTGGTGCGTCCAGCCACGAGAGCCTAACATCTCGCGGCCCACAACTCCATTCGAGCCGCACGGTCGGGTGCCGCCGCGCGTCGCGCCGGGCTGGGTTCCGATCGGACGCACCGACGAATCGGTGCCGACCCGGGTGTCTCCGCCGCTCCCGGCCGAGGGCGACGCTCGACGCCGGGAGGCCCACCCGGTCCCGACCGGCCGAACCCTTGGCATCCCCTCAGAGTCCCGAACTGGCCTCGCGCCCGTCGCCCGCCCGGGAATAGCATCGGAATCCCGGGTACCGGCGCCCACCGACCGATGTGACGAAAGGAGCGCCCAGTGACCCAGTCCCCACGACCGAGCGACGCCCCGACCTCGCGGCCGACCGACCTCCGAGGCATCCGCGGCTGGCTCTTCGACCTCGACGGCGTGCTCACCCCCACGGCGATCGTGCACATGCACGCGTGGTCGCGCCTCTTCACCCCCTACCTCGAAGCGCACGGCAAGGCGCCGTACACCGACGCCGACTACTTCGCCCACATCGACGGCAAGCCGCGCTACGACGGCGTGCGGAGCCTGCTCGAGAGCCGCGGCATCCATCTCCCCGAGGGCGACCCGGCCGACTCCCCCGAGGCCGACACGGTCTGCGGGCTCGGCAACCGCAAGAACGCCGCCTTCAACGAGACCCTCGCCGACGAGGGCGTCGCCCCGTATCCGGCGAGCGTCGACTTCCTCGACGCGGTCGAGCGTGCCGGATGCCTCGTGGCCGTCGTCTCGAGCTCGAAGAACGCCCCGTCGGTGCTCGAGGCGGCAGGCCTCGCCGACCGGTTCGAGGTCGTCGTCGACGGCGCCGTCGCCGCCCGGGAAGGGCTGCCCGGCAAGCCCGCACCCGACACCTACGAGCGCGCGGCCGAGCTGCTCGGCCTGCCGGTCGCCGAGTGCGCCGTCGTCGAGGATGCCGAGTCCGGCGTCAAGTCGGGTGCCGCAGGCGGCTTCGGACTCGTGGTCGGCGTCGACCGCGGCGTCGGCCGCGACGTGCTCCTGCGCCTGGGCGCCGACATCGTGGTCGACGAACTCGATGAACTGATCCCCGATCTCCAGCCGAACCGGAAGGACGCCGAATGAGGTTCGCCGACGACGACCCCCTGAACCGCAGCCGGTTCCCCATCGACGAGTGGGCGCTCGTCGAGACCGAGTTCGGCGACGCCGACATGGGGCGCACCGAGACCCTCTTCGCCGTGGGCAACGGCTACCTGGGCCTGCGCGGCAACGTCGAAGAGGGCCGCGACGGTCACATGCACGGCACGTTCGTGAACGGATTCCACGAGACGTGGCCCATCCGCCACGCGGAGGAGGCGTTCGGCTTCGCCCGCGTCGGGCAGACGATCGTGAACGCGCCCGACGCGAAGATCATCCGTCTCTACGTCGACGACGAGCCGCTCGTGCTCACCGAGGCCGAGCTGCTCTCGTACGAGCGGCGCCTCGACTTCCGGCTCGGCGCGCTCAGCCGCTCGATCGAGTGGCGCACGCCCGCGGGCAAGCGCGTGCTCATCACGAGCCGCCGCATGACGAGCTTCACCGACCGGCACCTCGCGGTCGTCGACTACGAGGTCGAACTGCTCGACGCCGACGCCGCGGTGACGATCTCGAGCCAGATCCTGAACCGCCAGGACGGCCGCGACGAGTACCGATCGGGCGTCCAGCAGGAGGCGCAGACCCCGGGCGCCTTCGACCCGCGCAAGGCCGAGCAGTTCAACGACCGGGTGCTCCAGCCGCGCGTGAAGCGCGCCGAGGGCGGCCGCTACATGCTCGGCTACCAGTGCACGAACTCCTCGATGACCCTCGCGGTCGGCGCCGAGCACTCGATCACGACCGACAACCCGTTCACCGAGAGCGGCACGATCGGCGACGACCTCGCGAAGCACGTGTACCGGGTGCAGGCCAAGCGGGGCATGCCGATCCGCATCACGAAGACGATCAGCTACCACACGGCCCGCAAGGTGCCCGCGCGCGAACTCGCCGACCGCTGCGACCGCACGCTCGACCGCGGTGCCGAGATCGGCACGGGCGAGCTGTTCGCGCAGCAGCGCGCGTGGCTCGACGACTACTGGGCCCGTTCCGACGTCGAGATCGCCGGCCAGCCGATGCTGCAGCAGGCGACCCGGTGGAACCTGTTCCAGCTCGCCCAGTCGACCGCGCGCACCGACGGCGGCGGGGTCGCGGCCAAGGGCGTCTCGGGGTCGGGCTACGGCGGCCACTACTTCTGGGACTCGGAGATCTACGTGCTCCCGTTCCTCACCTACACGGCGCCGATCGTCGCCCGCAACGTGCTGCGGTTCCGCCAGCGCATGCTCGACGCCGCCCGGGCCCGGGCCCTCGAGCTCAACCAGCGCGGCGCGCTCTTCCCGTGGCGCACGATCAACGGGCTCGAGTCGAGCGCCTACTACGCGGCCGGCACGGCGCAGTACCACATCGACGCCGACATCGCCTACGCCCTCTGCCAGTACGTGGCGGCGACGGGCGACGACGACTTCCTCGGCCGCGGGGCGATCGACATCCTCGTCGAGACCGCGCGCATGTGGGAGGACCTCGGATTCTGGCGATCGAACGCCGACGACGTGTTCCACATCCACGGCGTCACGGGCCCCGACGAGTACACGACGGTCGTGAACGACAACCTCTACACGAACGTGATGGCGCGCGCGAACCTCGCCGCGGCGGCCGGTGCCGTCGACAACCTGCAGGTGAGCGATGCCGCGGCGTACCACCGGCTCGTCGCCCGCCTCGGGGTCACGCCGGCCGAGGTGGCGAGCTGGCGACGTGCGGCGGCGCACATGCACATCCCGTACGACGAGCAGCTCGGCATCCACCCGCAGGACTCGGCCTTCCTCCAGAAAGAGCTGTGGGACCTCGAGAACACGCCCGACGACCGGCGCCCGCTGCTGCTGCACTACCACCCGCTCGTCATCTACCGCTTCCAGGTGCTCAAGCAGGCCGACGTCGTGCTCGCCCTCTACCTGCAGGGCGACCGGTTCACGTCCGAGGCGAAGCGCGCGAACTTCGAGTACTACGACCCGCTGACGACCGGCGACTCGACGTTGTCGGCGGTGGTGCAGTCGATCATCGCGTCCGAGGTCGGCTATCACGAGCTCGCGATGCGGTACTTCCGCTCGGCGCTGTTCGTCGACCTCGCCGACCTGCACCACAACGCGGCCGACGGCGTCCACGTCGCCTCGACCGGCGGGGTGTGGAGCGCGCTCGTGTCCGGCTTCGGCGGGTTCCGCGACCACGGCGGCCGGTTCACGTTCGACCCCCGCCTGCCCGACGACTGGACGAGCCTCGTCTTCCGCCTCACGCTGTTCGGCACGCGCGTGCGCGTGGAACTCACGGCCGAGCAGATCACGTTCACCGTGGAGGAGGGCACCGCGGCCTCGCTCTCGGTGCGCGGCCGCGAGGTCGAGGCGACGGCCGGCACCCCGGTGTCGGTGCTGCTCGAGGGCCAGGGGCCGCGGCTGTTCGGCTCGCCGACGATGCAGGATGTCGCGGGCACGCGCCGGGCCGACGGTACCCTGCTCACGGCGTCGATCCCGACCCTGTCGCTCGACGCCGACGACATCGAAACGGTCATCCCGATCGACTGATCCGGGGTGTTTCCAGCCGCTCGCGCTAACATGACGCGAAGTCAGACACCGGAATCGGGAGACCTGTGGGCCTACTGGACAACTTCGAGAAGGGTCTCGAGCGCGCCGTCAACGGCGCGTTCGCGAAGACCTTCCGTTCGGGGCTGCAGCCGGTCGAGATCACCTCGGCGCTCAAGCGCGAGATCGATACGAAGGCCGCTGTGGTCTCGCGCGACCGCGTGCTCGTGCCGAACAACTTCACGGTGCGGATGTCGCCGGCCGACCACGATCGCATGGCGGCGCTCGGCCCCGCACTCATCGACGAGCTCGTCGACCTCGTGCAGAAGCACGCGGCGAGCCAGCACTTCCAGTTCGCGGGCGGCATCACGATCGCCCTGCGGGCCGACGAGGGCCTGAGCGTCGGCATGGTGCAGGTCGATTCGCAGAACGTGAAGGGCCAGGTCGCCTGGACCCCGGTGCTCGACGTCGACGGCAAGCGCTATCCGATCATCAAGGGCCGCACGGTCATCGGCCGCGGCTCCGAGGCCGATGTCACCCTCGACGACTCCGGCGCTTCTCGTCGACACGCCGAGGTCCAGTGGGACGGCTCGCGTGCCCGCGTGCGCGACCTCGGTTCCACGAACGGCACCCAGCTCGACGGCGCCCCCGTGAAGGAGGCCATCCTGCCCCCCGACTCCGTCATCACCATCGGGCGCTCGCGCATCGTCTTCCGCGTGCTCGCCCAGGCCGCGGGCGGCGGCGCACCCGCCCCGGCGACCCGTCGTCACGACATGGGCGGATTCTGGGGGCCGGCCGAATGAGCGAACTGACCCTCCTCGTCCTCCAGCTCGGATTCCTGCTGCTCCTGTGGGTGTTCATCTTCGCGATCGTCTACGCGTTGCGCAGCGACCTGTTCGGCCAGCGCGTGCGCAAGCTGCAGCCCGACGCCGCCGCAGCGCCCGCGCCGACGGCGAGCTCGTTCCCGAGCTCGCCGGTCCCGACCGGGCCCGCCGCGCCCACCGAGGCGGTCACGACGCCGTCGGGCGGCGGCAACGGCGAGCTCGCCTCGAGCGACAACGCCCGGCGCCTCGTGATCACGAACGGTGCGAAGTCGGGAACCGAGTTCCCGCTCGGCACCGATGAGATCACGATCGGCCGGTCGAGCGACTCGGCGATCATCATCCGCGACGACTACACCTCGACCCACCACGCCCGGCTCATGCTCTGGAACGGCCGGTGGATGATCCAGGACCTCGACTCGACGAACGGCACCTTCCTCAACGGCTCCCGAGTGACCGTGCCCACGCCCATCCCCCTCGGAGCCACCGTCAAGGTCGGCGCGACGACGTTCGAGCTGCGGCGGTAACCGATGCCGGCGGTCAAGGCGAGCGCAGCGGTCTCGCATGTCGGGCGCATCCGCTCGAACAACCAGGACTCCGGCTACGCCGGTCGCCGGTTGTTCCTGGTCGCCGACGGCATGGGCGGCCACGCCGGCGGCGACGTCGCGAGCGCGATCGCCACCCGACGGATCGCCGACGCCGACACCGACTACGACAGTGCTCCCGAGGCCGCCGCCGCCCTCGAGGGCGCCCTGATCGCCGCGAACCGCCGCCTCGCCGAGACCGTGTCGGAGCATTCCGAGCTCACCGGCATGGGCACGACCGTGAGCGCGATGCTGCACCTCGGCGACCGGGTCGTCATCTCGCACATCGGCGACTCGCGAATCTACCTGCTGCGCTCCGGCGAGCTCAGCCAGATCTCGACCGACCACACGTTCGTCCAGCGACTCGTCGACGCCGGCCGCATCACCGCCGAGGAGGCGATGGTGCACCCCCGTCGCTCGGTGCTCATGCGCGTGCTCGGCGACGTCGAGGCGTCGCCCGAGATCGACCAGATGGTCCTCGACACTCGCGAGGGCGACCGCTGGATGCTCTGCTCCGACGGCCTCTCGGGCGTCGTCTCGTTCGACGACATCCACGAGCTCATGTCGACCGAGGCGGGCGCCAAGCAGGTCGCCGACCGCCTCGTCAAGGCGTCGCTCGACGGCGGCGCCCCCGACAACGTCACCGTCGTCGTCGTCGACGTCGGCGAGCCCGCCGCTCCGGCGACGCCGCCGCTCATCGTCGGCTCCGCCGCCGCCCCGCTCGCGTTCGGCGCCGCGGCCGAACCGGTCAAGCCCCGAGGCATCCGCCTCACGCCCTTCCGACCGCACCCCGTGCAGGAGACGCACTTCGAGCCCGACTCGGCGGACTACTTCGACGAGCTCATCGAAGAGGACGAGCGTCGCCGTCGGCGCCGTCGCTGGGTGTGGGGCATCTGGATCGGCCTCCTCGTCGCCGCGATCGTCACGGCGTTCGTGCTCGGCTACCAGTGGACCCAGACGCGCTTCTACGTCGGCGAGTCCAACGGCAGGGTGGCGATCTACCAGGGCATCCAGCAGAACCTCGGGCCGATCTCGCTGCACGAGCTGCACCGGGAGACCGACATCGACGTCTCGGAGCTGCGCACCTACGACCAGCAGCGCGTCGAGCAGACCATCAGCGCCGGCTCGCTCGCCGAGGCGGCCCAGATCGTGGAGCGATTGGAGGCGTCCCTTGACTGACCGCTCCGACCTCCCCCCGCAGGGCATCGTGACGTCCGGCGACGGCGGCACGACGTCGAGGCCGGCCACGCCGCCGAGCGGCGTCCGCCGCATCCGGATGCCTCAGCGCCTGCGCAATCTCGAGTTCTGGCTGCTCGCCGTGGCCTGCGTGATCAACGCCTCGGCCATCGTGCTCGTGCAGCTCGGCGCGCTCGGCCGCATCGACACGCAGCTCGTGCTGCTCGGTGCGGGACTCTCGCTCCTCGTCTTCGGCCTGCACTTCGCGATGCGGTTCGTCGCGCGCGACGCCGACCCGTTCCTCCTGCCCATCGCGACCGTCCTGAACGGCCTCGGCATCGCGATGATCTACCGCATCGACATCGCGAACGACGAGGCGGGCTGGGAGAGCGCGGCGGTGCGCCAGATCGCGTGGAGCGCGATCGCCATCATCTCCGCGATCGTCGTCATCGTCGTGATCCGCAATCACCGGGTGCTGTTCAAGTACATGTACCTGTCGGGGCTCGCGGCGATCGTCCTGCTGCTCCTGCCGCTCATCCCTGGCCTCGGCCGCGAGGTCTACGGCGCTCGCGTGTGGATCGGCATCGGCGACATCGCGACGTTCCAGCCGGGTGAGATCGCGAAGATCGCGCTCGCGGTCTTCTTCGCGGGCTACCTCGTGCGCAACCGCGACTCGCTGTCGATGGTGGGCACCACGTTCCTCGGCATGCGGTTCCCCCGGGCGCGCGACCTCGGCCCGCTGCTCGTCGTCTGGGCGCTGTCGATGGCGGTCATCGTGTTCCAGCGCGACCTCGGCACGGCGCTCCTCTACTTCGGGCTCTTCCTCGTGATGCTCTACGTCGCGACGAGCCGCATCTCGTGGGTCGTGCTCGGCCTCTCGCTGTTCCTCGCGGGCGCGATCATCGCGAGCCAGACCCTCGACTACGTCGGCAACCGCTTCGCGAACTGGCTCGACCCGTTCGCCGACGAGCGGTTCAGCGCGGAGATCGGCGGCAGCTACCAGCTCGTTCAGGGCCTCTTCGGGCTCGCGAACGGGGGGCTCATCGGCACCGGCTGGGGCCAGGGCCGCCCCGACATCACGCCGGTCGCGCAGAGCGACTACATCATGGCGTCGCTCGGTGAGGAGCTCGGCCTGGCCGGGGTCTTCGCGATCCTCTCGCTGTACCTGCTCTTCGTCGCGCGCGGGTTCCGCATCGGGTTCGCGGGCCAGGACGACTTCGGCAAGCTGCTCGGCGTCGGCCTCGCCTTCGTCGTCGCCCTGCAGGTCTTCATCGTCGTCGGCGGCGTGACGCGAGTCATCCCCCTCACCGGCCTCACGACGCCGTTCCTCGCGGCCGGCGGTTCGTCGCTCGTCGCGAACTGGATGATCGTGGCGCTGCTGCTGCGGCTGTCCGATACCGTGCGCAACCACCCGAGGCTGGTGATCGACTGATGAACCGCGAACTCAAGCGGGTCTCGGTGCTCGCCCTCGCCATGTTCCTGACGCTGCTCGTCGCCACGACGATCATCCAGTTCGTGCAGGCCGACGCGCTGGCCGCCGACTCGCGCAACTCGCGCACGCTCTACGAGAGCTACTCGGTCGAGCGCGGCCCGATCCTCGTCAACGGCGACCCGATCGCCTTCTCGGAGCCGTCGAACGACTTCTACCGGTTCCAGCGGGTGTACTCGAACGGCCCGCTGTACGCGCCCGTGACCGGATACATCCCGGTCAACGGCGAGGCGACCGGCCTCGAGCGCTCGCTCAACGACTACCTGAGCGGCCAGTCGTCGAGCCAGTTCTTCGACCAGTTGAACCGCCTCATCTCCGGCCAGGACCCGATGGGCGCCTCGGTCGAGGTCGCGATCGACCCGGTCGCCCAGCAGGCGGCGTGGGACGCGCTCGGCGACTACACGGGCGCCGTCATCGTCACGGAGCCGTCGACCGGCCGCATCCTCGCGATGGTCACGAAGCCCACGTACGACCCCAACGCCCTCGCCGTGCACGACGGGGAGCAGGTGCTCGAGACCTACAACGCGCTCGTCGAAGACCCGAGCGACCCGCTGTACAACCGGGCGACCGGCGGCGACATGAACCCGCCCGGTTCGGTGTTCAAGCTCGTCGTGACGGCGGCCGCACTCGAATCGGGCAGGTACACGCCCGAGTCGACGTTCCCCAACCCCGGCGAGTTCACCCTCCCCGGCTCCTCGTCGGTCGTCCGCAACTCCGGCGGCGGCACGTGCGGCCCCGGCGCGACCGTGACGCTCGCCGACGCACTTCGACTCTCCTGCAACATCCCGTTCGCCGAACTGGGCATCGAGCTCGGCGACAACGCGATCCGCGACCAGGCCCAGAAGTTCGGCTTCGACGACGAGTTCCTCATCCCGACCGCGACCGAGCCGAGCGTGTACCCCCAGGGACTCGACGACGCGCAGACGGCGCTCACCGCGTTCGGCCAGGGCGACGTGCGGGCGACCCCCATGCAGATGGCGATGGTGTCGGCCGCGATCGCGAACGGCGGCATCGTCATGAACCCCAACCTCGTCGACCAGATCACGGCCCCGGACTTCCGTCCGCTGCAGGAGTTCCAGGCGACGGAGTACGGCCGCGCGATCAGCGAGGAGACGGCCCGCACCATGGTGCAGATGATGGTCAACGGCGTCGAGAACGGTGCCGCGAGTAATGCAAGAATAGACGGCGTCAGCGTGGCCGGTAAGACCGGAACAGCGGAGAACGGCGAGGATGACCCGTATACCTTGTGGTTCACCGGCTTTGCCCCCGCCGACGACCCTCAGTATGCGATCACGGTGCTCGTGGAAGACGGTGGGGGGCTGGGCCAGGAGGGGTACGGCAATCTGATTGCCGCACCGATTGCGAAGCAGGTACTAGAGGCGGTGCTGAACAAATGAGACCGAGCGCAGGGCTCACCTTCGGGGGGCGCTACGAACTGCAATCCCGCATTGCGATCGGCGGGATGGGCGAGGTGTGGCAGGCCACCGACCTCGTGATCGGCCGACAGGTCGCGATCAAGATCCTGAAGGACGAGTACCTCGGCGACCCCGGGTTCCTCGAGCGCTTCCGCGCCGAGGCCCGCCACGCCGCGCTCGTGAACCACGAGGGCATCGCCAACGTCTTCGACTACGGAGAAGAAGAGGGCAGCGCCTACCTGGTCATGGAGCTCGTGCCCGGCGAGGCGCTGTCGACCATCCTCGAGCGCGAGCACGTGCTGTCGACCGACAAGGTCCTCGACATCGTCGCGCAGACCGCCGCCGCCCTCCAGGCCGCGCACGCGGCCGGCCTCGTGCACCGCGACATCAAGCCCGGCAACCTGCTCATCACGCCCGACGGGCGCGTGAAGATCACCGACTTCGGCATCGCCCGCATCGCCGACCAGGTGCCGCTCACCGCGACCGGACAGGTCATGGGCACGGTGCAGTACCTGTCGCCCGAGCAGGCGTCGGGCCACCCGGCGTCGCCGACGACCGACATCTACTCGCTCGGCATCGTCGCCTACGAGGCGCTGGCGGGCCGCCGCCCGTTCACGGGCGAGTCGCAGGTCGCCATCGCGATGGCGCAGATCAACGAGACGCCGCCCGACCTGCCCGTCACCGTCTCGGAGCCGGTGCGCAACCTCGTCTACTCGAGCATCGCGAAGAACCCGGCCGACCGTCCCCAGTCGGCGGCGCACCTCGCCCGCGCGGCGACCGCGCTTCGCCGCGGCGACGTGCAGGGCGCTGCGGCGGCCGTCCCCGCGGTGCTCGGCGCCGCGGGCCTGACCGCGGCCACGATGCTCATGCCGCAGGCCGGCGCCACCGCCGCGACGACCGTGCTGCCGACCGCGACCCCCGACGGCGAACCCGGCGAGGGCGACGAAGACGGCGAGAAGAAGAAGCGCAGCCCGTGGACGTGGCCGCTCATCGCGCTCATCGCGCTGCTCGCGATCGTGCTCATCGGCACGATCATCGCGCTCGCGCTCAACTCGGGCCAGAAGGATCCGGTGAAGTCGTCGTCGAAGCCGCCCTCGACGGCACCGACGTCGGCACCGCCGACCTCGGCACCGCCAACGAGCGAGGCCCCGACGACCGCGCAGATCAACGCCGCCGACTTCATCGGCCTGTCGGTCGACGAGGCGCGGGCGAAGCTGTCCGACCTCGACATGGTCGCGAACGCGGTCGAGGGCAACGCGGCGACCGACCCCGACCTCGTCGGCACGGTCTACGACGTCAACCCGACGGGCCCCGTGCCGATCAACAGCGAGATCACGATCACGTACTACGCCGCCGTCGAGCAGCCCGCAGCGCCCACGGCGCCGCGGGTGCCCGCCACGGTCAACGCCGGTGACGACTTCACGGTCTCGTGGAGCCGTGCGCAGTGCCCCGCAGGCCAGACGCTGTCGGGCTACTCGCTGACCATCGACGGCCCGGCCGCGGCGAACCAGCTGCAGTTCGACTCGAACACGACCGAGGCGACGATGACGGCCGACGCCGACGCGGCCGACGGCGCGACGATCGACATCACCTACATGTACTTCTGCGGTCAGACGAGCTCGCCGGTGTCGCCGGCCGGCACGGCGACCGTCGAGGCCGCACCGGTGGTGCCCGAGCCCGGCGGAGACGACGACGGCGGCCAGTGACGCCGGCCCGAGGCATCCAGCACACCGAGAGACGACGGTCCGAAGCGACTGAAGGGAGCCGCACACCGTGAGCGATGAAGGACGCGTCCTCGCCGGACGTTACCGCGTGGGCGCCCTCATCGGCCGTGGCGGCATGTCCGACGTGCACGTCGGCACCGACACGAGGCTCGGTCGCCAGGTCGCCGTCAAGCTGCTGAAGCCCCAGCTCGCGACCGACCCCGCGTTCCGCATGCGGTTCCGTCAGGAGGCGCAGTCGGCGGCGCGCATGGCGCACCCGACGATCGTGCGGGTCTTCGACGCCGGAGAAGAGACCGTCGTCGACGCCTCGGGTCACGAGGTGCAGCTGCCGTTCATCGTCATGGAGTACGTCGAGGGGCGCCTGCTCAAGGACATCATCCACGACGGGCCCCTCGAGCCGACCGCCGCCGTTCGCGTCATCGACGGCGTGCTGACCGCGCTCGAGTACTCGCACCGGGCCGGAGTCGTGCACCGCGACATCAAGCCGGGCAACATCATGATCACCACGACCGGCCAGGTCAAGGTCATGGACTTCGGCATCGCGCGCGCCGTCTCGGACTCGTCGACGACGGTCGCGCAGACGACGGCCATCCTCGGCACCGCCTCGTACTTCTCGCCCGAGCAGGCGAAGGGCGAGACCGTCGACGCGCGCACCGACCTGTACTCGACGGGCGTCGTGCTCTTCGAGCTGCTCACCGGGCGCCCGCCGTTCCGCGGCGACACCCCTGTGGCGGTCGCGTACCAGCACGTGAGCGAGCGCCCGGTGAAGCCGAGCGTCATCAACCCCAAGGTCTCGCCGGCGCTCGACACGGTCGTGATGCGGGCCCTCGCGAAGAACCGCGACCAGCGGTACCAGACGGCGGTCGAGTTCCGCGCCGACGTCGACACCGCGGCATCCGGTCGGGTGCCCGTGCACCGCGAACCCGACCAGGCGACCATGCTCTTCGGTGCACCGACCGCCTCGCTGTCGAGCTCGGAGCTCGCCCTGCGCCAGCTCGCCGAGGATGAGACGATGTCGCGCACCCAGCGCCGCCCCCCGGCGATCTGGATCTGGTCGGGCATCGTCGGCGTCGTCGTGATCGTCATCGCGGTCATGTACTGGGCGTTCAACCTGCAGCCGACCGACGACATCCCGTCGAGTGCGCGCGAGGTGCCGACGCTCACCGGCATGACGTACGAACAGGCGGTGGAGGAGCTGCAGAAGCTCGGGCTGCCCGCGACCGAGGTCCAGCAGACCGACGACGCCGTCCCGGCCGACGAGGTCATCGGCACCGACCCCGCAGCCGGTGAGATCGTCAACGCCGGCCAGGCGATCACGGTCTACGTCTCGACCGGCCGCGAAGCCGTGACGGTGCCCGACACCGTCAACATGCCGCTGGCCGACGCGAAGAAGGCGCTCGAGGACGCGGGGCTGAAACCGGGCAAGGAGACGCGCGTCAACTCGCCGACCGTCCCGGCGGACATCGTCATCTCGACGAGTCCCGCAGGCGGCGAGGCGGTCGAGCAGGGTTCGACGGTCGAGTTCACGCTGTCGAACGGCAAGGTCGAGATGGTCGACGTCATCGGGGTCTCGCTCGACGCCGCGATCGGCCTGCTCACCGCCGACGACCGCCAGCTGAACGTGACGCCGGTGCAGGACACCTCGTGCCCCACGGAGCCGGGTTCGCCCGTGACGAACCAGTCGCTCGCGCCGGGCGAGGTGCCCCAGGGATCTGAGGTCGAGCTGACCTACTGCGCGGGCTGAGCCGACGCCTCGCCGCGAGTCGCGCCCCGCGAGTCGCGCCTTGCGGGGCGCGACCGCATCGCGTCAGGCGCTCGCGCGCACCAGCGGGCTGAGGTGCTCGGCGCGCTCGCGCGCCTCGGGCAGGCCGGCCACGGCGAGCCAGTTGCCGAGCATGCGATAGCCGCCCTCGGTGAGCACCGACTCGGGATGGAACTGGACGCCGAAGATCGGCGCCTCGACGTGGCGCAGTCCCATGATCACGCCGCCCTGGGTGCGGCTCGTGACGACGAGCGACGGCGGCAGCGTGCCGTCGACGACCGCGAGCGAGTGGTACCGGGTCGCGGTGAAGGGCTGCGGGACCCCCTCGTAGAACGAGCTGCCGTCGTGCTCGATGCGGGAGGTCTTGCCGTGCATGAGCTCTTCCGCGTTCGTGACGACGCCGCCGAACGCCTCGGCGATGGCCTGATGCCCCAGGCAGACGCCGAGGATCGGCTGGCCGCTCGCGAGCGCCGCCTCGACCACAGGGATCGAGACGCCCGCGTCCGACGGCTTGCCGGGCCCCGGCGAGACGAGCACGCCGTCGTACTCGGCGATGCGCGCAGCCACGTCGGCGACGTCGATGTCGTCGTTCCGCACGACCTCGGTCTCGGCACCGAGCTCCCGCAGGTAGCCGTTGAGCGTGTAGACGAAGCTGTCGTAGTTGTCGATGACGAGGATGCGGGTCATTCTTCCACCGTGACGTTGATCGGATTGAGGATCGAGTCGACCCAGGGGAACACCCACGTGAAGAGTGCGTAGACGACGGCGGCCGCGAGCAGCAGCAGCAGGATGATGCGCAGCCACACGGGGCCGGGCAGGATGCGCCAGAGCGCGCCGTACATGCTCAGTTCCCCCATTCGGCGACGACCGAGGCGATCTCGGCCGGCGGGTTGTCGGCACCGGGCTGCCACGACTCGAGCACGCCGTAGGCGATGATCCGCTCGGCGGTCGAGTAGAGCGGGTTGCAGCTCGTGAGCGTGATGATGCGGTCGGTCGGCGTCAGTTCAGGGTGGTGCGGGACGGGGGCGAGCACCTGCGTCGTCGCCGGCGTGACGTACTCGAAGTCGCGGAACCGGTACGTGTACCAGCCGTCCTTCGTCTGGACGTAGATCGCGTCGCCGAGCTGCAGCTGCTCGATCTCGTGCATGCCGCCGCCGTACGCGCTGCGGTGCGACGCGATCGCGAAGTTGCCGACCTCTCCCGGCATCTGCGTGCCCGGGTAGTGGCCGATGCCGAGATCGTAGCTGTTGAGGACGTCGAGGCCGTAGCCCTGCGCGACGTTGCGCACCGAGTCGTGCGTGCCCGGGCTGTCGAACCGCGGCACGTACATGACGGCGAAGGCCTCGCCGTTGCCGTACTCGGTCGTGTCGACGACGGGCTCACCCGGGTCGGGCGTCGCCGGCGGCGGCGCGTCGCCGCGTTCGGCCTTCGAGGCCTCGGCCCACTCGGCGCTCTGCTCGCCCGCCGCCTGCGACTGCTGGGAGTTCATGATCGCGTCGTTCCACCACAGCTGCCAGCCGAGGAACAGCAGGATCAGCACGCCCGCGGTGAGCAGCAGTTCGCCGAGCACGCCGATCACGCTGACGCGGCGCCGTTCGCGCGGAGCGCGTCGCGCGGCGCGCCGGCCGTCGGGCTGCGAGTCGGACATACCGGCGATTCTATTCCGCTCGGACGGGAGCGCGCTGCGAGCGTGCAGCCGCCTCGACTAGAATCGCCCGCATGGCACGTACGAAATCATCGAAGCCGGCGCGCGCTGAAGCCGCGGCGAACGGCGAGGAGGCGCCGAACCCCGTGTGGTTCAAGCCCGTCATGTTCGGCTTCATGCTGCTCGGGCTCGCCTGGATCATCGTGTTCTACGTCAGCCAGGGTCGTTACCCGATCGCCGACCTCGGTTCGTGGAACATCCTCATCGGCTTCGGCATCGCCTTCATCGGCTTCCTCATGACCACCCGCTGGCGCTGACGCCGGCTCTCTTCGACCGAGAAGGGCGGATGCCTCGGGCATCCGCCCTTCTGCATGCCCGGCGCGGTCCTCGGCCTGTTTCCCACATGCCGTCCACCAGTCATCCTCAGCCCCATCCACAGGTTTCCCACGGTTATCCACAGATGTGGAGATCCCGGAATCCCGCGCGTCCACTGAAGTGCCGACAATTACACGGGTGTAACTCTCAACAACTGTGGAGAGGTTGTGGATAACTTCGCGGCGGGTCAGGCGAGGGGGAAGAAGAGGTAGCGGGCGCTCAGGAGCAGCAGCACGATGCCGAACGCCACGAGGAGCCAGGTCTGGAGCGCCTGCTGCGACCGCTTGCGCGTCTCCACGAAGATGAAGCCGATCACGGCGCCGCCGATGAGCCCGCCGAGGTGGGCCTGCCAGGCGATGTTGAAGCCCGGCACGAAGCCGATGACGAGGTTGACGCCCAGCAGGATGAACAGCTGCGTCGTCTGGCCGCCGAGGCGGCGCTGGATGACCAGGAACGCGCCCATGAGGCCGAAGATCGCGCCCGAGGCTCCCACGACCGAGGTGTTGGGGTCGGCGAGCCAGACGACGCCGACGGAACCCGCGAGACCCGACAGCAGGTACAGCGCGAGGAAGCGCCATCGGCCGAGCAGACCCTCGAGCAGCTGGCCGAAGATCCACAGCGTGTACATGTTGAGCAGCACGTGGAAGATCAGCGCGGTGGAGTGCACGAACATCGTCGTGAACAACCGCCACGGCTGGAAGGCGATGTCGCTCACCGCGAGCGGCGTGAAGTAGAGCCAGTTCGTCACCCCGAGCCCCGGGATGAGCTGCAGCACGTAGACGACCAACGTGATGCCGATGAGGGAATACGTCACGACCGGCGCCCCGCGGCCGGCCGCGGCGCGAGCGCGCGTGAGCACGGCCGGCTTGGTGCGGGGCGCGCTCGCGCGCTGCTCGCGCATGCACTCGGGGCAGATGACGCCGACGGCGCCCTGCGTCATGCACTCGGGGCAGATGGTGCGACCGCAGCGCTGGCACAGCACGAAGCTCTGCCGATCGGGATGCCGATAGCAGAAGTTCGACCGGTCGGCCGCTGGGTCGCCCACCGCCGGATCAGACCTGCTCGACGGTGATGTTCTCGATCACGACGTCTTCGAGCGGCTTGTCGCGGCCGTCGGTGGCGACGGAGGCGAGCTTGTCGACGACGGCCTGGCTGGCCGGGTCGGTCACCTTGCCGAAGATGGTGTGCTTGCCCTGGAGCCAGGTGGTCGGCCCGACGGTGATGAAGAACTGCGAGCCGTTGGTGCCGCCGCCCGTGATGCGGTCGCGGCCGGCGTTCGCCATGGCGAGCACGTAGGGCTCGGTGAAGTCGAGCTCGGGGTTGATCTCGTCGTCGAACTGGTAGCCGGGGCCGCCGACGCCCTGGCCGAGCGGGTCGCCGCCCTGGATCATGAAGCCGGGGATGATGCGGTGGAAGATGACCCCGTCGTACAGCGGGTCGGTGGTCTTCTGACCGGTTGCGGGGTGCGTCCACTCGATCTCGCCCGTGGCGAGGCCGACGAAGTTCTTGACGGTCTTCGGGGCGTGGTCGCCGTAGAGGTCGACCTTGATGGGGCCGTGGTTGGTGTTGATCGTCGCGACGGCGGTGTGAATCGACATGGTGATCATTCTCGCACGCACCACCCCCTTGCGAATTCGGCTCGCGGCATGAAGGAATGAGACTCCCACCTCGCTTACAGCCGGTTCGGTGGCAAGATGGGAAGCAGTCCGCTGTACTGACGATGGAGGTCGAGATGAGCCTGTCACGCAAGCGCCGGAAGGAACTCAAGCGACTGCGCAGCAGTGCGGAGGAGCTCTGGGGGAACCAGCAGGACGTGCTCGAGCACGCGAATGCCGTCGCTCGCGAGGCCAGCCGACAGCTCGGGCACCTGACCCGCGAAGAGGTCGTGCCCCGGGTTCGCACCGGGTACGAGAGCTACGTGCGCCCCGGCGTCGAGACGGCCGGACGGTACGCGCGCTCGGCCGGCGACAGCGCCCAGCGCGGCCTCGGCACGGCCCTCGGCTCGATCCTCGCGATCGGCGACATCGCGAACGACACCCGAGTGCGCCGTGCGCTCGAGCGGGTGTCGCCGCGGGCGACCGTCGTCGTCGAGGAGAAGAAGGGCCCGGGCATCGGGGGATGGCTCGCGATCGGCGCCGGAGTGGTGGCCGCCGCAGGCGTCGCCTACGCGGTCTGGCAGACCTTCCGCGCCGACGACGAGCTCTGGGTCGCCGACGACGAGCCGGGCCCCACGAGCCAGGCCTGAGCCGCACGGCCTGCCGACACGACGAAACGGCCCCGCTCCTGCGGGGCCGTTTCGCGTTCCGTCGGGCAGGTCGCCGAGGCGACCCGCCGGTGACCTAGGCGGATGCCTCGGCCGCCCGCGACTCGGGCGCCCATTCGGGACGGGGCACCGAGTCGATCAGCAGCTGCGTGTACGGGTGCTGCGGGGCGGAGAGCAGCTCGGCGGTGTCGCCGTGCTCGACGATCTCGCCGTACCGCATGACGACCGTCTCATCGCAGACGCGGCGCACGACGGCGAGGTCGTGGCTGATGAACAGCAGCGTGAGGCCGCGCTCCTCGCGGATGCGGGCGACGAGGTCGAGCACCTGCGCCTGCACCGACACGTCGAGCGCGCTCGTCGCCTCGTCCATCACGAGCACGTCGGGCTCGATCGCGAGGGCCCGCGCGATCGCGACGCGCTGGCGCTGGCCGCCGGAGAGCGTGCGCGGGCGCGCCTGCGCGTGCTGGGCGCCGAGGCCGACCTGTTCGAGCAGCTCCACCACCCGAACCCGGGCCGCGGTCGTCGAGAGGTCGGTGTGCAGCCGCAGGGCGTCCTCGATGGCGCGTCCCGCGGTGATCCGCGGGTCGAGCGAGAGGTACGGGTCCTGGAAGACCATCTGCACGCTGCGGGCGTGCGAGATGCGCTCCTGCCGCGACTTCGGCGCGACGGTGCGGTCGCGGCCGGCGACCCTGATCTCGCCGGTGTCCGGCTCCTCCAGCCCCACGATCATGCGCGCGAGCGTCGACTTTCCGGAGCCCGACTCGCCGACGACCGCGAGGGCGCGACCGCGGGAGACCCGAAGGTCGGTCGCGGCGACGGCGTGCACGGGCGGCTTGCCGCGCAGGTGATAGGTCTTCGAGACGCCGCGCACGTCGAGCATGGGCTCGTCGCCCGTCCCGGCGGCGGCCGAGCGGGGGGCGGATGCCTCGCCGGCGTGCCCCCGCGCGGCGTCGACGTCCGGGGCCGCCGGCGCCGAGGCATCCACGATCTCGAGCATCGGTGCCGCAGGGCCGGTGACCGTCGGGGTCGCCGCGACCAGCCGCCTGGTGTAGTCGGCGGTGGGGGCGCTGAAGATCCGGCGGGCGTCGCCCGTCTCCTCGACGCGGCCCTTGCTCATGACGACGACGCGGTCGCAGATCGAGGCCGCGAGGTGGAGGTCGTGCGTGATGAACAGCATGCCCATGCCGCGGCTCGCGCGCTGCTCGACGAGCACGCGGATGATCTCGGCCTGGGTCGTCACGTCGAGCGCCGTCGTCGGCTCGTCGCAGACGAGGAGCTTCGGGGAGCTCGTGAGCGCCCCGGCGATCATCACCCGCTGGAGCATGCCGCCCGAGAACTCGTGCGGGTACTGCTTGAGGTGGTCCTCGGGTCGGGGCAGGCGCACGGCCGTGAGCAACTCGATCGCGCGCGACCTCGCCTCCGACTCGGACCTGCCCTCGCAGAGGCGCAGCGTCTCGGTCATGTGGTCGCCGATGGTGCGCATCGGGTTGATGCCGGCGCGAGGATCCTGGAAGATCATCGCCGCCGCGTGGCGGCGCACGTCGAGCACGTCGCGCTTGCCCGCGGCGACCAGGTCGTGGCCGTCGACGAGCACGCGACCGCCGAGGGTCGACCCGTCGGGGGTCAGGCCGAGCACCGTGCGCGCCGTGAGCGACTTGCCGGAACCCGACTCGCCCACGAGGCCGACGGTCTCGCCGGCCTCGACGGCGAGCGAGATGCCGTCGAGCAGGCGGGTGCCGTTCGGCAGGTCGAGCGTCAGGTCGGAGATGTCGAGCAGGCTCATGCGGGGATCTCGCCTCCGATGCGGTCGGAGAGCTCTTCTCCGATGATGTTGAAGGCCACGACGACGAGCACGACGCAGATCGCGGGCTCGAGCGCGGGCAGGAAGTGGCCGCCGACGATGCCCGCCTGGGCCTCGTTGATCATCGCGCCCCAGTCGGGCGTCGGCGGCTGCACGCCGAGGCCGAGGAACGACAGGCCGGCGAGCTCGGCGAGCACGTAGCCGAAGTTGAGCGTCGACTGCGCGCCCACGATCGGGGTCACGTTCGGCAGCACCCGGCGCAGTGCGATCCACGGGCCGCTGAAGCCCTGCACGCGGTAGGCCGCGACGTAGGGTCGGGTGCGCTCGGCCTTGATGAGCGCCCTCGTGAGGCGTGCGACGAACGGGGCGTACGCGATGCACATCGCGATCACCGGGGCGATGAGGCCCTTGCCGAAGAGCGCGACCGCCATGATCGCGAGCAGCAGCGACGGGAACGCGAACAGCACGTCGAAGACGCGGCCGAGCACGGCGTCGATCCAGCCGCCGCGCCATCCCGCCAGGAGACCCAGCAGCATGCCGATGACGGTCGAGCCGATGACGACGAGCAGCGGGCCGAGGAGCGCCGTGCGCGCGCCGTAGATGAGCCGGCTGAGCAGGTCGCGGCCGAGGCCGTCGGTGCCGAGCCAGTGCTCGGGGCTCGGCGGCGCGTACACCGCGGCGAAGTCGAGCGCGTCGGGCGGGTACGGCGCGATGAAGGGCGCGAAGATCGCGGCGAGCGTCATCACGGCGACGATGCCGACGGCGATGCCGAAGGTCGCGTTCGCCGGCTTCAGCCGCGGCGCCCGCATCACCTCCACGGCGAGGGTGTTGTTCGAGACGGTCATCGTGCACTTGCTCCTGCCGCGGCTCGCGGGTCGATGAGGGGTTCGGCGATGTCGATGATCGCGTTGACGACCACGAAGGTGGTGACGACGAGCATCACGATCGCCTGGACGACCGGGAAGTCGAGGCGGTCGACCGACGCGACGAGCAGCGAGCCGATGCCGGCGATGCCGAATGCGGCCTCGACGATCGTCGAGGCGACGATGAGACCGGCGACGAGGATGCCGCTCACGGTGAGGATCGGACCGAGCGCGTTGCGGAACACGTGCCGGCGGATGACGGTGCCGCGCTTGAGGCCGCGGCTGGTCGCGACCTCGACGTGCTCGCGGCCGAGCTGCTCGACCATCGACGAGCGGGTGACCTTGCCGACGAGCACGACGAACACGATCGCGAGCGCGATCGAGGGCAGCACGAGGTGGTAGACCGTGTCGGCGAAGCCCTCGCCGGACCCGAAGGTGGGGAACCAGCCGAGCTGCACCGCGAACACGGCGATGAGCACGATCGAACCCACGAACGACGGGATGGCGCTCAGGACCGTCAGACCGATGAGGGTCGCCCGATCGAGCACCCTGCCCCTGTTGAGCGAGGCGACGATGCCCGCGCTGAGGCCGACGATCGCGATGAGGATGCCCGACATCACGACGAGCATGAGCGTGACGGGGAGACGTTCGCCGATCACGGTCGAGACGTCCTGGCGGTACTGGAGCGAACGGCCCCAATCGCCCTGCAGCGCCCCGAACAACCAGTTCAGGTACTGCTGCCACGGCGGGAGGTCGAGGCCGTACTGCTCGGTGACCTGTGCGATGGCCTCGGCGCTCGGCTTGCGGCCGCGCAGGAGGAAGCTCACCGGATCGCCGGGCACGAGGAAGCGCGAGAAGAACACGAGCAACGACGCGAGGAAGAGGGTCAGCGCGAGGCTGCCGAGCTTGCCCGCGATCCGCCGGACCGCGGCGGCCGTGTGGCCGCCGCGACCGGGGCGGGCGGCCGCCGCGCGCTGCGCGGCGACCGCCTTGGTGGAACTATCGAGCGCCAATGGTCGCCGCCCACGGGTAGTAGAGGAACGCGATCGACGGCGAGGCGCCGGTGATGCGGTCGTTCATGTACATCGTCATGGGGCCGGTGAACAGCGGGAGCCACGGGAGCTGCTCGTTCGCGATGTGCTGGAGCTGGCTCGTGAGCTTCGCGCGCTCCTCGGAATCGAACGTGCCGACGGCCTGCGTCGCGATCTCGTCGAACTCGGGGTCGGACCAGTTGCCGTAGTTGCTGAACTCGCCCGTGCGCAGCACACCGTACATCTCGAGCGGGTCGGGGCTCGAGAGGTACCAGACCGTGTAGAACATGTCGATGCCCTCGCGAGCGGTCGGGTCGCTGAACAGCGCCGTGTAGGCGTTCGGCGTGACGGTCTCGATCTTCGCGTCGAGGCCGATCGAGTTGGCGGCCGCGACGGTCGCCTGCGAGATCACGGAGAAGTCGTTGCCGATGGGCGCGGTCGCGAAGACGAGCTCCTCACCGGTCGCGCCGGCCTCCTCGACGAGCTTCTTCGCCGCCTCGAGGTCGTTCGGGTACTCCTCGAGTCCGCTGAACGCCTCCTCGCGGGTGGCATCGGTCGCGCCGGTCCACACGGATTCGGTCGTCAGTGCGTTCGTGACCTCGCCGTAGCCCTTCAGCGCGGCATCCAGGATTCCCTGCCGGTCGAGGGCCATGAGCAGCGCCTGGCGGACGCGCTGGTCGCCGAGCGGGCCGTCGAGGTTCGAGATGATGAGGCTCGACACGGCCGAGGTGAGGCCGAAGTACACGTCGCCGTCGCCCGAGCCGCGCAGCTGGTCGATCGCATCGACCGGGATCATGAAGCCGCCGTCGACGTCACCCGACTTGAGCGCGTTCGTGCGGGCGGTCGCGTCGTTCATGAAGACGATCTGCACCTCGCCCGACTTGGCCGCCAGCGAGTCGTCCCAGTAGTCGTCGTACCGGGTGAGCGTGACCGACTCCCCCGACTTCCACTCGGTGAGCTCGAACGGGCCGGTGCAGTTCACGAGGCCCGTGGAGTTGCCGTAGTCGGCGCCCTTCTCGGCGAGGGTCTTCGCCGACTCGATGACGCCGGCCGAGCCGCCGAGCCCCTGGTTGAACTGCGAGTCGGGGATCGTCGTCGTGACGGTGACCTCCATGTCGCCGGTCTGCTCGATCGAGGCGACGTTCTGGTAGACCGAGTACCACGACGACCCCACGGCGGGGTCGAGGTGGCGCTGCATCGAGGCGACGACGTCGGCGGCGGTGAGCGGGCTGCCGTCGTGGAACGTCACGCCCTCGCGGATCGTGTAGACCCACGTGAGGTCGCTCGTCTGCTCGTACGACTCCGCGAGCCCGGGCGAGAGCGTGTAGTCGGGGTTGAGGCGCAGCAGCGACTCGCACACGTTGGCGAGCACCTGGTTGTCGGCGTAGTCGAACGCGTAGGCGTAGTCGAGCGAGTACGGCTCGGCGTACGACGCCCAGGTGAACGAGTCGATGTCGCCCGACGGCGCGGGCGTCGTGTCGGTGATCTCCCAGTCGGCTGAGCCGGTGGGCCCGTCGTCGGACGGGTCGGTGGTGCAGCCGGTCAGGGCGATGAGCGCCGCGGCCGCGCCGGCGACGAGCGCGACACTGCGCCGTCCGGCTGGGGTTCGAGCGATTCTGGTTCGGTTCGGGGACATCGGGGTGGCCTCCTCGAGGTCAGGCGGTGAGGGTCGGTTCGGTGGACGGGGTGGTGCGCGGCAGGGCGTCGGTCGATCGGGTGTAGACCGGCTCGCCCTCGATCCACGTCGAGGCCACCGTCGTGCGGTGCAGCTCCTCGGCGGGAACGGTGAAGGGATCTGGTTCGAGCACGACGAGGTTCGCGAGGTAGCCCTCGCGGACGTACCCGGTGTCGTGATCGCGGTGGTTCACGTAGGCGGTGCCCGAGGTGTAGGCGGCCATCGCCGTCGCGAGCTCGAGGCGCTGATGGGCGCCGCCGAGCGGTTCCGCATCGACGTCGGGTGCGACGCGCGTCACCGCGATGTGGATCGCGGCCATCGGGTCGGCCGACGAGACCGGCCAGTCGCTGCCGGCGGCGAGGTGGGCGCCGTCGCGCACGAGGTCGCCGAACGGGTACTGGCGCGCCTCCTGGCCGTCCTGCAGGAACGGCAGGGTGAGGTCGTCGATCTGGTCCTCGTGCGTCGCCCACAGCATCTGCAGGTTCGCGACGGCGTCGAGCTCCGCGAAGCGGGGCGTCTCCGCCTCGGCGACGACCTGCAGGTGCGCGAGGTGGTGGCGGGCATCGCTCGGACCGTTCGCGGCGCGCGCGGCGGCGACCGCATCGAGTGCCTCGCGCACCGCGCGATCGCCGAGCGCGTGGAAGTGCACCTGCTGCCCCTGCGCGTCGAGCGCCGTGACGGCGTCGCGCAGCAGCCCGGGGTCGACGAACGAGATGCCGTGGTTGTGCGTGTCGTGACCGTGGCCGTCGCGGTAGGGCGTGAGCATCGCGGCGGTCTGGTTCTCGGCTACGCCGTCGACCATGATCTTGGTGGTGCCGAGCGCGAGCCTCTCGGGCCGGCCGAGGGCGGCGATCTCGTCGCGCCGGCGCACCATCTCGGCGACCTGCTCGAGACCGCCCGAGCGCTCCCACCACTGGGCGCCGACGACGTGCACCTTGAGCTCGCCCTCGTCGAGCGCGCGGCGGTACGCGGTGAGCCCGTCGGGGACGCCGGCGGCCCCGCCGGCGACCATCGCGTCCTGCCAGCCCGTGATGCCGAGCGCGATCAGCTCCTGCTGCGCCCGCAGCAGGCCGCGGTACACGAGCTCGTCGCTCGGTGCCGGCCGCACCTCGGCGAAGAACTCCATCGCGCCCTCGTGGAACGTGCCGGCGGGAGTGCCGTCGGCCTCCCGCTCGATGCGGCCGTCGTCGGGGTCGGACGTGGCGGCGTCGAGGCCGGCGAGGCGGATGGCGGCGGTGTTCGCCCAGGCGCTGTGGTGGTCGCGGCTCATGAGCAGCACCGGGCGATCGGGCAGGATCGCGTCGAGCAGGCCGCGCACGGGCGCGCCGCCGGGGAAGTGGTCCATCGACCAGCCGCCGCCGAGGATCCATGACTCGCCGGGGTTCGCGGCGGCGTAGGCGGCGACGGTCGCGACGGCCTCGTCGGCGTTCTCGGCCTCGGTGAGGTTGCACTGCAGCAGTTCGACACCGCCGCCGACCGGGTGGATGTGCGCGTCCTGGAAGCCGGGCGCGAGGAGCGCCCCGTCGAGCTCGACGATGCGCGTCGCGTCGCCGACGAGGGCGGATGCCTCGGTCTCGGGGACGATCGCGGTGACGCGATCGCCGGTCACGGCGACGGCGTGACCGCGGAGCGGCTCTCCCGTGCCGGTGAAGACGGATCCCCCGGTGAACAGTACGTCGGCAGCAGGCACTTCGCCCCTCGTTCCTCATCGAATGCGTCGGACGAGGTGACGATAGCCCGGCGGTTCCGCCGCTGTCAACACTGTTGACAGCGCCCTTGACCTGATTGTTATGCTGGCCGGGCTGCCACGCTCGCGAGGTCTTCGCGACACAGGGGTCGCGGGCGTGGCAGCATGAAGAGGCACCGCAGCCGAAGGGAGTCCAGATGCCGACGAGCACCACGCGACGGCGCGACACCTCCGGCTCGGCGGGCAAGACCCGCCTCGATCGCGAGACGATCATCGCGGCGGGCCTCGAGCTCGCCGCCACCGCGTCGACCTCGCTCTCGGTGCGGGAGCTCGGCGCCCACCTCGGCGCCGACCCGACGGCCATCTACCGGCACTTCCGGAACAAGGACCAGCTGATGCAGGCCCTGCTCGACGAGCTGACGCGACGCAGCGTCGAGTCGGTCACCGCCGATCGTGACGACTGGCGCGAGCGCCTCCGCCAGATGGCCGCCGCGACGCTCGACCAGTTCTCGAAGCACCCGCCGATCGGCGTCGAGGCGACCGTGCTCACGACCCACGGCACCGGCGAGCTCGACGCGATCGAGCTCATGCTCGACTGCTTCACGATCGCCGGCCTGAGCGGCGACGACCTCGTGCGCCACTACGCCCTGCTCGCGTCGCACGTGCTCTCGAGCGCCGCCGGCATCGCGCGCGCCCGCGGCGAGCAACGCGAGCACGGCGTTCCCGACGACGAACCGAGCCCGTGGTTCGACGGGCCGCTCCTGGCCGATCCGCGCCGCTACCCGCTGATCACCTCGATCAACACGCGGCTGCTCGACCTCGAGGATCGCGAGCTGTTCATGCTCGGCGTCGAGGCCGTCATCCAGTCGGCCGAACGCACCGTCGAAGCCCGCTCCTGACGCCGCTCCCCTCAGGGCCTGCACTGATTTCGAAGAAATCTGAGAAATCGCCTTGCGGTCGGCGTGAATTCCCCGCTAGTGTCTGATCTCGGTGCGAAACGCGCCGGAGACGAAGAGAGGAGTTGATCCCGATGATGAAGTACATCTTCACGCCAGCATTCACGGCCGGCCGCTCGACGATCCTCCTCGCCGCTCCGGCCTGCTAGTTCTCCGCCCCGGGCTTCGCCGATCGTTCTGATCCGCTGACGCCCAGCCACCCTCGAGGTGCGAGCCGCGGCAACCCCGCAGCATCCGTCATGCCCGACCTTCCGTCGGAGCGAGCGAACGGATGCCTCGCCTCCACCTCGACGGCACGCGGCCCAGCCGCGACTCACCCGGTGACCGGACCAGATGTCCGCCGTCGTCGCATCACCCCTCGACGTCGTCGCCGCTTCCGCGGCGACGCACTCCGCACCGACCGGTGCACCATCCAACACCCTTGAATGAAGGACACACCGTGAACACCAGTTCTCTCGCCCTCGGCCAGTCGCAGCGACAGGCCACCGACGTGCGCGTCCAGGCGCACCGACTCAACGAGCGCATCGCCCTGCGCGCCGGGCTCGCGCTCATCGCGTGGAGCCGCCGCCAGAGCGAGCGTCTCTCGCACGAGGCCGTGCTCCTGCGTCAGCAGAACACCCGCCTCGCGCACCGGGTCCGCGGCGGCGACGTCCAGCGCGTCGCCCTCGTCGCCCACCACCTGTGATCGGACACCTCGCATGTCCAGCACGATGATCACCACCACCGACGGCGCCGCCGCCATCGCGGCGGCGCCGTCCCCCCTCGCCCCCTCCCCCGCACGGGATACCTCGGCCGGATCCACCGGCTCCGCGACGCCGGCACGTCGCCGTCGGTTCGACCTCGGTCGGAACGACGACGTCGTGCCGGCGCCGCGCGCCGCCTGACCCCCGGACCCTCCCGGACTGGGGGTTCGGGGGCACCGGACGGGGCGTAGATTCCGTGCCATACGGGTCCGTTCACGACGGACCACGCGTGGAACGGAGCAGGCGACATGCGTCAGGCGACTCGATTCCCGACCCGAACGGCGACCGGTCTCGCGATCGCCGGCCTCGTGGCCGCGATGCTCGCACTGGGCGCCGCACCCGCCGACGCCCGGAGCTCGACCGAGCGATACCCCGTCGCCGATGCCTACGAGTACGTGAACTGGGACTGCGGGTACCCGATCGAGGTCGCAGGTTCGCTCACCGGCAACGTCGTCGAACGCCTCGACAGCCGCACCGGCTTCATCTACGCGACGTCGGTGCTCCACCTGAGCGAACGGTGGACCAACGCCGACGGCGAATGGTTCGACCTCACCGTGGACGAGGCCTTCGTGAACCTTCCGGTGGAAGACCTGGGCGACGGCCGCTACCTCGCCGCCTCGCAGGAGGCCGGGCAGCCGGTGGTCGTCACCGACTCGGACGGCCGGGTGGTCTCGCGCGATCGCGGAGGCATCCGGTTCTCGTACATCCTCGAACCCGCCGTCGACGGCTTCGAGTTCCTCGACGCCCGCGTCGCGGCCCCGCATCCCGCGTTCTTCGAGGACCTGTGCGGGATCGTCGCCCCGCTCGTCGGCACCGACTCCGCTTCGCGGCTCACCGAACATCCGCTCGGCTCGACCGACGCGGGCATGGGTTACGTCGAGTACCTCCCTCCCGACTACGACCCGGCCGCCGCCGGCAGCCCCCTGCTCATCGCGGCGAACGGCTACGGCGAGAACGGCGACGGCTCGGCCGAGCAGCTCGGCCTGCTGTACGGCACCGGCATCCCGCGCTTCATCGCCGTCGGCGGCTGGCCGTCGGAGCGCCCGTTCGTCGTCCTCGCGACCCAGCACATCGATGCGGGGTCGGCGGCCCCCTGCGACGAGTCCGCGCCGTGGCCCGGCTCATGCGCGATGCAGTGGCAGCACGACACGGACCACGTGGCGCCGACCGCGTGCACGACGCCCGGCGAGTTGCACGACTTCATCGCCTACGCGGTCGAGAACTATCACGTCGACCCGTCACGGGTGTACCTGACCGGGCTCTCGTGCGGCGGCTTCGGCGTGTGGGAGTACCTCGCAGCGTACGGCGACGAGCAGATCGCCGCCGCGGTGCCGGTCGCCGGCGAGGGCCGGCCGGCATGGGCGACCGCCGCCTGCGACCTCGGCGAGGTCGGCATCTGGGCGGTGCACGGCGAGCTCGACGACGTCGTCGATCCGCGCGGCAGCATCGAACCGATGACCGCGCTCCAGTCGTGCCCGGGAATCGACCCGGGGCTCGCGAAGCTCAGCGTCTACCCGGACCTCTTCCACGACGGGTGGGACCAGGCGTACAGCGGCAGCCTCGGCGACGACATCTACGGTTGGATGCTCGCGCAGGCGGGGTGATCCCCGGGGCGCGTGCGCACCGGGCGTTCGCTCACGCAGCAGGCGGGACGCCGTCGGCCGGTTCCGCCTCGTTCAGGCGGAGGGCGATGTCGACGAGGCTCACGCGCTTGAGGTGCACGACCTCATCGAGCGGCACCCACCGCGCCTCGTCGCTCGAGCCGCCGACCTCGTTGCGCAGTTCTCCGCCCGTGACGCTCCCCCGGTAGATCACGCGCATCGCATAGAGCGGCGCCGCGCCCGTGCGGCGCTTCGCCGCGGGGATGATCATCGTGTCGATGCCGAGCTGACGATCGATGGATGCCTCGTAGCCGGTCTCCTCCGCGACCTCCCGCCGAGCGGCGACGACCGGATGCTCGTCGCCCTCGATCCCGCCGCCCGGCAGCGTCCAGCCCGAGCGACCGTGCTCGTTCCAGTGCGAGAGCAGGATCTCGCCGTCGCGGATGATCACGGCGTACGCGGCGATGCGGATATCCATTCCGCAACACTACCCGCGCGCGCTGCGGGTCGAACCGGGTCAGCCCTGGATCATCGAGTCGTTCTGCACCGAGTCGTACGCGGAACGACCGATCGACGGGTCGCCCCCGAGCGCCTGGGCCTTCGCGACCTCGGGGGTCACGCTGGCCTGCGAGACGTTGCCGCGGTCGTCGATGTACTCCTGCTCGATGCTGCGCTTCGCCCGCTCGCGCTCCGCGAGCCCGCGGCCGCGCGCGATGACGTACACGAGGGCCGTGACGAACGGCACGAAGACGAGGAAGATCAGCCAGACGGCCTTCGCCCAGCCGGCGAGCTTCGGGTCGCGGAAGAGGTCGAGCACGATCGTCAGCAGGACGGCGAGATACGCGACGAAGACGAAGACGCCGAAGAGGCCGCTGAAGATGTTCCAGAAGTTCGTCCACATGTCCATCGTGGTGGGCCTTTCGCTGTGATCGAGGTACGCCGGGATCGCCGGTGCGTATGGCTCAAGATTAGCGGAACGGACCCGTTCGACGGAGCGGAAAGATCACGCGCTTCGAACGAAATGAGGGTGGAGCCTAGGAGAATCGAACTCCTGACATCCTGCTTGCAAAGCAGGCGCTCTACCAACTGAGCTAAGGCCCCTCGGCAGGTGCCCGAGGGCACCTGCGATGTGGAGTTTTGGAGTGGGGATACGAGGACTTGAACCTCGGACCTCTTCGTTATCAGCGAAGCGCTCTAACCGCCTGAGCTATATCCCCGAATTTCGGCCGAAGGACAGACTACCCGACTCCGGGCGAAAGTCCGAATCGAGCCGAACTCGGCTCAATTGTTGGTGAAGCCGACCAGGATTCCGCCCGTGATCTTGACGCTCAGGTTGTACAGCACGGCGAGGATCGCGCCGAGCGCGGTCGTCACCACGAGGTTCAGGAGCGAGGCCACGATCGCGAAGCCCATCACGTTGCCGAGCGACAGCACCGACGACAGGTCGCCGCCCGTGCCCGCCACGTCCTTCACGAGCTCGTTGAGCTTGTTGAAGACGTCGGTCGAGTTCAGCACCGTCCAGATGAGGAACGTCGCCACGATCGAGACGACGGCCAGGCACACCGCGACCAGGAACGACAGCTTCACCGCCGACCAGAAGTCGATGTAGACGAGCCGCAGGCGCACCTGCTTGGCCGGCGGGCGCTTGCTCGACTTCCGGGCCAGCTTCTCGGCGACGCTACTCATAGACGATTACTCCTCTCCCGCGGGCTCGGCCGCATCGGACTCGGCGGCCTCCTCCACGAGATTCCGTTCGGAATTCTTCGCGATGGCGATGATCCGGTCGTCCACCGCGAATTTCGCGAAGACGACGCCCATCGTATCCCTGCCCTTGGCGGGGACCTCGGCGACATCGGAGCGTACCACCTTGCCGCTGGCAAGAACCACCAGCACCTCGTCGTCGCTTCCGACGATGAGGGCGCCGGCCAGGTCGCCCCGGTCTTCGCTCAGCTTGGCCACCTTGATGCCCAGGCCGCCGCGGTTCTGCAGGCGATACTGGTCGACCGCGGTGCGCTTGGCGTAGCCGCCCTCGGTGACGACGAACACGTACCGACCGCCCTCGGCCTCCGCCGAGGCATCCGCGGCGTTCTCAGCGTCTTCACCGGATTCGGGGCCGGAACCGGGCACGACGTTCGCCGCGAGCAGGGCGTCGCCCTCTCGGAACGCCATGCCCTTCACGCCCGACGTGGAGCGGCCCATGGGGCGGAGCGCCTCGTCGGTCGCCTCGAAGCGGAGCGACATGCCCTTCTTCGAGACGAGCAGGACCTCGTCGTGCTCGTCGGCCAGCATGGCCGAGACGAGTTCGTCGCCGTCGCGGAGGTTGATCGCGATGACGCCGCGCGAGCGGTTCGTGTCGTAGGCCGTGAGCTCGGTCTTCTTGACCAGGCCGCCGCGGGTCGCGAGCACGAGGTACTTCGCGGCCTCGTAGTCGCGGATGTCGAGGATCTCGGCGATCTCCTCGTCGGGCTGCATCTCGAGCAGGTTGGCGACGTGCTGGCCCTTCGCGTCGCGGCCGGCCTCCTGGATCTCGTACGCCTTCGCGCGGTAGACCCGGCCCATGTTCGTGAAGAACAGCAGCCAGTGGTGCGTCGTCGTGACGAAGAAGTGGTCGACCACGTCGTCGGCGCGCAGCTGCGCACCCTTCACGCCCTTGCCGCCGCGGTGCTGCGAGCGGTAGTTGTCGCTGCGCGTGCGCTTGACGTAGCCGCCGCGCGTGACCGTGACCACCATCTCCTCCTCGGGGATGAGGTCTTCGACCGACATGTCGCCGTCGAAGCCCGGCACGATGTGCGTGCGGCGCTCGTCGCCGTACTTGTCGACGATCTCGGCGAGCTCCTCCGAGACGATCGTGCGCTGGCGCGCCGGCGTCGCGAGGATGTCGTTGTAGTCGGCGATCTTCGCCTCGAGCTCGTTCGCCTCGTCGATGATCTTCTGGCGCTCGAGGGCGGCGAGCCGGCGCAGCTGCATCGCGAGGATGGCGTCGGCCTGCAGGTCGTCGATGTCGAGCAGCTCTTTCAGGCCGTCGCGCGCGATGTCGACCGTGGCCGACGCCCGGATGAGGGCGATGACCTCGTCGAGGGCGTCGAGCGCCTTGAGGTAGCCGCGCAGGATGTGCATGCGCGCCTCGGCCTCGCGCAGCAGGTACTGCGTGCGCCGGACGATGACCTCGATCTGGTGGTCGACCCAGTGCGCGACGAACCCGTCGATCGAGAGCGTGCGGGGCACGCCGTCGACGATCGCGAGCATGTTCGCGCCGAAGTTCTCCTGCAGCTGCGTGTGCTTGTACAGGTTGTTCAGCACGACCTTCGCGACCGCGTCGCGCTTCAGCACGATCACGAGGCGCTGGCCGGTGCGGCCCGAGGTCTCGTCGCGGATGTCGGCGATGCCCGAGATCTTGCCGTCCTTCACGAGGTCGGCGATCTTGATGGCGAGGTTGTCGGGGTTGACCTGGTACGGCAGCTCGGTGACGACGAGGCACGTGCGACCGTGGATCTCCTCCACCTCGACGACCGCCCGCATCGTGATCGAGCCGCGACCCGTGCGATACGCGTCGGTGATGCCCTTCACGCCGAGGATCTGGGCGCCAGTCGGGAAGTCGGGTCCCTTGATGCGCTGCAGCAGCGCCTCCTGCAGCTCCTCGCGGGATGCCTCGGGGTGCTCCAGGTACCACTGGGCACCCGACGCGACCTCGCGGAGGTTGTGCGGCGGGATGTTCGTCGCCATGCCCACGGCGATGCCGACGGAGCCGTTGACGAGGAGGTTCGGGAAGCGCGCCGGCAGGATCGACGGCTCCTGGGTTCGGCCGTCGTAGTTGTCCTGGAAGTCGACGGTCTCCTTGTCGATGTCGCGCACCATCTCGAGCGCGAGCGGAGCCATCTTCGTCTCGGTGTATCGCGGGGCTGCGGCGCCGTCGTTGCCGGGCGAACCGAAGTTGCCCTGCCCGAGCGCGAGCGGGTAGCGCAGGCTCCACGGCTGGACGAGGCGCACGAGCGCGTCGTAGATCGCCGTGTCGCCGTGCGGGTGGAACTGGCCCATGACGTCGCCGACGACGCGGGCGCACTTCGAGAACGCCTTGTCGGGGCGGTAGCCGCCGTCGTACATCGCGTAGATCACGCGGCGGTGCACGGGCTTCAGCCCGTCGCGGACGTCGGGCAGGGCGCGGCCCACGATCACGCTCATCGCGTAGTCGAGGTACGACCGCTGCATCTCGAGCTGCAGGTCGACCTGGTCGATCCTGCCGTGGATGCCGGGGCCCTCGCCGTTGTCGCCGATACCGGGCTCGATCACATCAGATGTCAAGGAAACGCACGTCCTTCGCGTTCTTCTGGATGAAGTTCCGGCGGCTCTCGACGTCCTCGCCCATCAGGGTCGAGAAGATCTCGTCGGCGGCGGCCGCGTCGTCCATGGTGACCTGCAGCAGCGTGCGGGTCTCGGGGTTCATCGTGGTCTCCCAGAGCTCCTGGTAGCTCATCTCGCCGAGACCCTTGTAGCGCTGGATGCCGTTGTCCTTCGGGATGCGCCAACCCTTCGCCTGGCCGTCGACGAGCAGCGCGTCGCGCTCGCGGTCGGAGTAGACGAACTGGTGGTCGGCGTTCGACCACTTGAGGCGGTACAGCGGCGGCTGCGCGAGGTACACGTAGCCGAGCTCGATGAGCGGCCGCATGTAGCGGAACAGCAGCGTGAGCAGCAGCGTCGTGATGTGCTGGCCGTCGACGTCGGCGTCGGCCATGAGCACGATCTTGTGGTACCGGGCCTTCTCGGTGTTGAAGTCCTCGCCGATGCCGGCGCCGAACGCCGTGATCATCGCCTGCACCTCGTTGTTCGCGAGCGCGCGGTCGAGGCGGGCCTTCTCCACGTTCAGGATCTTGCCGCGCAGCGGCAGGATGGCCTGGGTCTCGGGGTTGCGGCCCTGCACGGCCGAGCCGCCGGCCGAGTCGCCCTCGACGATGAAGATCTCGCTGATCGAGGGGTCCTTCGAGGAGCAGTCCTTCAGCTTGCCGGGCATTCCACCCGACTCGAGCAGGCCCTTGCGGCGGGTCGCCTCGCGCGCCTTGCGCGCCGCGATGCGGGCGGTCGCCGCCTGGATCGCCTTGCGGATGATGTCGCGCGCCTGCGTGGGGTTGCGCTCGAACCAGTCGCCGAGCTGGTCGGCCGTGACCTTCTGCACGAACGACTTCGCCTCGGTGTTGCCGAGCTTCGTCTTCGTCTGGCCCTCGAACTGCGGTTCGCCGAGCTTGACCGAGATGACGGCCGTCAGGCCCTCGCGCACGTCGTCGCCGGAGAGGTTGTCGTCCTTCTCCTTGAGGATGTTCTTCTCGCGGGCGTAGCGGTTCACGAGCGTCGTGAGCGCCGCACGGAACCCCTCTTCGTGCGTGCCGCCCTCGTGCGTGTTGATGGTGTTCGCGTACGTGTGCACGGACTCGGTGTACGCCGTCGTCCACTGCATCGCGACCTCGAGCGCGATCTTGCGGTCGGTGTCCTCCGCCTCGAACGAGATGATCTCGTCGTTGACGAGTTCGGCGCGCTTCGACTTGTTGAGGAACTCCACGTAGTCGGTGATGCCGCGCTCGTAGAGGAAGGTGTCGGTGCGCGGACCGCCGGACGTGGCGTCCGTGTCGGCCTCGGCGGTGTCGTCGGGGTCGACGACGTCGTGGCCGGCGCGCTCGTCGGTGAGCGTGATGCGCAGCCCCTTGTTGAGGAACGCCATCTGCTGGAAGCGCGTGCGCAGCGTCTCGTAGTCGAACTCGACGGTCTCGAAGATGTCGGCGCTCGGCCAGAACGTCGTCGTCGTGCCGGTCTCGTCGCTCGCTTCGTCCTTCGAGAGCGGAGCCTCGGGGACGCCGACGTTGAACGCCTGCCGCCAGACGTGCCCCTGGCGCTTGACCTCGACCTCGAGTCGCGACGAGAGGGCGTTGACGACCGAGGAGCCGACGCCGTGCAGGCCGCCCGAGACCGCGTACCCGCCGCCGCCGAACTTGCCGCCGGCGTGCAGCACGGTGAGCACGACCTCGACGGTCGACCGGCCCTCAGTCGGGTGGATGTCGACGGGGATGCCGCGACCGTCGTCGACGACGCGGATGCCGCCGTCTGGCAGGATCGTCACGTCGATCTCGGTCGCATAGCCCGCGAGCGCCTCGTCGACGGAGTTGTCGACGATCTCGTAGACGAGGTGGTGGAGCCCTCGGGGCCCGGTCGATCCGATGTACATGCCGGGCCGCTTGCGTACCGCTTCGAGGCCCTCGAGAACCTGGATCGCGTCTGCGCCGTATTCGGGCGCGCTCTGGGCCTTCGTCGGTTCCGCTGTCATGGGTGAATCGGGCTCCAAACCGTCGTTCTGGCGACAGTCGATCCTATCAAACGGAGCCTTGCGTCCGGCCTCCGACGGGCCCTCTCCGGGGATAACTCGGGTCGGGCGACCGTTTTCGTCTCGTCAGCCGTAGGTATCGCGAGGACCGCGGCCTGGAACCGATCTGGGACCCTTTTTCCAGGTGGGGGCGTCGGGCCCCTGAAAGCGGATGGTCTCGACCCCCGCCCCGGGGAACCGGGAGACGATCTCGGTGACGAGCTGGGTGCGCATGAGGCGGAGCTGCGTCGCCCAGGCGGTCGACTCGCACTTGACCTGCAGCACGCCGCCCTCGATCGCGATCGCCTCGGAGTGGCGGGCCGTCTCGTCGCCGACGATGTCGGCCCACGACGCGAGCACGTCGTGCTGGGAGAGCGGGCCCGTCCAGCCGAGCTGGGAACTCAGCCCGTCGAGGGTCGCGGCGAGCGGCTTCGGGTCGCGGCCGGGGGTGAACGGCTGGCTGCCGGATGCCTCGCGCGTGCGCACCTTCGCGCGGCCGGGTCGCACTCGGGGCTCGCCGCCGAAGATCTCGCGGAAGTGGCGGTAGACGCGGGCGGCTTCGGAGACGTCAGTCATCGGCGGCCTCCTCTCCGTCTTCGGCGGTCGTCTCGGTCTCGGTCTCGGTCTCGGTCTCCACGATGCGACCGGCCTCGATGTGCACGATACGCGCCGTGAGCGGCGCCGGCACGTCTTCGAGGACGGCGGCGGTGACGAGCACCTGTTCGAACCCGCCGATCGCCTCGGCCAGCCGTTGCCGCCGAAGGCGGTCGAGTTCGGCGAACACGTCGTCGAGCACGAGCACGGGGTCGCCCGTGGCCGAATCGCGGCGCAGGAGCTCGGCCGACGCCAGCCGGATCGCGAGGGCGAACGACCACGACTCCCCGTGGCTCGCGTAGCCCTTCGCGGGAAGCCCGTTGAGCAGCAGGAGCACGTCGTCGCGATGCGGCCCGACGAGGGTCACCCCGCGCTCGAGCTCCTTGCCGCGGAGCGCGCGGAGCGCGGCGGCGAACCGTTCGGCCGTCGTGCTCGCCGATCGGGGTTCCTCCGACGGGTCGCGATGCGCGGAATCGCTGCGCACCGGCGGTTCCTCACCGGCCGGCGATGCCTCGAGACCCGCGCCCTCCGCGTCGACGTCGCCGCCGTCGATCGAGAGCACCGACCGGAGTTCGGGCCGGTGGTCGGCGCCGACGATCGAGCGGTACGCTGCGGCGACGGGTTCGCCGAGCTCGGCGACGAGCGCGACCCGCTGGTCGATGAGCTCGGTGCCGAGCTCGACCAGCCGTTCGTCCCAGATGTCGAGGGTGGTGAGCTTGTCGGCGGCCAGACCGCGCGCCCGCGCGCTCTTCAACAGGGAGTTCCGCTGCTTGAGCACCCGCTCGTAGTCGGACATGACGCCCGCGAGGCGCGGCGCGCGCTGCACGAGCAGCTCGTCGAGCATGCGCCGGCGCACACCCGGTTCGCCGCGGACGATCGCGAGGTCTTCGGGCGCGAACAGCACGCTGTGGGCGTAGCGCGGGAGCTCACGCGTCTTCACCGGCGAACGGTTGAGCTGCGCGCGGTTCGCCCCTTGCCGGTTGAGCTGCAGTTCGACGAGCAGACGCCGATCGCCGTGGGCGAGCTGCGCGCGCACGATGGCCGCGTCGGCGCCGGCCCGGATGAGCGCCTGGTCGCTCGACACGCGATGCGAGCCGAGCGTCGCGAGGTAGCCGATCGACTCGACGAGATTCGTCTTGCCCTGGCCGTTGCGCCCCACGAGCACCGTCGCACCGGGACCGAGCTCGAGTTCCGCGCGGGCGTAGTTCCGGTAGTCGGTCAACGAGAGGCGCGCGACGTGCACGGGCACCACTCCTCTCGATCGACCACGACAACGCTACCGGCGGCTGCCGACACCGCCGCGAGGCATCCGCGATGCTGCAGCAGCGCACCGCGCCGCCAACGACACCGTTTCAGGAATGAGTCCGCTATTCAGGACGGAATCGACGATTTCGTCCTGAATGGCTTCCGAGATCCTGAAACGGTGGTGTCGTCGCGCGACGAGCGACCCGAGAACGCCGGGGATGCCCGGGCTCAGCGCAGCAGCAGGTTGGGCTGCAGCAGGTAGCGGTAGCTGTCGGAGCCGGCCTGCTCGCGCGAGGTCTGGCTCGTGATGAGCACCGGTCCGGGCTTGTTCGGGTTCTCGGTCTTCGTGAACGAGATGCGCACGAACTCGGAATGGACGGCGCCGAGCCCGTCGAGCAGGAACTGGGGCTTCAACGACACGACGGTGTCGTCGCCCGTGAGGATCGCATCGATCGACTCGGACGCCTGCGCCTGCTCGGAGCCGATCGCCTCGAGCGTGAGTCCGTCCGCCGAGAAGCTGTAGCGCAGTGCGGCCTCGCGCTCGAGCACGAGGGCGACACGACGGGTCGCCTCGATGAGGTCGGCCGTGTTCATGACCGCGTAGTTGTCGACCGTGTCGGGGAACAGCCGGCGCACGGGCGGGAAGTTGCCCTTGATGAGCAGCGACGTCACGGTCTTCTTGTCGGCGCTGAACGCGATGAGCTCGCGGTCGTCGCGGCTCGTGATCGCCACCGAGATGTTGCCCGAGTGCCCGAAGGTCTTGCCGACCTCCTGCAGCGTGCGCGCGGGGACGAGCGCGGTCACCGGTTCGGCGTCGCCGCCGGCGACGCCGCCTCCGTCCCAGTCGATCTCGCGTACCGCGACGCGGTAGCGGTCGGTCGCGACGAGGCCGAGGCTGTTCTCGCGCACCTCGAGCTGCACACCGGTGATGACGGGCGTGACGTCGTCGCGCGAGGCGGCGACGGCGACCTGTGCGACGGCGGCAGCGAACTCCTCGGCGGGGACGAGGCCCGACTGCTCGCCGATCTCGGGGATCGACGGGTACTCCTCGACGGGCATCGACAGGAGGGTGAAGCTCGCGGAGCCGCAGCTCACCGAGATGCGACTCTCTTCGGTGGCCACGCGCACGGGCGCGTTCGGCAGGCGGCCGGCGATCTCGGCGAGGAGGCGACCGGAGACGAGCACGGTGCCGGGCTCCTCGACGTCGGCCTGGATCTCGGTCTGGGAGGACACCTCGTAGTCGAAGGAGGAGAGCACGAGGCCGTCGGCGTTCGCCTGGATCAGCACGCCCGAGAGGATCGGCAGCGTGGTGCGCTGCGGCAGCAGCTTGACGGCGAAGGAAACGGCCTCACTGAAGACGTCGCGATTGACCTGGAACTTCACGGTTCTCCCGTCGTGGATGTCGCTTGGTGGCTCCCATGCTATCCGCAGAGCCGATCGCGGTGCCGGTGAATCGGGCCCGCCGGGTGATCGTTCCACCGTGTTCGACGTCGCGATCGACCGTCCGGACCCCTCGCTCGACGCCCGCCGACCTCGAGGTTGTGGGAATCGACCCTTAACCATCTCTCTCTTAACGGTGTTAACCGTTGTGGAAACTGTGGATGGTGTTCGGAGACCCGCGGAACGATGCCGATCCGAGGCCGTCGCATCTGTGCACACCGTGTGGATTCGAGCGCGGACGCCTCGAGCGCGCCCGGATCGCCGAACGGTGTTCTGCACAGGGCGCAGAACGGTGTCAACAGTCGCGTCGCGGTTGCTCGTTAACAATCCACAGGTTCTCCACAACTGTGGGAAGCGTTCGGAGATGGTCTGCAGAGGGCGTGCAGAGGTGGATTCCGGACGCCATTCGCCGGTCGAGTGGCGCCGACGCGCATCGCCGACGCGCAGCGGCGACGCGCATCGAAACCAGGTCGGCCGCGTTCGACGCCGGGCACCGGGTTCCGATACGCGTGCTCCTTGTCGCGCGGTACTCGACCGAAGGGAGAATCGACTCAGCGGTAGCGGGTCGTCTGCTTGATGCGCGCGGTCAGCTCGGTGACCTGGTTGTAGATCGAACGCCGCTCCTTCATGAGCTCCGAGATCTTCTTGTTCGCGTACATCACCGTGGTGTGGTCGCGGTTGCCGAACAGCTGACCGATCTTCGGCAGCGACAGGTTCGTGAGCTCGCGGCACAGGTACATCGCGATCTGGCGCGCGGTCGCGACGGCCTGCGAACGACTCGAACCGTAGAGGTCGTCGACCGTGAGCTTGAAGTACTCGGCGGTCGCCGTGATGATGTCGACCGGCGCGACCACGTTGTCCGAGTCATCCGTGATGAGGTCTTTGAGCACGGTCTGCACGAGCGGCATGTCGACCGGCGTGCGGTTGAGGCTCGCGAACGCCGTGACGCGGATGAGGGTGCCCTCGAGCTCGCGGATGTTCGACGAGACCTTCGACGCCATGTACTCGAGGATGTCGTCGGGGACCTGGAGACGCTCGGACTGCGCCTTCTTCCGCAGGATCGCGATGCGGGTCTCGAGGTCGGGCGCCTGGACGTCCGTGATGAGGCCCCACTCGAACCGGCTGCGCATCCGGTCCTCGAAGCCGGTGAGGTGCTTCGGCGGCACATCGCTCGTGATCACGACCTGCTTGTTGTGGTCGTGCAGCGTGTTGAAGGTGTGGAAGAACGCCTCCTGGGTCTCCGCCTTGCCCTGGAGGAACTGGATGTCGTCGATCAGCAGGATGTCGATGTTGCGGTACCGCTGCTGGAAGAGGGAACCGCGGTTGTTGGCGATCGAGTTGATGAAGTCGTTCGTGAACTCCTCGGAGGAGACGTACCGCACTCGGATGCCGGGATAGAGGCTCATCGCGTAGTGGCCGATGGCGTGCAGGAGGTGCGTCTTGCCGAGCCCCGAGTCGCCGTAGATGAAGAGGGGGTTGTAGGCCTTCGCCGGCGCCTCGGCCACGGCGACCGCTGCGGCATGGGCGAAGCGGTTCGACTGGCCGATGACGAAGCTGTCGAACGAGTACTTCGGGTTGAGCCGGGTGTCGCGCGGCGAGACGGGGCTGGTGTTCTCGAACACCGACTGCGGCGAGGCGGGAAGTTCGACCGGGTCGGGTTCGGTCGCGTAGCCGGCCTGCTGCTCGGCGGCCGCCCTCGCCTCTTCGAGTTCGGGGTTCACGACCACGTAGAACGAGGTCACCGGCGACGGCGCCTCGACCGCGCTCATCGCCGAGAGGAGCGAGACGCGCATGCGCTGGTTCAGCATGCTCGCGGTGAAGTCGTTGGGCACCTCGAGGTAGAAGGTGCCGGCCGCGATGCCCTTCGGTTCGACCAGGTTGAGGAAACCCTGGAGCATCGGAGTGATCGCTTCGTCGTCGGAAAGTCGATCGAGGATCGTCGCCCACGTCTCGGAAATGGGCTGTTCGGTCATCGTTCCCCGCAATCAAGTTTCGGTGCTCTCGTGGGCCGCTCATCGATCCCCCATCGACGAAGCGAGCGGCGCGAGGCGTGTGTTCACAGTGTTTTCCACCGCCTGTGGGGAGATTCGGGAACTCGCCCGTGATTCCGCGCACGAAGCTGGGGATAACTGGTGTCAAACGCTATCCGAGGATGCCGCCGCCGACAAATGCCGATGGGAGGATTCGACAGCGCGGGCGTGTCGTTCCACAGGAGGCGTCGAGGTTCGGGCGATACTGTGGGGTTCGAATTGCGCCCTCCCGCGCGCTCGTCGGTTTGACCGCGGGCCGTCGAGGCCGTAGTTTTAATCAGTTGACCCCAGCCCTTTCGGGCACCCAGTTTTCCCGCCGCCGCGCTGCAGCACCTGTCGCAGCCACTTCCCGGCGAGGAGATCCGACAGCCGGAGAAGAAGAATGAGCAAGCGTACGTTCCAGCCGAACAACCGTCGTCGCGCCAAGAAGCACGGCTTCCGCCTTCGCATGCGCACCCGCGCCGGTCGTGCCATCCTGTCGGCACGCCGCGCCAAGGGCCGCACCGAACTGTCCGCGTAATTCTTCGGTGCTCGCCAAAGCCAATCGCATCACGAGCGCCGACGACTACCGAGTCATCGTGCGCCGGGGTGCGAAGGTCGCCGGTGCCCACACCGTGAGCTATATGCGCTCACGGGAGTCGGGCACCGACGCGCGCTTCGGCTTCATCGTCTCGAAGAAGGTCGGCGGCGCGGTGCGTCGCAACCTCGTGCGTCGTCGCCTGAAGGCGGCGTGCTACGAGGTGCTCGGCGACGGCTTCGCGGGCACCGACGTCGTGGTGCGGGCGCTTCCGTCGGCGGCCGACGCCGACTGGGCGGCACTCCGGGCCGACGTGATCCGGGCCGTCGAGAAGCGCGGGGCGCGCTCGAAGGCCCCCCATCGCACCCCGACGCAGACACCACAGCACCAGGGCGAGTCGCATGCGTGACTTCGCCCTTTTCGTCGTGCTCATCCCCCGGAATCTCGGGGTGCTGCTGATCCGTGCCTATCGCAAGTTGATCTCGCCCCTCTACGGCGACGTCTGCCGGTACTACCCCTCGTGCTCGGCCTACGGACTCGGTTCGGTGCAGCAGCGCGGTCTCGTCATCGGTTCGCTGTTGACCGCGTGGCGCATCCTCCGCTGCAATCCGTGGTCACCCGGCGGCATCGACGACGTGCGGCCGGCCCGGCACGACCGGTACCGCGTGACTCGGTTCGGTTGGGTGCTTCCCGCCGGGTACGTGAAGTCGGATGCCTCGGCCTCGAGCCCGCACGATCACACGTCGCACGCCGGCCACGCGGCATCCCACGAATTCTCGGCGCAGCGGGTGCAGCCCGCGGCCGCCGCCATGATCTCCTCCCCCAGCCCGTCCCGAAAGGACTGACCGCCACCCATGGATCCCATCAGCATCATCCTCTGGCCCATCAAGTGGGCCGTCGAGCTGATCCTCGTCGCCTTCCATTCCTTGTGGGACTTCCTCGGGATGGACCCGAACGCCGGTATCACGTGGGTGCTGTCGATCGTGGGCCTGGTGCTCGTCGTGCGCGCGGCGCTCATCCCGATCTTCGTGCGCCAGATCAAGAGCCAGCGCCGCATGCTCGAGGTGGCGCCGCAGCTCAAGAAGATCCAGGACAAGTACAAGGGCAAGAAGGACCAGCTCTCTCGCGAGGCGATGTCGCGCGAGACGATGGAGCTCTACAAGAAGACGGGCACCAACCCGCTCTCGTCGTGCCTGCCGCTGCTGCTGCAGATGCCGATCTTCTTCGCGCTGTTCTCGGTGCTCAACGACGCTTCGATCCACGCCGAGCGCGGCGGCGTGGGCGCCCTGACGCCGGCACTCGCGGAGTCGTTCGCCAATGCCGAGTTCCTCGGTGCGCCCCTGAACTCGACGTTCATCCAGCAGTGGAACCTCATGATCGCCGGGGAGGCGTTCAGCGCGAACACGATGATCATCGCCCTCGCGATGATCGTGCTCATGACCGCCTCGCAGTTCATCACGCAGCTGCAGATCGTCTCGAAGAACATGTCGCCCGAGACCAAGGCGAGCCCGATGTTCCGCCAGCAGCGCATCCTCCTGTACCTGCTCCCCCTCGTGTTCGCCTTCTCCGGTGTGGCCTTCCCCCTCGGCGTCATGTTCTACTGGCTCGTCTCGAACTTCTGGACCATGGGCCAGCAGTTCGTCGTCATCCGCAACATGCCGACCCCAGGCAGTGAGGCCGCGAAGGCCCGCGAAGCCCGTCTCGCCAAGAAGGGCAAGCTCGTCGTCGAAGACAAGAACGAGGGCACGACGATCGTCGTCGAAGAGAAGAAGACGCAGCGGCAGCAGCCGATGAGCAAGTCGCGCGCCAAGAAGCAGGGGAAGTAAGACGATGACCGACGTTCAGCACGAAGCCGAGCAGCGCTCGACCGCCCAGCTCGAAGAAGAGGGCGACATCGCCGCGGACTACATCGAGGAACTGCTCGACATCACCGACCTCGACGGAGACATCGACATCGATGCGCGCAACGGTCGCGCCTACGTCTCGGTGAACGCCGGTGAGGGCGCCAACCTCCGCCTCCTCTCGAAGCCCGAGACGGTGAGCGCACTGCAGGAACTCACGCGCCTCGCCGTGCAGACGAAGACGGGTTCGTTCTCGCGCCTCATCCTCGACATCGGCGGTTCGCGGGACGCACGTCGCGACGAGCTCGCGACCCTCGTGTCGCGAGCGGTCGAGCGCATCGAGGGCGGAGCATCCGAGGCCGCACTCCCCCCGATGTCGTCGTACGAGCGCAAGCTCGTGCACGACCTGGTCGCCGAGCAGGGCTTCCACTCGGAGTCGCGGGGCGAGGGAGCCGACCGCCACACCGTCATCACGCGTGTCGGCTGACGAGCCCGCTTCGATGTTTCACGTGAAACGATGACCGACGGACTCGAAGCCGAACCGGCTGCGGCGGGACAACTGTTCGGCGAGCACCTCGACAAGGGGCGCGCCTTCACCGAGGCGCTTGCGCGTCACGGTGAGGAGCTGGGCCTCATCGGCCCGCTGGAACTGCCCCGGTTGTGGACCAGGCACATCCTGAACAGCGCACTCGTCGCACCACTGCTGCATCCGGGGCGCGTCGGCGACGTCGGCTCGGGCGCAGGACTTCCGGGTCTCGTTCTCGCGATCATCCGTCCCGATGTGCAGTTGGTGCTCATCGAGCCGATGGAGCGACGTGTCGCCTGGCTCGAACGCCAGGCCGCGGAACTCGAGCTCGACAATGTGACCGTGGTGCGGGCGCGCGCGGAGGAATCGAAGCTCTTCGAATCGCTCGACCAGGTGACCGCGCGCGCGGTGAGCGCCCTGCGCACCCTCATCCCCGTCACCGCTCCCCTGGTTCGTCCCGGCGGCGAGCTGGTGCTCATGAAGGGTGCGAGCGTCGAGGCCGAGATCGGCAAGGCCGAGAAGGTCATCCGCAAGCACCGGCTTCGGGACGTCGAGGTGCTCGTGCTCGGCGCGGGTGTGGTTCCCGACGGCGAGGTCACCCGGGTGTTCCGCGCGGTGGTCGACTGATCGCTCGCGACGTGTCGCGGCGTGATGGCGGGCTGATGTTTCACGTGAAACGGTGCGGGCTCACGCTGCTCCCGACAGCGTAGGCGTCGGAGTCCAGCTTCGCTGGCACTGAGCCATCGCAACGCGCAGTCAGGCTGATCGTGGCCTGGCCCGAGACCAGGCGAAGCGCTTGGGCGGCGGCAATGACGCACCCGATCGGGTGTGGACCCTCGCCGCCCGCGGTTCGACAGTCTGTTCCACCGTCGGCCGAGGCCCCTGCGGGCCGCGCGATCGACGAGGTCGGTCCAGCCGACTGCGCGCTCGGTCCCACCGATGACGCGTGGTCGCAGGTCGCCGCGTTCCAGTGCGGCTGCGAGCGCCGGCTCCGTGACAAGCGGGCTGGCCGAACTCAGGGTCCCGCTCGATGGCGAGTGGAGAGCGTGGTGTTCGATGAGGGACGGGCCATCAGAAGTCGCGCCCGGTTCCGCCGAGAAGACGGTCGCGAGTCGCCGAGTTCAGAGCGGCCGCCGCGACGGTCGGTTTCGTGGAGGCGACTCGATGACGATGAGGGCGTGTGCGGCCCTCAGGTGACTGATGGCCTCGATGACGGGCGTTGCGACGCGCTGCTGGTGCGCTCCACGTACTGGAATGCCCGAGTCCGCGCGAACCGACTCGCCCGTGATCGTGCACGGGCGACAAGTAGGTCAGCGCCTGTATCTGCGCGCCGGGCAGGATCTGCGTGATCGGTAGACCGCCACCGGCGCTCGGGTCGAGATCGTGGAGGGTCGCGTCGTCGTCGCTGATGGCGGATGGCGGATGGCGGACCGACCTCGGCAGAAGGCCCCGGACCACGAGGGGCCGACCGCCGCACGGGCCGACAGCGCGAGCCGGTGCCTCCGTTGCACGGCTGTTCTCTCCGGCTGGATCGTTTGGAGTTGAATCACGGACGCGCTGCCCGCTGCGGCAAATCGTCAATGCCGCCGGGTCGCTGAAGCCCTTTGCGGGACGCATTGTTCCGCGGGTCCGATTCGGCACCGGTGGTCGGCGGGAGTAGTTTGAGATTGTTCGATCTCGGCGCAGCCGATCGTGCGCTCGCGCATCCCGCGTCGGTCGAAGCGGCACCGGGGTGGCGCAGGGATTCCGTCGTGGTGGAGGGATCCGGCCACGGTGGAGTGATCCGGTGACGTGCGGCGCGAGACGAGGTCGGGCGAGTGTCGCGGCTGAAGCGAGACCTTGCCCCTTCCACCAGATCGCAAGCGGCCCCGAGAAGAACTGGCCACCGGGTCCACCTCGCGATCGGCAGGCGTCGCCGACGCTGCTTTGGTCGACACCGGTGTCGCATTCCTTCCTTCCATCCCGACGCGCGGCGCCGACGATTCCACTCGGTCCGTGCCTGATGTTTCACGTGAAACATCAGCGAAGCAGTGAAATCCGCATCCGAATACGGATGGGGAATCAGGGTGCGGTCGGATGGCCGAGCTTGCGGATGACACGCTCGGCAGCATGTGTCGTGCAGCACGTGGTCGCGGCTGCTTCGTTGGGCTCCTGAAAACGGCTGCGTAGCGCGTCGGGCCGTTCGGCGGTCAGGAGGAACCATGTTGTCGCCGGAGGCTACCTGGACCTTGCGCATCGGCGGGCGTGAGTAGGTAAGCGATCCCGCATGCTGAAGCGAGGGTGGAAGATCCGTCGTGTCGGCCGAGGGTGTGGCTGCGCTGAGCATCGGGGCCGCCCGAGGTCGACCGATCGGGCCTGCACGAGACGCTGCGGAGCGTCGCGCAACGCTTTCCACGTGACGAACGGCAGTCGTTGATCGAGTGCGTCCCGTGGTCCGTTCTCTTCGACGAGCTGCGGCGCTGAGCACGGCAACGAGCGACCGGCCTCGCCCGTCATCCCCGATCACAGTTCGCCGGGCCGTTCGGGGAATCCGCCGTTCCGTCGGCGCGGGACGCGGCAGTGCCATGGATCGCCGGTGGTGCCCAGTTCAGACCCCGAGTAGAAGTCGGGAGTCGGCAACGGTGCTCCAACCGAACGATCGGCAGATCGACCGGCGATCCGGGTCGGCCTCCTCCATCGAAGAGACGGGGCGACTACTTCGGCGCGATGCCTCGAGGCGTCGACGAGGGCGCGCTGGTGGCAGAAGCACCTCGTGATCGATCTGCGCGATCGCTCGGAGTCACACCGCCAAGACACGGATCATGGTGCTCCCGTCGAAATGGTCCTCGAGCGCGGAGCGCGTCGCTGCTGAGCGCGAGTTTCTGGCGGCCACTGGAGGTCTCCGAGCGTTCGGGAGCTCATGACTGCCATGTCACTCGGTCGCGATGCTCGGGGCGCCCTCGCCCCACTGGTTCGCCCGTCGGGTGCGGAGTCCGTGGCTGAAGCTGAACTCGCGTCGGCCGTGCGCGAAGCCGGGGGCTCCATGCGCAGATGATTCGTCATGAGCGTCGACGCCCGGCGACGAAGGAGGTAGCGCCACTGTCGTCGACCCCGAACGAGGCAGATCTCGTCCGCCCAAGTGCGGGATCAGCGACCGCGCTTCGCGTGCCGGCGGTCCGCTCTCTGCAGACGTCGGCGGCGACTCAAGGTGCGGGATTGGCGTGGGCAGTCGATATCGCACGCCCGTCATCGACGTCCAATCAGCCGATCCGCTAATCCGCGCCGCGTCATCGGTGCTCCACCGGGCGGCGCCTCGGTACTTGACCGTTCGGCGTTACGATGCCTGCTCGCCTGGCTGCCTGTCGTCGGCGGCCGGCTGCCAAGCCCCCGCGGCCTCATCGCCCGTTGCCCGTCGTATGTCGCCGGTCCATCGCCGGCCGCGGGGCGCGGGTCGCGGGGCGCGGGTCGCGGGGCGCGGGTCGGGGGGCGCGGGTCGGGTCCCCCGTCGCCGGTCGTCAACCGCTGCGCCCCGCTGCCCGCCGTTGCCCGCCGCCCGGCTTTCGTGGACGAGCTTCAGGTGCGGCCTTGACCGGGTCGAATGGGTGATCGGAAGGGCGCCTCCTGTGGCGTGCAGGACCTCGGACGGATCCCATCGAGTAGGACGCGGACCGCACTTCGACAGAGCCCACGAGGGCGCAACGCTCCGCAGCGAGCCGCGGCGCGCGAACGCAACAGCCCCATGACCACCTTTCCCGTTTCACGTGAAACGCATCGCCGACCCGTTCCAGCCCTCGCACCCATTCGGGCACTGCCGTTTCACGTGAAACATCGCAGAGATCGCCACATCCAGCGCATACGACCGGGATTCGGCGGGCGCTCGTCGTCGGCGGCAGTTAAGCTTGATTCTCGGGTCGTGGCGCCGCAGTCGCCCGACCGATCCATGTGGTTGGGAGACGACGGATGACGCCTGGTGGGGGACGAGGATGGTTCCACCGTCGACGCTCCCAGCAGGCCGAGCAAGCCGAGCAAGCCCAGGTCGCTCCGCCTGAGACCACGCCCATGACCCCGGCAGAGCCCGAGCCATCAGGCCAGGATGCGAATCCTCCTGCCGGGTCCGGCCTCAACGCGCCATTCCAGGACGGGCCCGTCGAGTCCTCGGCGGCTCCGGTCGAGGTGTCGGCCCCCAGCGAACATCCGGTTGGCGAAGATACGACGCCGAGCGCGATCGACTGGGATGCCGCGACGGCCGCTGCCCTCAGCGACGATGTCGCCGGTCCCGACGCGGGCCGGCACCCTCACGACGCCGATCACGGTCCCGACCGCCTGCTCGAGGATCTGATCCGCGAGATCGTCGGTGATGCCGCGGTCGATACGGCCACCGCGCTTCATCCGGCAGCGAACCACGCGGCGAACCGTTCGGCTGACGACGCAGCCGAAGCACCGACGATCACGCCCACGGCGTCGCAGCCGTCCACCGCGCAGGCGAGCCCGACGACACCCGCGATGGCCGAACCCGAGCTCATGGAGGCCGAGCCGATCGACGCTCGGCCGGTTGCGACTGAGCCGCTTGCGACTGAGCCGGTTGCCACCGAGCCGGCGGAGGTCGAAGAAGTCACAGCATCGCCGGTGGAGACGCCCACCGGCTCCTCCCCCGCCGCACCCGTCACGCCGATGCCCGCGCCGACACCTCGCGACGAGCCGGAAGGTCGTCCCGCGATCCTCGAGGCGGCGGTGCCGCCTGAGCTCACCCAGGACGAGACACCCCAGTCGGTCGTCGTCGAGCAGCCCATCACCAGCGATGTTTCACGTGAAACATCGATCGATCACGGAGGAACTCCCCTGGCCTACGAACTTGCCGACGAAACGCGTCGGCGTATCGCACTCGAGGAGGCCGTGCTCCCCAAGCCGGCCAAGACCCGCGTGCTCACGATCTCGAACCAGAAGGGCGGCGTCGGCAAGACGACCACCGCCGTGAACCTGGCAGCGGCACTCGCCCGTTCGGGCGCGCGGGTGCTCGTCATCGACCTCGACCCCCAGGGGAACGCGTCGACCGCCCTGGGCGTCGACCACCGATCCGAGCAGCAGAGCGTCTACGAGGTGCTCGTCTCCGATCTTCCGCTCGCTGAGGTCATCCAGCCGTCGACCGAGCACGAGGCGCTCGACTGCGTGCCCGCGACCATTCACCTCGCCGGTGCCGAGATCGAACTCGTGTCGCTCGTGGCTCGCGAGCAGCGGCTTCGGCGCGCGCTCGACGCGCACCTCGCGTCGATGGATGAGCCGTACCACTACGTGTTCATAGACTGCCCGCCGTCGCTCGGACTGCTCACGATCAATGCGTTCGTCGCCGCCCGCGAGGTTCTGATCCCGATCCAGTGCGAGTACTACGCGCTCGAGGGTCTGTCTCAGCTGCTCAGTAACATCGAGCTGATCGAGAAGCACCTCAATCCCGAGCTGCGCCTCTCGACGATCCTGCTCACGATGTACGACTCGCGCACCAATCTCGCTCAGCAGGTCGCGCAGGAAGTCCGCGACCACTTCCCCACCCAGACGCTCGAGACGATCATCCCCCGGTCGGTTCGCGTGTCTGAGGCACCGAGCTATGGACAGAGCGTCATCAGCTACGACTTCGCGTCGAGCGGATCGCTGTCGTACCGAGAGGCAGCGGCCGAGATCGCCCGGCGCGGCGCTGCGAACACCGAGGAGTCGAACTGATGGCAAGCAAGCGAACCGGACTCGGCCGAGGCATTGGTGCGCTCATCCCGACCGTCGACGAGGGCTCCCGGGCCAACCGGCCCGTCGACGTGTTCTTCCCCGACGCCGACTCGACGCCGGCGACCGCGGTCGCCGCGGTCGAGCAGGCCGCCACGGCCGAGGAGCTCATCACCGTGCCCGGTGCGCGACTCGCGCGCCTCGACCCGAATGACATCGTGCCCAATGCGGTGCAGCCGCGTAGCGTCTTCGACCCCGACGACCTCGCGGAACTCGTGCACAGCGTTCGCGAGTTCGGCGTGCTCCAGCCGATCGTCGTGCGTCCCCACCCCGACCAGTCCGGCAAGTACGAACTCGTCATGGGAGAGCGTCGACTTCGCGCAACGAAGGCGGCCGGTCTCGAGACCATCCCCGCGGTCATCAAGGACACGGCCAACGAGGACATGCTGCGCGATGCGCTCCTCGAGAACCTGCACCGTTCGCAGCTCAACCCGCTCGAAGAGGCGTCGGCGTACCAGCAGTTGCTCGCCGACTTCGGTATCACCCAGGAGGAACTCGCGAGTCGCATCGGTCGCTCCCGACCGCAGATCTCGAACACCCTCCGACTGCTGAAGCTTCCCGAGGCCGTCCAGCTCCGAGTCGCCGCCGGCGTCCTGAGCGCGGGTCATGCGCGTGCGATCCTCTCGGTCGGCGACCCCGATGAGATGCAGCGGTTCGCCGACAAGATCGTCAACGAAGAGCTGTCGGTCCGGGCTGCGGAGTCCATCGCCTCGCAGGAGCCTAAGGCCGCGGCCCGAGTGAAGCCGTCGGCGGGCAAGCGTCAGGATTTCCTGGACGATCTGGCCACTCGCATGGGCGACCGTCTGAACACGCGGGTCAAGATCGGATTGGGCGCCCGGAAAGGCCAGATCAGCATTGATTTCGCGACCGTCCAAGATCTTCGCCGCATTCTGACGGAACTCGGCGAGGAACTCGACGGCGTGTGAGCATGTTCCGCCGGGAGAATGGCTCCTGACGAACTGAAATCACGCAGAATCGGGCCTGTCCTTCGGGGCAGGCCCGATTGTTCATGCGCCCGAGCGCGCGTGCGCTGAACGCACGAGTGAGCTGTACAGCTCCGAGGCCGTCGATCCCGACGCCTCGATCGCGAGCGGAACGAGGGACGTCTCGGTCAGGCCGGGGAGCACGTTGGCCTCGAGGAACCAGGGGGTGCCCGAGGCATCCACGATGAAGTCGACGCGGGAGAGGTCTCGCAGCCCGAGGGTCGAGTGCGCCGTGATCGCGGCGGCCGTGGCGGCGGCGAGGTCCGCCTCGCCGAGACGCGACGGTGCGTAGAACGTGGTCTCCCCCGCGTTATAGCGAGCGTCGAAACCATAGACCCCCGCGGTCGGCTCGATCTCGACCGCGGGCAACGCGGTCGGGCCCGCGCCGGTGTCGACGACCGGGATCGCGATCTCGGTGCCGGTGATGCGACGTTCCACGACGGCGACGTCGTCGTAGGTGAATGCTTCGACCATCGCACGCGCGAGGCCGTCGGGGTGGTCGACGATCGAGACCCCCTGGGCCGAGCCACCGGAGGCGGGCTTCACAACGAGGTCGCCCTCGAGCCGGTCTCGCACGACGCGCAGCACGCTCGCGGCGCCGAGCTCGCGGAAGGCCTCGTGCGAGAGCACGATCGACTCGGGAACTGCGACACCCGCCAGCGCGAGCAGTGAGCTCGCGACCGGCTTCGACCACGCGCGGCGGGCAGCCGCTCCCGTCGAGCCGACCGTGGCGACCCCGAGGGCGGCGAGCAGGTCGAGCAGCGATCCGTCCTCACCGCTCGATCCATGCAGGGCCGGGAATACGACGTCGGGTCGTTCGGTCGCGAGGTACGGGAGCAGTCCGGCATCGGGGTCGCGCAGCACGACTCGGTGCCCGGCGGCCGTGAGCGCGTCGGCGACCCGGCGACCCGAGCGCAGCGAGATGTCGCGCTCATGCGAGATGCCTCCGGCGAGGACGACGACGTTGAGGCCAGTGGATTCGCTCATGATCAGGTATTTCTCCAGTGCTCGAGTCGAGATGAGTCGGATGCTGCGTGAGGCTACTTGAGGTCGGACGGCGGGGCCTGTTCGACCCCGGGCGTCGGCGGCAGTTGCAGGGTGCCCGTTCCGGCGAAGGTGTCGAGCAGGTCGAGTTCGCCGTTGACGACGGTCGCGAGGCGGCGCACGCCGAGCCGGATCGCGTCGGGAGTCGGATAGCAGAACGACAGGCGCATCGCGTGCCGCCCTCGCCCGTCGGCGAAGAATGCCGTGCCGGGCGTATACGCGACCAACTCCTTCACGGCGCGGGGCAGCATCTGCTTCGAGTCGAGCACGTCGGGCATCGTGACCCAGACGTAGAAGCCGCCGTTGGGATTCGTCCACGACAACTGCGGGAGGTACTCCCCCAGCGCCTCGATCATCGCGTCCTTCCGTTCGCGGTAGACCCCGCGGAACGTGTCGATCTGGCCGCGCCAGTCGGCGGTGGCGAGGTACTCCGAGACGACGAGCTGGCTGAAGGACGACGGGGAGAGCACGGCCGACTCGGCCGCGAGGATGAGCTTCTCGCGGATCGCGTGCGGGGCGAGTGCCCAGCCGACCCGGAAGCCGGGCGCGAGCGTCTTCGAGAACGACCCGAGGTAGATGACGCCCTCGGGGTCGAGGGAGCGCAGCGCGTTCGGCGCCGGTTCGTCGAAATGCAGGAGCCCGTATGGGTTGTCCTCGAGCACGAGGATCTCGTTCGCGCGGCAGATCTCGAGGATCTCGGGCCGTCGCTCGGCGGAGAGCGTCACGCCGGCCGGGTTGTGGAAGTTCGGGATGGTGTACAGGAACTTGATGCGCCGCCCCTGGCCGCGGAGGTGGGCGATGGTCTGGCGCAGCGCTTCGGGGATGAGGCCGTTCTCGTCCATCGCGACGTGCACGACGTTCGCCTGGTACGAGCGGAACACGCCCATCGCGCCGACGTACGACGGCGCCTCCGCGAGCACGACGTCGCCCGGATCGAGGAACAGCTTCGCGACGAAGTCGAGCGCCTGCTGCGACCCGGTCGAGGTCACGACGTTGTCGACGGTGCCGCTGATGCCCTCGATCGCCATGACGTCGAGGATCTGCTCGCGAAGCGCGGGGATGCCCGCCCCCCCGCCGTACTGCAGCGCGACCGGGCCCTGCTCGCGCATGACCTTGTCCATCGACGACGTGATGAGGTCTTGCGGCAGGGCGGAGACGAACGGCATGCCGCCGGCGAGCGACACCACTTCGGGGCGGGAGGCGACGGCGAAGAGGGCTCGGACTTCTGAGGCGGCGAACCCGGCGGCTCGCTCGGCGTAATTCGCGTACCAGGGGTCGAGATTGTTGCCGGTCCGCTGGGGGACGCCGTCAGAGGTCACTGCGCTATCCGTTCTGCTCGGGAGTTCCATGCTAGTTGCCGGGGAACCGCCGTCCTGACGGGGGCCGCAAGTGTGACGCGGCCGAGCGAACACGGGCCACGAGGCATCCCCGAGGCGACGAAAGACCCGTCCGGCGCCTGGCCGGACGGGTCTTTCGAACGAGGAGACCGCCGACTACGCGATGTAGGCGGCGAGGTCGGCCTCGAGGGCGGGCTTGGGCTTGGCGCCCACGAAGCTCTGCACGACCTCGCCGCCCTTGAAGACCTTGAACGCCGGAATGGCGGTGATCTGGTACTTCATGGCGAGCGACGGGTGCTCGTCGACGTTGAGCTTGACGATGTCGATCTTGTCGGCGTGCTCGGTCGCGATCTGGTCGAGGATCGGGCTGACCGCGCGGCACGGCCCGCACCACTCGGCCCAGAAGTCGACGATCACGGGCTTGTCGTTCTTCAGGACCTCCTGCTCGAAGGTGTCCTCGGTCACAGCGCGTGCGGTCATTGCGTTCTCCTTGGTTGAAACTCGTTGAGGCGGTTTCGTACCGACGACGCCCGATGCGGGTCGACGGCGGATGCCTCGTGGTCAGTCGATGACGGCGAACTCGGTCTCGAGCAGGGCCTCGGCCGCATTCTCGTTGCCGAGCGACGCGAGGTAGTGCTCGGCGTCGAGCGCCGCGGCCGCACCCGACCCGGCGGCGGTGATCGCCTGGCGGTAGTGCGGGTCGATGACGTCACCGGCGGCGAAGACGCCCTCGAGGCTGGTCTTGGAGCTGCGACCGGCGACCGCGATCGTGCCCTCGGGGGTCAGGTCGAGCTTGCCGTGCACGAGGTGCGTGCGGGGGTCGTTGCCGATCGCGACGAACAGGCCGTCGAGCGGCAGGTCGCGCTCGGCGCCGGTCTCGGTGTCGCGCAGGGTGACACCGGTCACGGCGGTTTCACCGAGCAGGCGCGCCACCTCGGCGTTCCAGATGAACTCGATCTTCTCGTTGTCGAAGGCGCGCTGCTGCATGATCTTCGAGGCCTTGAGCGAGTCGCGGCGGTGGATCACGTAGACCTTGTCGGCGAAACGGGTGAGGAACGTCGCCTCCTCCATCGCCGAGTCGCCGCCGCCGACGACCGCGATCGTCTTCTGGCGGAAGAAGAAGCCGTCGCAGGTCGCGCACCACGACAGACCGTGGCCGGACAGCACGTCCTCTTCGGGCAGGCCGAGCTTGCGGTAGGCCGAGCCGGTCGCGTAGATGATCGTGCGCGCCTCTTCGACGCCGCCGTTGCCGAGCTTGACGCGCTTGACCGGACCCTCGAGCTCGAGCTCGACGACGTCGTCGTAGACGACCTCGGTGCCGAAGCGCTCGGCCTGCTGCTGGAACGCCGTCATCAGGTCGGGGCCCATGATGCCCTCGGGGAAGCCCGGGTAGTTCTCGACCTCGGTCGTGTTCATGAGCTCGCCGCCGATCTCGACGGAGCTCGCGATCAGCAGGGGGTTCAGCTGCGCGCGGGCCGCGTAGATGGCGGCGGTGAATCCGGCCGGGCCCGAACCGATGATGATGATGTCGCGCAACGGGTGCTCCCTCTCGTGCAAGTGGCATCCGAGGCATCCGGATGTCACGCCATGGTCAACACAGTCTAGGCGGCGGGTATTCCGGCGGCCTGAACGCACCGCCTGCATGACGGATGCCTCGGCGCGGCGCCGATCGCCGAGGTCAGCCGCGCCGGAATCGGCGGAGCACCGGCTCGGCGAAGCCGCGGAGCTCGGGCGTGTGGATCATCCAGAGCACGCCGAAGTAGACCGCCGACATGAGCACGCCGATGACGGCCATGGAGAGGAGGGCCGGGATCAGGCCCGACATCGCGAACCCGTCGGGGGAGATGCCGCCGAGCAGTACGAGCGCGACGAAACCGACGATGACCGCGGGAACGGCGCCGATCGCGTACCGGACGAAGCTCGAGGTGATGCGACAGCCGTCGATCGTGCCGATCTTGCGGCGCAGCAGGAACGTCGCGAGCACGACTTGGGCCAGGCAGGCGAACGAGGTGAGCAGGGCGATGCCGATCGCGATGAACTCGGGCAGCACGTTGAGGAGCAGCAGCGCTCCGGCGCTGAACAGCACGACCTGGAAGAGCGTGAAGAAGAAGGGCGTCTTCGTGTCGCCGAGCGCATAGAACGTGCGTTGCACGATGAACAGCAGGCTGAACGGCACGAGACCGACCATGTACGCCACGACGATCGAGCCGAAGCCGAGCTGCGTCTCGTACGAGGCGGTGCTCGCGAAGACGGCGGCGAACGGGATGCCGCACATCATGAGCACGAGCGCAGCGAGCACGATGATGAGGCTCACGCCGCGCACCGCGCTCGAGAGATCTGCGCGCACGCGGTCGATGTCGCCGTGCGAGGCGTGCTCGCTCATGCGGGTGAAGTAGGCCGTGGCGATCGAGACGGTGATCACCGAGTGCGGCAGCATGAAGATGAGCCACGCGTTGCCGAGCGCCGCGACCGAGGCCGCCTGCCCCGAGGCGGCGCCGGCGACGTTCGTCTCCACGAGCCCGGCGAAGGTCGTGAGGAGCAGCATGCCGAACGTCCACGTCGCCATGCGGCCCGCGTCGCCGAGTCCGACGCCGCGCCAGCGGAAGTCGGGCCGGTAGCTCAGGCCGATGCGGCGCCAGAACCAGAACAGCACGATCGCCTGCACGGCGATGCCGAGCGTCGCCGAGCCGGCGAGCACGGCGATCATGGCCGGATCCCACGAATCGGCCGAACGGTTGCCGTCGGGGTCGCTCCCCCAGATCGCCATGAAGACGACGAGGCCGGCGATCGCGACCACGTTGTTGAGCACGGGCACCCAGGTGAACGGGCCGAAGCTGCGGCGGGCGTTCAGCACCTCGCCGAGGAGCGTGTAGAGCCCGTAGAAGAAGATCTGCGGCAGGCACCAGTAGGCGAAGAGCGTCGCGAGATCCCGCGTCGACTGGTCGAGCTTGATCCCGTACAGCAGGGTCAGGAGCGGAGCGGCGATCGTCGCGACGATGGTGATGCCCGCGAGCACCACGAGCGCGAGGGTCAGCAGCCGGTTGATGTACGCGCGGCCGCCGTCGGCGTGCAGGCCCGCCCGCACGATCTGCGGCACGAGCACCGCGCTCAGTACGCCGCCGGCGACGACCACGTAGACGGTGTTCGGCAGCTGGTTCGCGACCGCGAACGCGTCGGCGCTCGGCGACTTCGTGAGGCCGATCGCGCTCACGAGCACGGCGGCCTTCACGAAGCCGAGCACGCGGGAGACGATCGTGCCGGAGGCGAGGAACACGCTCGCGCGGCCGATGCGGTCGTCAGTCACTCTTCGGGTCCTCGGGTTCGGAGTCGTGCTCGGGTTCGGAGTCGGGCTCCGGTTCGGAGTCGGGCTCGGGTGCGACGTCGGGTTCCGGCTCGGCGGCGGATTCGGCCACGCGCTCGGCGTCTGATGCGGATGCGACGTCGGATTCCGGCTCGGCCGCAGCCTCGACCTCCGAGTCGGTCCCGGCCGAGGCATCCGTCACCGGCTGCTCGCCGGCCTGCACCGCCGCGGCGCGCTGGCGACGGCGGCGGCGGATGTTGCGCCAGATGCCGAAGCCGAAGAAGAGGACGACCGCCGTCGCCAGGATCACGGCGCCGAGGCCCTCCCAGTCGGCCTGCACGTTGCCGCTGATGTAGACGGTGCGACCGATCGGGACCCCGGTGGTCGACGTCAGCGAGATGGCGATCGTGACCTCGCCGCGGCCGACGCCCGCGGCGATCGGGACGTTCACGGTGCTGCGCGACTCGGCGGGGATCGTCTGCGTGACGCTCTCCTCGACCACGAGCCGCCCGTTCGACGGATCGGCCGAGACGACCACCGTGACGGGATACGGCAGGGCGTTGAGCACGGTGATGGGCAGGGGCGTCTCGCGCGCGAAGATGTTGACGCTCGACGACGGCACGACCGAGACGCCGCCGAGGGTCGCTCGTCGCGCCGCCATCCACTCCGCGGTCGCGGTGCTCCACGCGGCCGGATCCTCGAGCCACGCGACATCCAGCAGTGCCAGCAGGTCGCGGCGCACGGGGCCGGTGAGCAGGCGCGGGTCGTCGAGCACGGTCGAGAACTCGCCCACCTGCGCCTCGAGGTCGAGCATCCGCTGCGTGGTCAGCACGCGCTGCTCGTCCTCGGGTTCGTCGACGAGCGTGCGCGCGACGGGCGGGGCTCCGATGGCGCCCGACAGGTCGGTCGGCTGCACCGCGGCGTCGCCGTCGAGCTGCGCCAGCGTGGCCGCGACGTTGTCGGAGTGCTCGCCGGCATCGCGGTCGAACGTCGCGAGCACCGCCGGCCGTTCGGTCGCGGGCGCGATCGCGAACTCGGCGAGCAGGTGCCCGGTCGCCGAGCGCCACGCGGTATCGCTCTCGGCGGCGGTGGCCTCACGCAGGGACGGGGTGAGGCGGCCGTCGGCGACGAGGGCGGTCGAGCCGTCGATCGAGGCGGTGGCCGAACCCGCGGAATCGCCCGGCACGACATTGCCCGGGGCGAGGATGGTCGTCGTCAGCCCCGCGGCGTCGAGCCGGCCGAGATCGCCGGCGGCGACCGTGTCGTCGGCCGGCCAGGCGAGGTCGGTGCGGGTGTACGGCCAGTCGAGGAGCGCCTCGGTCGACGGCACCTCGCCGGGCACCGGGGCCGTCTCGGTCGGGGTCGGCGAGGGAGTGTCGTCGGGCGTCCCGGTCGGCGCGGTCGTCGGAGGGACCGTGGCGGGCACCGTCTCGTCGGCCGACGGCGTCGGGTCGTCGATCGGCGCCTGGCCGCCGTCGACCTCGCCGTCCCCGTCGCCGTCGCCCGGGAGCGGCTCGGGTTCGGCCGGTGCCGTGAAGTCGGCGGGGTCGAGCACATCCGTGAAGCTCGTCGGTTCGAGCATCGAAGTGAGCCCGAGCTGCGCCTGCAGCGCGACGTCCGCGTCGGCGTACGCGAGCGGGAAGGTCTCGTTCGTGACGGATCCGAGCCGTTCGAGCCAGGCGATCGCCGACTCGGGGGCCGCACTGCCGAGCGCCCGGATCGAGGCGATGATGCGGGGGTCGATGCCGATCGCGACCGGGCGATCCGCGACGGCGTCGAGCTGGCGATCGAGCAGCCCGAGCGGCGCGGTCCACTCCTCCAGCGTCGCCGCATCGATCATTCCGGTCGTCTGCTCGGGAATCGTGAGCGGATAGACGAACGCGACCGTCGTCCTCGGGCCCGACGTTCCCGTCGGCGTCGCGAACGCGCCGGTGCCGGTCGCGACGACCGTGCCGTCGACGACGAGTTCGGCACCGAGCCCGATCACGGGCGCACCGGAGCCTCCGAGCGCGTTCGCGGGGACGGTGAACGAGACCGTGGTCGAACCACCCGCCGCGGTCGCCCGCGACTCGGTGGAACCGAGCGCGACGGTCGGCGGTGCGGCGCCGTCGGCGCTCGGGCGGAGCCAGGCGTCGAGCTCGACGCCGTCGTCGATCGGATCCTCCGCGCGGGTCAGCCGCACCGTCCCGGCGGCGAGCTGCTCCGCGGTCGCGTTGTCGACCTCGACCTGCACGGTGAGGGGGCTCCGCGGGTCGATCGTCGTCGACGTCGCCGGAGCGACATGCAGTTCGATGCCCTCGGCCTCGACCGGTGCGGCCTGCGCCCGCGTCGTGGCAGCTCCCCCTCCGGTACCGGCCTCGGAGGGCGTCGCTCCCCCCGCGAGGGCGAGGGCCCCCAGCGGGGCCGCGACGACCGCGACGACCGAGGCGGCGGCGACCCCGAGCGCGACGCCGCGACGTCGGGTGAGTCGATCGCCGCGCGCGCGCGCAGGGGTCGACTCGGCTGCCATGCAGGCGATTCTACGGGTCGGGGCCCGGGCATCCGCTCGAAGAGCGGGCGGAACGGCGCCGCTTAACATAGTGGGCATGCAGAGTGTCGCGGCAGCCCTCGACCGCCTGGCCGAGTCGGCGGCTTCGCCGACCGTCGCACCGCTCGCGGCGGCGTTCGAGCGGGCGGGCCGTGAACTCGCCCTCGTCGGCGGCCCGGTGCGCGACGCGTTCCTCGGCCGGAGCACGAACGACCTCGACTTCACCACGGACGCCACGCCCGACGAGATCCTCGCGATCGTGAAGCCCATCGCCGAGGCGCACTGGGACATCGGACGCCAGTTCGGCACCATCGGCGCGAAGATCGCCGGCGAGACGGTCGAGATCACGACCTACCGGGCCGACTCGTACGACGGGGCATCGCGCAAGCCCGAGGTCGTCTTCGGCGACTCGCTCGAGGGCGACCTCACCCGGCGCGACTTCACCGTCAACTCCATGGCGCTGCGGCTGCCGCAGCTCGAGCTCGTCGACCCGTCGGGCGGCATCGAGGACCTGCTCGCCGGGGTGCTGCGCACGCCGTCGCCGCCCGAGCAGTCCTTCGGCGACGACCCGCTGCGCATGATGCGGGCCGCCCGCTTCGCCGCGCAGCTCGAGTTCGAGGTCGAGGCCGGCACGCTCGACGCGATGTCGGCGCTCGCGCCCGAGATCGACCGGATCTCGGCCGAGCGGGTCCGTGACGAGCTGTCGAAGCTGTTGTCGACGAGGTCGCCGGCGCGAGGCATCCGCCTGCTCGTCGACACCGGGCTCGCCGACCGCGTGCTGCCCGAGGTGCCGGCGCTGCGCCTCGAACGCGACGAGCACCACCGCCACAAGGACGTCTACGAGCACAGCCTCACCGTGCTCGAGCAGGCCATCGACTACGAGATCTCGCGCGGCGTGCTCGACTCGCCCGACCTCGTGGTGCGGCTCGCCGCACTGCTGCACGACATCGGCAAGCCCGCGACCCGTCGGTACGAGGCGGGTGGGGCCGTGAGCTTCCACCACCACGACGCGGTCGGCGCGAAGCTCGTGAAGAAGCGGCTGCGCGCGCTGCGCTTCGACAACGACACGGTGGCGTCCGTCGCGCGACTCGTCGAGCTGCACCTGCGGTTCTTCGGCTACGCGGATGCCTCGTGGTCGGACTCCGCCGTGCGCCGCTACGTGCGCGATGCCGGGCCCGCGGAGCAGCTCGAACGGCTGCACATCCTCTCCCGCGCCGACGTCACCACGCGAAACCGCCGCAAGGCCGACCAGCTCGGGTTCGCCTACGACGACCTCGAGGAGCGCATCGCCCGGCTCGCCGAGGAGGAGGAGCTCGCCGCCGTGCGCCCCGAGCTCGACGGCCAGCAGATCATGGCGGCGCTCGGCATCAGGCCGGGCCCCGTCGTCGGCGAGGCCTACAAGTACCTGCTCGACGTACGCCTCGACGAGGGCCCGATCGGTCAGGATGCCGCGCGCGAGCGCCTCCTCGCCTGGTGGGCGGCGCGCGGCGCCTAGCGCGCCCGGCGCGCGCCGCGCTCGCCCGCGCCCGCGCCCTGCGCCCTGCGCGACGACTGTGACCGTTTCGACCGAGCGTGGCCGAGCGATCGGCAACGCTCGGCCGGAACGGCAACATCCGGGCGGCGGGCGAGCAGACGTCCCACTCGTCCTCCACAGGGGATGTCTCGGCGGGATGATCCACGGGATCTGACCCACCGCGGGAAACGGGCGCGCTGCGTGCCAGCGTTGCCGCGTGGACTCGACGGGCAGGGGCGCGACCGACCTCATCACGACGCGCGCGCTGGCGCTCGAAGGGCGCGACCCGCGGGCAAGCTCCCGAGAACTCACTCGCCTTCGCCGCGGGGTCTTCGTGAGCTCGGAGGCGTGGGCTGCGGCGGGCCATGACGAACGTCACCTGCTGAGGCTCAGGGCGGTGCTCGAGACACGGCGAATCGACGCGGTGCTCTGCAACGTGTCGGCCGGAGTGGTGTGGGGCCTCCCGATCATCGGACCCCATCGCGACCCCGTTCATCTCGTCGCACCGGCGCGCTCGGGTGTTCGCACCAAGAACGGCGTCGTCTGGCACCACGAACCCGTCGCCGATGACGAGATCGTCGAGCACAGCGGGTTCCGGGTGACGAGCTTCCGACGAACCGTCATCGACCTCGTGCGGTCGCTGCCGTTCGCCGCGGCGGTCGCAGTCGTCGACGTCGCGCTCGATGCGGGGTCACGGCATCCCCAGCATCGGTCGCTCGTCGGCGTCTCGCGCGAGGAGCTGTTCGGGGCCGTCGAAGCGCTTTCGGGGAGGCGCGGGGTCCGATCGGCGCGCGCCGTCGTGGAGTTCGGCGACGGCCGGTCGGGATCGCCGGGCGAATCGATCAGCCGCGCGAACATGCACCTGCTCGGGTACCCCGCACCCGAGTTGCAGGTCGCGTTCCCACGCGATGGCGGCGGCCGCGACATCGTCGATTTCGACTGGCCGGAGTTCGGGGTGTTCGGGGAGTTCGACGGACTCGGCAAGTACCTTCGGCCCGAGTACCTGAACGGGCGTACGACGGCCGAGGCCGTGCTGCTCGAAAAGGAGCGGGAGAACCGCGTGCGTCACCACCGTCCCCTCGGAGCCCGTTGGGACTGGGTTGCGGCATTACGGCCCCCGCTGCTCGACGCCGAGCTCCGCCGCGCGGGGTTGCGCCCTGTTCGCGGTCGGAGATGAGCACCAACCCGGATGCGGCGAGTGTTTCCGTTTCGACCGAGATGTATCGAGCTCGCGACGACACTCGGTCGAAACGGAAACACTCGCGGAAACACTCGCGGGAGCGGGAGCGGGAGCGGGAGCGGGAGGGGAGCGGGAGGCGGGCGCCAGCGGCCGAATGGCGCGACGGCGAGGCATCCGTTACCATTGACAGGTTGCCCGTGCGCCTCGATTGCGAGGCCTCCTCGGTGCGACGTATGCACAACCCTCCTGCTGCAGAGATCCTGTAGCCGCTGAGTCCGAAGGAGGTGGGTTAGTCATGCACCAGTACGAGCTGATGGTCATCCTCGATCCCGAGATCGACGAGCGCACCGTTGCTCCCAGCCTTGACAAGTTCCTCAACGTCATCCGTAACGATGGCGGCACCGTCGACAAGGTCGACATCTGGGGACGTCGTCGCCTGGCTTACGAGATCAACAAGAAGTCCGAGGGCATCTACGCCGTCGTCGACTTCACCGCCGAGTCGGCGACCACCAACGAGCTCGACCGCCAGCTGAACCTCAGCGAGGCCGTCATGCGCACGAAGGTGCTCCGCGCCGAAGAGGCGATCGCCCAGGTCGCCGCGCACGCCAAGGCGCAGGAGGCGAAGGCCGCCAAAAAGGCCGCCGCCGCTGCGAAGAAGGACGCCTAGTCCCCATGGCCGGCGAGACCATCATCACCGTGGTGGGCAACCTCACTGCAGATCCCGAGCTGCGCTACACGCAGAACGGGCTGGCGGTTGCCAACTTCACCATCGCCTCCACTCCCCGTACGTTCGACCGTCAGGCGAACGAGTGGAAGGACGGTGAAGCGCTGTTCCTGCGCGCGAGCTGCTGGCGTGAATTCGCCGAGCACGTCGCCGGATCGCTCACCAAGGGTTCGCGGGTCATCGCTTCCGGGCGTCTCAAGCAGCGTTCCTACGAGACGAAGGAAGGCGAGAAGCGCACCACCATCGAGCTGGAGATCGACGAGATCGGTCCCTCGCTCCGGTACGCGACCGCCCAGGTCACTCGAGCGCAGTCGAACCGCGGTGCGGTCGGCGGCGGCGGTTCCTTCGGGGGCGGCGGCCAGTCCGACGACGCGTGGGCTCCCTCGGCGCCCGCCCAGCAGGGCGGCGGCGACGTGTGGAACACCCCCGGCACCAACTACGGCGACGAGACGCCCTTCTAAAACTCACGCGGGTGAGTGACGCGGCCGAGCCGCGCACCGACACCCGCAACACCTAGACAGGATCAGAAATGGCTGGAAAGAGCAGCGGCGACCGCCGCAAGCCTCGCGGCAAGGGCGCGAAGAACGCGGCCCCCGCGAAGTCCATCAAGGTCGGCGTCATCGACTACAAGGATGTCGCCACCCTTCGCAAGTTCATCTCGGAGCGCGGCAAGATCCGTGCCCGTCGCATCACCGGTGTCTCCGTGCAGGAGCAGCGCCTCATCGCCCGCGCCGTGAAGAACGCGCGCGAGATGGCCCTCCTGCCCTACTCGGGCTCCGGCCGCTAAGGAGCACGACAATGGCAAAGGTTATTCTCACGCACGAGGTCACCGGCCTCGGCACGGCCGGCGACGTCGTCGAGGTCAAGAACGGCTACGCGCGCAACTACCTGGTTCCCCAGGGCTTCGCCACGCCGTGGACCCGCGGTGGCGAGAAGCAGGTCGAGCAGATCAAGGCGGCCCGTGCCGCTCGCGAGCTCCACTCGCTCGAGGACGCGCAGGCCCTGAAGGCCAAGCTCGAAGAGGGCAAGGTCAAGCTCGCCGTCAAGGCGGGCCTCGGCGGCCGCCTGTTCGGCTCGGTCAAGACGTCGGACGTCGCGGCTGCGGTCGAGGCCGCCGGCCTCGGCTCGGTCGACAAGCGCAAGATCCAGATCTCGTCGCCGATCAAGTCGGTCGGCGACCACGAGGCGACGGTTCGTCTGCACGACGAGCTCACCGCGACGATCACCCTCCAGGTGGTCGCGGCGAAGTAGTTCGCCGGGATCGCAGAGCGGCGGTCGGGAGCTTCGGCTCCCGGCCGCCGCTTCGTCGTTTCCGGGATGCCTCGCGCGGGCCTTGTTCGACCAGCCGATGCATCCCGTTCGAGGGCGGGGGGACCAGCCGTTCGGGGCGGCGTTTTCTACACCCGTTCGCCCGTCGCCCGCAACCCCGCTTGCGGGTTTCCTGTGATGGTTGTGCACAGGTGGACAACCGGGTGTGAAGATCGGGCGAAGAAGTTTTCCCCCACAGGTGTGGATTTTTAGAATCCCAGATCAACTCAGAATTCAACCGATGTAATTCACAACATTTCCACAGTTGTCCACAGGTGGAGTGCACATGTTGATCGGCGTTTCGCCCAGATTCTCCCCAGAGTTATCCACAGGCTGGCTTGTGCTGTGGACGAGGCTTCCATATCGTGAAGCAGCGTCCCTCGATCAGTGACTCCCCCGAGGTCCGAGAGCTCGGCCGGCTGGCATGTCGGCGGCTCCCGCAAGACTGAATCACGGGCGCGGGTCGCACGCCCGCAACAGGGGTCTGAATCGGAGGTCATGGAGTTGTCGATCGCGCACATCGGGCTCGCCGAACCGGTCGACGAGGGGGCTCCGCGCGGCGAACGCGTTCCGCCGCACGACCTGCTCGCCGAGCAGAGCGCGCTCGGCGGCATGATGCTCTCGAAAGACGCCGTCGCCGATGTCGTCGAGACGATCCGCGGCGTCGACTTCTACGTGCCGAAGCACGAGGTCATCTTCAACGCCCTGCTCACCCTCTACTCGCACGGCGAGCCCACCGACGTCATCGCCGTCACCGACGAGCTCACGAAGACGGGCGACCTGCAGCGCGCCGGCGGCGTCGAGTACCTGCACACGCTCACGAGCCTCGTGCCGACCGCGGCGAACGCCGGCTTCTACGCCTCGATCGTCGCCGAGCGGGCGCTGCTGCGCCGCCTCGTGGAGGCCGGCACCCGCATCGTGCAGATGGGGTACCAGGGCGAGGGCGAGGTCGTCGACCTCGTCAACAACGCGCAGGCCGAGATCTACTCGGTCACCGGTTCGGTCGAGACCGAGGACTACGTGCCGCTCTCCGACGCGATCGGCGTCGCGATCGACGAGATCGAGGCGGCGAAGCACACCGACGGCAAGTTCACCGGTGTGCCGACCGGCTTCGCCGACCTCGACGACCTCACGAACGGCTTCCACCCCGGGCAGATGATCATCGTCGCCGCGCGTCCCGCGATGGGCAAGTCGACGCTCGCGCTCGACTTCGCGCGGGCCGCGGCCATCACGAACGACCTGCCCGCCGTGTTCTTCTCGCTCGAGATGGGCAAGAGCGAGATCGCGATGCGCCTGCTCTCGGCCGAGGCATCCGTGCCGCTGCAGAACATGCGCAAGGGCACGGTCGACTCGCGCGACTGGACGACTATCGCGTCGACCCGCGGGCGCATCAACGACGCCCCGCTGTACATCGACGACTCCCCCAACATGACGCTCGTCGAGATCCGCGCGAAGTGTCGCCGGCTCAAGCAGCGCGTCGGCCTCAAGATGGTGGTCATCGACTACCTGCAGCTCATGACGAGCGGCAAGCGCGTCGAGAGCCGCCAGCAGGAGGTGTCGGAGTTCTCGCGTGCGCTGAAGCTGCTCGCGAAGGAGCTCCAGGTGCCGGTCATCGCGCTGTCGCAGCTGAACCGTGGGCCCGAGCAGCGCGCCGACAAGATGCCCGCGATCAGCGACCTGCGCGAGTCGGGTTCGATCGAGCAGGACGCCGACATGGTCATCCTGCTGCACCGCGAGGCCGCGTACGAGCGCGACAGTCCCCGTGCCGGCGAGGCCGACCTGATCGTGGCCAAGCACCGTAACGGTCCGACCCGTACGATCACGGTCGCCTTCCACGGGCACTTCTCGCGCTTCGCCGACATGGTGCAGGTGTAGCGGGCTCGAGGCGGCGCAGGTCTCGCGTCGAGACGGCCACGCGCGCCGAGGCCGGTCGGCGATCGGCGATACTGTCGGCGTGGAGTACGTGTCCAGAGTGCCGCGACCGCCGCTCGACGGGTCGATCACCGACCTGTACTACCTGGAGGGCACTCCGCCGTACGCCCGGCTGATGCTGCCGGCGGCCCCTGCGCCGCTGCTCATCGTCGACCTCGGCGCGCCGTTCCACGTCCGCGCGGGGAGCGCCGTGGAAGCTGCGGAGTACGCCGACGGCTGCGTCGTCGCGACGCCCACCCGTGCGTGGGAGTTCGGCTACCCGACCCCGACGCGTTCGGTGGGCGTCCACTTCTCGCCGTGGGGGCTGGCGCCGTTCCTTCCGGTGCCCGCGGTCGAGTTGTGCGACCGGCCCGCGACGGTGGAGCAGATCTGGGGCCGGTCGGCGGCCGACGAGTTGCGGCACCGGCTGACCGAGGCGCGCGAACCGGAGGAGATGCTGACGCTGCTCGAGGACGAACTGGTGCGACGGCAGCGTCCGATCGAGGGCCTGGATCTCGTGCGCCGCCTGTGCCGCGCCATCGCGGAGACGGGAGGCACGGTGCCGATCAGCGACCTCGGCGTGGCTGTTCGTGCCAGCAGCACCTACGTGGCGAGACGCTTCAAGGAGGTCGTCGGCGTCACCCCGAAGCGGCTGGCGCGCAGCTACCGGTTCACCGCCACCGTCCTGGCGATCGACGTCGCGGCGCCCGTCGACTGGGTCGACGTCGCGGTCGGCGCCGGATACTTCGACCAAGCCCACTTCGTGCACGAGTTCCGTGAATACACCGGTCTCACGCCGACTCGGTACCTCGAGGTCCGGCGGCGCTTCCTCCGCGAGCATCCCGACCACGCGCTGGAGGGCTGGCCCTTGCCGGCCGATTGATTTCTTACAAGCGCGGCCGCTCATGAGACGCGAGACTCGGGATCACGCACAGAGGAGGAAACCCATGGGGAAAGTGGTCATGAACGCGTCGGTCTCGGTGGACGGCTTCATCGCGGCCGAGAACGACGACCCGGGGCCGTTGTTCGACTGGTTGGTCAGCGGTGACGTGCCCTTGGACGACAGCGGTGTCCTGAATGTGTCGCAAGCGTCCTACGACCACATCCGGCCGTACTGGGACGAGATCGGGGTGACGATCGCCGGACGCCACGTGTTCGACCTCACGGACGGCTGGGACGGCACGCCTCCGAGCGGGGTCGACCACGTCGTCGTCGTGACGCACCGGCCCGCGCCCGAGGGCTGGGACCCCGAGGCTCCGTTCCACTTCGTCGAAGGTATCGAGGCTGCCGTGGCCACGGCGCAGGCGCTCGCGGGCGACCGCACGGTCGAGGTCGCCGCCGGCGACGTCGGCGGCCAGATGCTCGCCGCAGGTCTGGTCGACGAGGTGCGCATGGATATGGCTCCCGTCGTGCTCGGGTCGGGCAAGCGCTACTTCGGGTCGGTCCGCGCACGGCACCTGCTGGAGGATCCCGACGTGGTGATCCAGGGCGACCGGGTGCTGCACCTGCGCTTCCGGGTGCGCCGCTGAGCGAGGCGGCACGAGCTCCAGCGGGCGCGGAGACCCGCTCAGCCGGCCGCCTTGCGGATGCATTCCGCCACGCGTCGCTCGGTCTCGGGCGTCATCGCGAGCAGCGCGAACGAGGTCGCCCACATGTCGCCGTCGTCGAGCTGGGCGGCCTCCTCGAACCCGAGCGTCGGGTAGCGCGTCTCGAACTTCGAGGCGGGCTTGAAGAAGAGGACGATCTTGCCGTTCGCATCGGCGTACGACGGGAAGCCGTACCAGGTCTTCGGGAACAGCTGCGGCGCGACGTCCTTCACGATGCGGTCGATGCCTTCGGCGATGGCCCGGTCGTCGTCGGGGAGGGCGTCGATCGCCTCGCGGATGGCCTTCTCGCCCGCTTCGCGGGTCTTGCCGGCCTTCGCCTCGGCCCGCAGCTCGGCGGCGCGCTGCTTGACGGCGGCGCGTTCGTCGGCGGAGAGTCCGTCGGTCTTCGTAGCCATGGGTTTGCTCCTTCTCGATGAGGTTCGTGCCGGTGACGTTCTGTCTGCCTTCACGTTACGGAATCGGACCCGGCCCGTGCTTCTCGAATCCTGATCGCTTCGGCGGAACTTCCGCGCCCGCGCCGCACCTCCGCCCGACGCTTCACCCGGCCCGCGACTCAGTCCCGACCTGCGCCGTACCGCGCGAGGAAGAGAGCGACGGCCCGCTGCGACGCGTCGGGCGCAGGCGCGGCAGCGACCCCGAGCAGTGCGGCGTTCAGCGGGGCGCCCACGAGCAGCCAGGTGAACTCCTCGGCCGCCGCCGCCGGGTCGTCGACGGCGAGGGCCCCCGCTCGGCGCAGTCCGTCGAACGTCTCCGCGAGGGCCGAGATGTTGCGCTGCCAGCTCTCCTCGAGATAGGTGGCCGCGACCTCGGGCTGTTCGGTCGCCTCGTTGATGACGAGGCGACGCATCGCGACGACGGGCGGCGACAGTACGCCGCGGAGGATCACCTCGCCCATCTCGAGGAGGCCCTCTTCGAGGTCGCGCGAGTGCGCGAGCCGGTCGAGGGCCGGGCGCATCGCGTCGCGACCGGCGGCCGCCCAGTCGGCGACGACCGCGCGGTAGAGCGCCGACTTCGACGGATGGTCGCGGTAGAGCGAGCTCTTCGAGATGCGGGCGCGGGCGGCGACCTCGCTCATCGTCGTCGCGGCGTAGCCGCGTTCGAGGAACACCGCACGTGCCTCGGCGAGAAGCGCCGGGCCGGTCAGCCCGGGCGGTCGCCCGCGGGCAGGAGTTGGAGCCGCCATGACCCGCAGTTTAGTACTTGACAGGACTAAAAGACCGGGCGTACCGTAATCAGTACTCGCTGGTACTGAAAGGAACGAGCATGGCCATCCTCGGTGTCGCACTCGCGACGATCGCCTCGTTCATCGCGAGCGCGCTGCTCTACGCCCTTCCCCCCGTCGCGAGGCTCATCGGCTCGAAGAGCACCCCGCGTCCCGGCATCCCGGTGGTGATACAGATGCTGCTCGTGGTCTTCCGCAGCCTTGTCATGTCGCTGCTGGTGCTCGGGCTCATGGTCGCCGGCGGGTGGCACGGCGCCGCAGCCGGAGCGCTGCTCGGGCTGGCGCTCGCCTCACTCCCCGCGGTGCTGCTGCTCGGTTCGGTCGTCCATGAGAACACGCCGATCCCGGTGGCGCTCGTCCACTTCACCGACTGGCTGCTGAAGCTCGTCATCATCGGCGCCCTCGTCGGCGCCTTCATCTGATCGGAGCACAGACATGACCGATACGAGCGGACCCCTCGACATCACCTTCACCTCGACGCTCGGCAAGGTGCGCGAGGGCGACACCTGGACCTGTGCCCAGTTGCCCGACTCGGCGACCGTCTTCAACACCCGCGGTCTCGTCAAGGTCGCAGGAACGATCGACGGCGAACCGTTCGAGGGCGCCTTCATGGCCCTCGGCGACAGCACGCACAAGCTGCCGGTCTCTGCGGCGATCCGCAAGCGGATCGGCAAGTCCGACGGCGACACCGTCACCATTCACCTCACCCGACGCCGGAGCTGAGGCCCACCCGCCGCCGAGCCCGAGGCTGGCACGGGCATGGATGCCTCAGCGAGGCGTTCTTCGGAAACACTATTCCGCCGTGCGGAATCATGCGGTAAGTTGATTCCGCCGTCCGGGCCGGTTGGGTGCCGGCCCGGGAGCGACACCCGCGACACCGGTGTCGGGGCCGCAGAGGCGTGGCGCGGCAGTGGTGCCGACTCCCTTCGATGCCACCTCACCGCCGCTGACGCCTCACCACTGAGACCCGCTGACCCGAGCGGGGCGGCTGAACTGAATGGTGCGGCCGGTCCGGATTGACTAGCCGGACCGGCCGCATTCCATTCATCCGGGCGTCACCGGGGCTCCGCCGTCACCCGTGGCCGTCGCGTCAGCCGAGCTCGCGCAGCGGCGATGTCCGCTCGCCGCCCGCATCGCCCGTGTTGACCGTCCCGCGCGGCTCGAACAGCACGGCGTGCACCTCGGCATCGGCGCGCGGGCAGTGCTCCACGCCCTTCGGTACGACGAACACGTCATCGGGTCCCAGCACCACATCGCGGTCGCGCAACTGGATCGTCAGCTCGCCGCTGAGCACGAGGAACAGTTCATCGGTCTCGGGGTGGCTGTGCCAGACGAACTCGCCGAGGAGCTTCACGACCTTCACGTCGTAGTCGTTCACGCTCGTCAGCCGGTGCGGCTGCCACGGCTCGGGCACTGCGGCCAAGGCCGCCCGGAGGTTGCGCACGTCATCGCTCACGTTTACGAGCCTAGGGCGACGAAAGGGATGCCGCGCGGGCATCCCTTTCGTCAAGTGTCGCCGTGCGGCGGCTCTGGCCGCTGATAGGGTTACGTCACTCTCCAGGTCCCGTCCCCCGAAGCGAGCCCGATGTCGCGTTCCATCAGCCGTTCCCTCCTTGCCGCGATCTGCGCGCTCCCGCTCGTACTCGGCATCGCGGTGCCGGCCGATGCCGCGGAGTCCACGGGCACCGTGCGCGGCACGATCAGCGACCCGTCCGGCGGGCTTCTCATCCGAGATGAGACGAACATCACCGTCTCGCTCTACCGTGGTACGGAGCTCAATACCCCCGCCCTCACGAAGGATCTCGAACCAGCCGGTTATGGAGCGTTCGAGATCACCGGGGTTCCGGCCGGGCGGTACTCGGTCAAGTTCGATGTGCACGACTGGGGACATGTCGGCGAGTGGTGGGGAGACACCCGGCGGGCTGCCGAACGGGAGTTCATCGACGTCACCGAGGGTGGCACGATCGATCTGGACGTGCGACTCTCGGCCACGGTCGCGCTGCGTGGTGCCATCACGGGCCGCGACGTCCCGTTGTCGCTCGCCCAGGCGAACATCCGGGTGACAGCCACCAGCGGCGATGCCGAACTCGACGCGTGGATGCACCACCGAGTCGACACATCAGACGTGCCCGACCTGTACGACGTGCGCGGCACGTACGGTCTGCGGCTCCTCCCCGGCACCTACGACCTCAACTTCACCGACACGACGGGCGCACATCGTACGCTCACGATCCCGGATGTCGTCGTGACACCCGCGGGTACGACCCTGGACGTCGTGCTCGAGGCCGCGCGTGCCTCGATCGCGTACACCGTGTCGTTACGGACGGCCTCCGGAACCGCTCCGATCCGTCCCGACCTCATGCGCCTCTACATGTGGAATGCGACGACCGCGAAATGGGTCACCGTCGACCGATCGTGCGGCGGGGAAGGGTTCTTCGACTGCCTCGGCGCCGGCCGGTACAAGCTCGCCGCCTGGTACTCAGGGGTGGAGACCTTCTGGGGCGGCGGTGACCTCGGGAACGCGCCCGTGATCGAACTGGCGAAGGACGAGGCTCGATCGGGCATCGACATCGTCGTCGACGAACCGGCCAGGTTCTCGGGCATCATCGCGGAGCGGTGGTCGGACGGCACGCTTTCGACGACCGCTGGTCGCGTCGCCGTCTGGCGCAAGACGGCGACAGGTGGCTTCGAGGCGATGCCGATCTCGGACTCCGGCACCGGCTGGGATCAGCTCGTGACCGGCTATGACGGCGAGTTCTACGGTTGGCTCTCGGCGGGAACCTATGTGTTCAAGTTCTGGAGCGACGACTATCCGTATACGGGGGGTACCTACTTCAGGGGAGCGCGCTTCTTCGAAGACGCCACGGAAGTCACGCTCAAGTCCGGGGAGCGCCGCGATCTGGGTACGATCGTGCTGCCGAAATCCTCGTTCACCGTCGACCGCATCGCGGGCGACGACAGGTTCGCGACGGCGGTCGCGGTATCGAAGCGAGTCGTTCCCGACGGGCAGCGTGCCCCGGTCGTCTACATCACGAACGCGTTCGACTTCCCGGATGCGCTTGCGGCCGGCCCGGCCGCGATGCGCGCCGACGGAGTCATCCTCCCGGTCTCACAGGCATCGGTGCCCGCTGAGATCGCGGCAGAGCTGCGACGCATCCGTCCCCGGCGCGTGGTCATCGCAGGCGGGCGCGCGGTCGTCTCGGATGCGGTGCGGAGCGCGGTCGCGAAGCTGGTGCCGTCCGACGCCGATCTCCGACGACTGGGAGGAGCGAGCCGATACGAGACCGCCGATCTGATCGTGCGCGACGCGTTCTCCGCCGCGGGCAGCCGTTACGCGATCGTCGCGACCGGCAGGACGTACCCGGATGCACTCGCCGCCGGCCCGGCAGCAGGCCACCTCGACGCACCAGTCCTCCTCGTCGACGGCCAGCGCGGCCTCCAGAGTGCGACGAAAGCGACCATCGGCGCGCTCGGCATCACGGACGTCTACATCGCGGGCGGCACCGGCGCCGTCGGTGCGTCCCTCGAGTCGGGCCTGAACGCCCTGCTCGGCGACGCGCACGTCACGCGGCTCGCAGGGTGGGACCGAATCTCCACCGCCAACGCAGTCAACGACACGATCTTCGACGAGACCGACACCGGATACCTCGCGACGGCAGGCGGATTCGCGGATGCGCTCGCCGGGGGTCCGCTGGCCGCGAAGGAGAACGCACCGCTCTACCTCAGCGATGCCCGATGCATCAACGGTTGGACACTCGAAGGGCTCCGGTACCGGCAGATCGCTCGACTCACCCTGCTCGGCGGGACCGGGGTGCTGAGCAGTGGGGTCGCGAAGCTCACCCAATGCCGGTGAGCGCCTGAAACGGCCCGCGAAGTGCGCCTCTCTGCGGCAGGATGGCGCCATGGGCATCCGTTTCACGTCGATCGTCGAACCGCACGAGAAGATGCGCGGCCTCGAGGTGCCGCCGGAGGTCGTCGAGGCGCTCGGCGGCGGCAAGCGGCCGCGGGTCGTGGTCACGATCAACGGCCACACGTGGCGCACGCGCATCGCGATCATGCTCGGGCGCGATCTCATCGGCTTCAGCAACGCCAATCGGGCGGCGACCGGCGCCGAGGTCGGCGACGAGGTCGTCATCGACCTCGCGCTCGACGACGAGCCGATCGCCGTCGACGAACCGACCGAGCTGACCGCGGCACTCGACGCCGACCCGGCCGCGCGCGCCGCATTCGACGCGATGACCGCGAGCCGGCGTCGTCAGGCCGCACGCGTGATCGGCCAGGCGAAGGGCGCCGACACCCGGGCCCGTCGCGTCGAGAAGCTGCTCGGCGAACTGCGCGGGTCGTGAGCCGCGCCCGGTCGGGAGAACCGGCGGGTTCGTCGCGGCCGCGGTGCGTTCAGGGCACATCGCCCGCGGCCCACGGGCCGGAGGCGAAGGCCGAGAGCGCCCAGGCGTACGCATCCTGGCAGGACGCATCGCAGGCGTCGGGCAGCGTGACCTCGAACGTGACGACCTCGCCATCCAGCGCGTAGTCGACCAGCAGATCACCGGCGTATCCGAACTCGGTCGCGTGCGACGGGAACGCGAGGGTGTCGACATCGACGAACTCGACGTCGCCGCTGTCGACCTGCTGGCCGGCCTCGTCGTGCGAACCGAACTGCCCGGTCGCGGTGAACCAGTGCGAATGCTCGAGCGGCCCCGCCGCACCGTCACAGGGATCGCCAGTGGCCGGTCCCTCCGCGCCGCCGTAGAAGTTGCCCTGGAGCCATCCGCGGTGCGACTCGGCGAGCCCGGCAGCTTCGAAGGCCGCAAGCAGCTCTTCGCAGGTCTGGGCGCGATGCCAGTAGCCGATGAGCTCCGGCATCGGGGCCTCCGGCGTGGCGGACGCCTCTTGGGCGGCATCCGTCGGCTGTGGGGCGGGTGCCGGTGAATCGCCCGACGTCCCGGTCGCGCTCGCGCACCCCGCCAGGATCAGCGTGGAAACCGCGAGCATGACGATCCTCGTGGCCCGGTGGCGTCGGTCGACACCGATCGGCCGGTCGGCCGGAACCTGATCGGACATGCGCCCTCCCACCCGAATCCCCTGCCACTCTCCTCCGGGGTGCCCCCACCGTCAATGCGAAATGAGTGATCCTCACTCCCCAGAACGGGGGCGACGCGTCGCCGGACTCCGGACCGGTCACGACGCCGCGATGGTAGGAATGGCAGGGTGCCGATCCTTCCGAAAGAGCGCGATCCGCGGCTGATCACGATCCGCCGTGGCGGAACGCTGACCGACGACGACCACCGTCGGCTCGCGGTGTGGGCGATCGCCTGCTCCGAGCACGTGCTGCAGCTCTTCGAGGAGGCGGAGCCCGACGATCCCCGGCCGCGCGAGGTGCTCGAGGTCGCCCGCGGCTGGGTGCGCGGCGAGGTTCGCATGAAGGAGGCGCACCGTGCGGCCTGGTTTGCCAACGCAGCCGCTCGCGGCAAGCCGGCCCCGGTGAAGTACGCGGCGATGTCGGTGGGCCAAGCCGTGGTCGTCGCGCACGTCGCCGAGCACGAGCTCGGTGCGGCCGCCTACGCGATCCGTGCGGCCGCCGCCGCAGCCGCCGTGGCCGACGGCGGCGACGGGGATGCCGCGGAGCGGGCCAGGCTCGCCGAGCGGGACTGGCAGCGGGCGCAACTGCCGGACGAGATCCGCGAGCTCGTGCTCGAGGACCAGGCTCGTCGCAGCGCCATCTGCTGGAACGTCTTCGACGACTGACATGCGCTGGGGACGTATCTATTTCGCGGCGCAGGCGGCCGCCGGTGCGGTCTGGTGGGTGGCCGTGTTCGCCTCGCCCATCGTGCGCGAGGCGACGCTCGGCGATCTCGATCCGGTGACGACGGCCGTCCTCGACCTCCCGCTGTTCGTGGGCGCCTCGGCGATCGCGGCCGCCGGGTCGCGAGTCGCATCGCGGACCGCTGCGATCGTGGCCACGGCGTGGACGCTCATCGTGACCGTGGGCCTCGCCACCTATGCGACCGTCACCACCGAGGCCGGCTGGGGCGTGCTCGCCATGACGGCCGCGAGCGTCGGTTCGCTGATCGCGCTGTGCCTCGTGACGATGGGCCGAGTGCCGACCGAGTGGGTGCTCATCGGCCCGCTCGGTTTCCGGCCGGCCTCGCCGCGGATCGGCGTGGCGGGGATCGCCGGGCACATCGCCGCAACGTTCGCCCAGATCGTGGTGTTCTGGGGGCTCTTCCTCGTGGTGATCCCGCTCGCGATCGTCTTCTTCGAGCGGCGGTGGGGGCTCGCACTGGACTTCCCGGCGGGCGCAGCGGCGGTGGGAGCGACCGTGCTCGTGCTCGCGAGTGGACTCGGCATCTGGTCGGCGATCTCGATGTCGACGAAGGGCGCGGGCACCCCGCTGCCCTCGGCGATGCCGAATCGCCTCGTGATCGCAGGGCCTTACCGATTCGTGCGCAACCCGATGGCGCTCAGCGGCGTCGTGCAGGCCGTGGGCGTCGGCGTGATGCTCGAGTCGTGGATGGTGATCGCCTATGCGATCGTCGGGGCGTTCTTCTGGGATCTCGTCGTGCGTCCGCTCGAGGAGGCCGATCTCGAGGAGCGGTTCGGCGACGAGTTCGCGCGGTACCGCGCGGCGGTTCGGTGCTGGTGGCCACGGCCGACACCGTTCGCCCGAACGTGAGATCGGGGCCGCGGGCCCTGTTGCGATTCGAATCGGTTCGATAACCTGAATGGCAACGCAAACATCAACTGCCGCAACCCCCATCCCCCGCATCCCCGAGAGTCCGCATGGCCAGAACCCTCACCACCGGTGCGCCCTGGCGCGTCATCCTCGTCTTCGCGACGCCGCTGCTCATCGGCAATCTCGTGCAGCAGCTCTACCAGGTCGCCGACGCGATCGTCGTCGGGCGGTATCTCGGCGTCGACTCGCTCGCCGCGGTCGGCGCGACCGGGTCGCTGCTGTTCCTGCTGCTCGGGTTCGCCTGGGGTGTGACCTCGGGATTCGCGATCCCGACGGCGCAGGCGTTCGGCGCGGGCGACCTCGAGGCCGTGCGGCGGTCGGTCGCCACCGGCACGATGCTCACCGGTGGGATGAGCGCCGCCCTCACGATCGGGGCCCCGTTCCTCGCCGAGCCGACGCTGCGCCTGCTGCAGACCCCACCGGAACTGCTGGCCGAAGCCACCGTGTTCACGCAGGTCAGTTTCGTCGGGGCATCCGCCGTCATGTTCTTCAACTACCTCTCCGCGGTGATCAGGGCCCTCGGCGACTCGCGCACGCCGCTCGTCTTCCTCATCATCGCGTGCGCGCTGAACGCCGGACTCGTCGTGCTCCTCGTCGGCCCGCTCGGCTGGGGCGTCGCCGGGGCGGCGTGGGCGACGGTCGTCGCGCAGGGCGTCTCGGTGCTGCTGTGCCTGGCCTACGTGCATCGCCGACTGCCGGTGCTGCGGCTCCATCGCGCGGACTGGCGGGTGTCGCGCGGCGAGCTGCGCGAGCACCTCCGCATCGGCATGGCGATGGGCGTGCAGACCTCCATCATCGCCGTGGGCACGCTCACGGTTCAGGTTGCGCTCAACGAGCTCGGCGCCGACGCGGTCGCGGCGTTCACGCTGGGATCGCGCGTCGAATCGATCGCGATCGCGGTGCTCTCGTCGCTCGGCCTCGCCGCCTCGATGTTCGCCGCGCAGAACCTCGGCGGCAAGCGACCCGACCGGGTCCGCCGCGGGGTCGTGGAGGCGACCTGGATGGCGATCGGCGCTGCGGTGGCGGTCGGCGCCCTGCTCATCGCCTTCGGCGAGCAGCTCGTGCGGCTGTTCATCGGCGAGGGATCGTCCGCGGTGGTCGATGCCGCCGCGCTCATGCTGACCATCGACGGCTTCACGTACTCGCTGCTGGGGGTGCTGTTCGTGCTGCGCGGCGTGCTGCAGGGGCTCGGCTACACGGTCGTGCCCACGGTGACCGGCGTCGTCGAGCTCGTCATGCGCGTCGGGGCGGCCGTCGTGCTGGGCTCGATGTTCGGCTTCGTGGGCGTCGTCCTGAGCAACCCGCTCGCCTGGCTGGGATCGGTCGTCGTGCTCGTTCCCGCGTACGTGCGCGAGCATCGGCGGCTCGGGCGGATGCCGGTCGAGCCGCTCGCTCCCACCCCGACGACGCCGATCGCCGTCATCGGGCCCGTCGACGGCTCGATGACCGTCGACGCGGTCGTGACCGGCTCGGTGCCGGTCCAACGCCCTGAGGCGACGGCCGCGTCGCTCGGAGACGATCAGGATCCCGACCTCGCGCCGAGCATCGAGCGCGGCTGACGGCGTGGGCGGCTCGCCCCCTGCGTCGCCGAGCGTCGCCGAGCGTCGCGGAGGGTATAGCCGCGCGCAGGCGGCGGGCGTACCGTCGAGCCCATGACGAAGCTCATCGAGAACCTGGCGGATTCGGTGCCCAGGTGGGGCGCGAAGGTGGCGTACGGCGAGAAGTCGACGATCGACGGGCGCGAGTTCGTTCCGGTCGCGGTCGTGGCCTTCGGGTTCGGCGCGGGCGAGGGCTCCGGCGACATGCCGGAGACCGACAAGACCCCGGCCGGCCGGGGCGAGGGCAGCGGTGGCGGCGGCGGGGGCTACGCCGTGCCGATCGGGGCGTACATCGACGGACCCGATGGACTGAGATTCCGCCCCAACACGATCGCACTCGCGGTGGTCGCGGTGCCGCTCGTCTCGGCGTTCGGCGCCGCCCTGGCGATGATCATCGGCGCGAGCCGGTTCAACCGCCTCCGCTGACGGGATCACGACCCTCGGGGTGACGATCCGCCGAGCCCGACCGCAACGGTCGGCCCGTGCCGACCGCCACCCAGGCTTGTGCTGCGTCGCGCCGCGATCTACCATTACCTCGCGCGATAAACGAATAGCACGTTCGATTATCGAACACTGCGAGTCATCCCGAACCGAAGGATGCCTCGTCACGACGACGTGAGGAGTCCACCGTGCAGTTCCACCACCACGGTTACGTGTCCGGCGACCCCCGGGTGCTGCCCGCCGCAGGGGTCGGCATCGACCGCCCCGAGGAGCTGCCCGACGAGATGGACGTCCTGATCGTCGGGTCGGGCCCTGCGGGCATGCTGCTGTCGGCCCAGCTCTCGCAGTACCCCGACGTCGTCACGCGCATCATCGAGCGCCGTGACGGCCGCCTCGTGCTCGGCCAGGCCGACGGCATCCAGCCGCGCAGCGTCGAGACGTTCCAGGCCTTCGGCTTCGCCGAGCGCATCATCGCCGAGGCCTACAACATCGGCTGGATGAACTTCTGGGGACCCGACCCCGCCGACCCGCAGAACATCGTCCGCACCTCGCGCACCGAGGACTACGGCTACAAGATCAGCGAGTTCCCGCACCTCATCGTCAACCAGGCGCGCGTGCTCGACTACTTCGCCGAGGCCGCCGCGCACGGCCCCGGCCGCATCGTGCCCGACTACGGCATCGAGTTCGTCGGGCTCACGGTGCACGAGGAGGGCTCGGCCGAAGCCGGCGAGTACCCCGTCGAGGTGCGCGTGCGCCACACGGCGGGCGAGCGCGCCGGCGAGGAGCGCACGATCCGCACCAAGTACGTCGCGGGCTGCGACGGCGCCCGCAGCGGCGTTCGCGAGGCGATCGGCCGGAAGCACGTCGGCGGCATCTCGGCGCACGCGTGGGGCGTCATGGACGTCGTCGTGAACACCGATTTCCCCGACTGGCGCACGAAGTGCGCGATCAACTCGGAGGCGGGAAACATCCTGCACATCCCCCGGGAGGGCGGGTACCTCAGTCGGATGTACATCGACCTGGGGACAGTGGCGGAGGATGACGACCACGAGGTGCGCAAGACGCCCATCGAGACGATCATCGCGAAGGCCAACGACATCCTGCACCCGTACACGCTCGACGTGCGCGAGGTCGCGTGGTTCAGCGTCTACGAGGTCGGCCACCGCGTGACCGATCACTTCGACGACCGCGAAGAGGGGGCGGATGCCTCGCCGCGGGTGTTCCTCACCGGAGACGCCTGCCACACCCACAGCGCGAAGGCCGGGCAGGGTATGAACGTCTCCATGCAGGACGGCTTCAATCTCGGCTGGAAGCTCGGTTCGGTCGTCACCGGACGGGCACCGGCGTCGCTGCTCGCGACGTACTCGGCCGAGCGCCAGCCGGTCGCGCAGCAGCTCATCGACTTCGACCGCGAGTGGTCGTCGCTCATGGCGCGCAAGCCCGAGGAGATCTCCGACCCGCAGGAGCTCGCGACGTTCTACCTCGGCACCGCCGAGTTCCCGTCGGGCTTCATGACGCAGTACGCGCCGTCGATGATCACCGGCGATGCGACGCACCAGGAGCTCGCGACCGGGTTCCCGATCGGCAAGCGCTTCAAGTCGTCGCAGGTGTCGTTCGTCTGCGACGGCAACGTCGTGCACCTCGGCCACCACGCCAAGGCCGACGGCCGCTGGCGCATCTACGCGTTCGCCGACGCGCCGGCCGCGGGCGAGGCATCCGCCCTCGTCGACTGGGCCGAGTGGATGGCGTCGCCCGAGGCCCCGCTCGCGCGATTCACGCCCGCCGGTGGCGACGTCGACGCCGTGTTCGACGTGAAGGTGATCTACCAGCAGTCGCACGTCGACCTCGACATCACGCGTGCCCCCGAGGTGTTCCGCCCGAAGACCGGACCGCTCGAGCTGATGGACTGGGAGAAGGTGTTCGCCGCCGGGCCGAGCGTCTGGTGCCCGACCGACATCTTCGAGGAGCGGGGCATCTCGCGCGACGGCGCGGTCGTCGTCGTGCGCCCCGACGGGTACGTCGCGCACGTGCTGCCGCTCACCGCGACAGCCGAGCTCGGCGAGTTCTTCGCGGGTCAGATGCTGCCGCAGCGCTGACGCCAGCGCGCCGAGAGTGCACTTCTCGCCGCTTCCCGGGCGACGAGTGCACTCTCGGCGTCGCACGTGGGCGCCGGTCTCATCGAAGTGTGCTCGAGCGTGCAGTCGATGCCCCGGCGCCCGGCGGGGAGTGCACGCTCGTTCTCGTCAGGCGCCCGAAGCGCGGCGCAGGTTGGCCGCGGCGTCGAGCAGACGCTCGGCGAGCTCGGCCTCGGGCCGCGGGAACGAGACGTGGATCACCGCGATCGCGGCCGGCGGCTGACCGGGCAGCGTGAGCGGCACGGCGACCGAGCGCAGCGACGGCACGACCTCGTCGTGGCTCACGGTGTACCCGCGCACGCGGCTCTCGGCGATCTCGTCCCGGAGCGGCCCGTCGACCTCAGCGGGCCAGCGCGACTCGGGCAGGCCCATGAGGATCGCCTTGCCGGGGCCGCCGCGCGTGATCGGATGCCGATGCCCCGGCCGGTAGGACACGGCCGCGGTGCGCCGGGGCGACGCGCTCACGAGCGTCACGGCCTCGTCGCCGTCGAGCAGCACGGCGAGCAGGCAGGTCATGCCGAGCTCCTCGGCCACCTCGGCGAGCTCGGGCAGCGCGAGCTGCTGCAGGTCGCGCTGCACGCCCGCGGCGAGGGCGGCGAGCCCGGCGCCGAGCACGATGCGACCGGCGGCGTCGCGCGAGGCGAGCCCGTGGTGCTCGAGGGTGCGCAGCAGCCGGTACGCGACCGAGCGGTGCACGCCGAGCTCGGCGGCGACCTCGTCGATCGACAGCGCGCGGTCGGCGTCGGCGAGGATCTCGAGAATCCGGATGCCTCGGCTGAGCGTCTGCGAGCCCGCCTGCGCCCCGGTCGTGTCTGCCGCCATGCGTCCGATACTAGAACGACCTGATCGATCATCGGACGATGGCGTGGTCGAGGGCATCGGTGCGAGACTGGCGTCGATGACGGAACACGGCGACGAGTCCCCGCCGAGCCGCCGGCCGGAGAACGGCGACGATCTCGGCATGAGCGACGACGAGGCGATCACGGGTGAACTCCTCGAGGAACCGGGGCTCGCGGACGAGTGGATCCGGCAGAACACGCTCACCTACGGCGGGCTGATCGGACTCGGCGTCGTGATCGTGCAACCGTAACCGTACATCGGGGGCGACGAACCACCCGTGCTCGGCCTCGTGACGGTCATCTCCTTCGCGGTGGCGATCCCGCTGCTCGCCGTGCTCATGCTGCTCGGCAGCCAGGAGGCCTACCGTCATCGGGTGAGCCGGGCGCGCAGTGTCGCCGTCGCCCGCGGAGTCGCGATGGCAGCTGCGTGCGTCGGCACGGTCGCCGCCTTCTGGCAGATCAGCTGGATCGCGGGGGTCGCCATCCTCGCCAGCGGCGCCGTCGCCATCGGCGTGCAGAGCGCGGGTTACGTGCGGCTCGAGCCCGAGATGATGCGGAAGGTCGAGAACATCTCGCTCCGGCGGATGGCGGCCCGGCGGCGCGAGAAGCGGTCGGCCCGGCCTGACCCGGACTCGCGGGACTGACACCACACCTCCCCGCATCCGGATCTGCGCATTCGTGCGGGTGCCGCCGAGGGCGATCGAGTAGCGCGACACGGCGCTCGGATTTCCGTCGCGCGAAAGATCCGCAGATCCTTCGGCGGAATGCGACGGAAAAGTCTTCGTCGATGCCCTGATGCGCGTCTACGCTGATGCCGAGCCCCACCGCACGGGTCACAGATACACAGCACTTCCGCATAACGGAACGTAACTTTCGCATTAAGGAAGTCCTGTGCCTTACAGTGGGTGCTCGGCATGCAGCACCGTCGCCGCAGCGGGTTCGCCCGTCCCGCGTCGAGGGTGACGCGCGCTGAGACGGTCGCACCCGGCGGCCGCCTCGACGAGGAAGACGAGAAGGAGCACCGCATGACGCGCATCGGGGTCGTCACCGAGCAACCGCCCGAGACCAGGGTCGCCGCGACGCCGGCGACCGTGAAGCAGCTGATCTCGCTCGGCTACGAGGTGGTCGTCGAGGCCGGCGCGGGCGCCGCCTCCGCGTTCCCCGACGAGGCCTACATCGGGGCGGGGGCAAGGATCGCCGCCGCCGAGGAGGTGCTCGCGAGCGGCGTCGTGCTCAAGGTCAACGCGCCGACCGACGCCGAGATCGCGGCCCTGCAGCCCGGGACCACGATCGTGGGGCTGCTCGCCCCGGCGTTCAAGCCCGAGCTCCTCGCGGCGCTCGCCGAGCGGGGCGTCACCGCGCTCGCGATGGACGCCGTGCCGCGCATCTCGCGTGCCCAGTCCATGGACGTGCTGAGCTCGATGGCGAACATCGCGGGCTACCGTGCGGTCGTCGAGGCCGCGCACGAGTTCGGCCGGTTCTTCACGGGGCAGGTCACCGCGGCGGGCAAGGTCCCGCCGGCGAAGGTCCTCGTCGCGGGCGCCGGCGTCGCCGGGCTCGCGGCGATCGGCGCGGCATCCAGCCTCGGTGCGATCGTGCGCGCGACCGACCCGCGCCCCGAGGTCGCCGACCAGGTGAAGTCGATCGGCGGCGAGTACCTCAAGGTCGAGGTCGCGGTCGAGCAGTCGACCGACGGCTACGCGAAGGCGACGAGCGAGGCGTACGACCGCCGTGCCGCCGAGATCTACTCGGAGCAGGCCGCCGACGTCGACATCATCATCACGACCGCGCTCATCCCGGGGCGTGCGGCGCCGCGACTCATCACGGCGGCCGACGTCGCGAGCATGAAGTCGGGCAGCGTCATCGTCGACATGGCCGCAGGCCAGGGCGGCAACGTCGAGGGCTCGGTCGCGGGCGAGCGCATCGTCACGCCCAACGGGGTCATCATCCTCGGGTACACCGACCTCGCGTCGCGCCTGCCCACGCAGGCCTCGCAGCTCTACGGCACGAACGTCGTGAACCTGCTTAAGCTCATCACCCCCGGCAAGGACGGGCAGCCCGCGCTCGACTTCGACGACATCGTGCAGCGATCGGTCACGGTCGCGAGGGACGGGGCGGTCACCTGGCCCCCGCCGCCCGTGCAGGTCTCCGCCGCGCCCCCCGCGGCATCCCCGAAGCCGGATGCCTCGGCCGAGGCATCCACGAGCAAGAAGCAGCCCATGTCGGCGGGCAGGAAGGTCGCGCTCATCGCGGTCGGCATCGCCGCCCTGTTCCTCGTGAACGCGGTCGCGCCCGCTCCCCTGCCGCAGCACTTCACGGTGCTCGTGCTCGCGGTCGTCATCGGGTTCTACGTCATCGGCAAGGTGGCGCACGCCCTGCACACGCCGCTCATGAGCGTGACGAACGCGATCTCGGGCATCATCATCGTCGGCGCGATGGTGCAGATCACGAGCGACCAGCCCGTCGTTCAGGTCCTCGCGGGTGTCGCCGTGCTGCTGGCGAGCATCAACATCTTCGGCGGTTTCGCCGTGACCCGACGCATGCTCGCGATGTTCGCGAAGGGCGCTGCGCCCGCCGCGGGCGCCGCCGCAGCCGCCCCCGCGACCGCCGCGGTGAAGACTGGAGCCGACCGTGCCTGAGACCACCGCCCTCCTGACCCCGGCGTCGATCGCCGGAGCCGCCTACATCGTCGCGGCACTGCTGTTCATCATGAGCCTCGCGGGGCTCAGCAAGCACGAGACCTCGAAGGCCGGTGTCAACTACGGCATCGCCGGTATGGCGATCGCGCTCGTCGCGACGGTGTGGGTGACCTTCGCCGGCGCGTGGGGCACGCCCGCCGTGACGACCGGGCTCATCCTGCTCGTCGTCGCCGTGATCGTGGGGGCGGCGATCGGTCTCTGGCGGGCGCGCCGGGTCGCGATGACCGGCATGCCCGAGCTCATCGCCCTGCTGCACAGCTTCGTCGGCCTCGCCGCCGTGCTCGTCGGCTGGAACGGCGCGCTCGACGAGACCGGCATGACGGGTGCCCTGCTCGACATCCACCACGCCGAGGTCTTCATCGGCGTCTTCATCGGCGCCGTGACCTTCACCGGATCGATCGTCGCGTTCCTCAAGCTCTCGGCCCGCATGAAGTCGGCACCGCTCATGCTGCCGGGCAAGAACGCGCTCAACCTCGGTGCGCTCGTCGCGTTCGTCGTGCTCACGGTCTGGTACGTCATCACGCCCGAACTCTGGCTGCTCGTCGTCGTGACCGTGCTCGCCCTCGCGCTCGGCTGGCACCTCGTCGCCTCGATCGGCGGCGGCGACATGCCCGTCGTCATCTCGATGCTCAACAGCTACTCGGGCTGGGCGGCTGCGGCCGCGGGCTTCCTGCTCAACAACGACCTGCTCATCGTCACCGGTGCGCTCGTCGGCTCGTCGGGTGCGTACCTGTCGTACATCATGTGCAAGGCCATGAACCGGTCGTTCATCTCGGTCATCGCGGGCGGCTTCGGCATCGCGGCGCCGTCGCCCGGCGCCGAGGTCGAGGGCGAGACCCGCGAGGTCGACGCCGAGGCCGTCGCGGCGCTCCTGACCGACGCGCAGACCGTCATCATCACCCCCGGCTACGGCATGGCCGTCGCACAGGCTCAGTACCCCGTCGCCGAGCTCACGAGCCGGCTGCGCGAGCGCGGCGTCGAGGTGCGCTTCGGCATCCACCCCGTCGCCGGCCGTCTGCCCGGGCACATGAACGTGCTGCTCGCCGAGGCCAAGGTGCCGTACGACATCGTCGAGGAGATGGACGAGATCAACGACGACATCCAGGCGACCGACGTGGTGCTCGTCATCGGCGCCAACGACACGGTCAACCCGGCCGCCGCCGAAGACCCGGGCAGCCCCATCGCGGGCATGCCGGTGCTGCGGGTGTGGGAGGCGAAGAACGTCGTCGTCTTCAAGCGCTCGATGTCGGCCGGCTACGCCGGCGTCGCCAACCCGCTGTTCTACCGCGACAACGCGCAGATGCTGTTCGGCGACGCGAAGCAGCGCGTTGAGGACATCCTCCGGGCGCTGTAGGCGCCAGTCGGTCGAGTAGCGCGGAGCGCGTATCGAGACCACGCCGCGACCGGTGGTCTCGATACGCGTGCTCCTGCGTCGCGCGCTACTCGACCGACCGGGAGGGCGTGCTCCTGCGTCGCGCGCTACTCGACCGACCGGGAACGTAGGATGGATCGGTATTCCCCTCCGATGTGAAAGAGGTCGCCGTGGCCACCGCCCGCGATGCAGCCCCGGAGCGCCCCCACTACTGGGTCGTCCCGGTCGTGCGCGGACTTCTCGCGATGGTCCCCGCCGCCGTCATCACCTTCTCGCAGGACCACTCGGCCGACCTCGGCTTGCTCGTCTTCGGCGTGTGGGCCGTCGTCTCCGGCCTCGTCGTCGGAGCATTGGGCCTGCGCCTGCTCGACGGCAGGGGCATCCGCTCGCTCTTCGCCATCAACGCCGTCGTCACCGTCGTCGCCGGCCTGCTCGCCCTGACCGTGCCCGGGGGCCTGCCCTTCCTGCTGTTCCTCGTCAGCGTCTGGGCGGCGGTCACCGGCTTCGTCGAGCTCTACGCGGGCCTGCGCTCGCGCGGCCGCTCCGCCGTCGCCCGCGACTGGATCGCCGTCGGCGCCTTCACCGCCGTGCTCGCGATCGTGTTCCTGCTGCTTCCCCCCGACGCCGTCACCGCGGTCGGCCTGCTCGGCGGCTATCTCGTGATCGTCGGCGTCTACCTCGTGATCGGCGGCCTCTCGTTGAAGTGGGCCGCGAACCAGACCGCCGACGGCGCGCCCGCGGCAGGATCGGAGCAGCAGTCGTGAGCCAGTCGCCCGGAGACTTCCAGCCGAGCCGGAGCGACCGGCTGCGACCCGCCGAGTACGTCGGCGGCGCCGCGATCGCCGCGATCTTCGTCGGCGTCATCACCCTGCTCACCACTCGCGACTGGACGATCACGCTCATCGGTGCGGGCGGGTCGTTCATCGTCGTGCTCGTCGTGCTCGCGCTGCTCCAGATGGCGATCAAGCCGAACGCCGACGAGCGGGCCGAGCTCGGCGAGGACGACGGGCCCGACGCCGACGGCGGGCCGAAGGGCCCCGCGCACTAGGCGCATCCGCGCACTAGGCGCATCCGTGCCGATTCAGCCGCCGGCGCGTTGCAGGCGTCCGAGTTCCACGGCGTCGCGGTCGAGCAGCACGAGCTGCGCGCCGTCGAACCCGGCGAGGCTCGCCCCGCCGACCCAGCCCGGTACCGGCGCACCGTCGCAGCCGATGAGCGTCGACGGTCCCGAGGTCGTGAGCAGCACGCCGTCGTCGAACGCCCATAGACCCGCCCCGGCGTTGCACCCGTCGGATCCCATCCATCGGCCGGACTCGTCGAACTCCGCGTTCGGGTCGGTCGTCGCGGCGACGCCGACCGGCACCCAGCGCCCGATCAGTTCCGACGCCTCGGCCGGCGCGAGCGAGGCGGGCAGGGGTGCGGGCTCGGCGAACGCGGCGCGGACCTCGTCGTCGACCACCGGCACCTCGCCGGGCCCCGGGGTGCCGTCGTTCGTGAGCGACGCGACGACGTCACCATCGTCATCGAGCAGCTGCCAGCCGTCGTCGGCCGGGCGGTACGCGGTGGCGTCGGAGAGCCAGCCCACGACGGGCGGAGGGCCGATCTGACACGACATGTCGCCTCCGTAGATCTCCGAGAGGAACGCGTGCGCGCCCGCGCGCCAGTCCCCGATCAGTTCGCCGCACGCGCGCACGAGCGAGAGTTGCGCGGCGTCGAGGCGCAACCAGGTACCGGCGGCTTCGTCAGCGGCATCCGAGACGCGCCAGAGGCCGACGAGCCCGACGGGATCATTCGCGGCCCCGGCGCTCGACGACGCGGTCGGCGAGGGGCTCGTGGCCGCGCCGGGTTGCGCGGCCGCGCAGCCGGTGGTGATGGATGCCGCGAGCAACGCGACCACGAACACGCCGAGGCGCCCGTGTCGACGCCGCTGCGCGGCATCCCGCGTCATCATGCCCGCCATCGTCGGCCTCCGTCGCTCTCACCGTGAATATGTTCGGCGGTCGGCAGACCTTGCAGGCTGAGGCGACGAGTCGGCTGCGGCTGCCGCGTGGCAGCGGCGGCGCGGCGCGGCGCGAGCGCGCTCTACGCCAGCCGGTCGACCAGCTCGTCGGCGATGCCGACGTACGACGCGGGCGTCAGCGCGAGCAGGCGCTGCTTCGCCTCGTCGCCGATCTCGAGGCCCTCGACGAACGACGCCAGGTCGGCGGCGCCGACCCGCTTGCCGCGGGTGAGCTCCTTGAGCAGGGCGTAGGGGTCGGCGATCGTCGAGCGACCGGCGACGACCTCGGCGCGGATCACCGTCTGGATCGCCTCGCCGAGCACCTCCCAGTTGCCGTCGAGGTCGGCGAGCAGCAGTTCGCGGTCGAGGTCGATCTCGCCGAGCCCGCGCTGGATGTTGTCGAGCGCGAGCATCGAGTGCCCGAAGCCGACGCCGATGTTGCGCTGCGCCGACGAGTCGGTGAGGTCGCGCTGCAGGCGCGAGGTGACGAGCGTCGCCGCGAGCGAGTCGAGCACGGCCGAGCTCAGCTCGAGGTTCGCCTCGGCGTTCTCGAACCGGATCGGGTTGACCTTGTGCGGCATCGTCGACGACCCCGTCGCGCCCGCTGCGGGGATCTGCCGGAAGTAGCCGAGCGAGATGTACGTCCAGATGTCGGTGGCGAGGTTGTGCAGCACGCGGTTGGCGTGCGAGACCTTGCCGTAGAGCTCGGCCTGCCAGTCGTGCGACTCGATCTGGGTCGTCAGCGGGTTCCAGGTGAGGCCGAGCGACTCGACGAACTCGCGCGACACGTCGGGCCACGAGACATCCGGTGCGGCGACGACGTGCGCCGAGAACGTGCCGGTCGCGCCCGAGAACTTGCCGAGGTACTCGGTCGCCTCGACCTGGGCGGCGATGCGCGAGAGGCGGTGCACGAAGACCGCGAGCTCCTTGCCCATCGTCGACGGGGTCGCGGGCTGGCCGTGCGTGCGGCTCAGCATCGAGGCATCCCGGTGCTCGACCGCGAGGGCCTGCAGGGTCGCGATGACCGCGCGGTACTTGGGCAGCCAGACCTGCTGCACGGCGTCGCGCACGGTGATCGCGTAGGAGAGGTTGTTGATGTCCTCCGAGGTGCACGCGAAGTGGGTGAGCTCGGCGATCGCGTCGAGGCCGAGGTCGCTGAGGCGGCGGCGCACGTAGTACTCGACGGCCTTGACGTCGTGGCGGGTGGTCGCCTCGAGCGCGGCGAGCTCGTCGATGTCGGGCTGGCCGAAGTCGCCGACGACCTGGCGCAGCGCCGCCTTCTGGTGGTCGCTCAGCGGCTGCGAGCCGAAGAAGCCGCGGTCGGTCTGGGCGATGAGCCACTCGACCTCGACGTGCACGCGCGCGCGGTTGAGCCCCGCCTCGGAGAGGTGTTCGCCGAGTTCGCCGACCGCCGAGCGGTAGCGTCCGTCGAGGGGGCTGAGCGGCTGGGGAGGCAGCGAAGTCATCGGATTCCTTGTCTGAGAGCCGGCGCGAGTTGCCGGAAGAGCGCCGTGGTCGACCGTTCAATCATCTCAAGGACCCGATCGAACATCGCATCGTCGGAGTAATACGGGTCGGGCACATCCTGCTGCTTCGAGAGGGATGGCTCGAACTCGAGCAGCAGCCGCACCTTGTGCTCCTCGACGGGGCCGGCCGCCCAGTTGCGCAGGATGCGCGCCTGGCCGCGGTCGAACGCGACCACGAGGTCGAGGTGGGGGAAGTCGCCGGCGTCGAACTGGCGGGCGCGATGATGCGTGCCGTCGTAGCCGGCGCGGGCGAGCGCATCGACCGTGCGCTGGTCGGCCGGCTCGCCGACGTGCCAGTCGCCGGTCGCCGCCGACTCGATCGCGATCTGCGAGCCGAGCCCGGCGCGTTCGGCTTGCGCGCGCAGCACCACCTCGGCCATCGGCGAGCGGCAGATGTTGCCGGTGCACACGAAGGACACCCGGAAGGGCTGCGCGGCCTCCCCCGCGGGCTCCGCGCGCGTCATGGGTTCCATTGTGGAGGAGAATGCGTGTTTCAGGAACGGCTTGCGGGCCGGGATTCGGCGGAGCGAAGGGGCGGGAGACATGGCGGATGCCCCGGCACCCGACTTCGACGTCGACGACGAGCTCGCGGCCCGGCTGGTCCGCAGCCAGCACCCCGACCTGGCGGCTCCGCTCGAACTCGTCGCGAACGGCTGGGACAACGCCGTCTTCCGCCTCGGCGACGATCTCGCGGTCCGGCTGCCGCGGCGCCTGATCGCCGTGCCGCTCATCGTGCACGAGCAGCGCTGGCTCCCCGAGTTGGCCCAACGGCTGCCGGTCTCCGTGCCGGCGCCGGTGCGCGTCGGCCGGCCCGCCCCCGAGCTCGGGTTCGACGCGCCGTGGAGCATCGTCCCCTGGTACGAGGGGACCGTGGCGGCCGAGACGCCGGCCGCCGAGCGGGCCGGGCTCGCCACCGCGCTCGCCGCCTTCGTCGACGCGATGGCGGTCCCGGCGCCCGCCGGGGCTCCGCGCAATCCGTTCCGCGGCGTACCGCTCGCCGCTCGCGACGAGGCGGTGACGGCGCGGCTCGACCGGCTCGCGTCGCGCGGCCTCGACCTCGACGTCGACCGGCTCCGCGAGATCTGGCTCGACGCGCTCGACGCCCCCGGGTGGACGGGTCAGGCGGTCTGGGTGCACGGCGACCTGCACGCCGGCAACCTGGTGCTCGCCGACGGGTCGGCGGGAACGGGGCGCGACGCCGTGCTCGCCGCAGTGATCGACTTCGGGGACCTCACCGCGGGCGACCCGGCCACCGACCTCGTGACCGGCTGGCTGACCTTCGACGCCGAGGCCCGAGCCGTCTTCCGCCGCGAGGTCGAGCGCCGCCGGTCGGTCGATGCGGCGTCCTGGCGCCGCGCCCGGGGCTGGGCCGTGGTGTGGGGCAGCGGGGTCGTCGACGAGCTCGACGGCACGGGCCCGATCGGACGACTCGGACGGTTCGCCCTCGAGCAGGTGCTCGAGGGCTGAGCGCGACCGGTCCTCAACACCTCGCGCGGCCGGCTCCGAGTGCACAGACGAGCCGGGCGCGTCCGGGCGGTCGTCGCGGGTCGGCAGGCTGGCCGGCATGGATGCTTCAGACGATCGCGTGTTCGCGACGCTCATGGGTCGCCCGACCACCCGTGACGAGCTCGATCGGGCGGTGGCGCTGCGCGGCCGCTTCGGACCGCTCCGGACGGCCATCGGGCACGCCGCAGCGGTGCTCCCGCCCGACGGCGGATCGTGGCGTTCGCAGGCGGCGGACCGGTACGCGGAACGGCTGCACGACCTCCGCGCCGCGACGCTCGGCGCGGTCGAGCGCCTCGACGGCGCCGTAGCCGACCTCGACGAGCGCATCCGGCGCATGGGCGAGCAGATCGCGGCCTACGAGGCCGCCGAGCGGGAGGCGATCGCCGCACGAGCGGCGGCGGACGCGGCCGTTCTCGCCGAGCAGGAGCGCCTGCTGCGAGGCGTCGACGAGGCTCGGCGCACATCGTGAGCGACACGATCACGATCTCGGGCGGCGGTTCGACCGCGGTCGCCACCGACGAGTTGTTCGCCGACGCCGCGCGTCTCGGCGGTGCCGTCGTCGCGCTCGATGCCGCCGCCGCCGACGCGGGCGCGCTCGCGGCGGAACTCGAGGCGCTCGGCGTCGACCGGGGCACGCTGTGGGACGCGGGACCCCAGCCGGCCGCGGCGACGCTCGACGTCGAGCGGGCGCTGCGGCGGTGCCGCGCCGACGGCGACGACCTGCGTGCCGCACTCGTGCGGAGCGCCGAGCGGTACGGACTCACCGAGCAGCTCGTCGACGGCGCCTGGCAGGTCGGCGGGGGTGTCGTCGGGTATGCACTCGGATGGTTCCTGGCCTCACCCGCCGGCCTGCTGCTCTCGGGCGGCGTCGCGCTCGCCGCGGGTGCGAACGCCGCCGCCGGGCGGATCTGGGGCACGACGCCGCTCGACGAGTGGCTCTCGGCGAATCGCGACCTGCTCTCCGATCCGCTGTTCGTGCGCGCGGTGCGCGCCGCGGTCGACTCGGCCGACGAGTTCGCGATCGGCACGCTGCACCTGCCGGGCGGCGCGTCATCGGTCGCAACGCTCGGTCCCCGGGTCGATGCGCCCGAGAACGCCTCGATGCTGCTCGCGGTCGCGGCGCTCGTCGGCTCGGCGGCCTTCGTCGACGGGCCGGTCGACGTGCGACGGGCCGATCGCACCGACCGGGGCGGTGACGGTCAGGCACCCGGCGGCCACCCGAGCGAGGGCCCCGAGCGCACCGTGCGCGCGCCGGCCGGCTTCGGCGATCTCGCCGGCCGCATTCCCGGGGGCGAGGGGCCGCAGATCCGCATCGAGCGCTACGGCGAACCCGGTGACCCGCGCTGGGTCGTCTACATCAGCGGCACCGTCGACTTCGCGGTCGTGGCGGACGAGCAGCCGTTCGACATGGTCAGCAACATCCACGGAATCGCCGACGACTCGCCCCTCGACGAGCTCCGGGGGGTGGGGGCGTCATCGGGCGCAGGCGAGCGCGCCGTGCGCGAGGCGATGGCCGGGGCCGGCATCGGGCCCGGCGAGCCGGTCCTCGTGGCCGGCCATTCGGGCGGGGGCATCATCGGCGCGAAGCTCGCGAGCGATCCCGAGCTCGGCGTGATCGGCGCCCTCGACCTGGGCGGGCCGAACGACTCGGCGCCCACGCGCCCCGGCGTGCCGAACATCGTGGTCGAGCACACGGAGGACCTCGTGCCCGCGTCCGGCGGGTCGGGTCACGCTTCGCCCGAGCGCGTCGTAGTCTCGCGCGACGCGCTCGAGGCCGGTCGCGAGTACGACGGGTGGTTCCCGTCGCATTCGCTCGCGCTCTACCAGGAGACGGCCGCGCTGATGGACGAGTCCGACGATCCGCGCCTCGCCGAGTTCCGCGCGCTGCTCGAGTTCACGGGTGGCGGGGAGGGTGCAGTCAGCGAGTGGATCGCCCGTCGCGGATGAGTCCGGTGCGCCGCTCAGTCCCGCGAGGGCCGCACGACGAGCCCGATCAGCCAGCTGATGAGACCGAGCACGAGCGCGCCGAGCACACCCCACCAGAAGCTGTCGACGACGAGGCCGAAGCCCATGAGGTCGCTGACCCAGTCGACGATGAGCAGCAGGAGCCCGTTCACGATGAACGAGATGAGGCCGAGCGTGATCACGTAGATCGGGAACGCGACGACCCTGATGAAGGTGCCGATGAACGCGTTGACGAGGCCGAAGATGAGCGCGACGAGCAGGTAGGTGAGCACCGTCGCGACGTCGGTGTCGTCGTACGGCACGACGTTCACGCCCGAGACGATGAGCGTCGTCAGCCAGAGCGCGAGGGCGATGACGATGACCTTGAGGATGAAGCGCATGTCCCCACTCTGTCAGAACGGGCTCGCGGGGCGAAGAGGTCTGCCGAGCGAGGAGGTACGGTGGAACGCGTGACCGCACCGGAGCCTTCGCGCGCACGCGTCCGCCTGCGCCCCGAGATCGCCGCCCTCCCCCCGTACCGACAGGGGCGCCCGGCCCCTGCCGACGGCTTCAAGCTGTCGAGCAATGAGAACCCGTTCGATCCGCTGCCCTCCGTCGCCGAGGCGATCGCGGCCACCGGCGCGACGGTCAACCGCTATCCCGACGCCACCGCGCTCGCGTTGCGCGAACGACTCGGCGAACGATTCGGCGTCACGGCCGACGAGGTGCTCATCGGCGCCGGATCGGTCGCGCTCCTCGCCGCCTTCATCCAGGCGGCGGCCGCACCCGGCGACGAGGTCGTCTACTCGTGGCGGTCGTTCGAGGCGTACCCGGGTCTCGTCACCGTGTCGGGAGCGACGAGCGTGCAGGTGCCCAACCGACCCGACCACGGCCACGACCTCGACGCCATGGCCGCCGCGATCACCGACCGCACCCGTGTCGCGATCGTCTGCTCGCCCAACAACCCGACGGGCGTCGTCGTCACCGCGGCGGAGTTCGAGGCGTTCATGGCGAAGGTGCCCGCCGACCTGCTCGTCCTGCTCGACGAGGCCTACATCGAGTTCGTCGACCGGGAGACCGCCGATGCCGCGGGCGACGCGGTCGACGGCAGCACCTTGCTGGGGCGCTTCCCCAACCTCGTCATCCTGCGGACCTTCTCGAAGGCGTACGGTCTCGCGGGGCTGCGCGTCGGGTACGCCGTCGGCCCCGTGCCGATCCTCGACGCCGCACGCGCGACGGTCATTCCGCTCAGCGTGACCGCGGCGTCCTCGGCGGCGGCGATCGCCTCGCTCGACCCCGCCGCCGAGGCCGAACTGCTCGACCGCGTCGGCGTGATCGCCGCCCGCCGCGACGGCGTGCGGGCCGCGCTCATCGCCCAGGGCTGGCCGATCCCGCAGGCCCAGGGCAACTTCATCTGGCTGCCGTCGGGCGACGCGACGACCGAGGTCGCCGAGCGCCTGTTCGACGCCGGGCTCGTCACGCGGGCGTTCGCCCCCGACGGCATCAGGATCTCGATCGGCGAGCCCGAGTCTGTCGAAACCCTCCTCGCGATTCTGGGTGAGCTTGTACCGGCTTCACAAGAAGGGCGTCCCGTATAGCGGGTAGCGTGGAACGGTGGCAGCCCGCGAGAGAGACTTCACCGCGCCGACGGTCCAGCTCCTGACCCCAGAGGGTCGGCTGCGGCCGACCCCCGAGGCCGAGCCGTACCTGCCCCTCGTCGAGGCGCTCGACGACGCGACGCTCGAGCGGTTCTACCGCGACATGGCGCTGTCGCGTCGACTCGACCTCACCGGCGCCAACCTGCAGCGGCAGGGCCAGCTCGCCCTGTGGGTGCCGAGCCATGGGCAGGAGGCCGCGCAGGTGGGTTCGGCGCACGCCGCCCGCCCGCAGGACCACCTGTTCCCCTCGTACCGCGAGCACATCGTCGGCATGATCCGCGGGCTCGACCCGGTCGGCATCCTCGCGCTGCTGCGCGGGGTGACCCAGGGCGGCTGGAACCCGGAGGAGAGCGGCAACTTCCACCTCTACACGCTGGTGCTCGCCTCGCAGACGCTGCATGCGACCGGTTATGCGATGGGCCTGCAGTTCGACGGGGCGACCGCGACCGGCGACCCCGAGACCGATGCCGCGGTCCTCGTGTACTACGGCGACGGGTCGACCTCGCAGGGCGACGCGAGCGAAGCCCTCGTCTTCGCCGCGAGCTATCAGACGCCGCAGGTGTTCTTCGTGCAGAACAACCAGTGGGCGATCTCGGTGCCCGTCTCGCGGCAGTCGCGCAGTCCGTTGTCGCTGCGCGGCGCGGGCTTCGGCATGCCGAGCCTGCGCATCGACGGCAACGACGTGCTCATCAGCTACGCGGCCACCCGGCAGTCGCTCGAAGAGGCCCGTGCCGGTGAGGGCCCGAGCTTCATCGAGGCGCTCACCTACCGGATGGGCGCGCACACGACCGCAGACGACCCGACGAAGTACCGCACCGACGACGAGGTGGCGTATTGGGCCGAGCGCGACCCGATCACGCGCTACCGCATCTGGCTCGAGAGCAGGGGCGCCTCGGCCGCGTTCTTCGACGAGGTCGACCAGGAGGCGGCCGATCTGTCGGCCGACGTGCGCCGCCGCACGCTCGAGCTCGAGGCGCCCACGCGCGAGACGATCTTCGCCCACGTGTACAGCGAGGCCCACCCGCTCATGACCGAACAGCTCGCCTGGCTCGATGCCTTCGAGACCTCGTTCGAGGGGGGCGAGGCGTGAGCGGCATCGACGAGGAGGTTCGCGTGAGCGACACGACGGCCGAGGCATCCATCTCGGATGTCGCGACGGAGGCGACCGCGCCGGCCGACGCCGTGCGCGGCGTGCACACCATGTCGATGGCGAAGGCCATCAACGCGGGGCTCGCCGACGCGATGCGCGCCGACGGCAAAGTGCTGCTCATGGGCGAGGACATCGGACCGCTCGGCGGCGTGTTCCGTGTCACCGAGGGGCTCTCCGCCGAGTTCGGCGAGAAGCGCGTGCTCGACACCCCGCTCGCCGAGTCGGGCATCGTGGGTGCGGCGATCGGCCTCGCGATGCGCGGCTACCGTCCGGTCTGCGAGATCCAGTTCGACGGGTTCATCTTCCCCGCGTTCGACCAGATCACGACGCAGCTCGCCCGTCAGACGCTGCGGCACGAGGGGCGCGTGTCGATGCCCGTCGTCATCCGCGTGCCGTACGGCGGCCACATCGGCTCGATCGAGCACCACCAGGAGAGCCCCGAGGCCTACTTCGCCCACACCCCGGGCCTGCGCGTCGTGAGCCCCTCCAACCCGCACGACGCCTACTGGATGATCCGCGAGGCGATCGAGTCGAACGACCCGGTGCTGTACTTCGAGCCGAAGAGCCGCTATTGGCCGAAGGGCCCGGTCGACCTCGACCACTCCGGTCACCCGCTGCACGCGAGCCGCGTGGTGCGCCAGGGCACCGACGTCACCGTCGTGGGCCACGGTGCGATGGTCTCGACGCTGCTGCAGGCGGCCGACATCGCCGCGGAGGAGGGCACGAGCCTCGAGGTCGTCGACCTGCGCAGCCTCTCCCCCATCGACTACGGACCGCTGCTCGACTCGGTGCATCGCACCGGCCGGCTCGTCGTCGCGCAGGAGGCGTACGGCAACGTGTCGGTCGGCTCCGAGATCGCGGCGACCGTCGCCGAGCGGGCGTTCTACTCGCTCGAGGCTCCGGTGCTGCGGGTGTCGGGTTTCGACACCCCGTTCCCGCCCGCCGCGCTCGAGACGGAATACCTCCCGAGCCCCGACCGGGTGCTCGAAGCCGTGGATCGCGCCCTGGCGTACTGACCGCGACTCGTATGACGCTGACGGCATGACTCGACTGCGAGGGTAAGACTGATGAGCGAGATCCGATTCCCCCTTCCCGATGTCGGCGAGGGCCTCACCGAGGCCGAGATCGTGCAGTGGCGCGTCGCGCCCGGCGATCGCATCTCGCTCGACCAGGTCTTCGTCGAGATCGAGACCGCCAAGTCGCTCGTCGAGCTGCCGAGCGCGTTCGAGGGCGTCGTGTCCGAGTTGCTCGTCGACGAGGGCACGACGGTCGACGTGGGCACCCCCATCCTCGTGATCCAGACGGATGCCTCGGGCCCGGCGCCCGCCGACGCGCCCGAGTCGGGGGCCGCGGCCGCACCCGCCGAGCCGAAGGCGCCCGCGCCCGAGGCCGAGGGCAGCGGCGCCGTCCTCGTCGGGCACGGCTCGTCGGGCCCCGCCGCGACGCGTCGTCGCCGCCACCCCGCTCCGAACGGCGCCCACGTGAGCCTCGCCGCAGCGCCCGCGCCCGCCGCCCCGGCCCCTGCGGCGCCCGCGCCCGCCGCACCCGCCGCGGCGCATCCCACCCCGGCCGCGCGTGCCGAGGCGAAGCCCGAGGCGCACGTGCCGGTCATCGCGAAGCCGCCCATCCGCAAGCTCGCGAAGGACCTCGGCGTCGACCTCTCGCGCGTTGCGCCGACCGGGCCGATCGGCGACGTCACGCGCGACGACGTCATCCGCGAGGCGAGCCAGGCGAGCGTGTTCCGCAACATCCAGACGCCCGAGGCGCCTGCCGACCGCGAGACGCGCATCCCGGTCAAGGGAGTGCGCAAGGCGATCGCGAACGCGATGGTGCAGAGCGCCTACTCGGCGCCCCACGTGTCGGTGTTCGTCGACGTCGACGCGACCCGCACGATGGAGTACCTCAAGCGACTCAAGGCCTCCCCCGACTACGCGGGCATCAAGATCTCGCCGCTGCTCATCATGGCGAAGGCCATGCTCTGGGCCGTGCGCCGCAACCCGACGGTCAACGCGCAGTGGACGGACGAGGAGATCATCGTCAAGCACTACGTGAACCTCGGCATCGCCGCGGCCACGCCGCGCGGGCTCATCGTGCCGAACGTCAAGAACGCGCAGGACATGTCGATGGTGGAGCTCGCCGCGGCGCTCGAGCAGCTGACGCTCACGGCCCGCGAGGGCAAGACGCAGCCCGCCGAGATGCAGGGCGGCACGATCACGATCACGAACATCGGCGTCTTCGGCATGGACACCGGCACCCCGATCCTGAATCCGGGCGAGGTCGGCATCGTCGCCCTCGGCACCATCAAGCAGAAGCCGTGGGTCGTCGACGGCGAGGTGCGTCCGCGCTTCGTGACGACGATCGGCGGCTCGTTCGACCACCGCGTCGTCGACGGCGACGTGGTGTCGCGCTTCGTCGCCGACGTCGCGTCGATCATCGAGGAGCCGGCGCTCCTGCTCGAATAGCGCGAGCCGCGCGCGTCGCTACAGGCGGATCTCGTAGGTGATCGCGTCGGGGGTGCGGCCGGCCTCGGTGAAGCCGGCGTGCTCGAGCGTGCGCCGGGCCGGCAGGTTCGAGACCTCGGCCTCTGCGCGCACGATGCTGGCGCCGGCGGACCGCGCCAGTTCGACCGCCGCGCGGATCGTGTGCAGCGCGAGGCCCTGGCCGCGCACCGCGGGCACGAGCCCGAACACGAAGTCGACGGCGCCGTCGGGGCCCGGCGGACCGAACAGGTTCACTCCGCCGATGGCCGGTCCGTCCGCGCCGCGATGCACGAGGTACGGGCCGAACGGTGCGGGATCGCCGTTCTCGCGGACCGCCTGCACGTACTCGGCCAGGAGTTCGGGCTCATCCGTGAAGGCGTACGCGCCCTCCCAGCCGTCGTGCGGGTCGACCTCGCCGGCGAGCACGCGCTCGGCATCGGCGACGGTGAACGGATGCAACGTGAGCGCGGGTGTCGTCGTCGTATCCACGTACTTCACTCTTGCACGACCCGGCGACACGCGCCACGGGTTCTCCACAGTGTGACGGCGCATGCCGAAGACGACCGGAGGCCGACTCAGATGGTTTTGACAATCATTATCAATAAGGTCTAGAGTCGGAGCATGACCTCGCTCCCCCGACCCCGCCGCACCGTGACCGTCCCGACGACGATCGGGCTCGGCATCGCCGCGACCCTCGTGCTCGCGGGCTGCGCCGGCACCGCGGCATCCGGTGCGACCGACGGGTCGCCGCAGGTCGTGGCGACCACGACCCAGGTGGGCGACTTCACGCGCGAACTCGTCGGCGACCACGCCGCGGTGACCCAGCTCCTCTCCCCCGGCCAGAGCGCCCACGGCTTCGACCCCTCGGCGGCGCAGCTGCTCGCCCTCAGCGACGCCGACGCCCTCATCGTCAACGGTGCCGGCCTCGAGAGCTGGCTCGACGACGCGGTGGCCGCCTCGGGCTTCGACGGCGTGCTGGTCGACGCGAGCACCGGCATCGAGCTGTTCGGCACCGACGACCACGAGCACGAGGCGGACGACTCGGGCGACGAGCACGACGACGAATCCGGGCACGACCACGACGACGAGGCCACCGCGGAGAGCGACGATCACGCCGGCCATGACCACGCCGACGGCAACCCCCACATCTGGACCGATCCCGAGCTCGCCGAGCAGATGGTCGAGAACATCGCGCACGGCCTCGGCGAGGTGCCCGGCCTCGACACGGCGGCCGTCGAGGCGAACGAGGCCGCCTACCTCGGGCGACTCGACGCGCTCGACGAGTGGATCGGCGACAACGTCGAGCAGGTGCCCGCCGACGAGCGGCTGCTCGTGACCAACCACGACGCGTTCACGTACTTCGTCGACGCCTACGACATCACGTTCGTCGGCAGCATCATCCCGAGCTTCGACGACAACGCGGAGCCGAGCGCCGCCGAGATCGACGACCTCGTGGCCGAGATCCGCAAGACCGGCGTGAAGGCCGTGTTCTCCGAGGCGTCGATCTCGCCGAAGGCGGCCGAGACGATCGGCGCCGAGTCGGGGGCGAGGGTCTACTCGGGTCCCGATGCGCTCTACGGAGACTCGCTCGGGGCGGCCGGCACCGAGGGCGAGACGTACCTCGGCAGCCAGCTCCACAACGCGCGGCTCATCCTCGAGTCGTGGGGCGTCGAGGCTTCCGCGCTCCCCGCCGCCCTGCAAGGATGACGCCATGACCGACTCCCCCGTGCTCCGGCTCCGCGGTGCGGCGTTCACCCACCCGGGCGGCGGCGGTGTCGCCGACCTCGACCTCGAGATCGAGCGCGGCGAGGCGGTCGCGCTCATCGGCCCGAACGGCGCCGGCAAGTCGACCCTGCTGAAGGGCATCCTCGGGCTCGTGCCGCGCACGGCCGGCACGCTCGAGCTCGCCGGGGTCGAGGCGCCCGTGCGCCCATCGCATTCCCGAAACGGAATGGTCGCCTTCCTGCCGCAGTCGGCGGATCTGGACGCCGACTTCCCGATCAGCGTCGAGCAGGTCGTCATGCAGGGGCGGTACCGCGCGCTCGGGCTCTTCCGCTGGCCGGGGCGCGCCGACCGGGCCGCGGTCGCGCAGGCGCTCGAGCGGGTCGACCTCGCCCCGCTCGCGAAGCGTCAGTTCGGCGAGCTCTCCGGCGGCCAGCGCCAGCGCGGCCTGCTCGCGCGGGCGCTCGCCTCGCAGCCCGCGCTCCTGCTGCTCGACGAGCCGTTCAACGGACTCGACCAGGCCAACCGCGACGCCCTCGTCGCGACGCTCAGGCAGCTCAAGGCCGACGGCGTCGCCGTGCTCGTCTCGACCCACGACCTCGAGCTGGCTCGCCTCGTCTGCGACTCTGTGGTGCTCGTCAACGGCACGCAACTCGCGCACGGTCCCGTCGACGAGGTGCTCACCCTGGGCAACGTGCAGGAGTGCTTCGAGGGCGTCGAGGTCGAGATCGACGAGCACACGCTCGTCGTGCCCGGCCACGAGGGCCATTGATGCGACCGATGGCATATACCGGATGCGCATGGGGGAGCCGCACGCGATGACCGCCTTCGACGCGCTCTTCTCGGCCTTCGCGCTCCCCTTCATGGGCCGCGCCCTCCTCGTGATGCTCGTGCTCGCCATCGTCGCCGGCGTCGTCGGCGTGCTCGTCAACCTCCGCGGGCTCGAGTTCATCAGCGACGGGCTCACCCATGCCGTCTTCCCCGGACTGGCCATCGGGCTCGCCGTCGGAGGGACGAGCGGCCTCATCCCCGGAGCGGCGATCGCCGCCCTCGCGGGCGCGCTCGCCCTCACCTGGCTCGATCGCGCCGGCATCACGTCCGACGCCGCGATCGCGATCGTCCTGACGGCCGCCTTCAGCGTGGGCGTGATCGTCGTCTCCAAGAGCGACGACTACGCGGGCGAGCTCGAGGCGCTGCTCTTCGGCCGGGTGCTCACGATTCCGCCCGACCAGGTGCTCCCGCTCGTGACGGTGAGCGGTGCGGCACTGCTCCTCGTCGTCGCCACGCTGAAGCAGCAGCTGTTCCGGGCCTTCGACGCCCGGGGGAGTCGGGCCGCCGGCGACTCGGCCCTCGTGCTCGACCTCGTGCTGAACGCGTCGATCGCGCTCGTCGTCGTCGCGGCGGCCAGTACCGTGGGCACGCTGCTCGTGCTCGCCCTCCTGATCGTCCCGGGAGCGGTCGCGCGGCTCGTCACGCGCCGCATGTGGTGGCTGTTCCCGGTGGCCGCGGCGTTCGCCGCCGTCGGTGCGTGGCTGGGGCTCGCGACGGGCTTCGCGGTCTCGGTCGGCGCGGGGGTCGACGTGCCCGCCGGATCGACGGTCGTCGCGGTGTTCGTGCTGGGCTACGCGCTCGTGCTCGCCGTCGCACTGGCGGCCGCGGCAGTCTCCCGTCGCCGGTCGGGAGGAGATCGCACGACCGGGAGGAGCCGGTTCGGGATTCCGTCCTCCCGATCCGCCGATCCCCTCCCGAACGCCCGCGATCGCGCCGGGGCATCGACGGGCACGGGGGAGGGGCGCTGATGGGCTACTTCGAGCGGGCCCTCGTCGCCGCGATCGTGATCGGCGTCGGCGCCGGGTTCGTCGGCACCCTGGTGGTGCTGCGCAAGCGCACCTTCTTCGCCCAGGCGCTCACGCACGGCACGTATCCGGGAGCGGTCGCGGCCGCGGCGCTCGGCGTGAGCGTTCCGGCCGGCGCCGCCGTAGCCTCGATCGTGCTCGTCGCCGTCATGGCGGGCATCGCCCGGGTGCGTCGGCAGGGCGCGCAGGTCGCGGCGGGCATCGTGCTGACGGGCGGCTTCGCCGCCGGCGCACTGCTGCAGGCGCTCCTACCCGGCCTGCCGGTCAGCGCTGAGAGCCTGCTCGTGGGGTCCATCCTGACGGTGACCGAGCAAGACATTCTGCTTGCGGCATGCGTCGCCGTGGTCGCGATCGTCGTGGTCGCCGCCATCGGCAAGGAGATCGCGCTCTCGACGTTCGACCCGGCCGGTTTCCGGGCGATGGGCTACCGGGAGTGGCCCATCGAGCTCGTCGTGCTCGGGCTCACGGCCGCGTCGGTGGTGAGTTCGCTGCCCGCGGTCGGCGCCATCCTCGCGATCGCGCTGATCGCCGCCCCGGCCGCCGCGGCGCGCCTCGTCGTGGGTTCCTTCCGCGGCGTGCTGCTCGCGTCGCCGCTGATCGGCGCGGCATCCGGTGTGATCGGGGTGCTCGCGTCGCGCGCATTCGCGATCGCGGCCGGCCCCTCGATCGCCCTCGCGGCGACCGCGTTCTTCCTCCTCGCGCTGGGGATCTCCAAGCTCCGCGCGGTACCGTGGAAGCGGGCCGACATCCCCGTCGAGACCGCGGAGGACGCACGAATCGCATGAAACGCAACACCTGGCAGCGCGAGGCCGTTCGCGAGGCCCTCGACACGACCGAGGGCTTCATCAGCGCGCAGGCGCTGCATTCCGCGTTGCACGCGAGCGGTGCGCCGATCGGGCTCGCGACGGTCTATCGAGCGCTCGGCGACCTCGCCTCGAGCGGTGAGGCCGATTCGCTGCAGTCGCCCGACGGCGAGGCGCTGTACCGGGCCTGCTCGACGACCGGTCACCACCACCACCTCATCTGCCGCAACTGCGGGCTCACCGTCGAGATCGCGGCCGACGAGGTCGAGGCCTGGGCGAAGGGCATCGCCGCCGAGCACGGATTCACGCAGGCGGCCCACGTCGTCGACGTCTTCGGCCTGTGCGAGAACTGCACGAAGCTCGCGAATGCGAGTGCGGGCTCGCCGGCCTGATCGCATCGCCGCCCGCCGCGGTCGGCCGACGAGTGGAAAACGCTGGTCGGGCACGGAAAAACCAAGTCGAGTTTGGGTTCCGCGGAGAACCTCGTTACGGTGGACAGCGGTCCTGCAAGACCGTCCGCCCAGTCCGCGGTCCGATATGCCCGAACGGGAATGATCGGAGCGTACGGTTCGGCGGTGAGGCATCCGGCCCCGATGGCCGGGTGCGACGAGGCCCTGTTTCGCCCGGCGCCAGCACCATCCGCCGGGCTTGAGCGCGGGGCTTCCGACTCGCCGCCAACCCGGCCGTGACCCATGAGTTCGGCGCGCCCGGATTCGACCGCGGAACGCCACGCGTTCGCGGTGATCGGCGCGCCCTCAGGGAGCCCAGACGATGCCAGAAACCCCTGCCCTCGAGGTGCGCCACCTCACCAAGTTCTTCGGCCGCAAGCCGCGTGAAGCCCTGCAGCGGCTGCGACAGGGCGCCGGCCGCGACGAACTCGCCCCGCTCGGCACCGCCGCGGTCATCGACGCCGACTTCGACGTGCGCCGCGGTGAGATCTTCGTCGTCATGGGCCTGTCGGGCTCGGGCAAGTCGACGCTCATCCGCATGCTCAACGGGCTCGTCGAGCCGACCGGCGGCAGCGTCACGGTCATGGGGGAGCGGATCACCGGGGTCGCGCCGAACCGCCTGCGCGCCGTACGCCGCCGTCGCGTCTCGATGGTCTTCCAGCACTTCGCGCTGCTGCCGCACCGCACCGTGCTCGAGAACGCCGCGTACGGACTCGAGATCCAGGGCGTTCCGGCGATCGAGCGTCGCGCTCGCGCCGAGCGCATCCTCGAGCGGGTGGGCCTCGGCGGCTGGGGCGACAGGCTGCCCGCCGAGCTCTCGGGCGGGATGCAGCAGCGAGTCGGCCTCGCCCGGGCACTCGCCGCCGACACCGACATCCTGCTGATGGACGAGGCCTTCTCGGCCCTCGACCCGCTGATCCGCCGCGAGATGCAGGAGCAGCTCGTCGAACTCCAGCAGGAGCTCGGCAAGACGATCGTCTTCATCACCCACGACCTCAACGAGGCGATGTTCCTCGGCGACCGCATCGCCATGATGCGCGACGGCCGTGTCGTGCAGATCGGCACCGCCGAGGAGATCCTCACCGACCCGGCCGACGACTACGTCGCCCAGTTCGTGCAGGACGTCGACCGCGCCCGCGTGCTCACCGCCGGCAACGTGATGGAGGCGGCACGCGCCGTCGCGACCGCCTCGGCCGGGCCGCGCGCGGCGCTGCGCACGATGCGCGACCTCCAGACGTCGATGGTCTTCGTCGTCGGCAACGGGCGGCGACTGCTCGGCGTCGCCCACGACCGCGACGTGCTGCGGCTCGTGCAGCGCGGCGAACGAGACCTCGGCGTCGCGATCAGCGACGACCACCCCGTCGTGGGCGTCGACGAGCACCTCGCCGACCTGCTCGGCAGCGCGGTCGAGAGCCAGCTGCCGCTCGCGGTCGTCGACGGCGAGGGGCGGCTCCTCGGCGCCGTACCGCGGGTGACCCTGCTCGCCGCGCTCGGCAACGTCAGCACCGACACGGCCGAGCAGGCGATCATCGAGACGCCGGCGACGATCCCGATCGACGTCATCACCGAGACGCTGCACCGCACCGCGAGTGCCGAAGCGGCGGCGGCCGACGCCCCGCCGGTCGCGGCCGCGGGGGAGAGGAGCCTCGCATGAACGGCTTCCGTCTTCCGCTCGGCGAATGGGTCGCCGCCTTCATCGATCTCATCACCGAGGTGCTCGGCGGGTTCTTCGGGGCCGTTCGCGACGTGTTCGCGGGCTTCTACGACCTCGTCGAGCTCGTGCTGCAGGCCCCGCCGTCCTGGGTCGTCATCGCCGCGATCGCCGCGCTCGCCTGGTTCGCCCGCGGGTGGAGGCTCGCCCTCGGTTCCGCGCTCGGCCTGCTCGTCATCGTCGGCGTCGACCAGTGGGACAACGCCATGGCGACGCTCGCCCTCGTACTCGTCGCGAGCGCCATCGCGGTCGTCGTCGCCGTGCCGGTCGGCGTGCTCGCCGCGCGTTCCGACACCGCCTCGCGGGTGATCCGCCCGATCCTCGACTTCATGCAGACGATGCCGGCCATGGTGTACCTGATCCCGGCGCTCATCCTCTTCCGCGTCGGCGTCGTGCCGGGCATCGTGGCGACGATCATCTTCGCCATGGCCCCGGGCGTGCGCCTCACTGAGCTCGGCATCCGCGGCGTCGACCGCGAGGTCGTCGAGGCCGGGCAGGCGTTCGGTTCGTCGCCGTGGCGCATCCTCCGGCAGATCCAGCTGCCGCTCGCGATGCCGAGCATCATGGCGGGTGTCAACCAGGTCATCATGCTCTCGCTCTCGATGGTCGTCATCGCCGGCATGGTCGGCGCGGGCGGTCTCGGCGGCGACGTCGTGCAGTCGCTCACCCGCATCGACGTGGGCCTCGGCTTCGAGGCGGGCGTCTCGGTCGTGATCCTCGCGATCATCCTCGACCGCATCACCGGCGCGCTCGGCGCGCCGAGGCCACGCCGCCGGTCGAGGGGGGATGCCTCGGCGCCGGAGTCCGCCGGAACCGGCGAAGCGGGCTCCGACGACGAGCGACCCGAGCCCGTCGCGGTCGGCGCCCGCCCCGAGGCATCCGCCCCGACCGCCTGAACGCATCGGCGCGGTGACCTCGATACGCGCCCTCCTCCGTCGGACGCTCCTCGACCGACGGACCGACAACGGACCTCACCCCAACGCCCGCGACCCTGCTCGCGGGAGGAAAGGAATCACATGAAGAAGCGCACGCTCACCGGAGCACTCGCACTCGGCGCGGTCGCCGCGCTCGCACTCAGCGGCTGCGCCGCCGGCGCCGGCGCCGAGACCCTCGACAACGGCGACCGCAAGGAGGTCACGATCGCCGTGTTCAACGGCTGGGACGAGGGCATCGCCGCGAGCGAGCTCTGGAAGGCCGTGCTGACCGAGCAGGGCTACGACGTCACCCTCGAGTACGCCGACCCCGCGCCCGTCTACGCCGGCCTCACGACCGACGACTACGACGTCACCCTCGACACCTGGCTGCCGATCACGCACGCCGACTACATCGAGCAGTACGGCGACGACCTCGTCGACCTCGGTGCGTGGAACGACGACGCGAAGCTCACCGTCGCGGTGAACGAGGACGCGCCGATCGACTCGCTCGACGAACTCGCCGCGAACGCCGACCTCTTCGGCGACCGGCTCGTCGGCATCGAGCCGGGGTCGGGACTCAACAGGGTGACGGAGGACGGGGTCATCCCGGCCTACGGCCTCGAGAAGATGGAGTACCTCACGAGCTCGACGCCCGCGATGCTCGCCGAGCTCACGGCCGCGACGAAGGGCGGCGAGAACATCGCGGTCACGCTGTGGCGCCCGCACTGGGCGTACGACGCGTTCCCGATCAAGGATCTCGAGGACCCCGAGGGCGCGCTCGGCGACGCCGAGGGCATCCACGCGTTCGGCGGCAAGAGCTTCGCGGAGTCGTTCCCGACGCTCAGCGGCTGGCTCGAGGACTTCGAGATGGACGGCGAGCTGCTGTACTCGCTCGAGAACGCCATGTTCAACGAGGCCGGCACCGACGACTACGCGCCCGTGGTCGAGGAGTGGATCGCCGACCACCGCGAGTACGTCGACGGGCTCACGGACTGACGGCCGCTCCGGCCGCGACCTCGAGCGGGTCGCAGATGAGGAAACGGCGGGTGGGATGCCTCGTGGCATCCCACCCGCCGTCGTCGCGCGGGGGCGCGGGTGCGACTAGTTGCCGGCGAGGGCCTGGTCGGTGTCCTTGATCGCCTGCATCATCTTGCGGAGGGACTCGCCCATGTCGCTGATGCCCTCGATCGCCTTCTCCAGGCCCGTCGTCAGCTCGGTGTACCCCTCGCCGAACTTGCCCGACGCGTGCTGCGTCTTGAAGTCGTCACCCAGGAGACGGTCGACATCGTCCTTCAGACGACGCAGCACGTCGCCGATCTCCTCACGACCCGTGTCGAGACGGCCCGCCATCGACTCCATCTCACCGTACGACGCCTTGAAATCAGCCATCATCAACCCCAATCGTTGAAACCCTCGCCACCCCGAACCGGGGCGACCTCCACGAGACTAACCGCTCCCCGAAACCCGGTGAATGGGGAGCACTCCCCATACCCGGACCGCCCCTCGCGGAGGGGTCGATCGGGGGACGGGTGGGCCCTGAGCAGGGGGCGCCGGGGCGGCGGTTCATGCGATCTGGGTGATACCGGCGGCGCGCCTCCCGCAATAGCATCGCGTGCGGATGCAGCGTTCGGGGGAACGGCTCCTCCCGTCCGCGCCCAGCGGTGTCCCGACGGCACCGCGCTGGCAACGCATGGAGGGATGACGATGACCGAGCAGCTCGACAACGAATACACACCGCGGTTCGCGCGACCGGGGGAGGCGACGGTCACGACGGGGCACCGAATCCCGGAGAACGAGTCGCTGCCGCAGACCGCGTACCAGATCATCCGCGACGAGGTCATGCTCGACGGCAACGCACGACTCAACCTCGCGACGTTCGTCACGACGTGGATGGACGACGAGGCCAAGGCGCTCTACACCGAGGCCTTCGACAAGAACATGATCGACAAGGACGAGTACCCGCAGACCGCGGCCATCGAGGAGAAGTGCTGGCGCATGCTGGCCGACCTGTGGCACTCGCCCGACCCCGACGGCACGATCGGCACGTCGACGATCGGCTCCTCGGAGGCGGCCATGCTCGGCGGCCTCGCGATGAAGCGCCGCTGGCAGCAGGCCCGTCGCGCGGCCGGCAAGGACGCCTCGAAGCCGAACTTCGTGATGTCGAGCGCGGTGCAGGTCTGCTGGGAGAAGTTCTGCAACTACTTCGACGTGGAGCCGCGCTACGTGCCGGTGAGCGACGAGTACCCGATGCTCGACGGCGCCCAGCTCGAGGAGTACATCGACGAGAACACGATCGGTGTCGTCGTGATCATGGGCGTCACCTACACGGGCGCGTACGAGCCCGTGAAGCAGATCTCGGACGCGCTCGACGCGCTGCAGGCGAAGACCGGGCTCGACGTGCCGATCCACGTCGACGGCGCCTCGGGCGCGATGATCGCGCCCTTCATCCAGCCCGACCTCGAGTGGGACTTCCGGCTGCCGCGCGTGCACTCGATCAACACGTCGGGTCACAAGTACGGCCTCGTCTACCCGGGTCTCGGCTGGGTCGTCTGGCGCACGGCCGACGTGCTGCCCGACGACCTCATCTTCCGCGTCAGCTACCTCGGCGGCGAGATGCCGACGCTCGCGCTCAACTTCTCGCGGCCGGGTGCGCAGGTGCTCCTGCAGTACTTCCTCTTCCTGCGGCTCGGCGTCAAGGGCTACGCCGCGGTGCAGCAGGCGTCGCAGGACGTCGCCGTGTACCTCTCCAAGGGCATCGCCGAGATCGGCGCCTTCGACCTGATCAGCGACGGCACCGACATCCCCGTCTTCGCGTGGCGCCTCAAGCCGGGGCACACCGAGAACTGGAACCTGTACCACCTGCAGGACCGGCTGCGGCAGAAGGGATGGCTCGTGCCCGCGTACCCGCTGCCCGACAACATGACCGACCGCACGGTGCAGCGCATCGTCGTCCGCAACGGGCTCAGCATGGACCTCGCCGCGGACCTGCTCCGCGACATCCAGGCCGAGACCGCCTACCTCGACCAGCTCGAGTCGCCCATGCCCGTCGAGGGCGCCCGTCCGGGATTCCACCACTAGGGGGGCGGGTGCGATGACCAAGCAGGCGACCGAGTCGCCACGGCTCGGGAAGAACCACCCGCTGGCGCCGAAAACGGCGCACACGGCCTACCTCGGTGCCGGCCAGCTCGCCCTGCTCACCCTCGTCGTCGTCGCGAGCCTGCGCTCGCTGCCGGCGATGGCGGTCTACGGGCTCGGCAGCGTGACCCTCTACATCATCCCGGCGATCTTCTTCCTCATCCCCACCGCGCTCGTCGCGGCCGAGCTCGCGACGGGGTGGAAGGGCGGCGTCTTCGTCTGGGTTCGCGAGGCCTTCGGCAACCGATGGGGGTTCACCGCCGTCTGGCTGCAGTGGATCCAGAACGTCGTCTGGTACCCGACGCAGATCGCCTTCATCGCGGCCGCGATCGCGTTCGTGTTCATGGACCCGTCGCTCGCGAACAACGGCCTCTACACGGCGATCATCATCCTGGTGCTGTACTGGGGGTCGACGCTGATCGCCCTGCGCGGCGGCAACCTGTTCGCGAAGCTCGGGTCATGGGGCGGCATCCTCGGCACGCTCTTCCCGGCGGCGCTGCTCATCGTGTTCGGCTTCATCTGGATGGGCACCGGCGAACCGAGTGAGGTGCCGCTCGGGGCGGCGAACATGATCCCGCCGTTCACGGGCATCGCGTCGATCGTGCTGATCGTCTCCAACATCCTCGCGTACGCGGGCATGGAGGTGAACGCCGTGCACGTGAACCAGATGAAGAACCCGGGCAGCGGCTACCCCAAGTCGATCCTGCTCGCGTCCGTCCTGATCCTCGCCGTGTTCATCCTGCCGACGATCGCGATCGCGATCGCCGTGCCGAACAAGGACCTGGGGCTGACGAACGGCATCATGCTCGCGTTCCAGCAGTACTTCGACACGTTCGGCATGTCGTGGGCGACGCCGGTCATCTCGGCGCTCATCGCGGCGGGCGCGCTCGCCTCGGTGCTCACCTGGATCGCCGGCCCCTCGAAGGGCCTGCTCGCCGCCGCCGAGTCGGGCCTGCTCCCGCGAGGCCTCCAGAAGCGCAACACGGAGGGCGTGCAGTCGGGCATCCTCATGCTGCAGGGCACGATCGTGACGCTGCTGGCGGCGATGTTCATCTTCATCCCGAACGTGAACTCGGCCTTCATCGCCCTCGTCGACATGGCCGCGGCGCTCTACCTCATCATGTACATGCTCATGTTCGCGGCCGCGATCCGGCTGCGCCGCAAGGCGCCCGACGTCAAGCGCGCCTACCGCGTGCCGGCGATGGGCTTCATCGCGGGCGTCGGATTCCTCGGATGCCTCGCCGCGTTCTGCCTCGCGTTCATCCCGCCGGACGGCTTCGACTCGATGTCGGCCGGGATGTACGCGCTCGTGGTGCTCGGCGTCATCCTGCTGCTCGGCGTGCCGCCGCTGCTCTTCTACGCGTTCCGCCGGCCCAGCTGGGACCTGCGGTCGGATGCGGAGAAGGCGAGTCGCGGGACCCATGAGGAGGACGAAGGTGCGCCGGCCGCCTCGACCGCGCCGGCGGCGCCGCCGGGCGGCGGCGCGACGACCGGCTGAGCGCCCGTCGAACGGCCCACGGGTGCGTCCCGTGGGCCGTTCGGCACCCCACCCGACCAGAACCATGCCCCGACAGAAAGGCCGTCATGCTCTTCGAGATGAGCGCCACCCCGATCACGTTCGGCGACTTCACGTGGACCGGTGACTTCACCACGATCGACCTGATCGCCGCCACGACGAACGCCCTCAACGGCGCACTGCTCGCGCGCCGGCCCGATCACTACCGCAACTACACGATCGTCGGCATCCTCCTGATGGCGCTCGTCGGCGGCATCGGGGGCGGCGTCGCCCGCGACGTGCTGCTCGGCGACGTGCCGTCGGCACTCACGAACCCCGCGTACATCCTGCTCTGCCTCGCAGCGGGGCTCATCGGGTACGCGCTCGCGTTCAAGGGCGGGCAGCTCTTCCGCGAGGGGCTGTTCCAGTTCATGACCTCGTTCTCGCTGCCCTGGTACGCGATCGTGGGCGCGCAGAAGGCGGTCGAGGCCGGGCTGCCCGTCCTCGGCGCGCTCGCGCTCGCGGTGGTCGGCCCGACGGCGGGCCGCTACTTCATCGACGTCACGAGCGGGGTGCCGCCGAAGCAGTTCATCCGCGGGGAGTGGTTCGTCGGCATCGCGGTGCTCACCGGCCTCGTCTGGATCGTCTGCGACGCCTTCGGCCTGAACGTCTGGGTGAGCACGGGCATCGCGTTCGTCATCGGCTTCACAGTCCGGGTGATCGCCCTCTACCGCGGCTGGGAGGAGCCGCTCGCGAAGGAGCCCGCGGGCGTCTACCAGCACAGCAACGGGCGACCGCTGCTCGGCCGCAAGCTCGCGGGCAAGTCGGTGCGCGAGATGCGCGACCTCGGGCTCGTCGTCGAGACCTCGTCGACGGGGAATGCCGAGTAGCGACGCGGTCGCTCCGGCGGGGGTGGGCATGCGCGATGATGAGGGCATGCCACGCGACACCTCCTCGCCGGAGCGGCCGACGCCGCCGTCGGATCGCCGCTTGCGCCGCGAGGCCTGGGGATTCGCGCTCGGCTCGATCTGCTTCTTCGTCGGACCGCTGCCGGCCTACGCCGCGTGGGCGGGCGATGTCGGCGTCGCGGTCACCTTCTTCATCGGCTCGCTGCTCTTCACGACGGCCGGGTTCATCCAGCTGAGCCTCAGCGGGCGCCGCCCGCCGCGCAAGGGCATGAACGCCGCCGACCGGGCCGACTGGTTCGCCGCCGCGATCCAGTTCGCCGGCACGCTCTTCTTCAACGTGAGCACGGGGCAGGCACTCGTGGCGGCGGTGCGGGACCCCGACGCGATCGGCGTCGGCTGGCGACCCGATGCGCTCGGGTCGATCGCCTTCCTCGTCTCGAGCGCCCTCGCGGTCGTCGCGACGAGGGATCGCGGCCAGCTGTGGGACCGCGACGCACGCACGTGGCACGGCACCGGGCTCAACCTGCTGGGATCGATCGCCTTCGGCGTCTCGGCGATCGCCGCCTACGTCGTGCCGACGACCGGCGACCTCGTGAGCCTGTTCTGGACGAACCTCGGCACGGTCATCGGCGCGCTCTGCTTCTTCGTCGCGGCGGTGCTGTCGCGGCGCACGGTGCTGCGCGAGGAGCGCGAGGCGCGGGGGACGACGACGGCACCGTGATGTCGGGATGCCCCGGCCGGGGCATCCGCACCGATTTCGGGCGCTACCGGGGTATCTGGTAAGCTGGCTCGTTGGCTGGGTACTTCCACTGCCCAGACCGCGACAATCCCACGCAGATCACCGCGAGAAATCGCGGGTTCCGGCGTGCGGGCGTCAGCAGACAAGAGACCTTGGGAGGGGCATCCGCCCCTCGGTATTGGAGGAAACCAATGGCAGCAGTGTGCCAGGTGACCGGCGCCGTTCCCGGCTTCGGTCACAACATCTCGCACTCGCACCGCCGGACGAAGCGCCGCTTCGACCCGAACGTGCAGAAGAAGACGTACTACGTGCCGTCGCTTCGCCGGAACATCACGATCAACGTGTCCGCCAAGGGCATCAAGGTCATCGATGCTCGTGGCATCGAGGCCGTCGTCCGTGACATGCAGGCTCGTGGGGTGAAGTTCTAATGGCGAAGCAGCAGGACATCCGTCCCATCATCAAGCTCCGTTCGACGGCCGGCACCGGGTACACCTACGTGACCCGCAAGAACCGTCGCAACAACCCCGACCGCCTCGTGCTCAAGAAGTACGACCCCGTGGTGCGCAAGCACGTCGACTTCCGAGAGGAGCGCTAAGCATGGCCAAGAAGAGCAAGATCGCGCGTAACGAGCAGCGCAAGGTGATCGTCGACCGCTACGCGGCGAAGCGCCTCGAGCTGAAGAAGGCGCTCATCGACCCGAACGGCACCGACGAGAGCCGCGAGGCCGCCCGCGTCGGCCTGCAGAAGCTTCCGCGCAACGCGTCGCCGGTCCGCGTGCGTTCGCGCGACGCCATCGACGGTCGCCCCCGCGGCAACCTCTCGAAGTTCGGCATCTCGCGTGTCCGCTTCCGCGACATGGCGCACCGTGGCGAGCTGCCCGGCATCACCAAGTCGAGCTGGTAAGCAGTAGCTTCACGCTTCACGAAGAGGGGCGCTCCGGATTCTCCGGGGCGCCCCTCTTCGCGTCTCCGGCGGCCTCGAGCGCAGCGGCCGGGGCGGAGGCCCCGTTCGGGTGGCACCCTCATGGGGACCTGCCGGACGGGTGGGCGCGTCAATAGCGTTGACGGACCCGAGGGCGTATGCGTGCGCATGCGTCCGCCCGACCGATGGAGGCCGTCCCATGAAGCGTTGGAGCAGATCGATCGCCGGAGCGGCCGCGGTGGCCGCGCTCGTGCTCGGAGGGGGCGCGATCGCGTACGCCGACGACATCGAGTGGAGCACGACCGACGACCTCGTCGTCTCGACGCCCGAGGTCGACCTCGGCGAGCTCGAGTGCGGCACGAGCGATGACGTCGTGGTCAAGCTGAACCTCGACCGGGGCGGCAACGGCGACGCCACGATCTTCCAGAGCGGCTCCGAGGTGGGCTTCTCGCGCATCGCCCAGTCGAACGTCTCGGCGACGCAGCCGTCACCGGCGACCATCACCCTGCCCGCCGGCTGGGCCGAGCTCGACAAGAACTCGACCGTCGACAGCGCCCAGACCAGCTCGACGATCACGGTCACGGCCGGCAGCTCGGACGGACCCGGCAGCGGCACCGTGAGCTACCGGGCGACCGGCAAGGTGCTCACCGGGGACACGAAGAACCGCGACGCGACGGTCTCATTGAGCTGGACGGTCGTGAACTGCGACGTGGAACCGGTCGACGAGACGGCCCCCGTCGTCACGCTGACCTGTCCGACCGACCCGATTCCGCAGGGCGAGGAGGCGTACGCGACCTGGACCGCGACCGATGAGCCGGGCGGCTCGGGGGTGGCCGCGGGCTACGAGAGCGGGGCCATCCTGCTCGACACCTCGGCGCTCGGCGAGAACCTCGTCGCCGTCGCCCCCGCGGGCACCGCCGTCGACAACGCGGGCAACCCCTCCGCCGAGGCATCCTGCACCTACACGGTCGTCGACGTGACGCCGCCGGTCGTGACCCTGGTCTGCCCGGTCGACCCCGTCATCCTCGGGTCGGTCGCCGAGGCGACCTGGACCGCGACCGATGAGCCGGGCGGATCCGGAGTGGCCGCAGGATACGAGAGCGGCTCGATCGTCCTCGACACGTCGAGCGTCGGCGCGAAGACCGCTGTCGCCCCCGAGGGGACCGCGGTCGACAACGCCGGCAACGCGTCGGTCGAGGTGACGTGCGGCTACTCGGTGATCTACGACTTCACCGGGTTCTTCCGGCCCGTCGACATGAACGGCGTGGTCAACTCGGTCAAGGCCGGCAGCGCGGTGCCGATGAAGTTCAGCCTCGGCGGCGACCAGGGCCTCGACATCATCGCGGACGGGTACCCGAAGGTCGTGTTCACGGCGTGCGCGACGGGCGTCGCGACCGACGCGATCGAGACGACGGTCACGGCGGGTGGCAGCAGCCTGACCTACGACCCGGTCGCGGGCCAGTACGTGTACGTCTGGAAGACCGACAAGGCGTGGGCCGGCAGGTGCGGCACCTTCGCGCTGCAGCTCGACGACGGGACGACGCACACGGCCGAGTTCAAGTTCCTGAAGTAGCCCTCGAGGGGCACGGCGCGTGACACGCCGTGCCCCGATGGCGTGAAAACCCCGGAAATCCGCGTGTTTCCGGGGTTTTCTGTTACATTCGAGGCGGCCGGTTGGCCACGGGGGCGGTTGAACGATCGTTCCCGAGTACTTCAACTCAATGCTGTTTGCATACAGCGAACGTCCGAGGAGGACATTCAATGGCTGACAAGTCGCTGAACAAGACCGAGCTCGTCGCGAAGATCGCTGCGTCGACCGGCCAGAGCCAGGCCACCGTCGACGCCGTGCTCGGCGGTCTGTTCGACGCGCTCGCCGACTCCGTGGGCTCGGGCACCAAGGTCTCCATCCCCGGCTGGCTCGCCGTCGAGCGCACGCACCGCGCTGCGCGCACCGGCCGCAACCCGCAGACGGGTGCGACCATCGAGATCCCGGCCGGCTACTCGGTCAAGGTCTCGGCCGGTTCGAAGCTCAAGGCTGCTGCCAAGTAACCAGCTGCTCACGGAGGGGCGCACGGCGAGAGCCGTGCGCCCCTCCGTCGTCTCCCGCCCTGCAGCGATTCAGGAAAGAGACCGCTGTTCAGGACGATTCCCGCGATCTCGTCCTGAACAGCGGTCTCCTTCCTGAAACGGTGAGGGGGCGGATGCCTCGGGGCGGGCGCACCCACGAGGCATCCAGTCACCGCCGTCTAGGCTGGTTCGGTGCCCCGCTCCGTCCGCGTGCTCGGCCCCGCCGTGCTCACCGCCGTCGCCCTCCTCGCGACCTTCGTCGCGCTCGCCTACGGCGGGGGAGCCGACGAGCAGCTGATCCAGGATCCCGGGCCCGTCGCCCGGTACGGCGTGCCCGTCGCGAAGCTCTTCGTCAACCTCGGCGCCGCGGGCATGATCGGTGCGCTCGCGCTCGCCGTCTGGGCCCTCAGCCCGAAGCGCCGCGAGTTCGACCTCGCCCTCGACGTCGCCGCCGCGTCGGCCGCCGTCATGACCGTCGCGAGCGCGGCGACCGGGCTGTTCACGTTCGTGCTCGTCACGGCCGTGCCGTTCGACCTCAGCGACGCCTTCGGCCAGAAGCTCGGCCAGTTCGTGACGACCATCGAGCTGGGGCAGGCGTGGCTCATCACGACCCTCGTCGCCGCGACCGTCACGGTGCTGTGCTTCGCGGTGCGCAACCACACGGCGCTCGTCTTCGTGACCGTGCTCGCGGTCGCCTCGCTCGTGCCCATGGCGCAGCAGGGCCACGCCGCGGGCGCCGCCGGGCACGCCGCCGCCGTGACGAGCCTGGGCCTCCACCTCGTGTTCGTCGCGATGTGGCTCGGCGGGCTGCTCACGATGGTGCTGCTCAGGCGCGAGCTCGGAGCGAAGCGGCTCCCGGTCGTGCTCGCACGATACTCGACGGTCGCGCTCGTCTGCTTCATCGTGGTCGCGATCTCGGGCTACGCGAGCGCGGCGCTGCGCATCGGCACCTGGAGCCAGCTGGCGACCCAGTACGGCGTGCTCGTGCTCGCGAAGGTCGCCGCGCTCATCGCGCTCGGCCTGTTCGGTGCGATGTACCGACGGTTCATGATCAGCGGGATGTCGCGGGGCGACGCCGCTCGATCGACGACGCGGTTCTGGTGGGTCGTGGTCGGCGAGCTCGCGTTCATGGGCATCGCGTCCGGCGTCGCGGCGGCGCTCGGGCGCACCGCGACCCCCGTGTCGGAGGAGGCGGGGGAGCTCGCGCGCACGCCCGCCGAGATCCTCACGGGCACGCCGCTGCCGCCGTGGCCCGAGACGTTCCGCTACTTCACCGAGTGGAACCCCGACCTCATCTGGTTGCTCGCCTGCGGGTTCGGCATCTTCTTCTACCTCGCGGGCGTCCGGCGCCTCCGCAAGCGGGGCGACAAGTGGCCCGCCTACCGCGCGGTGCTCTGGGTGGCGGGGCTCCTGCTGCTCGCCTACGTGACCAACGGCGGCGTCAACGTCTACGAGCAGTACCTGTTCTCGGCGCACATGCTCGGGCACATGGCCCTGACGATGGCGGTGCCGGTGCTGCTCGTTCCCGGCGCGCCCGTGACGCTCGCGGCACGGGCGATCCGTCCACGCAAGGACGGATCGCGCGGCGGGCGCGAGTGGATCCTGCTCGCGGTGCACTCGAGGTTCGCGTCGATCATCGCGAACCCGATCGTCGCCGCCGTGCTCTTCGCCGGGTCGCTCTGGGTGTTCTACTACTCGCCGCTGTTCCGGTGGACGATGCTCGACCACATCGGGCACGAGTGGATGGTCGCGCACTTCCTGATCACCGGGTACCTGTTCGTGCAGTCGCTCATCGGCATCGACCCCGTGCCCTACCGGCTGCCGTATCCGTTCCGGCTCCTGCTCCTGCTCGGCACGATGGCGTTCCACGCGTTCTTCGGCCTCGCGATCATGTCGGGCACGGGGCTCATGCTCGCCGACTGGTACGGCGCGATGGGCTGGGGCACCGACGCGCTCGCCGACCAGCAGCTCGGCGGCGGGATCGCCTGGTCGATCGGCGAGATCCCCACGGTCGCGCTCGCGATCACGGTGGCGTTCCAGTGGTCGCGCAGCGACGAGAAGGAGTCGAAGCGCCGCGACCGCCACGCCGACCGCACGGGCGACGCCGAGCTCGAGGCCTACAACGCGCGGCTCGCGGCGATCGCCGAGCACGACAAGAGCTCGGCCGGCTGACGCCCGGTCGACCGGCGGAGCGGGGCCGCGCCTACTTGAGCTGGATCGCGATCGAGCCGTCGGGCCGGATCGTCGCCGCCAGTGCGAGGGTGAACGGGCGGTCCTCTTCGAGCGTGTAGTAATGGCCGTCGAAGAGGTCCTGCACCTCGACCGAGATGTGCGCGACGCCCTCGGTCGGCGGCATGTCGAACGAGTTCTCGCCCGCCGTGAGCGTCACCTGGGGGGTCGTCACGATGCTCCATTGCGGCTCGCTCGTGACGCGGTCGTCGATCTCGATGCCGAACGGGCAGTCGGCCGGCTGCAGCACGTGCTGTGCGGCGCAGGCCGCGAGGTACTCGTCGACCTTGGTCTGCACGCGTTCGACGAACGCGGCGGTCGGCTGGGCGTCGACTTCGACGGCGACCTGCTCGCCGGCGTCGACCGGCACGACGACGGGCACCGCGGCGAGCAGCGTCGACTCGTAGTGGAACTCGTACACCGCCGGCGCGATCGCGAGGTAGGGCGTGACCTGCGTGAAGGCCGCGAGCTCGTCCGCCGGCTTCGCCGCCCGGGCATCGAGCGTCAGCGAGCCGACGGTGAAGAGCGGGTTGTGCGCCGCGGTGACCTCGATCACGGCGAGCGGACTGTCCGCGAACTCCCACCGGTTCAGCAGCCCGTAGAGCGGCTCGATCGGACGCACCTCGAACGTCGACTCGGCGATCTCGGTGTCGAGCCGGTAGCTCGCCGTCACCGAGTGACTGCCGTCGGCGTTCGCGACGTCGCTCACGATCGCGACGTCTTCGGGGCCGGACTCGACGACGCCCGAGCGGAGCATGGCGGTCGAGATGTCGGCGGGCAGGCCGAGCGCCTCGAGCTCCGCCGCGTCGAGGGCGACGCCCGGCGTCGCGGCGGCCGTGCCGATGTCGTCGTCGGCGATCGCCTCGAGGTAGCGTTCGACGAAACTGGCCGCGCCGTACAGCGACTGGTTCAGGCCGCCGAGCGCGGCGAGGAACGCGCCGCCGAGGAGCACGGCGAGTGCGCACCAGGCGACGACCGCACGCGGCGAGACGCGCATCCGCTCTCCGCCCGCATTCCCCACGCGCCCAAGTCTACGGTCGCGCGCCGCACCGACCTGAGGATCTCCACAGGTCCTGCGGGCGCGTGATCCCGACACGGTCGCCGCACCCCTCCTCGACGGGCCGGTGCGGGTTCGAGACCTCCCGGGCTGCCCGTCTCGACCCGCAGGTGTGGTTACAGTGGGAGCGCCGCGCGACGCCCGCGTGCGGCGCCGCTCCGAGGCATCCGCCGATCGTCGAAAGCCCGCCGTGCAGAACGTGACCCTCTCCCGCGAACAGTCCGCGGTGTTCCAGGCGATCGAGGACACCCGCGAGCACGTCTTCGTGACGGGTCGGGCCGGCACCGGCAAGTCGACGCTGCTGAACCATCTGAACTGGCACACGAAGAAGCAGATCGTCATCTGCGCGCCGACCGGCGTCGCGGCGCTCAACGTCGGCGGGCAGACGATCCACTCGCTGTTCCGGCTGCCGATCGGCGTCATCGCCGACCACGACATCGACCAGAACGACACGGTGCGCAAGATCCTCAACGCGATGGACACGCTCGTCGTCGACGAGGTCTCGATGGTCAACGCCGACCTGATGGACGCCATGGACCGTTCGCTGCGCCAGGCGCGACAGCGCCCGCTCGAGCCGTTCGGCGGCGCCCAGGTGGTGCTCTTCGGCGACCCGTACCAGCTCGCGCCGGTGCCGGGCGACGCCGACGAGCGGGCCTACTTCGCCGACACGTACGACTCGATGTGGTTCTTCGACGCGAAGGTGTGGCGCGAGGCCGACCTGAAGATCTTCGAGCTCGGCGAGATCCACCGTCAGCACGACGACGAGTTCAAGCAGCTGCTCAACGCGGTTCGCCACGGCCGCGTGACCGCGGAGATGGCGGGAGTGCTCAACGGCGTCGGCGCCCGTCGCCCGCTGCCCGAGCAGGGGGCGATCACACTCGCCACGACCAACAGCACCGTGAACCGCATCAACGCGACGGCGCTGCACCGGCTGCCGGGCACCTCGCAGGCGAACGAGGCCGAGGTCAACGGCGACTTCGGCGGGCGCGCGTTCCCGGCCGACGAACGACTCGAGCTCAAGGTGGGCGCGCAGGTGATGTTCCTGCGCAACGACACCGCCGTCGGTCCCGAGGGGCAGCGCTGGGTGAACGGCACGATCGGCACCATCACCTCGCTGAAGCGCGAGGTGCGCGTCGAGATCGACGGCGAGGAGCACGAGGTCGAGCCCGTCACCTGGGAGAAGTACCGGTACAGCTGGGACCCGGTGCGCAAGAAGCTCGAGAAGGAGATCGTCGCCGAGTTCACGCAGTTCCCGCTGCGGCTCGCGTGGGCGGTGACGATCCACAAGTCGCAGGGGGCGAGCTACGACACGGCGATCGTCGACCTCGGGCCGCGCGTGTTCAGCCCGGGCCAGACGTACGTCGCGCTCAGCCGGCTCACGGCGCTCGACGGGCTCTACCTGCAGCGGCCGCTCCGGCCGAGCGACATCATCGTCGACCGCAACGTCGAGCGGTTCATGGCGGGCGCCGCGCGCGAGATCGGCACCGTCGCACGCTGACCCGTGACCGGGTCGGAACCTTTCGGGCCGTTCCGGACATAACTGTACGAGGGGTGCGCGCATCGCCCGGGTGACGCCCGTCGACCAGGGCGACGCCGCCTACGCGGGTTACAATTTCTGCGGACACACGGCTGAGGGGGCACGGTGGCTGACCGGACTGGGGGCAGGCGGCGAACGGCGAGGGCCGTCGCCGCGTCGATCGCCGCCCTCATCGCCGCACTCGGCTTCGCCGGGTGCACGGGCGGCACCGTCGACCCGTCGAGTCGATTCGAGCCGGTCGAAGCCCCGCTCGACGACGAGGTCGCCGAGAAGCTCCAGGCGACGCTCGACCAGGCGATCGCGCTCAGCGGGTCGAGCGGCGGGGTGGCCGGCGTGTGGGCGCCGTGGTCGGGCGGCTGGAGCGCCGCCTCGGGCGAGGTCGACTTCACCGAGCACTCGCGGCCCGTAACCGTCGACACCGGTTTCCACCTCGCGACCGTCACGAGCGAGATCACCTGCACCGTGCTCCTGCGGCTCGCCGAGTCCGGCGTCGTGGCGCTCGACGACCACGTCGACGAGTACGTCGACCGCGTCCCCGGTCTCGACGGCATCACGCTCGAGCAGCTGTGCCGGCACACCTCGGGGCTCGGCGACTACTATCCCGGCCTCGAGAACCAGTTCATCCAGAACCCCGAGCGCATCTGGTCGCCCAACGAACTGCTCGCGAGCGGCCTCGCCGGGAAGCGCACGGGCACGCCCGGCGACGACTGGTCGTACTCCCGTACCGGCGTGCTGCTCCTGGCGCGGGCGCTCGAAGAGGCGACCGGCGACACGTGGAGCGAGCTCGCCGACCGCTACGTCCTCGCGCCGCTCGGGCTCGACCGCACCGAGCTGCCGGCGCCCGAAGACAGCGGGCACGCCGGACTGCTCGGCGCGTACGCCTCCGAATGGCAGGGCGGCAAGCCCGTCTGCGACACGATCCACGACGACTCCGCGCAATCCAGCTCGATGGGAGGTGCCGCGGCCGGGGCCGTGTCGGATCTCGACGACGTCCGTCGCCTCAGCGAGGCGTTCGCGACCGGAGCCCTGCTCGACGAGCGCCACGCCCGCGAGCAGTGGACGACCCAGCCGGTCGGCGGCGACGCACCGGTCTGGCATTCGTACGGATTCGGCGGCGCCGAGTACGGACCGCTCAGGGGCACCGCCGGCGAGTCCGCCGGGGCGCTGACCGCGGCGTTCACCGATCCCACGACGGGCCTCACCGTCGTGATCGCCCTCAACAACTCGACGTCCGGCGCCGATTTCGTACGCGAGGCCGCGTTCGCACTGGCGTCGGCCGGTTCGAAGGCGAAGCCGAGCGACGATCGCGAGCAGCCCGTCGTCGAACTGCCCTGGTCGTACGACCAGGCGACCCAGAAGATGACCGAGCTCGCCGCCTGCCCGCGCGAGCAGAAGGCCGACGGATCCGCGACGGAGCCTCCGGCGGAGGGTTGATCAGCATGGCCGAACTCGTCACCGGAGGACTCGTCTCCCTCGACGGCTACGTCGTGGATGCCGACGGCTCGTTCGACTGGGCGATGCCCGGCGCCGACGTGCACGCGTTCGTGAACGACCTCGAACGCCCGATCGGCACGTACCTCTACGGCCGCCGCATGTACGAGGTCATGTCCGCCTGGGAGGGGCTCGCCGGCGACCCGGCGATCTCCGACGTCGAACGCGACTACGCCGCGATCTGGGGCGACACCGAGAAGATCGTCTACTCGACGACGCTCGAGCGGGTCACGACCGCCCGCACCCGGCTCGAGCGGCGCTTCGATGCCGACGAGGTCGCGAAGCTCAAGGCCGACGCGACGCGGGACCTGTCGATCTCGGGCCCTCATCTCGCGGCCGAGGCAATGCGCGCCGGGCTCGTGGACGAGATCTTCCTCTTCGCGTTCCCGATCGTCGTGGGCGGCGGCACGCGGCTCATTCCCGACGGGGTGCGGCTCGAACTCGAGCTCGTCGACGAGCGCCGATTCGGCGAGGTCGTGTACCTGCGGTATCGACGCCGGGCGTGACCGCCGCCGGGCCGGGCGCGGAACTCCGCCTGTCGCCGCCGCCCGAAGGGGCGTATCGTCGGCCCAGAAGCATCCGTAACCCGCTCTGGAGGTGTGGATCATGTGCCGTTGGCTGGCCTACTCCGGTGAGCCGATCCAGCCCGCGAGGCTGATCCTCGACACCAAGAACTCGCTCGTCGCCCAGTCCCTCAACTCGCCGCTCGGCGCGGAGACCGTGAACGGCGACGGATTCGGGGTCGGCTGGTACCCCGCCGACGCCAACTCGGGTGCCGAACCGTGGCTGTTCCACAGCATCGAGCCCGCCTGGCACGACGAGAACCTGCGGGAGATCACGCGTGCGATCGAGAGCCCGCTCTTCTTCGCGCACGTCCGCGCCGCGGCCGGCCCGCCGATCCAGCAGACCAACTGCCACCCGTTCCGGCACGAGAACTGGCTCTTCATGCACAACGGAGGGCTCGGCGGGTTCGCCGGAGTGCGGCGCGACCTCATGCTGGCGATCGACCCGGAGTTCTTCCCGATGATCCGCGGCACCACCGACAGCGAGGTGCTCTTCCACCTCGCGCTCACGCTCGGCCTGCGCGACGACCCGGTCGCGGGCATGACGCGGGCGATCCGCAAGGTCGAGGAGGTCGGGCACGCGCACGGCGTCGAGTTCCCGATGCAGGGAACGGTCGCGGTGTCGGACGGTGCGATCGTGTGGGCCTTCCGGTACTCGAGCGTTGGGCGTACCCGCACGCTGTTCCACTCGCTCGACATGGCCACCCTGCAGCAGATGTACCCCGACTCGGAGCAGCTGCGGGGATTCGGCCGGGAGGCCCGCGTCATCGTGTCGGAGCCGCTGACCGACGTGCCCGGCGTGTTCGTCGAGGTGCCGGAGTCGACCGTCGCGATCCTCGACGCCGGCAACTACCGGCACGAGCCCTTCCTTCCGCACGACGAGTGACGGGCGGCTCCCGAACCCGCCGCAGAGGCCTCCTCGACGGGACGAGCCGGTCGGCGAGCCCGCAGGGATGCCGACCGGCTCGTCCGCTTGGAGAAGAGACCGGGTTGACGCGCCGCGGCCGAAGCCGCGGCGCTCGCCGTCACACGCTCGTGTTGCGGCCGGAGATCGCCCGGATCAGCCACGCGATCACGGCGATCGCGAGCAGCACGAGCCCGACCCACAGCAGGAAGTTCAGCGACTGCACGAGCCCGCCGGTGATGGCGAGGATGATGGCGATGACGACGATGACGATCAAGAGGATGTTCATCGGGGAGTCCCTCCTTCGGGGAACGCCGGGGCCTCGGCCCCGTTCGGTCGTGTCGCGGCCGGTCGGGTCGCGACGGTTCCACGGTAGGGACATGGTCGGTCGGGCGGCAGGGGGTTGACTTCCGGCATCCGGGTCGCGAATCCGCGCGCGCCCGGGGTGGCGCCGGCCCCCGCGGGGCTGAGGTGTCAAGCCCTCGCGCGCTCGCCGCGGGGTCGCCACGATGAGGATATGGGATCGCTCTGGCGGGAAGGCATCGAGGCCGGCGCCGTCGACGGGCTCCCCGCGGACGGCTCGTACGACGTGCTCGTCGTGGGTGCGGGGCTCGTCGGGCTCACGGTCGCGGTGCAGCTCGCCCACGCCGGCCGTCGGGCGACCGTGCTCGACGCCGCCGAACCGGGGGCGCTCACGACGGGCGGTTCGACCGGCAAGGTCACCCTGCTGCAGGGCACGAGGCTCTCGACCGTGCGTGATCGGAACTCCCTCGACGTGGCCGCGGCTTACCTGGAGGCCTGCAGGAGCGGTGCCGCATGGCTGCGCGCCCTCCTCTCCGGCCACGACGAGGGGTTCGAGGAGGGGACCGCGTACAGCTACGCCACGACGTCGGCCGGCGTCGAGCGCCTGGAAGCCGAGCACGCCGCCGCGCGCGAGCTCGAGCTCGACGTCCGGTGGGCCGCGCCCGAGGAGTCGCCCGTGGGCGCGCGCGAGGCGATCGCGCTCGACGGGCAGTTCATGCTCGACCCGATGGTGCTCGTCCGACGGCTCGTCACGATCGCCCGCATCGCGGAGATACCGGTCGTGCCGGGATGTCGCGTGCTCGACGTGCGATCGTCGGATTCGGGCCACGAGATCGAGACCGAGCAGGGATCCCTCCGTACGGAGGCGCTCGTGCTCGCGACGGGGGCGCCGATCATCGACCGCGGGCTGACGTTCGCCCGCACGTCGCCGTCGCGATCGCACGTCGCCGCCTTCCGCACCGGCGATCGCCGGATCGAGGGCATGCACCTCTCGGTCGACGGCGACACCCGTTCGCTCCGCCCGGCGCGCCGCGGCGGCGAGGAGTACCTGATCGTCGCCGGCAACGACGACGCGGTGGGGCAGGTGCGGTCGACGGCCGAACGGGCGCGGGAGCTGCATCGCTGGGTGGGGGATCGGTTCCCCGGCGCGAGCCTCGCGCATCAGTGGGCGGCGCAGGACTACGACTCGCTCGACGGGGCACCCTACGTCGGCCGACTCGGACGGGACGGCCCGTGGTTCGCAAGCGGCTTCGGCAAGTGGGGGCTCGCCGCCGGTGCGGCGTCCGGCATCGCGATCGCGCAGGAGATCACCGGTTCCCGGCCGGATTGGGCGGCTCGGCTCTACGACCGTCCGGGCACGGCGTCGGATGCCGCGGCGGCGGTCGTCCGCAACGCCGACGCCGTCGGACATCTCCTCGGCGGTGTCGCGCGCGCGATCTCGGGGTCGTCGACGCCGGCGCCGGCCGAGGGCGAGGGGCGGGTCGACCGGGGTGTGCCTCCCGTCGCGGTCAGCACGGTCGACGGCGTCACCCGCCGGGTGTCCGCGGTGTGCACGCACCTCGGCGGCATCCTCGCGTGGAACGACGAGGAGTGCACGTGGGACTGCCCGCTGCACGGCAGTCGCTTCGCGGCCGACGGCGGTCGGATCGAGGGTCCTGCGCGTCGAGACCTGACGCCGGAGCCCTGAACGCGCGCGCCCGCGTCGGCACATCGGCCGCGGACTGTCAATCCCTTGAGGGGCCTGATGGCCGGTGCGAGCGTGGAACACAGGTGCCGGCCCGGCACCGTGCCGACCCGACATCGCACGGTGCGGGGTCCGGCATCCAGGGACTCGAACAAGGAGGGCGAGGACGATGGGAATCGGAGACAAGGCCAAGCACCAGGCCGAGGAAGCCGGCGCGAAGATCAAGCAGGGCGTCGGCAAGGTGACCGGCAACGAGGAGATGGAGGCCGAAGGCCACATCGATGAGGCCAAGGCCGACATGAAGCAGGCCGGCGACGAGGTGAAGGACGCCGGCGAACGCGCCAAGGACGTCTTCACGGACCGGGACTGAGGGGCGAACCCGTGGTCAAGCAGAGCCTCGAGAGCCCCGGCGACCTGCTGCATTTCCAGCTGCGAACGGCGATGACGATGGAGAACGACTCCCTCGCGGCGCTCGGCGAACTCGCTTCGGCGGTCAAGAGCGCGGAGATCAAGAAGCTGTTCCGTCATCACGCCGACGAGACGCGCGAGCAGATCGCGAACCTGCAGCAGGTCTTCCGCCTGCTCGAGTTGCGGGAATCGACCGCTCCGTCGCCGAGCACGAAGGGCATCAGCCGGCAGGCCGCATCGCTGCTCGAGCGGAGCGCGCCGAAGCTGCGCGACCAGGCCGCGCTCGCGAGCGCACTCGGGAACGAGCACTACGAGATCTCGGCCTACGAGTCGCTGCTCGTGCCGGTGACGGCGATGGGCGCCTCCGATGCGGCGGCGCTCCTCCAGGCGAACCTCGACCAGGAGACGCACACGAGCGAGGAGATCCGCACGAGGCTGCAGTCGATCGCGGGATGATGCACGACGACGGGGACGCACCGAGCGGTGCGTCCCCGTCGTCGTGCCGTCACTCGCCGGCTTCGCGCGCCTTCGCGGCGAGCGTCTCCTGGTAGCGATCGGCGTAGGTCGGCGTGTCCTTCACGAGGTCGTCGGCGAAGGCCGCGACGTCGTCGCCGACGAGCTCGATCGCGCCCTTGCCCTGCGCGGCGCCCTCCTCGAAGAAGTCGACGATGCCCGTGAGCAGGGTGCCGTCCTCGAGCCCGACGGGCCCGATCTTGAAGTAGTACTTCTGGATCTCGCCGTAGACGACCTGGTAGTCCTTCGGCAGCGCCCGCACCCGGGCCAGGTGGGCCCGCCACTCGCGCTTGCCCTCGATGATGTCGTGGATTCCCATGTCAGCCTCCCAGTCGTGCGAGCTTCTTCGCGACGTTGCGGTTGAGCTGCTCGCGCCACGTGTCGCGGAAGCCCTTCGCCCCCTCGCCGCCGGCCAGCGCCTGGCAGAACCCGGGGATGTCGTCGCCGAGCACCTCGTCGATGCCCTGTCCTTCGGACGCCGTCTCCTCGAGCAGCCCGAGGGCCCCGTCGAGGATCGGCATCAGGTTGCGGCCCGTGAAGTCGGAGTAGCCCCACAGCTGGAGCTTGATCTCCTCGAAGGCCGCCCGGTAGTCGGCCGGCAGCGCCTCGGCGCGGGCGTCGAACGCCTTCATCTCCCTGCGGAGGTCGTTGCCGGTGATGGTGTCCCAGAAATTCATCTCAGTCCTCCTCGTCCATGTTCTCTCGGCCGGCCCTGCGGCCGACCCTCAGGTCGTGCCCGCGCCGGGATGCCGCGGCGCGACTCGCCGCGGCATCCCGGTCGTCAGCTGAGCTTGCGGCGGTAGGCCGCGAGCGCCCCGATGTAGCCGATGACGATGATGCCGACGAGCCAGGCCAGGGCGACCCAGATGTCGCTGCCGACGGGCTGGCCGCTGAACAGGGCGCGCGTCGTGTCGACGATCGAGGTGACCGGCTGGTTCTCGGCGAACCAGGCCACGGGCCCGGGCATCGAGTCCGTCGGCACGAACGCCGAGCTGATGAACGGCAGGAAGATCAGCGGGTAGGCGAAGGCGCTCGCGCCGTCGACCGTCTTCGCCGAGAGCCCCGCGATCACCGCGAGCCAGGTCAGGGCGAGCGTGAACAGCACCAGGATGCCCACGACCGCGAGCCACGCCCAGAGGTCGGCCCCCGTGCGGAAGCCCATGATGAGCGCGACGCCCGTGACGATCGCGACCGACACGAGGTTCGAGACGAGCGAGGTCAGCACGTGGCCCCACAGCACGCTCGAACGGGCGATCGGCATCGACTGGAAGCGGTCGAAGATGCCGCCCTGCAGGTCGAGGAACAGCCGGTACGACGTGTACGCGACGCCCGATGCGATCGTGATGAGCAGGATGCCGGGCAGCATGTAGTCGATGTACGACTCGTTCGACCCGGTGTTGATCGCTCCGCCGAGCACGTACACGAAGAGCAGCATGAGGGCGATCGGGGTGACCGCGGTCGTGATGATCGTGTCGGGGCTGCGGAGGATGTGGCGCAGCGAGCGGCCGGTGAGCACGGCGGTGTCGCTGATGGCGTGGGTGGTCATCGTGCGGCCTCCTTCTTGTTCTGGTCGGCGGCCGCGCCCGCGGCCTCTCCGGATTCGCCGGTCTCGCCGGTCTCCCCGACGAGGGCGAGGAACACGTCCTCGAGCGACGGCTGCTTCTCGACGTACTCGACCTTGGCCGCCGGCAGCAGCCGCTTGAGCTCGTCGAGCGTGCCGTTCTGGATGATGGTGCCGCGGTGCAGGATCGCGATGCGGTCGGCGAGCTGCTCGGCCTCGTCGAGGTACTGCGTCGTGAGCAGGACGGTGGTGCCGCCGTCGGCGAGCTGCTTGACGGTCTGCCACACCTCGATGCGGGCCTGCGGGTCGAGCCCGGTGGTCGGCTCGTCGAGGAAGATGATCGACGGGGCGCCGATCAGGCTCATCGCGATGTCGAGCCGGCGGCGCATGCCGCCCGAGTAGGTGCCCGCGCGCCGGCCGCCGGCCTCGGTGAGCGAGAACCGGGCGAGCAGGTCGTCGGCGATCTTGCCGGGCTGCCTCTGGTGGCGCAGCTTCGCGACGAGCACGAGGTTCTCGCGCCCCGTGAGCACCTCGTCGACCGCGGCGAACTGGCCCGTGAGGCTGATCGATTCGCGGACGCCGGCGGGATTCGCCGCGACATCCTGCCCGCCGACCGTCGCGGTGCCCGCGTCGGCCTTCAGAAGGGTCGAGAGGATGCGCACGAGGGTGGTCTTGCCGGCGCCGTTCGAGCCGAGCAGGGCGAAGATGCTGCCGCGCTCGACGTCGAAGTCGACGCCGCGGAGGACGTGCAGGTCCTTGAAGGACTTCTCGACGCCCTGCACCCGGATGGCGGGTTCGGTGACGGTGGTCATGACTGCTCCTTCTTCGCGTCGTCGATCGCCGTGTTGAGGCGAGCGCGCTCCTTGTCGATCCACCGCTTGCCGCCGTACGCCTGGGCGAACGTCTCGGTGAACTCGACCGGGTCGTCGCCGACCACGTCGGCGACGGGGATGCCGTCGATCGCGGCCCGCTCGAACAGGTCGGCGAGGTCGACGATCATCTGCACCATGGTGTCGCCGTCGGTGACGTCACCCGAGTACATGAGGTACCGCTGCACGGCTCCGGCCGCGGCGGCGTAGGGCGCGGGAAGGCCGTCGATGCGCGCCTTCGCCTGCTTGTACTGCTTCTTCTGCTCGAGCGAGCCCGTGAGGGCTTCGATCCACTTGGCAGCCATGGTCACTTCTCCGATTCGTCGGTCTGGTGGAGCTGTTCGATGCGTTCTGCCAGGAAGCTCCACGTCCTCCAGAACTCTTCGAGTTCGCTGCGGCCACGCTCGTTGAGCGTGAACACCTTGCGCGGCGGGCCCTTCTCGGAGGGCACCTTCTCGACGTCGACGAGCCCGCGCTGCTCGACCCGCACGAGGAGGGCGTAGATCGTGCCCTCGGCGATGTCGGTGAAGCCGTGCTCGCGCAGTCGCGCCGTGATCTCGTAGCCGTAGGCCGGTGCCGTGGCGAGGATCGCGAGCACGATGCCCTCGAGCGTGCCCTTGAGCATCTCCGTCATCTGCTTGCCCATCGAGGCCACCCCCTTCTTCTGCTTGCTGGTGATGCCTGCTATTCAGTGACGCTGGTAATCAGTGTTGCTGAGTACCACTAGAAAGTAACACTGAGTACCGGTACTTAGCAACACCGAATACCAAATTTCTCGAGATCTCCTCTCGAGGGGCGGGATGCCGCGGCCGATTTCATGCGCTTGGCATGAGGCGGCGGCGGTCATCGTGGTGCGAGGCTGGGCCGAACTCGTCGGAAGCAGGGGGCAGCGCATGAAGATCGAACGCTCGACGACGCCGGTGCGTCTCACGGCCGCCGCGGTGTGGATCGCGGTCGCGGCGGCGGGCCTCACCGCCTGTTCGGGCGAGGTGAGCGACGTCGACCGGGCCAAGGCCCGGGTCACCGCCAAGGAGCAGGCCCTCACGCAGGCCGAGGTGGACTATGCCGATGCGTCGGCCGAGTTCTGCGGCGCGAGCAAGAGCTACATCGCGGCGCTCGACCAGTACGGCGACGTGCTCCGCTCGACCGCCCCGACCGTCGGTGACGTGCGCTCGGCGGGCGCCGATCTCGCCGAACCGCGCGACGACGCGTTCGCCGGTGCCGAGGCCGCGATCGAGGCGCAGCAGGACCTCGTGGTCGCGCAGCAGGAGCTCGCCGACGCCCAGGCCGTGCTCGCCCAGGTCGAGGCGGGGGCGACGGGAACGCCGAGCGCCGAGGCGACGCCGGTGCCGACCGGCACGCCGGCCGTGGCGACCGAGACCGTCGACCGGGTGAAGCAGGCCGAGGCCGAGTTCGCCGACGCGCAGGCCGCCATCACCGACGAGACCCCGCTGGTCGAGGCATCCGAGCAGTTCAACAGTGCGGTGGTCGCGCTCGAGATGGCCTGGCTCGCGCTCTTCGCCGAAGCCGGATGCCTCACCGACGACCAGCAGGTCGAAGCCCAGGCCGCGGTGAGCGCCTACGTGCTCGCGCTGCAGCAGGACCTCGCCGCCGCCGGGTACTACACCGGTACCGTCGACGGCATCGCAGGCCCGCTGACCGTGCAGGCGGTGGAAGACCTGCAGGAGGCGAACGACCTGCCGGTCACGGGCACGGTCGACAAGGCGACGGCCGCGGCGCTCGAGGCCGAGCTCGCCGCGCAGGGGGCGGCGGCGGCCGAGGACTCGCTCGCCTCGACCGCCGCGGTGCAGCAGACGCTGAAGCTCGCCGGCTACTGGGACGGGCCGGTCGACGGCGTCTGGACCGACGAGCTGACCGAGGCCGTGACGGCGTTGCAGACCGATCTCGGCGTCGAGCCGACCGGGACCGTCGACGCCGCGACGATCGCCGCGTTCGACCAGGCGATCGCCGAGCACCAGGCGGCGGACGCCGCGAGCGACGAGCCCGCCGAGACGCCGGAGCCGACGGAGCCGGCCGCCTAGCGTCCGGCGTTCGCCCCGGGGTCAGTGATCGCAGACCGCTGCGTCGAAGCCGCCGCCGTTGAGCGGCACGTTCCCGCCCATGGTGATCGGGATGACGCCCGAGAGCGGGCCGCCCTCGGCCGCGGACGCCGGGGTGGAGTTGGTCTGGTTCGCGCCGGCGTTGGCGGGCGCCGACGTGCACCGCAGCGGCGTGATGCCGTGGGTGTGCGCCGATGCGGCGGCGACCGGGGCGAGCACGAGCACGGCCGCGGCGACGCCGGTGCCGATCAGGATGCGCAGGTTCGACATGAGTTCTCTCCTCTTCGAGTGTTCGGCCGCGCCGGCCTTTCGGTGAGATCGGATCGGAGCAGCCGAGGGAACCCGTGTCGGCTCCCCCCTGAACAACGGCCCGGGTCGGGGAAAGGTTCACGGCACTCATCGCGACTCGGGGCCGCCGAACACCGAGCGGAACTCAACGCAGCTGGGCGAAGGCCTCCGCGTTCGCCGTCGGACCGACGACGAGGATCGTGTCGCCCGCGTGCAGGGTCGTCGCGTTGTCGGCGTTGCGCCACGCCTCGTCGCCGTGCTGGAATGCCGCGATCGTGATGCCGTGGCTGGCGCGCACGCCCGTGTCGCCGAGCCGCTTGCCGTGCAGCATCGACGGGGCGGCCGTCTTGACGAGCGCGTAGCCCGGCGCGACCTCGATGTAGTCGAGCGCGGCGCCGCGTACGAGGTGGGCGACGCGGCGGCCCATGTCCTTCTCGGGATAGATGACGTGCTGGATGCCGAGCTGCTCGAGGATCAGCCCGTGCTGATCGTCGACCGCTTTCGCCCAGATCACGGGGATCTTCATGTTCAGCAGGACCGAGCAGGTCAGGATCGACGCCGAGACATCCCCGCCGATCGCGACGACGACGCGGTCGAACTCGTCGATCGCGAGCTGCCGCAGCGCCTCGGCCTTCGTGGAGTCGGCGCGCACCACCTGCGTGAGCTCGCCGTTGTGGGCCTGCACGAGTTCTTCGTCGACGTCGATGCCGAGCACCTCGGTGCCGCCCGCCATGAGCTCGAGGGCGAGGGCGCTGCCGAACCGGCCGAGCCCGATGACGGCGACCGAGTCGGCCTCCGCGATGCGGCGCGCTGGGTCGCCGCCGAAGATGGGGAACCTAACCAATGGCCGGCCTTTCCTTGGGGAGTTCGTAGAGGAGACGGCGCTCGCGCAGCGCGATGGCGCTGCCGAGCGTGAGCGGCCCGATGCGGCCGAGGAACATCAGGAGGACGAGCATGATCTTCGCGGCATCCGGAAGGTCGGCCGTGATGCCCGTCGAGAGGCCGACGGTGCCGAAGGCGGAGACCGCCTCGAACAGCACGCGGTCGAGATCGAGGCCCGTCATGAGCAGCAGCACCGCCGTGCCGGCGACGACCGCCGCGACGGCGATGAGCACCACGGTGATCGCCTGGCGATGGACGGCGCGGCTCAGTCGCTTGCCGAAGATGTTCACGGATGCCTCGCCGCGGAGCTCGGTCATCATGATGAAGAAGAGCACCGCGAACGTGGTGACCTTGATGCCGCCGGCCGTACCGGCCGGGCCGCCGCCGATGAACATCAGCACGTCCATGCCGAGCCAGCTCGCGTCGTGCATCGCCCCGATGTCGATCGAGTTGAAGCCCGCCGTGCGCGTCTGCACCGACTGGAAGAAGCCCGCGAGCAGCCGCGCCCCCGGGTCGAGCGCGCCGAGGGTGTCGGGATTGTCCCACTCGATGAGGGTGAGGTACACGGTGCCGGCGACGATCAGCACGACCGTGCCCCAGAGCACGAGCTTCGTGTTCATCGTCCAGTGCAGCGGCCGGCGGAACTCCTTGCGGAGCTGCATGATCACGGGGAAGCCGAGACCGCCGAGGATGATCGACGCCGAGATCGGCAGGCAGATCCACGGATCGGCGACGAAGCCCATGAGGTTGTCGCTGAAGAGCGCGAAGCCGGCGTTGTTGAACGACGACACCGCGAGGAACCCGGCGTGCCAGGCGGCCTCGCCGAGGCCGTAGCCGTAGCCGACGAGGAAGCGCACGCCGAGCAGGAGGAACACGCCGAGCTCGATGGTGAACGTGATCTTCACGATGCCGCGGACGAGCCCTCGCACGTCGGCGAAACCCGTCGCCTTGGCCTCGGCGGCGGTGTTGAGGCGCGAGCGCACCGAGAGCCTGCGGGCGAGCACGAGGCCGATGAGCGAGGCGAAGATCATGATGCCGAGGCCGCCGAGCTGGATGAGCACCATGATGACCACCTGCCCGAACGACGACCAGTACGTCGGCGTGTCGACGACGGTCAGGCCGGTGACGCAGACGGCGGAGGTCGCGGTGAAGAGCGCTTCGACGAAGGAGGCGCCGCCCGGCCCGGCCTTCGAGATCGGCAGCATCAGGAGGCCGGTACCCCCGAGCACCGCGGCGGCGAAGCCGACGACCACGGTCTGCGCCGGGTGCAGCCGGAAGTTGCGGAGTCGCTGCCGACGCCTGAGCGCCGGAGCCGCGAATGGAGCCACGGGGCAACTCTAGATGGGCGGCGCCGCCCGCGGTGGGCATGGCGCGCACGCGCGGGTGCTCGGCTTCGCCGAGCGCGGGCATCAGACGGCGGGCCTCCCGTAGCCTTCCAGCAGCCGCAGCCACGCCTCGCTCACCGTCGGGTAGGCGGGCACCGCATGCCAGAGGCGGCCGATCGGCACCTCGCCGACGATCGCCGTCGTCGCCGTCTGCACGAGCTCGGCCACGTCGGGCCCGGTGAACGTGGCGCCGACGATCACGCCGCGGGTCTCGTCGACGACCATGCGGGCGGTGCCCGAGAACCCGTCGCGCGAGAGCGAGGCCCCCGAGACGTGGCCGATCTCGTAGTCGACGACCCGTACGTCGAGTCCGGCGTCGCGTGCTGCTGCGGCGGTGAGGCCGACCGCGGCGACCTCGGGGTCGGTGAACACGACGCTCGGCACGGCGTGGTGGTCGGCGGTGGCGACGTGGGCCCCCCACGGTGCATCGTCGACGGGGCGCCCGAGTGCGCGGGCCGCGATCACGTCGCCGGCCGCACGCGCCTGGTACTTGCCCTGATGGGTGAGCAGGGCCCGCCCGTTCACGTCGCCGACCGCGTACAGCCAATCGCTGCCTTCCACCCGCATCGTGTCGTCGACGTCGATGCGGCGGGTCGGGTCGAGCCCGACGGTCTCGAGTCCGAGTCCGTCGACGGCCGCGCGGCGACCGGTCGCCACGAGCATCTCGGATGCCTCGACGACACCCCGGTCGGTCGCGATCGCGACCCCGTCGCCGACCCGGTGGACGCGTTCGACGGCGGTGTGCTCGAGCACGGTCGCGCCGAGGTCGCGGAGACCGGCGGCGACGTGCTCGCCGGCGAAGGGCTCGAAGGTGCCGAGCAGCCCGCTGCGCGCGATCACGGTGACCTCGCTGCCGTACCCGGCGAAGGCGGTCGCGATCTCGACCGCGCTGACCCCGCCGCCGAGGATCGCGAGCCGTTCGGGAACGGTCGTCGCGCTCGTCGCGTCGCGGGTCGTCCAGGGCTGCGCCTCGGCGAGGCCCGGCACGTCGGGCAGCACGGGCACCGAGCCGGTGGAGAGGGCGACCGCGTGCCGGGCGGTGACGACGGTGGTCTCGCCGTCATCGCCGACCACGGTGACCTCGCGCCGACCGCTGAGTCGGCCGCTGCCCCGCAGCAGGCCGATGCCGGCGCTCTCGAGCCAGGCGACCTGGCCGGCGTCGGAACGGTGCCCGGTGAAGCGGTCGCGGCGCGCGAACACCGCGGCGACGTCGAGCTCGCCGGTCACCGCCTCGGCCGCACCGGGCACGGCTCGGGCGAGCCGCAGCACGTGCGCCGAACGCAGCATCGCCTTCGACGGGATGCACGCCCAGTAGGAGCACTCGCCGCCGACGAGCTCGCGCTCGACGAGGAGGGTGTCGAGCCCGGCCTGCGCCGTGCGGTCGGCGATGTTCTCGCCGACGGGGCCGGCTCCGATCACGACGACGTCGACGGTGCGTCGGTTCATGCTTCTGCTCCTTCTGCTGCGCCGGCCCCCGGGGTCAGCCCACGGGATCGACGAGTTCGAACCGCTCGCACAGCACCGGCATGTCGGGGGCGAACCCGTGCGGATTCTCGGAGTGCTCGCTCCAGTAGCGCTCGTGGATCTCGCGCCATGCGCGGAGCGTGCGGTCGCCCTCGCCCTCGGAGCGCGCGTGCTCCTCGTCGACCTTGTCGAAGGGCACGATGCGCACGGCCGTCGTGCGAATGACGGCCTTCGGTGCGCCTCGGCCGTCGAGGATGATGCTGAGGTCGCCCGCCTCGGGCATCCGCTCGTCGGCCGCCTCGTAGTCCCAGACCGATGAGGCGGTGCCGGTCTTGATGCCGGCGAGCACGAGCTCGAGCAGCTCGTCGGCGTGGGCGGCCGTCGCGCCGAACGGCCAGGCCTCGGGCACGCCCACCGGCAGGGAGGGGATGCGCGAGCGAACCTCGCGCCAGTAGGCGGCGAGGGCTTCGGGCGACGCGGTGATCGTCATCTGGGCCCTCCGCCGGTCATTCCAGAGCCGATGACGGGAATCGAACCCGCGCTGTCTGCTTGGGAAGCAGAAGTTCTACCATTGAACTACATCGGCATGCGGCATCCCGAGGGGTGCAGCGGTGACCATCGTAGCAAGCGAAGCCGTCGATGGATGCCTCGTTGCGGGTCTCGATACGCGTCGACTTCGTCGGCGCTACTCGACCGGCGGAGAAGTCGACTTCGTCGGCGCTACTCGACCGGCGGGGAGGTCGACCCCTCGTCGGCGCTACTCGACCGCCGGGGCCGTCGGTAGGCTGGGCGCGTGCTGCTCTCCGACCGCGACATCCGTTCAGAGCTCGAACTCGGGCGCATCGCGCTCGAGCCGAGCGATCCGTCGATGCTGCAGCCGTCGTCGATCGACGTCCGGCTCGACCGGTACTTCCGGCTCTTCGACAACCACAAGTACCCGTACATCGACCCGGCCGAAGACCAGCCCGAGCTCACGCACCTCATCGAGGTGAAGCCCGACGAGGCGTTCATCCTGCACCCCGGCGAGTTCGTGCTCGGCTCGACGTACGAGCAGGTCACCCTGCCCGACGACGTGGCGGCGCGCCTCGAGGGCAAGAGCTCGCTCGGCCGCCTCGGCCTGCTCACCCACTCGACCGCGGGCTTCATCGACCCGGGCTTCACGGGCCACGTGACGCTCGAGCTGTCGAACGTCGCGACCCTGCCGATCAAACTCTGGCCGGGCATGAAGATCGGGCAGCTCTGCTTCTTCCGGCTGTCGTCGCCGGCCGAGAAGCCCTACGGTTCGGCCGCGTACGCGAGCCGCTACCTCGGCCAGCGCGGGCCGACGGCCTCGCGGTCCTTCCAGAACTTCCACCGCACCGACGTGGGCGTCACCGACGCCGGCGCGAAGGGCGAGTAGGGGCTCCGCACCGCTCACCGCGGCACCCGAGGCGGATGCCTCGCGCCGTCGCCCGGTGTCACCCGAATGCGGGACGCAGCCGGCTGCCCTACACTCTTGCGTCCATGGGCGATTTCGACGGAGTGCTCGCGCACTCGGCCTCCCGCGGCTGGGCGATGCCGCGGGCCGCGAGCGGCGGCGCTGAGGCGGCCGACGGCTTCGAGACGGTGCTGCTCGCCGCGAAGGCGGGCGCGCCGTGGGCGTCGGCCGAGCTGTGGAACGCGCACGCGGGCGCCGTCGCCGGCTTCCTCCGCGCACGGGGCTCGGCCGAGCCCGACGACCTCACGAGCGAGGTGTTCCTCGCCGTGTTCGACGGGCTCGACCGCTTCGAGGGCGGCGCGGCCGAGTTCCGCACCTTCGTGTTCACGATCGCGTACCGGCGGCTCGTCGACGAGCTTCGCCGACGGTCCCGGCAGCCGTCGAACCAGGAGTGGGCCGACGAGGCCGACCCGCGGCGGGCCGCGAGCGCCGAAGACGAGGCGATGGGTCGCATCGGGGATGCCGCGGCGCGGGCGATGCTCGACGGGCTGCCGCCCGACCAGCGCGACGTGATGGTGCTGCGCATCATCGGCGACCTCACGGTCGAGCAGGTCGCGGAGGTGCTCGGCAAGCGCCCGGGCGCCGTGAAGGCCCTGCAGCGACGGGCGCTCACGGCACTTCGTAAGAAATTCCCCGCAGGGCGTACCCCTGCGGCGGCCTCCGGCGATAGCAGGGAGTGAGATGAGCAACCACCGCATTCACGACGACGAGGCCGCAGCCCTGCTGCGCGGCGACGTGCCGCCGCAGCGTGCCGACCTCGCGGGCGTCGCCGACGCCGTGGCCGGGTTCCGACTCGCGTCGACCCAGGCCGCGCCGAAGCCGTCGGCCGAGTTGCTGGCGCGACTCGACGCCGACCGCGTCGCGGCGGGCTCGATCTCGTTCGATCCCCACGCAACGACTGCGGCGACGAGCCAGACCCCCAGTGGCTCGTCGCCGAAGATACGGAGAAGAAGAGTGACGTTCACTGGATTCGCCGGGCTCGGCCTGGCTGCCAAGATCGCGATCGGCGCAGCGGCGGCGACCGCCGCAGGGCTCACGGGTGCAGGTGCTGCGGGTGCCGCCGGCGTGCTGCCCGCCCCCGCGCAGGAGCTGTTCGACGGCGTCACCGGCCAGCAGGACCCGGGCGGCGAGCACATCAGCGACTCGGGCCGTGAGCACCGCGAGTTCGGCCAGCAGACGGCTGAAGACGCCCGCGAGAAGGGCGCCGAGAAGCGCGACGCCGCCCACGAGAACGCTGAGGAGAGGCGCCAGGCCGGCCTCGACAAGGCCGACGAGCACCGCCAGGGCGACGCCCCGGCCGAGACCGGCCAGCAGGCTGCCGAGGACGGCGCCGCCAACGGCGACGAGAACAGCCAGACCGGCCAGGAGACCGCCGACGACGCGGCTTCGAACGGTGAAGAGCGCAGCGGCGACGGCCAGTCGACCGCTGATGACGCGCGTGACGGATCCCCCACCCCCGAGCGATGAACCTCTGACGTTCTCGCACCCGTCACGACGCGACGGCGAAACGGGCTCCCGACCGGCTGGGAGCCCGTTTCGTGTTTCTCCGGGGGGCGATTCGGTCGGTCGGATCGATCGCGCGCGTCGGCGTCGCCGTGTCGGTCGAGTAGCGCCCGACGGAGGAGGGCGCGTATCGAGACCACGCCCGAGCCCGCACGCCGGGGGAGTTCTCCACAATCTTCGAACATTTATTCGAATGTCGGACCGGATTCCGGTAGACTCTGGGCATGTCCGAACCCGCTGAAATACCCGCCCTGACCGGGGTTTCAGCGGTGCTCGAGGCCCTCCGGGAGGCCTGGTCGGGTGCGCTGCTCGCCGGGGCTGCCGGCTCGGTCGACGCATCTGCCGACGTGCGAGTGATGAGTGATGACGGCTTGGTCCGGGCGACGGAGGCATTGGGCGAGTTGTCCCGTCGGGTGCAGGCGTTGCAGGCGCCGGTCGCGGCCGAGCTCGCGGCCAGGTCGAGGCCGGGAACCGATGAGGTGGCGCGCAAGCACGGGTTCTCCTCGGCCGAGCGGTTGATCGCGTCCGCGACGGGCGGTCGCTACCAAGAGGCGGTGAAGCTCGTCGCGGTCGGGCAGGCGACCGCGCCCCGGGCGGCCTTCACGGGTGAGGTGCTGCCGCCGAAGCATCCCCACCTCGCTCGGGCGATCGCGGCGGGTGCGGTGTGCGTGGATGCGGCCGACGTGATCCGCCGGTTCCTCGACGGGGTCGCCCCGCGGGCCGACCGGGTCGAACTCGGCGAGGCCGAGGCGTTCCTCGTCGACCGCGCCCCGGTCGTGGGCGTCGACGGGCTGCACCGCCTGGTGAAGCTGCTGCAGGCCCGCCTCGACCCCGACGGGGTCAAGCCGCGTGAAGACGAGCTGCGGGCCGCGCGCGAGTTCCGGATCTGGGAGGACGAACACGGCATGATCCGGTTCACGGGTGCCGCCGACCCGGTCAACGGGGCGCCGATCAAGCTCGCGATCGAGACCCTCGTCGGTGCCGAGATCCACCGGGCCCGCGACGCGAACCGGCGCGCAGCCGATGGGCCGGCCGACGGTGACGACGTCCTCGCCGAGCAGCGCACGATCCCGCAGATGAACCTCGACGCCCTCGCCGACATCGCCCGCCACTCGCTCGGCGCGAACGACGGTCCGGCACCGCTCAGGCAGGTGATGGTCGTGGCCCGCGTCGACGCTGCAGCGCTCGAGTCCGGTCGAGGTCACGGCACGATCGACGGCATCGAACAGCCCGTGTCGATCCCCTCGATCGAAGAACTCGCGATGCACGCGGGCATCTCGCCCCTGTACGTCGGCGACGGCTGCGAGCAGACCCGCCTCGGCCGATCGCGGCGCCTGTTCTCCCAGGCGCAGAAACTCGTCCTCGTCGAACGCGACGGCGGGTGTGCGTGGCCCGGTTGCACTCGGCCGCCGTCGCACACGCAGGCGCACCACATCCGGTGGTGGAAGCGGCACAGGGGCACGACCGACCTCGACAACGGCATCATGCTCTGCGCGCACCACCACCACCGCATCCACGACGACGGGTGGGTCATCCTCATCGAGGACGGCTTCACCTGGTTCGTGCCACCCGCCCACCTCGACCCCGAACGGCGACCACGGGCCGGCAATCGAAGACTCCCGGCGATCGCCCCACCGCCACCCGACCTCGCCGCTCACCTCGCAGAGGCCGCCTGACCCCGCGCCGGTCGATCGGGATCGGTGCCGGGCCGCACTCGACGACGGCCGCGGGCCGGTTGCTTCGGCGGGTGACTACTCGGCCGCGGCGCACGGCGGTGCCGTCCCGGTGTCTATGCCGCGGGTTGCGTGGCGGTGCCGTCGCCCGGTGTCCACGCCGTCGGTTGCGCGGCGGTGCCGTCGCCGAAATCTGCGCAGTGGCGCTGCGGGGGCGGGGATCCGCCTGTTCCCGCGCTCAGCGGCCCACGGCGGGGACGCCGGTCGCGGTCGAGGGTGCGACCGCGTCGACGGCCGTGAGGCCGCCGGCGGCGAACGCAGTGACCGCGTCGAGCACGGGGTCGGCGCCGAGCACGCGGACGTGCCCGAACCCCTCGGTGACGAGCAGGCGCGAGCGGTCGCCGTGCGCGGCGTGCAGCCGCTCCGACTCGCTCGAGGCGACCTCGCGGTCGCCGCGGTCGTGCGCGATGAGCAGCGGCACCCCGTCGGGCAGCGGCGCGCCGACCGAATCGAAACGTCCGTACGCGTCGGGCACGTCGGGCAGCACGCGGCGCGCGAACCCGCGCGCCAGCGCGTCGGCCGTCGCCGTCCGCAAGCCGAGGCGGGCCGAGAACGAGTCGACGAGGTAGCGCGCGTCGGCCATGCCGGCGATCGCGGCGACGCCGGCGGTCGAGGTTCCCTCGCGCACTGCGGTGAGTGCGGCGAGTGCACCGAACGAGTGGCCGACGATCAGCCGGAACCGACCGTGCCGCTGCTGCAGCGCCTCGATCGCGGCGAGGTAGTCGCGGATGTCGGTGAACCGCCCGGCCGAGTCGCCGTTCGCCGGAGCGTCGAACGCGACGAGCCGCAGGCCCTCGGCGCGCAGTTCGCGCACGATGGGCGCGAACTGCGACGCGCGACCGCGCCACCCGTGCACGAGCAGCACCGTGTCGGCGCCGTGCCCCCACGAGTACGTGACGACGTCGCGACCTCGAACGCGAAGGCGACCGCGTTCGGCGTGCTCATGCACGGTGCGGTCGTGCTGGCGCACCGAGAGCGCGGGTCGAACCCGACGGAAGAGGGGCAGCGCGACCCGGGCGGCGAGCTCGGGTGACACACGATCGGCGGCGCGGATCGCGGCGACGTGGGCGGTGAGTGCTGCAGGCATGGTGGCCCTCCGAATGGCTTCTCGCGAGGCATCCGAGCAGTCGATGACGGACGCCAACAATGAATACGAACGATCGTACGCCCACTATACGCACGATCGTGCGTAAAATCGAGGGCATGAGCGGAACGGATGTCGCGGTCGACGGGCGAAGGGCGAGGGGGGATGCCTCGCGCCGTGTGGTGCTCGGCCATGCCGTCGACCTCGCCTCGATCGAGGGACTCGACCAGCTCTCGATCGGTCGCATCGCGATCGCCGCGAACGTCAGCAAGTCGAGCATCGCGACGCTCTTCGGCAGCAAGGAGAAGCTGCAGCTCGCCGCCGTCGAGGCGGCCCGCGAGCGGTACTTCGAGACGGTCATCGCCCCGGCGCGCACGAAACCGCGGGGGCTGACCCGGGTCGTCGCCCTGCTCGACCGGGTCGTCGCGTACTCGCAGGACCGGGTGTTTCCGGGCGGGTGCTTCTTCTCGGCGGCGGCGGCCGACTTCCACGCGAAGCCCGGCGTCGTGCGCGACGCCATCACCGCGCAGCTCGACGACTGGCTCGGCTACCTCGCCGTCTCGCTGCGCTACGCGGCGGAGGCGGGCGAGCTCGAGCGCGTCGGCCCGGGCGCGGCCGAAACCGTCGACGTCGACCAGTTCGCGTTCGAGGTGCAGGGCGTCTTCGAGTGGATGAACCAACTCGCGGTCATCCGCGACTCCGACGAGCCGTACGTACGGGCGCGTCGGGCGTTCCGCGACCGGCTCGTCGCGATCGGGGCCGCCCCCGCGGTCGCCGACCTCGTGCTCGAGCCCGGCGCCGCGATGCGCTGACGCGCAATGCGCTGACGCGCAACGCGTGCGGAGATCAGTGATTCAGGAGATCGCACGCTGCTCAGGACGATTCCCGGGATCCCTCCTGAGCAGAGCACTTCTTCCTGAAACGATGGCGGCACGTTCGCGAGGCGTCGCTTCTCGACCGAGCCCTACTCGCCCTGGGGCGCGAGGGCCGCCACGAGCGGGTGGTCGAACGTGAGCGCCCCGGTCTTCGCCGCGCCGCCCGGCGACCCGAGCGGCGCGCCGCCGGGGGCACCGGCCGGGGTGATCTCGAAGAACTCGACGTTGGCCTTGTAGTAGTCGGCCCACTCGTCGGGCAGGTCGTCCTCGTAGTAGATCGCCTCGACCGGGCACACCGGCTCGCAGGCGCCGCAGTCGACGCACTCGTCGGGGTGGATGTAGAGCGAGCGCTCACCCTCGTAGATGCAGTCGACCGGGCACTCGTCGATACAGGCCTTGTCCTTGACGTCGACGCACGGCAGCGCGATGACGTAGGTCACGACAGCGCCAGCACGTCGTCGCGCGAGATCGCAACCTGCTCCTCGCGGGGCACGACCTTGACGCGCTCCCGCTCGACGCCCGCGTACTGCGCCGGCGCCTCGAAGGCGTCGCCCAGCGCACGCTCGTGCGCGTCGAGAGCGAGCCAGCCCCGCCAGCTCGTGTGCTCGACGCCGCGGGCGTCGAGGAGCTCGAGGATCTCGGCGCCGTCGGCCGCATCGACCACGGGCGCCGTGAGCACGCCGGCGTTCGCGTCCTCGACGAGGTTGGTGATCGTCTCGAGCGCGTCGCCCTTCGTGTGACCGATGAGCCCGACCGGGCCGCGCTTGATCCAGCCGGTCGCATAGACGCCCGGGATCGTCGAGCCCGAGGCATCCACGACTCGGCCGCCGTCGTTGGGGATCACGGCCGCCCGCTCGTCGAACGGCACGTCGCGGATCGGCGAGCTCGCGTAGCCGACCGCGCGGTAGACCGCCTGCACGGGATACTCGACGAACTCGCCGGTGCCCTCGACGGAGCCGTCGCCGACCGGGCGGGTGCGCTCGAAGCGGATCGCCTCGACCCGGCCGTCGCCCGTGATCTCGGCGGGGGAGTGCAGGAAGTGCAGGTGCAGGCGGCGCGAGGCCGTGCCGGTGCCGGTCGAGCCCGGCGAGGTGCGCCAGCCGTTGAGCGTGCGGGTCATGACCTTGACCTGGTTGTTCGACGCGTGCAGCGCCTCGGCGTGCGCGTCGCCCTCCGCGCGCGCGAAGTCGTCGTCGTAGACGACGATGTCGACGTCGGGCACCTCGCCGAGCTCGCGCAGCTCGATCGGCGTGAACTTCACGTGGCCGGGTCCGCGGCGTCCGAACACGTGCACGTCGGTGACGGGGGATGCCTCGAGGCCGGCGAGCACGTTCGCGGGGATGTCGGTCGAGAGGATGTCCTTCGGGTGCTTCGCGAGCACGCGCGCGACGTCGAGCGCGACGTTGCCGTTGCCGATGACGGCGACCTCGCGCGCCTCGAGGGGCCAGCTGCGCGGAACGTCGGGGTGGCCGTCGTACCAGGCGACGAAGTCGGCCGCGCCGTACGAGCCGGGCAGGTCGATGCCGGGGATGTCGAGCGGGGCGTCGCGCAGGGCGCCGGTCGCGAAGATCACCGCGTCGTAGCGCTCCGCCAGTTCGCCGACCTCGACGTCGCGGCCGACCTCGACGTTGCCGATGAGGCGGATGTCGCCGGCGTCGAGCATCTCGTGCAGGGAGTTCACGATGCCCTTGATGCGGGGATGGTCGGGTGCGACGCCGTAACGGATCAGGCCGTAGGGCGCGGGCAGCGACTCGAAGAGGTCGATCGCGACCTCGCCGCCCTGCTCGGCGACCTGGCGGCGGAGGATGTTGCCGGCGTAGATGCCGGCGGGGCCGGCGCCCACGATCGCGACGCGGAGGGAGAGGGTCATTGCTGCGAGGCCTTTCGGGTTGTGCTGGGGGAGAGCGCTTCGGGCGCGTAGGGACTGAGCGTCACGACGTCGCCGACCACGACGACCGCGGGCGAACGCACGCCTCGGCGGGCCGCCTGCAGCGCGATCGAGTCGAGCGTGCCGATGGTGACGCGCTGGTGCTCGCCGTATCCATCTTCGACGATCGCGACCGGGCAATCGCCGCCGCGCTCGCCGCGGGCGAGGGTGATCGCCGAGTTCGCGAGCGTGCCGATGCCCATGAGCAGCACCACCGTGTGGTCACGGCCGCCGCCGAGCGCCTGGATCTGGTCGTGGCCCGTGACCACGGTGAACGTCGTCGCGAGGCCGCGGTGCGTGAGCGGGATCCCCGCGATCGCCGGCACCGAGATCGCGCTCGTGATGCCGGGCACGACCTCGACGTCGACGCCGTGCTCGCGGCAGTACGCGAGCTCCTCGCCGCCGCGGCCGAAGATGAACGGGTCGCCGCCCTTGAGTCGAACGACCTGCTTGCCCTCGCGGGCGAGGGTGACGAGCAGGGCGTTGATCGCGTCCTGCGGCACGGCGTGGTGGCCGGGCAGCTTGCCGACGTCGACGACCTCGGCGCGCAGTTCGACGCCCTCGGCCGCGAGCCCGTCGAGCACGCCGCGGGCGCCGAGCCGGTCGGCGACGACGACGTCGGCGCGCTCGAGGGCGCGCAGCCCGCGGATGGTGAGGAGGCCTGCGTCGCCCGGGCCCGCGCCGACGAGGGTCACGGCGCCGGCCGGTCGAGCAGGCGCGCCCGCGCCGTATCGAGACCCGCTCATCGGGTGCCCTCCTGCAGCAGGCCGCGACGGCGCAGCAGCGCGCGTTCGATCGGGGCGAAGACGCACAGCTCCACGAGGATGCCGACGAACAGGATCACGAGGATCGCGACGAACACGGCCGAGAGGTCGGCCAGCTGCCGCCCCTGGTCGAGCAGGGCGCCGAGGCCGAACCCGATCGAGCCGCCGGTGGCGATGATCTCGGCGGCCATGAGCGAGCGCCACGAGAACGCCCAGCCCTGCTTGAGCCCGCCGACGTATCCGGGAAGTGCGGCGGGCAGCACGACGAGGGTCGCGAGCTGCGTCCGGTTCGCCCCGAGGACGCGGCCGACACGCCGCAGCTGCGGCGGCACCTGGTTCACGCCCGAGATGAGTCCGTTGATGATCGACGGCACGGCACCCATGAGGATGACGAAGTAGACGGTCGCGTCGGAGAGCTGGAACCAGATGATCGCCGCGGGCACCCAGGCGACCGACGGCAGCACCTGCAGGCCCGAGATGAACGGGCCGAGTGCCCGGCGCAGCCAGTCGACCTCGGCGAGCAGCAGCCCGATGGGCGTGCCGATGACGACCGCGATGAGGAATCCGATGACGCCGCGCTCGAGGCTCGTCGTCACGGCGAGCTGCAGCCGCCCGCTCTCCCACGCGGCGCCGATCGCGGTGAACACGTCGACCGGGCCCGGGTAGAGGTCGGGGCGCGGGCTCGCGACGACGGTGTAGACCTGCCAGACGACGAGGAGCGCCCCGAACAGGATGACGGGCGGCAGCACGCTCGATGCGAAGCGCCGCCAGCGCGACTCACGGCGGGTCTCGTCGGTCTGCAGGCGGTCGAGCCCGGCGGCCAGCTCGCGCAGCTCGGCCTCGTCGTGCGCGGGGGATGCCTCGCGCACGACGAGCTCGGGGAACGGCATCGAGCCCGCGGGGAGGTCTGGTGAGCCGACCTCGGAACCAGTGGTCTCGATACGCGTCGCCTCCGGCGGCGCTACTCGACCGACGGGGGTGGTCGCCTCCGGCGGCGCTACTCGACCGACGGGGGTGGTCGCCTCCGGCGGCGCTACTCGACCGACGGGGGCGGTCGGCTCCGGCGGCGCTACTCGACCGACGGGGGCGATGGTGGTCTCGGTGTCATGCGGCATTGCGGGCGATCTCCTTCCGCAGGCGCTCGGTGATCTCGATCGAGACGGCCGAGACCTCGGGGCTCTCGATCCGGCGCGGGCCCGAGGCATCCAGTCGCCACTCACCGGCCACCCGGCCGGGGCGGCTCGAGAGCAGCACGACGCGCTCGCCGAGGCGGGCGGCCTCGCGCACGTTGTGGGTGACGAACACGATCGTGCGGCCCGTCTCGCGCCACACCCGCTCGAGCTCCTCGTGCAGGAGGTCGCGGGTGATCGCGTCGAGCGCGGCGAACGGCTCGTCCATGAGCAGCACCTTGCGGTCCTGCGCGAGCGCCCGGGCGAGGGCGACGCGCTGCCGCATGCCGCCCGAGAGCTCGTGGGGCCGCTTGTCGGCGGCGTCGGCGAGGTTGACGACGTCGAGCAGCTCGAGCGCCTTCGCGCGGCGCTCGCCGCGGGGCACGCCGCGCAGCTTGAGCGCGAGCTCGACGTTGCGGCGGGCGCTCAGCCAGGGCATGAGCGCCGACTCCTGGAACATGACGGCCGCGCCGTCGACGGGCACCTCGATGGTGCCCGTGGACGGGCGGTCGAGCCCGGCGATGAGGTTGAGGAGCGTCGACTTGCCGCAACCCGAGGCGCCGAGCAGGCAGACGAACTCGCCTTCGGCGACGTGCAGCGTCACGTCGTCGAGCACGAGCGGGGCGCGATCGCCGAAGCGCTTGCCGAGCCCGTCGATGCGGATGATCGTCTGCCTGCTCATGCGCTCACTCCGTGCCGAGTCCCGCGGCCGAGACCGGCTCCTCGCCGCGCGCCTCGAGCACGCGGTTGAGGATCGCGAGGTCGAACAGGCCGTCGATCGATCCGTCCTTCGCCGTGCCGGCGGCGACGCCGTTCGCGAGCACCTCCTCGAAGGTGTCGGCGACCGGGTCGACCGTGAACCGCACGTGCTCGAGCGACCGGGCGAGCACCTCGTCGCCGAGCGGCTTGCCGGATTCGGCCTCGAGCTGCGCGTTGATGTCCTCGGCGGCCTGCTCGGGCTCGTCCTCGATGAACTGCACGGCGTCGGCGTGGCCCTCGACGAGCGCCTCGACGGTGGTCGGGTGCTCGGCGAGGAACTGCTTCGAGACGAGCAGCACCGTCGTCGGGAAGTCGCCGTCCTCCCAGAGGTCGGCCTCGTCGACGAGCACGTGCGCCCCGCCGTCGATGATGAGTCGCGAGACCCACGGCTCGGGCAGCCAGGCGCCGTCGAGCTCGCCCTGCTGGAACAGGGTGAGCGCCTGGGCGTTCTCGGTCGGCGTGATGTGCACGTCGCCGCCGCCCTGGGTGTCGGTCGCATAGCCCTCGTCGGCGAGCCAGGTCCGCAGCGCGACATCCTGCGTGTTGCCGAGCTGGGGGCTCGCGAGCGTCGTGCCCTCGAGATCGGCCGGGTCGTCGATGCCGTCGGCGACGACGAGCGCGGCGCCGCCCGAGGCGACCCCCGACACGACGACGGCCGACTCGCCGCCGCTCTTCACGAAGGTGTTGATCGCCGGGTTCGGGCCGATGTAGGCGGCGTCGATCGCGCCGGCCGAGAGGGCCTCGACCGCGGCGGGGCCTGCGTTGAAGACCTCGGTCGAGAGCTTCGTGTCGCCGAGCGCGTCCTGCAGGAGGCCCTCCTGCAGGCCGACGAGGGCGGGCGCGTGGGTGACGTTCGCGAAGTAGCCGAGGCGCAGCTCGTCGGCGGGCGTGCCGCCGAGGGCCTCGTCGGAGCCGGCCGGCGGGGCTCCCGCGGCCGAGGCGGCGCAACCGCCCAGCATCATCGCCGCCACTCCAAGAGCGGTGATCGTCAGGGTCGTACGGATGGTGCGGGTGGTGCTGTTCACGGTTGTCGCCTCCTTACTGTTCGGTGATACCGGCGGCCAGGGTCCGGCCGTCGGCGGGGTGGATGACGAGGAACGAGCCGGCGTGCCGGTTCGCCTCGTACCTTTCGAGGGGCAGCTCCGCGGCGATGCGGAGCGTGGCCCGGCCGATGTCGTTCACTTCGAGCGACCCGGCGGGAACGTGCGCGAGCGTGTCGAGGTCGCGCTTGGACTCGATCGAAGCGACGAGGCCCTGCACGGTCGAGGTGCCGTGCTTCACGAGCACCCGGGTGCCGGGCACGAGCGGGCGCGGGTCGAGCTGGAAGAGCTCGGCCTCGATCTCGCGTCGCGGCTCGGGCAGGGTGCCGGCCGCCGCGATCACGGCGCCGCGTGCCGCGTCGACGTCGTCGGCGAGGCGCAGGGCCACCGACTGCGGGGCCACCGCCTCGTCGAGGGATGCCCCGGCCTGGTCGATTCCCGTGACCGTCGTCTCGATACCCGAGGGGAAGACGGTCACCCGGTCGCCGACCCGCACGCGCCCCGAGCCGATGCGGCCGGCGAACGCGCGGTAGTCGCGGAACGACTCGGCGAGGTCGGGGTCGGCCGCGAGCTCGGGCGACAGCCCGCCCTGCGGGCGGAGCACGAGCTGCACGGCGAGCCGGAACGGGTCGAACTCGGTGTCGAGCTCGTCCTGCGAGGGAAGTGACTCGAGCAGCTCGAGGAGGGCCGGGCCGGCGTACCAGGGCGTGTTCGGCGAGCGTTCGACGACGTTGTCGCCCTCGAGCGCCGACACCGGCAGCACGTGCACCTCGCCGAGCCCGAGTTCGCCGGTGACGCGTCGCACGTCGGCGGCGACCTCGGCGAACGCCTGCTCGTCGTAGCCGAGCAGGTCGATCTTGTTGACCGCGACGACGACGTGCGGCACCCGCAGCAACGCGACGACCGAGAGGTGACGGCGGGTCTGCTCGAGCACGCCCTTCCGGCCGTCGATGAGCACGACGACGGCGTCGGCGGTCGTCGCACCCGTGACCATGTTGCGCGTGTACTGCACATGACCCGGGCAGTCGGCGAGGATGAAGCTCCGCGCGCCCGTCGAGAAGTAGCGGTAGGCGACGTCGATCGTGATGCCCTGCTCGCGCTCCGCGCGGAGACCGTCGGTCAGGAGGGCGAAGTCGAAGCCCGTGCCGGCGCCGAAGCCGCGCTCGGCCGAGGTGCGGGCGACCTGTTCGAACTGGTCGGCGAGGATCGCCTTCGAGTCGTGCAGCAGGCGACCCACGAGCGTCGACTTGCCGTCGTCGACCGAGCCGGCGGTCGCGAAGCGGAAGAGCGTGCTCGCACTCATCAGAAGTACCCGTCCTTCTTGCGGTCCTCCATGGCGGCCTCCGAGATACGGTCGTCGGCCCGGGTCGCCCCGCGCTCCGTGAGGGTCGACTCGGCGACCTCGCGGACGACGGCCGCGACATCCACGGCGTCGGATTCGACGGCGCCGGTGCAGCTCATGTCGCCGACCGTGCGGTACCGCACGGTGCGCAGCTCGACGTGCTCGTCGGGCCGCGGCTGCGAGAACTCGCCGACCCCGCGCCACATGCCGTCGCGTCGGAACACCTCGCGCTCGTGCGCGAAGTACAGCGGCGGCAGTTCGATGCCCTCGCGCTCGATGTAGTTCCAGACGTCGAGCTCGGTCCAGTTCGAGATCGGGAACGCGCGGACGTGCTGGCCCGGCGTGTGGCGGCCGTTGTAGAGGCTCCAGAGCTCGGGGCGCTGGTTGCGCGGGTCCCACTGGCCGAACTCGTCGCGCAGCGAGATGATGCGCTCCTTCGCTCGGGCCTTGTCCTCGTCGCGGCGAGCGCCGCCGAAGACGGCGTCGTGCCGGCCCGCGGCGATCGCGTCGAGCAGCGGCTGGGTCTGCAGCGGGTTGCGGGTTCCGTCGGCGCGCTCCTGGAGGCGGCCGTCGTCGAGGTAGTCCTGCACGAGCGCGACCTCGAGCCGAAGGCCGAGCCGCTCGACGGTCGCGTCGCGGAACGCGAGCACCTCGGGGAAGTTGTGCCCGGTGTCGACGTGCAGCACCGGGAAGGGCACGCGGCCCGGCCAGAACGCCTTGGTGGCGAGGTGCAGCACGACGACCGAGTCCTTGCCGCCCGAGAAGAGCAGCACGGGGCGCTCGAACTCGGCGACGACCTCGCGGATGATGTGGATCGCCTCGGCCTCGAGCAGGTCGAGGGTATCGAGCTTGGTCACCGGGGCGGCCAGTGTGTCGGTCATAGGTGCAACCCGCATTCCGTCTTGTCGAGGCCGGCCCAGCGGCCGGATCGGGGGTCTTCGCCCGCGGCGACGGGCTTCGTGCACGGCTCGCAGCCGATCGACGGGTAGCCCTCGGTGAGCAGCGGGTTCACGGTCACGCCGAACGCGCCCGCGTAGTCGATGAGGTCGTCGAAGCTCCACGCGGCGAGCGGGTTGACCTTCACGAGGCCGTTGCGCTCGTCCCACGCGACGAGCGGCGTGTTCGTGCGGGTGGGCGCCTCGTCGCGGCGCACGCCCGTGAACCACAGCTCGTAGCCCGAGAGCGCGTGCTGCAGCGGGGCGACCTTGCGCATCGCGCAGCACGCGCCGGGGTCGCGGGCGAAGAGGTCCTTGCCGTGCTTCGCATCCTGCTCGGCGACGGTGAGCTCGGGCAGCACGTCGACGATGCGCACGTCGAGCTGGGCTGCGACGCGGTCGCGCGTCTCGATCGTCTTCGCGAAGTGGTAGCCCGTCTCGAGGAAGAGCACGTCGACGCCCGGCAGCGACTGCGCGACCACGTGGGGCAGCACCGCGTCGGCCATCGAGCAGGCGACGGCCGCGGCATCCACGTCGAACTCACGCGCCACCCAGGCGACGACCTCGTAGGCGGATGCCTCGCCGTCGGCCAGGCTCCGGAGCTCGGCGTTCCCCGCCTCGGCGAGGGCCTTCAGCGTGGCGGCGTCGCGCTTGACGGCGGCGCGGGGGGCGAGCGAGACGCTCATCGCAGCTCCTCCTCGTCGGCGCGGTGGGCCCACTCGGCGAAGGTCTCGTCGGCCGCGGCATCGCGCTGCTCGAGGAACCGGCGTACGACCTTCTCGACGTAGTCGGCGAGGCCGTCGGCGGTGACCTTGAGGCCGCGCACGGTGCGGCCGGTGCCGGCCTCCTCGCGCGTCGTCGAGGCGAGCCCGCCGCCGAGGTGCACCTGGAAGCCGGGGGTCTGGCCGCCGTCGCCGTCGGGCAGCAGCTGGCCCTTCAGGCCGATGTCGGCGGTCTGGATGCGCGCGCACGAGTTCGGGCAGCCGTTCACGTGCAGGCTGATCGGGTGCGGCAGGTCGATGCCCGCGAGCCGCTCTTCGAGGGCGATGACGGCATCGGTCGCGGTCTGCTTCGTCTCGACGATCGCGAGCTTGCAGAACTCGATGCCCGTGCACGCGATCGTGCCGCGGCGGATGAGGCTCGGCCGGGCCTGCAGCCCGAGCTCGTCGAGGCCGGCGACGACGCGCTCGACGTGCTCCTCCTCGATGTCGAGCAGCACGATCTTCTGGTGCGGCGTCGTGCGGAGCCGGCCCGAGCCGACCCCGTCGAGCAGGTCGGCGAGGCGCGTGAGCACGGTGCCCGAGATGCGGCCGACGAACGGGGTCGCACCGATGTAGAACCGGCCGTCCTTCTGGCGGTGCACGCCCACGTGGTCGCCCTGGGCGAGCGGCTTGGGAGCTGCGGGGCCGTCGGGCAGCGGGGTCGTGAGGTACTCGGTCTCGAGCACCTCGCGGAACTTCTCGGCGCCCCAGTCGGCGACGAGGTACTTGAGCCGGGCGCGGTTGCGCAGTCGGCGGTAGCCGTAGTCGCGGAAGATCGAGGTGACCCCGAGCCAGACCTCGGCGACGCGCTCGGGCGCGACGAACGCGCCGAGCCGCACGGCGAGGTGCGCATTCGTCGAGAGGCCGCCGCCGACCCAGAGGTCGTAGCCGATGCCGAGCTCGGGGTGGTCGACGGCGACGAACGCGACGTCGTTGATCTCGTGCACCACGTCTTGACTCGGGTGGCCGGTGATCGCCGACTTGAACTTGCGCGGCAGGTTGGCCAGCTCGGGGTCGCCGATGTAGCGCTCCTGGATCTCGAAGATCTGCGGCGTCGGATCGATGAGCTCGTCGGCGGCGATGCCCGCGACGGGCGATCCGAGGATGACGCGGGGCACGTCGCCGCACGCCTCGGTCGTCGACAGGCCGACGCCCTCGAGGCGGCGCCAGATCTCGGGCACGTCCTCGACGCGGATCCAGTGCAGCTGGATGTTCTGGCGGTCGGTGAGGTCGGCGGTGTCGCGCGCGAACTCGGTCGAGATGCCGCCGATGACGCGCAGCTGCTCGGTCGTGAGCTGCCCGCCGTCGATGCGAACGCGCAGCATGAAGTACTCGTCCTCGAGCTCGTGCGGTTCGAGGGTCGCGGTCTTGCCGCCGTCGATGCCGGGCTTGCGCTGCGTGTAGAGGCCCCACCAGCGGAAGCGCCCGTGCAGGTCGGTGCCGTCGATCGACGAGAAGCCGCCCTTGGCGTAGATCGTCTCGATGCGCTCGCGCACCGCGAGGCCGCCGTCCTCCTGCTTCCACTGCTCGTTGGCGTTGAGGGGCTCGGTGCCGTCGACCTTCCACTGGCCGTTGGGGCGGTTCGCGCCGGGCCGCGCGGGTCGGCCCTCAGGGCGCGCGGGGCGCTCGGGCCGGCCGGCGGCGCGCTCCGGGCGCACCGTTTCGCTCAGCGTCACGAGGGCCTCCTGCGGGTCGGTCGGGCGACGGGATGCCCCGCCGATGAGCCGACGTTAGGCGAGGCATCCTCGGGCGGCACGTTCGTGACGGAGCCCCCCGTCACGTTGCGTCACGGGCGGTCGCACGGCGCCGTATTGCGTCACATGCTTGACCGCGGAGTGATCCGCGCGGTACTCCCGCCCGAGGCATCCCGCCCGCTATCGTGAGCGCATGCCGACCACCGCTGGTACCGGGATGCCGCTGCGGGACTACCGCGTGCATCGCTACGTCAACGCGTTCTGCCCGCGGTGCCACGAGGAGGATCCCGAACGGCCCCTCGCCGACGTCGCCCGGCTCTCCGGATGGCTCGCGATCCGCGACGACCGGGTGTGGCTCGAGCGCGGCTGCCCGACGCACGGTCTCGTGTCGACGATGTACGACGAGTCGCCCGAGATCCTGCAGTACCTCGAGCAGTGGACGGCGCCGACGAAGGTGCACACGCCCGACCTCGCCGGCAACTTCAAGCCCGTGCCCTCGGCCTACGAGGACGGCCTGCCCGAGATGCAGACGCAGCACACGTGCATCCTGCTCGAGGACCTCACCGACCACTGCAACCTCCGCTGCCCGACGTGCTTCGCCGAGTCGGGCCCTGCGGCGACCGCGGTGGCGCCGCTCGCCGAGGTGCTGGCCTCGGTCGACGCGAAGCTCGCGCGCGAGAACGACCGCATCGACGTGCTCATGCTCTCCGGTGGTGAGCCGACGCTCTACCCGTGGCTCGAGCAGCTGCTCGACCACCTCGTCGCGCGTCCGGTCGTGCGCATCCTGCTCAATTCGAACGGCCTGCGCATCGCGCAGGACGACGCCCTCGTCGAGACGCTCAAGAAGCACCGCGAGCGCGTCGAGGTGTACCTGCAGTTCGACGGCGAGAGCGCCCAGGCGTCGGCCTACCACCGCGGCGCCGACATCCGCCGCTTCAAGGACCGCGCGCTCGAGCGCCTCTCGGAGGCGGGCGTCTTCACGACCCTCACCATGACCGCGGCGCTCGGCGTCAACGACGGCGAGATCGGCGCGGTGATCCGGCGGGCGATGACGACGCCGTACGTGGGCGGCGTGACCATCCAGCCCGTGTTCGGCTCGGGCCGCTCGGCCGGCATCGACCCGAACGACCGGCTCACGCACACGGGCGTGCTCGCGCGGCTCGAGGCGCAGACCGACGGCGAGGTCACCTGGCGCGACCTCACGGCGCTGCCGTGCAGCCATCCGCACTGCTGCTCGGTCGGCTACCTGCTGAAAGACGACTCGGGCACCTGGAACTCGCTCACGAAGCTCGTCGGCCACGACCGCCTCAAGGAGTTCCTCGACCTGAACCCCGACCTCATCGCGAACCGCATCGCCGACAGCGACATCAACCAGGCCTTGAAAGACAGCGTCAAGCAGTCGCTGCTCGACCTGCTGAGCGAGCAGTCGTCGCTCTCGCACCCGTCGATCGGCTCGCTGTGGAAGGACATCTGCACGGGCTGCGACCTCGGCATCGGCACGCTCACGCAGCTCGCGACCTCGGCGCTGCCGGGGCAGCACAAGCGGTTGCGCCGGTTCCTCGGTGAGCGGGTCAAGCGCATCACGGTGAAGCCCTTCATGGACATCAACACGATGATCGAGGAGCGGCTCACGCAGTGCTGCGTGCACGTCGCGACGGTCAACGCCGAGACCTCGGCGCACCAGTGCGCGCCGTTCTGCGCGGTGCAGGCATGGGCGCCGCTCGGGCGCACCCGCATCTCGACGGCGACGGGTTCGGTCGCGGCATCCTCGTCGGACGGCGCGGCCGGCCGGCGGCAGCTGCCGGTGACGGTGGCGTAGGGGGATCGCATGGACGAGTCGGGGGGCCGCGGTCTCGAGGCGGGGGATGCCTCGGGCTTGAAACCGTTCGCCGGGCTGAACCGCTTCGACGAGACCGTCGGCGCGCCCCCGGCCCCGGCGCCGTACGATCCGCTGCGCCTCTGCGTCTTCACGACGATCGCGCTCATCACGTGCGTGTTCGGCCCGATCTCGCTCGCCGTGTTCGCGGGGATCGCGATCGCCGGGTACGCGAAGGCGCGCCGGGCGGGCCTCCTGAGGTCGAAGTGCAAGCTCGGCGACACCCGCAACGTGCTCGCGTACCTCGTCGTGCTCGAGGTGCTCGCGATCGTCGCCGTGCCGTTCTGGGTGATGCTCTGGGCGAATGCGCTCGCGGGGATCGGGGCCTGACCCGTGTATCCGACGTTGCCCGATCTCATCGGCTGGGGTCCGCCGATCGACACCCACTCGTTCTTCGTCGCGCTCGCCATGCTCGCGGCCGGTTTCGTGTTCGTCGTCGAGTCGCGCCGCCGCGGCCAGACCGACGCCCGGGTGGCGGCGCTCGTGCTCGGCGCGCTCGCCGGGGCGGCGATCTTCTCGCGCCTCGGCACGTGGGTGCGGCACCTCGATCCGTCGCAGAACCTCGACCTCATCACGCAGTTGACGCAGGGCAACGCGTCGGTGCTGAGCGCCCTCGTCGGCGCGTGGCTCGGCGTGCACATCGCCAAGCGGCTCGTGAAGTACCCGCTGCGCACGGGCGACCTGTTCGCGCCCGCGGTCGCGCTCGCGATGGCGATCGGCCGGTTCGGATGCCTCTTCACCGAGCTGCCCGGAACGCCGACGGAAGCCGGCTGGGGCATCGTGCTCGACGAGGCCGCCGCCGCCCGCGTCGGCGGGCCCGCCGGGGTGCCGCTGCACCCGAGCTTCGCGTACGAGATCGTCTTCCAGGCGGTCGCGTTCGTCGCCCTGTGGTTCTGGCTGCGCCACCGCCCGATCGCCGCCGGCGAGACGCTCACGATCTACATCGCGGCGTACGCGATCTTCCGCTTCCTCGTCGAGTTCGTCCGCGGCAACGAGGTCGCATGGATGGGGCTCACCCGTCCGCAGTTGTTCCTGCTGGTCACGATTCCCCTGCTGCTGGCGCGTCTCGCCTGGAAGGCGTCGCGCGGCCGGCTCACCGCGAACCGAGAGAGGATGGCCGTCCATGGCGCCGGATCCTGAAGAGCCCACGCCCGGGGAGCCCACGCCGGAGGAGCCCACGCCCGGGCCCGACGAGCCCACGCCCGGGCCCGAGGTGCCCGCGCCCGAGGAGCCCGCACGCGAGGCATCCGAGTCGGAGCAACCTCCCGCCGGCGCCGTGCCGCCCCCGCCACCTCCGCCGCCCCCACCGGCCGGCGCCGTGCCGCCGTACGGCCCGCCGCCCGGGAGCGCGCCGACGCCCCTGCCCTACGACCCGTCCGCTCCGCCGCAGGCCGCCGGCCTCTCCACGGGCGCCGGCATCGGCATCGGCGTCGGCATCGGCTGCGGTGCGCACGTGATCGCGTTCGTGCTGCTGCTCGTGACGCTCATGATGGGCGGCTTCTTCAGCTCGACGGTGATCGGCATGATCTGGCCGTTCGTGCTCGTCGCGCTCGCCGCGGTCGTGATGCTCTTCATCAAGAAGACCCGCGGCATCGCGATCGGCATGCTCATCGTCGCGGCGGCCGCGTGGATCGTCGTGCTCGGTCCCTGCCTCGGCATGACCCAGCTCTGACGAGCGCTCGCGGCATCAGACGGAGTGCGTCGCTGCGGCCTCGTAGCGATCGAGCACGATGTCGACGAGCTCGGGCGGCGTCGCCGAGTCGGGCACGAGCAGCGGCTCGGTGACGACGTGGGCGCCGGCGGCCTCGGCGAGGTCCTGGAAGTACCCGGGCGCGAGCAGGTAGCTCGCGACGACGATGCGCGCGCCCGAGGCATCCGCCCTCGCTCGTGCGACCGCCTCGGGCAGCAGCGGCTCGGCCGCCGAGAGGAACCCGAGCCGGATGTCGCGCCCCGTCGCCGTGGCGAGCCGATCGCGCATGTCGTGGCAGTCGCGCACGGCGCGCTCGTCGCTCGAGCCGGCGACCGAGAGCACGACGAGGTCGTCGTCGCGCACCCCGGCCTCATCGAGCCGGCGGGCGAGCACGGCCGCGAGGCGGTCGTCGGGCCCGAGCGCTCCCGCGAGCACGACCGTGCGGTCGGCAGTCGCCTCGACGGCCTCGGTCAGGTCGACGTGCACGTGGTACCCGGCCGACAGCAGCAGCGGCACCACGACGGCCGGCTCTCCCGGCGCGAGCGACGCGAGGGTCGCGGGCACGTCGGGCTGCTCGACGTCGACGTGTCCGAGCCGGGTCGATGGCGACGCATCCGGATGCCTCGTGCCGAGCGCCTCGGCGACCGCGTCGTGCAGGGCTCGAACCGCCCGTCGCCCTTCGGGCGACGAGGTGCCGTGCGAGATGCCGACCAGGGCGGGAGCGGGCGTCGTCATCGTGCCATGGTCGCAGACGGCGGGGAATCGGCGCTCGCCTGTTCCGTCGTGTGACCGCGTCGGGCCGATAGCGTTCTGGCATGGCGACCGCCCTGTTCTGTCCGGTGACCTTCAACCTCGCCGAGACGACCCGCATGATCCAGGTCGCACGCGCGCTCGACCCCGCGCACCGCGTCGTGTTCCTGGGGTACGAGACCGACTTCGCCGACCTCGTGCGCGAAGCGGGGTTCGACTACCGCGCGGGAACGCCCGCGTGGGGGCGCGCCGAACGCGACCAGGCGATCGCGTTCGACCAGGGGCGGACGTTCCGCAGCCCCTTCACCCGCGAGCTCGTCGAGGCGCGCGTCGCGCTCGAGCGCGAGCTGATCCGCGAGCTCGACGCGGCCGCGGTCGTCACCGGATCGAACCTCACGTCGTTCATCTCGGCGCGCGCCGAAGGCGTGCCGCTGTTCTACCCCGTGCCGTTCCCGCTCACGCGGCCGCAGGTCGCGCAGACGCGGCGCATGGGTTTCGTCACGGGGTCCGGATGGTTCTCACGGGCCGCCGATCGGGTGGCGACGTCGGTGTTCCGGTGGGTCTACAACTCGGCGCCGCTCGCGCCGAAGGCGTTCACGAGCGTCGCGACGGCGAACGGCGTGCCGCCGCTGCGCACGATGTCCGACCTGCTCACGGCCGACCGCAACCTCGTCACCGAGATGCCGTGGGAGATGGACGGGTTCGACCTACCCGAGGCCTTCGAGCTCGTGGGGCCGATCTTCGCCCACCTCGACGCCCCGCTGCCCGACCTCGTCGGCGAACTCGCGGCGGCGCCCGAGCCGCTCGTGTACCTCGGGCTCGGCTCCTCGGCCGACCGGAAGCTCGCGCTCGCGGCCGCCGGGGCGCTCGGTGCGCTGCCCGTGAACGTCATCGCGCCGATCGGCCACTACCTCGAACCCGGCGATCTCGATCGCCTGCCCGCGAACGTGCACGTGACCCCGCTGCTGCCGGCGCATCGGCTCGGCGGGCTCGTCGACGCCGCCGTGCTGCACGGCGGGCAGGGCACCGTGCAGACCGCGTGCGCGACGGGAGTGCCCTTCGTCGGCATGGGCCTGCAGCCCGAGCAGACCTGGCACGTGCGCAGTTGCGCGAGGCGGGGCAACGCGATCGCGGTGTCGCCGAAGCACGTCGGCCGCGCCGAGTTCACGGCCGCGGTGCGGCGAGTGCTCGACGACCCGGGGATCCGCACGGCGGCCGACGAGGTGCGGGTCGCCTACGAGGGTGCCGACGGCGCCGCCGCCTCGGCGCGGCTCATCGAGGCGGCGGTCGCGGTTCGCGGCTGAGCGCCGCGACCTACCCCTCGAGCACGAGCGCGAGCGACGTGTCTCCGCACGGCACGACGATCGCGCCGCCGGGAAGCTCGGTCGACGGGGATGCCGCGACAGAGGCATCCGCACCGCCTTCTCGTTCGCGGAGCGGCGCGAGCGCCTCCGCGAGGCCGTCGAGGCGGAGCAGCGCCCCCGTCGCGCGACGCGCGTCGGTCGAGGTCACGATGCGGCCCGAGGCGTTCACGAGCGTGCACGGATGTCCCGACTCGCGCAGCACGGGCAGCAGCTCGCGTTCGAGGCTCGCGACGTAGAGGTCGGTGCCGACGAGGCCGACCATCGCGCCGTCGACCTCGACCGGCATCGTGATCGTCACGGTGTAGTCGTCGGTGCAGAGGTAGTCGACGTACGGGCCGGTCAGGTGCCTCGCGCCGGTGCGCGCGGGCACGCGCCACCACTCGAGGCCCGTGTAGTCGCGGAACTGCTCGGAGTCGGGGTCGCTCACGGCGTCGAGCCGGCGCAGGCCCGCGCCCGACCCGAACGTGTTCGCCCCGCTCAGCCACCATTCGAGGTGCCAGGGCGCGTCGACGAGGTAGCCCGGGGCCGCGACGAAGCCGGCGCCGGTGATGAGGCTTCCGGCGCGTTCGAGCGGCTCGCCGACGAGCTCGGCGACGACGGGATCGAAGGCGGCGGCACTCGGTTCGGGCAGCCCGGCGAGGATCGCCTCGAGCCGCGCCCGCCAGTCGTCGATCATCGCGAAGACGGGGTCGATGGTCGAGGCGATGCGCTCCGCGATGCGGAGGGCGGAGACGTCGACGGTGACGGCCATGGCCTCGGTCCTTTCTGTGGGGGATGTGGTCCGGTGGTCTCGATACGCTTCGCTAGATCTCGATCCGGCGCTCGACCGACCGGTGATCGACGGGGGATGCCTCGAGTCGGGCCTTCTCGTCGATGAGCCACTCGACGGCGGTGGCGATGTGGTCGGTCGTCGCCCGGCGGGCACCGGCGGCGTCGACGGCGCGGATCGCCTCGATCACCTCGAGACGGGCCTGCCTGCTGCGGTCACGATACGCCTGTTCGCGCATGCACAGCCAGAGCAACGGGCCGGCCTCGGCCTGCAGCCGAAGCTCCTCGTGCACGAGCCGGGGCGACTGGCTGACGGCGGCGATCTCGAGCTGGAACCGGCCGATCGCGCGGCGCGCCCCGCCTGCGTTCGTGAGATCGGCGCGCGCGTCGATGTCGGCGAGGCTCGTGAGGTCGTCGTCGCTCGCCCGGTCGGCGGCGACCTCGGCCGCCATGCCGGCGATCGCGGCGTAGTGCAGCGAGAGGTCGCGCAGCTCGATGCGGCTGAGGGCGCGGACGCGCGCGTCGAGCATGCGCGCGGCGGCGTCGCGGTCGTGGGTGACGAAGCTGCCGCCGTCGCGGCCGCGGCGGGTGAGCACGAGGCCCTTGTCGCGGAGCGAGAGGAGCGCCTCGCGAGCGGTGACGACGGCGACGCCGAGCCGTTTCGCGAGCTCGGACTCGCTCGGCAGTCGTTCGCCGTCGCGCAGCACGCCGGCGACGATCGCGTCGGTGAGGCGCTGCTCGACGAGTTCAGCGCGCCCGGCGCCGTCGAGCGGTGAGAAGACGACCGCGTGCGTGGCGTCGGCGCGGCCGGTGGCCTGGGGCATTCACCCTCCCGTGCTCGCCGTCGTGCAGATCTGTGACACGACCGTAACACGGGGGACTGGACATTTACATCTGGAGTCATATGATTTGAAACCGACGAACATCTGGTTCCAGATGTTTGATCGCAGCGCAAGCATCGAAGGAGATGTGATGACTGAAGCACAGCCGGCGATCCGGCTCTCCGGGCTCACGAAGGAGTTCGGCGCCGTCACGGCGGTCGACCACGTTGACCTCGAGATCGCGGCCGGCGAGTTCTTCTCGATGCTCGGCCCGTCGGGATCGGGCAAGACCACCGTGCTGCGGCTCATCGCCGGATTCGAGCAGCCCACCGGGGGCACGATCGAGCTCTTCGGCGAGGAGGTCACGAAGCGGGCGTCGTTCGACCGCGACGTGAACACGGTCTTCCAGGACTACGCGCTGTTCCCGCACATGAGCGTGCTCGACAACGTGGCCTACGGGCTGCGGGTGCGCGGCCTCGGCAAGAAGGAGCGGAACGAGCGGGCCCGTCGGGCACTCGCGAGCGTGCGGCTCGACCAGCTGGCCGACCGCAAGCCCTCGCAGCTCTCGGGAGGACAGCGCCAGCGCGTCGCCCTCGCCCGCGCGACCGTCGTCGAGCCGAAGGTGCTGCTGCTCGACGAGCCGCTCGGCGCCCTCGACCTCAAGCTCCGCGAGCAGATGCAGGTCGAGCTCAAGCAGATCCAGCGCGAACTCGGCATCACGTTCATCTTCGTCACGCACGACCAGGAGGAGGCGCTCACCCTCTCCGACCGCATCGCCGTCTTCAACGCCGGCCGCATCGAGCAGCTCGGCACCCCCGCCGAGCTCTACGAACGGCCGGTCTCGCGGTTCGTCGCCGACTTCGTCGGCACCTCGAACCTCTTCGGCCCCGAGCACTCGCTCGCGCTGCTCGAGCGCGAGGGCCACCACTCGCTCCGGCCCGAGAAGATGACCGTCTCGACCGACGGCCAGGCGGGGGAGGGCGTGCGCAACGCGGCCGGCACCGTCGTCGAGGCGATCTACCTCGGCAGCGGCGTGCGGCTCGTCGTCGACCTCGACGCGGGCCCGCGCGTGAGCGTGCTCGAGCAGAACGTGCGCGGCCGCATGCACGACGACGAGCACGGCGACCGGGTCGTCGTCTCATGGCACGACGACGACGTCGTCGCAGTGGACGGCACGGCCGTCGGCCCGCAGAACCCCACCCCGACCGCCGCGGTCGGGTCGGTCATGCCGGGGATCTCCGGCTGAGGCATCCACCTTCGAAAACCACCAAGAGAAACAGGAGAGAACCATGATGCGGATGCGGAACGCGCGACGAGGCGCGACCGTCGGACTCGCCCTCGCCTCGGTCGCGCTGCTGACCGCCTGCGGCACGTCGGGCGGCGGAGGCGGCGACGACAACGAGGCGGCGACCGAGCTCGGGGAGACCGAGGGCCAGGTCTCGATCCTCGCGTGGCCCGGCTACGTCGAGGACGGGTCGAACGACCCCGCGATCGACTGGGTCACCCCTTTCGAGGAGGAGACCGGCTGCATGGTCACCACGAAGACGTTCGGCACCTCCGACGAGGCGCTCAACCTCATGAAGACGGGCGAGTACGACGTCGTCTCGGCCTCGGGCGACGCCTCGCTGCGACTCGTCGCCGGCGGCGACGTGGCCCCGGTCAACACCGACCTCCTCGAGAACTACGACGGCATCTACGACTTCCTGAAGGACCAGGCGTGGAACACCGTCGACGGCGTCAACTACGGCGTGCCCCACGGCTACGGTGCCAACCTGCTCATGTACAGCACCGACGTGTTCACCGAGGAGCCCACCTCGTGGGACGTCGTGTTCGACGAGTCCGACCCGTACGCGGGCAAGGTGACCGCGTACGACTCCCCGATCTACATCGCCGACGCCGCGATGTACCTCATGGAGCACCAGCCCGACCTCGGCATCGAGAACCCGTACGCCCTCGACGAGGAGCAGCTCGCGGCGGCCGTCGACCTGCTGAAGCAGCAGCGGGAGAACGTCGGCGAGTACTGGAGCGACTACCTCAAGGAGATCCAGGCGTTCCAGACGGGCGACACCGTCGTCGGCACGAGCTGGCAGGTCATCCAGAACGTGCTCGAGGCGGAGGGCGGCAAGACCGCGGTCACGCTGCCCGAAGAGGGGGCGACGGGATGGTCGGACACCTGGATGATCTCGTCGCAGGCGAAGAACCCGAACTGCGCGTACGCGTGGCTCGACTACATCGCGAGCCCCGAGGCGAACGCCGCGGCCACCTCGTACTTCGGGGAGGCACCCTCGAGCGACGCCGCGTGCGAGTACCGCGAGGACTGCGAGGCGTACCACGCCGGCGACGCCGAGTACGCGTCGCAGATCTGGTACTGGACGACGCCCATCGAGGAGTGCCTCGACGGCCGCACCGACGTGCAGTGCACCGACTATGCCGCGTGGACCTCGGCCTGGCAGGAGATCAAGGGCTGATGACGGCCACCCGTGCGGTGCCCGCCCCGCGTCGCAGTGCGGCGCGGGCGGGCTCCGCCTTCCTCAGTGCGCACCCCCGGGCGAGGCTCGCGCTGCTGCTCGGCGCTCCGCTGTTCTGGCTCGGCGTGGTCTACATCGTCGCGCTCGTGCTGCTGCTCGTCACCGCCTTCTGGTCGGTCGACAGCTTCACCGGCGAGATCACCACCGAGTTCACGTTCGACAACATCATCGAGGTGCTCACCGGCTCGCTGTACCAGACGGTGACGCTCCGCACGATCGGCGTCGCGCTCGCCGTGACCGTGATCGACGTCGCGCTCGCGCTGCCGATCGCGTTCTTCATGGCCAAGGTCGCGAGCCCGCGCATGCAGCGGGTGCTCCTCATCATGGTGCTCACGCCGCTCTGGGCGTCGTACCTCGTCAAGGCCTACGCCTGGCGGTCGGTGCTCTCGCAGGACGGCATCCTCGAATGGCTCGTCTCGCCGTTCGGAGGCAGCACGCCCGGGTACGGGCTGCCCGCGACGATCATCACGCTGAGCTACCTCTGGCTGCCGTACGTGATCCTGCCCATCTACGCCGGGCTCGAGCGCGTGCCGGACTCGCTGCTCGAGGCATCCGGCGACCTCGGCGGCAAGACGTGGTCGACCCTGCGGCTCGTCGTGCTCCCGCTCGCCCTGCCCGCCATCATCGCCGGCACGATCTTCAGCTTCTCGCTCTCGCTCGGCGACTACATCACCGTCAACATCGTCGGCGGCACGAGCCAGATGCTCGGAAACCTCGTCTACACGAACGTGGGCGCCGCCAACAACCTGCCCCTCGCCGCCGCGATCGCGCTCATCCCGATCGTGATCATCTTCGGCTATCTCTTCCTCGTGCGCCGCACCGGCGCGCTCGACAACCTCTAGGGGTCCCATGCGTCTCTCACGCCTGTCTCGCACGGTGCTCGGCGTCGTCACCGGGCTGATCCTGGTCGTCGTCTACGTGCCGCTGTTCGTCGTGCTCGTGAACTCGTTCTCGACCTCGACGTCGCTCACCTGGCCGCCGCCCGGGTTCACGCTCGAGTGGTGGGGCAAGGCGTTCCAGAGCGCCGGCGCGCTCGACGCGGTGGGCACGAGCGTCGGCATCGCGCTCATCGCGACGGCGATCTCGCTCGTGCTCGGCACGCTCATCTCCCTCGCGCTGCAGCGCTTCTCGTTCTTCGGGCGCGACGCGATCAGCCTGCTCGTGATCCTGCCGATCGCGCTGCCCGGCATCATCACCGGTATCGCGCTCAACAACTTCTTCCGCACGATCATGGGCGTGCCCCTCTCGATCTGGACGGTGGTCATCGCGCACGCGACGTTCTGCATCGTGACCGTGTTCAACAACGTGATCGCCCGCCTGCGCCGTCTCGGCACCAACCTCGAGGAGGCGTCGGCCGACCTCGGCGCCGGCATCTGGACGACGTTCCGGCTCGTGACCTTCCCGCAGCTGCGGTCGGCGCTCCTCGCAGGGGGCCTGCTCGCGTTCGCGCTGAGTTTCGACGAGATCATCGTGACGACGTTCACGGCGGGCTCGGGCGTCACGACGCTGCCGATCTTCATCCTCAACAACATGTTCCGGCCCAACCAGGCGCCGATCGTCTCGGTCATCGCGGTCGTGCTGGTGCTCGTGTCGATCATCCCGATCTACATCGCGCAACGGCTCTCCGGCACCGAGGAGCGGCGGCGCTGAGGCATCCGCGCCCCTCACCGATTCAGGAAGAAGGACGCTGCTCAGGACGTTTCGGGGGAACGCGTCCTGAGCAGCGTCCTGTTTCCTGAAACGCGGTGGATGCCTCGGCGCCGGCGCGACGGTCGTCGACGCGGCACGGATGCCTCGGAGTCGACGACGCCGACCCCCGAGGCAACCGCCTGCCTAGAAGCTCGTGACGAGGTCGCCCAGCACGTCGGTGACCTTGGTCGGGTCGGTGGCGTCGTAGAAGTGCGCGCCCGTCGCGGTCGAGATCTCCTGCAGGGTCTTGATATCGGCGTCGGCACCGTAGGCGAGCGTGAAGACGAGCACGGGGGACTCGTGGTGCAGATGCTCGAGGGTCTCGAGCATCTGCTTCTTCGTCGTCGACGGCCCGAGCGTCTCGTTCTTGCCGTCGCTGAGCAGCACGATCGCGTTGATGCGGTCGGGGTCCCAGGCCTCGCCCTGCTGCTTCGCGAACTTGTCGACGGCGGCGTAGAGGGGCGTGAACTCGATCGGCTTGAGCGCGCCGAGCGCGTCGAGGAACTTGGCTCGCTCGGTGCGGGCATCGGCGACGGGGCTCACGAGGCCCGGCGTGATCGGGCCGTCGTCGACGGCGCTGAACGCGGCGAGGCCGATGTTGTCGCCCGCGGTGAAGTGGCCGAGCGACTTCTCGATCGCCTCCTTCGCCGCCGCGAGCTTCGTCTCGCCGGTGGCGATCTTCTCGCCCATCGAGCCGGAGACGTCGAGGAGGAACAGCACCTCGGCGCGCTTGCGGACGTCCGGGAACGCGCTGTCGATCGCGGCGATGACCTCGCGGCTGGGGAAGGCGAGGGAACCCGAGGGCGTCTCGGCCAGTCGCCCGACCTCGCTGACGACGGGGTCGAGCTCGCCGTTGAGGTCGTGGTACCCGGCGGCCCGCACGATCTGCTGGCCCTCCTTGGTGCCCGCGAACCGCAGCAGGTCGGCCGCGGCGGCCGCCTCGGCGTCGTCGACCCACGGACCGGTGAGCACGGTGAACGGGTTGTCGGCCACGTAGTACCCGTCGCTCGGGTAGATCGGCACGAGCTGCTCCTCGGGCGGCGTCGACTCGATGCGGGTCACGCCGTCGCGGCTCGTGATGCCGCGGTTGTAGTCCCAGACGGACTTCTCGTCGACGATGACCGCCGAGAGGAAGTCGGCGACCGATCCCTTCTCCTCCGACTGGCGGGCATGCCAGAGGAAGTGCTCGGGCGTCGCCATGTAGTGGCTCGTGGCGAGTTCGTCTTCGCGCACGCCGTCGACGACCTCGGGTTCGTGGATCTGGTTGACGGTGAGCTCGGGGACGGAGCCGGCCTCGCTGCCGAACTCGGCGAGCATGGCCGCCTGGCCCGAGCTCGCGATGAGCGGACTCGTCTTGCCGAGCTTGAAGGTGCCCCACTCGGGATGGCTCAGCCAGCTCCACGTGGCGTCGTCGCGCGCCGCGTTGAACACGTCGCTCCACGTCGGGCGGGTCTCGCTCCAGCCGATCGCCTCGGCCATCTGCTCGGGCATGGCGAGCACGATCGCCGACGATCCCACGCTCGTCCCCTCGTCGGGCACGTTCGCCGCGCCGCCCGCGTCCTGCGCGACCGAGAGCCACGAGCTCGCGTCGGGCAGCCACACGGTGGGTCGTTCGTCGGCGGGCAGGTCGGGGAAGCCGGCGGCCGCATCGGTCGCCGAGATGCCCGACTTGTCCTTCGTGGCGACGGCGGTCACGCACGCCCCGTCGACGCTGCGCGGCTGGGCGTTGTAGCCCTCCACGAGGCGCGAGACCATCTCGGCATTCTCGAACGACGACAGCACCGAGAGCTCGATGCACGGTTCGGCGCCGGGCTCGGCGGCGGGTTCGTCCGCGGGGAAGACGATGGGCTCGGCGGGCGTCTCGGACACGGCGGCCGGTGGACCCGACGGGGAGCCCTGGGCGAGCACGATCGCGGTCGCGACGCCGCCGCCGACGAGCAGCAGCACGAGGGCGCCGCCCGCGATCGCCCACACCCGGCGCTGCCGGCGCCTGCGCTGCTGCCGCTCGGAGCGATCGCGGCGGGGCGTGCCCTCGGCGCTCATGCCCGCCGTCCGAGCGGGCGGCGGAGTTCGGCGCGCAGGGTCGCCGAAGCGCCGCGGGGCGTCGGATTCGGGGCGGGAGTGACGAATGCGTCGGGCATCATACGTCCTGGGGCTGGGTCGGGGGATTCAGGCGATAGTATCCTGCGCGCGCCTGTGAACCAATGGGATGACGCGACACGGCGCGCGCCGGGGGTCGCGGTGCTCGACGGACGACCCTCGTCAGGCCGTCGAATTGAGCATGCCGATGAGCACGGCCGTCCACCACGCGACCTGCGAGACGACGGCGCTGGTGATGAAGGCGGCGCGGACTCGTGGGCTCAGCGAGCGGAACCGGGTGCGCGCCGGAAGGCGGGTGAGCTCGAAGGTCCAGCGGGTGAGCGCGACGCCGTTGAGGCTCAGCACGAGCACGGCGACGAGCTTGACCTGCGTCATCGGGCTCTGCAGGTTCGGTTCGAGCAGGGCGCCGCTCGTGAGCAGGCCGGCGAGGCCGACCCAGACGGGCAGCACGAGGGTGCGGTCGGCCTGGCGCAGCTCGCGCACGTCGCTCCACTCCGTCATCCAGAGCAGGCCGTGCCAGTCGATCATGAGGACCGCGCCGAAGCCGACGATGAGCGAGGCGAGGTGCACGAAGAGCACCGCCGTGTGCAGTTCGGCGGGCAGGGCGATGACCGTGCTCAGGAAGATGCTGAGCGCCCACGCGACGACCACCGCGGTGTAGGCGAGGGCGCGCCGGTTGCGCCGGCGGCGCTGCTTCTCGCGGAGCGTCATCCGCACGGGGATGACCACCGGTTGCTCAGACATGGCGCTCGCTCTCGCCCTCGGGTTCGGGCGGGGATCAGAATACCGCCCCGCCCGGCCCGGTTCGATGCTCAGCTCGCCGGTGCGTGCGGCTCGTCGAGGTGCACGTGCACGTGGACGTGGCGATCGGCCGAGTGCGCGCGGTCGTGGCCGTGGCGGTGCCGGTCGTGCCCGTGGCGGTGCCGGTCGTGGTGGGCGTGATGCTCGTGACCGTGGTGGCCGTGGCGGTGACCCTTGCCGGAGCCGCGCCCGCGCCGCGCTTCGGGGCGACGGCGAGGCATCCGCTCGCCGTCGTGCCAGCCGAGCTCGCGGGCGATGGCCTCGAGCGTCTCGAGGGTCGTCTGGAAGTCGGCGGGCGCGACCGCGGCCGCGACGCGCGAGCGCAGGTCGACGACCCGCTCGCGGAGGGCGGCGTACGAGGCTTCGCCCTCCTCGGTGAGCCGAGGCGTGGGCTCGTCGGTCACCCAGCCGCGGTCGACGAGCGGCGCGAGGCGCTCGGGGTGAGCCTCGAGCTTCGCGCGAAGGCGCTCGTCGTCGACGGTGCCCGCGATCACGTTGAGGCGCCGCCAGTCTCGACGGCTGATGCCCTCCTCGGCGAAGAGCTCGCGCATGGCGTCGTCGAGCCGGCGGTCGACGACGCGCAGCCAGTAGCCGATCGGGCGGGTGCCCGCGGGCTCGTGGCCGGACGACGGAGTCGGGGTGGAGTGGTTCTCGGAGTTCATGGTGTTCCTTTCCGGACGCGTTGGTGCGTCGAGGCCGGTAGCCGGAGGCCGCCGGCCGGGGCGAGGTCGTCGCGCCGCGGGAACGGTGCGTGCACGACCTCGATCGATTGCATGTCGCATGACATGTATATGTACAATGACATACATGAATGCGGCTCGTCAAGATCCTCCCGGCGAACGCCCAGGCGGCGGTCGGGGCGAGGCGGCGCCGAGCCGGGCCGATGACGCGGTGGCGTCGATCGAGGCCGCCCTCGTCGCGATCCGGCGCGACCAGGGCCGGCGCCGCCTGCAGCGCCGGGGCGAGCACGGCGATCCGCACCACGGGCGCGGCTCGCACGTCGGCGACCACGGCCACCACCACGAGCCGGATGGCTCGGGGCCGGTGCCTCACCATGGTCGGGGCGGCCCGGGGCTCGCCCATGCGGCGCGATTCCGGTTGCTCGACGCACTCGAGGCCGCGCCGCAGCCGCCCTCGATCGGCGAGCTCGCCGAGGCGATCGGGGTCGACCAGCCGCGCGCAAGCCGGCTCGTGCAGGCGGCGGTCGAGGCGGGCCACGCCCGTCGAGAGATCGACCCGTCGGACGCCCGCCGCAGCGCGATCGTGCTGACCGCCGCCGGGCGACGCGTGCTCGCGGGCGCCCGCGACACCCGGCGCGGCGCGGTCGAGTCCGCGCTCGCCGGGTTCACGCCCGAGGAGGCGTCGGAGTTCGCACGACTGCTGTCGCGATTCGTCGCGGCGTGGCCGCGCGAGCGCTGAGCCGGTCGCCGCGTCGCCGCGTCGCCGGGTCGCCGATTCACGGTCGGGAGCACGGAGAAGCGGGGACCGACGCGAACCCGAATCGCGGCGGCCCCCGCACGATCGGACCCATCCGACCGTCGGCCGGGGTTACCCGACCCTGACCTGAACCCGATGCCCGACGCATCCGGTTCTACGGGTTAAGGAGTCGCGGATCCGCCCGCCATTACGCGAGCCGGCCGGAACGTCGGCTTCGCACGTTCTGTGGGATGGCACCTCACCGGCACCTCGGTAGCTTGCTCGGTACCTCGGGGCGGGAGGTCGTCGCGGGGTGCGGTCCTGCCCTACCCGAGACGGATGCCGAGGTACCCGAGATGTCGAAGCCGCCTCCATCGAGCGGCCTGGCCGGCCATACACCCACCGGGCCCGACGAGCGCGCGGAGCCCAACGAGTCGACCGACCCCGCCGAGCCGACCGATCGCGAGCTGCTGCAGCGCACCCGGCTCGGCGACGACGAGGCGTTCGCGCTGCTCTGGCGGCGGCATCACGGGCCGGTCCACCGATGGGCGCGCACGATGACGATGCGGTTCGAGGCGGACGAACTCGTCTCCGAGGCGTTCGTCCGCCTGCTCCAGGCGATCAGGAACGGCCGCGGGCCCGACGCGGCCGTGCGCCCGTACCTGCGCGCCGTCGTGCGGAACCTCTCCATGGAGTGGGCGCGTCGCAGCGTGCCCGTCGCCGTGATGGACGGGCACGACGACCTCCTCGTCGCCGACGATCCGTTCCTGGCGGTCGACGAGGCCGTCGACTGCTCGGCGGCGGTGCGTGCGTTCCGCTCGCTGCCGGCCAGCTGGCAGCGGGTGCTCTGGCTCGGCCAGGTCGAGGGGCTCGGCCCGGGCGAGATCGCGACGGCGCTCGGCATGAACTCGAACGCCGTCTCCGCGCTCCGCTTCCGCGCCGTGCACGGGTTCCGTCGGGCCTACTCGGCGATCGACACGCCGACGGACCGCGTCGCGTAGCCCGTCCCCCGAATGGGGGAGGATGCGTTCGGGGGAGTTTCGCGATCGTTCGGGGGGAGATTCGCGATGGTTCGGGGATGTTTCGGGGTGCGGCGGACTCGGTTCGCCGCTGCGGCGGCCGTGGCGGCGACCGCGGTCGTGCTGTCTATCCTGTCGCCGGAGGGGGCGGGCCACGCGACGGCGGGCTCCGAGGACGCACCGCAGGGCGGTCCGATTCGCGCGATCGACGTCGCGTACGCGCCCGGCGACCCGCAGGATCACGCCGCGGAGGCCGGGGCGCTGCCGGCCGAGCTCGCGACCGCGATCGAGCGCGACCTCGGGATCTCGCCGGCCGAGTACCTCGCCGCCGGCGAGGCCGCAGTCGAGGCCGCCGATCTCGTCGACACGGTCGAGGCCGCCGGCATCGAGGTGCTCGGTTCGCGGCTCGACGGCCTCGAGGCGGTCGTCAACGTCGCCGATGCCGCCTCGGCGGAGGCCGTCGCCGCGACGGGTGCCCGGGCGGAGATCGGCGAGCCCCAGCCGTACCGGCAGGACTCCGGGACCCCGCTCGAGTTCAAGGACGACGTGCGGGGCGGCGCCCCCTACACGTTCTCGAGCTCGGGCCGGATCCGGCGATGCTCGCTCGGATTCTCGGGATACGAGGTGTCCGACGGCAGCCGTCGGAGCCTGACGGCCGGTCACTGCCTCGGCGACGCGTCCGCCATGCGCCGCACGGTCACGGCCTCCTCACCCGGCCGCTTCGACTGGGGTTCTGGCGTCGACCTCGGGCTGCCCGTGCCGGGGTCGTACCGGCTCGGCGGCGGCTACGACCACGGCCTCATCGAGGCCAGGAGCGGCAGGAACACGGTGCCCGAGGTCCTCACCTGGGGCGGCGGCAGCGGTGCGCCGCTCGCGAGCGCACCGGTGAAGGTGCGGGATGCCGCGCGCGCCGTCGTCGGAGCGCCGCTCTGCCGATCGGGGTCGTCGAGCGGCTGGCGATGCGGCGAGATCGTCGCCGTCGACACGCCCGTCTCGGTCGACGGCAAGATCGTCAACACCATCGCCGCGGAGGTCTGCCTCACGAGGGGCGACAGCGGCGGAGCGGCGCTGTCGGGGACGACCGCGGTCGGCATCAGCTCCGCGAGCGACGCGGACGACGTCTGCGAGTCGAACGACGTGTCGTTCTTCTCGGTGCTGTACTCGGACGACGAGCCGAGTGCCCGCAGCCTCTACGGCGGCGGTTGGGAACCGGCGGTCGCCGTCGAGCGACCGGTCGTGACCGCGCCCGACGGCGCCGCCTACCGGGGCGGGGTCATCTCGGGCACCCTCCGGTACGGATCGGTTCGGCACCGCGTCGTCGTCGTCATCGACGGCACGATCACGCGCACGGCCAAGGTGTCGTCGAACGGCTCGTGGTCGGTCGACATCTCCGACCTCGCGGCGGGCCGGCACACGTACTCCGCGCGGGCCTGGTGGGGGAAGCACTCGCGATCGAGCGCGGTCACCGGCGAATGGGACGCGATCACCGCCGATCGCATCGCCGGCGCCGACCGCTACGCGACCGCGGTGGCGATCTCCAAGCAGGGCTTCCCCCGCACCGCGCCCGTCGTCTTCGTCGCGTCGGGCGAGAACTACCCCGACGCCCTCAGCGCCGGGCCGGTCGCGGCTGTCCAGGGCGGGCCGCTCCTGCTCACTCCGCGCGCCTCGGTTCCGTCATCGGTGCGCGCCGAGCTCGACCGGCTGAACCCGCAGCGGATCGTGGTCGTCGGCGGCACCGGTGCCGTCTCGGGCTCGGTCGAGCGCGTCCTCCGCACGTACGCGCCGAAGGTCCAGCGCCTCGGGGGCACCGATCGCTACGGGACCTCGCGTCTCGTCGCCGACTTCGGGTTCGACCATGCCCCGGCGGTCTTCGTCGCGACCGGCCGGAACTTCCCCGACGCGCTCTCAGCGGGCGCGGCGGGGGCCTCGATGAACGCGCCCGTGGTCCTCGTCGACGGCGCCGGCCGCTCGCTCGACACCGCGACGAGGGCACTGCTCGCCGAGCTGGACCCCGACCGGGTGCTCATCGCGGGCGGGGAGGGCGTCGTGTCGCGCGGCATCGCCGATGGCGCCGAGCGCATCGGCGCCGTCGAACGCCTCGCCGGGCAGACCCGTTACGGCACGTCGCTCGCGATCAACGACTACGCGTTCGGTTCGGCAGACCGCGCGTTCCTCGCGCTGGGCACGAACTTCCCCGACGCGCTCGCCGGCGGCGTGCTCGCGGGTCGCAGCGACGCGCCGATGTACATCTCGATGTCGACGTGCGTGCCCCGCGAGATCGTCGATCACGTGCTCGACCTGGACGTCGCGCGGGTGACGCTCTACGGCGGTACGGGCGCCCTGTCGAGCGCGGTCGGCAGGCTTCGCGGTTGCTGATGGCGTGCCGTCGATGCCGACTGCGCGGAGCGAGCAGGTCCGGTGCTATTCGCCGCCGCTGCCGATGCCTGCGCGCGCCGGCGCGTTCGCCTTTACGGGGATGAGCAGTGCGAGCCCGAGCGCGATCACAAGCACGATGCCGAGGATGCCGAAGTACGGCGCCCCGCCGATTGTGACGAACAGCGCGAACGCCGTCGGTGCGAGGAAGCTCACCGCGCGGCCGGTCGTGGCGTAGAGGCCGAACACCTCGCCCTCGCGGCCCGCGGGGATTAGGCGCGCGAGGAACGTGCGGCTCGCCGACTGTGCCGGGCCGACGAAGAGGCAGAGGGCGAGCCCCGCCGTCCAGAACACGATCTGCCCGCCGTCGTGCAGCATGAAGATGAGCAGGCCGCTCACGACGAGTCCGATGAGGGCGGTCATGATCACGGGCTTCGCGCCCAGGCGATCGTCGAGTGCGCCAACGGCGATGGTCGAGACGCCGGCGACGACGTTCGCCGCGATGGCGAAGATGATCACCTCGCCGGCCGAGAAGCCGAACACCGAGGCGGCGAGTACGCCGCCGAAGGTGAAGACGCCTGCCAGTCCGTCGCGGAATACGGCGCTGGCGAGCAGGAACCATACGGTGTTGCGCTGCTCCGTCCAGAGCCGCTTGATGTCGCGACCGAGCCGCGCGTACGAGGCGAAGAATCCGACCTTCTCGCGTTCGACGGCGGCCGGACTCCGGTACTCGGGCACCGCGAGCAGCACCGGGAGCGCGAACAGCCCGAACCACAGGGCCGAGACGACCATGGTCACGCGCACGTCGAGGCCGTCGTCGCCGGTGACCCCGAACAGGCCGACCTCGGGCTGGATGAAGCCGAAGTAGACGATGAGCAGCAGCACGATGCCACCGACATAGCCCATGCCCCAGCCGAAGCCCGACACTTTGCCGATCGAGCGCGGCGTCGACACCTGCACGAGCATCGCGTTGTAGTTGACCCCGGCGAACTCGAAGAACACGTTGCCCGCGGCGACGAGGAAGAGACCGAGCATGAGGTACTCGGGCGCCGGCATGACGAAGAACATCGCGAGCGTAATCGCCACGACGATGTAGGTGTTGATCGCTAGCCAGAACTTGCGTCGCCCGCTCGTATCGGAGCGCTGGCCGGTGATGGGTGCGAGCACCGCGATGAGGAGGCCGGCGATCGCGAGCGCCCAGCCGAGCTGCGCCTCGACGGTGCCGCTCGTGCCGAAGGCTTCGCTCGTGAGGTACACGGTGAACACGAACGTGGTCACGACGGCGTTGAACGCGGCCGAACCCCAGTCCCACAGGCCCCACGCGAGGATGCGTCCCTTGCGGGCCCCCGCGTCGGTGACCGCATCGACCTGGCTCGTCGAGACGCCGATGGTGGCGGCCGCGCCGTCGGGCGGCGTCAGGGGCGACGGCGGGAAGTTGCGCGGCGCGGCGGGGGCGTCGTGATTCGGGTCGGTCATGTGGGCAGTCTCCCGGCGTCCGGTGAACGGGTGGTGTCGGCGCGCACCGGTCGGGCCGATCCGCGTCGATCGAGTGCACTGTATCGCCTCAGAACGCGACCATGCCGACGAGTTCGCCGAACAACTCCTCCGGATCGCACTCGAGGCGCTGCCTCGTGAACCAGGAGCACACGTTGACGCAGTCGCGGTGCAGCAGGTCGAAGCCCTGCGGGTTGGCGATGAGGTCGACGACCTGCGGCAGGTCGATGACGACCACCCGACCGTCCTGCACGAGCAGGTTGTAGGGCGAGAGGTCGCCGTGCGCGAGCCCGCCGGCGGCGAGCACGTGCATGAAGTCGACGATCTGGTGGAACAGCTCGCGCAGCTCGTCGGGCGTCGCGCGCACCTGGGCGAGCCGGGGTGCGGCGACGCCGCCCTCGTCGCCGATGAACTCCATGAGCACCTCGGTGCCGGCGACCTGAACGGGGTAGGGCACCGAGGCGCCGAGCTCGGTGAGGCGCGACAGCGCCTCGAACTCGGCGTACGCCCACTGCACCTTCGCGACCTCGCGGCCGAAGGTCGTGCCCTTCGCGACGGCGCGGGCGTCGCGGCTGCGGCGGGTGCCGCGGCCCTCGGTGTAGATCTGCGACCGGTGGAAGTCGCTGTGCTCGGCGCCGCGGTAGCGCTTGGCCGCGAGGAGCACGGCGTTGCCGGCGATCGCGGGGTCGGCGCCGGGAACGGCGCGTTCGATGAGGAACAGGTCGGCCTCCTTGCCGCTCTTGACGACCCCGAGTTCGGTGTCGATCGCCGCGGCGGAGGTCACGAGCCAGTCGGGTCGCGGCTCGGGGCCTCGCTCCGACGGGGTGGTGGCCGGCCAGGTCGACCAGCGCTGGTCCTCGCCGGGTTCGACCTCCTGGAAGGCGAGGTCGCCCGCGTCGAAGCGCGGGGTCGCGGCGGGGCGCGGGGTCGTGGCCGGGCGCGCCGAGAAGGGGCGCGCCGTGAGGGGCTGGGAATTCGCGCGCGAGTTCACGATGGAACGCACGACGGTGGTCTCGTCGAGTGACGACGTCAGATGCAAGGTGGTTTCTCCGAAGAACGCGGAGGCCACCGCCGCGGGTCAGCGACTGAGGGCGGCCTCGCAGGATGAAGGGATCTCGAGGGGCATGGTGAAGACAGCCATGGTCATCTCTCCTCTCCTTCACCCGGATGCTCCGGGGCCGGCGCCCGTGGTGAACGCAGCTTCGGCAGTCTAGGGCGTTCGCGGGGCCGCGTCCAGAGTCCGGCCCGAATCGGGGCCGACGGGCGGGGCCGGCCGCGAAGGGCCGTGCGCGGATCAGGCGGCGAACCGCACCTTCGCGCCCTCGAACCAGCGGTGCACGGTCGGTGCGGCGGGTGCGTCGAGCAGCTCAGTGAGCAGGCATGCCGCGGCGACGCCGTATCCCGCCGGGTCGAGGTCGATCACCGTGATCGCCGGGTCGGCCAGCTCTGCCGGCGAGGCCGCGAAGGAGACGAGGTCGAGTGCATCGGCGGCGCGGTCGTCGCGGTCGACGGAGAGCAGTCGCAGGATCGCCGCATGCCCCTGCGCGCTGCACACCACGGCGTCGGCGGCATGGCGTCGCCAGGCCAGGTCGAGTGCGTCGGCGAGGGCCTCGGGGGCGAGCTCGGCACCGACCTCGACGACGGCGCCGTCGAGGCTGTTCCGGCGGTTCCATTCGGTGAACGCGGCGGTGGTCTCGGCCGCCCAGGCGGAGTCGAGGGCCTCGTCGACCGCGAGCAGCACAGGTCGGCGTCGGCCGCGCTCGGCGAGGTGGTCGAGGATCGTGCCCTGCAGCTCGGCGTGGCGGGCCTCGAGGACGGCGGTGATCGCGTCGGCGTCGTGACCGCGGTACCGCCCGACCGAGACGACGGGGAGCCCGGCGCCGACGAGCGCCGCGACGACCGGTTCGTCAGGCCCGGGGTCGACGACGACCGCGCCGTCGACCTGGAACGAGCGCGACGGGTTGAGGTCGCTCGTGAAGAGCGTGAGGTCGCAGTGGGCGAGGTCGGCGCCGCGGGCGGCGCCGAAGGCGAGCTCCATGTAGAACGGCAGCTCGCGGGCGATCGCCGGCACGTGCAACCCGTAGGCGCCGAGCCGACCCGATCGCAGGCTCTTGGCCGCGCGGTTCGAGACGTAGCCGAGTCGGGCCGCCGTCTCGTGCACGAGGGCGCCGGTCTCGGCCGAGTAGCGGCCGGTGCCGCTGAGCACGTTCGCGACCGCTGATTTCGAGATGCCGAGCTCGCGGGCGATGTCGACGATCGTCGCTTTCGGCTGGGACATGCCCACATCCTAGGCCGCAGGGGTCTTGACACGGTCGGGGTTCGAGCTCATGATGGTCGCAATGCTGGAACGTTCCAGCATCGCCGTCCACCGGACGCGAACCCCCACCGAGCGCACCTCACCACAGGAGCCCCACATGCACACCCACCCCCGACACCGCGTCGCCGTCGCAGCTGCCGGCGTCGCCGTGCTCGCCGCACTCACCGCCTGCACGGCGTCGGCCGAACCGTCGAAGACAACGCCGCCTGCCGGCGAGCTCACGACGACGACCCCGGCCGCGACGAGCGAGGTCGACCGAGTCGTCTGGAACGTCTTCGCGGGCGAGCCGTACACGATCGACCCGTATCGCTCGGCGAACTATTCGCCCAACATGATCAACTCGAACCTGTGCGAGAGCCTCTTCGTGCAGACGCCCGACTTCGAGATCGAGCCGAACCTGGCGACCGGATTCGAGAACCCCGACCCGCTGACCTGGGTCTACCAGCTGCGCGACGACGTGACCTTCTGGGACGGCACGCCCATGACGGCCGAAGACGTCGCGTTCAGCCTCGACAAGAACCGCACCGACCCGACGAGCTTCCGGCACTCGCTCTACGCCAACGTCGCATCGGTCACTGCGACGGGCGAGCACGAGGTCACGATCAAGCTCACCCAGCCCGACTACCTCATCAACGACGAGCTCGCGAGCTTCGCCGGCGTCGTCGTGCAGAAGCAGTTCACCGAGGAGCACGGCGACCAGGTCGGCACCGCCGACGTCGGGCTCATGTGCACCGGTCCGTTCGTGTTCGACAAGTGGACCCAGGGCACGTCGATCACCGTCAGCCGCAACGACGACTACTGGAACGACGAGCTCCAACCGAAGGCGAAGGAGATCGAATTCACCTTCGTGACCGACGAAGCAGCGATCACCGCGGGCCTGCTCGCGGGCCAGATCGACGGCGCCTACGGCGTGCCCACGTCGGGCCTCGCCCAGCTGCAGAACACATCGGTGGGCAGCTACTACCAGGGCCCTGCCCCCATGGAGACGACCCTCGTCATCGCGAACGCCGAGGGCGCCCTCGCCGACCTGGACGTGCGCAGGGCGCTGCAGATGGCGATCGACTGGAAGGGCATCGGCGAGCAGGTCTACGGCGGCGCAGGCACCCCGAGCGCCCTGCAGACGCCGCCCGCCGCCTACGGCTACGCGGCCGACGCGCTCACGGAGCTCGCCGAAACGGTGAAGACCGACGGCACCCCGCGCATCGATGAGGCGAAGCGGCTCCTCGACGACGTGCCGGCCGACGTGCTCGCCGACGAGATCAGCCTCGTCGTGCCCCAGCAGGCGCAGACCCAGCAGCTCGGCGTCGCGATCGAGTCGGCGGCCGACGCGATCGGCCTGAACTTCCGCCTAGAGGTCGTGCCGGCCGTGAGCTACGGCAACTACCTGTACGACCCCGCGACCCGGGGCGACACCGACCTGCTCTACACGCAGTTCTGGCCCGGCATCCCCGACCCGCTCGACTGGCTTTCGTACACGGCCGTCTCAGGAGCGACCTTCAACCAGTCGAACTACAGCGGCGTCGACGAGCTCTTCGCCGAGGCGCGCGGCACCGCCGACGAGGCCCGTCGCATCGAGCTCATCGTGCAGATGGAACAGCAGCTGCACGATGACATGGGCCCGATGTTCCCCGGAATCGAGGTGCGCAACGACGTATTCATGAATGAGCGCATCACCGGCGCACCCGCATCGTTCGATTACGTCTGGTACCCCTGGGCCGCCTGGCTCGGCGGCACCGAATGAACCCGGCGGGGCGGCTGGCGGGCCGCCCCGTCGCTCATCCGCAACCGTCCCCTCTCGGTGCGCCCCTCCGGCGTGCCGGCACCGCGAAGGAGCTGAACGTGCCCGCAGAGGCGATCATCCGAGCCCGGCGAATCCGCACGCTCGACCCCGAACACTCCGTCGTCACCTCGATCGCCGTCGGCGGCGGCCGCATCCTCGCGGTCGGCGACGGCGACAGCGATGCGGCGGTCGAGGCGCTGCGCGACTCGGCGACGGTCGACCTCGACTTCGGCGACGCCGTCGTGACGCCTGGACTCACCGACAGCCACACCCATGTCGTCTTCGGGGTCGACGTGTCGCGCGGCATCCGCCTCACCGACGTCGGCCCCCTCGCCGAGGTACAGGGCATGATCGAGGATGCCGCGCGGCGAGCCGGCCCCGGCGACTGGGTGCTCGGCTGGGGGCTCGACCCCAACCTGTTCACCGGCATCGGGTTCGGCGGTCGCGTCTTCGACGCGTCGACCGGTGACGTGCCGCTCTACCTGCGCATGCGCGACGGGCACTCGGCGATCGTGAACAGTGCGGCGCTGAGACTGGCGGGCGTGACGGGTGCCGAGCGATTCGACGACGAGGCCGTCGTCGCCGTGGGCGCCGACGGCGCGCCCACCGGGTACCTGCGCGAGCTCTCCGCGATGGAGGTCGTCTCGAGGGCGATCCCGGCAGAGCCGTTCGCCGATCGGGTGGCGCGGCTCGGCGCGGTGCTCGCCGAGATGGCGGGCACCGGCATCTGCGCGACGCACGTACTCGACCTCGAGGGCGACGCCCTCGACCTCGTCGAAGCGCTCGAAGCCCAGGGCGAGCTGCCGGTGCGGTTGAGCTTCTCGCCGATGGTGTCGGCGTCCGACGACGACGAGCTCGAACGGGTTCTCGGCCTGCAGGGCCGTGCCGGCCGCCGATGGGTCGTCGACGGCGTGAAGTTCATGATCGACGGCACCGTCGACAACGGCTCGGCGTGGCTCGAACGACCCGACGCCTACGGCCAGGGCGTTTCCTCGGTCTGGACTCACCCCGCCGCCTACGTCGACGCACTGCGCTTCTTCGCCGAACGCGGCGTGCCGACGGCGACCCACGCGATCGGCGACCAGGGTGTGCGTTACGTGCTCGACGCGCTCGAGTCTCTCGGCTCCGACGTGCGCGCGCGGGCCGCTCATCGCATCGAGCACATCGAGACGATCCCCGACGACCTCGTGCCGCGGTTCGCCGCACTCGGCGTCGCCGCGAGCATGCAGCCCGTGCACGGCACCCACCACACGCGGGCCGACCGTACGGACAACTGGTCGGTGCGGCTCGGCGCCGAGCGGGCGGCGCACGGCTGGCGCTGCCGCGACCTGCGCGATGCGGGGGCCGTGCTCGCACTCGGATCGGATTGGCCGATCACGCCGTTCGATCCACGCGCGATGATGGCCGACACGATCCTGCGTCGGCCGGTCGAGCGGCCCGAGGTCGAGCCGGTGCAGCCCGAGCAGGCGTTGACCGCGTTGCAGGCGCTCGAAGGCTACACCGTGCACGCCGCGATCGCGTGCGGACTGGGCGCCGTCGCCGGCACGATCACGGCCGGCAGACGGGCTGACCTCACCGTATGGGCGCGCGACCCGCTCGAAGCGAGCCCGGAGGCGCTCGCCGCGACGCCGATCATCGCGACCGTCGTCGACGGTGTCGTGGTCCGCGCCTGAGGTCAGCGCCGTTCGGCCGCTGCATCGGCCGTTCGCCCGGTTCTGCGCCTCGTCGAGGCGCGCGGGTGGAACTTCGCCGACGCGAGCACGGGGCCGGCGCTCGGCCGCCCGGCGATGCGGGCCTCGAGCAGGTCGAGCAGCGCCGCCGACGTCGCACGCGAGCTGAGCTCGAAGGCCGAGATCGCCGGACGGCTGTGCCGTGCGTGCTCGGAGTCGGAGGCGGCGGCGACCATGACGTCGTCGGGCACGCGCAGCCCGGCCTCGCCGAGGCGGGCGACGAGACCCGACGCGTGCCGGCCGGTGCCGCACAGCACCGCGTCGGGCAGCGGCCGTCCGGTCGCCGCGGTGTCGAGCAGGCGTTCCGCGGCGACCCGGCCGCCGGGCTCGCCGTCGCGCTCGGGCACCCGGTCGACGAGGGCGTCGAGCCCGTGCTCGTCGCACCACTCGCGATAGGTGAGCTCGGCGTCGATGTTCCACGAGTTCTCGCCCGTGCCGCGCACGAGTGCGAACGTCCGGCCGCCGGCCGCGAGCATGTGGTCGAGCGCGCGCCGCGTCGCGGCCGGGCCGTCCTCCGCGGCCCAGTCGGTGAATCGGGGTCGGTCGGGGTCACGGCCGAGCGTCACGTAGGGGATGCCGCGACGCTCGAGCAGCGCCACGACGGGATCGTCGACGTGCGGCAGGTCGATGATGTAGCCGTCGAGCCCGAGCGCGAGCGGCGGGATCGGCGGCTTCGTGAGGTCGGGTACCAGCATCACGCTGAGCCCCCGCGCCATCGCCTGCGAGCTCGTCTCGCCGATGAAGCGGGCGAAGATGTCGACGCCCTCGGGGGCGTAGTCGCCGAGCAGGTCGAGCGAGCGGATGACGAGGCCGATCGCGCCGACGGAGGAACGCCGGAGGCCGCGTGCGAGCGCGTCGGCCTGGTATTCCATCTCCTCCGCGACCGCGCGGACGCGCGCCCGGGTGGCGGCGCTGAGCGTGCCCGTGCCGTTGAGCGCCATCGACACGGCCGCGATCGACACCCCGGCGCGTCGCGCGACGTCGCGGATCGTGACACCGCCGCTCCTGGCCATCGACGCCCTCCGATCTCCGGTTCGGGACGGTCGGCGAGAATTTCGCCCCTCCGATTGTATAAAACGTTTTACGCGCCTAGCGTGATCCGCGCCACGTCGAAGTGCCCGGCGTGAAGCGATCAACGGAGACCGAGAACACGCGATGAAGCTGCATCACCTGACCACCCAGACGACCGACCCGGCCGAGCGCGGCCGCGCCATCGGACGCCTCTACGGCGGCTTCATCCGGCAGTCGAGCGAGCGCTACCTCGAGCACTTCGCCGTGCTCGGGGTGCCCGACGAGCAGGTGCGCGCCATCGTCGACCGCAGTCGTGCGGCGCTCGAGGCGTGGGCCCCGGCGCTCGTGATCGAGTCCGATGCCACCGCGGCGGCCGCCGGCCTCGAGCCGTGGCAGGCCTTCGCGGTCGGCGCCCGCACCGAGGTGCTCGCCGTCGCTCCCTCGGCGGGCGAGGGCGAGTGCTCGACGGCCGTCCGCGTGCCGATGAGCGGCGCTCCCGAGACGATCCAGACCTGGGACTGGCACGACGAGCTCGCGACCGACGGCCTCCTGCACCGCTTCGCGACCGAGTCGGGCCGCGACGTGAAGCTCTTCACCGAATTCGGCACGGCCGCGAAGATCGGCGTCAACGACGCCGGCCTCGGATTGCACTTCAACATCCTCGCCCACCGGAGCGACAGCGATTCCGGCGGGGTTCCGGTGCACGCCATCGCCCGGCGCATCCTCGAGGAAGCGACGACGGTGGACGAGGCGCGCGCCATCGCCGCCTCCGCCGCGGTCAGCGCCTCGACCGTCTTCACCGTCGTCGCGTACCACGACGGCGTCGCCGAGGCCGCGAGCATCGAGGTCGCCCCTGCGGGCGTCGGCGTCGTGCGCCCGAACGCCGAGGGCTGGCTCGTGCACACGAACCACTTCCTCGACCCCGTGCTCGCCGCTGGCGACACGATGCGCGAGGAATCGACCACTCGCGAGCGCTACGCCCACACGGTCGCCGCCGGCGCCGCCATGGCGGGCCTCGGGGCCGAGCGCCGGGCCGCCGCGTTCTGCGGCGCCGACGGCGCAGCCGCCCCGATCTGCATGCGCCCCGACACGTCCAAGCCGCTGCACGAGCAGTGGGGCACCCTGCTCACGATCGCCCTCGACCTTCCCGCGTTCGAGCTCGCCGTGCACGCCGGCACCCCCGACGAGGTCGCCACGAGCGGGCTGGAGCGATTCTGATGATCACCGAGCTCTACCTGAACGCGCGCGCCTTCACCGCCGACGATCGGCGCCGCGCCGAGGCGTTCGTCGTGGAGGCCGGCCGGTTCCTCTACGTCGGCGACGAGGCATCCGCCCGCCGTATCGCCGGACCCGACGCCCGAGCGACCGACCTCGAGGGCGCGACCGTGCTGCCCGGCTTCGTCGACGGCCACGCGCACGTGGTCGGCACGGGCGAGGCCGCCGCGCAGGTCGACCTGTGGGGCGCCGCCGACCTCGCCGAGATCCAGCGCCGCATCACCGACTGGGCCGAGGCGCACCCCGAGGCGCCGCGCATCCGCGCACAGGGGTGGAACCACGGCATGCTGCCGGGCGGCGTGCCGGACCGGGCCATGCTCGACGCCGTCGTCGCCGACCGCCCGGTCTACGCGCAGGCCTACGACTTCCACTCGATCTGGCTCAACACCGCCGCGCTCGCCGAGGTCGGCATCGACGACCGCACGGTCTCGCCCCCCGGCGGCGCCGTGCACCGCGACGCCGACGGGCAGGCGACGGGCTACGTCGACGAGACCGCGATGCACCGGCTCGTGTGGCCCGTGCTCGATGAGCTGGTCACCGACGCCGATCGCGACGCCGCCCTCGCCGCCGCCCTCCGCGGCTACCGCGAGACGGGCGTCACGGCGACGACCGACATGGCGCTCGACGAGGGCGACCTCGCCGCCATGGTGCGCGCCGACGTCGCCGGCACGCTGACGACCCGCATCGTCGCGCACTGGCGGGTGCAGCCCACGGGCGACGAGGCGCAGAACCTCGCGCAGGTCGCTCGGGCGGCGGAGCTCGCCGACCTGCACCGCGGCGAACGGCTGCGGGTGACCGGCATCAAGGTGCTCATCGACGGCACCGTCGACGGCTGCACGGCCGCGGTCGGCGCGCCCTACGCCGACGGGTCGACCGCCGACCCCGTCTGGAGCCTCGACGAGCTCGCCCCCGTGGTGATCGCGGCCGACGCGGCGGGCCTCCAAGTCGCGATGCACGCGATCGGCGACGAGGCGATCCGCATCGCGATCGCCGCCGTCGAGCGCGCCATCGCGGTGAACGGCCCGCGCGAGCGCCGGCACCGCATCGAGCACCTCGAGGTCGTCGGCCCCGACGAGATCGCGCGGCTGGCCGCGATCGGCATCACGGCGAGCATGCAGCCCGTGCACGCCGACGCGTCGATCCAGGACAACTGGCGGGCCATGCTCGGCGACGAGCGCGTCGAGCGCGGCTACCCGTGGCCCGAGATGACCGACGCGGGCGCCCCGCTCGTCTTCGGCACCGACTCGCCGACCTCGCCCCACCCGCCGCTGCCCAACATGTTCGTCGCCGCGACGCGCCGCTCGGCGCTCGACCCGGCACTGCCGGCGAACCTGCCGCACTACGCGGTGCCGCTCGAGACCGCCGTCGAGCACGGCACCAGGGATGCCGCGTGGGCCTGCCGCGCCGAGCACGAGTTCGGCCGGCTCGCCGCCGGGTTGCACGCCGACTTCATCGTGCTCGACCGCGACGTGTTCGCGGCCCCCGTCGACGAGCTGCTCGAGGCCCGAGTCATCCGCACCGTCGTCGGCGGCCGCACCGTGCACGAACTCGCGCCGGCCGAAGTGGTCGCGCACCCGAGCGACGAGGAGGTCGCCGTGAACCGACAGGATCCAGCATGAGCGAGACGACCGCGGTCGCCGCCCAGACCGCCGCGCGGAAGCGCGGCGCCGGGTGGGGCACCGCCCGATTCATCGGGGGCCGCGTCGTCGGCCTCCTGGCCACCCTGTTCGTGGCGAGCCTCGTCGTCTTCGGTGCGCTCTACGCCGCGCCGGGCAACCCGCTGACGTTCCTCACCCAGGGGCGTTCGATGAGCCCCGAGGCGATCGCGACACTCGCCGCGCAGTATCACCTCGACGACCCGATCTGGCAGCAGTACCTGCTGTGGCTCGGCGGCGCGCTGCACGGCGACTTCGGCACCTCGATCATCTTCAACCAGCCGGTGTCGTCGGTGCTGGCGGCCCGCGCCCCCGCGTCGATCCTGCTGATCGTGATGGCGGCCGCAGTCGTGCTCGTCGCGGGCCTCGCGATCGGGGCGTTCGCCGGCCTCAAGCCCGGCATCCTGTCGCGGTCGACGATGGCCGGCGCGACGGCCGTGATGGCCGTGCCGACGTTCGTCGCGGCGGTCGTGCTCATCCTCGTGTTCGCCGTCCAGCTCGGATGGTTCCCGGTGTTCGGCGCCGGGGTCCCCGGCATCGACGCGGTCTACCACACGGTGCTGCCGGCCATCGCGCTCGCCCTCGCCTCGGTCGCGTTCGTCGCCCGGCTCACCCAGGCCGCGCTCCGCCAGGAACTCTCGGCCGACCACGTGCAGACGGCGATCAGCCGCGGACTGCCGCGCCGGTTCGTCGTGCAGCGCCACGTCATCCGCAACGCGGCGATGCCCGTGCTCACCGTCGCCGGCCTCACGATCGCCGGCCTCATCGCGGGCAGCGTCGTGATCGAGCAGGTCTTCCAGCTCGGCGGCCTGGGCCAGCTCCTCGTGTCGAGCGTGCAGCAGAAGGACTTCCCCGTCGTGCAGGCGATCTGCCTCGTCTACGTCGCCGCGTTCATCGTGCTCAACACCCTCATCGACCTCGCCTACGCGCTGCTCGATCCGCGCGTGACCCCCGGAAGGACGAACTCATGAGCGCCGTCGCCGACAACGTCGCCGTCGAGGCCCGCATCGTCCAGCGCAACGCCCGCCGCCTGCGTCACGCTGGTGCGCTCGGCGCCTCCGGCTGGACCGCGGTGGCCGCCCTGGCCGTGATCGTGCTGATCGCCGTCATCGGGCCGCTCGTCATCGCGGCCGACCCCAACTCGGTCGATCTCTCGGCCGCGTACCAGGGCCCGAGCGCCGCCCACCCGCTCGGCACCGACGCCAGCGGCCGCGACCTGCTCGCCCGGCTCGTGCTGGGCTCGCGCACCGCGCTCATCGGTCCGTTCCTCGTCGTGCTGGCCTCGACCGTGCTCGGCGTGGCGATCGCGCTCGCCGCGGTGTGGTTCGGCGGCTGGTTCGACTCGGCCGTGGTCCGCGTGATCGACGCGATCTTCGCCTTCCCGGGACTGCTGCTCGCGATCCTCGCGACCGCGCTGTTCGGCGCCGGCCTGCCGGCCGCGATCGCCGCGCTCTCGATCGCGTACATCCCGTACATCGCCCGCATCGTGCGCAGCGCCGCGCTCCGCGAGCGCAACCTGCCGTACGTCGCCGCACTGCGCGTGCAGGGCGTGCGCGGCTTCTGGATCTCGACGCGCCACATCCTGCCGAACGTCGCCGGGCTCATCGTCGCGAACGGCACCCTGGCGTTCGGGTTCGCCCTCATGGACCTCGCGGGCCTGTCGTTCATCGGGCTCGGCGTGCAGCCGCCCACCCCCGACTGGGGCGCCATGGTCGGCGCCGGCATGGCCGGACTCCTCCAGGGCCACCCGCAGGAGGCGCTGTACGCGTCGGCGCTCATCGTCGTCACGGTCGCCGCCGTCAACGTGCTCGGCGACCGACTCAACGAACGATCGGAGGCCCGCGCATGACCGCGCTGCTCGACGTCGAAGGCCTCACCGTGCGACTCCCCGTGAAGGGCGAACTGCGCACCGTGCTCCGCGACGTCTCGTTCGACCTCGAAGCGGGCAGGACCCTCGGCCTCGTCGGTGAGTCGGGCTCGGGCAAGTCGATGACCGTCCGTACGATCGCCCGGCTCCTCCCCGACGGTGCCGACGTGCGCGGGCGCATCCGCTTCGACGGCACCGACGTGTTCGACCTGCGCGGCGAGGCACTCCGCCGCTACCGCGCCGGCGACGTCTCGATGGTCTTCCAGGATGCCCGGGCGCACACGAACCCGGTCCGCCGCATCGGCGACTTCCTCACCGAGGCGCTGCGCCTCAACGAGCGGATGCCGCAGAGGGCCGCTGAGGCGAAGGCGGTGCAGCTGCTCGCCGACGTCGGCATCCACGATCCCGAACGCCGACTCCGGCAGTACCCGCACGAGCTCTCGGGCGGCCTCCTGCAGCGCGTCATGATCGCCGCATCGGTCGCGGTGCGGCCGCGGCTCATCCTCGCCGACGAGCCGACGACCGCGCTCGACGTGACGACGCAGGCCGAGGTCATGGCGATCCTCGGCCGCATGCAAGCCGAGTACGGCATGGCGATGCTCTTCATCACGCACGACCTCGAGCTCGCCGGTGCCGTCTGCGACGAGACCGTCGTGCTCTACGCCGGCCAGGTCGTCGAGCGGCAGGCGTCGTCGCGCCTGCACCGCGACCCGCTGCACCCGTACACGGCCGCGCTCGTGCAGGCCCGGCCCGAGATCGACCACCGGGCGGAGCGGCTGCCCGCGATCCCCGGCCACCCGACGACCGCGTACGAGGCGCCCGACGGCTGCGCCTTCGCGCCGCGATGCCGCTTCGCGCAGGATGCCTGCCGCACGGCGGTGCCGCCGCTCCTGCAGATCGGCCGGCCCGGCGAGGCGCCGCAGGGCGACACGCGCTGCATCCGCATGCCCGAGTTGCACGGCCGGCTGCTGACCGACGAGAACGAGGAGGTGACCTCGTGACCGCACTGCTGCAGGTCGAGGGACTGACGAAGCGGTTCGGCAAGGGCCAGGCCGAGACGACCGCCGTCGACGGCGTCGGCTTCGAGCTCGCCGAGGGCGGCTCGCTCGGCATCGTCGGCGAGTCGGGCTCGGGCAAGACCACGACCGCCCGCATGATCATCGGGCTCGAGACGCCGAGCGACGGACGCATCCTGTTCCGCGGCGAGGACCGCACCGAGCCCGCCCGCTCGGTCAAGGTCCTCCGCGAGCGGGGCCGGAACATCCAGATCGTCTTCCAGGACCCGTACACGTCGCTCGACCGGCGGCAGCGCATCGGCGACTGCCTCGCCGAGGTGCTCGGCGTGCACTTCCGCCTCGGACGCGACGAGACGAAGCGCCGCGTGCGCGAGCTGGGCGACCTCGTCGGCCTCGACGAGCGCCAGCTGAACGCGCTGCCGAGGGCGCTCTCTGGCGGACAGCGGCAACGCGTCGCGATCGCCCGGGCCCTCGCGGCCGAACCCGAGATCCTCATCCTCGACGAGGCGGTCTCCGCACTGGACGTCTCCATCCAGGCGCAGATCCTGAACCTCCTCCAAGACATCCGGGAGGAGCGCGGCGTGAGCTACCTGTTCATCAGCCACGACCTCGCCGTGATCCGCCAGGTGTGCGACGACACGATCGTCATGCGTCACGGCGCCGTCGTCGAGCAGGGCCGCACGGCCGACGTGCTCGACGACCCGCAACACCCCTACACCCGGCTGCTGCGCGACAGCGTTCCGCGCGACGGCTGGGACCCCGCCACCATCCGATCCTGACCCCCACCGAGAAACCAGGAGCACCGCCATGCACATCACCACGAGGCGCACCCGCGCAGCCGCCGCCGGCGTCGGCCTGCTCGCCGTCGCCGCACTGACCGCCTGCACCGCCGGCGGCTCGACGACGTCGCCGAGCCAGGGTGCCGAGGAGCTGACCACCTTCACCCCGGCCGCGACGAGCGAGGTCGACAAGGTCACCTGGAACGTCTTCCAGGGCGAGCCGCAGACCATCGACCCGTACCGGTCGGCCGACTACACGCCGAACATGATCAACTCGAACATGTGCGAGACCCTGCTCGCGCAGACGCCCGAGTTCGAGATCGAGCCGAACCTCGCGACGTCGTACGAGAACCCCGACCCGCTGACCTGGGTGTACGAGCTGCGCGACGACGTGACGTTCTGGGACGGCACCCCGATGACGGCCGACGACGTGGTCTACAGCCTGAACCGCAACCTCACCGACCCGACGAGCTTCTACAACTACCTGTACTTCAACGTCGACTCGATCGAGAAGACGGGCGACCACCAGGTCACCGTGCACCTCAAGAACCCCGACTACCTGTTCAACGAGGAGCTCGCCAACTACGCGGGCGTCGTCGTGCAGCAGAAGTTCGCCGAGGAGGCGGGCGACGCGTTCGGCGCCCCCGACACCGGCGTCATGTGCACGGGACCGTTCCAGTTCGAGAAGTGGACCCAGGGCCAGTCGATCACCGCCACGCGGTACGACGGCTACTGGGACGAGACGCGGCAGCCGAAGGTGAAGGAGATCGAGTTCACCTTCCTCACCGATGACGCGGCGATCACCTCGGGCCTGCAGTCGGGACAGCTCGACGGCACGTTCGGCGTGCCCGTCTCGGGCGTCGCGCAGCTGCAGGCCTCGGGCGTCGGCAGCTATTACACGGGCCCGGCCCCGCTCGAGACGACGCTCGTGCTCGCGAACCCCGACGGCCCCGCGGCGAATGCCGAGGTGCGCAAGGCCCTGCAGCTCGCGATCGACTGGAAGGGCATCGGCACTCAGGTCTACGGCGGCCTGGGCACGCCGTCGGCGCTGCAGACGCCGCCCGCGGCCTACGGCTTCGCGACCGACGAGCTCACCGAGTACGCCGACTCGGTCGCGACCGACGGCACGCCCGACCTCGACGCGGCGAAGGAGATCGTCGACGGGCTGCCGGCCGACGTGAAGGCCGACTCGATCAGCCTCGTCGTGCCCCAGCAGGCGGAGACGCAGCAGCTCGGCGTCGCGATCAAGGACGCGGCCGACAAGATCGGCCTGAACTTCGAGCTCGAGGTCGTGCCGGCCACCGGCTACTCGAACTACCTGTACGACCCGGCGACGCGCGGCGACACCGACCTGCTCTACACGCAGTTCTGGCCGGGCGTGCCGAACCCGCTCGACTGGATCGCGGCGACCGCGGTCACCGGCGGCCTCTTCAACCAGTCCGGCTACAGCGGCGTCGACGACCTCTACTACCAGGCCGTCGCGACCGAGGACGAGGCCGAGCGCTCCGCCCTCGTCGTGCAGATCGAGGAGACGCTCCACGACGAGATGGGCCCGATGTTCCCGGGCGTCGCGCTCGACAACGACGTCTTCATGAACAAGCGCATCACGGGCGCGCCCGCCGCGTTCGCGTACACCTACTACCCGTGGGCCGCGTTCCTCGGCGGAACCGAGTGAATCGGTCGGTCGAGTAGGCGCGCAGCGCCGTATCGAGACCACCCCGCGAAGGGCCCGGCCACCCGGCCGGGCCCTTCGCCGTACCCCCATCACGTCACCCCGGGTAGGGTCGGCACATGCACGACATGGTGTTCGTCGAGGCATCCACGGTGGTGCTCGTCGAGGGGGAGAGCGACCGGCTCGCCCTCGAGGCGCTCGCGGCGCGCCTCGATGCCGACCTGCCGGCCGCCGACGCGGCGGTCGTGCCGATGGGCGGCGTGACGAACCTGCGCCACCACCTCGCGGCGCTCGCGCGCGAGTCCGTGCCGCGACGCGTCCTCGGGCTCTTCGACGCCGGCGAGGTCGCCTACGTGCGCAGGGTCGTCGACGACTCGGGGCTCGGGCGCCCCGGCGCCCCGCTCGAGGCGACGGGATTCTTCGCGTGCGAGCCCGACCTCGAGGGCGAGCTCATCCGGGCGCTCGGCGTCGACCGCGTCGAGGACCTGCTCGCCGAGCACGGCGAACTCGGCAGGTTCCGCACCTTCCAGCACCAGCCGTTCCAGCGCGAGCGGGCCGTCGAGGCGCAGCTGCGCCGGTTCATGGGTACGCACGCGGGCCGCAAGGCGCAGTTCGCGCCGATCATGGTCGCCGCGCTCGAGGCCGGGCGCATCCCGCCCGCGATGTCGGGCCTCGTCGCCGCCGCGGTCGCGCGCTGAGGTTCGGTCGGCCGACGATGCCGCCGCGATACCGAGGCGATCTGCCGTTCCGAGGGCCCGCCGGCGGGTTCCCCTCCTCAGTTCGGCAGATCTCCTCGGAACCGCCGCCGACGCGACGTCAGCTCGCCGCGGCCCGCTTCGCCTTCACGTGCTTCTGGATGAGCTGCCACGCGGCGAACGCGAGCAGCAGCGAGAAGGCGACGTTCGAGGCGAACGGCGAGATCGCCTGCGCCGTGAGGGTGCCGAGCGGCGACACGAGGCACGCCGCGATGCCGATCGCGGCCGCCATCCGCAGGTCGACGTTGTTGCGGCGCAGGTTGCCGATCGTGCCCGAGATCGAGCCGGGCACCATCATCGCGAGCGACGTGCCCTTGGCCACGAGATCGCTCGCGCCGAAGAAGAACATCAGGATCGGCACGAGGATGATGCCCCCGCCGACGCCCATGAGCCCCGACAGCACGCCGGTGAGCAGGCCCGCGACCACGAGCAGCGCGCCCGTGAGCACCCCGAGCTCGATCGCGGCGTCGCGCTGCGGCACGACGAGCCAGAGGCTCACGCCGACCACCGCGAGGAACGCGAGGAACGACCAGAACAGGATGTCGCGGGGCAGGCGGGCGAGCAGCCAGGTGCCGAGCTGCGCGCCGAAGACGACGCCGACCGCGATGAGGGCGGCGGCGATCCAGTCGACGTGGCCCGTGATGCCGTAGCTGACGGCACCGACGACGGCGGTCGGCAGGATCGCGGCCGTGGACGTGCCGGCGGCGAGCCGCTGGTCGACGCCGAGCAGCATGAGCAGCGGCACGACGACGACCCCGCCGCCGACGCCGAAGAGGCCGGAGAGGTAGCCGGCGACGAGGCCGATGCCGATGAGCGCGAGGAGTGGGCGGCGGTCGGTCTGCTCGACGGTCATCGGGTGGCCCCCTCGCTCGAGGCCGAGGACCAGACGACGATCGCGGAACCGTCGGAGCGGGGGTCGCTCGCCGCGTCGAAGCCGTCGGAGGTCACGCGGATCAGGTTGGAGTGCCCGAGGCCCTCGTCGCGCGGCCGCACGATCTTGACGTCGAATCGCGCATCCGCGTCGAGCGCCGCGCGGGCCGCAGCCGCGACATCCGATTCGACGGTGACCGTGGTCGCCGTGTCGCCGTCGTCCTGCGCGCCGACGACCCAGCGCGGCGCACTCGTCGCCTCGATGGCGGAGGCGCCGGCGAGCGTGCGCAGCAGCAGGTGGGCGTGGATCTGGGGCTGGGCCTGGCCGCCCATCGTCGCCTGCGCCTGCAGCAGCTCGCCGTCGCGCAGCACGAGCACGGGCATGAGCGTGTGCGGCGGACGCAGGCCGGGCGCGAACGCCGCGGGATGCGCGGGGTCGAGCGAGAACGAGGTGCCCCGGTTCTGGAACAGGATGCCGGTCGAGGGTTCGAGCACGCACGCGCCGAAGGCCCAGTACACGGACTGCACGAGCGAGACCGCCCAGCCGTCGGACGAGACGGCCGTGAGCCCGACCGTGTCGCCGTGGGCCGGGCGCGCGTCGACCGCCTCGGGCGGCGCGTCGACCGCGATGAGCTCGTCGGCGGTCAGCGGTGCGACGTCGGGGTCGCACAGCCAAGCCGTCCGCACCCGGTTCGCCGCGTGGAACAGCTCGGCGAGGTCGGTCGCCTCGGCCCCGAGGGGGTCGGCGAGGCCGCGCCCGGCGAGGCCCTTCACCGTGCGGAGCAGTGAGAAGCCCTGCGTGTTCGGCGGCGCGGTGACGACCTCGACGCCGAACGCCTCCGCCCGGAGGGGGTCTTCGACGACGGGGCGATACGCTGCGGCATCCTGCTCGGTGATGCGGCTGCCGAGCGCGGCGAGGCCGGCGATCCAGCGCGCGGCCACGTCGCCCTCGTAGAACTCGTCGGGCCCGCGCTCGGCGAGGCGGTCGAGCGTGTCGGCGAGTGCCGGCTGCACGAGCGGCGCGCCCTCGTCGAGCGGTGCGCCGCCCGGGAGGAAGACGGCGCGGCAGCCCGGGTCGGCCGCGAGGGCGTCGTGATCGTCGCGGATGGCGCGGCTCACCGAGAGCGCGGTGGGAACGCCGTCGCGCGCGTGGCGCCGGGCGGGTTCGAGCCGGTCGGCCCAGTCGAGCCGTCCGCCGAGCTCTGCGAGCGCTTGCCAGCCGCGCACGCCGCCGGGAACCGTGATCGTGTCGACGCCCCGCTTCGGCAGGGCGTCGCCGTGGCGCTCGCGGAGCGCGTCGAGCGTCTGCGCGGCGGGAGTTCGTCCGGTGGCGTTGACGAAGCGGATCACGCCGTCGGGGCTGCGCACGAGCGCGACCAGGTCGCCCCCGAGCGCGACGTTGTTCGGGTAGACGACGCAGAGCGCCGCCGCCGCGGCGATGGCCGCGTCGATCGCGTTGCCGCCGGCCCGGAGCATGGCCGCACCCGCCTCGGTGGCGAGGTGGTGCGAGGTGGCGACGGCGCCGGAGAGAGTGCTCATGTCGGTCAAGATTGACAGATGGTCTGACCAGAGTCAACGCAGGCGCGACGCGATCGTTCGGCGGGCACGGCGGTCGCTCAGTCGAGTCCGGTCTCGAGTCGCCCGTTCCGCAGGGCGCGCTCGGCGTGGACGATCTGCTCGTGCACGGCGGCGATGTGTGCGGATGCCTCGTGCTGGGCAGCCTCCGCGTCGCCGGCGGCGATGGCCGCGAGAATCCGCCGGTGCGCCGCGGTGGAGGTGTCGCGGCGCTCCTGCGTCTGCAGCGCGGTCGAACGGCTGGGTGCGATGAGGTTGGCGATCTGCTCGTTGAGCATCGCGAGCAGGGGGTTGTGCGTGTACTGGGCGATGGCCTGGTGGAATGCCCGATCGAGCTCCGCGTAGTGCTCGCGCGATTCGGGCGACGCCATCGCCGCGACGAGGTGCTCGAGTTGAACGAGGTCGCGCTCCGTCGCATGCTGCGACGCGAGCGCGGCCATCGGCGGTTCGATGATCGAGCGCAACTCGAGGATGTGCGCGATCTCGGGATCACTCGAGCGCAGCACGCCCCCGAGTGCGGCGCTCGAGGCATCGCGCGCGTCGGAGGGCGAGAGCACGACGGTGCCTCGGCCGGGCTTGCGGTCGATGAGGCCGCGTCGCTCGAGTTCGTGCAGTGCCTGGCGGAGCGAGACCCGCGAGACGCCGAGTCGTTCGGTCAGCTCGAGCTCGGGCGGCAGTTTCTCGCCGGGCTGCAGCGTGCCGTCGAGAATGAGGCGCTCGAGGGTGATCGACAGCCGGTCGGGTACCGACAGCGATCGTTCCCGTTCGATCTCCGACCAATCCATGCGGTTCCCCTCCGAGTCGATTCAAGCAGTTCGCGGTCCTCGCGGCATCGCCCGGCTGCGCCGGCCCGGCGCTCGCAACCGGGTGCTACATGATTTCACCCGCTCGAGCCGAAGGCGTTGACGCGTCGCCGCCGCGCGGCTACTCTCTCACCAATAGTCCTACAAACTGACCAGCAGTCAAGTAGCTCAACGAAGGAGTTGTCGGGTGTCTGTCGTCGAAGAGCCGATCACCGCGGACGAGTACGAGTCCAGGATCCGAGCCGTCCGGGCGCGCATGACCGAGGCGGGGGTCGATGCCCTCGTGGTGTGGGGCCGGGGCGGCGGCACCGTCGAGCGGTACGGCAACGTGCTCTATCTCTGCGGTCACTACCCGGTCTTCCCGACCATCCGCGACCTGCCCGGCGTCTGGGCCGATCGCGGCTACGCCGCCGTCGTGATCACCGACGACGGGGTCGCGCTCTGCTCCGACGACGCCGACGCCGAACCGGTGGGCACGACCGCCCACCTCGCGCTCGACGGCCGGACGGGCGGCCGCCTGGCCGACCTCGTCGGTCAGGTGTTGCAGGGCGGTCGCGGGCTCCGGGTCGGCGTCGCCGGCTCGGACACCATGACCGCCCGCCAGCTCGCTGCCGTCGACGAGTGCACGAGCGGAGTGCGCTCCGGAGACCTCGTCCTCGTCGACGACCTCGTCGAGCATGTGCGGTCGATCAAGTCGCCCGCCGAGATCGCGCGCCTGCAGCGGGCCGGCGCCATCGCCAACTTCGCGCTCGCCGCGGGCGCCGAGCAGCTCGTGCCCGGCGGTCGCGAAACCGACGCGGTCGCGGCGATGGTCGCGGAACTCACCCGCCACGAGGCCGTGATGGCGAACGCCTTCGTCTACACCTTCGGCGCCGAGACGCCCGGCATCCCCGCACCGCCGACGTACTCGAACCGTGAACTGCAGCCCGGCGACCTCTTCACCGTCGACCTCAGCGGCGCCTACCGCGGGTACTTCTTCGACCTCGCTCGCAGCCGGGTCGTCGGTGCCGAGCCGACCGCCGCGCAGGAGGCGGCGTTCCGGCTCGCCCGCACCTCGGTCGACGCCGCGGTCGCGGCGGCCCGGCCCGGTGCGACGGTCGGCGATGTCGCCCGCGCAGCCGACGAGCTGCTCGCCGAGGGCGGCTACGACTTCGAACGCGCCGAGTTCCAAGCCGGGGGCCATGGCCTCGGCCTCGGATTCGAGGCGCCCTGGATCCGTCCGGAGAACGACCGGCCCATCGAGGCGGGCATGACGCTCGCGCTCGAGCGGTTCGTCGTCCTCGGCGGCACCGCCGCCACCTTCGAACGCAACGTCGTCGTGACCGACGACGGGGCGGTCGACCTCGCCCCCGTCCTCGACCTCTGGTAACCCACGCTCCCGCACCCCCGAAGGAGTTCCGCATGTTCCGCACCACGCACCGCATCGCCGCCGCCGCCGTCGTGATCCCGCTCGCGGTCGCCCTCGCCGCCTGCTCGGGCGAACGTCCCCGGCCCAGCGAATCCGCCACGAAGCTCGACCTCGAGATGGTCACCACGACTCCCGCCGCGTCGGGGCCGATCGACCACTTCACCTGGAACCTCACGAGCGGCGAGCCGGCCTCACTCGACTGGATCTACGCCTACAGCGACTCCGAGAACACCGCCCTCGCGAACATGTGCGAGAGCCTCATGCTGCAGGGCCCCGACTTCTCGCTCGAGCCCGGCCTCGCCGAGAAGGTCGATCGGCCCGACGACACCACGATGGTGTTCACGATCCGCGACGGCGTCACCTTCTGGGACGGCACCCCGCTCACCGCCGAGGACGTCGTCTTCAGCCTCGAGCGCCACCTCGACGACGCGGCCGCCTCCTACTGGGGCGTGCCCTTCTACGATCGCGTCGCCTCGATCGAGCAGACTGGCGACCTCGAGGTGACCGTCACGTTCACCGAACCCGACGCCCTCTTCGAGCGCATCCTCGCGACCGCCGCGGGCGTCATCGGGTCGAAGGCCTACGTCCAGCAGGCCGGCGAGTCGTACGGCACCGCCACCGGCGGCGTCATGTGCACCGGGCCCTTCGAGTTCGACGCCTGGAAGCCCGGCACGAGCATCACGATGAAACGCTACGCCGACTACTGGAACGCGGATCGCGCGGCCCTCGCCGAATCGGCCACCCTCACGTTCGTCACCGACGAGTCCACCATCGCCTCGAGTCTGCTCTCGGGCGACATCGACGGCACCTACCGGGTGCCGCTCTCGGCGACCGAGCCGCTCATGGACTCCGACTCGGGCACCTTCTACCTCGGCGCCAGCACGGACTGGACGGCGGTCCGCCCGACCGAGAAGGACGGGCCGTTCCAGAACCCCGACCTCCGACGCGCGCTCAGCCTGGCCTACGACCGCGCCGCGCTCGCCGACACGGTCTACCGCGGCACCGCGACCGCCTCGCTCAGCCCGATCCAGCCCGGCGCCTGGGGCTACTCGAAGGAGATCTGGCAGCAGGGCGCGGACGCCCTGCCCTCGCCCGAGCAGGATCTGGATGCCGCCAAGAACCTCGTCGACGAGCAGGGCCTCACGGGGGAGTCGATCACCGTCGCGCTTCCCGCCGAGACCGAGTCCGACAACAAGGCCGCCGAACTGCTCGTGGCCGCGGGCAAGGCGATCGGCATCGACGTGAAGACGAGCACCCTGCCCGTCACGAGCTTCAACGCGCTCTACTTCGACGCGGCGGCCCGTGCCGAGTACGACGCCTTCATCGTGAACGAATACGGGGCGGGGGTCGCCGACCCGATCGTCTCGCTCAGTGAGTTCACCCCGCTGAGCGCCTACAACTACGGTCTGCTCGACGAGCCGAGCGTCACCGACAACGTCGCCGCGGGCTTCGGCGAGATCGACGACGACGCCCGTGCCGCCTCCCTCGTCGAGGCGCAGGCGGGGCTCGTCGACGCCACCGGGCTGATCAACCTCGTGAACCCGGGCATGCGGATGTACATGAGCGATCGCATCACCGGCGCCACCGCCTCGCTCGCGTTCCTCTATTACCCGTGGGCGGCGGGGATCGGCGCGAAGTAACGCCCGTCCCCGTACTCGACCCGCGAACCCCGACCAGGAGGGCCGCCATGCCCCGCTTCATCGCCATCCGGATCCTCGAGGGAATGGCGACCCTCCTCGTTTCCTCGTTCCTCATCTTCGGGGCGCTGTACCTCGCACCGGGCGACCCGCTGAGCTACCTCATCGGCAACCGCACCCTGAGCGACGAGGCGATCGCCGCCCTGCGCGAGCAGTACCACCTCGACGACCCGTTCCTCGTGCGATGGTTCGCGTGGCTCGGGGACGTGGTGACCGGCGACCTCGGTCGCTCCATCACCTACCGCGACGACGTGATGAGCCTGCTCGGGCCGCGCCTCGCGACCACGACCATGCTCATCGGGTACGCGCTCGTCGTGATCGTGGTGTTCGGCGTCGGACTCGGCATCGTCGCGGCACTGTCGCGGCGGGCGTCGAGCGACGTGATCCTCGCCGGCACCTCGATCGGGGTGGCGATCCCGTCGTTCGTCGCGGCGTCGGTGCTCATCTCCGTGTTCGCGGTCGGGCTCGGCTGGTTCCCGGCGTTCGGCCCCGGCGACGGGTTCTTCGACCGGATCTACCACCTCACGCTCCCGGTCATCGCGCTCACGCTCGCCTCGGGGTCGTACGTGATCCGGGTGACCCGTGCGGCACTGCGCGAGGAGGCCGCCCGCGACCAGGTGAAGGCCGCAGTCGCCAGAGGTGTGCCGCGGGGCACGATCATCAGCCGGCACATCCTGCGCAACGGCCTCACCCCGGTCGCGACGGTCGTCGGCCTCACGCTCACGAGCCTCATCGTCGGCTCGGTCGTGGTCGAGCGCGCCTTCGCCCTCGACGGCATCGGGGCGCTGCTGACGGAGGCGGTCGCGAAGAAGGACTTCGGGGTGGTGCAGGCGATCTGCCTGCTGCTCATCACGGCGGTCGTCATCGTCGTGCTCGTCATCGACGTCATCCAGGTCGTCGTCGACCCGCGGGTGCGCGAGCGTCAGGGGATCTCCGCATGACCACCGCCGTCTTCGAGGCGATCCGCCTCCGCCGTCGCCGCAAGCGCATCGGCCGAGGGCTCGGAGTCGCCGGCACGATCGCCGCCGCGGTCGTCGTGCTCGCGGTGCTCGCCGCGATCCTCGCGCCGCTGCTCGCCCCGTACGATCCGACGGAGGTGAACTTCGACTACACCTATCGGCCGATGGAGCCCGGCGCTCCCCTCGGCACCGACGGCTCCGGCCGCGACATCCTGAGCCGGTTGCTCTACGGTGCCCGCACGAGCCTGCTCGGCCCTGCCGTGGTGGTCCTCGTGGCGGCCGTCGTCGGTACCGCCCTGGCGCTCGTCGCCGCGATCGCGGGTGGCGTCGTCGACCGCGTGCTCAGCCGCATCTTCGACATCGGCTTCGCCTTCCCGGGGCTCCTGCTCGCGATCCTCATGGTGTCGGTGCTCGGACCCGGCTTCACCACCGCGGTGCTCGCCCTCGCGATCGCCTACATCCCGTTCATCGCGAGGATCGTGCGCAGCGTCGCCGTCGGCGAGATGGCGTTGCCGTACATGAGCGCGCTCGTCACGGTCGGGCAGTCGCACACCCGCATCGCGGTGAGACACCTCCTGCCCGCCGTGATGCCGACCGTGCTCGCACAGTCGACGATCTCGTTCGGCTACGCGATGGTCGACCTCGCTGCGCTCTCCTACCTCGGCCTCGGCGTGCAGCCGCCCGAGTCCGACTGGGGTCTCATGGTCGCCGAGGGCCAGCGCGGCGTGCTGCAGGGCTACTGGGAGGAAGCGACCTTCGCGGGCCTCGCGATCGTCATCGTCGTCGGCGCGGTGTCACTGCTCGGCGACCGTCTCGCCGACCGGATCAGCCTGAACCAGGAGGGACGATGACCGGACTGCTCGAGGTCGACGACCTCGCCGTCGAGTTGTTCGACGGCAACGAATGGGTGCGGGCGCTCGACGGCGTCTCGTTCACCGTCGCGCCGGGGGAGATCGTCGGCTTCATCGGCGAGTCGGGCTCGGGCAAGTCGACGACGGTCAACGCCATCGCGCGCCTCCTGCCGGCATCGGCCCGCGTCAGCGGGCGCATCCGCTTCGACGGCCGCGACGTGCTCGCCTTCCGGCCCCGCGAGCTCGCGCGGTTCCGCGCGGGCGAGCTCGGCATGGTGTTCCAGGACCCGCGCGCGTCGGTCAACCCCGTGACGACGGTGGGCGAGTACGTCACGGAGGGGTTGCGAACGACGACGGGGATGCCTCGCGCCGCCGCGTACGCCAGGGCCGAGCAACTCCTCGGCGAGGTCGGCATCGCCGAACCCGCGCAGCGACTGGCCGAGTATCCGCACCAGTTGTCGGGCGGCATGCTTCAACGGGCCGTCATCGCGGCGGCGCTCTCCACCGATCCGAGGCTGATGCTCGCCGACGAGGCCACGACCGCGCTCGACGTCACCAGGCAGGCCGAGATCGCGGCGATCCTGCGCCGGGCGACGCGCGACCGCGGCCTCGGCACGATCTTCATCACGCACGATCTCGAACTCGCCGGGGCGCTCTGCGACCGCGTCTGCGTGATGTACCGCGGCCGGATCGTCGAGGAGGTCGCCGCCGAGCACCTGCACGGGGGCGCGAAGCATCCGTACACGCTCGCCCTGCTGCGGTCGCGTCCGAGCGTCGATGCGCGACGGCCGCGGCTCCCGATGATCACGACGGCCGACCGTGAGCGATTCCTGCTCGCCGAGGGCCCGGCCGGTGGCACGACGGATGAAGGGGACGCACGATGATCGAGGAGCGGGAGGCACCCACCGTCGAGGTCGACGACGTCCGCCGCGTGTTCACGAGACGAGGCCGCAAGACCGTCGCGGTCGACGGCGTCTCGTTCACGATGCGCGCCGGTCGCGACCTCGGCATCGTCGGTGAGTCGGGCTCGGGCAAGTCGACGCTCGCCCGCATCATCATGGGCCTCGATACGCCCACGAGCGGACGGGTGCGGGTGCACGGCGAGGACATGACGGCGAAACCGCGGTCCCGTTCCGAGCGCCTGAGACGGGCGAAGCTCGTGCAGATGGTCTACCAGGACCCGTACGGCTCGCTCGACCCGCGGCAGAGCGTGCGCTCATGCCTCGTCGAGGTGCTTCGCCTCCATCCGCCGCGCGGCATCGACGTCACCGCGCGGGCGAGCGAGCTCGGCGATCTGGTCGGCCTCACCCCGGGGCAGCTCGATCGCAGCCCGACGGGGCTCTCGGGCGGCCAGCGTCAGCGGGTGGCGATCGCTCGCGCGCTCGCCGTCGAGCCGCGCCTCATCATCCTCGACGAGGCCGTCGCGGCGCTCGACATCTCGATCCAGGCGCAGATCCTCAACCTGCTCGCCGAACTGCGCGAGGAGCTGGGCACGGCCTACCTGCTCATCTCGCACGACCTGGCCGTCGTTCGCCAGCTCACCGATGACGTCGTCGTGCTGCACCACGGCCGGGTCGTCGAGCAGGGGGAGACGGGGGCCGTGCTCGACGACCCGGCCGAGGCGTACACGCGGCGGCTGCGCGACAGCATCCCGAGTGCGCACTGGCGCGAACCGGGCGCGCTCGACGCGCTCGTGATGACGGTCTGAGCGCAGTGCCGCTCGGCGTCGCCCGCCGCGCCGACCGCCCTACCGCACCATGAACCACGCGAGCGCGGCGAGGCCGATCACGACGATAACGACGCGATAGGCCGTCTGCGGGATGTACCGCCCGTATCGCCCTCCCAGTGCGCCGCCGACGAACGCGCCGATCGCGATCGCGAGTGCCGCGAGCCAGGCGATCTCGGTGACGAACACGAAGACGATCGCCGCGGCGAGGTTGGCGGTCGTGGCCATGGCGTTCTTGTAGGCGTTCGCACGCACGAGCGAGCCGGCCATGGTGATGGAGAGCAGCGCGATGAGCAGCACGCCCTGCGCGGCGCCGAAGTAGCCGCCGTACACCGCGGTGAGCCCGGCGACGGCCATCGTCGCGGCCGGGTGGTCGCGATGCTCGGCCTGGCCGTGCAGCCTCGCGGTCCAGCGCCGGATCCACGGCCCGAACACGACGAGCAGCAGCGCGAGCACGATGAGCACCGGCACGATCATGTCGAAGGCCTCGCTGGGCAGCTGCAGCAGCAGGAGCGCACCGGCGACGCCGCCCGTGGCGGAGAAGCAGAGGTAGAGCGCGAGCCGGCGCCATTCGCCCGCGAACGCGGAGCGGCCGACGATCGTGGCCGTCAGCGATGCGGGCAGCACGCCGACGTTGTTCGTGACGTTCGCGAGCACGGGCGGGTAGCCGAAGGCGAGCAGCATCGGGAAGGTCACGAGCGAGCCCGAGCCGACGACCGAGTTGATCATGCCGGCGATGATGCCGCCGCCCGTGAGCGCGAGGAATTCGAGCGGGTTCATCGGGTGGTCACGGTTCGGCGCATCCTTCGATTCAATCAGTTCGGACGGGTCTCCGTTCGGCGGCGATCCGCACCACGAATCGCCGCCGGCCGCATTCGTCGAGCGGCACCCATCGGTAGCATTGCGACCCATGCAGAGACTTCCGGTGATCTCGGCGCGCTCGCGAGTCGCGCCCGAACACTTCCATGCCCGCTGGTGCGACGTGGAAACCCATCCGGAGTGGGCTCCCGGCATGGAGTACATCCGGCTCGACGGGCCGGTGCGTCCCGGCGCCCGCGGGGTCATGAAGACCCGCGAAGGCGACGAGACCCCGATGATGATCAGCGATGTCGTTCCCGGGTCGGTCTTCCAGGACACCGTCTTCTTCGAGGGCGGCTCCCTGACGGTCCGCCACGAGTCGCATCCCGACGGCACCGGCAGCCGCTTGGAACTGCATGGATGGTTCGACGGGCCGCAGTCGGCAGAACTCGCGGAGAGCATGGCTGGCCTGGACGAGGTGCTCGCCTCCGATCTGGCCGGCCTGATCGACCTCGTCGAGCGCGAACACTGACCGGCAACGGGCGCCCCGGACTCGTCGCCGGGGTGCCCTCGCTCGTCACCCGGTCGCCGGTTCGAACCAGCGCCCGGGCAGGTGATCGGGGCGGGTCTACTGCCCGGTCGCGGCGATCCAGCCGGCGAACGCGGGCGCGCCCACGTACGTGATCGCGTCGTCCGTCTTGACGACCACCGGGCTCACGCCGGAGCCGGGGTCTGCGGGGCCGGTGTAGGCGCCGGGCACCGGGTCGTCGGTGAGCGTGTAGCCGGCCGCCGCGAGCGCCGCCTCCCATTCGGGCCACGTCGTCTCGTCGACGGGCAGCTGCGCGACGTCGAGCGAGAGGTCGGTGGCCTCCTTGCCCCAGCGGCAGCCGAGCGCACCCGCGTCGAGCATCTCACTCATGAACGCGGCGTGCGCGATCGGGTCGCGGGGGGTGAGCCCGTCGGACTCGAGCCTCGCGTACGCCTCGTCCATGAGCACGGTCTCGCACGTGGCGGCGTCCGCCGGTTCGGTCGCCACGGGGGTCTCCGTCGCCGTGGGGTCGGGGGTCGTCGACGCCGTCGGCTCCGCGGTGGGACCCGCGACGTCGTCCGGCGCGGACGGCGTGCAGGCGCTGAGCCCGAGCACGATGAATGCGGCGACGGCGGGAACGGTGAGGCGTTGCAGGGAACGGCGCATGGCTCGGAGTCTACGGCTCGGAAGCACCGCCGACTTCAGGGGCGTCCCCGATACGGCACGCGCCCCATTCGGCTCAGAGGTGCCCGGTCGCGAGTTCGAATGAGCGCCCGTGCACCTCGGTCGGGACGATCCGCACCCAGCGGTCCTTCGTCTCCGGCGCCCAGGGCCGGATGCCGAGCTCCTCGGCCGCGGCGACCTCGGCCTCGTGGTCGAACTCCTCGGCGCTGCCCTTGACGACCACGCTGAACGCCTCGGTCGCGGAGTACCCGTCGACCTGGAACGCGACGCCGTGGTGGATCGTGAGCTCGAGGAGCTTCGTGCCGGCCGCGGTGCGGAACACGATCACGGGGTGCTCGCCGCGCTCGTCGACGCGGTGATTGACCGGGAAGATGTCGACCTCACCGGCCGCCGACATGGCGACGCGCCCGTACGGGGCGGCGGCGATGCGCTCCCAGCACTCCTCGGGGGGCATCGATCGCGTCGGCGTACGGCCCTCTGTTGTCTCGTCCATGCTTCGATTCTGGTCGCTTCGGCCGGTGGCGGGAAGAGCGGGCGCGGGCGGGCTCAGCCGAGGTCGATCGGCCGGTAGCCCGCGTCGTCGAGCGTGCCGACCGGTGCCGCGATCGCGCCGTAGCGGCTGCGCACGCCGAGGGCCGAGGCATCCGGGTTGGCGTAGAGGTAGGCCGCGACCATGCGGTACTCGGCGAGGCGGCCGTCGGGGACGCGGCTCTCGCGGATCGGCTCGCCCCCGAGCAGTGCCGCCGCCAGCGCGGTCCAGTACGTGCCGATTCCGCGGAACGCGCGCGCTGGGCGCTGGGGCTCGGCGTCGGCCAGGATGAGGTCGTTGCTCGTGCTCGCGCAGGCGATCGCGAGTCGGCGACCGAGCTCCGAGAACTCGGCGAATCCGTCGGCGAGCGCCTCGTACCTGTGCCAGCCGGCGGCGCGGACGACGCTGCGCAGCTCGCGGCCCGCGCCGGTCACGACGCCGAAGGGCACGTCGAGCGCGGCGGTCACGATCTGGTCGAGGGTGCGGGAGTCGCCGTCGTACTGGATGAACCGGCCGATGTAGCCGCGCTCGCCGCCGCCGTCCCCTCGGGCGGCGGGGCCGGCCGTGCGCGCCTCCTCCACCTGACGGCGGATCTGGTCGAGGTTCTCGTCGGCCTGCTCGAGGAGCGCCGCCGACAGGGCGAAGAGGCGGTCGACCTCGCGCGGAAGCTGGCGGGCGGACTTGTAGCGGAAGTCGTGCTCGAGTTCCGACCACGTGTCGGACAGGGCGGTGCGCAGCTGCACCTCGACGAGCGGCGCGTCGGTCTCGGCGGCGTCGTCGGCTCCGTCGCCTGCGCCGGTCGTGTCGGCGATCTGCCCGACGAACTGCACCGATCGGTACCCGAAGGCATCGATCGGGAGGAGCTCGGACTTGTCGACCCAGGAATCGTCGTCGACGATGAGCGCCTCGCGGACGACCTGCTCCATCGCGGGGAGGTCGCCCTCGAAGTGCGCGATCACCCGGACACCGAGGATGTCGCGCACCTCCCGGTCGGGCGCACGACGCACCTTCCGCTCGAACGACTCGCGCGACTTCACCCGCGCGGTCACTTGGAAGTAGCGGAAGCCGGCCGCGTCGAGGCGTCGCGCGAAGTCGGCCTCGATGCGGCTGCGCAGCCGGCGGTACCGTCGCAGCTCGCGGTCGTACCGGGCGAGCTCGGCGGCGACGAGCTGCTCGTCGTCCTCGCGCGCATCCATGATCGGCAGGCTACTGCGTCAGGCGGAGAATCGATGGGAATACTGGGCGCCGGCTGTGAGTTGAGTCAAGTGCACTCAAGTTTCGCCCCGTCGACTTGACACGTTCAATCGGCGCTGAGAGGCTTGAGTCGTCAAGGCTCAAGTCTTGACGCATCTGACTTCGGTCGCGGGCCAGGAAGGCCGGACCGGTATCCCTCGCAAGGGTCTCGATACGCGCTGCGCGCCGACTCGACCGGCGGGAGGGGAGAAGGAGAAACACATGTCACGTGCAGTTGGAATCGACCTGGGCACCACGAACTCCGTGGTGAGCGTCCTCGAGGGCGGCGAGCCCGTCGTCATCGCGAACGCCGAGGGCTTCCGCACCACCCCGTCGGTGGTCGCATTCACCAAGGACGGCGAGGTGCTCGTCGGCGAGACCGCGAAGCGCCAGGCCGTCACCAACGTCGACCGCACCATCGCGTCGGTCAAGCGCCACATGGGCACCGACTGGAAGACCGCCGAGATCGACGGCAAGAAGTACACGCCGCAGGAGATCTCGGCGCGCATCCTCCAGAAGCTCAAGCGCGACGCCGAGCAGTACCTCGGCGACACCGTCACCGACGCGGTCATCACCGTGCCGGCGTACTTCAACGACGCCGAGCGCCAGGCCACGAAGGAGGCCGGTGAGATCGCGGGCCTCAACGTGCTCCGCATCATCAACGAGCCCACCGCGGCCGCCCTCGCGTACGGCCTCGACAAGGGCAAGGAGGACGAGCTCATCCTCGTCTTCGACCTCGGTGGCGGCACCTTCGACGTCTCGCTCCTCGAAGTGGGCAAGGACGACGACTTCTCGACCATCCAGGTCCGCGCGACCTCGGGCGACAACCGCCTCGGCGGCGACGACTGGGACCAGCGCATCGTCGACTGGCTCATCAAGAAGTTCAAGGAGACCACGGGCGTCGACGTCTCGAACGACAAGATCGCCCTGCAGCGCCTCAAGGAGGCCGCCGAGCAGGCCAAGAAGGAGCTCTCGTCGAGCATGTCGACGAACATCCAGCTCCCGTACCTCTCGCTCACCGAGAACGGCCCGGCGAACCTCGACGAGAAGCTCACGCGCGCCGAGTTCGAGAACATGACGAGCGACCTGCTGGACCGCACGAAGAAGCCGTTCGAAGACGTCATCCGCGAGGCGGGCATCAAGCTCTCCGACGTCGCGCACGTCGTGCTCGTCGGCGGCTCGACCCGCATGCCGGCCGTCTCCGACCTCGTCAAGAAGGAGACCGGCCAGGAGCCCAACAAGGGCGTCAACCCCGATGAGGTCGTCGCCGTCGGCGCGGCCCTCCAGGCGGGCGTCCTCAAGGGTGAGCGCAAGGACGTGCTGCTCATCGACGTCACCCCCCTCAGCCTCGGCATCGAGACCAAGGGCGGCATCATGACGAAGCTCATCGAGCGCAACACGGCCATCCCGACCAAGCGGAGCGAGACCTTCACGACCGCCGACGACAACCAGCCGTCGGTCGCGATCCAGGTCTTCCAGGGCGAGCGCGACTTCACGCGCGACAACAAGGCGCTCGGCACGTTCGAGCTGACCGGCATCGCGCCCGCACCGCGCGGCATCCCGCAGATCGAGGTCACCTTCGACATCGACGCGAACGGCATCGTGCACGTGTCCGCGAAGGACAAGGGCACCGGCAAGGAGCAGTCGATGACGATCTCGGGCGGCTCGAGCCTCCCGAAGGACGACATCGACCGCATGGTGCGCGAGGCGGAGGAGCACGCCGCAGAGGACAAGGCGCGCCGCGAGTCGGCCGAGACCCGCAACTCCGCCGAGCAGCTCGCCTACTCGGTCGAGAAGCTCATCAAGGACAACGACGACAAGCTCCCCGCCGACGTCAAGTCCGAGGTGCAGGGCGACGTCGACGCGCTGAAGTCGGCGCTCGCGGGCGACGACGACGACGCGGTCAAGACCGCGTTCGAGAAGCTCTCGCAGTCGCAGACCAAGCTCGGCGAGGCCATCTACGCGCAGTCGCAGGCGGATGCCTCCGCCGCGGCCGGCGAGGACGCCTCGGCGACGGGCCAGGCCGGTGACGCCTCCTCGGACGAGGACGTGGTCGACGCCGAGGTCGTCGACGACGAGGACGAGAAGAAGTAACCATGACCGACGAGCAGAACCAGAACCACGACGAGGAGCCGGTGATCCGCGACAAGCGTCGCATCGACCCCGAGACCGGTGAGGTTCGGCAGCCGGCGGCCGACGGGGCGCCCGAAGAGGGCGCCCCCGAGGCATCCGACTCGTTCGACGACGAGGCCGAGCTCACGGTCGACGACATCCTGAACGCGGCGAACGCCGAGGTGCAGGAGCCGAGCGACGAGCACCTCGCCGACCTGAAGCGGGTCACCGCCGAGTACGCGAACTACCGCAAGCGCACCGAGGCGAACCGCGAGATCGAGCGCGAGCGCGCGGTCGGCGCGGCCGTCGCCGTGCTGCTGCCGGTGCTCGACGACCTCGACCGGGCCGAGAAGCACGGCGACCTCGAGGGCGATTCGCCCTTCGCGACGATCGCCGCGAAGCTGCGCGGCGCCGTCGAGAAGCTCGGGCTGGCCTCGTTCGGCGAGGTCGGCGAGCCGTTCGACCCGCAGCGCCACGAGGCGATCTTCCAGCAGCCCAGTGACGAGGTCGAGGTCGACACGGTCGCCGACGTCGTCGAGACCGGGTACACGCTGGGCGGCGTGCAGCTGCGCGCCGCGAAGGTCGTCGTCAAGACGCCGGCGGCCTAGCCCGCGCATCCGTCCGCCGGTCGAGTAGCGACGAAGGAGCGTATCGAGACCCCTCAGCAGGTCTCGATGCGCTCCGCTACTCGACCGGCGTTCCACATTCAGACAGACTTTTCAGAAAGGAGGTGCCGATGGCCAGTCAGGACTGGTTCGACAAGGACTTCTACCAGGTGCTCGGCGTCTCCAAGGACGCGAGCGACGCGGAGATCAAGAAGGTCTACCGCAAGCTCGCACGCAAGTACCACCCCGACCAGAACCCGGGCGACACCGCCGCCGAGGCGAAGTTCAAGGAGATCAGCGAGGCGAACGCCGTGCTCTCCGACCCCGAGCAGCGCAAGGAGTACGACGCGATCCGGGCGATGGGCTCGGGTGCGCGGTTCACCGCGCCCGGCGCGGGCGGCCAGGGCGGCTTCGACGACGTCTTCGGCGGCATGTTCGGCGGCCAGGGCGGGCAGCGCTACACGTTCCAGCAGGGCGGCGCCGACTACGACGACCTGCTCGGCGGGCTGTTCGGCAGCGGCCGGTTCGGTCAGCCGTCGGGCGGATACCGCGGCTTCGGCGGCCCGAGCAAGGGCCGGGATGTCACGGCGTCGACGACCCTCGACTTCATCACCGCGACGAAGGGCGACCAGATCACGCTGCAGACGGCCGACGGCCGTCCGATCACCGTGCGCATCCCCGCCGGCGTGGCCGACGGCCAGAAGATCCGCCTCCGCGGCAAGGGCCACCCGTCGCCCGACGGCGGCGAGTCCGGTGACCTCATCCTCACCGTGAACGTGCGCAAGCACCCCGTGTTCGAGCGCGACGGGCTGAACCTGCGGGTCACCGTGCCGGTGACGTTCGCCGAGGCGGCGCTCGGTGCGACGATCCAGGTGCCGACGCTCGGCGGCGCCCCAGTGAAGCTCAAGGTCGCCCCCGGCACCCCGAGCGGCCGGGTGCTCCGCGTCAAGGGCCGCGGGGTCGAGACGAAGAAGGGCACGGGCGACCTGCTGGCCGTCGTGCAGGTCGCGGTCCCGTCGCACCTGTCGAAGGACGCGCAGGCCGCCGTCGAGGCGCTCGCCGCGGCCCTGCCCGACGAGAACCCGCGCGACGAACTGCTCGCGAAGGCCCGGGGCTGACGGTGGACGCGTCGAGCCCGCTGTTCGTGATCTCGGTCGCCGCCGAGCTCGCGGGCATGCACCCGCAGACGCTGCGGCAGTACGACCGGCTCGGGCTCGTCTCGCCGGGGCGCACCGCGGGCAAGTCGCGCCGCTACTCGATGCACGACGTCAACCGGCTGCGCGAGATCGCGCAGCTCTCGAGCGAGGGCGTGAGCCTCGAGGGCATCCGCCGGGTGCTCGGGCTCGAGGACGAGGTGCAGTCCCTTCGCGCCCGCGTGCGCGAGCTCGAGGGCGCGCTCGCCGACGAGATGCTGAATCGGCCCGGGCGGCGCGTGTTCGCCGCCGGCTCGGCCGGCGAGGTCGTCACCCTCAAGGCGGGCACCCGCGTCCGGCGCGAGAACGCCGTCGTCGTCTGGCGCCCGCTCGAGCGCGACTGACGCCCGGGCGCGAGTGAGCGCGTTCGCGACGAGCAAGCGCGTTCGGCCACGCGCACTCGTCGCGAACGCGCTCGATCGGCGCGTATCCGGCGGATCCCCGCGCTCAGCCCCTGACGGGGTAGGAGACGATCCGACCGTCGCCGAAGACGCCGGCCGAGACGATCAGCTTGCCGCTCTGCCACTCGACGCCGGCCGGGCTGTCGACCTCGGCGAAGGTCGAGACCGTGCCGTCGCGGGCGATCGTCGACACCTTGCCGCCGAACATCTCGCTGACGAAGATCGTGCCGTTCGGTGCGACGGCGAGTCCCGTCGCCCCGACGAAGCCGGTCGCGAGCTCCTCGATGTCCCCGCTCGCCGGGTCGATGCGGTACACCGAGCCGAACGGGAAGCCGAGTCCGGGTGCACCGGGCAGCGTCGTCACGTAGAGCATGCCGTCGGTGCCCATCTCGACATCGGTCGGCACCGGCTCTGCGTCGTAGGTCAGGCCGACGACGCATTCGTCGAGGACGATCGGCTGCCCCTCGGCCTCGCCGACGACGCGCATCTCGTCGGTCACGACGAGCGGCTGCGGCGGCAGCACGGCGACGGTCGACACCTCGTCGCCGACGACCTTCAGCACGGCGTTCATCCCGGAGTCGGCGACGTAGGTCGCGTCGGCGAGGGTCAGCGTGCCGTACGCGTGCGTGTCGACGATCCCCGAGTAGCGGGGGATCACGAACGGCGGCAGCGTCGCCGCGCACTCGTCGGAGATCGACTCGAAGCCGTACCAGTTCTCGCCGTCGGGGTTGTTCTCCTGCTCCCAGGCGAGCAGGTCGATCGAGGTGTCGCCGCCGGGGCCGCTCGACTTCAGCCACGACCCCTGGATCGAGAACTCGTCACCGGCGCGCTCGCTCCAGGTGACGGTGGGGCCGAGCACCGAGACGCCCGTCGAGTCGGGCCCCTCCGACAGGGTCTCCCGGGTGTCTCCCGCGATGCGCGTCACCTCGCCGAGGAACGACTGGCCGACCGTGATGACCCCGTCGGCGGAGAGATCGAAGGTCAACGGGCCGACGAGATGTTCGGCGAGCACGGCGGGCAGGCCCGGCCTCGGCGCCTTCGGTGCGGCGTTCGCCGGTGCGGCGACGGCGGTCAGTACGCCGATCGCGACGACGGTGCTGAGGGTGAGGATGGATGAACGACGCATCGGTGGACTCCGACCTGTTCGGCTCACGGAACCGCCCTTCACGCGCGCTCCCGCGCGCACGGAAAGCCTCGGGTGGGCGGATCCGCGACCGAAGCTACTCCGGTCGCGCAGGCGCCTCCACCCCCCGTTCGCGTGAGTGCCGGCGTCGCGAGCGGGGCGTCAGCGGCTCAGCGGCCCCACGCCGAGGCGGGCGCCTCGATGACCTCGTACGGCCGGGAGCTCCAATGGGTGCCGTAGCCGTAGTGGCTCGACGCCCAGGGCGAGGCCCAGATCGCCTGCGCCGTCGCGTCGGCCGAGTCGCCGCGCTCCAGCGCGGCCTCGACCTCGGGATACCGGCCCGAGCCGATGTTCGCGGCGGCGTAGTAGGCCGCGTCGACGAGGGTCGTGTAGCTGCCGAGGCCCGAGCCGCCGCCGGAGCCCATGCCGTTATTGAGCGGGTTGTTGCGGTTCCACCAGTTGTCGGCGCCGTTCTCCTGGCGCATCCACCGCATCATGAAGGTCACGTTCTCGTCGGTGAGCGGCCAGCCGCCGTCGACGATGACGAGCTTCGCCCAGTCGAGGTTCGTGCCGCCCGCGATGAGCGTGTCGGGGCCCGTCGAGGCGACGTACGACTCGTGCGAGACGGCGGTCGCGGATGCCTCGCCGTCGACCCGCACCGACTGGGTGGCCGAGCGGAACGAGTCCGCGGCGTCGCTCGCCGCGGACGCCGCTGCGATCGTGGCGGGATTCACCTGCGGCGCGAGCGCGACGCTCGCGAGGAGCCCGAACACCGCGGCCGTTCCGAGTACGCCCGCGAAGCGGCGGACGAATCGCCCGCCGCGAGTCGCGCCCCCGTGCTGTTCTCGCCGCATGCGGAGCCGAGGGTAGCAAACCGAGCCGGAAGCCGCACTCAGCTTCCACGACGTCTGGCCGAGGCTGCGGGCTCGCGAGCGTCGCGAGACCCCGCCGCGTAGCCTTGGGGGATGGCCATCGACTTCGGCGCCCTGCGGCGCGATCCCGACGTCGAAGGTCCCGGGCTCGAGGCCGCCGATGCGGCGGATCGGCTCGTCCTCGACGAGGCCGCCGTGCGGCTCGCCGCGACTCCGCCCGACGCGGTCGTCGTCGTCGACGACGCCTACGGCGCGCTCGCGCTCGGCGCCGCCGATCTCGCGGGAGCCGAGGCGTCCCGCCCGATCCGCGTGCACCAGGACCTGATCACCGGCGAACGCGCCCTCTCGCGCAACGCCGAGCGGCTCGGCCGTGCCGGCCGGGTCGTCTCGCTGCCCCTCGCCGACGACCTCGTCGCGGGCGCGCGGCTCGTGCTCGCACGGCTGCCCCGATCGCTCGACCGGCTCGACGAGGTGGCCGCGCTCGTGGCCGGCCACGCGGCATCCGACGTCGTGCTCGTCGCGGGGGGCCGTATCAAGCACATGTCGCTCGCCATGAACGAGGTGCTGCTCGGGCACTTCGAGCGCGTCGACGTCTCGCACGCGCGGCAGAAGTCCCGGGTGCTCATCGCTTCGGGTGCCCGTTCGCCGGGTGCGGCGCGAGCGTGGCCCCGCCGCGAGCGGCACGACGACCTCGGGCTCGAGGTCGTCGCGCACGGCGGCGTGTTCGCGGGCACCGGTGTCGACATCGGCACGCGGTTCCTGCTCTCCCGGCTGGGCGGGGCGATGCCGGATGCCTCGACCGCGGTCGACCTCGCGTGCGGCACGGGGATCGTGGCCGCGTGGCTCGCGCGGGAACGACCGGGCCTGCGGGTCGTCGCGACGGACCGATCGGCGGCGGCCGCGGCATCCGCCCGTGCCACCGCCGAGGCGAACGGCGTCGCCGCCCGCGTCGTGGTGACGCAGGCCGACGGACTCGAGCGGCTCGGCGATGCGAGCGAGCGCCTCGTCGTGCTGAACCCGCCGTTCCACAGCGACGCCGCGCTCTCGACGGGCATCGCCGCGCACCTCTTCGCCGACGCGGCGCGCGTGCTCGAGCCGGGCGGCGAGCTGTGGTGCGTCTGGAACTCGCACCTGCGCTACCGCCCGCTGCTCGAGCGCACGGTCGGGCCGACCCGGCAGATCGCCCGCAACCCGAAGTTCACGGTGACCGCCTCGAGGCGGGAAGGGTCCGGGTCGGTCGAGTAGGCGCGCGGCGCCGGCGCCCGGTCGGTCGAGTAGGCGCGCAGCGTCGGTCCCGGTCGGTCGAGTAGGCGCGCAGCGCCGTATCGAGACCACCGGCGACTCGCTCTCCGAGCCGCCGGGGCCCAACGACTGTCTGCGATCCCGGACGCTCTGTCTGCATCTCCAGACAGAAGCGCGCGTCTCCCGCCGCGGCCCGATGCGGATTGCGATGTCGTTGAAGGACGGCGCGGACGCGTGGGCAATCGGAGGACGAGGGAGTTCGGTGTGACAGGGGCGGAATCGGTCGTGGCGGTGCCCGCCGGGATCCCCTCGAGCGCCTGGCGCCTCCGGAGCGACGTGTGGGAGTACCTCGGTCACGTCGTGCGCCAGTCCATCGCGACCCCCGACGGCATCGAGACCGACGACGTGGACGTCGCGGGTGAGTTCGCGAGGCTGCTGCCCGTCCTCGAGGCGCTCGAGGGGTACTGGGCGATCCCCGGGATCGAGGCCGTCGGCACGTTGCGCGACCTCATCGAGCAGGGCGACCATGCCTCGGCCGCCGCGTTCCTCGACGAGATCGCCCCGCGATCGGGGTTCCCGCGCCCCGTCGGCGAGGAGCCCGACTCCGCCCCCGCGGACGCCGTCGCGGCCCCGCATGTGTTCCAGGTGCTCGTCGTGGGCAACGACGGCGACGCGGCCGAAGCCGCGATGCGGGCGTCGCTCCGGTCGCAGCGCCGGCCCTCCGACCGGCTCGCCTACGAACTCGTCTTCGTGTCGACCGTCGAGGATGCGCTCGCCGCGGTGCTCGTCAACCCCGACCTGCAGGCCTGCGTCATCCGGCCGGGCTTCGGATGGGCCACCGCGCAACCGCTCAGCCGCGACCTCCGCCGGTTCGTCGACGGCCGCCTCGGCGATGTGCGCCCCTCGGTGCCCATCGAACGCATCACGATGCTCGCCGAGCAGCTCTCGGGGCTGCGCCCCGAACTCGACCTCTACCTCGTCGCCGGGGTGTCGATCGAGCGGCTCGCCCACGCGCTGACGAGCCGGTTCCGTCGCATCTTCCGCACGCAGGACGCGATGGAGCTGCACCTGACGCTGCTCGCCGGGGTCGCCGAGCGGTACGAGGCGCCGTTCTTCAACGCGCTTCAGGAATACAGCCGCCGCCCGACGGGCGCGTTCCACGCCCTGCCCATCTCGAGGGGCGCCTCGGTGCTCGACTCCCGCTGGATCGGAGACCTCGCCGACTTCTACGGCATGAACCTCTTCCTCGCCGAGACCTCGGCGACGTCGGGCGGGCTCGACTCGCTGCTCGATCCGAGCGGGTCGCTGCGACAGGCGCAGCACGCGGCGGCACGCGCGTTCGGGTCGCGCAAGACCGTCTTCGTCACGAACGGAACGTCGACGGCGAACAAGATCGTGCACCAGTCGATCGTGAAGCCCGGCGATGTCGTGCTCGTCGACCGCAACTGCCACAAGTCGCACCACTACGCGCTCATGCTCGCCGGCGCCCGGGTGGCGTACCTCGACGCCTACCCGCTCGACGAGTACTCGTTCTACGGCGCGGTGCCGCTCGAGACGATCAAGGCGACGCTGCTCGCGTACCGCCGGGCCGGGCGCCTCGACGAGGTCAAGATGATCGCGCTCACGAACTGCACGTTCGACGGCATCGTCTACGACCCGGTCCGGGTGATGGAGGAATGCCTCGCCATCAAGCCCGACCTCGTCTTCCTCTGGGACGAGGCGTGGTTCGCCTTCGCCGCGTTCCACCCCGTTTACCGGCGGCGCACGGCGATGGCCGCGGCGCAGGAGCTCGCCCGCGCCTTCGCCGACCCCGCGCACCGGGCCGCGTTCGCCGCCCAGGAGCGCGAGCTGGCCGCAGAGCCGGACGGCGACGCGGCGGCACTCGAGCGCCGGCTCATCGCCGACCCGTCGCGGGCGCGGCTGCGCGTGTACGCCACCCAGTCGACGCACAAGACGCTGACGGCGCTCCGGCAGGGGTCGATGATCCACATCTTCGACGAGGACTTCGCCGAGTCGAACGCCGAGGACTTCCACGAGGCGTACATGACGCACACGTCCACGTCGCCGAACTACCAGATCCTCGCCTCGCTCGACGTCGGCCGCCGGCAGGTCGAGCTCGAGGGCTACGCGCTCGTGCAGCGTCAGGCCGACCTCGCCGTGCACATCGGGCACGCGGTCGCGCGCCACCCCTTGCTGCGGAAGCACTTCCGCATCCTCAGCACGATCGACCTCGTGCCGTCGCGCTTCCGCGACACCGACCGGCCGATGCCGTTGCGCGACGGCCTCGCCGACATGGCGGAGGCCTGGGAGCGCGACGAGTTCGTCGTCGACCCCAGCCGGCTGACGCTGCACATCGGGTTGACGGGCATCGACGGCGACACCTTCAAGCACGAGCACCTGATGGACCGGTACGGCATCCAGGTCAACAAGACCTCCCGCAACACGGTGCTGCTCATGACGAACATCGGCACCTCGCGCAGCGCCGTGGCGTACCTCGTCGAGGTGCTCGTGAAGATCGCGACCGACCTCGAGCACGAGACCAGGTCGTCGGCCGAGCGCGGCGGCCCGGCCCGGCCGGCGGGGCGTGCCGGAACCGCGACGCCGCCGCTGCCCGACTTCAGCCGGTTCGCCGACCGGTTCCGCGCCGCGGGCGACCTGCCCGACGGCGACCTCCGCACCGCCTACTTCATGAGCTACTCGGACGACGCCTGCGAGTACGTCTCATCGGCCGAGATCCGTCGGCGCATCGCCGACGGGGTCGAGGCCGTCTCGGCCGGCTTCGTCACCCCGTACCCGCCGGGCTTCCCCGTGCTCGTGCCGGGGCAGGTCATCACCGAGCAGACGCTCGCGTTCATGGACGCCCTCGACACCCGCGAGATCCACGGGTTCGACCGGCGTCTCGGCTATCGCGTCCTGGCCGCCCGCACCGACCCCGCACAACCGTTCGAAGGAGAATCGTGAGCACCACCGACGAGACGCACGGCAGCCTGCGTCGCGGGCTGAGCGCCCGGCACATCCGCTTCATCGCCCTCGGCTCGGCGATCGGCACGGGCCTCTTCTACGGTTCGTCGGCCGCGATCCAGGCGGCCGGGCCGGCCGTGCTGCTCGCCTACATGCTCGGCGGCGCCGTCATCTTCATCGTCATGCGCGCGCTCGGCGAGATGGCGGTGCGCCACCCCGTCGCCGGTTCGTTCGGCCAGTACGCCTCGCGCTACGTCGGTCCGTTCGCCGGCTTCCTGACGGGGTGGACCTACACGTTCGAGATGTTCGTCGTCGCGCTCGCCGACGTCACGGCCTTCGGCGTGTACATGGGGTTCTGGTTCCCCGACGTGGATCGCTGGGTGTGGATCCTCGCGATCGTCTTCGTCATCGCGGCCGTGAACCTCGCGAGCGTCAAGGTGTTCGGCGAGCTCGAGTTCTGGTTCTCGCTCGTCAAGATCACCGCCATCATCGCGATGATCGTCGGCGGCATCGCCATCATCGTGTTCGGCCTCGCGAACCAGTCGGAGGGCGCCGCCGGCGTGCAGAACCTCTTCGTCGACGGATTCGCACCGCACGGGATCTGGGGCATCCTGGCGTCGCTCACGATCGTCATGTTCGCCTTCGGCGGCACCGAGGTGATCGGCATCACGGCCGGCGAGGCGCAGGACCCGAAGAAGGTGCTCCCCAAGGCCATCAACTCCGTGCCGGTGCGCATCCTGCTGTTCTACGTGCTGACGCTCGCCGTCATCATGATGCTCCAGCCGTGGACCACGATCGACGGCGAGGCGAGCCCCTTCGTCTCCATCTTCAGCAGCCTCGGCCTCGACGGCGCCGCCCACGTGCTCAACGCCGTCGTCATCACGGCGGCGCTCTCGGCGATCAACGCCGACATCTTCGGCGCCGGGCGCATGCTGCACGGGCTCGCCAAGCAGGGCCACGCGCCCAAGGTGTTCCAGCGCACGACCCGCAACGGCGTCCCGTTCATGACGGTGCTCACGATGGTCGCGGCCCTGCTCGTGGGTGTGCTGCTCAACATCTGGTTCCACGACCAGATCTTCTTCCTCATCGCGGCGCTCGCGACCTTCGCGACGGTCGTGGTCTGGCTCATGATCCTCGTCTCGCACATCCGCATGAAGCGCGAGATCGCCCGCGAGCGCCGGCTCCCGTCGGAGTTCCCGATGCCGTTCTGGCCGGTCGCGGCGTGGGCGGCGGTCGCCGTCGTCGGACTCGTGATCGTGCTCATCGGCATCATCCCCGAGTCGCGGCCGGCCCTCGTCGTCGGCGTCGTCTGGCTCGCCGTGCTCGGCGTCTGCTACCTCGTCTTCGTGCGCGGCGCGGGCCGCAGGCGGGTCGAGCTGGTCGATGAGACGGCGGCGATCCCGGTCGTCGGCGACGGCCCGGTCGTCGCCGAGTACGAGGACGCGTCCCGGCCGGCCGAGTAGGACCGCGCGGTCGTATCGAGGCCGCCGGCGGCGGTCGCGGCCTCGATACGGCCCGCTACTGGACCGACGCAAAACGTGTCAGGCTGGAGGGGTGACCGACACCCTCGAAGCACTCGACCTCGACCTGGCCGCGCAGGGCGCCGCCGAGGTGCCGTGGCGGGTCGTCGTGTGGGACGACCCGGTCAATCTCACGACCTACGTGAGCTTCGTCTTCCGCAGCTACTTCGGCTACCCGCGCGACGAGGCGGAGCGCCTGATGCTGCGCGTCCACACCGAGGGGCGGGCGGTCGTCGCCTCCGGCAACCGCGAGGCGATGGAGCGGCACGTGCACGCGATGCACGCCTACGGGCTGCAGGCCACCGTCATGAGGGGCGACGCATGATCGTCGCGGGGCTCGGCGGCGGCGAGGGGGTCCGGCTCGTCCTCGAGTCGGAGGAGGCGATGCTGCTCTCGGAGCTCGCCGACCAGGTCGACTCCGTGCTGCTGCTCGGCGAACCGAGCGATCCCGCACTCGGGCGCCTGCTGCCCAGTGCCTACCCCGACGATGCGGATGCCTCGGCCGAGTTCAGCCGGTACACGCGCGAGAGCCTCGTCGACGGCAAGCGCCAGGCGGCGCAGCGGGTGCGGGACGCGACCGCGGTGGCCGACGGCGGCATCGTGCAGATCGAGCTCGACCAGTCGGAGGCGTGGGGCTGGCTGACGTTCCTCACCGACCTGCGGTTGATCCTCGCCGAGCGGGTGGGCGCGGTCGACGAGCTCGACGAGCTCGACGAGCTCGACGAGTCGGGCGACGAGGGCGACCGCGCCGAGTCGCGCGACGACTACCTCCGCGCGGCCTACGAGTGGGCGGGTTTCGTCCAGGGGTCGATGCTCGAGGTGCTCGACCCGACCGACGCCTGACCGACCCGACCGTCGCCTGACGGCGCGGCCGCACCGCCGGCCCTAGAGTGGCACTCGAAACGGAGGCCACACACATGAGTCGCAGCGAATCCCTGTCGATCGCGAAAGCCATTCGCAACCCCGGTGCGAGCGCGGAGTCGCTCGAGTCGGTCGCGCTGATCGTCGGCGCCCTGGCGTTCGTCGCCGGGGTGCTCGTCGCCCTGATCGCGTTCTGGTCGGTCGACGTGCCGATCTCCGGGCCCGGGTCGATCGGCCAGTTCGCCGCGATCGCGTCCGCGGTGGTCGCCCTGATCGCCTATCCGCTCGGCCGCTTCGCCGTGGCGAATCGCAGTCGCGAGCTCGCCGCCGCGGTCCGCCCCGCGATGCCGGTGCCAGGGGCGAAGCTCCACTGGTTCGACATCCTCGCCATCTCGATCGCGCACGCCGTCATCGCCCTGCTCGGCTGGGTCGCGCTGAGCGATGTGCTCGCCGCGAGCTTCCAGGGTGCGGTGCTCTACCCCCTGCCGGCGATGGTCCTCGGAGGGGTCACCCTCGCGATGACCGCGTACATCACCTTCCTCTCGTCGGTGCGGCTCACGCCGATGCTGCTGTCGCTCGTCGTCGCGGTCTTCCTCGTGGTCGGCGCCCTCACGGCGATGCTCTCGGCGAGCGACCCGCAGTGGTGGAAGGAGAACCTCTCGGCCCTCGGCATGACCGACGACTTCTCGGCGCGCGCCTTCAACCTCACGCTCATCGTGGCCGGCGCGATCGTCACGATCATCGCGCGCTACGCGACCGCGGTGCTCCCCGCCGGCACGCCCGAGCTCGCGCGCAAGCGCAACGTCGTCCGCGCCCTGCTCGTGCTCATCGGCATCTTCCTCGCGTGCGTCGGCATCTTCCCCGTCGACGAGTTCTTCGCGGTGCACAACACGGTGGCGACGGGCATGGCCGTCGCGTTCATCGCGATCGTGGTCGGCCTGCGCTGGTTCGTGCCCTCGTTCCCCAAGCCGTTCCTGTGGTTCGGCTACCTGCTGAGCCTCGCGATCGTGGTCTCGGCGGTGTTCTTCTTCAGCGGCTACTACAACCTGACCGCGGTGGAGCTCATCGCGGGCGTCGCGGTGTTCAGCTGGATCATCGTCTTCCTGCGCACGGCGGGCGCCGCCGGCGATCGGGCGAACGCGGTCGAGGACGCCGCCGACGAGGCATCCGTGCCGGTCGCGGTCTGACCTGCCGACTGCACGCGGAAGGGCCGGATGCCTCGTGGCATCCGGCCCTTCCGTCTGGGCGTCAGGCGCTTACGCGAGCGCCTTGGCCTTGAGGGCGTCGTACTCGGCCTGGCTGATGGTGCCGGCGTCGAGCAGTGCCTTCGCCTTCGCGATCTCGTCGGAGGCGCTCCCCGAGGAGGCGGTCTGGCGGATGTAGGCGTCGGTGGCCTCCTGGGCGGCCTTCGCGTCGCGCGCGGCGCGCTCGGCCATGCCGTTGCCGCGGGCGATCAGGTAGATCAGCGCCGTGAGGAACGGCACGAAGATCAGGAAGATGATCCACACGGCCTTCCACCAGCCGTTGAGCTTGGTGTCGCGGAACAGGTCACCGATGATCGCGAAGAGGGCGAACAGGTAGGCGATGAACGCGAAAGCCCAGAAGAACCACCAGATCAGTTCCCAGAAGTTGCTCCAGAACGTCATGTCGTGCGTGCCTTTCGATACGAGGTGAGAGAGGCATCGCCGGATGCGATGCCGGGAAGCCCCGTCTCAGTTACGGCAACGCCCAGCGGACGATGCCCTCCCCCTGACCGAAGACCATCCTGAGCATGACAATAGCGCGAACCCGCCCGGGATCGCGCGGGTCGGCGGGGCGGCGCCGGTAATGTCCACAGGGGAGGTCGGCATGAACGAGTGGTGGAAGACGCTCGAGATCAACGGCTGGAGCATCTTCGCGGTCGTCGTGACGGTGATCGCCACCTGGATCATCGCGCACTTCGTGCGCAAGGGGGTCCGCGCCGGGCTCGCCCGCGTGCCGAACCTCAGCCCCGCCGTGGGCGTGCTCGCCGAGAGCGTCGTCGTCTACGGCATCTGGCTCGGCGGCATCGGCATCGCCCTCACGTTCATCGGCGCCTCCGTGCAGCCGCTCCTCGCGATCGTCCTCATCGTCGTCGTGGTGCTCGTGCTCGTGCTGCGCGGCATCGCCGACAACTTCGCGGCCGGCGTCGTGCTGCAGACCCGTCGCCCGCTCGGCGTCGGCGACGAGATCGAGAGCGGCGAGTACACGGGCACCGTGCGCGAGGTCAACGGCCGGTCGGTGGTCATCCGGACCGCCGACGGGCGAACGGTGCACGTCCCCAATGCGCAGATCCTCTCGGACCCCCTCGTCAACCACTCGGAGCACGGCTCCCGGCGCAGCGAGGTCGAGGTGCGCACCGGCGGGCACCACGGGGATGCCTCGGCCGAGGCATCCTTCAGGGAGGCCGTCGCCGACGCGGCTTCGGGTGCCCAGGGCGTGCACCGCAAGGAGGGCGTGCACGTGCTGCCGCTCACGCTCGGCGGGGGCCGCGCCGTCTACCGCGTGCAGTTCTGGCATCACCCGCTGCACGGCGTCGCAGTGCGCGCCGCGGTCGTCGACGCCGTCGCCGGCGCGCTCGCCGAACGCGACGTCGACGCGGTGGTCACGAGCACGCCTCCGCCCGCGCCGCTCGCCGCGCAGACCGAGTTCTGACCCCGCACGCCGTCGCCCGCGGGGAGACGGCTTGCGGCATGATGGCCTGAGGGTGGGGGCTCGAGCCGCGGGCGGCCCACGAGAAGGGGATAGCGCGTGACGGAGACGCAGCCGGCGCCGAGGGTCCGCGACCTCGCGATCATGGCCATTCCGACGATCGTGGTCGGCGCAGGGTCGGCCGTCATGCTGTGGTTGCTCGACCTCGCCGCGGAGGGCCTGCACGACGTCATCTGGGGCACCGTGCCCGACGCCTTCGGCATCGGACCCGAGAGCCCGATCTGGATCTTCACGGTGCTGACGCTCACGGGCGCCGCGGTCGGCGCCGCCGTGTGGCTGCTGCCGGGCCACGGCGGACCCGATTCCGCGCTCGGCGAGCTCGACGCGCCGCCGCCGAAGCTCATGCAGCTGCCGTCGCTCGCGCTCGTCGTGGTGCTCGGCCTCGCCGGCGGCGTCAGCCTCGGCCCCGAGAACCCGATCATCGGCATCAACACCGCCCTGGCGATCGCCCTGCTCGCCCGGTTCGCGGCGAAGATCCCGACGCGGCTCGCCGCGACGCTCGCGATGGCCGCGACGATCGGTGCGCTCTTCGGCACCCCCGTCGCCGCCGCGCTCGTGCTCACTGGGGCGGTCGCCGCCGTCAAGGGCGGCGGTTCGCTGTGGGACAAGCTCTTCCTGCCGCTCGCCGCGGCAGGGTCCGGCGCGATCACGATGCACGTGCTCGGCGGGGCATCACTGGCCTTCCGGCTCGACCCGATGGACGGTGTGGAGGCGATCGACCTCGTGAGCGGCACCGTGATCGCCTCGGTCGCCGCCCTCGTCGGACTGATCGGGGTCTTCGCGCTGCCGTCCCTGCACCGGATCTTCCATTCGATGCGCAACCCGATGATCTACACGACCCTCGGCGGCGCGCTGCTCGGTGTGCTCGGCATCATCGGCGGGCCGATCACCCTCTTCAAGGGACTCGACGAGACCGGCGAGCTGCTCTCGAACCCCGACGACTACACCGCCGGGCAGCTGGCCCTGTTCGCCGCCGTCAAGCTCGTCGCGCTGCTCATCGCCGCGGCTGCGGGATTCCGCGGCGGCCGGGTGTTCCCGATCGTCTTCATCGGTACGGCGCTCGGCCTGCTCGCCTACCACCTCGTCCCCGACATCCCCGTCTCGCTGTCGGTCGCCTGCGCCGTCCTCGGCATCACGCTCGTCGCCACCCGCGACGGATGGATCGGGATCTTCCTCGGGGCGGCGATCGTCGGCGACACCCAGGTGCTGCCGCTGCTCTGCGTGATCGTGCTGCCGGTGTGGCTCATCGTGACGAAGGCGCCCGAGTTCATCGCCCACGACGACCGATCCGTCCTGAAGGAGGCGACCCCATGACCACCCGGCCGCTCGCTGGCCTCACCCGCAAGAACGTCGGACGCGAACTCCTGGCCGGCGTCACCCTCATCGCGATCGCGATCCCGCTCAACATCGGCTACGCCCAGATCGCGGGACTGCCGCCGACCGCCGGCCTCTACGCGCTCATCGTGCCGACGGTGATCTACGCCCTCGTCGTCTCGAGCCGCCAGGTCGTCGCCTCGCCCGATGCCGCGGCCGCGGCGCTCGTGGCGAGCTCGATCGGCGGGCTGGCGATCGCCGGCGACGCGGAGGACTACGCGAAGCTCGCGCTCGCCCAGGCGATCCTCTCCGGCATCATGTTCCTGCTGCTGTCCGTGTTCAAGCTCGGCTTCCTGGCGAACTTCCTCTCGAAGCCGATCCTCGTCGGCTTCGTCGGCGGCCTCGCCCTCGACATCCTCGTCAGCCAGATCGCGAAGATGCTCGGCGTCAAGATCCCGTCGGGCGGCGAGTTCGTCGAGAAGACCACGGCCCTCGTCGAGGGGCTCGGCACGGCCAACCTCGTCGCGGTCGCGATCTCGGCCGGTTCGGTCGCGGTGCTCCTGCTGGGCCGGCGGTTCCTCCGGGCCGTGCCGTGGGCGCTCGTCGTGCTCGTCGTGAGCACGATCCTCGTCTACCTGCTCGACCTCGACGACGCCGGTGTCGACGTGCTCGGCGAGGTGCCCGCCGGCCCGCCGACGCTCACGTGGCCGATCATCGAGTGGTCGATGTGGTTCGCGCTCATCCCGTCGGCGATGGCGCTGACGCTCGTGACGACCGCCGAGGGCCTCCTCGTCTCCCGCTCGTACGGGGAGAAGCGCGGCTACTCGACGAATCCCAACCGCGACCTCTTCGCCTTCGGCCTCGGCAACATCGCGTCCGGCGCATCGGGCAGCTTCGCGGTCGGCTCGTCCACGTCGCGCACCGCCGCGATGGACCAGGCGGGCTCGCGCACGCAGCTGCCGTCGCTCGTGCTCGCGGGCGGCACGCTGCTGCTGCTCCTCTTCGGCACGGCGCTGCTCGCCGACATCCCCTCGCCCGCCATCGGCGCGATCGTCGGCGTCGCGATCCTGCCGCTGCTCGGCATCAAGGAGTTCGCGGGGCTCTGGAGGGCCGATCGGTTCGAGTTCGGCGTCGGCGCGGCGTGCTTCCTCACGACGCTGTTCGTGGGCGCCATCCCCGGCATCCTGGTCGCGTTCGTGCTCGCCCTCATCAACCTCGCCCAGCGCGCGGCGAATCCCGCGATCGATGTGCTGCAGGCGGGCGGAGAGCCGGGCGACTCGCTGCTCGACGAGGCGCCGAAGGGGCACGTCACCGCGCCGGGCGTCATCGTCGTGCGGCTCGCCGCACCGCTCTTCTTCGCGAACGGCTCCGTGTTCAGCGATGCCGTCAAGAAGGCCGTCCGCAGCGCCCAGGCCGCCGGCAACGGACCCGTGGAGCACCTCGTGATCGACATGGAGGCCGTCACCGACATCGACGTGACCGGAGCCGAGAGCTTCGAGGCACTGCTCGCGTGGCTCGACCAGGAGCACGTCGAGCTCTCGTTCAGCCGGGTCCGGCCGGGCGCGCACGACCGACTCGTCGAGCTCGGCCTGCTCGGCGAGCACCCGACCTACGAGACGAACCGCGCCGCGCTCGCGGCGCTGACCAGGGGGAGCGCATGACCGATACCGAAGCCACCAGCATGACCGCCGACGCACTCGCCGAGGCCATCCGCCGCGTGAGCACGCCCGATGAGCTCGAGACGCCGTTCGGGCGCATCGAGCTCTTCGACGGCGTGCCGCGCGCGGCATCCGTCGACACGTTGTACGACGCGCTCGACCTGATGCGCGCCGCCGAGGCGTTCCTGAACGCCGTGCCGGGCGCCTCGCTCGTCGCGTTGCGCAAGGGCCTGCGCGAGGCCGGGCTCACGAGTGGCGAGGTCATCGGCTTCACCGATCCCCGGGCGAACTCGGGCGGCATCTACCTGACGCCGAACACCGAGACGACCTACGGCACGACCTTCATCGACCTCAAGGCCTGGGGCCCGACCGTGATCGAGGCACCGCCGCAGTCGCTGTGCGTGGTGGACGACTTCTGGTTCCGCTACGTGGCCGACATGGGCATCGCCGGGCCCGACAAGGGGGCGGGCGGCAAGTACCTCTTCCTCCCGCCGGGCTACGCCGGCGAGCGGCCCGACGGCTACTACACGTACGAGTCGCCGACCTACACGAACTGGGTCGTACTGCGCGCGCTCGGCGGCGTGCCGGCGATGAAGCAGACTCGCATCTACCCGCTCGCCGAGGCGTCGGCGCCGCGCGAGAACGTCTTCCTCAACATCGCCGCGGCGCAGATCAACACGGTCCACGCGAACGACATCTCGTTCTTCCGCGAGGTCGACGAGCTCATCCAGGAGGAGCCGGTCGAGGCGATCGACGTCGAACGCGCGGGGCAGCTCGCCGCGCTCGGCATCGTGCACGGCACACCGTTCGCGCCCGACGAACGTCGCAGCCGCCTCCTCGACGAAGGGGCGAAGCTCGGTGCCGCGATCTCCCGCGCGCTCGTGTACCAGCCCCGCGACCCGGCCGCCTACTTCTGGGAGGGCGTCTCGTGGAAGAACGCGTTCGTCGGCGGCAGCTACGAGTTCCTCCGCGAGGGTGCGCGCCTGCTCGACGCCCGCTCGGCGTTCCACTACTTCGCCACCGTGATCACCCCGGCGATGGCGCACGCGCAGATCGGGGCCGGCTCGGCGTACGCGTACACCGCCGAAGACGCCGACGGCCACGTGCTCGACGGATCGGCGAACTACTCGCTGACGATCCCCGCGGACCCGCCCGCGAAGAACTTCTGGTCGGTCGACCTGTACGACACCCAGACGCGGTCGCTCCTGCAGTCGGCGCCGTACCCGGCGCTGTCGAGCCTCAAGGGCACGGTGCAGGCAGAAGCCGACGGCAGCTACGTGCTGCATTTCGGCCCCGAGGCACCCGCCGGCAAGGAGTCGAACTGGATCCCGACCACGCCGGGCAAGAGCTGGTTCCCGATGGTGCGGCTGTACGGTCCGCTCGAACCCTGGTTCGACGGCAGCTGGCGCATCCCCGAGATCGTCAAGCAGTAGCGAACGAAGGAGTACGAGCCCATGGGCAGCGTCATCGGAGACATCCTCCCCCTCGCCGTCGGCATCGCGATCAGCCCGATCCCGATCATCGCGGCCATCCTCATGCTCCTGTCGCCGAAGGCGAAGGGGACGAGCGTCGGATTCCTGATCGGCTGGGTGCTCGGCATCGTCGTGGCGGTGGTGCTGTTCACCCTGCTGGCCGGGGTCATCCCCGAGAGCGATTCGGATGCCTCGAAGCCGGTCGCGGGCACGGTCAAGCTGCTCCTCGGCGCCCTGCTGCTGCTGCTCGCGGTCAAGCAGTGGCGCTCGCGGCCGAAGCCGGGCGAGGAGCCGGCGATGCCGAAGTGGATGTCGGCGATCGACCAGATGACGTTCGGCAAGGGCCTCGGCCTCGGGTTCCTGCTGTCGGCGGTCAACCCGAAGAACCTCATCATGGGCGTCGGTGCGGGCGTCGCGATCGGCTCGGCCGGCCTCTCCGGCGGTGAGCAGACGATCGCCATCGTGGTCTTCGTGCTCATCGCGGCGTGCTCGGTCGCGATCCCCGTGATCGGCTACCTCGTCGCCTCGAAGCAGATGGCGGGCCCCCTCGAGTCGCTGCGGAAGTGGCTCGTGCACAACAACGCGACCGTCATGGCCGTGCTGCTCCTCGTCATCGGGGTCGTCATGATCGGCAAGGGCATCGGGAGCTTCTGAGTGGGCGAGGAGATCACTGCGGGCGGGGCGGACGCCTCGCGGCACCGCCTCACCCCGGCGACGATGACCCTGATCGGGCTCGCGGCCTCGGTCGTGCTGTTCGCGGGGGTCTGGCTCGCCCGCGACCTGTTCGCACCCGCCGCGCTCGCCGCGGTCGTCGTGATCATCGCGTACCCCTTGCGGCGCCCGCTCGAGCGGGCCGGATGGCCGATCTGGCTCGCCTCGACGGCGGTCATCGTGCTCGCCTACCTGATCCTCGCGGTGCTCGCCGTGCTGCTCGTCTACGCCGCCGGGCAGTTCGTCGGCATGCTTCCCGAGCTCGCCGCCGACCTGCAGTCGACGGCCGGCGGAGTCGTCGACTGGCTGAAGGACCTGGGCTTCTCGGCGCCCTCGGCCCAGACCGCGATGGGATGGCTCGACCCCGCCGCGATCGGCCGGGCGGCCCTCGGCGTCGCCGACCAGGTGCTCGGCTTCGCGACGGCGTTCTTCTTCGTGCTCACCTACGTCATCTTCATGACGGTCGACGGCGCCCGCTTCCGCGCGGCCGCGGCCGGGGCATCCGCGCACGTCTTCGGCAACCCGACGGGCGACGGTATCGCCCGCCGTTACTTCACCGGCGTCCGCCGCTACTACGTCGTGAACGCGACGTTCGGTGCGATCGTCGCCGTGCTCGACGGCCTGCTGCTCTGGGCCGTGGGCGTGCCGATCCCGGCCGTGTGGGCGATCCTCGCGTTCGTCACGAACTTCATCCCGAACATCGGGTTCGTGATCGGGCTGATCCCGCCCGCGATCCTCGCGCTCGTCGTCGGCGGCCCGCCGCTCATGCTCACGGTCATCGCGATCTATTGCATCATCAACGTCGTGCTGCAGGTCCTCGTGCAGCCGAAGTTCGTGAGCGACGCCGTGGGGCTGAGCCTCACGCTCACGTTCTTCTCGGTCGTGTTCTGGACATTCGTCATCGGGCCGATCGGCGCCATCCTCTCGGTGCCGCTGTCGCTGCTCGTGCGAGCCCTGCTGTTCGAGCACGACCCCGGCGCCGTCACGATCCGTCGACTCTCGGGCGAGAGCGAGGACTCGTTGCGAGCCCGGACATCACGCGGGATGCACGATGCCGCCCGGGTGCCGAACCCCGATACTGGAACTCGAAGCCAGGAGGAACGCGATGTGGTGGAAGAAGAAGCATGACGACGCGTCGCCCGCGGAGAAGCCCGATCGTCCCGCGGCGACCGCGGTGATCCCGCACCGCAACGCGTTCCTGCTGATGGGGCTCGCCGGACTCGTCGTCACGTTGTTCGGCATCGCGGCCATGCGCGACATCTTCTCCGCGATCTTCCTCGCGCTCGTGCTCGTGATCTGCGTGCACCCGGTTCGTCGCGGCCTGGAGCGCCGCGGGGTATCGCGCGGCATCTCGACCATGGTCGTGCTCGTCACGGTCGTGCTGCTGCTCGGCGGCTTCGTGTTCCTGCTCGTCATCTCGTTCGCGCAGTTCGCGACGCTGTTGCCCGACTACCTGCCCGAGTTCGAGACGTGGGCGAACTCCATCGAGTCGTGGCTCTCGAGCCTCGGTGTCGGACAGGAGCAGATCAACGCGATGATGGGGTCGTTCAACCCGGCCGACATCGTCAGCGCGATCGGCGGCTTCGTGAGCGGCCTGCTCGGGGGTGCGGCCGGATTCATCTCGTTCGCCGTGATCCTGTTGACCATGCTCATGCTCATCACGTTCGACTCGTCGTACGTGCCGACGGTCGTCGCCGGCATCGGGCGCAAGCGACCCGAGGTCGCGACCGGCCTCGTGCGCTTCGCCGACGGCGTGCGTCGCTACATGGTCGCCACGACGGGGTTGGGCGTCGCGCAGGGCATCGTCAACTGGATCGCTCTCGCGCTGCTCGGCATCCCGGGCGCGGCCCTGTGGGGCATGCTGTCGTTCCTCTGCAGCTTCATCCCCAACATCGGGTACTTCATCGCCCTGATCCCGCCGCTCGTGTTCGGCGCGCTCGTCGGCGGCTGGCCGATGGTCGTCGCCGTCATCGTCGTGTACGGCGTCATCAATGCGGTGATCCAGTCGGTCATCCAGCCGAGGATCGTCGGCAACGCGGTCTCGCTCAGCCAGTCGCTCACCTTCGCGTCCGTGCTCGTCTGGGCCGTCATCCTCGGGCCCATGGGCGCCATCCTCGCGGTGCCGCTGACGCTGCTCATGCGGATGCTGCTCGTCGACACGAACCCGGCGACCGCGTGGGTGCTTCCGGCGCTCGGCGAGGTCGACGACGCGAAGCGGGAGATGAGCGAGCTCGATGCCGAGGCGAAGGTCGCACGAATGCAGCGCCGCGTGGAGAAGAAGCAGGAGCACGCGGTCGCTCGCGCGGAGCACGCCGCCGAGAAGGCGGAGAAGGTCGACGAGACCACTCCCGCGCCCTGATCGGTTGCGGGCCGGCCGCCGGCCGGCTCTCGAACGGCGGATGCCTCGGCGAGCAGCCGCTCGCCGAGGCATCCGTGTTCGTGGGGGAGCCCGTTACTCGCGCGCGAGCGCCGCGAGCGCCTCGAGCTCGAGGTCGAGGTACTGCTCCTCGCTGACGTCGACGCCCACGCCCAGGAGCTTGCCGCCCGTGAACGGGAACGAGTCGCCGTAGAGGTCGCTCACCGCGTCGCCGCTGTCGTAGCCGACGCACAGGCCGTCGCCGCACAGCGTGAACTTGCCGACCTGCGCCCGCATCGGGCCCTCTGCGACGACCCGGTCGTCGACGTAGAGCCGGCAGGTGCCGAGCGACTCGCCGTGCTCGCCGGCGCCCTCTCTCACGAACTCCATGCCGAGCGCGTGCTTGCCCGGCGTCAGCGCCTCCGACGTGAACACCTGTTCGGGCGGGATGCCGAGGAAGTTGTACACGTAGTGGAGCCTGCCGTCCTTGATGAACAGCGAGTGTCCGCCGAAGCGGGAGCCGTGCGCGAAGAGCACGCCCTGCGCGCCCTCCTCGAGCACGACGTCGGCGATGATCTTGTACGACCGCCCGCGAACATTCACGGCGACCGACTCGGCCACCGCGCCCGTGTCGGGGTAGTAGACGTAGCGGGTGCGCGGCGGCTCCGATTGCGGACGCTCGATGGTGAGCTGGTCGCGCGCCGAGCGGTCGTCGAGGGGGAGCACGTTGTTCTTCTCCGCCTCCTCGAACCAGGCGTCGACGAGCTCCTGGAGTTTCTCGGGGTGCTCGGCGGCGAGGTTCTTCGACTCCGAGCGGTCGATCTCGACGTGATAGAGCTCCCACTCGTCCTCGTCGAAGCGGCCGTGGCCGGTGAGCGGCGCGTGGATCGCGGCGGCCTTCCAGCCGTCCTTCCAGATGCCGCGCGTGCCGAGCATCGCGTAGTACTGCACCTTCTTCTCGGTCGGGCCGTCGGGCGCCGCGTCGAAGGAGTACTTCATCGAGACCCCGTCGAGGGGCCGCTGCTTCACGCCGCGGAACTCGTCGGGGAACTCGATGCCGATGACGTCGAGGATCGTGGCGACGATGTCGGTCGAGTGGTGGTACTGGTGACGGATCTCGCCCTTCGCCGAGATGCCCGCGGGCCAGTGGATGACCATCGGGTCGCACGTGCCGCCCGCGAACTGCGAGTAGCGCTTGAACATCTGGTAGGGCGTCGAGAACGCGGCCGCCCACCCGGTCGGGTAGTGGTTGTAGGTCTCGGGTCCGCCGAGCACGTCGATCTTCGAGAGGTTCTCGGCGAGGTCGTCGGGGAAGCCGTTGAAGAACTTGTTCTCGTTGACCGAGCCGTCGGGCGACCCCTCGCCCGACGCGCCGTTGTCGGCGCAGTAGAAGATGAGCGTGTTCTCGAGCTGGCCCGAGGCCTCGAGGTAGTCGACGATGCGACCGATCTGCGCATCGGTGTACTCGCTGAAGCCGGCGAAGACCTCGGCCATGCGGCTGAACAGGCGCTTCTCGTCGTCGGAGAGCGAGTCCCACGGCTTGACGAAGTCGGCGGCGTTCGCCTGGTCGTCGGGCAGCGGGTTGAAGGGCGTGAGCTCGGTGTCGGCGGGAAGCACGCCGCGCTCGACCATGCGTTCGAGCACCCACGTGCGGTAGGCGTCGTAGCCGTCGTCGAACTTGCCCTTGTACTTCTCGATGTACTCGGCGGGCGCGTGGTGCGGGGCGTGGTTCGCACCGGGGCAGAACCACGTGTACCAGGGCTTCGACGGGTTCGAGGCCTTCTGGTCGCGGATCATGCGGATGGCCTGGTCGGCGAGGTCCTTCGAGAGGTGGTAGCCCTCTTCGGGCGAGTACGGCTGCTCGATGAACCGGTTGTCCTCGGTGAGGTCGGGGTACCAGTTGTTCGTCTCGCCGCCGAGGAACCCGTAGAAGCGGTCGAAGCCCATCGCGAGCGGCCATTGCGACTTCGAGCCGCCGGCCGAGACGTCCTCTTCGGGCACGTTGTGGTTCTTGCCGACCCAGAAGGTGGAGTACCCGTTCTGCTGCAGCACCTGCCCGATGGTCGCGCACTCGTCGGGGATGTGGCCCGACAGGCCGGGGAAGCCGTTCGTGCCCTCCATGATGTTGCCCATGCCGTTGACGTGGTGGTTCCGGCCGGTGAGGAACGTCGAGCGCGTCGGTGAGCACAGCGCCGTGGTGTGCCACTGCGTGTAGGTGAGGCCGTTCGCCGCGAGCCGGTCCATCGTGGGCATGTCGATGCGGCCGCCGTACGGCGACCACGATGCCTGGCCCGTGTCGTCGTAGAGGATCACCAGGATGTTGGGTGCCCCCTCCGGCGCCTTCGGCTTCTCGTACGGCGACCAGTCGGCCACCGAGTCGCGGACGTCGAGCTTGATCGTCCCCGTGAATTCCTTGGACATGTGAAGTTGCTTCCCCTCGTCGACTGCGCGGGGCGGTCGAGCCCCGCTGTCGACGCTATCGGGAGGTGCGATGCCGTGGAAGGGTTCCTCCGGGTCGTGTCGCCCGAACGGGGGCCCGCAGTTCGCGTTCAGCGAATGATCCGCGATGGTCGCGCGCCCGCCTCCGGGGTTAGTCTTCGAGAGTCACCGGTGATCGCCGGTGTCTGATCGTCGAACCCAAGGGGAATCATGGCGGAGTTCGAGTACGGCCCGGTGGAGCTGTACCTGGTTGGATTCGAGGGGGACCGGCTCGACGCCGGCACGGTTGAGGCCCTCGAGGAGTTGGTCGGCGACGGCGAGGTGCGCCTGCTGGACCTCGTCATCGTGTCGCGCGAGCCCGACGGCTCGGTGCGCATCGTCGAGATCGAGGACGAGGGCGAGTCGTACGGCTTCGGCGTGCTCGAGCTCGAGCAGTCGGGCCTCGTCGGCGCGGAGGACGTCGACGACTTCGCCGAGCTCATCCCCCCGGGCACGTCGGCGGCGCTCGCCGCCTTCGAGCTGCTGTGGGCCAAGAAGCTCGCATCGCGCTTCGCCGAGGGCGGCGGCGTGGTGCTGTCGACCGAGCGCATTCCCGCGCCCGTCGTCAACGAGTTGCTCGCCCAGGCGAGCGGTGAGGAGAACTGATCATGCCTCTGGGTCGTATGGGCCGTCCCGGCCTCATCGGAATGGCCGCGCGCACCGCGGTCGTCGCCGGCACCGCCACGGCGGTCTCGGGCAACGTCGCGCGTCGTCAGAACGAGCGTGCTCAGCAGAAGTACGAGGCGCAGGCCTACGAGCAGCAGCAGGCGTACGAGCAGCAGCAGGCTTACGAGCAGCAGCAGGCGGCTGCTCAGCAGCAGGCGTACGCGCAGCAGCAGGCCGCGGCCGCAGCTGCAGCGCCCGCCGCTCCGGCCGGCGGCACCGACGTCGTCGCCGAGCTCCAGAAGCTCGCGACGCTCCAGCAGCAGGGCATCCTGACCGCCGAGGAGTTCGCCGCCGCGAAGGCGAAGCTGCTCGCCTGACGCCGAGCACGCACGAACGGGATGCCGCGGGCCTTCGCCCGCGGCATCCCGTTTCGCATCGGTGTGCGGTCAGTCGGCGGCCGCGACCACCGGCGTCGCCGGCGACTCGTCGTTGCGGCCGGGAAGCCGGCGGGTCGCCGGCAGGGCGAGGAGCGCCGCGACGGCGCACGCGAACATGCCGACCTTCACGCCCCAGAGCTGCGCTGCCGAATAGTGCTCCACGAGGTCGTCGACCTGGTCGGCCGGGTACCCGGCGTCGAGGAGGGCCGCCTCCGCCTCCGCGGGGGTGACGTACTCGAGGCCCTGCGACACCTGGACCGTCGCCTGCTCGGCCACGGCCGACTCGATGTCGGGGTCGGCGGCGATGAGTCCGAGCACCGAGGCCGTGAGCGCGCCGATCATGAGCGAGCCGATGAGCGCGGTGCCGAGCGAGGAGCCGAGGTTCTGCGCGGTGTACTGCAGGCCGCCGGCCTCGCTGCGGGCCTCGGGCGGCACCGAGGACTGCACGACGTTGCCGAGCTGGGACGCCAGCAGGCCCGTGCCGAGGCCGACGAGCGTCATCCCGATCGCGAACGGCGTCGTCGCGAGCTGCGGTTCGACCGTCGAGATGATCACGAGACACGCGAGCGCGATCGTGAGGAGCCCGGTGCGGACGACGGCGCGCGAGCCGAACCTCGCCCCGACCTTCGCGCCGAGCGCGGCGGCGATGAGCATCGCGATCGACGTGGGCAGCAGTCGCAGGCCGGTCTGGAACGCGTCCATGCCCTGGGTGACCTGCAGGTAGAGCGGCACGGCGAAGAAGATGCCGAGCAGTACGAGGTTCTGCGCGAGCAGGCTCGCGAGCCCTGAGCGGAGCGCCGGGATGCGCAGGTTGCGCACATCGAGCAGGGGCGTCCGGCCGGCCGCGGTGACGTGGCGCTCCCAGGCGAAGAACGCCCAGAGCACGGCGAGGCCCGCCCCGATCACGAAGGGCGTGAGTGCGAAGCCGAACGGCGTGACCGGCGACTGCAGGGGCTGCAGCCAGCCCCACGTGCCGCTCTGCAGCACGCCGACGACGACGAGCGCCAGGCCGAGCGCCGAGAGGAGGGCGCCGACGACGTCGAGCTTGAACTTCTCGCGCACGTGGTCGTCGGTGATCCACTTGCCGACGGCGAGCACGAAGATCACGAACACGACCTCGCCGGCGAAGACCCAGCGCCACGAGTACTCGGTGGTGAGCCAGCCGCCGAGGAGCGGGCCGATCGCGATGCCCGCGCCGGCCACGCCGCCGATGATGCCGTACGCGCGCGCCCGCGCCGGCCCCTCGTAGCTGCCCGCGACGAGGGCAGCGAGGGCCGGCAGCACGAGGGCGGCGCCGGCGCCCTCGATGAACGACCATCCCACGATGAGCACCTCGACCGTGGGTGCGAGCGCTGTCATGAGCGAGCCGATCGCGTAGATCACGAGCCCGATGCGGAACATGCGGAGCCGCCCGAACAGGTCGCCGATCTTGCCGCCCGTGAGCATGAGTGCGGCCATCACGAGCGCGTAGAGCGTGATCGCGAGCTGGATCATCGACACCGTCGTGTCGAACTCCTCGACGAGCTGGCTGATCGAGACGCTCATCACCGAGCTGTCGAGCACCATGATGAACTGCGCGATCGCGAGCGGGATGATCGCCCGCGAGCTCGTGCTCTTCGCTGCTTCCGTCGTGGCCATGCATCCCCCGCTCCGCGCGCGCCGGGACTCCGACGATCGTGACTGCAGGATACGGCTCCCGCCCTGCCCGTGGATACCCCGCGATGCGCGGCCCGCACGAGTCGGCGAACCGAGTCTGCGAACCAGCGGTGAGCCCATCGGATCCCCTTGCCGCGGCATCCCCCCGCGACCCTACGATGGGGCATGACCGTCGCACTGCGAGGACTCTCCACCGTCGTCCCGCCGACCGTGCTCGTCCAGCCCGAGGTGCGCGACGTGTTCGCGGCGCAGCCGGGTCTCAACCGGCTCGGCCAGCGCATCATCACGACGAGCTTCGATGTCTCGGGCATCGAGACGCGGCACACCGTGCTGAGCGAGCTCAGCCGCGACGCGCACCCCGACGATCCGGTGTTCTTCGACATCGCGTCGGGCGAGCTGCTGTTCCCGGGAACCAAGGCGCGCAACGAGCTCTACGCGGAGCACGCGACGGGTCTCTACGTCGCGGCCGGCCGTGCCGCGATCGACGCGACCCCCGGCATCGATGCGAGCGACGTGACGCACGTCGTCACGGTGAGCTGCACGGGCTTCTACGCGCCGGGACCCGACTTCATGATCGCGCGCGAGCTCGGCCTCGACGAGGGCGTCCAGCGCTATCACCTCGGATTCATGGGCTGCTACGCGTCCATCCCGGCGCTGCGGCTGGCGGCCCAGCTCTGCGAGGCGGATGCCTCGGCGGTCGTGCTCGTCGTCTCGGTCGAGCTGTGCACGCTCCACCTGCGGTCGTCGAACGACCCCGACACGATCGTCGCGTCGTCGCTCTTCGCCGACGGAGCCGGAGCGGCCGTGGTCACCGCGCGCGAGCCCGAGCCGGGTGAGCGCGCGTTCGCCCTCGACCGGTTCGCGACGCGCATCACGCCCACCGGGGAGGGCGACATGGCGTGGAAGATCGGCGACCACGGCTTCGAGATGGTGCTCTCGAACGCGGTGCCCGCGATCATCGACGAGCACATCACGGGGGCGCTCGAGCCGCTCTTCGCCCACGACGAGGCGCTCGCCGAGGCGCTCGCGACGGATGCCTCCGGGCGGGCGATCGAGCACTGGGCGATCCACCCCGGCGGGCGCAGCATCCTCGACAAGGTGGAGGCGCGACTCGCACTCAGCGAGGCGCAGCTCGTGCCCGCGCGCGCGACGCTCCGCGACTTCGGCAACATGTCGAGCGCGACCGTGCTGTTCGTGCTGCGCCGCATCCTCGACGGCGACGCCGGCTCCGGCGACCGGGTCGCCGCCATGGCGTTCGGCCCCGGGCTCACGGTCGAGTCGGCGCTCATGACGGTGCTGCACGCATGAGGGCCCGGTGGTGAGCGTGCGGGGCGGGCTCTGGCGGTCGCTCGGTTCCCGCGACGAGTCGGCGCGCGAGGTGATGGACGATCCCGCGTGCGACCCCGAGCGGCTCGCCCGGACCTTCGAGCAGTTCCGGCTCGTGAACCGGGTGGTGTCGGGCGGCGGTTCGGTGTACCGCGACTGGATCCGACCGCGTCTCTCGCCGGTGTGGACGACCCGCCTCCTCGACGTGGGTACCGGGGCCGCCGACCTGCCGCGGGCCTGGCTGCGCCGGGCGGCGGCCGAGGGCATGCGGCTCGAGATCACCGCGATCGACCCCGATCCCCGGGCGCTCGCGGCGGCTCGCGCCGCGGCCGAACGCGATCGGGTGCCGGGGCTCGAGCTGCTCGGCGTCACGACGGGCGAGCTGGCCGCGGCCGACCGGCACTTCGATCTCGTGACGTCGAACCACCTGCTGCACCATCTCGACGGGCGGGAGTTCGGCGCGCTGCTGGCCGACTCCGAGCGGCTCGCCGAGTTCGGCGGCACCGTCGTCCACGGCGACATCGAGCGCAGCCGCTTCGCCTATGCTGCGTTCGCAGCCGGAACGCTGCTGTTCTCGGCGAACCTGCTGCGCGGCTCCTACATCCGGGTCGACGGGCTCGCGTCGATCCGGCGCAGCCACACGGCGGTCGAGCTGGCTGCGGCGCTCCCGCCGGGCTGGCGCGTCCGTCGGGCCGTGCCGTCGCGCCTCGAGGTGGTCTGGCAGGCCGACGCCGCGGGGCGTCCGCGGGACTGACCGGGCCGATGCCGGCCCCGACGGGAGGGAACGGATGGGCGCGTCCGTCGACGTCGTGATCGTCGGTGGCGGCGCGGTCGGCCTGTTGACCGCCTGCCTCGCGGCCTCGCGCGGGCTCGAGGTCGCCGTGGTCGAACGCCGCCCGGCACGTTCGACGCGGCCGAAGGCGATCGGCGTGCACGCGCCTGGCGTCCGCGCGCTCGGCGAGGTCGGCGCGGCCGCGGTGCTCGAGCGGGAGGGCACGCTCATCACCGCGGGCGAGGTCGGTTGCGGGGGACGGACGCTCGGACGCATGCGCTTCGCCGAGGCGTCCGGGGTGCTGTCGGTGCCCCAGCACCTCGTCGAGGCGTCGCTCGAGCGGCGCCTCGGCGAGCTCGCACCCGGGGCGATGCGCCGCGGCGCCGAGGTGCTCCGGGTCGCTCCGACCCGGGCCGGGGTCGTCGCCCGGCTGGCGGACGGCTCGGAGATCGCGGCCCGATGGGCGGTGGCCGCCGACGGCGTGCGCAGCACGACGAGGGCGGGGCTCGGCATCGCGTGGCGCCGCCGACCCGGTGCGGCGACGTACGCGATGGCCGATGTGCCCGGCCCGAGCGACGAGGTCGCCCGGTTGCACTTCGAGCCGGGCGGCGTCGTCGAGGCGCTGCCGCTGCCCGGCGGGCGGCGGTGGGTCGCCCATCTCGGACGGACTGCGGATCGCCGCGACCCCGTCGGCGCCTCCCGTTTCGCGGCGATCGTGCACGAGCGCGTGGGGGCCGGGCTCGAGGTCGGCGCCCTCGAGCCGAGCGTCTTCGAGGCGCGCCAGCACCTCGCGCGCCGCTTCGCGCTCGGCCGGGTCGCGCTCGCCGGCGACGCGGCGCACGAGGTGAGCCCGATCGGCGGGCAGGGCATGACCCTCGGATTCCTCGACGCGCTCGCGGTCGTCGACGCGCTCGGTGCCGCGGTCGCCGGGGAGAGTCGCGGCGCGCCGCTCCGGCACCCCTTCGCCGGCTACGACCGGCGGCGACGGCGCGCGGCGCGCCGGGCGTGCCGCCGCGCGCGCTTCAACATGGCGATGGGTGCACCGGCACGAGGCATCCGCCTCTTCGCCCGCAACGCCGCCGTGCGCCTGCTCGCCGTGCCGCCGATGCGGAGCCTGCTCGCCCAGGTGTTCACGATGCGCGGACTGTGACCGCGCCGTCGTGCGGGGTCAGAGCACGACGCGCGGCGTGAGCACGAAGACCGGGATCAGCCGATCGGTCTTCGTCTGGTAGTTCGCGTAGTCGGGCCACGTCTCGTTGGCCCGTGCCCACCAGGCGTCGCGTTCGGCGCCCTCGACCTCGCGGGCGACGTAGTCCAGCTTGCGGTCGCCGTCCTGCAGCTCGACCTCGGGGTGCGCATTGAGGTTCCAGTACCACTGCGGCTGCTCGGGCGAGCCGCCCTTGGAGGCGACGACCGCGTACTCCCCGTCGTGCTCGACGCGCATGAGCGCGGTCTTGCGCAGCTTGCCGCTCTTCGCGCCGCGCGTCGTGAGCACGACGATCGGCCGCCCGCGCAGCGTGTTGGCCGCGGCGCCGTCCGACGCCTCGAACGTCTCGGCCTGCTTGCGGGCCCAGTCGGAGGTGCTGGGTGCATACTCGCCCTCGAGTGGCATGGAGAACTCCTTCGTGTTCGGTCTCCTTGCGACAACGGGGAACGGCGCCGCGATCTTCCCCGTGTGCGAGAATCGCGCCGATGGCGGCCCACGATCTCGATCATCTGCGTACGTTCCTCACCGTGCTGCGGGCGGGATCGGTGAGCGAGGGCGCGCGGCTGCTCGGAATCTCGCAGGCGGCCGCCAGCTCGCACGTGCAGGCCCTCGAGCGGCAGCTCGGTGCGACGCTCTTCGAGCGCACGCCCGGCGGCGTCGTCGCGACGCCGGCCGGCCTCGACCTCGGCCGACGGGTCGGCGGGCACCTCGATGCGCTCGACGACGTGCTCGCGCCGGCGGTCGGGGGCGAGCCCGTGACGGTCGACGTCGGCGGGGCGGCCGAGTTCCTCGGCGAGGTGGTCGCGCCCCGCGTCGGTCGAGTGGCGGATGCCTCGGCCATCCGCCTGCGGATGCGCTTCGGGCTCGCCGAACCGCTGCTCGAGGAGCTCCGGGCGGGCGACCTCGACCTCGTCGTGAGCTCGGTGCGACCGACCGGGCGCGGGCTCAGCGCGGCGCCGCTCGTCGATGAGGAGTTCCTGCTCGTGGCGGCCCCGGGCTTCCGCCCGGCGGGGCCGCTCGACGAGGCGGCACTCGCCGCGATCCCGCTCATCGCCTACGGCGACGAGCTGCCGATCGTGCGGCGGTACTGGCGTTCGGTGTTCGGCCGGCGCCCCGACGACCTCGTGGTGACGGCGGTGATGCCGGACCTCCGCGCGATCAGGGCCGCCGTCGTCGCCGGCGCGGGCATGTCGGTGCTGCCCGGGTATCTCGTGGAGCGCGAGCTCGCTGCGGGAGCGCTCGTCGAGCTGCACGAGCCCGAGTTCGCACCGCTCAACACGCTCCACCTCGTCGCCCGCACGGGTGAGCTCGAGCGCCGCGGGCCGCTGCGGATTGTGGCGGCGGCGCTCCGCGAGATCGCGGCGCCGCGCTGACCGCCGGCCCGCGGGCGCGCACCCGCGGGAGTGCCGCGCGCACGGGCCGACCGCCGTCCCCGGCCCCGGGGCCTCGCTCAGGGCGCGGGGTGCGCCCCGCGCTCGCCGAGCGCCGCCAGCAGGGCGGCGGCGACCGCCTCGCTCGACTGCGGGTTCTGGCCCGTGATGAGGTTGCCGTCGCGCACGACGTGGCTCGACCACGGCTCGCCGCCCTCGACGCGGGCGCCCCGCTCGGCGAGGGTCGCTGCGACGAACCAGGGCGTGCCCGCGCCGAGGCCGCCCGTGCGCTCCTCCTCGTCGGTGAAGACCGTGAGGGCCCGGCCCGCGAACGCGAAGCCGCCGTCGCGGCTCGCGCTGAGGAGGGCGGCCGGGCCGTGGCAGAACGGCGCGATGAGCACGTCCGCCGCGTCGGCCGCGACGAGCGCCGCGCCGACGCCCGGATCGTGCGCGAGGTCGACCATCGGGCCGTGGCCGCCGGGCAGCACGACGGCGTCGTAGGTCGCCGCGTCGAGTTCCGCGATCGCGCGCGGCGTCGCGAGTCCGGTTGCGATCGTCTCGAGGTAGGCGCGGAACTCCTCGACCTTCGCGGCGTCGCCGACGATCTCGGCGGAAAGCGAGTTCGGGTCGACCGGGGCGGGCGCACCGCCCGGCGTCGCGAGCGTGATCTCGGCGCCCGCCCGGGCGAGCGCCCGGTGCGCGACGACGAGCTCCTCGGCCCAGAAGCCCGTGGGGCGCGTGCTGCCGTCGGCGAGTTCGATCGCGTCGGCGGCGGTGACGATCATGAGGATGCGGGGCATGGGATTCCTTTCGACTCCGAGAGTGTCGCGCCGAGGCATCCGCTCGGGGCACCGGAAAACCGATGACGGGTATCGCGTGCGCCGGACGCCCGGGCCGACGGTGGGTCAGCGATCGAGCGCGCGCACCGCGAGCCACGCCGCGGTGCGGTCGTCGGGACTCGACATCGACAGCCCGGTGAGCTCCTCGACACGGGCGAGGCGGGTCGCCAGCGTCTGCCGGTGCACGCCGAGTGCGGTGGCGGTCGCGCCGAGGGCGCCGTGCTCGGCGAGGTAGACGCGCAGGGTCCTCAGCAGCTCGCCGTGCGCGCCGTCCGCATCGCGCAACGGGTCGAGCAGTTCGCCGATGCGCGAGGCCGCATCGCCGTCGAGTCGTTCGAGGACGTACTCGACCGTGGGCAGCGAACGGTAGCGGACGACGGTGCGCGCCTCGGCGACGGCGGCCTCGTGCGCCTGCCGAGCCTCGCCCGCGCTGCGCGCGAGGGCGTCGCTCGGGGCCGAAGAACCGAGGCCGAGCCGCAGCACCGCGCGCCCGTCGAGTGCGAAATCCTCGGCGCGGCGCGCGAACGCATCGACCTGGTCGTCGCGCAGGAACCCGAGCACGCGTTCGTGCGCCTCGGTCACGACGTGCACGGCGCCGAGCTCGTCGAGCCACCGCGTGACGAGGCGCTCGAGGTCGACGGCCTTCGACCGGCTCGACATGGCGAACGCGGTGAGGCTCCGCTCGCGCACGCCCCAGCGTCCGAGCAGGGCGGATGCCTCGCCGCCGCCCGCGAGCAGGGTGGCGACCATGACGGCACGGCCCAGGCGCTCGGTGCCGCTGTGATCGTGCGTGCGCAGCACGAGGTCGAGGAGGGCAGCCGCCTGCGACGCGAGGTCGCGGCTCCGGCTCGTCGAGCCGTCCCGGGAGGCGATGACGAGGTGGGCGGTGAGGTCCTCGCCGGGACCCACCGGATGCACCTGGAGCCCCGGGTGCCGGACCCGCACCGGGCGGTTGAACGCCACCGCGATCGCGTCCTGCACGTGCAGGCCGCCCGCTCCCGCGGTCGTGATCACCTGGCCGTGCACGTCGAGGAGCACGGCCCAGCCGTCGATCCGGTGGGCGAGTTCCGCGATGACCGCCTTCGCCCCGCCTCGGCGGGCGACCTGGGTGAGCACCTTCGTGCCGGTCGTGACGAGGCGGTCCTCGGCCGCCTGGTCGGCGGCCAGCAGCGCCACGAGCGTCGGGAGCAGCGCTTCGGGCGAGAGGGCCGCGGCGACGAGGCCCGTCGCCCCGGCCCGCTCGAGCGCGCTCCGCAGTTCGGGCGCGTCGCCGCTCGTCACGAGCACGGCGGCGGCGAGCTCGTCGGCCCGGGCGTCGCCGGCGCCGAGGCCCGCCGCGAGTTCGTGCGGGTCGCCGACGACGAGGGTCGCGAACGACGGGTGGCCGACGACCGCGAAATCGGTGAGCGGAACCGCCGAGTCGACGGGAGTCGAGCCGTCGAGGCGCCCGGCGACGAATCGCGCGTCGAGGTGCGCGGCGATGGAGTCGAGTCGGCGCGCCACGAAGCGATTGTACGAAATGTCGAAGCTCGCCGGTTTGCATCACAACTCTTCGCAATGACGCGGGCTCCCGTCGCTGCCTACCATCGGCATGCCCGAGCAATCGATCCAAGGGAGCATCAATGAAAGCCATCGTCTTCCGTCAGCCGGAGACGCCGATCGAGGTCGCCGATGTCGACCTCGCCGCCCCGAAGGCCGGCGAGGTCCGCGTGAAGATCGCCGCGGCCGGGGTCTGCCACTCCGACCTGCACGTGAAGCGAGGGGAATGGGACGCCCCGGCTCCGCTCGTCATGGGTCATGAGGGCTCGGGTGTGGTCGTCGAGCTCGGCGAGGGCGTCACCTCCCTCGCCGTCGGCGACCACGTCGTGCTCAGCTGGGTGCCGCCGTGCGGCGAGTGCCGCTACTGCCGTTCGGGCCACGAGGCCCGCTGCCAGAAGGTCGCGACCGTCGTCGCCCCGAAGGGCGTGCTGTTCGACGGCACCTCGCGCCTCGCGCAGGACGGCGAGGAGCTGCACCACTACCTCGGCGTCTCGTCGTTCGCGGAGGAGGTCGTCGTGCCGGCCTCGGGCGCCGTGAAGGTGCGCGACGACGCCCCGCTCGACGTCATCGCCGTCGTCGGCTGCGCGGTCGCGACCGGCGTCGGCGCCGTGCTCAACACCGCCGCCGTCGAGCCCGGGTCGACCGTCGCCGTCATCGGCTGCGGCGGGGTCGGCCTCAACGTCGTGCAGGGCGCGAAGCTCGCGGGTGCCGAGCGCATCATCGCGATCGACGTGCTGCCCGAGAAGACGCAGCTCGCCCTGCAGTTCGGCGCGACCGACCGCATCGACGCCTCCCAGGGCGACGCGGTCGAGCAGCTCATGGAGCTCATCCCCGACGGCGTCGACTACGCGTTCGACGCCATCGGCCGCACGGTCACGACCGAGCAGGCGATCCGCATGCTCGGCCTCGGCGGAGCCGCCGTCATCGTCGGTCTCCCGCCGACCGGCGCGAAGGCGTCGTTCGAGCCGCTCGTGCTGGCCGAGGCCGACCAGCGCATCCTGGGCTCGAACTACGGCTCGGTGCGTCCCTCGATCGACATCCCCGCGCTCGTCGACCGCTACATGGACGGCCAGCTGAAGCTCGATCCGCTGATCTCGGCGCGCCGGCCGCTCGCCGAGGCCGCCGACGCGTTCGACGACCTCGAATCCGGCGAGGCGCTGCGCACGCTGCTCATCCCGTAACCCCCGCTCGACCCCCGACCCGCCCGCACCACCCGACTCATTGGAGAGTTGCCCATGTCAGCCCCCACCAAGACCGGCGCCCCCGCGTCGGCCCCCGTCGACGCCGGCCTCCGCCGCGGCGTCATGAGCGGGCCGGAGCTCGCCGCCCAGGCCATCGCCAACATCGCCCCGAGCGCGGTCATCGCATTCACCGCCGCGGGCATCTACATCGGCGCCGGCAACGGCACGATGCTCTCGTTCGTGCTCGCCACGCTCGTGATCCTCGCCGTCGGCTACTGCGTCGCGGTGTTCGCGAAGCGGCACGCCTCGGCCGGCTCCCTGTACACCTACGTCGCCAAGGGCCTCGGCCCGTTCGGCGCCTACCTCGCGGGCATCGCCCTCCTCGTCGGCTGCTGGGGCATCGCGGCCGGGTCGCTCGGCGGCGCGGTCTCGTACATGAACCAGTTCCTCGTGCTCATCGGCATCCCCGCCGAGGGCCCGGGGTGGTCGATGGCGCTCGCCGTGGTGCTCGGGGGGCTCGCGACGCTCTTCACGATCCGGGGCATCCGGCTGTCGGCGCGCGTCTCGCTCGTGCTCGAGCTCGTGTCGGTCACCATCATCCTGATCCTGCTGATCCTCGCGCTCGTCTGGGCCGGTCCCGACGCCTGGGATCCGGCGCAGTTCTCGCTCGAGGGCGTGCCGTTCCAGGGCGTCGCGGCGGGCATGGTGCTCGGCATCCTCGGGTTCGTGGGCTTCTCCTCGGCCGACGCCCTCGGTCGCGAGGCGAAGAACCCGTACACCGCCATTCCCCGCGCGATCATGTGGAGCGCGGTCACGGTCGGCATCCTCTACGTGTTCTCCGCGTACACCCAGATCGCGATCCTCGGCGAGGACCTCGCCACGGTCGCGAGCCCGCTCGAGGCGATCGCCACGCAGATCGGCATGCCGGCGTGGTTCGCCCCGATCCTCACGTTCGGCGTCGGCGCGTCGTTCTTCGCCGTGGTGGTGGCGCCGCTCAACGTCGTGGGACGCATCATCTACGTGATGGGCAAGGAGGGCGTCGTCGCCGAGCGCTTCGGGCGGACGCACGACACCCACCTGACCCCGCACCGCGTGCTGCTCATCGCGGGGCCGGCCGCGATCGTGCTCGATCTCGTGCTGCTCGCGATCGGTGTGAACCCGATGGACATCGTCGTGTGGGTCGACACGTACGGCACCAACGGCTACATGGTCGCGTACGCGCTCGTGGCGATCGCCTGCGTCGCGTACACGCGCCGCGAGAGGATGCGGAACGGGCTCGTCTGGTTCTGCGCGGTCGTCTCGGTCGGTGCCATGGCGTACGTGTTCTTCGCGAACGTCTGGCCCGTGCCGGCGTGGCCCCTCAACGTGATCCCGTACCTGTTCCTCATCACGATGATCGCCGCGATCGCCTGGTACCTGCACCTCGCCAAGCACCGTCCGGAGGTCATCGCGAACATCGGCAACACCGAGACCGACGCGCTCGACGGCGTCGGCTGATCGTCACGAATGCCACGATGGCGCCCCTCCGCGATCGGAGGGGCGCCGTCGTCGTCTGCGCCGTGCGGCCCGGCTGCGCCTCGAGCCGCGATGCGGTTCCGACGGCGGGGCGCCGGCAGTTGCGACGCGGGTCCGCGAGGGGTTCGAACCACGTGTGGATGCCTCGCACCGACGCCCGTCGCGGGCCGTTCCGACCGCGCGACACGCCCGGGATGCACGGCCGATTTGTCGCTTCGGGGTTCGGCCGCGTAGATTCTTTCTTGTCGCCACGGCGGAGCGGAAAGCGAGAAGCGGACCGGCCGCGAAGACGATGATCTTAGCCAAATAACCTCGAAGGCGCAGTATTGCGACTCGGTGATTTCAAGCCTAAGATGAAACTCCACCTCAACTGATGGCACAGCTTCTGGCTGGTGTCGATCACGCATGTGATCCGATCGCGTATCGGAGGCCGGCGAAGAGGTGGTATGTTAGACAGGTTGCCCTGAGGGCAGGTCGAGAGACTGAAACTCGGGTGCGTCCGTTCCTTGAGAACTCAACAGCGTGCACTATGTTCAATGCCAATTTTTTGAACCCCGACCGACCTTTTGGTTGGTGGGATTCCTTTGATTGATGGACAATTTGATTTTCGAGTCAGTTGTTTCTCTGTCAGTGATTTGA
>NZ_JBYRER010000004.1:0-395096 GCF_058349925.1 Agromyces solani
ACTCGCGTCCACTCTGTGGTTCCCAACAGACGGAAAACACACTCAACAACTCAACACACGCACGCACACCCCACGGGGTGTGCACCCGAAACCACCAAACCACCACCCCATCGTGATGACGTTTGGTCCTAGAGTTTCGGCGGCCATAGCGCGAGGGAAACGCCCGGACACATTCCGAACCCGGAAGCTAAGACTCGCAGCGCCGATGGTACTGCAGGGGGGACCCTGTGGGAGAGTAGGACACCGCCGGACATTCATTCGAGAGTGGCCACCCACTGAGCTCAACAGCGAGCATCGGCGGGTGGCCATTTTTCGTTAACGGCAGGCCGGCACCGGTCCGGCAGTACGGTTGAGTCTGACGGACTCCCATTCGACAGGAACATCGTGAGCGATTCGAACAAGGACCGGGACGATCAGGGGCGCCCCGCGCGGAGCGGCGGATCCAAGAGCCGTGACGGGCAGGCATCCGGTCAGCGGCGACCGGCCTCCTCCTCCGACCGCAAGCCCCATGGTGACCGCGACGCGAAGCGTTCGTACGGTCAGCGGGAAGACCGCAAGCCGTACGGTGACCGTGACCAGAAGCGGTCCTATGGGCAGCGCGATGACCGCAAGCCGTACGGCGACCGTGACCAGAAGCGCTCCTATGGGCAGCGCGACGACCGGAAGCCGTACGGCGACCGCGACGCGAAGCGTTCGTACGGTCAGCGGGACGACCGCAAGCCCTATGGCGACCGCGACCAGAAGCGTCCGTACGGGCAGCGGGACGACCGCAAGCCGTACGGTGACCGTGACCAGAAGCGGTCCTATGGGCAGCGGGACGACCGCAAGCCGTACGGTGACCGCGACGCGAAGCGTTCGTACGGTCAGCGGGACGACCGCAAGCCCTATGGCGACCGCGATCAGAAGCGTTCGTACGGGCAGCGCGACGACCGCAAGCCGCACGGCGACCGCGACCGCTCGCACCACCGGTCCGGTGCAGGCCGCACCGACGATCGGCGCAACGCTCCCGCAGGCGGGACGCACGAGCGGCACGGTGCCGCCGACCTCGCCGTCCGCACCAGGCACGACGACCCGGTGCTGCCCGACCGGATCGAGGCCCGCCAGCTCGACAAGGCCGCCCGCGCCGAGCTCAAGACGCTGAGCAAGGAGAACGCCGACTGGGTCGCGCGGCATCTGGTGGCGGCATCCGAGTATCTGGATCACGACCCCGAGCTCGCCCACCGGCACGCGATGTCGGCCGCGCGTCGGGCCGGTCGCATCGCCGTGGTCCGTGAGACCCTGGCGATCACTGCGTACGCGACGGGCGACTTCGCGCTCGCGCTGCGCGAGCTTCGGACCTACCGGCGGATCTCCGGCAGCAACGACCAGCTGCCGCTCATGGTCGACAGCGAGCGCGGTGTGGGCCGCCCCGATCGGGCCCTCGAGGTCGGCCGTGCCGTCGACCGGGGCGAACTGCCCGCCTCCGTGCAGGTGGGCCTGGCGATCGCGATGTCGGGCGCCCGGCTCGACCTCGAGCAGCCCGAGCTCGCCCTCGCCGAGCTCGAGATCCCGCAGCTCGATCCCGAGCGCGCCTTCTCGTACAGCCCGGCGCTGTTCTCCGCGTACGCCGAGGTGCTCGAAGAGCTCGGCCGCGACGCGGAGGCCGAGCGCTGGCGAGTGCTCGCGGTCCGGGCCGATGCGGCCCTCGCCGGCCCGGCGGAGGCCGAGCTCATCGAGATCTTCGACCTCGAGGCCGAGGGCGACGAGGACATCGCGATCCCGGCCGTCGAGGAAGCCGCGGAGGTCTCGGCCGCAGTCGTCGACGCATCCGGAGACTCGGCCGACGACGACGCCGAGCCCGGGGTCACCGTCGCGGTCGAGGCGGTCGAGGCGGTCGAGCTCGACGACCCGGGCGACGTGCTCGAGGACGACGTGCGTGCGGTGCTGGCGGAGGGCGAGGACCTCGCCGCCGACGAAGCCGAAGCCGCGACCGAGGAACCCGCCGATGGCGCTGTTCCGCACGCGGACTGAGCCTGCGACGCCGCTCGACGGCGTCGATGCCGTGTTCGCCGACCTCGACGGCGTCGTCTACGCGGGTGCGGGCGCGATTCCGCATGCGGTCGAGAGCCTGAACCTGGCGAAGCGATCCCGTTCGGTCGGGTACATCACGAACAACGCGTCGCGCAGCGACGTGTCCGTCGCCGGCCACCTGACCGAGCTGGGCCTGCATGCGGCGGCCGACGACGTCGTCACGTCGCCCCAGGCGGCCATGCGGCTCCTCGAGAGTCGGGTCGCGCCGGGCGCGCTCGTATTCGTCGTCGGCGGCGAGGGCATCGAGGTCGAGCTTCGCAAGCGCGGCTTCCGCGTCACTCGCTCGGCCGATGACGCCCCCGATGCGGTCGTGCAGGGCTTCACGCCGGAGGTCGGCTGGAAGGACCTCGCCGAGGCCGCATTCGCCCTTCGCACCGACGGTCCCGGCATCGACGGTTCGGATGCCGCGGGCGGAGGGATCCCGTGGATCGCGACGAACATGGACTGGACCATTCCGGTCGCCCGCGGCATCGCCCCCGGCAACGGCACGCTCGTCTCGGCCGTGCACACCGCGGTCGGGCGCCTGCCCCTCGTGGCAGGGAAGCCCGAGACGCCGATCTTCGACGAAGCGAGGCGGCGGTTCGACGCCTCGAACCCCCTCGTCGTCGGCGATCGCCTCGACACCGACATCCTCGGGGCGAACCGGGCGGGAATGTCGAGCGCGATCGTGCTCACGGGCATCGACCGCGCGAAGCAGCTGCTCGCCGCCGACGCCTCGAGCCGGCCCGATTTCATCCTGTCCGACCTCCGCGGCCTCCACGAGCCGTACCCGACCGTCGAACGCCTCCGCGGCGACGTGGTGCGGGTCGGCGCGGCGCGCGTGCGTCTCACCGGCAACCGCGTGGAGATCGTCGCCGAAGGCGACGGCGGACTCGACCTCCTCCGCGCGGCGTGCGCGACGATCTGGGAGTCGGGCATCGGCATCCACGTGCTCGACGTCCCGGCGCGCCTCTACGCGTGATCACCCTCGTGTCGTGCGCGCGGGGTAGCGTGGACGGGTGAGCATCGACCACGAGTACGATCCGAGCGATCCCGCAGACGACGAGGTGAGCGAGGGTGCCCGTGGCGCCCTCGCCGAGATCGAGGGGCTGCCGCTCGAGGAGCGTGCGCCGGGTTACGAGGGCCTTGCCGCGCGCCTTCGCGACGAACTCGAGCAGTCCGACCCGTCGGGCACCTCGCGCCCGTCATGAGCGACCAGCGTCTCGATGCGGCGCTCACGGCCCGCGGCCTCGTGCGCTCGCGCACCCAGGCGGCCGCACTCATCGCCGAGGGGCGGGTCTCGGTCGACGGTCGCCCCGTGGTGAAGGCCTCGTTCAAGGTCCGCCCCGACGCGCAGCTCTCGGTCGAGTCATCCGACCACTACGTGAGCCGTGCCGCGCACAAGCTGATCGCCGCGCTCGACGGATTCGCCGTCGACCCGGCGGGCCGTGTCGCCCTCGATGCGGGTGCGTCGACGGGCGGCTTCAGCCAGGTGCTGCTCGAGCGCGGGGTGCGGACCGTGCTCGCGGTCGACGTGGGCCACGGCCAGCTCGCGGCCGAGCTGCACGACGCGCCCGGGCTCGTGCTCGTCGAGGGCTGCAACGTCCGAGGCCTGACGCCCGAGTCGCTCGCCGCCGCGACGGGCGTCGCGGATCGGCCCGATCTCGTCACCGCCGACCTGTCGTTCATCTCGCTGACCACCGTGCTGCCCGCGCTGCGTTCGACCGCGGCCGACGGCGCCGACTTCGTGCTGCTCGTGAAGCCGCAGTTCGAAGTCGGTCGCGGGGGAGTGCGTGAGGGCATCGTGCACGATGCGGCCCTCCGATCCGAGGCCGTCATGAACGTGCTCTGGGCCGCGCACGACCTCGGCCTCGGCACGGCAGGCGTCCTGTCCTCCCCAATCGCCGGATCGCACGGGAACCGCGAGTTCCTCGTGCACCTGCGGGCGGCGGGCGGCTCGAATCCGACAGAATGGTCGGGTCGGGTCGACGAGCTGACGAGAGGAGCGCACGGGTGAACGACGCACGCCACTTCCTCGTGGTCTCGCACACCGGCCGGCAGTCCGCCCTCGAGGCGACGGGGGCGGTCTGCACGCAGCTGCTCGCGGCCGGCGCCGTTCCCGTGATCGCGGCCGAGCACTGGGAGGACGTGCACGCGTTCGTGCCCGAACTCGACGGCGGCGTCGTGCGCTTCGAAGACATCGACCCCGCCCGCATCGAGCTCGTGATCGTGCTCGGCGGCGACGGCACGATCCTGCGCGGGGCCGAACTCATCCGCGACCACCCGGTGCCGCTGCTCGGCGTCAACCTCGGCCATGTCGGGTTCCTCGCCGAGAGCGAGCGCGACGACCTCGGCTACACCGTCTCCCGGGCCCTCGCGCGCGACTACGTCGTCGAAGAGCGCATGACCCTGTCGGTGCGGGCGAAGGTCGGCGCCGAGGTCGTGTACGAGAGTTGGGCGCTCAACGAGGCGACCGTCGAGAAGGCCGAGCGCGAGCGCATGCTCGAGGTCGTGATCGAGGTCGACCGCCGGCCACTGTCGTCGTTCGGCTGCGACGGCGTGGTCATGTCGACGCCGACGGGCTCGACCGCGTACTCGTTCTCGGCGGGCGGTCCCGTCGTCTGGCCGAGCCTCGAGGCGCTCCTGCTCGTGCCGCTCAGCGCGCACGCGCTCTTCGCCCGCCCACTCGTCGTCGGGCCCGAATCGTCGCTCGCCGTCGAGATCCTGCAGCGCACCGAGACGTCCGCCGTCATCTGGTGCGACGGGCGGCGCACCTTCGACCTGCCGCCGGGTGCCCGAGTGATCGTGCGTCGCTCCGAGACGCCGGTGCGGCTCGCGCGACTCCACGAGGCTCCGTTCACCGACCGCCTCGTCAACAAGTTCCAGCTGCCCGTCACGGGGTGGCGGGGCCCGGCGGGTCGCGAATGATGGGCGTGATGGGCGAGATTCCGTTGAGAGGGGGCGCGCGATGATCGAGGAGCTCGGCATCCGCGACCTCGGCGTCATCGCCGAGGCGACGCTGCCGCTCGGCGCCGGGTTCACCGCCGTCACCGGCGAGACCGGCGCGGGCAAGACGATGGTCGTGACCGCCCTCGGGCTGCTGCTCGGCGCCCGCTCCGACGCGGGGGCCGTGCGTTCGGGGGCGAAGCAGGCCTGGGTCGAGGGGCGATGGATCGTTCCCGACGCCGGAGCCATCGCCGACCGCGTGGCCGAGACGGGCGGGGAGATCGAGGCGGGCGAGCTGCTGCTCGGGCGATCGGTCTCGTCGGAGGGGCGCAGCCGCGCCGTCGTCGGCGGCCGCAGCGCGCCCGTCGGCGTGCTCGCCGAGCTCGGCGACGAGCTCGTCGTCGTGCACGGTCAGGCCGACCAGCAGCGGTTGCGTTCGGCGTCGGCGCAGCGCGACGCGCTCGACCGCTTCGCCGGAGCACCGCTCGCAGAGACGCTCGACGCATACCGAGACGTGTTCGAGCGATGGCGCGCCGATGCGGCCGAACTCGCCCGCCTCCGCGACGAGCACGACGCCCGCGCCCGCGAGGCCGAGGCGCTGCGCGCCGATCTCGACGAGGTCGAGGCGATCGACCCGCAGCCCGGCGAGGACGCCGAGCTGCACGAGCGCGCCGAGCGGCTCTCGAATCTCGAAGAGCTCCGACTCGCCGCCGCGCAGGCGAAGGCGCTCGTCTCCGGCGACGAGGTCGTCGACGACGCGCCCGACGCGATGACGCTCGTCGAGGCGGCGCGCCGGCACCTCGAGCGAGTCTCCGAGCACGACGCGGCGCTCGCCCCTATCGCGGAGGCGCTCGCGAACGCCGGCTTCCTGCTCGCGGATGCGGGCACCGAGCTCGCCGGCTACCTCACGGGCCTCGACACCGACGGTGCGCGCGAACTCGAGCTCGTGCAGGAGCGCAGGGCGGTGCTCGCCGGACTCATCCGCCGCCACGGCGATCTCGACGACGTGCTCGCCTTCCGTCGCGACGGCGGCCTGCGACTCGTCGAACTCGACGGCGACGACGAACGCATCGCCGAGCTCGACATCGCGGTGGGCGAACTCGCCGCCGAGGTCGACCGGCTCGCCGAGCGCATCACCGAGCAGCGGACCGAGGCGGCCGCGCGGCTCGCCGAGGCCGTCACGCACGAGCTCGCTGCGCTGGCCATGCCCGACGCGGTGCTGAGCGTGAGCGTCGAGCCGAGCGCCGAGCCGACCGCGCACGGACGCGATCAGGTCTCGATCCTGCTGCGACCGCATCCCGGCGCCGAGCCGCGGTCGGTGTCGCGCGGCGCGTCGGGCGGCGAGCTCTCCCGCGTCATGCTCGCGATCGAGGTCGTGATCGCCGGCGCCGACCCGGTGCCGACCTTCGTGTTCGACGAGGTCGACGCGGGTGTCGGCGGTGCGGCGGCGATCGAGATCGGCCGGCGCCTCGCCCGGCTCGCGGAACGCTCCCAGGTGATCGTCGTGACCCATCTCGCCCAGGTAGCCGCCTTCGCGACGAACCACCTGAGCGTGGTCAAGGGCACCGACGGCGCCGTCACCGCCTCGAGCGTCCGGCAGCTCCTGGGCGCCGACCGCGAGGCGGAGATGGCCCGGCTGCTGTCGGGCCTCGCCGATTCCGAGAGCGGCCTCGCCCATGCGCGGGAGCTGCTCGAGATCGCCTCCGAACGGGCGGCCTGAGACTGCGGCCGACAAGGCTGGAACCGAGCGGGGCCGGTCAGCTCCGGACGACGAAGGGGGAACGCGTGGGGCATGTCGCGGCGAGCGATCGGGAACGTGGGTTAGAATACAAGCCCGTGGTGGATGAACGCGGAACAGCGCAGAGCGCAGACAACAACGACACGACCAAGCACATCTTCGTGACCGGTGGTGTCGTTTCTTCATTGGGCAAGGGACTCACCGCCGCGAGCCTCGGCAACCTGCTGACGGCGCGCGGCCTCCGGGTGGTCATGCAGAAGCTCGACCCCTATCTCAACGTCGACCCGGGCACGATGAACCCGTTCCAGCACGGCGAGGTCTTCGTGACCGACGACGGCGCCGAGACGGACCTCGACATCGGCCACTACGAGCGCTTCCTCGACATCGACCTGTCGCAGGCCGCGAACGTCACGACCGGCCAGATCTACTCGACGGTCATCGCCAAGGAACGCCGTGGCGAGTACCTCGGCGACACGGTGCAGGTCATCCCGCACATCACCGACGAGATCAAGCGCCGCATGCGTCTGCAGGCGACCGAGAGCCCGAAGCCCGACGTGATCATCACCGAGATCGGCGGCACGGTCGGCGACATCGAGTCGCAGCCGTTCATCGAGTCGGCGCGCCAGGTGCGCCACGAACTCGGCCGCAAGAACGTGTTCTTCGTGCACGTCTCGCTCGTGCCGTTCATGGGCGCCTCCGGCGAGCAGAAGACGAAGCCGACCCAGCACTCCGTCGCCGCGCTGCGCTCGATCGGCATCCAGCCCGACGCGCTCGTGCTGCGCAGCGACCGCCCCGTCACCGAGTCGAACAAGCGGAAGATCGCACTCATGTGCGACGTCGACGAGGCCGCCGTCGTGAACGCCGTCGACGTGCCGTCGATCTACGACATCCCGACGATGCTGCACGAGCAGGGTCTCGACGCGTACCTCATCGACGCGCTCGGCCTCGGCGAGAAGGCCGACGCGGTCGACTGGTCGGGCTGGAGCGACCTGCTCCGGGTCGTGCACGACCCCAAGCACGAGGTGAAGATCGGGCTGGTCGGCAAGTACATCGACCTGCCCGACGCGTACCTCTCGGTGACCGAGGCGCTCCGCGCCGGCGGCTTCGCGAACGACGCGAAGGTCAACATCGAGTGGATCCCCTCCGACGAGTGCCAGACGCCCGAGGGCGCCCAGAAGCACCTCGCGCACCTCGACGGCATCTGCGTGCCGGGCGGTTTCGGCGTGCGCGGCATCGAGGGCAAGCTCGGCGCCCTGCACTTCGCGCGCGACAACGGCATCCCCGTGCTCGGCCTCTGCCTCGGCCTGCAGTGCATGGTCATCGAGTACGCGCGCAACGTGGCCGGGCTCCCCGGCGCGTCGTCGAGCGAGTTCGATCCCGACACCGAGTTCCCCGTCATCGCCACGATGGAGGAGCAGGTCGAGATCATCTCGGGCGGCGACCTCGGCGGCACGATGCGCCTCGGCCTGTACCCGGCGAAGCTCGGCGAGGGCACGATCGCGGCCGAGCTCTACGGCTCGACCGACGTGAGCGAGCGTCACCGCCACCGCTACGAGGTCAACAACGCGTACCGCGACCGCATCGCCGAGGCCGGCCTCGTGTTCTCGGGTCTCTCGCCCGACCGCAACCTCGTCGAGTACGTCGAGCTGCCGCGCGACGTGCACCCGTTCTACGTCGGCACCCAGGCGCACCCCGAGCTGCGCAGCCGGCCGAACGACGCCCACCCGCTCTTCCGCGGGCTCGTCGCGGCGGCGCTCGAGCGCCAGCAGGCGAGCCGCCTGTTCGACGTCAACAATGGCTGAAACCGCCGAAGCGGTCGTCGGCGGGTCGCGCGAGCGACTCGCCGACGACCCGGTCGAACTCGTGATCGTCGAGAGCGAGGAGGTCTTCACCGGGCGCGTCTGGAGCATCCGGCGGGAGACGTTCGAACTCGGCGGTGCACCGATCGTGCGCGAGTTCATGGACCACACCGGCGCGGTCGGCGTGCTCGCGCTCGACGACGACGACCGGGCGCTCCTCATCAAGCAGTACCGTCACCCCGTGCGGATGCGCGACTGGGAGATCCCGGCGGGCCTGCTCGACGTCGCGGGCGAGGATCCGCTGGCGGCGGCGCAGCGAGAGCTCGCCGAGGAGGCGGATCTCGAGGCGTCCGAATGGGCCGTGCTCACCGATTTCGCGACCTCGCCCGGCGGCAGCGACGAGGTCATCCGCGTGTACCTCGCCCGCGGCCTGCGCGCGACGCCGGCGGAGTACGCGCGCGAAGACGAGGAGGCGGAGCTCGAGACGAGGTGGGTGCCCCTCGACGAGTGCGTCGACGCGGTGCTCGAGCGGCGTATCCACAATGGTCCGCTCGCCGTCGCCGTGCTCGCCGCGCACGCGGCCCGCGGCCGCGGCTGGCGGGGCCTCGGCGAGGCGGATGCCGCGTGGCCGAGCCGCACCGCACCGATTCGGGGCACGTCGGCATCGTGACGACCGCCGCACGGGTCGACGGCTACCTGCGGCACCTCGCCGTGGAGCGCGGCCTGTCGCGCAACACGACCGCGTCGTATCGGCGCGACCTCGCGATCTACGCCGACTGGCTCGCGACGCGCGGCCCGGGTGAACTCGACCGCGTCGCCGAGCGCGACCTCTCCGACTTCGTGCGGTTCCTCGGCGCCGAACGCGACCCGGTGCTCGCGACATCCTCGATCGCGAGAGTGCTGTCGGCCGTTCGCGGGCTGCATCGTTTCCTCGCCGAGGAGGGCGAGCTCGCCACCGACGTGTCGCGCGACCTGCGACCGCCGAAGCTGCCCGCCCGGCTCCCGAAGGCCATTCCGGTCGAGGACGTCGCGGCGCTCATCGCCGCCGCGGGCGGCGACGACCCCGCCCAGCTGCGCGATGCGGCGCTGCTCGAACTCCTCTACGCGACGGGTGCACGCGTCACCGAGGCGATCTCGCTCAACGTCGACGACCTCATCGACGACGAGGTCGTGCGACTCTTCGGCAAGGGCGGCAAGCAGCGGATCGTGCCGCTCGGCAGTTACGCCCGGCGGGCGATCGGCGCGTACCTCGTTCGCGCCCGGCCCATCTTCTCGGCGCGGGGCCCGGCTACGCCGGCGCTGTTCCTCGGGGTGCGCGGCAAGCGGCTCTCCCGCCAGGGAGCGTGGGACGTGATCCGGGCCGCGGCCGAGCGGGCGGGACTCGAGGCATCCGTGTCTCCGCACACGCTGCGGCACTCGTTCGCGACGCATCTGCTCGAGGGCGGGGCCGACGTGCGCGTCGTGCAGGAGTTGCTCGGACACTCGTCGGTCGCGACGACGCAGATCTACACGCTCGTCACAGCCGATACACTCCGGGAGATGTACACGGCAGCACACCCGCGTGCTCGCTAGAATCGACCAAGCCCACGACCGAACGGGCGCAGGCCCGGCCCAGGAGAGAAGACGACACGTGACGCAGCAGAAGCACGACTCGGCGGACGGAATCGCTTCGCTGGAGCCGGAGCTGGGTCCGACGGGTCGTCCCCACCGCGAGTTCCCCGAGCCCGCCGCGCTCGCCTCGCACGGGCCGGCTCGCATCATCGCCCTCTGCAACCAGAAGGGCGGCGTCGGCAAGACGACGACGACGATCAACCTCGGCGCGACGCTCGCCGAGTACGGTCGCCGGGTGCTCGCGATCGACTTCGACCCGCAGGGCGCACTGTCGGCCGGTCTCGGCGTGCAGACCCACGACGTGCCGACGATCTACGACCTGCTGCTCTCGCGGCAGATCGAGCCGAAGGACGCGATCCAGAAGACGACCGTCGACGGCCTCGACGTCATCCCGGCGAACATCGACCTCTCCGCCGCCGAGGTGCACCTCGTGACCGAGGTCGCCCGTGAGCAGATCCTCGCGGGGGTGCTGCGCCGCGTCGCGTCCGACTACGACGTCATCCTCATCGACTGCCAGCCGTCGCTCGGCCTCCTGACCGTGAACGCGCTCACGGCGAGCCACGGCGTCGTCATCCCGCTCGAGTGCGAGTTCTTCGCGTTGCGCGGCGTGGCCCTGCTCATCGAGACGATCGACAAGGTGCGCGACCGCCTCAACCCGGCGATCACGCTCGACGGCATCCTCGCGACGATGTACGACGCGCGCACGCTCCACTCCCGCGAGGTGCTCGAGCGCGTGGTCGACGCCTTCGGCGACCAGGTGCTCGAGACGGTCATCACCCGCACGGTGAAGTTCCCCGACGCGACGGTCGCGGCGACGCCGATCACCGAGTTCGCCCCCGAGCACCAGGCGTCGAAGGCGTACCGGCAGCTCGCGAGGGAGCTGGTCTTCCGTGGCGCGGTCGCCTGAGCGGGCGCCCGCCGAGCAGGCTGCACCAACCGAAGAGGCGACGGTGACGGATGCCTCGGCCGAGGGCGACGAAACCGGCTTCCGGGTCGCGCTGACCAACTTCGAGGGCCCATTCGACCTGCTGCTCTCGCTCATCGCGAAGCACGAGCTCGACATCACCGAGGTTTCGCTGTCGAAGGTGACCGACGAGTTCATCTCGTACTTGAAGGGCCTCGACTCCGAGGAGGAGCTCGATCGCGCGAGCGAGTTCCTCGTCGTCGCCGCGACGCTCCTCGACCTCAAGGTGGCCGGCCTGCTGCCGCAAGGCGAGCTCGTCGATGCCGAGGACGTCGCGCTCCTCGAGGCCCGCGACCTGCTCTTCGCCCGCCTGCTGCAGTACCGCGCCTTCAAGGAGGCCGCCCGGTGGTTCAGCGGCGAGCTCGATGCCGAGGCGCTGCGCCACGCGCGCACGGTGCGGCTCGAGGAGAGGTTCCGGCAGAAGGCGCCCGAACTCGTCTGGACGCTCACCGCCGGCGACTTCGCGGCGCTCGCGACGCTCGCGCTCACCCCGCGGGAGATCCCGGTCGTCGGCCTCGACCACCTGCACGCGCCGCTCGTGTCGATCCGCGAGCAGGCGGCGCAGGTCGTCGCGGTGCTGCGCCGCGGTGAACCGGTGACCTTCCGGCAACTGATCGCCGGCGTCGCCGAGCGCGGCGTGGTCGTCGCGCGATTCCTCGCCGTCCTGGAGCTGTACCGGCACGCCGCGATCGGCTTCGACCAGATCGAGCCGCTCGGCGAACTGACCCTGCACTGGGCCGCCGAGCAGTGGTCCGACGCGAACCTCGAGAGCCTGGGGGCCGACTATGACGAATGAGACCACGCAGGCGGGGGAGGGCGTCGAGTCGCCGCCCGTGGGGGAGCCGGCCGCGCCTGCCGCGCCCGACGGCCCCGAGCTCTCGGTCGCGACGCCGCTCGACGTGCCCGGCCAGCCTCGCCTCGACCTCGACCGCGCGATCGAGGCGATCCTGTTCATCGCCGACGAGCCGCAGAGCGTCGTGCACCTCGCGGCGGCGGTCGCGCGGCCCGTCGCCGAGGTGCGCGCGTCGATCGCGCGACTGCGCACCGACTACGACGGCGGAGCACCCTCGGGTGAGCCGCGCACCGACCTCGCCGTCGAGGAGACGACCGCTCGCGGCATCCGCCGCGCCTTCGAACTGCGCGAGGTCGGCGGCGGCTGGCGCTTCTACGTGCGCGGCGAGTACGACGCGCTCGTCACCGACTTCGTCGTGACCCAGTCGTCGACCCGGCTCTCGCAGGCCGCACTCGAGACGCTCTCGGTCATCGCCTACAAGCAGCCGATCTCGCGGTCGCAGGTGGCATCGATCCGGGCGGTGAACGTCGACTCGGTCGTGCGAACCCTGCTCGGCCGCGGGCTCGTGACGGAGGTCGACACCGACCCCGAGACGGGCGCGATCCTCTACGGTACGACCGAGCTCCTGCTCACCAACCTCGGCATCAACTCGCTCGACGAGCTGCCGCCGATCTCGCCGCTGCTCGACGACGGACAGGGAGGGTTCGACCTCGATGGCTGAATCGGATGTCGCAGGCGTTCGCCTGCAGAAGGTGCTCGCCGCGGCCGGCGTCGCGAGCCGGCGCGTCATCGAGGAGTACATCCTCGCGGGGCGGATCGAGGTCAACGGGCGCATCGTCACGGAGCTCGGCACCCGGGTGGACCCCGAGACCGACCTCGTCTCGGTCGACGGCGTCGCGGTGCAGCTCGACACCGCGAAGCGCTACTACATGCTCAACAAGCCGACCGGCGTCGTCTCGTCGATGCGCGACGAGCAGGGGCGCCCCGACCTGCGCCGCTTCACCGATGCGCTCGAGGAGCGCGTCTACAACGTCGGTCGGCTCGACGCCGAGACGAGCGGGCTGCTCGTGCTCACGAACGACGGCGAGCTCGCGCACGTGCTCGCCCACCCCTCGTTCGGCGTCGAGAAGACCTACGTCGCGAAGGTTCGCGGACGACTGACCGCGCAGACGCTGCAGCGCCTGAAGCAGGGCATCGAACTCGACGACGGGCCGATCAAGGCCGACCGGGCGAAGATCCTGCAGACCCAGGGCGACGCCAAGCACACCATCGTCGAGATCACCCTGCACTCGGGCAAGAACCGCATCGTCCGCCGCATGCTGAAGGCCGTCGGGCACCCGGTCGTCGAGCTCGTGCGGCGCCAGTTCGGGCCGCTCCACCTCGGTACACTGAAGGTCGGTCAGCTGCGGGAGCTGACGAAGGACGAACGCGGCCGGCTGCTCACCATCGCCCGGAACGCGAACGGCGGGGCATCGGCACGAGAGGGGCAGTGAACGTGGTCGAATCACGCCTCACCGGACCGGTGCGCGTCGTCGGCGCCGGCCTCCTCGGCACGAGCGTCGCGCTCGGACTGCGCGCCCGGGGCATCGACGTGATCCTGGCGGACGCCTCGCCGACGCACGTCGCCATCGCGACCGACCTCGGCGCCGGACGCCCCGCCCGCTCCGACGACGCCCCGCAGCTCATCGTCGTCGCCGTGCCGCCCGACGTGACGGCGCGGGTCGTCGCCGACGAGCTCGCGTCGTTCCCCGACGCGATCGTCACCGACGTCGCGAGTGTGAAGGCCGGAATCCTCGACGAGCTCGTCGAGGGCGGCGCGGACGTCTCGCGCTACATCGGTTCGCACCCGCTCGCGGGGCGCGAACGCGGGGGGCCGCTCGCCGCCCGCGCCGATCTCTTCGCCGGCCGGCCGTGGGTGGTCGCCGCGCACGACGCCATCAGCTATCAGCGCGCCGGGGCGATCGACGACCTCATCCTCGATCTCGGGGCGACGCTCGTCGAGATGACGCCGGACGAGCACGATCGGGGCGTCGCCCTCATCTCGCACGTGCCGCAGGTCGTGTCGAGCGTCATGGCGCGCCGGTTCATCGACGCGCCGAACGCCGCCCTCGGCCTCGCCGGACAGGGCGTGCGCGACGTGACCCGCATCGCCGCGAGCGATCCCGACCTCTGGGTGCAGATCCTCGGCGCGAACTCGGCTCCGGTCCGTGACATCCTCGTCGCCTTCCGCGACGACCTCGACCGGTTCATCGACGCGCTCGGCGACCCGGCCGCGCCCGGCGCCCGGCGTCGCGTCGCCGAGGAGCTCACCGGCGGCAACACCGGGGTCTCGCGACTTCCGGGCAAGCACGGCACCGACAAGCGATTCACGACCGTCGTCGTGATGGTCGACGACCGGCCCGGCCAGCTGGCCCGGCTGCTCGCCGAGATCGGCGAGATCGGCGTGAACCTCGAAGACCTGCGCCTCGAGCACTCGCCGGGGCGCCAGGTCGGCCTCGCCGAGGTGCAGGTCGTGCCCGAGGCCGCCGACCGACTGACCAACGAGCTCGCCGCGCGCGGCTGGCGCATCGCCGGCTGAGCCGGCCCGAACCACCACCCTGGAGGCATCCGTGGAGATCCCCGTCGTCGTCGCCGTCGATGGCCCCGCCGGCAGCGGCAAGTCGAGCGTGTCGAAGGCGGTCGCGAAGCGCCTGTCGTACGGGTTCCTCGACACCGGCGCCGCGTACCGCGCGTTCGCCTGGCACGTCGAGGCCTCGGGCGTCGACACCGACGACGCCGACTCGGTCGTCTCGTGCCTCGCGAGCTTCGACTACCGCATCGGCACCGACCCCGGCGGGTACCGGGTGCACGTCGGCGAGACCGACGTGACGGAGGCGATCCGCGACCCGGAGATCTCGGCCGTCGTGAGCCGCGTCGCCAGGGTTCCCGAGGTCCGCGCGCACCTCATCGAGCTCTTCCGCGCGATCATGGCCGCCGAACGACGCCCCGGCATCGTCGTCGAGGGACGCGACATCACGACGGTCGTCGCGCCCGACGCGCCGGTCCGCATCCTGCTGACCGCCTCCGAGGAGGTGCGGATGGCCCGGCGCGCCGCCGAGCTCACCGGCAGTTCCCTCGAGGCCGTCGGCGACGCCCTGCGCAAGCGCGACGCTGCGGACTCGAAGGTCGTCGAGTTCATGACCGCGGCCGAGGGCGTCACGACGGTCGACTCGACGGAACTCGATTTCGACCAGACGGTCGACGCGATCATCACGGTGGTCGGGGCACGCGCCTGAGGCGCTCCGCCGCCGGTCGCCCGGCGGATGCCTCCACCCCGCGGCGCCCGTATCCGGAGTTCCCAGCCGCCATACGGCAGACTGGTAGCCGCGCGCATTCGCGCCCACGATCTTTTCCTTCAGGAGACAGCATGACCGACCAGCGCGACGAGTACGACGTCGCCGACGACGACCTGGCCGAGCGGCTCGCCGGCGTCGACGACGAACTCGCGGAGCAGCGGGCCGCAGCCCTGCGCTCCGGCCTCAGCGACTACGAGCTCGACGAGGACGACCTCGAGGTCCTCGAGCACTCGGAGGAGGGCGTCGAGGGCATCCGCTACCTGCCGGCCCTGCCCGTCATCGCGATCGTCGGGCGCCCGAACGTCGGCAAGTCGGCGCTCGTGAACCGCATCCTCGGCCGCCGCGAGGCCGTCGTCGAGGACACCCCCGGCGTCACCCGCGACCGCGTCTCGTACAAGGGCGAGTACCTCGATCGTCGCTTCACCCTCGTCGACACCGGCGGCTGGGAGCCCGACGCGAAGGGCATCGACGCCTCCGTCGCGGCGCAGGCCGAGGTCGCGATCGACCTCTGCGACGTCGTGCTCTTCGTCGTCGACGCGACGGTCGGCGCGACGGCGACCGACGAGCACGTAGTCCGCCTGCTCCGTAAGACGAAGAAGCCCGTCTTCCTCGTCGCGAACAAGGTCGACGATGCGCGTCAGGAGCCCGAGGCCACAGCGCTCTGGAACCTCGGTCTCGGCGAGCCGTACCCGGTCTCGGCGCTGCACGGGCGCGGCGTGGCCGACCTGCTCGAAGAGGTCTTCAAGGTGCTGCCGCAGGTCTCGGCCGTCGCGAAGGAGGAGTTCGGCGGCCCCCGCCGGGTCGCGATCGTCGGTCGGCCCAACGTCGGCAAGAGCTCGCTCCTCAACAAGGCGGCCGGCGAGGAGCGGGTCGTCGTCAACGACCTGGCCGGCACCACGCGCGACCCCGTCGACGAGCAGATCGAGCTCGGCGGCAAGATCTGGCGCTTCGTCGACACCGCCGGCATCCGGCGCCGCGTGCACCTGCAGCAGGGTGCCGACTTCTACGCCTCGCTGCGCACGCAGGCGGCCCTCGAGAAGGCCGAGGTCGCGGTCGTGCTGCTCGACGTCACGCAACCGATCTCCGAGCAGGACGTGCGCATCATCGACCTCGTGCTCGAGTCGGGTCGTGCACTCGTGCTCGCGTACAACAAGTGGGACCAGCTCGACGACGATCGCCGGCGCTACCTCGAGCGCGAGATCGAGCAGGACCTGCACCACGTGACCTGGGCGCCGCGGGTGAACATCTCCGCGCGCACGGGGCGCCACCTCGAGAAGCTCGTGCCGGCGCTCGAGACGGCGCTCGAGGGCTGGGACACGCGCATCCCGACCGGGAAGTTCAACGCCTTCCTCACCGAGCTCACGCAGGAGCACCCGCACCCCGTCCGGGGCGGCAAGCAGCCGCGCATCCTGTTCGGAACGCAGGCAGGCAGCCGTCCGCCGACATTCGTCCTCTTCACGACCGGGTTCCTCGACCCGGGCTACCGCCGGTTCATCCAGCGCCGCCTTCGCGAGGTCTACGGCTTCGAGGGGACGCCCATCGTCGTGAACATGCGGGTCCGCGAGCGCCGCCAGCGCTGACCCCGGACGCTGATTCGGGGAGCGGTCGATGGAGGTCACGGTCCGGGTGAAGCCCGGCAGCCGCAAGGGTCCGCTCGTCGAGGCGACGCCCGACGACCCGGCTGCCTCCCTGACCGTCTTCGTGCGGGAGCGCGCGGTCGACGGGGCGGCGAACGCGGGCGTCGTCGCCGCGATCGCGGAGCACTTCGGCGTGCCCAGGCGCGATGTCGAGATCGTGCGGGGCACGACGGCCCGCGTGAAGCGGGTCCGCGTCGATCTCGGAGCGTCATGATCCGGCCTGCGGATGCCTCGGGCACGGCTGCCGCGGTCGTGCACGCCTCGCTCGTGGAGTACTGGTCGCGGCTCGCGGAGCTCGCGCCGGCGGTGAGGGCGGACGAACCCGACGCGGTGCATCAGGCACGCGTCCTCGTGCGCCGACTGCGCAGCGTGCTGGGCGCGTACCGCGGTCTGCTGGATCGGGCCGAGGCCGATCGCGCTCGGTCCGAGCTCGCCGGGCTCGGCGACGCCCTCGGCGGGGTCCGCGACCTCGAGGTCCGCGCCGGGCTGGCCGAGGGGTACCTCGGTGCGGACGCGACGGCGCCGATGCGTCGACGCCTCGTCGACGAGGTGCGCGCAATGCATCGTGATGCGCACGCCCGCCTCATCGAGGAACTCCTACCGGGCATCGCGCGGGGCGAACCGACCGCCGAGTCGCTCGGGACTCCGCCGCTCTCTGGGCCGGCGGAAGCCGACGGCGTGCCCGCCGAGGTCGCACTGGCCGCTTCGCTCGCGCGGGAGGCACGTCGGGTGCGTCGCGCCGGGAAGCGGGCCGGGACCGACCTGAAGTCCCTCCACCGGCTCCGCCGCGCCGCGCGGCGGCTGCGCTACGCCGCCGACGCCGTGCTCGACGGACTCCCCGCGGCGACGCGCGAGAAGGTGCGGGCGGTCTCGGCCGCGGCGGAGGCCGTGCAGGACCTGCTCGGTGACGATCGCGATCGACGTCTGTTGGCCGAGGAGGTCGAGGTGATCATCGACGAGCGGGGTGACGACGAGGCGTCGACCTCCGGCTACCGGCGGCTTGCGGTGCGGGCGCGGAAAGAGGCCGCTGAGCGATTGCGCGAGCTTCCGGCGGCGATGCACGAGTTGAAGGCGCGTGCGCGAGCCCTCGCGCCCGCGTGAAGGCCGGTCGGGCGGTTCAGAGCTCGCGAATGATCGACGCGCGCTGCGTCTCGTACTCCGCCGGGGAGATGACCCCTCGATGGCGCAGGTCGTCGAGCTCCCGGAGGCGGGCTTCGACGGACCGGGGGGCCGGGCCGGTGCGGTCGGGTGGGTTCTGCCCCCGGGTGACGAGCACGATGGGCACGACGATCGCTGCGACGATGAGTGCGAACAGCAGCATCACGCCGACGATGACGAGTGCGTTCCAGCCGCCCATTCCGTAGAACATGAGGTCATCGTAACCCCGCCGGTGGGAGATGCGACGGCGTCATGCGCCGACTCAGCCGAGGTGCAGCTGCATGATCGCGCGGTCGGGCCGTGGGCGTGCGACCTCGCTGAAGCCGGCATCGACGAACATCGAGACGGTGCCGTGGTAGAGGTCGGCCGCGGGGGTCTTCGCCCGCTCGGCCGGGTCGACCGCATACCCCTCGAGGACCCGTGCGCCGTGCGCACGGGCGTAGTCGACCGCGGCCGCGGCGAGCGCACGGCCGACGCCGCGCATGCGGTATTCGCGGGGGACCACGAAGCACGAGACCGACCAGACGCCCTCGTCGTCGAAGTCGGGTTCGGGCGTCGCGCCCGCGATGATGCGGCTGCGCTTCAGTCGGGGCAGGTTCGGGCGCGGTTCGACCGCGCACCAGCCGACCGGCGTCTCGTCGTCGTAGGCGAGCAGGCCCGGACCGGTGCCGGGGGATTCGAGCTGTCGGTGCAGCAGGTCTCGCATGTCGTCGGGGGTTGCGGTGCGCCACTCGGCAGCCGGAAGCTTGAACCACTGGCACCAGCATCGAGCAGGGTCGCCCTTCGTGCCGAACACCGCCTCGACATCGCCGAACGGGACGTCGCCCGCCGGCACGACATGGAGTGGGTTCGGGTCGAGCTCGGCACCGAGATCGCTCATCATGCGACCAACGCTAGCGGCGACCACCGACATCTCCGTCCGCCCCGACCGCCATTTCGTGAAGTAAGGTAACAATGTAGTAAGCTCATGATATGACTCCCGAGATCACCGTGCTCGACCGGCTGCTCGAGGTGAGCGACCTGTTCCAGAAGGACATGGCCCGCGCGTTCGCCGGCACGCCGCTCACGCCGGCACGCGTGCGCGTGCTCTGGGACCTCGCGGCCAACGGCCCCTCGACGCAGCATGTGCTCGCCTCGCGGCTCGACGTGAGCGCGCGCAACGTCACGGGGCTCGTCGACGCGCTCGAGGCGGGCGGCTATGTGCGCCGCTCGCCCCACCCGGGCGATCGGCGGGCGATCGTCGTCTCGCTCGAGGCATCCGCCCAGGGGCTCATGGCGACCATGCAGCAGGAGCATGCCGAGCTCACCGCCGAACTGCTCGACGCCGTCGCCCCCGCCGACCGGGCCGCGCTCGAACGAGGCATCACGGCGATCGCCGATCGCCTGCGCGGACTCGTCGCCGAGGCCGTCGCCGTCGACCGAGCGAGGTCGTCGTGACCACCGCGATCGGCGCCCGCCGCGAGGCATCCCGCTGGCGCGGCGCGTGGGAGACGGTCAAGCGCGCACTGCGAATGGAACTCGCCGTCTACGCGAGCATCGGGCGGCTCATCGGGAGACGCCCGGCGATCGAACGCGGCGGGGCCGGCTTCGGCTACCACCGACCCGTGCTCTCGGTGCTCATCATCTTCATCGTGCTCTCGGCCGTCGAGATCCCGATCCTCGACCTCATCGTGCACCGGTGGCCCGCCGTGCGGATCCCGATGCTCGTGCTCGGCGTCTGGGGCCTCACCTGGATGTTCGGCCTGCTGTGCGCCTACCTCGTGCGGCCGCACACCGTCGGGCCCGAGGGCATCCGCGTGCGCGCGGGGCTCGAGACCGACGTGCTGCTGCGGTGGGACGACATCGCCTCCGTGGCGCGTCGGCCCCAGGTCGACGAGCCCAAGTCGCCGAAGGTCGTCGAGACCGGCGACGGTGCGGATGCGTCGCGCATGTTGCTGCTGAGGATCAACAACGAGACCGTCATCGAGATCGAGCTCGAGCGCCCGACCCCGGTGCAGCTGCCGGGGCGCGGCGCGAACGGAGGCGCGCAGGTCGTCGACGTCGTGCGGATCTGGGTCGACGAGCCGAAGGCGTTCATGGACGAGGTGCGCAAGTACCTCTAGCGGGCAACGGGTGGTGGCGCTGTCAGCGCACCGACTCGGCGGCGGGGAACCGCCCGGCCTCGATCGCGGCGCAGAACGCATCGTAGTCGGCGCGTGACTGCGCCGCGTAGGCGAGCGACCAGTCGGCGATCGCCTCATCGAAGCGCTTGCTGCCGCCGACGTAGCCCGCGATGAACCCGGCCCGTGGACTCTGGGCGTGCGCCCGGGCGAGCTTCGTCGCGCAGGCCTCGACGTAGTCGACGAAGGCGGGCTCGTCGAGTTCCGCGATCTCGAACGACGCGTTCCGGTCGCGGAACTGGCGCACGTAGAAGCCGCGGTCCCCGACCTGGACGTGGCCGAGGAACGCGTCGGAGGTCGTCTGCAGGATCCGCTGCAGCGTGACGACGCGCGCACCGCCGCTGAGCGCGTCGATCCTTGTCGCCTTCGGGCGGTCGGCTCGGTCGCGCAGCCCACCGAACTCGTCGAGCACCGAACTGCCGGCCTCCTTCACCTGGAGGATCACGACATCGCCGTGCGAGCCCGCGAACACGACGATGTAGCAGCGGGTGCCGACGCTGCCGACGCCGACCACGCGTCGCGCGACGTCGGTCGCCGTGTACTGCGACATGAGCATCGCGATGTCGGGCTGGACGGTGTGCAGGTAGTCGTCGACGACGCCGCCCAGTCGTGCCTCGATCTCGGCGGAGACGTGGGTGAGGGTCGGCGGCTGCTCGCGGAGGACCGGTGCGCCCAACGGGGTCCGGTCGAGGATCTTCGCCGCGACCCGCTCGGTCGTGCGCTTGGCTGCCTGCTCGACCACATCGCGGATCGCGGCGCGTGAGCTCTCGTGGGCGCCCTTCTCGTTTCCGGTCCGCCGCAGGTAGTAGCGCTCGACGGGGGAGAGCTCGGTCATGCGGCGGATGCTGCGCCGGTATGCCGCGACCGCGCGGATGGCAGCCTCGTGGACGGTGTCGTCGTCGAATCCGTTCGACTGCGCGCCGATCACGACGCTCGTCGCGAGCCGCTTGAGATCCCACTCCCACGGGGCCAGGGCGGCCTCGTCGAAGTCGTTGAGATCGAACACGAGGCTCCGGTCGGGGGCGGCGTAGACGCCGAAGTTGCTGATGTGCGCGTCGCCGCAGGCGACGACGAAGAAGCCCGAGTCGAGCGAGTTCGAGAGGTCGGCCGCCTGCAGCGCCGCCGTGCCCCGGAAGAACGCGAACGGGCTCGCGGCCATGCGGGCCATGCGGAGCGGCACCAGTTCGGGCAGGCGATCGGCGTTCTGCCGCTCGATGATGCCGAGCGGATCGCGCTCGGCGGGCGGGTCGTAGTGCGCGTGCTTCGAGCGCTTCGCGCGCGATCTGGCTTCGCGCCCGGCATCGCGCTGGGCTTCGCGCGCCGCGACGGCGCCGTGCTCGTAACGGAGTCGCCCCACGGGCTCGATCGTCGTCGACATGGCACGATCGTGCCACAGGCGGGCCCCGAGGACGGACGCGGCGCGGAGACTTTCGAGCATTTCGGGGTGCTCGCAGGAAACTTCACTCGAATACAGCGATTCCCGATCATTCTCGCCGAACTAGCCTCGGCCGAAGTGGGGCTGGCCGACGAGTGCCCCTCAGTAATACGGAAGGAAGTCAAACGATGGAGATCGCGGAGCGGCTTGCCAGTCTCGCCAACAAGATCGGCCAACAGCGCCATTCGATCGAAACCGAGGAAGCGACGAAGAATGCCTTCGTCATGCCGTTCATCTCCCTCGTTCTCGGATACGACGTATTCAACCCGCATGAGGTCGTCCCCGAGTTCACCGCGGATGTCGGGATCAAGCGAGGCGAGAAGATCGACTACGCGATCGTGAAGGATGGAGAAGTCCAGATCCTCATCGAGTGCAAGAAGATCGGGAGCGGGCTCTCGCTCGCTCATTCATCCCAGCTGTTCCGCTACTTCGCCGTGGCGAACGCTCGAATCGCCGTCTTGACCGACGGCAACGAATATCACTTCTACACCGATCTCGACGCCCCGAATCGCATGGATGAGAAGCCGTTCCTGGTCTTGAACCTCAGCGATCTCGACGAGACGCTCATCCCGGAGCTGCAGAAGCTCACAAAGGACACTTTCGACATCGACTCGATCATCAGCGCTGCCGAGGAACTCAAGTACATCGGCGCGATCAAGCGCGTCCTGAGTGCGCAATTCGCGAGCCCTGACGCTGATTGGGTCCGGGCCATCACGGCCAGGGTCTACGAGGGGTCGATCACCCAGCGCGTGCGCGATCAGTTCCAAGTTCTCGTCGCGAAGGCGTCGAAGCAGTTCCTCAGCGATCAGGTCAACGAACGTATCAAGGCGGCGCTCGGCGGCCCCGGATATGCGCTTCAGCGCGATGATGCGTCGGTGTCGGGATCGGATGCGAGCGAAGCGGTTGCGCGAGCGAGCGTGAAGGACGCCTCAGTGGGTGACGGCATCGAGACGACGCTCGAGGAGCTCGAAGCATTCCAGATCGTGCGGGCGATCGCGTGCAGCGAGGTCAAGCCGGGGCGTATCGCGCAGCGCGACACCAAGTCCTACTTCGGCGTCCTGCTTGATGACAACAATCGGAAGCCCATCGCGCGGATCCATTTCAACACGGGTCAGAAGTATTTGGGTCTGTTCGACGTGGACAAGAACGAGACGCGTCATCCGATCGACACCCTCGACGAGATCTACGAATACGCCGACAGGATTCGGGAAACGGTCCACTTCTACGACTGAGGTCGGTGCGCTGCGCTCGTGCACGCGCGGGTGTGCACGAGCACCCCTTCGGATACCGCTATGATGGTCAAGTTGCCTCGGCGGAAAGCCGGAGCATCGGGCTGTGGCGCAGCTTGGTAGCGCACCTGACTGGGGGTCAGGGGGTCGCAGGTTCAAATCCTGTCAGCCCGACGGAAAAACCCTGGTGAGACGGTAGATCTCACCAGGGTTTCGTCGTATATGCGGGCGCGGTTTCACCGAACGCGCAGGTCGGCGGATCCGGCTCAGAGCTTGTACCCGATCGTGCGCAGCAGCGCCATGCGGTCGGCGACGTCCTGATCGGTCTCGACGCCGATCGGCGGCTCGCCGTCGATCACGCCGGCCACGCCGCGGCCGACTTCGGTCACCGCGACGAGGAGTTGCACCGGGTTCGCCGTCGCACAGTAGATCGAGCAGACTTCGGGCACCGCCTTGACCTGGTTGAGCACGTTCACCGGGAAGCCGTCGCGCAGCATGATCACGAAGGCGTGCCCCGCTCCGATCGCGAGCGCAGCGGTGACGGCGAGGTCGACGAGCGTGCGGTCGTTCCCCGTGCGCCTGACGAGGCGGGCACCGGAGGCCTCGCAGAATGCGACCCCGAACCTCAGTGCCCCGCCGACCCCCGCGAGCGCCTCGTGCAGGTCTTCGACGGTCTTGATGAAGTGCGACTGGCCGACGATCACGTTGACGTCGTCGGGCTTGTCGATCGCGACGACCTCGAGCTGGACGGTCATGGCGGACCTCCTTCGACGCGGCCAGCCTAGAGGCGCGGAAGTCCGGGCACCACCCCCGCGCCGCGATGAGCGGAGCCCCGGTGGGATGTGCATCCCACCGGGGCTCGCGGTGTCCGTGCCTTGTGCGCGGCGTCGCTCAGAAGCGGCGGTCCCGCCGATCGTCGCGGCGGTCCTGGCGGCGGTCCTGGCGGCGGTCGACGCCGTTCGAGACGACCTTCGCGGTGCCGACTACCGCCGCGGTGCGCGCGACGGGCCGACCGATCATTCCGACGCGTCCGACGCGTCCGACTCCGATGGGCATGCCTACTCTCCTTCGCTCGTCATCGAGGCGACCAGCGCCTGCGTGGGGATGCGGCCCGACGCGATCAGCTGGGCGCCGTTCCTGCGGAGTGCGACCGCGAACGGGGCCGCCCAGGTGTTCTCCCAGACGAGCACCGCTGCGCTGCTGCCGGGCTCCATGGCCGCGGAGACGTCGATGAGGTCGGCCTCGGCGAGCACGTCGGCGAGGGTCGCCTCGAACGCGCCGAGCGGACCGAGGTCGTCGAGATCCTCGAACTCGTCGACGTCGATCGAGCCGTCGTCGTTCTTGTGAACGATGACGAGGTCGAGCACGCGGATCGTCTCCGAGGCGGCGAGCGAGGCGAGCTCCTCGGCGGCCTCGCCGGTCAGGCGGGTCTCACCCGCGGGGAACTCGACGACGATGTAGTCGATCGGCCCCAGTTCTTCTTCGGTGAGGTCGTGTTCCTCAGTGGTCTGCTCCGACACGCGCCGGCTCCCTTCATCGATCGCACCGTCTCGTCGACGGGTGCATCTCCATGAAAATGGGTGCGCGCGCCCTGAGGCATCATGCGAAAGGGATGAATCGCGTGAGGCATCCCGGATCGCGGGTGAGCTACCCTCCGGCGAGGGCGGCGAGCGCCGCGGTCACCGCACCCCAGCCGTCGAAGAACCCGAGCTCCTCGTGCCGAGTGCGGGTCGCCGGGTCGGCGTGCCGCACGATCGCCCGGTACCGCGTGCCCGCCGGGTGCTCGTCGAAGACGATCTCGGCGGTCATCGCGACGGGAGCCGGCGAAGTCGGGTGCCACGTGCTCGAGATCGCGCGCTCGACTCGAGGCCGGCAGGTCGGGATCGTGCCCGCAAGGCGGTGGTGGACGACGCCGACGGGCGCCGCCGAGCGCCGGGCCGGGCATGGCCGGTTCGGGCCCCAAGGCGTACGATGGGGCGCAGATCTCCCCGCGAACTCGTGTCGAGGAGGGGGCGATGAATGGGGAAGCGCGGAGCCGATTCGACCGGCGTGCGGTCGCCGTCGTGCTGGCGGCGACGGCGATCGCCATCGGCGTGCCGGTAGCGGCGCCGCTCTACGCGGCGGTGTACCCGAGCCTGGACGCCACGACCATCAACGAGGCCGTGACGGACGCCAACATCGTTCCCGCCTGGGCGGCGGACCCGGTCACCCAGTTCGAGACGACCGAGTTCAGTGCGACGCTCATCTACGGAACGGCACTCGATCCCTCGTCGCCGACGGTCACCGTCGGATGGAGCAACGAAGCCGTCCTCGCCGCCGATGACGCCGAGGCCTTCCGGATCGAACCGACGTCGGACTCGCTCATGTTCCTCGATCGAGGCGCCGTCCGCAGCGAGGGCGGATACGAGCTGACCTGGACCTGGGACGTGACCCCGCTCGAGGCCGGCAAGCAGTCGCTCTCGCTCAGCATCCACCCGAAGATCGTCGTGGACGGTCAACTGGTGGCGGGGATCGCGGACCTGAACAAGCCGATACCGATCGAGGTGGCGGTCCACCCGGCGCAGCAGGACTTCGACGAGGTCGTCGACGCGGCCGAGGCGATGGAGATCGACGTCCCGGACGAGATGGTCGTCGGCCAGTCGTACCCCGTCTCCGCGTCGATGTCGCTGGCCGGGCACGCCGACACGATCCGCGTCGACCTCGCGTTGGAGCGCAGCGAGGACTCCGCCGCCGTCACCATCGTGGACGCCGAAGCGGCCGGCCGCGCAGTGACTCGACTGGCGTCGCTCTCACGCTCGACGTCGGACGACGACCGCTACGTCCGGCACTGGACGGTGACCGTCGACGAGCCCGGACAAGTGGCCCTCGTGTTCACCGCACGCGTCCAGGGGCAGGCGGGGGCGCAGAGCCTGACCGCGGACGTCCCGATGCAGGCGGCCTCGAAGGCCGTCTCGCCGCCGCCGTCGTTCTGGACGCTGCTCCAGCAGCCGGTGCTCTACATCGCGCCGTTCGTCGCCCTCGCGGGAGGCCTCCTCGGGCTCTGGGCGGCGTGGAAGAAGCGGAACGAGGGGAAGACCGCCGCGGCACGTCCCGGTGGCTGGACGGTGTGGAGGAGGCACGGCGACGGGAAGAACGCCGCGGTGCGTCCCGGCGGCCCGACGGCGTCGAAGCAGCGCGACGAACGGAAGAGCAGCGCGTCGAGCGCTGACGGCAAGGGCCCGGATTCGGGCTCGGGCCCGGAATCGAGCTCCGGCGACGCGGCGTCGTGACCGCCTACCTCGTGCTGGCCGGCCTCGCGTGGGCCGTCGCGACGCAGGGCGGCACGAGTGGGCGCGACCTCGTGATCGTCTGCGCGCTCCTCCTCTCCGCCGTGGTCATCGGTCGTGCGTGGACTCGAGTCGGCGCAGCGATCTGGGTCGCGATCGTCGCGTTGCTCGGCTGGCTGGTGTTCGAGGGGCCGGTGAGAGTCGGGCCGACTCTCGAGACGGTCCGGGTTCCGTTGCTGGTCCTGGTCGCGGTGATGACCGTGCTGGTCGTGCGGCGGCTGAGCGCCCCCGAGCGGGAATCACTCGTGACCGGTCTCATCGCCGTCGGCTGCCTGCAGTCGGCCGTCGGACTCGCCGAGTGGGGGATCTCGAGCGCAGCCGGCGCACCGGAGTCGTCGCGCGCCGATGCACTGCTCGGCTCCCCGAACGCCCTCGGCATCGTGCTCGTGGCGACGTCGGTCCTCACCGTGCGGGAGCTCGAGCGGCGAGGTGGATGGCTGCTCGGCGCGGCGCTCGTCCTGCAGTGCTCCGCATTGCTCGCGACCGGGAGCCGCATCGCCGTGCTCGCGGCGTGCCTCTTGCTGATCGGCTACGCCGTGGCGCACGCCGACTGGCGGTTGCGCGTGCTCGCGGCCGTCGGCCTCGCTGCCGGAATCGGCGTGGTCGTCGTGCGAACGGCGACCGAGCCCCAGCAGGACCGGCCCTGGCTCTGGGCCGAGGCCGCAGAGCGCATCGCCTCCCGGCCGCTCATCGGCGAGGGGGCGATGCCGGCACCATTCGCACCGGTCGACGGGGATTCGCGGATCACGACGCATGCGCACAACGAGGTGCTGCAGTGGGGTCTGGAATTCGGGCTCGTGGGCGTCTGCCTCGCGCTCGTCCTGCTCATCCTCGTGCTGAGGTCGGTGCCTCGGCCGATTCCCGATGATCGATGGGTCCAGTTCGCCGCGCTGGCGGTGCTCGCGGCCGGGCTGACCGATTTCACGCTGCGCATCACCGCGGTCGCGGTGCTCGCCGCGGTGCTCGCAGCACTGGCGCTCACGTGGGCGCGTGCGGGCGCCGCGGCACCGCGAGCGCGGTCGCACGCGCGGCTCCCGCACTCGACCTGATCGCGACGGCGCCCGACCGCATGACGCGGACGCCGTCCCTGGGCGAGCGTTCACCAGGCCTCGGCACCGTCGAGCGAGGTCTCGCGCGGGCGGTAGCCGAGCCGGGTCTCGGCCGCGGTGAGGTCGTAGGTGCGCTCGAGGCCGACCTGGCTCACCGCGTACCGGGTGAGGCGGGGGCGGCGGCCGGTCACCCGGGCCGACGCCTCCAGCGCACCGGCCACGGTGAAGGCCACGCCGACCGGTACGTCGACGAGGCGGGCATCGACCCCGCGCCGGCGCAGGAACTCCTCGATGACGTCGGAGAGCAGCACCGGCGACGCATCCGCGATGTTGAACGTGCCGCGCGCGGCGCCGGGCACGGCGGCGAGTCGCACCGCTTCGACGAGGTTGTCGACGTGGGTGAGCTGGTGCGGCACCCGCCCGCCGCCGGGCAAGGCCAGTCGGCCGCGGCGCACCCCCGCGAGGATTCGCGGCAGCAGCGTCGTGTCGCCGGGGCCGTACACCGCGTGCGGGCGCAGGATCGCGGCGTCCGCCCCGCCGAGCTCGGCCTCGGCGAGCACCTTCGTCGCCGAGTACGCGCTCAGGTGGCGGCGCGGCCGCGGCGCGTCCTCGCGGACTCGGACGCTCGGCGAGAACGCGTCGTACACGCTCGACGTCGACAGGTGCACGATGCGTGCGCCCGGGAAGGTGCGGAGCATCGCGCGCGTGCCGTCGCGGTTGGCGCGCAGCGCGCGGTCGTGCGCGGCCCAGTCGTCGGCGAGCGCGGCGCAGTGCACGACGGCGTCGACGGGCGTCGCGCGGGCGAGCGGCCCCGTCGTGAGGTCCCACACGGCATAGGTGCCAGCCGGATGTCGCCAGCCGGCGGGGGCGCGACCGTAACCGGTGACCTCGTGTCCGTCGTCGGCGAGCGCCGACGCGACGGCGCCGCCGATGAAGCCGCTCGCTCCCGTCACCGCGATCCTCATCCGGCTCACCCCGATCCGCCGGATCGCCGGTCGAGGGCGCCGCGCTCGCCGGAGCCGTCGGCGAGGTAGCGGGCGAGCTCCGCCGCGAGCGCACGCCGGTCGAGCTTCCGGGCGCGTCCCGAACGCCGGTCGAGCTTCCGGGCGCGTCCCGAACGCGGCAACTCGTCGACGGCGAGCACGAGGTCGGGCATCGCTCCGGCGTCGATGAGGCCGGGCAGGGCCCGCGTCACGGGCGAGACGAGCGGATGCCCCGGGCTGAACCCCCGCGGCGGTGCCTCGGCGGGAACGACGACGAGCACGATGCGGTCGTCGCCGATCTCGTCGGGCACGCCGCTCACGACCGCGTCGAGCACACCGGGCAACCCCGCGACGACCGGCTCGTAGAGGCCCGGATACACGTTCTGCGTGCCGCGGATGAACATGTCCTTCGCCCGGCCGACGAGCGTCAGCGCGCCGTCGTCGATGCGTGCGAGATCGCCCGTGCGGAGCTCGGCGAGCGGACGCTCGGGCAGCTCGTGCAGGTAGCCGCGGGCGAGGCCCGGTCCGGCGAGCACGAGCTCGCCGTCGTCGATGCGGGCGATGACGCTCGGCACGAGCCGGCCCACCGGGTCGCCGCCGCGGTCGGGCGCGGCGCCGCCCCGAGCCGACGCGGTTCCGCGAGCGCGCAGCGCGTCGAGCTTCCGCCGGCCGTCGGCGATCGCGACCGGGAGGATCTCGGTCATCCCGTACACCGCGCGCACGCGCACGCCCGGGAAGCGCGCGAAGATCCGTTCGAGGAGCGGCTGCAGCACGGGTGCGCCGCCGAGCACGATCGTGTCGAGCGCCCGGGGAGCGAGCTCGGGCCGGACCTCGAGCTCGCGCAGGATCGCGTCGATCGCGGCGGGGGCCGCGAACAGGAGCTGCGCATCGCCCAGCAGCCCCAGGTAGTCGGCGGGTCGCGCACCGGGGTTCGTTCCGGCGGGCGGCATGCTCCAGTGCGCGCCCGCGATGAGGGCCGGCACGCCGACCATGAGCTGATCGGTCAGCACCCGCTGACTCGCCCGGAGCCCGACCCCTGCGGCGAAGTCGCCGAGCCCGGATCCGAGCGATCCGCGCGAGTGCACGACACCCTTCGGCCGGCCCGTCGTGCCGCTCGTGAAGACGACGAGCGCCTCGTCGTCGGGCCGCGGCTCGCCCTCGAGCACGGCGAGGACCCGATCATCGTCGGCGTCGAGCGCGCGTCCGGTGAGCCGGTCGAGCGCGAGCGCCCCGCGCGGCACCCCCGGCAGCCATCGGCCCGCCCGCACGTGGCGCGCCTCCGGCACGAGTCGGGCGTACGGAGCGAGCTCGAGGCCGCGACGGCGCGCGATCGGCCGGAACGGGCCGCTCGAGGCGAGGTAGAGCAACGACTCGGCCGCGACCCAACGGGGCGCCGCGAGCCGGGCCCGCGAGCGGAACAGCGCCTCGCCGGCACCGGGGTCGGCGAAGACCACGGTGCCGCGTGCGAGCACGATGCCGAGCGCGAGCGTCACCGCGTCGGGGCCCGGCCGCACCGAGAACAGCACCCGGTCGCCGTCGACGAACCCCTCGGCCCGCAGCGAGGCGGCGATCGCCCGGATGCGCCGGGCGAGTTCGCCGTAGCTGAGCGTCAGCCCGCCGGACGTCAGGGCGGGGCGGTCGGGTCGCCGGTCGGCGGCGGCGAGCACCGCCACGACGAGGTCGGCGGTCATCGCGCGGCCTCCGACGAGGCATCCCGGTCGTGCGCCCGTCGCTCGCGGTCGGCGGCGGCGTCGGCGACGCTCGCCCACTCGGGACCGGACCCGCCCGCCCTGCCTTCGACGACGAGCCGACGATACGAGGGGATCAGCACGTTCCGCGCTGCGGTGCGCTCGACCACGCGCAGGCCGGGCGTCGCGAGCAGCGGGCCCAGCGCGGCGTGCACCTGCGCCATCGCGAGCGGGGCGCCCAGGCAGAAGTGGGCACCGGCGCCGAACCAGAGCTGCTTGAGCGATGCGGCGGGGTTCGCGCGGGGATCGAAGTCGCCGAGCTCGCCGTTCGCCCAGTAGGTGCCGAGGATGACGCGCTCGCCGCGACGTACCCGCAACGGCCCGACGGCGCCGTCGCGCACGACCGAGCGCACCATGACGGGTGACGGCGTCGTGACCCGGAGCGCCTCGGCGACCGCCGCGTCGACGAGCGACGGGTCGGCGGCGAGGCGGGCGTGCCACCCGCTGTCGACGAGGATCGCCGCGAGCCGCGGGATGAACGAGACGAGGGTCTCCGTCCCGGTGAGCACGAAGGCGCCGACCGCGCCCAGGGCCTCGCCTTCGTCGAGGCCGAGGGCGCGCATGCGGCCCGGAACGGTCGACTCGTCGCCCGCGTAGGCGCGCGCCGCATGGGCGTCGAGTTCACCGAGGATGCGGCGTGCCGCAGCCAGTCGGCGCGGGGTCAGCCGCGGGCGGGCGAGGGTGACGAAGCCGGTGACGGCCGAGATGCGCGCGAACAGCTCGTCGTCGACGACCTCGTCGTCGAGGCCGACGAGGCGGCTGATCACCGCACTCGCCGATCGGCGCGCATACGCGACGAGGTCGACCCGGTCGCCGCGGGCGAGCCTCGCGCCGAGCTCGGTCGTTGCGCTGCCGAGCGCGTCGGCGACGAGCCGGTCGACGAAGGCGGGGGCGAACAGCGGCGCGAGCCGGCGGCGCAGCTCCCGGTGCTCGCCGCCCTCCATGTTGAGCAGCACGCTCGGGCCCAGTACGGGCGTCCAGAGCTCGCTCGAAGCGCCGGGGCCGTTCTTCGAGAACGTCTCGGTGTCGAGGAGCGTCGCCCGTAGCAGGGCCGCATCCTTGACGACCACCCCGAGTCTCGGCACCCGGCGCACCGGGCCGGGAATCGCCGAAACCGCCGGGAACGCGAGCGGGTGCGCCGCGCGCACGACGCGGCGTTCGCGGCGGCGTGCGAGCGTCACCGAGGCCCGCGGCTCGCGCACGACCGAGGCCGGGTCGCGGATGTCGACCACGGCGGGGCGGTAGGCGTGGTCCTTGTACCAGAGCAGCGTGTTCGGGAGGCCCCACGCCTGCACCCGGCGGCTCGACCCGTGCACGACGACATCGCCCCGCCTTGCGTAGTCGGCGGTGATGCGGCGAACGGCGTTCACGAGCGCGCGGTCCTCGTGCAGTTCCTCGATGCGGGTGCGCGGGAAGCCGCCGGCGGCGATGTACAGCTCGGCCGTGATGCCGACGTTGCAGCCCGCCGCCATCATGTAGGGGCCGAGGTACGCGTCGTCGCGATTGCCGGGGCGGATCCGGCCGAACGCCTCGGCCACGTGCACGGCGCCGCGCAGCGCGAGCCGCGTCGGCAGTCCGAGTCCCTCGTCGCGCCGCGGCACGAGCTCGCCGCCGACGAGGCGCAACCCCAGGCCGCCCTGCTCGCGCGGGGCGAGCGAACGGCGGATGCTCGCCGTCCAGTCGGCCCGGGGCAGGCAGTCGGCATCGGTGCGCGCGAGCAGCGTCGCCCCGGCCGCGATCGCCGCGCGCATGCCGGTGTCGGCCGCCGCTCCCGTGCCCTTCTGCGGCTCGTCGATCACCCGCCAGCGATGCAGCCCGTGCGCCGCCGCGAAGGCGCGGACGACCTCGGCGCTGCCGTCGGTCGAGCCGTTGTCGACGAACACGGCGTCGAAGTCGCGGTCGTCCTGCGCGGCGAGCGCCTCGAGCGTCGCCGTGATGCCGGCCGCCTCGTCGAAGACCGGCACGACCACCGCGAGCCGCCCGCTCACAGCCGCACCAGCATGAGTCCGAGGCTGATGCCGCCCGCCAGCCCGATGAGGAGCACCAGGCTGCCGTCGCCGACCATCCCGCGTTCGCGGGCCAGCTGGAGTTGCAGCGGCAGCGTCGCCGAAGCGAGGTTGCCGTGGTCGGCGACCGTGATCACGGTCCGGTCGTCGGGAACCCCGAGCCGCGCGAAGATCGGCGGCAGGTAGGGGAGCGCGACCTGGTGGATCGCCACGAGATCGAGGTCGGATGCCACGAGCCCGTGCCGATCGAGCAGGGCGAGCACCGGCCCGGGGCCGAGTTCGAGGAACGCTCGCTGGAGGCCCGCGCCGTCCATGTCGAAGTACGTGCTGTCGGGGTCGTGGCCGCCGATGGTCCCGCCGCCCGGCAGCGTGCCGATCGACCAGTGCTGCGACGCCGAGTGGAACGCCGTGTCGACGATGCCGCGCTCGCCGGAGGCATCCGCCTCGAGGATCACGGCCGCGCCCGCATCGCTCATGACGTAGCCGGGGAAGGAGCGCACGAACTGGGCGTGGTCCCGGAGGGACCAGCGAACGGCCGCCGTCGGCGCCTCGCCGCTCGCGATGAGCACCCGCCGGCACTGCCCCGAACGGATGAGGGCATCGCCGACCTGCATCGCGTTCAGGACCGAATTGCAGGCGTTCTTCACGTCGAAGACCGGCACTCCGAGGTCGAGCTTCGCGTTGACGATATGACTCGTCGCGGGTTCGACGAGGTCCTGGCTCGCGCTCGCGAAGATGAGCTGGTCGATCGGCCCGGGGGAGCGCTCGAGCGCCTCGCGGGCGGCGACGACCGCGAGGTCGGAGGCGTGCCAGCCATCGGGGCGCAGATGCACGCCCCGTACGCCCGTCATGCGTTCGATGAGCGCGGTCGGCAACCTCAGGTGCCGATTGCGGGAGCGCAGTTCGCGCGCCGTCTCCGCGGTCGTTCGGGTGCACTCGGGCAGGTGCGCGGCGACGGCGGCGATGCGACTGTTGGGCACCGGTGCAGCCTAGCCGCGGCGCGGACGACGGCGCCGCCGACATGCGAACGGCGGGGACACCGCCCCGCCACTCCCAGTCTATCGGCGGTCGGGGGGCTTGCGGCAAGAGCCCCGGTCGGGGTCATGATTGACGTTTTCCGCCGACCTGGAGTGCGCCGTTGACCCTGCCGTCCACCGATGTCTTCGCCCTGCCCGACCGCCTCGCCGCGAAGGCGGCGCCCGAGGCCGTCGCGGCCGACCGGCGGCACTTCGCCCGCATCGCCGCGAGCCTCGACGCGCAGGTGGCCGACGCGGAGCACCGGCTCGCGGAGCTCCGCGCGGCGCCCGGCCGCGGCGGCCAGGCGGCGCTCGAGCGGGACCTCGGGATCGACCGGCTGAGCGGGCGGCTTCGCCTGCTGCGGCGCGTCGGGCTCGACCTCTGCCTCGGCCGCATGGTCGGCGTCGGCGGCGAGAGCGTCTACATCGGACGGGCGGGTCTCATCGGCGACGACGGCGAACCGCTGCTCGTCGACTGGCGCGCGCCCGCCGCGGAGCCGTTCTTCGGTGCGACCCACGCCGACCCGATGGGCCTTGCGAGCCGGCGGCGGTACCGCTGGACCCGGGGCCGCATCACCGACTACTGGGACGAGGTGTTCGTGCCGGGATCCGGCGGCGGGCTCGCACCCGATGACCAGTCGGCCTTCATCGCGAGCCTCGGGGCGAGCCGGTCGCCGCGCATGCGCGACGTGCTCGGCACCATCCAGGCCGACCAGGACGCGATCATCCGCGCCGGATCGCGCGGGGCGCTCGTCGTCGACGGCGGTCCGGGCACCGGCAAAACCGTCGTGGCGCTGCATCGGGCCGCCTACCTGCTCTACTCCGACCCGCGGCTCGACGCCCGGAGGGGTGGAGTCCTCTTCGTCGGCCCGAGCCGCGCCTACCTGTCGTACGTCGACGACGTCCTGCCGAGCCTCGGCGAGGAGGGCGTGCAGATGGCCACCCTCCGAGACCTCGTCGACGAGGGCGCCGATGCGACGCCGGAGACGGATCCCGAGGCGGCCCGCCTGAAGGCCTCCGCCGGGCTCGTCGGGGCGGTCGAAGCCGCCGTGACCACGTACGAGCGGCCGCCGGTCGACGAACTCGTCGTCGAGACGCCCTGGGCCGAACCGACGCTGACGGCCGCCGACTGGGCCGAGGCGTTCGGCGCGCCCGAGCCGGGAACCGCGCACAACGACGGGCGAGCCGAGGTGTGGGAGGCGCTGGTCGAGATCCTCGCCGACCAGGTCGACGACGAGGTGCCCGCCGCGCTCGTCCGTCGCGCGATCGAGCAGGACGACGAGCTCGTGCGGATGTTCAACGGGGCCTGGCCGCTGCTCGACCCGGCGGGCGTCGTCGCCGACCTGTGGTCGGTGCCCGGTTACCTCGAGCGGTGTGCGCCGTGGCTCACGCGATCCGAGGCGGAGCGGCTCCGGCGCCACGACCCGCGCGCGTGGACCGTCGCCGACCTGCCGCTCCTCGATGCGGCGCGCCGTCGGATCGGCGACCCGGAGGCGACGCGTCACCGACGCAGGGAGCGCCTCGCCGCGGCCGCCGAGCTCGAGCAGCGCGAGCGGGTTCGCGACGAACTCATCGCCGCCGACGACTCCGAACTGCTCATCATGTCGATGCTGCGCGGTCAGGACGTCGTGAACACGCTCGCCGACGATCCCGGCGCGGGGCCGCGCACCGACCCCGAACGGCTCGCCGGCCCGTTCGCGCATGTCGTCGTCGACGAGGCGCAGGAACTCACCGACGCAGAGTGGTCGATGGTGCTCGCGCGATGCCCCTCGCGCAGCCTCACGATCGTCGGCGACCGGGCGCAGGCGAGGCACGGCTTCACCGAGACCTGGACCGACCGGCTCGAGCGGCTCGGACTCGTGAACGCGCGTCTCACCTCGCTCGCCGTCAACTACCGCATGCCCGAAGAGGTCATGGCGGTCGCGGAGCCGGTCATCCGAGCCGTCCTGCCCGACGCGAACGTGCCGACGTCCATCCGGCGCAGCGGCGTTCCGGTGTCGTACGGCTCGATCGGGGACCTCGCGGCGACGCTCGAGCAGTGGCTCGTCGAGCACCCCGAGGGTACGGCCTGCGTGATCGGGGCGCCCGGCTTCGCCGGCGCCCCGCGCATCCGCGCGCTCGCACCCGAGCTCTCGAAGGGGCTCGAGTTCGATCTCGTCGTGCTCGTCGATCCCGATCGCTTCGGCGACGGCATCGAGGGGGCGGTCGACCGGTACGTCGCGATGACGAGGTCGACCCGGCAGCTCGTCGTCCTCACGAGCGGCTGACGGGCGGGCGACCGCTGCGCTCGCCGCGCGCGTCGCGTGTGCGGCCGTGCGCCTCAGCGCTCGGCGAGCGCCAGCCGGACTCGCTCGAAGAGCTCCGGGTCGCGCACGACCAGCCGAACGTCCTCGACGCGGGTGTCGGCGGCCTCGATCGTCTCGATCGCCGCGGCGATCGCGTCGTCGATCGGCCAGCCGTAGACCCCGGCGCTCACGAGCGGGAAGGCCATCGATCGGACGCCGAGTTCGTCCGCGACGGCGAGCGAGCGCCGGTAGCACGACTCGAGCAGCGATCGGTCGCGCTCGCCGGCGCGGTGGTTCGGCCCGACCGTGTGCACGACCCAGGACGCGGGCAGGTCGCCCGCGGTCGTCCACCCGGCGTCGCCCGTCGCGAGCCCGTACGGGAATCGCGCGATGCAGTCGTCGAGCACCGCGGGACCGCCGGCGCGATGGATGGCGCCGTCGACGCCTCCGCCTCCGCGCATCGCGTTGTTCGCGGCGTTGACGATCGCGTCGACGTGCTGTTCCGTGATGTCGCCGAGGACGGCGGTGACGTCGGCCATGCCCCCAGTCTGCACCGGGCGGCCTCGCGGCGCGAGGCCGCCCGGTGGCGTCAGGCCGGGACGGCGGCGGGGTTGTGTGCCCAGAGGTCGGGTCCGAACACCTCGTACTGGATCTGCTCGCTCGGGATCCCGCGGCCCATGAGCGTCTCGCGCATGGAGCGCATGAACGGCAGCGGCCCGCACATGAAGACCGTCGCGCCGTCGGGGAGGTCGACCTCGCCGAGGTCCATGAACCCGGGCAGCGCCGGGTGCAGCGTCGGCGCGGCGGCGGCATCGTGCTCGTACCAGTTCTGGGCCCGCGCGTCCTCCATGGCGAGCACCTGGCGACGGAGCGACGCGTAGAGCGCGTGCGTGTCGTGCGCCCGATCGGCGTGGAAGAGCCGCACGGTCCGGTGCGGCTGCGTGCGCGAGAGGTCCTCGAGGATCGCGGCGATCGGCGTGATGCCGATGCCCGCGGAGACGAGCACGAGCGGCGCGTCGGAGGCGTCGAGCACGACGTCGCCGGCGGGCTGCGAGACGTCGAGGAGCGTGCCGGGCTGCGCGTGCTCGTGGAGCCAGCCCGAGACTCGGCCGTCGGGAGCCCCGTCGACGCCGCGCACCCGCTTGATCGTGACCCGCAGCGCGTCGCCGCGCGGGCCCGACGAGATCGTGTACTGGCGTGGCTGTCGCGTGCCGTCGGGGAGGTCGACGGCGATCGCCACGTACTGCCCCGTCCGGTGCGCGGGCGTGGAGCCCTCGGCCGGCGCGAGCACGAGGGAGAAGGTCTCGTCGGATTCCTCGAACCGTTCGACGACCCGGTACGTCCGCCACGGATGCTCGGGGTCCGTGCCCCCGAGCGCGTAGAGCTTCGCCTCCTCGGCGATGAGCGAGCAGCCGAACAGCCAGTAGACCTCGTCCCACGCGGCCCGCACCTCGGGCGTCACCGCGTCGCCGAGCACGGTGCCGACCGCATCGAGCAGGTGCTTGCCGACGATCGTGTATTGGCGCGAGGTGATGCCGAGCGAGACGTGCTTGTGCGCGATGCGGCGCATCACGGGGGTGAAGTCGGGTGCGTCGGGGTCGATGAGCTGCACCGCGAAGGCGACGACCGACGCGGCGAGCGCCTTCGGCTGCTCGCCGATCGCCTGGTTCGCACGGTTGAACACGTCGAGGAGCTCGGGGTGGGCTGCGAACATCGCGGGGTAGAACACCCGGGTGATCTCCTCGGCGTGCTCGGCGACCACGCCGGCGGTCGCGCGGACGATGGCTTCGGACTCGGCAGAGAGCTGCATGACGTACCTTTCCGGTTCGGGAGAACGCGTCGTGTCGAGTCTCGGGCGGGCGGTCGCGAGTCGCTCGCGGTTCCACCGGGTTTATTCGACACGACGTAGAATCACCGTGTGCCACGTCGCGTCGGGGACTTCCGGGGACTCACCCAGCCGAGCCGCATCCGCCTGCTGCGGGCCGTGCAGCGCGCGCCGGGGCGTCGCGCGAGCGAGCTCGCCGACGAGTGCGGGCTGCCGCTCAACACCGTCCGCGACCACCTCCAGGTGCTCGAGCGCGAGGGACTCATCCGCGGCGAGGCCATGCCGACGAACTCGCGCGGGCGCCCGGCGATCGGATTCCACCCCGTGCAGGACGCCGCGACGAGCACCGTCGCGGCCGACCGCATCGCCGCCGCACGGCGACGCGGGGCGCTCCTGCGCGCCGCCACCGGCGCGAGCGACGGCGAACTCGACGACGACGCCCGCTCGCAGCTCGACGTGCTCTACGAGCACCTCGACGACGCGGGCCTCGAGCCCCGGGTCGACGAGGCCGAGCTCGTGTTCGAGCTCGCGCCGTGCCGGTATCACGAGCTGATCGACGAGGACATGGCGCTCGTCTGCTCGGTGCACGCCCGCCTCGTCGGAGATGTGCTCCGCCAGACCGGCGGTCCGCTCGCGCTGGCGCGCCTCGAACCCTTCGTCACCGAGCACCGGTGCCGGGTCGCGCTCGCGCGGCACGAGGCCGACCGACGCGCCGGCGACGAGCCCGAGGCATCCAGCGTTCACGCGGCCCGGCCGCGTACCCTTGGAAGGTGACGAACTCGACCGACCAGACCGCCTCCGACGCGGTGCGCCGCACGAAGCCCCGCCAGGTGCGCCCGGCCACCGAGGGCTGGGAGCAGAAGAAGGGCCCCGACGGGCGGCCGATGCTGCAGTTCGCCTCGCCCAAGCGCGGCAAGCCGCCCGTGCACCTCGCCGACATCGCGCCGGCCGACCGCAAGGCGCACGTCGCCGAGCTGGGCTTCCCCGGCTACCGGGCGGCGCAGCTCGCCACGCACTACTTCGTGCACCACACGAACGACCCGGCGCAGATGACCGACCTGCCCGCGTCGTCCCGCGACGCGCTCGCCGCGGCGGTGCTGCCGAAGCTCCTCACCGAGGTGCGCCGGTTCACGACCGACAACGGCGACACGATCAAGTTCCTCTGGAAGCTGCACGACGGCGCCCTCGTCGAATCGGTGCTCATGCGCTACCCGGGCCGGGTCACGCTCTGCGTGTCGAGCCAGGCCGGCTGCGGCATGAACTGCCCGTTCTGCGCGACCGGGCAGGCGGGTCTCACCCGCAACATGTCGGCGGCCGAGATCGTGGAGCAGGTCGTCATGGCGAACGCGGCGCTCGCGCGCGGCGAGCTCGGCGGCCGCAAGAAGGGCGACCACACGCCCGATCGCGTCTCGAACATCGTCTTCATGGGCATGGGGGAGCCGCTCGCGAACTACGCCCGGTTGATGTCGGCCGTGCGCACGATGCTCGCGCCGGCGCCCGAGGGCCTCGGCATGTCGGCTCGCGGCGTGACGGTGTCGACGGTCGGGCTCGTGCCGGCGATCAGGAAGCTCGCCGACGAGGACCTGCCGGTCACCTTCGCGCTCAGCCTGCACGCACCCGACGACCAGCTGCGCGACGAGCTCATCCCCGTGAACTCGCGCTGGAAGGTCGACGAGGCGCTCGACGCGGCGCGCGCCTACTTCGACAAGACGGGCCGCCGCGTGTCGATCGAGTACGCACTCATCAAGGACATGAACGACCACGGGTGGCGCGCCGACCTGCTCGCCGAGAAGCTCAATGCGCGCGGTCGCGGCTGGGTCCACGTCAACCCGATCCCGCTCAACCCGACCCCGGGCTCGATCTGGACCGCGTCCGAGAAGGACGTGCAGCAGGAGTTCGTGCGCCGGCTCGAGGCCGCCGGCATCCCGACGACGATCCGCGACACCCGCGGCAAGGAGATCGACGGCGCCTGCGGGCAGCTCGCGGCCGCCGACGCGTAGCCGCCGGCGCCGTACCGCGACAGCGGTGCGGATGCCGCGGCCGAGCCGGTCCGGTCGGCGGAGAGCCGAGTCGCCCGGCCTGTCATTTCAACTTTAGATGATCTAAAGTTGATTTATAGGCCGATCGTGGACGACGGGAGGGCGCCGTGAGTCGATTCGTCGAGCGGATCTGGCACCCGGGCGATGCCGGACACCTCAGCCGGCGGGACCGCGAGCCCGGACGGTTCCTCGCCTACGTGCCCGACGAGCTCGGCGAGGGCCTGCCCGAGGTCGGGGCGGCCGCGCGACAGGCGGCCGAAGACGCGCTCGCCGTGCTCGCGCGCGCCGACGAGCGCATCGGCGCGCGCGGCGGGTACCTCAACCACCTCCTCATCCGCTCCGAGAGCATCTCGTCGTCGTGGATCGAGGGCAACCGCATCACGCCGAAGCGACTCGCGATCGCCGAACTGCTCGAGGCGGGGCCGAAGGTCGCGCTCGACGTCGTCGCGAACGTGCGCGCGACCGAGCAGGCGATCGCCGAGCTCGCCGACCGTCGCCGCACGGTGACGACGGCCGATCTCGAGCGGCTGCAGCACCTCATCGAGCCGACGCTCGCACCCGGGCTGCGCAGGGAGCAGAACTGGGTCGGCGGCACGGGCTGGAGTCCGCTCCGGGCCGACTTCGTGCCGCCGCCCGAGTCGGAGGTCCCGCGGCTCGTCGACGACCTCGCCCGGTTCGTCACGGCGACCGGCGGCAACCCCGTCGTGCGTGCGGCGATCGCCCACGCGCAGTTCGAGACCATCCACCCGTTCATCGACGGCAACGGCCGCACCGGGCGCGCGATCATCCACACGGTGCTCCGGCGAGCCGACGCCGTACGCAACGCGATCGTGCCGATCAGCACGGTCTTCGCCGGCGACACGAACGCGTACCTCGCCGGGCTGACCGCATTCCGGGCCGATCCTCCGGCGCTCGACGACTGGATCGCCGGATTCGCGCACGCCGCCGAACTCGCGGCGGGCAACGCGGTGCGGCTCGCCGACGACCTCGACCGGCTCGACGACGACCTCGTCGAGCAGCTCGTCGCGCACCGGCGGGCGCGAGGTGCATCGCCCGCCAGGCCGCGCAGCGACGCGGTCGTGCTGAAGGTGCTCGGCGACCTCGCCGCAGACCCGGTCCAGACGATCGACCTCGTCGCGTCGCGGCACGGCGTCTCGAAGGCCGCCGCCCAGCGCGCCCTCGCCGAGCTGGCCGACGCCGGCGTGCTCGGGCGCAACAAGGACCAGAAGGGCCGTCTCATCTGCTGGACGGCCGACCGGCATCTCGCGCTCGTCTCGCTGACGGAGCGCAGCAACCGGGTCGGCGGGGGCGACACCCGCGACCGGGTGCCGCGACTGGGTCCGCCGCGACCCGCCTGATCGCCGAGCTCAGCGGCCCTGCAGTGCGGCGATGAGGGTGCCGATCGCGACGAGCACGATGATGCCGATGAGTCCCCATCGACGCAGCTGCACGGCGAGCAGCGCCGCCGAGAGGCGCCGGCGTCGCCGGCGCCTCGGCGGGCGCGGTGCGGGGGTGCTCAGGCGGCACCCGGCACGATCAGGCCGCTCGTCGCCGAGCGGGCGCGGTCGAAGCGGGCCGCGACGTCGGCCCAGTTCACGATCTCCCAGAACGCCTTGACGTAGTCGGCGCGCACGTTCTTGTAGTCGAGGTAGTACGCGTGCTCCCACACGTCGAGCTGCAGCAGCGGCGTGACGCCCAGGGGCGCGTTGCCCTGCTGGTCGAAGAGCTGGAACACCACGGGACGGGCGCCGACCGAGTCCCAGGCGAGCACCGACCAGCCCGAGCCCTGCACCCCGAGCGCGGTCGCGGTGAAGTGCGCGCGGAACGCGTCGAGCGAGCCGAACGCGTCGTCGATCGCTGCCGACAGCTCGCCCTCGGGCGAGCCGCCGCCGTCGGGCGACATGTTCTCCCAGAACACGCTGTGGTTGATGTGGCCGCCGAGGTTGAATGCGAGGTCCTTCTCGAGCTTGTTGACGTTCGCGAGGTCGCCCTTCGCGCGCGCCTCGGCGAGCTGCTCGAGCGCGGTGTTCGCACCGGTCACGTACGCCTGGTGGTGCTTCGAGTGGTGCAGTTCCATGATGGTCGCCGAGATGTGCGGTGCGAGTGCCGCGTAGTCGTACGGCAGGTCCGGCAGGGTGTACGTCGACATTGCGATGTCTCCTTCTTCGGTGGTCGCCGCCCGCGGTCGCGGGCGGCGTGACTCAGAGTTCGGATGCCTCGTGGTCGAGGCGGTGGAACCGTCGGTCGTGGTACACGAGCGGGGGAGCGTCGGAGCCCGCCCGCACCTCGAGCACCTCGGCGAGCACGAGCGTCGAGCTGCCGACCGGGACGAGCTGCAGCGCCCGGCAGCGCAGGGCGGCGCGCGCCTCCGGCAGCACGGGTTCGCCGGTCGGCAGCCGGGTCCAGCCCTGCTCGGGCGTGAACCGCGGCGCGCCCGACCGGGCGAACGCCCGGGCGAGGTCGACCTGGTGGTCGGCGAGCAGGTGCACGACGAACGAGTCGGCGCCGAGCAGCGCACCCGCCGAGCCGGTGGCCCGGGTGACGGAGAATGAGAGCACGGGCGGGTCGGCGGCGACCGACGCCACGCTCGAGGCGGTGAGTCCGACCGGGCCGGTCGCGGTCGCCGCCGAGACGATGGCGACGCCGGCGGGGTGCACGCGGAACGCGGCCTTGAACGCCTCGGCGGTGACGTCCGACTTCACCGGCTCGTCGGTGAGTGCGGTGTGGCGCGCCGGGTTCACTCGTGCCCGCCCTGCGGTGCCAGCCCCGCGACGACGGGATGGTCGTAGGCCATGACGCCGGTCTTGGCGGCGCCGCCGGGGGAGCCGAGCGCGGGGGCGCCGCCCGGGGCGATCTCGAAGAACTCGACGTTGGCCTTGTAGTAGTCGGCCCACTCGTCGGGCAGGTCGTCCTCGTAGTAGATGGCCTCGACGGGACAGACGGGCTCGCAGGCGCCGCAGTCGACGCATTCGTCGGGGTGGATGTAGAGGGATCGCTCGCCCTCGTAGATGCAGTCGACGGGGCACTCGTCGATGCAGGCCTTGTCCTTGACGTCGACGCAGGGGAGGGCGATCACGTAGGTCACACGATCACCCCGGAGTTGGAACGCATGGGTCAAGCCTAAAACTTCAAGTACCCTTGAAGTCCAATCGGCGAGCGCCACGTGGTGGATCGGAGGAGCACGGCATGACGAAGCACGCGCCCGATGAGCTGCTGACCGTCGGCGAGATGAGCCGGCGAACCGGTGTTGCGCCCTCGGCGCTGCGATTCTACGAGGAACTCGGGCTCATCGCCTCGCATCGCACGGGCGGCAACCAGCGCCGCTACGCCCGGCACATGCTGCGGCGGGTCTCGCTCATCGTCGTCGCGAAACGGCTCGGCATCCCGCTCGGCGACGTGCAGGCCGCATTCGAGCACGTGCCGCTCGACACGACGCCGAGCCACGACGACTGGCAGCGCGCCTCCCGCCGATGGAAGCGGCAGCTCGAGGTGCGCCGTCTCGGCATCGAACGGCTCGAGCGCGAACTCACCGGCTGCATCGGCTGCGGCTGTCTCTCCATGAAGGCCTGCGGGCTGCTCAACCCCGACGACGCGCTCGGGGAGGACGGGGCGGGGCCCCGCCGGCTCGGTCCCGACGAGATCGAAGCGGCGGTCGACGCGCTCGGCTGAGGACGTCAGGACTCCACGGCGCGGCACGCGGGGCGCCACCGGCGCCGGATCAATAACCGAGCCATCCTCGGGTTTGGATGACTTTCACAGGAAGAAGTGAGGTTCTGTCCAGAACCTCTCGGCAGACTGGCCACTTCGCCCGGGCGCCCCCGCGTCCGAGGAACGTCGACCGAGAGGTTCCGCCCGCGCTCGCCGCGAGCGGGGCCGCCACGTGAAAGTCATGCAGAACCAGTCTCCCTCCCTGAACACCCCTGACCATTCCCCCGAGATCGAGCCCGGCCTGAGCCGCCGCGAGCGCCGTCGGCGCCGCAGCTGGCGCCGGGGCCCCGCGATCACCGCCGGCGCCGTCGTCGCGGTCGGCGCCCTCGTCGGCTCGGGGTTCATGCTGCAGTCCGCCGTCGCCGCGCAGAACGAGCGCATCGCCGCGACCGCCGAGCTCAGCGCGGCGACCGATTTCAAGGTCGAGCAGCTGGGCTCGCACTCGGGCATCCTCGAGGCGCGCGCCGTCAAGGCCGCGAAGGACACCCTGAGCGGTGCCAAGGACACCATCTCCGCCGCCAAGGGCAAGGCCGATGCCACCGAGCTCGCCTCGTCGGTCGCGGCGCTCGACGACTACCGGCTGCTGGCGCCCGAGCGCGTCTTCGAACTCGCCGATGCGACGGCCTCGCACACGACCGAGGTCAAGGGCGCGATCGCCAAGGCCGACAAGATCGCGGCCGAGAAGAAGGCCGCGGCCGAGGCCGCCGCGCGCGCCGCCGCCGAGCGGGCCGCCGCCGAGGAGGCCGCCGCCGAGGAAGCCTCCGGCGGTTCGCGTCCCTCGGGGCCGGCGAACCCGAGCGGCGCCCAGGCGATCGCCCGCGACATGCTCGCGGCGCGCGGCTGGGGCGACGACCAGTTCGGATGCCTCGTGGCCCTGTGGGATCGCGAGTCGGGCTGGAACGTCTACGCGTCGAACCCCTCCTCGGGTGCCTACGGCATCCCGCAGGCCCTGCCCGGTTCCAAGATGGGCTCGGCCGGCGCCGACTGGGAGACGAACCCCGCGACGCAGATCGCGTGGGGCCTCGGCTACATCGCCGACCGGTACGGCAGCCCCTGCGGCGCCTGGGACCACTCGGAGTCGGCCGGCTGGTACTGAGCCGAGACTCCGGTGCAACGCGGAAGGACCGCGGCGGACGTTCGTCCGTCGCGGTCCTTCGCCGTTCGCCCGCGCTCGATCTCGTGCGCTACGCGACCGAGTCGGTCCGGGGCGCCGCGTCCTCGCGCTTCGGCAGCTTCCAGCCCGGGCGCACGAAGTGGCAGGTGTAGCCGTTCGGGTAGCGCTCGAGATAGTCCTGGTGCTCCGGCTCGGCCTCCCAGAAGGGACCGGCCGGCGCCACCTCGGTGGTCGCGGGCCCCGGCCACAGCCCCGAGGCGTCGACGTCGGCGATCGTGTCGCGCGCGACGCGATCCTGCTCGGGCGTCGTCGGGAAGATCGCCGATCGATAACTCGTGCCGATGTCGTTGCCCTGCCGGTTCTTCGTCGACGGGTCGTGGATCTGGAAGAAGAACTCGAGGAGGTCGCGGTAACCCAGCTGCTCGGGGTCGAAGACGATCTCGATCGCCTCGGCGTGCGTGCCGTGGTTGCGGTAGGTCGCGTTCGGCACATCACCGCCGGTGTAGCCGACGCGGGTCGCGAGCACCCCGGGGCGCTTGCGGATGAGGTCCTGCATGCCCCAGAAGCAGCCGCCGGCGAGGATCGCGGTCTCGGTACGTTCGCTCATGGTGAGTCTCCTGGTCTCTCTCGGTGGGCGGGTATGCTACACGCCTCTTGCCTCAACAACGACGGGATGGCCGGTGTTCCTGCGCAATCGATAGCCTGACACGGTGATGGCACGAGAGACCGGTTCGTTCTGGCAGGCGATGGTCCGCCGGGGAGAGGGGGTTTGGGAGTGGGCGCTCCGATTCACCCTGACCCGGGCGATCGTCCGGTACTTCACGCTGCACGGGCCGATGCTCGCCGACAGTGTGACGTACCGTGCGCTGTTCTCCGTGTTCGCCGGCGTCTTCCTCGGCTTCGCCGTCGCCGGGGTCTGGCTCGCCGGACGACCCGAGGCGATCCAGGCGCTCGTCGACGCCCTGGACGCGGTCATCCCGGGACTCGTCGGCGAAGACGGCGTGCTCTCGGTCGAGCAGCTTCTGCAGCCGATCACCCTCAGCGTCGCGGGGGCGCTCGCGCTCGTCGGACTCGTCGGCGCGGCGATCGGGGCCATCGGCTCCCTTCGGGTCTCGTTCCGCGACCTCGCCGAGCAGCCCGACGACCCGCGGTTCTTCGGCTGGCTCATGTTCCGCGACTTCGTGTTCGCGGTGGCCTTCGGGGCAGCGTTCGTCGCGTCCGCCGTCATCATGGTCGCCGGCACCACCGCGCTCCACACCGTGTTCGGCTGGTTCGACGTCTCGACGGGATCGCCGTGGTTCGACGGGCTCACGCGGACCCTCTCGGTGGTGCTGGCGTTCGCGATCGACACGGTGGCGATCGCCGCGCTGTTCCGGCTCCTTTCCGGCATCCGGGTGCGTGCAGGCTCGCTCTGGCGGGGCGCGCTCCTCGGTGGACTCGGCCTCACGGGCCTGCAGGTCCTCTCGGGGCTCTTCGTGGGGGGAGCGATGGTGAATCCGCTGCTCGCCTCGTTCACGGCGCTGATCGCGCTGCTGCTCTGGCTCAACCTGTCGAGCCAGGTCATCCTGATCGCGGGTGCCTACATCATCGTCGACGACGGGTCGGTCGCTGCCCGGCGACCGGGCACCGCCCGGCGACCGAGCTGAGTCGCCGGACGGCCGACGCCGGACGAGGTCAGATGGGGAACCCCCGCGTCGGCGGGATGATGGCATCCGGCGCGACGATGTCGACCTCGTCCTCGTCCTCCTCCTCGATCTCGACCTCGCCCGTGTCCTCGTCGACGTCGATCTCGAGCGCCTCGGTGTCGTGCTCGGCGCTCACCGCCTCCGCATCGTGGTCCCGGTGCGGAGTCGCCGACTGCGCGTCCTCCGGCAGTTCGGAGTCGGTGTACTCGCCCTCGGCCGGTTCGCCGGGGCGCATCGGGTCGGTCATGGCTCCTCCGATCTCTCTCTCGTCACCTTCCACGCTAGGTCGACGGTCGCCAGAGACAAGGGGGTTGACCGCGCACCGCCCCAGTCGGACCTTCCGTCGCTCCGCGACGCGGCGGCTCGGCGGCTCGGCGGCGCGTCGTGCGTCGTCCGCGCCTCGACGGGCTCTTCCCCGGACCTGCAGAATGGGGCGCATGCCCAGCGTCGTCCACCTCGTCAGGTCCGTGATCTCGCCGCTCACCCGCACCCGCCTGTTCCGGTGGGCCGCGCCGCGAGTCCTGCCTCCCGTCGAGCGGCTGATCGCGTGGGCGAGCGGCGGGCGTGTGCAGTTGAGCGCCCTCCTCGTGCCCTCGCTCATGCTGCACACGATCGGCGCGCGATCGGGTGAGCCGCGCGACACGGCGCTCATGTACACGCCCGACGGCCACGGCAGGGCGATCATCGCCGGCACGAGCTTCGCGCGCGATCGGCATCCGGCGTGGACGTACAACCTGATCGCACACCCCGATGCGGCGATCACCGTGCGCGGCCGTCGCATGCCGGTGCACGCGACCCGGATCGACCACGACGCGCGCGATACCGCGTGGGCGCTGATCGAGGCGCAGTGGCCGGGGTATCGCGCGTACGAGCGCGAGTCGGGACGGGTGGTGCGCCTGTTCCTCCTGCAGCCGCTGGCGACGCCCGCGCAAGCGAGCGATCCTCGGACATGAGGCGTAGGCTGCACCGCATGTGCAGGAACATCCACCCCCTCCACAACTTCGAGCCGGTCGCCACCGACGACGAGGTGCACGCGGCGGCGCTGCAGTTCGTGCGCAAGGTGAGCGGGTCGACGAAGCCGTCGAAGGCGAACGCCGAGGCGTTCGATCGTGCGGTCGCCGAGATCGCGCACATCACGCGCCACCTCCTCGACGAGCTCGTCACGAGCGCGCCGCCGAAGAACCGGGAGGTCGAGGCCGCGAAGGCGCGGGCGCGCGCGGCGCGACGGTACGAGTCGATCCCGGCGTGATGCGGTCGCCGGGGCTGCGCGACGTCGGTGCTTGCCGGTAGCGTCGCTGCCATGGCCGGTGACGCGATCGAGCTCCTTGTCCCCGGACCCGACGGCGAGCGCGCCGTACGGGTCTCGAGTCCCACGCGGGTGATCTGGCCCGAGGCGGGCATCACGAAGCGCGAGCTCGCCGAGTATCTGGTCGCGGTCGGCGACGCGTTCATCGAGGCCAACGGCGATCGCCCGGTGTCGCTGCAGCGTTTCCCGGGCGGCGTCGACGGCGAGCAGTTCTTCTCGAAGAACCCGCCGAAGGGAGCGCCCGGGTGGATCCGCTCGGTGACGGTCACCTATCCGAGCGGGCGCAAGCACCCGCAGCTCGTGCTCGACGAACCGGCCGGTGCCGTCTGGGCGGCCCAGATGAACACCGTCGTCTTCCATCCGTGGGCGTCCCGCGCCGAGCAGAGCGACTTCCCCGACCAGCTGCGCATCGATCTCGACCCGCAGCCTGGCACGGGGTTCGCCGAGGCCGTGCCCGTCGCGTTCGCCCTTCGCGAGCTGCTCGCCGAGGTGGGCCTGACCGGGTTCGTGAAGAGTTCCGGCAGCCGAGGCATCCATGTCTTCGCTCCCATCGAGCCCGAGCACGAGTTCCTCGACGTGCGTCACGCGGTGATCGCGCTCGGTCGTGAGCTCGAGCGACGCCTGCCCGACCGGGTCACGACCAACTGGTGGAAGGAGGAGCGCGGCGACCGCATCTTCATCGACTACAACCAGGCGAACCGCGATCGCACCATGGCGGGCGCCTACAGCCCCCGTCCGCTGCCGCACGCGCCGGTGTCGTGCCCGCTCGAGTGGTCGGAGCTCGAGCGCACCGACCCCGCCGACCACACCGTCCGCACCGTGCCGCAGCGCCTCGCCGAGCGCGGCGACCCGTGGGCGGCGATGCACGATCGGCCGGGTCGACTCGACCTGCTCCTCGAGTGGTGGCAGCGCGATCTCGACGACGGGCTCGGCGAGCTGCCCTTCCCGCCCGATTTCCCCAAGATGCCGGGGGAGCCGACCCGCGTGCAGCCGAGCCGTGCGAAGAAGGTCGACGACCCGGCCGAGTGACCGGGCCGTGCATCACGGCGTCGCCCCGGTTCAGACCGCGATGTCGCGTCGCACGTGCGCCGATCGCGGCCAGCCGTGCACCTCGTGGTGCAGGCGCTCCATGCGGGTGTCGAGTTCGGAGGCCGTGCGAGCGGCGTCCGTCAGCCCGTCGAGCAGCTCCTGCGGCACCTGGCGGTCGTACTTGTAGTAGATCTTGTGCTCGAGACTCGCCCAGAAGTCCATCGCGATCGTGCGGATCTGCACCTCGACCGCCACGGGGTGCGGCCCCGTCGAGAGGAACACCGGCACCTCGACGATGACGTGCAGGCTCTGGTAGCCGTTCGGCTTCGGATCCTTGATGTAGTCCTTCACCTTGAGTACGCGGATGTCGCGCTGCGCGGTGAGCAACTCGAAGATGCGGTACGCGTCGGAGACGAAGCTGCACGTGACGCGCACACCCGCGATGTCCGTGATCGTCTCGCGGATCGTGTCGAAGTTCGGTTCGACGCCCTTGCGTGCCATCTTCTCGATCACGCTGTCGAGGCTCTTCAGCCGGCTCGAGATGTGCTCGATCGGGTTGTAGTCGTGCGTCTGGTTGAACTCCTCGCGCAGGATCGAGAGCTTCGTGATGACCTCGTCCATGCCGAACTTGTAGCGCAGCATGAATCGCTCGGTCTCGTCGCGGAGTGCTCGCATCTCGTCGAGGGTCTGGCCGTCGATCGTCTCGAGCGTGCGCTGGGCACGGGCGGTGAGCATTGCGGGAGCGTCTGGATGCCTCGGGGGACGAGTGCCGTCGAGCGGAGTCACGAGGACCACGGTATGGGGTGAAGCTCTGGATTGGCTTTGATTCGGACCGCCGTTCGCCTGCAGCGCACCGCCGGCGCCGCGTCAGCCGGTCGCGTCGACGTACACCCAACGCCCGTCGACTCGCGCGAACGTGCTCGTCTCGTGCTGGCGGTCGCGCTCGCCGTGATACCGGAAGTACGCCGTGAACTCCACGAGTCCGTCGCGGTCGAACGGACCGCCGCGTTCCGTGCGCTCGACCTCGAGCCTGAGCCAGCGGATCGAGGGGTCGAGATCGAGCGAATCCGGCCGCGTCGACGGGTGCCAGGTGGCGAGCAGGTAGTCGGCGGCGCCCGTGACGAACGCGGTGTAGCGGGACCGCATGAGCTGCACGGCCGTGGGCGCCGACGCCGTGCCGCCGAGGAACGGGGCGCAGCATTCCCCGAAGGTGAGCCCGCTGAAGCACGGACAGCGTCCCTCCGCGGCCGGGCTGGGGAAGTCGGTGGCGTCGGCTGGGAGCATCCTCCGAGTATCGCGCCTTTCGCCGCGACATCCATGAAGTGCACAGGTGGAAGTGAGGATCCGTCCAGAATCGGAGGGCAGGGTGTCTGACTTGTGCCCGTGCTCGGGGCCGCCCCCATCGAACGAATTCGAACCGAGCAGCTTCAGATACCTATGCGAAACCAGACTTCCCCCAGCCCCGAAACCCGCACCGCAGACCTCGCCGGCACGACCGTCGACGACCACCCCCGTCGCTCGATGCGCCGCCGGGCCAACCGCCGCCGGCTCATGGCCGCCGGCGCCGTCGCCGGCATCGCGCTCATCGTCGGCACCGGCTTCACCATCAGGTCGGCCGCAGAGTCGCAGGCGCGCATCGACGCGACCACCGCCCTCACCGAGGCGACCGGCGTGCAGCACGACCAGCTCGGCGCGTACAGCGCCATCGCGGCCGCCCGCACCCGTGCCACCGCCGAGGACACCCTTTCCACCGCGAACGCCACGCTCGCCGCCGTCGACGGCAAGACCGACACCTCGGACCTCGCGGCCTCGGTCGCCTCGCTCGGCGACTACGAACTGCTGCCGGTCGACGAACTGGTCGATCTGACCGCGGAGACCCGCGACGAGGTCGACAAGGCGAAGGCCGCGGCCGCCGAATTCGATCGCGAGCAGGCCGCGAAGGCGAAGGCCGCCGCCGAGGCACTCGCCCGCGCGAACACTCCCGAAGGCGCCCGCGAGACCGCACGATCGATGGCCTCGAGCAAGTACGGCTGGGGCGACGGCGAGTTCCAGTGCCTCGATTCGCTGTGGCAGAAGGAGTCGGGCTGGTCGTACACCGCGATGAACGGCTCGAGCGGCGCCACCGGCATCCCGCAGGCGCTGCCCGGCAGCAAGATGGCCACGATGGGCGCCGACTGGCAGACGAACGCCGCGACGCAGATCGCCTGGGGCCTCGACTACATCTCGCGTTCCTACGGCTCGCCGTGCAGCGCCTGGTCGCACTCGCAGGCCGTCAACTGGTACTGATCCCGCTCAGCCCCGCTCGACGAGCGGGGTGAAGGCCTCGAGCTCGGGGCCGAGGTCGAGGTCGACGACGTGCACCTCGCCGGCGAGGTCGGCACCCGGCTCGATGAGCAGTCCCGCCTTGGCCGCGCCGAACGTCACCGTGACGGTCGCGGGCAGCACGGTCGGGTCGGGCACGCTTCCGTCGTCGGGGTGGATGCCGCTCGGCAGGTCGACGGCGATGACCTCGGGGCGCGGCTCGCGCACGAGTTCCGGCAGGATGGCCGCGACGACCTCGCGGGCCCGGCCGCGGAGTGCGGGATCGGGGCTCGTCCCCGTCCCCAGCACGCCGTCGACGATCACGGATGCCTCGCCGGCGAGTGCCGCGACGGTCGACGCCTCGACGTGCTCGAGCACCTCGGCGCCGGTCGCGATCGCCGCCGCCCGCGCCGCTGCATGCATGCGCGCTCCGGTGGGCACGATCACGACCCGCACGCCCTCGGCGGCGAGTTCCGCCGCGGCGTAGAGCGCATCACCGCCGTTGTCGCCGGAGCCCGCGAGCACGAGCACGAGCCGGTCGGGATCCGCCCGGCGGGCCGGTCGCGCGCGCACCACCTCGGCGAGGGCTGCGGCGGCGCGACGCATGAGCGGCTCGCCTCGCGCGAGATGCGGCGCCTCGGCGGCCCGCACCTGGGCGGCGCTGTAGCCGGCGACCATCAGCCGAGCCGCGGATCGAGCAGCGCGCGGCGGTCGGGATGCCGGTCGAACCACTCGGAGACGTACCAGCAGCTCGGCACGATGCGCCGGTCGGAACTCGCCTCGACGTCGTCGACCGCGAAGCCGACGACCTCAGAGGCGAGCCCCGAGCCGCGGTAGGCGGGATTCGTGAACGTCCGCGTGAACGCGACGGCGTCGCCGAGCACCCGGTAGTCGAGCACGCTCGCGATGGTGCCCTCGACGCGCAGCACGTAGCGGCGCGCCTCGGGCTCGTGGCTGAGTTCCTTGTGCACGAGGCACAGGCTACGCCCTGCGCCCGACCTTTCGGCTCAGCGCCCGCGAAGGCGATCGAGGTCGCGCCGTTCGCGCTTGGTGGGCCGCCCGGCGCCGCGATCACGCACGATCGTCGCGGGCAGTTCGGCGCGCGGCGGCGGCGGGGGCGTGCGGTCTTCGGCGGCTTCGGCCGCGAGCGCCGCCGAGACGCGTTTCGCGATCGGACGTCGCACGACCAGATGGCGATCGAATCCGGCGACCCGGACGCGCACCTCGTCGCCGGGCCGAACCTGCTGCGCGGCCTTGACGCGCTCGCCGTTCACGCGCACATGCCCGGCCCGGCATGCGGCGGTGGCCGCCGACCGGGTCTTGTACTGGCGCACCGCCCACAACCAGGCGTCGATCCGCACCGGCCGTTCGTCCTCCATCGCTCCAGCCTACGACCGGCGGCGCGCCTCGTCGCGGCATGCGTCATGCTGGAGTGGTGACGGGTTCGAGCGGAGACGCATGGGTCGAAGGGCCGGGCGGCGTGCGCTACTGGGGTCGCTACGGGGCGGCGGGCCTGCTCGCGGTCAGCCCGGCGGCCGAGGTCCTGCTCCAGCATCGTGCGCAGTGGAGTCACTTCGGCGGCACCTGGGGCATTCCGGGCGGCGCGCTGCATGCCGACGAGGCGGCGGTCGACGCGGCCATCCGCGAGGCGGGCGAGGAGGCGGGCGTGCCGCCCGAGACGTTGTCCGTGCGGTTCACGAGCGTGCTCGACCTCGGATTCTGGTCGTACACGACGGTCGTCGCCGACGCCCTCGTGCGCTTCGAACCGGTCGTGAGCGACCCCGAGAGCATCGAACTCAGGTGGGTGCCGATCGCCGAGGTCGCCCGCCGTCCCCTGCACCCGCGCTTCGCCGAAGCGTGGCCGGGGCTCTCCGCGCGGCTCTGAACGAGGCATCCGGGCGCCCGATAGGATCGGGACGTGGCTGGGGAGCGCGCCGGGGGAGTCGGTTCGGAGATCTGGACGATCCCGAACCTGCTGAGCATGCTCCGGCTCGCGCTCGTGCCCGTGTTCCTCGCGTTCCTGGTCATCGGCGACTACATCGTCGCCCTCGTCGTCCTCGTGGTCGCGAGCCTCACCGACCTGGCCGACGGGTATCTCGCGCGACGGCTCGACCAGGTGACCCGACTCGGGCAACTGCTCGACCCCGCCGCCGACCGCCTCTACATCTTCGCCGCCCTCGTCGGGCTCGCCGCGCAGCAGCTCGTGCCGTGGTGGATCGTCGTCGTGATCGTCGCGCGCGACGTCTTCCTGCTCGTACTCGGGGTCGTGCTCGCGAACCACGGCTTCGGCCCGCTGCCCGTGCATCAGCTCGGCAAGGTCGCGACGTTCGCGTTGTTCTTCGGCCTGCCGGTGATCATGCTCGGTGCGGCATTCCCCGTCGTGGCTCCGGTCAGCGAGCCGGTGGGATGGGCCATCACGCTCTGGGGTGCGTTCCTCTACTGGTGGGCCGGCGTGATCTATGCGATCGAGACGGCACGGGCGATCCGCATTCCCCGGGTGGCGGGCGACCGGCGATCCGATACGCTGGAAGAGGGAGGTTAGCCGTGGCGGAATCCGACAACACACAGGCCGACGGAGCGGGCGAGGGGGAGTTCGAGCACCCCGAGACCTCGTCGCAGACGGTGGACGACAGCGCCGTCGATGCGACGATGGGGTTCAGCCGCGAGGCGGCCGCCCAACTCGGTGCGGTCGACGCCGACATCTCCGCGGAGGAGCAGGAGGCGATCGCCGCGCTGCCGTCGGGTTCGGCGCTGCTCGTCGTCCGACGCGGCCCGAACACCGGGGCGCGGTTCCTGCTCGACACCGACGTCACGGTCGTGGGGCGTCATCCCGACGCCGACATCTTCCTCGACGACGTCACCGTGTCTCGCAAGCACGCCGAGTTCGTCCGGCATCGCACCGCATTCGAGGTGAAGGACCTGAGCTCGCTGAACGGCACGTATTTCGACGGCGTGCGCATCGAGACGGCGCTGCTGTCCGACGGCGCCGAGGTGCAGATCGGCAAGTTCCGGCTCACCTTCTACGCTTCCCGACGCGACCTGGCTCCGGTGGCGAGCGAGTAGTGGTCGGCACCGCGGCGTCGACGCGCGCGAGCGACCCGACGCCCCTGCTCGGCATCGGACAGGTGCTCGCGCGACTGCAGCCCGAGTTCCCCGAGCTGACGCCGTCGAAGCTGCGGTTCCTCGAAGAGCAGCGCCTGGTCTCGCCCGCGCGAACGGCCGCGGGCTACCGCAAGTTCTCGCCGGCGGACGTCGAGCGCATCACCGTCGTGCTCTCCATGCAGCGCGACCACTACCTCCCGTTGAAGGTCATCCGGGCGCACCTCGAGGCCATCGACGCCGGAGAGACGCCCGCCCTGCCGGGGGCCACGAGCGCGGCGGGATTCCTCACGCCGAAGCGGTTGAGCCGCGCCGAGCTCATCAAGGCGACCGGCGCGACGGCGGCGCTGCTCGACGACGCCGTGTCGGCCTCGGTGCTGCCGGCCGCAGAGCACTACGGCGACGAGTCGCTCGGCATCCTGCGGGCCCTCGTCGCCCTGCGCGACGTGGGCATCGAACCGCGCCACCTCAGCGGGCTGCGCGCCGCGGCCGAGCGCGAGGCGGCGCTCGTCGAACGCGCGATCGCCCCGTCGCGGCGATCCGATGCGGCGGGGAAGGCCCGCGCCGCGGAGCGCGCACGGGAGCTCGCGTCCGCGCTCGAGACGGTGCACTCGAGCATCGTCCGGGCGACGCTCGACCGCCTCGCGAGATGATCGCGCGCGACACGCCGTGACGATCGGCCCGATATGTTTGGCGCAGGCCCTCGGCCTCGGTAGCGTGGGACTCGCGTCGTCGGGGTGACGAAGCAGAATGAGGGGCGAATCGATGAGTGAGACCGTGCGCTCGCGTTACGACCTCGGCCTGCTGTTCACCGACGGAATGCCCGAGTACGAAGACGGCACCGGCTACCGCGGCGCGATCGCCGCACGGGCCGCCGGGATCAGCTATCGCCAGCTCGACTACTGGGCGCGCACGCAACTCGTCGAGCCGACGGTGCGCGGTGCCGCGGGCTCGGGCTCGCAGCGCCTCTACGGTTTCCGCGACATCCTCGTGCTCAAGCTCGTCAAGCGGCTGCTCGACACGGGTATCTCGCTGCAGCAGATCCGTACGGCGGTGACGCAGCTCCGCGAGGCGGGCGTCGAAGACCTCGCCCAGACCACGCTCATGAGCGACGGGGCGAGCGTCTATCTCTGCACCTCCGATGACGAGGTCATCGACCTCGTCAATCGCGGCCAGGGCGTCTTCGGCATCGCCGTCGGCAAGGTGCTCCGCGAAGTCGAGTCGACCCTCGTCGAACTCGACACCCAGCCGGCCGACCCCATGGACGAGCTGGCGGCTCGACGCGGGGCGAAGTCGCGCAAGATCTCCTGACGCACGGCGCTGCCGTCGTCGCGAGACGCCGCCCGTTTCGGCGACGATGGCGACGTGTTCCGCGCGGGGCCTCCGAGCCCCTCTCATCGCTGCTCGCGCCGGTGCCGACGTCACACGGCGTCACACTCGCAGCGCGTGTCGACCGTCGCCCGACGTCGTGCCGACCGGTCAGATCGCGTGGGACTCGACCGCGAGCTGACCGCCCGTGTCGTCGGCGATCCGAGCCGTGCGCAGCACGCGATCGAGGAGCTGGTCGAAGTTCGCCGACATCTCCTCCGCGCTCTCGCCGGGCCACATGTGCAGCGGCTTCGCCGCACCCTGCGCCTGCTGCAGCGACGTGCGCTCGGGCAGCTGCGGGCTGAGCACGAGCGGGCCGAACATGTCGCGCAGCTCCTTGATGCGGAACTGGTGCTCGAGCGACTGCACGCGGGCACGGTTGACGATGATGCCGAGCGGCTGGAGGCGGGGCGAGAGGCCTCGTCGGATCTCCTCGATAGCGCGCAGCGCGCGGTCGGCGGCGGCGACCGAGAAGAGGCCCGGCTCCGTGACGACGGCGACGCGGTCGCTCGCCGCCCAGGCGGTGCGGGTGAGCGCGTTGAGCGAGGGAGCGCAGTCGATGAGCACGAGCTCGTAGTCGGCCTCGACGTTCGCGAGCGCCTCCTCGAGCTTCCAGATGTCGCGGATCGACGGGTGCGGACCGTCGAAGTTGATGGCCGACGGGCTGCCGATCATGACGTCGATCGTCGACTGGGGGTTCTGGCGCGCCCAGCCGCTCGGTGCGATCGCCGAACGGACGATCTTCTCCTTCGGGGACGCGAGCACGTCGGCGACGTTGAGGTGGCCGGCGACCTGGATGTCCATGCCGGTCGAGACGTCGGACTGCGGGTCGAGGTCGACGACGAGGGTCCGGACGCCGCGGGCGAAGGCCGCCGACGCCAGTCCGAGCGTGACAGTGGTCTTGCCGACGCCGCCTTTCAGGGAGCTGACGGAGAGAACGTGCACGAACAGATACGTTACCTTTAGTGCTCGGGCGATACCTAAACGTTCGCTGTGCGGATTCCGTTCGGAAAGGCTTGCATGTTCACGAAGATCCTGGTTGCCAATCGCGGTGAGATCGCCATCCGTGCGTTCCGAGCCGCCGTCGAACTCGGTGCGAAGACGGTCGCGGTCTATCCCTTCGAAGACCGCAACTCGCTGCACCGGCTGAAGGCCGACGAGGCGTACCAGATCGGGGAGCCCGGACACCCCGTCCGCGCCTACCTCGACGTGTCGGAGATCATCCGCGTGGCGAAGGAGTCGGGCGCCGACGCGATCTACCCCGGCTACGGCTTCCTCTCCGAGAACCCCGAGCTCGCGCAGGCCGCGGCAGAGGCCGGCATCGCCTTCATCGGCCCGCCGAAGCACGTGCTCGAGATGGCCGGCAACAAGGTGACGGCGAAGGAGCACGCGATCGCCGCGGGCGTCCCCGTCCTGAAGTCGACTCCGCCCTCCCGCGACATCGAGGCCCTCGTCGCCCAGGCCGACGAGATCGGCTTCCCGATCTTCGCGAAGGCCGTCGCCGGCGGCGGCGGCCGCGGAATGCGCCGGGTCGACCGCAAGGACGACCTGCGGGCCGCCCTCGAAGAGGCGATGCGCGAGGCCGACAGCGCCTTCGGCGACCCGACGATGTTCCTCGAGCAGGCGGTGCTCCGGCCCCGGCACATCGAGGTGCAGGTCCTCGCCGATGCGAGCGGCGAGACGGTGCACCTCTTCGAGCGCGACTGCTCGGTGCAGCGACGCCACCAGAAGGTGATCGAGATCGCGCCGGCGCCGAACCTCTCCGACGACGTCCGCGGGTCGCTCTACCGCGACGCGATCGCCTTCGCCAAGTCGATCGGCTACGTCAACGCCGGCACGGTCGAGTTCCTCCTCGACACCGCCGGCGAACGCGCGGGCCAGCACGTGTTCATCGAGATGAACCCGCGCATCCAGGTCGAGCACACCGTCACCGAGGAGGTCACCGACGTCGACCTCGTCGTCTCGCAGATGCGCATCGCCGCGGGGGAGTCGCTCGCCGAGCTCGGTCTCACTCAGGACTCGATCCGACTGCGCGGCGCGGCACTGCAGTGCCGCATCACGACCGAGGACCCGACCGCCGGCTTCCGCCCCGACACCGGCAAGATCACGACCTACCGCTCGCCCGGCGGCGCCGGCATCCGACTCGACGGCGGAACCATCAATCCGGGCGCCCAGATCAGCCCCCACTTCGACTCCATGCTCGCGAAGCTCACGTGCCGCGGTCGCGACCACGCGGCGGCGGTCGCACGTGCGAAGCGGGCGCTGGCGGAGTTCCGGATCCGCGGCGTCTCCACGAACATCCCGTTCCTCCAGGCCGTGCTCGAAGACCCGGCGTTCGTCGCCGGCGACCTCAGCACCTCGTTCATCGACGAGCGCCCGCAGCTGCTGCGCGGTCGCGTCTCGAAGGACCGCGGCACGAAGATCCTCAACTGGCTCGCCGACGTCACGGTGAACCAGCCGAACGGGCCAGCTCCGATCGGCGTGAGCCCGGTCGAGAAGCTGCCCGCGATCGACCTCTCGCAGCCCGCGCCCGACGGCTCGCGCCAGCGCCTGCTCGAGCTCGGCCCGACCGGCTTCGCCGCCGCCCTGCGCGGCCAGACGCCGCTCGCCGTGACCGAGACCACCTTCCGGGACGCCCACCAGTCGCTCCTCGCCACCCGCGTGCGCACGAAGGACCTGGTCGCGGTGGCCCCGTACGTGGCCCGGCTCACGCCCCAGCTGCTCTCGGTCGAGGCCTGGGGTGGTGCGACCTACGACGTCGCGCTCCGCTTCCTCGGCGAAGACCCGTGGGAGCGGCTCGCCGCGCTCCGCGAGGCGCTGCCGAACATCAACATCCAGATGCTGCTGCGCGGGCGCAACACCGTCGGCTACACGCCGTACCCCACCGAGGTCACCGACGCGTTCGTGCGGGAGGCCGCCGCGACCGGCGTCGACATCTTCCGCATCTTCGACGCCCTCAACGACGTCTCCCAGATGCGGCCGGCGATCGATGCGGTCCTCGAGACGGGCCACACGCTGGCCGAGGTCGCGCTCTGCTACACCGGCGACCTCCTCGACCCGCGCGAAGACCTCTACACGCTCGACTACTACCTGCGGCTCGCCGACGACATCGTCGGCGCGGGCGCGCACGTGCTCGCCATCAAGGACATGGCGGGGCTCCTGCGACCGGCCGCCGCGGCGAAGCTCGTCGGCGCGCTGCGCGAGCGGTTCGACGTGCCCGTGCACCTGCACACGCACGACACCGCGGGCGGCCAGCTCGCGACGCTCCTCGCCGCGAGTGCGGCGGGCGTCGACGCGGTCGACGTGGCCAGCGCCCCGATGGCCGGCACCACGAGCCAGCCCTCGGCCTCGTCGCTCGTCGCGGCCCTCGCGCACACCGAGCGCGACACCGGCATCTCGCTCGACGCCGTGAGCGATCTCGAACCGTACTGGGAGGCCGTGCGCCGGCTATACAAGCCGTTCGAGTCCGGCCTGCCGGGGCCCACGGGGCGCGTATACCACCACGAGATCCCCGGCGGCCAGCTGTCGAACCTGCGCCAGCAGGCGATCGCGCTCGGCCTCGCCGACGACTTCGAACTCATCGAGGACATGTACGCCGCGGCCGACGCGATCCTCGGTCGTGTGCCGAAGGTGACCCCCTCGTCGAAGGTCGTCGGCGATCTCGCGCTCCACCTCGCGGCGGTCAAGGCCGATCCCGCCGACTTCGCGGCGAACCCCGAGAAGTACGACGTGCCCGACTCGGTCATCGGCTTCATGGCCGGCGAGCTCGGCGACCTGCCCGGCGGTTGGCCCGAGCCCTTCCGCACGAAGGTGCTCGCGGGGCGCGACGTCCGCATCGGCGTGGCCGAGCTCACCGCCGACCAGCGCGCCGCGCTCGAGGCCGACAGCGCCACTCGTCGAGCCACGCTCAACGCGCTGCTCTTCCCGGCGCCGACGCGCCAGTTCGAGCAGATCCGCGAGCTCTTCGGCGATCTCTCGGTCGTCGACACGGTCGACTACCTCTACGGTCTCCGCCCCGGCGCCGAGCACGTGGTCGAGATCGCGAAGGGCGTCCGGCTCTACGCGGGGCTCGAGGCGATCGGCGAGGCCGACGACAAGGGCATGCGCACCGTCATGACCATCCTCAACGGCCAGTTGCGCCCGGTCTTCGTGCGCGATCGCAGCATCACGGTCGAGACGCGGACGGCCGAGAAGGCGGATGCCTCGCAGCCGGGTCAGATCGCCGCGCCGTTCTCCGGCGTGGTGACGCTGCAGGTCGAGCCGGGTGCCGAGATCGAGGCGGGCCAGAGCGTCGCGTCGATCGAGGCGATGAAGATGGAAGCCGCCATCACCTCGCCCGTCGCGGGCGTCGTGGAGCGCGTCGCCGTGCCGAAGACCCAGCAGGTGGAGGCGGGTGATCTGCTCGTCGTCGTGCGCGCACGCTAGGCTTGGCGTGGAACGGCGCTGATGAGGAGGGGTATCGGTGGCTGACGAGACGCATGATTCGGAGCCGGTGAGCCGGCGCGGTGTCGGTGTTCGCACCGGCCCGGTCGACCGCCCACCCGTTTCGGGGTCGACCGGTGCGCACGCGGCGCGACCCGATCTCGACCTCAGGGTCGACCTGCCTCCGGCCCCGGTGCACGAGGTGCCCGAAGACGAGGTCGCCGTCGCCATCGACGACGTGTCGGTTAACCCGGGCGCCATCGCGGCGGCGGACTCCGGCACGCGCTCCGTGCCGATCCTCGCGCCCGGCCTCCCGGCCGGTCATCGCGGTGCCGCGCATCGTGAGGCGTCGCCGTACAGCGCCCTGCTCGCGGCGGATGCGACGAAGCGGGCCGGCGAGTCCGCCATCGACCGGACGGCGCCGGCGACGGGCGAGGTGGCGGTCGCCGCCGGCCACGATCCCGAAGCCCCCGCCGAGGTCCCCGAGACGCCCGACTCGCTGACGCCCGATCGCCTCATCGACGTCAATCGCACCACGCGACCGGCGCCCGAGGGCGGACTCAACCGCTTCCTCTACCAGGCCTCCCTGCACCTCGTGAATCTCGGCGATTCGGCGAAGGTGCGCGCGCACAAGGCGATGAACCAGCGCATCCAGAAGCGCTTCGAGGGCGGTGCCCGGTTCGTGCCCGTGCTGACCCGCAAGGGCGGCGTCGGCAAGACCACCATCACGGCTCTGCTCGGCATGGCCCTCGCCGACGCCCGAGACGACCGCATCATCGCGATCGACGCGAACCCCGATCGCGGCACGCTCGCCGAGCGGGTCGACCGGCAGACCCGCGAGACGGTGCGCGACGTCGTCGCCAAGGCGTCGTCGATCGGCGGCTACACCGACTTCTCGCGGTTCGTCTCACGCGACGAGACGCGGCTCGACATCCTCGCATCCGACACCGACCCCACGCTGTCCGAGGCCTTCGACGACAACGACTACAACGTCGTCGCAGGGCTCGCGGCACGGTACTACTCGATCGTGCTGACCGACTGCGGCACGGGGATCGTGCACTCGGTCATGCGGGCGACGCTGCAGCGTGCCGACTCGATCGTGATCGTCTCCGGCGGCAGCGTCGACGAGGCGCGCCTCGCCTCCGAGACCCTCACCTGGCTCGAGGCGAACGGCTACGGCGAACTCGTGCGCAACGCCGTCGTCGCGATCAACCTCGCCACGCAGGGCACGCACCTCGTGAAGGTCGACGAGATCGAGGCGCACTTCCAGTCGCGCGTGCGTGAGATCGTCCGCATCCCGTACGACCCCCAGCTCGCCGCCGGCTCGGTCGTGAACTGGACCCAGCTGCGCCCCGTCACCCGCGACGCGGCGCGCGAACTCGCCGCCCTCGTGGTGGAAGGCCTGCCCGCCGACCGCGGGCACTGATCGGAGAACATTGCCAGAGCGTCCCATCCGCCTGTTCGGCGACCCCGTCCTCAAGACCGTCTCAGCCCCCGTCGAACAGGTCGACGATCGCGTGCGCGCTCTCGTGGCCGACCTCGTCGACAGCGTCAGGCTGCCGGGCCGGGCCGGTGTCGCGGCCTCGCAGATCGGCGTCAACCTGCGAGCGTTCAGCTACAACGTCGACGGCGAGGTCGGGTACATCCTGAATCCCGAGATCATCGAGCTGTCGGGTGAGAAGGAGCTCGTCGACGAAGGCTGCCTCTCGGTGCCCGGGCTCTGGCACAAGACGCCCCGCCACCCGTACGCGAAGGTGCGCGGCATCGATCTCGACGGCAACGAGCTCGTCCTCGAGGGGACGGGGCTGATGGCGCAGGCGCTGCAGCACGAGACCGACCACCTCGACGGTCTGCTCTATCTCGACCGGCTCGAGAAGGACGAGCGTCGTGCCGCGATGAAGGAGATCCGCGAGTCGGACTGGTTCTGACGGTCGGGCCTCGCGCCGAGGCATCCACCGATGGATGTCTCGTGGCGGGCGGCCCGCAGACGACGAAGCGCCCCGCGGAATTCCGCGGGGCGCTTCGTCGTCGGTCGCGTCAGCTGACGATCGAGTGGCCCTCGGTCGCAGGCGCACCGGCGTACATCGCCTCGATGTGCGTGGAGAAGTCCTCGAGGATGATGTTGCGCTTGATGCTGAGCTTCGGCGTGAGGTGGCCGCTCTCCTCGGTGAGCTCCGTCGTGAGGATCGTGAACTTGCGGATCGACTCGGCACGCGAGACGTTCTCGTTCGCCGCGTCGATCGCTCGCTGCACCTCGGCGAGCACCGCGGGGTTCGTGGAGGCCTCTTCGAGCGACATCCCGGCGTCCTCGCCGTTGTTGTTGAGCCAGACCGGCAGCATCTCGGGGTCGAGCGTCACCAGGGCGGCGATGAACGGCTTCTTGTCACCGACCACGACGACCTGGCCGACGAGCGGGTTCGCCCGGATCGGGTCTTCGAGGCCCGCGGGCGCGACGTTCTTGCCGCCGGCGGTGACGATGATCTCCTTCTTGCGCCCGGTGATGGTGAGGAAGCCCTCCGTGTCGAACGCACCGATGTCGCCGGTCTTGAACCAGCCGTCCTCGAACGCCTCGGCGGTCGCCTCGGGGTTCTTCCAGTACTCCTTGAAGACGTCGACGCCCTTGACCTGGATCTCGCCGTCGTCGGCGAGACGCACCGAGACCCCGGGGAGCGCCGGCCCGACGGTGCCGATCTTGGACTTGGTGGGCAGGTTGACGGTCGCCGGCGCGGTCGTCTCGGTGAGGCCGTAGCCCTCGAGGATCGTGATCCCGAGCGCGTGGTAGAAGTGGCCGAGTCGCGGCCCGAGCGGCGCGGAGCCCGAAACGGCGTACTTCACGTTGCCGCCCATCGCGGCGCGCAACTTGGAGAACACGAGTGCGTCGAACAGCTTGAACTTGAGCTTCAGGCCGAGCGGCACCGAGCCCTGCTCCAGCGCGGTCGAGTAGGCGACGGCGGTCTCCGCGGCGGCGCGGAAGATCTTGCCCTTGCCGCCGGCCTCGGCCTTCTGCTCCGAGACGTTGTAGACCTTCTCGAACACGCGGGGGACCGCGAGGAGGAACGTCGGCTTGAAGCTGCCGAGCGAGGGGAGGAGCTGGCGGGTGTCGGGCTGGTGGCCCACGCGCACGCCGGCGTGGACGCAGAGCACGGCGATGAAGCGGGCGAAGACGTGCGCGAGGGTGATGAACAGCAGGGTCGAGGCGCCGTTCGGGTCGAGCACGACCTCGTCGAGGGCGACGGCCGAGTTGCGCGAGAGCTCGACGAAGTTCGAGTGGGTGAGGACGCAGCCCTTGGGCTTGCCGGTCGAGCCCGACGTGTAGATGAGCGTCGCGATGTCGTCGCCGTTCGCGAGCGTGCGGCGACGCTCGATCTCGTCGTCGGCCACCTCGGTGCCGCCGGCGGCGATCTTGTCGAGGTCGCCGAGGTCGATCTGCCAGCTCTTGCGGATGAGCGGCAGGTCGGGGTGCACCTCGTCGAACCGCGCGAAGTGGTCGGGCGTCTCGAGGATGACGGCGACCGCGCCGGAATCGCTGAGGTTCCAGCGCACCTGGGCCGGCGAGCTCGTCTCGTAGACGGGCACGAGGACGGCGCCCGCGAACCACGCGGCGAAGTCGATGAGGGTCCACTCGTAGCGCGTCTTGCACATGAGGCCGATCTTGTCGCCGGGCTCGATGCCGGCGGCCACGAAGCCCTTGGCCAGTGCGATGACCTGGTCGTAGAACTCGCGCGTCGTCACCGGACTCCAGCCGCCGTCGGCGGTGGGCCGGGAGAACAGCACCGAATCGGGCGTCGCCGCGAGGCGGTCGACGAGCAGATCGGTGGTGTTCGCCGTAGGGTCGGGCGCAACCACGGCGGGCGTGGAGAATTCGATCACGGTAGCTCCTTCGGTACCGACTGGATCGCGCCCGGCTCGGGTACCTGCGCGACCTCGGCTTTGGGGTCTACTACACTCTAGTCGTTGCGCGCGCGGCCCCGTTCCGGCGCGACCCCAGCCCCGTCCCCCTCTGAAAGGCGGCGTCAGCGTGCACGCGATCGGAATCGACATCGGCGGAACGAAGATCGCGGGTGCGGTCGTCGACGATCTGGGCGTGATCGTGCGCAGCGATCGGGTGCCGACGCCGGCCGGCGACGCCGAGGCGCTCGAGCGCGCCGTCGTCGACATGATCGAGGGCCTGCGCGGCCCCGACGAGATCGAGGCCGTCGGCGTCGCGGCGGCGGGCTTCGTCGATGCGGCGCAGTCGACCCTGTACTACGCGCCGAACATCGACTGGCGCAACGAGCCGCTGCGCGAGAAGCTCGAGGCGCGCGTGGGCGGCACCGTCGTGGTGGACAACGACGCCAACGCCGCCGGCTGGGCGGAGTTCCGATTCGGCGCCGGCCGACTCGTCAGCGACATGGTGATGCTCACGATCGGCACGGGCGTGGGCGGCGCGATCGTCGCGAACGACCGGCTCTTCCGCGGCGGGTTCGGCGCCGGTGCCGAGCTCGGGCATCTCCGTGTCGTCCCCGACGGCCTCGCGTGCGGCTGCGGGCAGCGCGGCTGCATCGAGCAGTACGGTTCAGGACGGGCACTGCTCCGCATGGCGGGCGAGATCGCCGACGCCGGCGGAATCGGCCAGTCGCTCGCGCGGGCGCGCGCCGAGCACGGCGAGCTCGACGGCACGATCGTCGGCGCGCTCATCGAACAGGGCGACCCCGGAGCGGTCGCGGCGCTGCGTCAGCTCGGCCACTGGCTCGGCGAGGCGGCCGCGAGCCTCTCCGCCGTGCTCGACCCGCAGCGCTTCGTGTTCGGCGGCGGCGTGGCCGTGGCAGGGGAGCTGCTCCTCACCCCGATCCGCGAGTCGTACCTCGAGCACCTGCCCGCGCGGGGGTATCACCCCGAGCCCGACTTCGTCATCGCCGAGCTCGTGAACGACGCGGGCGTCGTCGGTGCGGCCGACCTCGCCCGCGTGTGGGTCGCTGAGCACTCCTGAGTCACCCGGCGTTAAGCTGGACGATGCCTCGGAGGAAGGGAGCCGCACGGTGTTCTACTGGTTCATGAAGAACCTCGTGATCGGTCCGATCCTGCTCTCGATCTTCCGGCCCTGGGTCGTCGGGCTCGAGAACGTGCCGAAAGAGGGCGCCGTCGTGCTCGCCTCGAACCACCTGTCGTTCATCGACTCGATCTTCCTGCCCCTCGTCGTCGACCGTCCCGTCGTGTTCCTCGCCAAGAGCGAGTACTTCACGGGCAAGGGCCTCAAGGGCTGGGCGACGCGCATGTTCTTCCAGGCCGCCGGCCAGCTGCCGATCGACCGCTCTGGCGGCAAGGCGTCCGAGGCATCCCTGAACACCGGGCTCCGCGTGCTGTCCGAGGGCAGCATCCTCGGCATCTACCCCGAGGGCACCCGCAGCCCCGACGGCAAGCTCTACCGGGGGCGCACGGGTGTCGCCCGCATGGTGCTCGAGTCCGGCGTGCCCGTGATCCCCGTCGCGATGATCGGCACCGAGCACGTCATGCCGATCGGCACACGCCTGCCGCGCGTGCGGCGCATCGGCATCATCGTCGGCGAGCCGATCGACTTCTCCCGCTTCGAGGGCATGGAGGGCGATCGCTTCGTGTTGCGTTCCGTGACGGACGAGCTCGTCTACGCGTTGCGCGGCCTGAGCGGGCAGGAGTACGTCGACGTGTACGCCTCGAGCGTGAAGGAGCAGCGGGCCTCGCAATCGCGGTAGGCTCGGAGGGCGGCGGCGCGACGTGCGCCGCTGTTCCCGTTTCCGGCGCCGAGGCGCCCCGCACCCTCCAGGACAGCCCAGTGGTACAGCTCGTCGAGCCCTTCGTCAACGCAGATCCCTCCGTGATCGCGGGCCTCGACTATTGGCGGGACCTGCCGATCAAGCAGCAGCCCACCTGGCCCGACGCCGAGGCCGCCCGCGCGGCGTCGGCCGAGCTCGCGACGCTGCCGCCGCTGGTCTTCGCCGGCGAGGTCGACACGATGCGCGAGCGGCTCGCCGCCGCGTCCCGCGGTGAGGCGTTCCTGCTGCAGGGCGGCGACTGCGCCGAGACCTTCGCCGGCGCGACCGCCGACCAGATCCGCAACCGGGTGAAGACCGTGCTGCAGATGGCCGTCGTGCTCACCTACGGCGCCTCGATGCCCGTCGTCAAGATGGGGCGCATGGCCGGCCAGTTCGCCAAGCCCCGCTCGAGCGACACCGAGACCCGCGGCGACGTCACCCTGCCGGCCTACCGCGGCGACATCGTGAACGGCTACGACTTCACGCCCGAATCGCGCCAGGCCGACCCGAACCGTCTCATCCGCGGCTACCACACGGCGGCGTCGACGCTGAACCTCATCCGCGCGTTCACGCAGGGCGGCTTCGCCGACCTGCGCCAGGTCCACTCGTGGAACCAGGGCTTCGCGCAGAACCCGGCGAACTCGCGGTACGAGTCGATGGCCCGCGAGATCGACCGTGCCGTGAAGTTCATGGACGCCTGCGGCGCCGATTTCGAGGCGCTCAAGCACACCGAGTTCTACACCGGCCACGAGGGCCTGCTCATGGACTACGAGCGCCCGATGACCCGGATCGACTCGCGCACGGGCACCCCGTACGTCACGAGCGGCCACTTCATCTGGATCGGCGAGCGGACTCGTGAGCTCGACGGCGCGCACGTCGACTTCCTCTCGCGCGTGCGCAACCCGATCGGCGTCAAGCTGGGGCCGACGACGACGCCCGAGACGATGCTCGAGCTGGTCGAGAAGCTCGACCCGAACCGCGAGCCGGGCCGGCTCACGTTCATCACGCGCATGGGTGCCGGCAAGATCCGCGAGGCCTTGCCGCCGCTGCTCGAGGCCGTCAAGGCGAGCGACGCCAACCCGCTGTGGGTCACGGACCCCATGCACGGCAACGGCATCACGACGCCGACCGGCTACAAGACGCGTCGCTTCGACGACGTCGTCGACGAGGTGAAGGGCTTCTTCGAGGCCCACCGCGCCGCGGGCACCCACCCCGGCGGCATCCACGTCGAGCTCACCGGCGACGACGTCACCGAGTGCCTCGGCGGCTCCGAGCAGATCGACGAGGCGACCCTCGCGACCCGCTACGAGTCGCTGTGCGACCCGCGTCTGAACCACATGCAGTCGCTCGAGCTCGCGTTCCTGGTGGCCGAGGAGCTCACCGCCCGCTGAGCGCATCACGGCCGAACGGCGCACGTCCCGTCAGGGCGTGCGCCGTTCGCGTGAGTCGCACGGGAACGGGCCGGTTCAGGGCGGCACACGCCGGTGTCCGGCCGGCGAGGATGCCGCGGCATCCGCTCGTCTCGATCAGGACCGCGAACTCAGAAGCCCTGGAAGTTCACCGTCACGGTCGAGCCGCGCTTGGCCGTCTGCCCGGCTTCGGGCGTCACCTTGGAGACGACGAACGCGTCGGGGGCGATGTCGGCGAGCACGTTGTAGTCGAGGGCGAACTGCGCGTCGGTCAGCAGTTGCTTCGCCTCGGTCCAGTTCTTGCCGACGACCTCGGGGATCGCGACGAGGTCGGGCCCCTTCGAGACGGTGAGTTCGACGGTCGAACCGGGCCGCATCGGGTCGTCGAGCCAGTCGGCGGTGATGACGAGGTCCTTCGCGACCGTGTCGGAGAAGACCGGGTCTTTGTATTTCACGACGAGCTGGGCCGCCTCGAGCTTCGCCTCCGCCTCGGCGGCGGGGGTGCCCTCGACGGGCGGAACGGGGCCGACCGAGACGACGAGGGTGACCTCGCCGCGCTCGGGGTAGGGCGAGGCGAGCGGCCCGCCGTCGGCACCGAGCGCGGCGATCACGGCGTCGGGGGCCACGTCGGCGGAGAACTGCTCGACGGGGGGCAGCACGGTGAAGGCCGAGAGCGCCTTCGTCGCGTCGTCGATCGGCGTGCCGACCACATCGGGCACGTCGAGCATCTGCGGGCCCTCGGACACGTAGAGCGTGACCGTCGAACCGCGACGGGCGTCCTGGCCGCCGGCGGGATCGGTGTCGATGACCTGGCCCTTCGGGACCTCGGGATCGGTGCGCGTCGCCGGGTCGACGACGAATCCGGCGTCTTCCAGCAGGTCGGTCGCGGCGTCGGGGGCGAGGGTCGCCGTCTCGGGTACGGCGGCGTAGGCGCCGGGCCCGGCTCCGAAGTACCAGCCCGTGCCGCCGGCGAGTCCGGCGAGGAGCAGGACGAGGGCGAGGAGCCAGTACCCGCGGCGCTTGCGGCGGGCGGCGCTCGCGCCGAGTGCGGCCGCATCGTCGTCGGCGTCGTCGTTCGACGACGGCGGCGCGGCCGTCACGACGGGAGCCGCGCCGAGCACGCTCGTCTCGGCGGTCGGCACCGCGGCTGCGGCCATGCCGGCGGGCAGCACCATGGTCGCCTGGGTCGTGATGGCCACGTGCGACGCGCGCAGCTCGGGCTCGGCCTCGCGGAGTCGATCGAGCAGTTCGCGCGCGTCGCGCGGGCGCTCCTCGGGGTCACGGCGCGTCGCCCACAGCACGAGCTCGTCGAGCGACGCCGGGACGGCGGGATTCCGCGCGCTCGGCGCGGGCACCTCGTCGTTGGCGTGCTGGTAGGCGATCTGCATCGGAGCCTCGCCGACGTACGGCTGCTCACCGGTGAGCATCTCGTACATCATGATGCCGACCGCATAGATGTCGCTGCGCGCGTCGGCGACGCCGCGGGTGACGAGCTCGGGGGAGAGGTAGGCGATCGTGCCGAGCAGTGCCTGTCCGGTCGCGGTGTTCGCGCTGGCGGCGCGTGCGAGGCCGAAGTCGCCGAGCTTGATGCGGCCGTCGTCGGCGAGGAGCACGTTCTCGGGCTTGAGGTCGCGGTGCACGATGCCCGCCTTGTGCGCTGCGGCGAGACCGGAGAGCACGGCATCCATGATGTCCACGGTCTGCTCGGGCGTGAGGCGCTTGTAGTCCTTGAGCAGCTCGCGCAGGGTGATGCCGGGGAGGTACTCCATGACGAGGTACGCCATGTCGGCGTCCTGGCCCTGGTCGAACACGTTGACCACATTCGGGTGGGCGAGGCGAGCGGCCGAGCGCGCCTCCTGCACGAAGCGGGTCTTGAAGGTGTTGTCGTCGGCGAGGTGGCCGTGCATGATCTTGATCGCGACGCGACGTTCGAGCCGAAGGTCGGTCGCGAGGTAGACCGTCGCCATGCCGCCGCGGGCGATGCGCGAGCGCACCTGATAGCGGCCGTCGATGAGACGGTCGATCATCGGGTCCGCGGGCGCACTGCTCACCGTTCGAGTCTACGAAAGGGCATATGCCGCAGGTCGAACAAACGCCGCCGACGCGCCGATCGCAATCCCATCGTGACCCTCGGGGACGGGCGGTCGACGGTTCGGCTCAGCCGAGCTCGGAGAGCCACGCGGTGGCCTGCGCCTCCCATTTGGCGTAGTGGCCGGGATGCGCACTGTGCTGGACGGCCTGCGCCGCCTTGGTGAGCGGCATCGATTCCCATCCGGGAATGTCGAGCAGGCCGGGGGCGCGACCCGCGTTCGGCCCGTTCGGCCCCCCGTAGAACGCCTCGGTCGCACGATGCACGTCGAGCACCTGCTCGGGCGTACCCCAGCCCTGGCTCGGGCGCTGCTGGAAGAGGCCCTGCGAGTCGCGGTCGCCGTGCCGCACGTTCTTGAGGCCCGACTCCTGCGCAGCCGTCGCGAGGGCGATGACGATGCCGCGGTCGGGCACGCCGAGCTCGCGGCCGACGTCCACGATGAGCTGGGCGTTGGCGCGCATCTCGTCGGTCAGGACCGCGCTCACCGACGTGACGGTCGACGCCGGGAGGGGCCGGGGGATCACGAGCCGCTGGCCGATGCGGATCGTGGCCCGCCCGTCGAGGCGGTTGGCCGCGATGAGCGCCTCGACCCCGATCTTCTCGCGCGCGGCGATGTCCCAGACGGTATCGCCGGCCACGACCACATGGACGTCGCCGGAGGGTGCCGGTTCCGCGGCCTTCGGCGGGGCGGACGGCTCGGGTTCGGGCGCAGCGGAACCGCCCGGCGGCAGCACCACCTGCTCGCCCGGGAAGATGAGCGACTGGCGGCCCAGGCCGTTGACGCGCAACAGGTCGTCGAGCCCGACGCCGTAGCGGGCGGCGATCCCGCTCATCGTGTCGCCCGCGACGACGGTGTGCTTCGCGATCCGTTCGCGAGGAGCGGCGGGGGCCGAAGGGGCCTTGCCGCCGGGCAGGGCGAGCCGCTGCCCCGGGAAGATGAGGCTCGACCATCCGAGCCCGTTGTGCGCGAGCACCTCGGCGGTCGAGAGGTCGTAGCGCTCCGCGATGCCGCTCACGGTGTCGCCCTCGGCGACGACGATCTCGCGGGGGACCTCGGCGCTCGCGACCGCGGTGGCGCCCACTGCGCCGGCCGGCGATGCCTTCGCCTTGGGCGACCGCTTGACGGGCTCGGGGGCTGCCTCCGCGGGCTGGGAGATGCCGAGCGTCACCGCCACGGCGCTCACCACCGCGAGCGGCACGGTGAGCAGCACCCGGATGCCGCGTGGCCGGCCCCGCTCCGATCCCCGGTCCTCGCGTCCGGCGGCGTCGTCGACGTCGTACGCCATGGTTCCCCCTTCGCCGGCATGGAGCACCGGCTGTCGCCACGGTCGCACAGGGGTGGGGTCGAGTCAAACACCGGCGCCGCGCGTCCGCCGACTCGATGCGCGCGCACGTCGGGCGCTTCCGCGTTCGGCTCCGGTCGTGGCAGGCTGGTGTCGTGACCGATGCCGCCGACACCACCTGGCTGACCGTTCCCGAGCTCGTCGAACTCCTCGGGCAGAGCCCGTCCCGGATTCGTCGCCTGATCGACGACCGCCACCTGCTCGCCGCGCGCCGCGACGGGGTGCTGAAGGTGCCCTCGTCCTTCCTGCGCGACGACGCGCCGCTGCCCGAGATCCACGGCACCGCCGTGCTGCTCTCGGACGTCGGGTTCAGCGACGCGGAGGCGCTCGAGTGGCTGCTGTCCGAAGAGGACAGCCTCGGCACCACGCCCATCGACGCGCTCCGCGCCGGTCGCAAGGCGGAGGTCCGCCGGGTCGCGCAGGCGCTCCTCTGAGACCTCTTCGACCCCGTCGCGCGCGGGCTCAGCGCGTGCGGCGCGTGACCGTGCGCACGAGCGAGCCGAGTTCGCTGCGGGCGCCCTGGCTGAGCGGTGCGCTGTCGAGCACCTCGACGGCGCGGCTCGCACGGTCGGCGATCATCGTCTCGACCTCGTCGACCGCGCCGCAGTCCGAGATCGTGCGCTGCAGCATGCGGATCTGATCGGCCGTCAGGCCGGGATCGCCGAGCAGCTCGTCGAGCAACCGCCGCTGCCCGGCCGCGAGCCGCTCTCGCGCGATCGCGATGAGCATCGTGCGCTTGCCCTCGCGCAGGTCGTCGCCGCTCGGCTTCCCGGTGACCTCGGGGTCGCCGTACACGCCGAGCAGGTCGTCGCGGAGCTGGTACGCGATGCCGAGCGGCAGCCCGAAGTCCCGGAGGGCCGCGAGTTGCGCCGAGTCGGCGCCGGCGATCGCGCCGCCGATGACGAGCGGCGCCTCGATGCTGTACTTCGCCGACTTGTAGACGATGATGCGCTCCGCGCGCAGTCGCTGCTCGTCGTCGGGCTGGGCGATCCAGGCGCGCTCTTCGAGGATGTCGAGGTACTGGCCCGCAGTGACCTCGGTGCGCATGCGCATGAACTCGGTGCGCGCCGCGCGCGCCGCAGCGCGATCGGGCAGCGCGTCGAGCCCCTCGTCGATCAGCTCGTCGCTCCAGCCGAGCAGCAGGTCGCCGAGCAGGATCGCGGCGTCGACGCCGAAGCCCGCCGGGTCTCCGGCCCAGCCCGACTCGGCGTGCAGCGATTCGAAGAGCCGATGCGCCGAGGGCGCGCCCCTGCGGGTGTCGGACTTGTCGATGAGGTCGTCGTGCACGAGCGCCGCCGCGTGGAAGAGTTCGAGCGCGGCCGCCGCCGAGACGACCGGGAAGAGGTCGGCCGTCTCGCCCGAGTCGAAGGGGTCGAAGCCGCGACCGCGGACCGACTCCCATCCCCAGTAGCAGAAGAGCGCGCGGAAGCGCTTGCCACCGCTGAGAAAGCGCCGTGAGAAGAGGTCGAGCGGGTCGAGGTCGGGACTGATCGAACGGAGAATTGAGGTACGTTCGGCGAGGAAGTCCTCGATGCGTTCGTGAACCAGATCGACCAACCGGGAACTGTGAGCCACCCGCCTAGCCTACCGAGGCGAGGCGGGGCTAGAATGGACTCGGATGCGTCGATCCCGAGCCTGAGGGGAAAGAGATGCCGCTTTCAGAGCAGGAGCAACGTCTTCTCGAGGAGATGGAGCGGAACCTCTATCGCAACGATGCCGACTTCGTGCACGCCGTCGGCGGCGTGCGTGGTCGCCGCCCCAACTACCGGGCGATCGTGCTGGGTGTGCTGCTCGCCGTCGCCGGTGTCGGCGCGCTGATCGGCGGCGTGGCGTCGCAGATCCTGATCATCGGCGTCCTCGGATTCGCGTTGATGTTCGCCGGTGTCCTCGTCGCGATCACTCCGGGCAAGCGGGGCGCCGCGACCGCTGCGCCCGACGAAGCGCCGTCGAGCGGCACAAAGCCGCGTTCGGGCGCCGGCTTCATGGATCGCATGAACGACCGATGGGACCGCCGCCAGGAGGGCCGCGACTAGTCCCTCCACTTCCACCCACCTGAACGGGCCGATCGTCTGATCGGCCCGTTTTTCGTGCGCCGGGGGCGCCGGCGGTGCGGCCGTTCGGCGCTGCGTCGACGCATCCGAAGCTCGACGCGCCCATTTCGCGACCGCGTGTCGCCATTTCCTCCACTCCGCTCCACCTCCGTTCTCCCGCGTGATTTCGCGGATGTCGCCGCGTCGAACCTCCGAAATCGAGCGTTTGTCGTTGATTGGTGGATGAAGGTGGAGTAAAGTGGGGTCACCTGGATCCTGGCCGGAGGAAAGGGGGTGGCGCAGTGTTCCTCGGGACCTACGAGCCGAAGCTCGATGAGAAGGGGCGCGTCATTCTTCCGGCGAAGTTCCGGGAGGAGCTGTCGAACGGGCTCGTGCTCACGCGCGGGCAGGAGCGCTGCATCTACGTGTTCAGCGCCCGTGAGTTCGAGAGCATGAGCGACAAGATCCGCCAAGCCCCCGTGACGAGCAAGCAGGCACGCGATTACATGCGCGTCTTCCTCTCGGGAGCCTCAGCGGAGACCCCCGACAAGCAGAATCGGGTCACCATCCCCGCCAACCTCCGCGGCTACGCGGGACTCGACCGGGACCTCACGGTCATCGGCGCAGGCAGCCGGGTGGAGATCTGGGACCAGGCGGCGTGGCAGAGCTACCTCGCCGAGCAGGAGGCGGCCTTCGCGGAGACGGCGGAGGAGGTGATCCCCGGACTCTTCTGAATCCTCGGGTCCCGACTCCCAGCCGGCCGGGCCTGGTGCACTTCCCCGCATCAGGACGAACGGATGGGGATCAGGGCCCGAGGCCCGGAAGCAAAGGCGGAATCATGGACATCGAACGCATCCACACCCCGGTCATGCTCGAGCGCACGCTCGAGTTGCTCGCCCCGGCCCTCGAGGCCGACGGCGCGGTCATGGTCGACGCGACGCTCGGCATGGGCGGGCACACCGCGGCGTTCCTCGAGCGCTTCCCGAAGCTCACCGTCATCGGGCTCGATCGCGACACCGACGCCCTCGGCATCGCTCGCGAACGTCTCGCGAAGTACGGCGATCGCGCGCGCTTCGTGCACACGGTCTACGACGGGATCGCCCGCGCCGTCCGCACGGAGGGCTTCGACGAGGTGCAGGGCGTGCTGTTCGACCTGGGCGTCTCGTCGCTTCAGCTCGACCGCGCCGAGCGCGGCTTCGCCTACGCGAAGGACGCCCCGCTCGACATGCGGATGGACTCCACGAGGGGACGGACGGCGGCCGATGTGATCGCCGAGTCCAGCGAAGACGAACTGCGACGCATCTTCCTCGACTACGGCGAGGAGAAGCTCGCCGCCCGGTACGCCCGTGCGATCGTCCGGGCGCGCGCCGAGGCGCCGATCACGCGTTCCGCGGAGCTCGTGGCCGTGCTCCAGGACGCGACGCCCGCCGCGGTGCAGCGGCAGGGGCACCCCGCCAAGCGGGTGTTCCAGGCGCTGCGCATCGAGGTGAACGAAGAGCTCTCGGTGCTGGAGCGGGCGATGCCCGCCGCGCTCGACACGATCGCGGTCGGCGGACGCATCGTCGTCCTCGCCTACCAGTCGCTGGAAGACCGGATCGTGAAGCGCGTGCTGCAGGCGGCGTCGAGCTCGACGGCGCCGGCAGGCCTCCCGATGGAGCTCCCGGAACACCGACCGCAGTTCAAGCTCCTCGTCCGAGGAGCCGAGCTCGCCTCGGAGACCGAGCAGGCGGAGAACCCGCGTGCGAAGCCGGTGCGGCTGCGCGCCGCAGAACGAGTGAGGAGGCCGTCATGAGTGCTGTGCCGGCCCGTGTCCTTTCCGCCGAGACCGCCCCGGCGCCGCGGCGCCTGCCCGAGCGGGTGCGCTGGCTCCGTCCGGCGCCCGAGCCCGGGCGCCGGGCGACGCCGACCCTCGCGTACGCGATCATCGCCGTGGCGGGGGTGGCGCTCATCGTCGTCGCACAGCTGCTGCTGTCGATCGCGATCACCCAGGGCGCCTACGACATCGACGCCGCCCAGATCCAGCAGACGAAGCTCGACCGGCAGGAGCAGCAGCTCCGCGAGGACCTCGACCGCGTCGAGTCGCCGCAGTACCTCGCGGCGAACGCCGAGGCCCTCGGCATGGTGCCGAACGCGAGCCCGGTGTTCCTGCAGCTCTCCGACGGCTCCGTGAGCGGTGACCCGGCGCCCGCCGGTGCCGGTGCCCAGGCATCCGGTCCGCTCGTCCCGAATGCGCTGATCGACGGCGTGCCGCTCGTCACCGAGGAGCCCGCGGGGGAGACTCCGAAGCAGGTGGGGAAGGGCGGACCGGCCGGGAAGGGGGCCGAACAGGCCGCCGGCGCGGGAGCCGCGGGCACCGCGGGGGAGAAGGCGGCCGAGCCGCCCGCGAGCGACGGACTGCCGACGCCCGCCACGCACTGAGCCACGACCGCACGACCGAGCACCACGAGAAGGGCCGAGGGACCACCGGATGAAGCGAACGAGTCGGCACCCGATGCGGAGGATCATCGTCTCGGCGGCACTGCTCGTGGTCCTCGTCGGTGTCTTCGTCGTCAAGCTCGTGGACATCCAGGTCGTGCGGGCGTCCGCGCTCAACGCGCAGTCGGAGGAGGCGCGGTCGGAGCCGGTCAAGGTCTGGGGCGCCCGCGGCGACATCGTCGACGCCAACGGTGCCGTGCTCGCCGACAGCGTGATGCGGTACGACCTGGTCATCTCGCCGAAGCAGGCGAAGCTGGCGGCCATCGAGCGCAAGGCGAAGCGCATCGGCGAGCCGGCGAAGCAGGTCGAGCTCACGAACGAGGAGCTCGTCGCCGAGGTCACCCCGGCCGCGTCCGAACTCGGACCGGCCATCGGACTCACGGCCGACCAGGTCGTCGGTGTGATCACCTCGAGCCTCGCCGAGGACCCGGACTCCGACTACGCCTACATCGCCAAGCAGGTCGACACTGCGACCCTCGAAGCCGTCAAGGCGCTCGACATCGCGTGGGTCTACCCCGAGGAGCACCCCAGCCGCACCTATCCGAACGGGGCCGTCGGCGGCAATCTCCTCGGTTTCGTCCAGGCCGACGACGGCACGCCGCTCGCCGGTCTCGAACTCGCGCAGGACCAGTGCCTGGCCGGTACCGACGGCGAGGTCAGCTACCTGCACAGCGCCTCCGACTGGGTGAAGATCCCCGGCACCGAGGTCGTGCAGAAGCAGGCGAAGGACGGCGGAACCCTCGAACTCACGATCGACGCCGACCTGCAGTTCTTCGTGCAGCGCGTACTGGAGGAGCAGCGTCGCGAGACGGGCGCCGACTGGGCCACGGCGACGGTGATGGAGGTGAAGACCGGACGCCTGCTCGCGGTCGCCGACGTGCCGACGGTCGACCCGAACGACCCCGCAGCGACCGACGCCGAAGACCGGGGGTCACGCACGTTCACGGCGCCGTTCGAGCCGGGCTCGACGTTCAAGGCCATCACGGCGGCCTCGGTGCTCGATGCGGGCAAGGCGACCCCGCTCGACCAGATCGTGGCGCCGTACCGCTACCTGCCGCCCAACGGTGCGAACATCAACGACAGCGGCTACCACGACGACGAGCGCCTCACCCTCACCGGGGTGCTCATCGAATCGTCGAACACCGGCATGTCGAAGTTCGGCGAGCGGCTCTCCGACCGGCAGCGCTACGAGGACATGCAGAAGTTCCACTTCGGCGAGCGGACCGAGGTCGGCTTCCCCGAGGAAGCGCCGGGCGACCTGCACGGCGACCCCGACGAGTGGGACAACCAGACGAAGTACGCGACGATGTTCGGGCAGGGCCTCACGACGACGGCGGTGCAGATCGCGAGCTCGTACCAGACGATCGCGAACGGCGGCGTCCGCATGCCGGTCACGCTCGTCGACGGATGCACGACCGCCGACGGCGAGACGACCGCGCCCCCCTCGACCGGCGAGCGCGTGATCTCGGAGAAGGCGGCGGACGAGACCGCGCAGATGCTCGAGCGGGTGTACGCCGAGGGGTGGCTCGCCGACCAGTGGAACATCCCCGGCTACCGGGTCGCCGCGAAGACGGGAACGGCCCAGGTCGCGGACGGCCAGGGGGGCTACCTGCCCGGGTACCTGGTCTCGGTGTCGGGCTTCGCCCCGGCCGACGACCCCGAGTTCGTGGTTTCGGTCAGCATCAACAATCCCGTTAAGATGAATTCGTCCGCCGCATCCGCGCCCGTCTTCCAGAAGGTGATGAGCCAGGTGCTGAAGAAGTATCGGACCGTTCCATCCGGCGCTCCGGCGCCCGATCTGCCAGCCACCTGGTGAGAAAGTTGGGTTCGTGACCGGATCGCCTCCCACGGCCCTCCGGCCGCAGCACCCGAGCCCCCGATCGCTCCGCGGCCTCGCCGAGGAGTTCGGGTTCGACGTGCGCGGCGAGCTCGGCGACCTCGAGGTCACGGGCATCGGCCTGGCCTCGGGTGCGGTGCGCGCCGGCGACCTCTACGTGGGCGTGCCGGGGCGCAACGCGCACGGCGCGCAGTTCGCCGCCGCCGCACGCGACGCGGGAGCCGTCGCCCTCCTGACCGACGAGGCCGGCGCCTCGATCGCGACCGGCTCGGGCCTGCCGGTGCTCGTGACGCCCGACGCGCGTGCGGCGCTGGGTGCCGTCGCCGCCTCGATCCATCGCACGGCGGAGAACCCGGCGACGACGTTCGCCGTCACCGGGACCAACGGCAAGACGAGCGTCGTGTACCTGCTCTACGGCATCCTCCGCCAACTCGGCGTCATGTCGGGCCTCACGTCGACGGCCGAACGGCGCATCGGCGACGAAGCCGTCACGAGCTCGCTCACGACGCCCGAGGCCAGCGAACTGCACGCCCTGCTCGCCCGCATGTGCGAGGTCGACGTGCGCGCCGTCGCGATCGAGGTCTCGGCGCAGGCGCTCAGCCGGCATCGCGTCGACGGTCTCGTGTTCGACGTCGCCGGGTTCACGAACCTCAGCCACGACCACCTCGACGACTACGCCGACCTCGGCGAGTACTTCGAGGCCAAGCGCGAGCTGTTCCAGCCCGAACGCGCGCGCAGGGGAGTCATCACGGTCGACTCCGAATGGGGCGAGCGGCTCGTGGCCGAGTCCCGCATCCCCGTCACCACGTTGACGACGAGCGCCGACCGCGATGCGGACTGGCGGGTGACCGTGCTCGACGAGCAGGCGTCCTTCACGGCGTTCGCGCTCGAGGCCCCCGACGGTCGACGCATCGAGACGACGGTGCCGCTGCTCGGCTGGTACATGGCCGCGAACGCGGCGCTCGCGATCATCATGCTCACCGAGGCCGGGTACGACCTCGACCGCATCGCCGCCGCGCTGGAGCGCGACGGCGGCATCGCGGCGTACATCCCCGGGCGCGCCGAGCGCATCTCGGGCGACCGCGGACCGGTCGTCTACATCGACTACGGTCACAGCCCCGACGCCTTCCTGCAGACGCTCGGTGCGATCCGCCGCGTCACCGACGGCCGCGTGATCATGCTCTTCGGCGCCGACGGAGACCGCGATACGACCAAGCGCGCCGAGATGGGGGCGATCGCCGCCCGCGGGTCCGACATCGTCGTGATCACGGACTTCCATCCGCGCAGCGAGGACCCCGCGGCGATCCGCGCCGCCCTCATCGCCGGAGCCCGCGACGCGGTGCCCGAGCGCGAGATCCACGAGATCGCCGACCCGCGGGCGGCGTTCCGCGCGGCGCTCGATCTCGCACGGGAGGGCGACGCCATCCTGTACGCCGGCCCCGGCCACGAGGACTACCACGAGGTGAAAGGCGTGAAGATCCCCTACTCAGCACGCGAGGATTCCAAGCAGGCGCTCCGCGAGGCGGGGTGGCTGTCGTGATCGAGCTCACGCTCGCCGAGGTCGCAGCGGCAACGGGCGGCGAACTGCGCACCGCGGGCACCGCGGCCACCGCCGAGACCGTCGTCTCCGGCGTCGTGACGACCGACTCCCGCGAGATCGGCCCCGGCGACGTGTTCGTCGCCAAGCGCGGCGAGTTCGACGACGGGCATCGCTTCGCACCGTCGGCGACCGAGCAGGGCGCGGCCCTCCTCATCGTCGAGCACGCGCTCGACCTCGCCGTGCCGCAGGTGATCGTCGCCGACTCGGTCGACGCGCTCGGTGCGCTCGCGACCGAGGTCGTGCGCCGGGTCCGCGCGCTCGGCCGGCTGCGGATCGTCGGCGTCACCGGGTCCAACGGCAAGACGACGACGAAGAACCTGCTCCGCTCGGTGCTCGAGCAGGTCGGCCCGACCGTCGCCGCCCGCGCCTCGTACAACAACGAGGTCGGCGCCCCGATGACGATGCTCGAACTGACCGAGCAGACCGAGTTCCTCGTCGCCGAGATGGGCGCCTCCGGCGTCGGCGAGATCGCCCGCCTCGTGAAGATGGCGCGCCCCGACGTCGGCATCGTGCTCAAGGTCGGCCTCGCCCACGCCGGCGAGTTCGGCGGCATCGAGCAGACGGTGCGGGCGAAGTCGGAGATGGTCACCGACCTCCTCGAGACCGACGTGGCCGTGCTGAACGCCGACGACCCTCGCGTGGTGCCGATGGCCGGCCGCACGCCCGCGCGCGTGGTCTGGTTCGGTCTCGGCGAGAACGCCGACGTCCGGGCGACCGACCTCCGCGTGCACGCCCGCGGCACCGACTTCACGGTCTCGGTGCGGGGCGGCGACACGGCGCGCGTGCACTTCGGCGTGCTCGGCGAGCACCACGTCATGAACGCGCTGGCGGCGGTCGCGGCATCCCTGGAGCTCGGTGTCGGCCTCGCCGACATCGTCGGTGCGCTCGAAGCGGTGACGCTCGCCGAGCGCTGGCGCATGCAGGTCATGGGCGGACGCGACGACATCACCGTCATCAACGACGCCTACAACGCGAGTCCCGACTCCATGTCGGCCGCACTCAAGACGCTCGCCCAGGTCAAGAGGCCCGGCACCCGGACGATCGCGGTGCTCGGCGAGATGAGCGAGCTCGGCGAGTTCTCGGGGGAGGAGCACGACCGCATCGGCCTGCTCGCCGTACGCCTCGGCATCTCGCAACTCGTCGTCGTCGGGCCGGGCGCACGCCGCCTGCACATCTCGGCGATCAACGAGGGCTCGTGGGACGGCGAGTCGGCATTCGTGGAGACCGCGGACGAGGCGTTCGACCTCGTCACGGCGCGTGTGCATCCGGGGGACACGGTATTGGTGAAATCGTCGAACTCGGCGGGTCTCCGCCTGCTCGGCGACCGACTGGGAGAATGGTTCGCGTGAGCGCATTGCAACATCACGGCGAGGGTCGTCGAGCAGACGGCCGGCTCGGTGACCGACCTGGAGGTCGGGTCGCGTGAGAGCCCTCCTGACCGCCGGAGCGTTGTCGCTCGCCTTCACGCTCTTCCTGACCCCGCTGTTCATCCGGCTGTTCACCCGGCTCGGCTGGGGCCAGTTCATCCGCGACGACGGGCCGCAGAGCCACCACGTCAAGCGCGGCACGCCCACGATGGGCGGCATCATCTTCATCCTCGGCACGCTGTTCGGCTACTTCACGGCCACCCTCGTGCAGGGCGAGGGAGCGACGGCCTCCGGCCTGCTCGTGCTGCTCATGATGGTGGGCCTCGGTGTCGTCGGCTTCATCGACGACTTCCTGAAGACCCGGAAGAAGCAGTCGCTCGGCCTCGGCGGCTGGGCGAAGGTCGGCGGCCAGGTCGTCGTGGCGACGGCCGTGGCGCTGCTGGCCCTGCAGTTCCCGAACCAGCAGGGCGTGACGCCCGCGAGCACGAAGATCTCCTTCATCCGCGACCTGCCGCTCGACTTCATGGTGTTCGGCACGTTCTTCGGCATCCTGCTCTACGTCATCTGGACCTGCCTCATCACGGTCGGGGCGTCCAACGGCGTCAACGTGACCGATGGCCTCGACGGCCTCGCGGGCGGCGCTTCCATCCTCGCGATCGGCTCGTTCGTCATCATCGGCTTCTGGCAGTTCAACCAGTCGTGCGCCGCGCCCGGGCTCAACCCGAGCGACGTGTACCGCTGCTACGAGGTGCGCGACCCTCTCGACATCGCGATCGTCGCGACGGCGATCGTCGGCGGGCTCATCGGGTTCCTGTGGTGGAACACGAACCCGGCGAAGATCTACATGGGCGACACCGGTTCGCTCGCCCTCGGTGGCGCGCTCGCGGCACTCGCGATCGTGAGCCACACCGAGCTCCTCGTCGTCATCATCGGCGGCCTCTTCGTCATCGAGACCGGGTCGGTCATCGTGCAGCGCGCGTACTTCAAGCTGACGCACGGAAAGCGCATCTTCCTGATGAGCCCGATCCACCATCACTTCGAGTTGAAGGGCTGGGCCGAGGTCACGATCGTCGTGCGCTTCTGGATCATCGCCGGCCTGTTCGTCGCCGCCGGCGTCGGCGCGTTCTACTTCGAGTGGCTGCAGAGCTGATGGCGGACGGCGCAGGCCGAGCCGCGGACCGTCTCGACACGCTGACGAGCTGGAACGCCGATTGGCGGGGCCTCCGCGTCGCGGTGCTCGGCGTCGGCGTGACCGGCTTCGCCGTCGCCGACACCCTCACCGAGCTCGGCGCCGACGTGCTCGTCCTCGCGCCCGGCGTCGACGACGACCGCGCTCGCATCCTCGAGGTGATCGGCGCGCGGCTCGTGGTCCACCCGCTCGACGCGGTCCCCGACGACCTCGTCGCGTTCGCGCCCGAGGTCGTCATCACCTCGCCCGGCTTCCACCCCGACCACCCCGTGCTCGAGTGGGCAGCACGCGAGGGCGTCGCGGTGTGGGGCGACATCGAGCTCGCCTGGCGGGTGCGCGACAAGGTCGACGCCGCCGAGTGGATCCTCGTGACCGGCACCAACGGCAAGACGACGACGGTCCAGATGACGGCGACGTTCCTCGCCGCCAACGGCCTCCGCGCCGCGCCGTGCGGCAACATCGGGGTGCCCGTGCTCGACGCGGTGCGCGACCCCGGCGGGTTCGACGTGCTCGTCGTCGAGCTCTCGAGCTATCAGCTGCACGCGCTGCCCGTCACCGGTCCCGGCGCCGTGCACCCGTGGGCGAGCGTCGTGCTCAACGTGGCCGACGACCACCTCGACTGGCACGGGTCGTTCGACGCGTACCGCGCGGCGAAGGCGAAGGTCTACGAGAACACGAAGGTCGCCTGCGTCTACAACCGCGCCGACGAGGCGACCCGGCGCATGGTCGAGGACGCGGAGGTCGAGGAGGGCGCCCGTGCCATCGGCTTCGGCCTCGACGTGCCCGGGCCGAGCGACTTCGGCGTCGTCGACGGGATCCTGTGCGACCGCGCCTTCCTCGACGACCGCCGTACGGCCGCACTCGAGATCACGACCCTCGCCGAGCTCGAGCCGCGCGGTCTCGCCGCACCGCACGTGGTCGCGAACATCCTCGCGGCGTCGGCGCTCGCACGCTCCTACGGCGTTCCGGTCGGCGTCATCCACGATGCACTCGGCCAGTTCCGCCTGGACGCGCACCGGATCGAGACGGTCGCGGTCGCCGGCGGCGTCCGCTGGATCGACGACTCGAAGGCCACGAACCCGCACGCCGCCGAGGCATCCCTCAAGGCCTTCGGTCACGTCGTCTGGATCGTCGGCGGCCTGCTCAAGGGCGTCGACGCCGACTCGCTCGTCGCGTCGCACGTCGACCGCCTGCGGGCCGCGATCGTGATCGGTCGCGATCGCACGCAGCTCGTCGAGGCGTTCCGGCGACACGCGCCCGAGCTGCCGCTCTTCGAGGTCGTCGCCGACGACACTGAACGGGTGATGCCCGACGCGGTCGCGCTGGCTGCGGAGGTCGCCGAGGACGGCGACACCGTGCTCCTCGCGCCCGCGGCGGCGTCGATGGACCAGTTCGCCGACTACGGCGACCGCGGCCGGCGATTCCACGAGGCGGTCAGAGCGATGCTGGGAGGTGAGGCGGATGGCGACTCCGCCCCGCACGAGCCGCCCGCAGAAGGCTGACCCCGCCCCGCAGGGCGTCTCGGCGGCGAGGATCCGGCTCGGTCGCGTGTTCCGCGCCGAATCGGCGGACTACTTCCTGCTGCTCGGCACGACGCTGTTCCTCGTCGTGCTCGGCCTCGTCATGGTGCTGTCGTCGTCGCTCGTCGAGTCGTACCTCGAAGACGGCGGCCTCCTCGACCAGGCCGTCCGCCAGGGTGTGTTCGCCGTCATCGGCATCCCGGCCATGCTCATCGCGAGTCGGCTGCCCGAACGCTTCTGGATGCGCGTCGCGTGGCCCGCGCTCATCATCACCTGCATCCCGCAGCTGCTCGTCGTCGCGACGCCGCTCGGCATCGAGGTCGGCGGCAACACGAACTGGATCGCGATCGGTCCCGTCCAGTTCCAGCCCTCGGAGTTCATCAAGGTCGCCCTCGTCATCTGGCTCGGGCTCATGGTCACGAAGAAGCAGGACAAGCTCGACGACTTCACGCACGGCATCCTGCCCATCCTGCTCGTCGGCGGGGGAGCGATCGGCCTCGTGCTCCTCGGCGGGGACCTCGGCACCGTCATGGTGATGGGCGCGATGCTGCTCGGCGCCCTCTTCCTCATCGGGGTCCGGCTGCGGCTGCTGCTTCCGCCGGTCGTCATCGCCGTCGTCGGTTTCGTCATCGTGGCGTTCTCGAGCGAGAGCCGCATGCGCCGGATCACCTCGTTCCTCGACGCGAACTGCGAGGCCGGCGGCACGGGCGACGCGATCAACGACTGCTGGCAGATCCAGCACGGCACCTTCGCACTCGCCAACGGCGGCATCTTCGGCGTCGGACTCGGCAACTCCGCGGCCAAGTGGTCGTGGCTGCCGGCCGCCGACAACGACTTCATCTTCGCGATCATCGGCGAGGAGCTGGGCCTCATCGGCGCGGTCGTCGTCATCGGGCTGTTCGTGCTGCTCGCGGTCGCCTTCGCGCGCGTCCTGCGCGGAGCGGGCACGCCGTTCGGCCGAGCGGCCACGGCGGCGGTGCTCGTCTGGGTCATCGGCCAGGCCTGTGTCAATATCGGTGTCGTGCTCGGAGTATTCCCCGTCCTCGGTGTCCCGCTGCCGCTCGTCTCGGCCGGTGGCACCGCCCTGCTCACGACCCTCGTCGCCATCGGCGTCGTGCTCTCCGTCGCACGCACGCCCGAGGCATCCGCCCGCCTGGCCGCCCGGTCGGCGGCGCGCAAGGCGCGCGCGGCGGAGCGGACCGCGCGATGACCGTCTACCTGCTCGCCGGCGGCGGTACGGCCGGCCACGTGAACCCCCTGCTCGCCGTCGCCGACCGGCTCCGAGAGCGCGATCCCGACGCCGAGGTGCTCGTGCTCGGCACGGCCGAAGGCCTCGAGGCCCGGCTCGTGCCCGCTCGCGGGTACGAGCTCCTCACGATCGCGAAGGTGCCGTTCCCGAGACGGCCGAATCGCGCGGCCGCCGCGTTCCCGGCGCGCTTCCGTCGCTCCGTCTCGGATGTCGCGGAGATCATCGCCGGCCGAGGCGTCGACGTCGTCGTCGGATTCGGCGGGTACGTTTCGACCCCGGCGTACGTCGCCGCGCGGCGTGCCGGCGTGCCGGTCGCCGTGCACGAGGCGAACGCGAAGCCCGGACTCGCGAACCGGCTCGGTGCCCGGCGCGCCCGGGCCGTCGGCGTGGCCTTCGAGGGCACGCCGCTGCCGGGCGCCGAGGTCGTCGGCATGCCGCTGCGCCGCGAGATCGAAACGCTCGACCGTGCCGCACAGCGCGACGAGGCCGCGGCGTTCTTCGGCCTGGACGCGTCGCGTCCGGTGCTGCTCGCCACCGGAGGTTCGCTCGGTGCGCGCCGCATCAACCGCACGATGGTCGACAGCGCGGCGGCGATCACCGCCGCGGGCTGGCAGGTGCTGCACATCACCGGCGCGAACTCCGAGGTCGAGGACCCCGGCATCGCCGACTACCGCATGGTCGAGTACGCCGACCGGATGGACCTCGCCCTCGCCCTCGCGGACCTCGCGGTGTCCCGGGCCGGCGCGGCGACCGTGAGCGAGCTGTCGGCACTCGGCATCCCGGCCGTGTACGTGCCGTACCCCGTCGGCAACGGCGAGCAGCGGTTCAACGCCGCCGGGGTCGTGGCCGCGGGCGGCGGCATCCTCGTGGACGACGCCCGGTTCGTGCCCGACTGGGTGGTGGCGGAGCTCGTGCCCCTGCTCGCGGACCGCGGACGCGTCGCCGCGATGGCCGCGGCGGCCGCGACGGCCGGCGTGGTCGACGGCACCGACCGAATGGTCGCGCTGGTCGACCGCGCACTCGGCGGGGGAGCCGCGGGTCGCGCCTGAGGCGCGTAACGTGGAAGGCAGCGGAACCACCCCGAGCGCGCCCGCCGGCGCACCGCACACGACGACCCCGACCGCACTGAGGAAGAGCGCCCGAACGTGACCATCAAGCCCGATCTCTCGATCCAGATCCCCGCCGAACTCGGCGCCGTGCACTTCGTCGGCATCGGGGGCTCCGGCATGAGCGGCATCGCGCGCCTGTTCATCGGCGCGGGCCACACGGTGACCGGCTCCGACGTCCGCGACTCCGCGAACATCGCCGCGCTCCGCGACCTCGGCGCGGAGATCGCCATCGGGCACGACGCGGCCAACCTCGGCGACGCCGAGGCGGTCGTCGTGACGGGTGCGCTCTGGCAGGACAACCCCGAGTACCAGCTGGCGCTCGAGCGCGGACTGCCCGTGCTGCACCGCTCGCAGGCGCTCGCGTGGCTGATCTCGGGCCAGCGCCTCGTGTCGGTCGCGGGCGCGCACGGCAAGACGACCTCGACGGGGATGATCGTCACGGGCCTGCTCGCACTCGGAGCCGACCCGAGCTTCGTGAACGGCGGCGTGATCGACGGCCTCGGCGTCTCGTCGGCCGCCGGCGAGGGCGAGCTGTTCGTCGTCGAGGCCGACGAGTCCGACGGCTCGTTCCTGCTCTACGACACCGCGGTCGCGCTCATCACGAACGTCGACCCCGACCACCTCGACCACTACGGTTCGCGCGAGGCGTTCGAGCAGGCCTTCGTCGACTTCGCCGACCGTGCGTCGGAACTCGTCGTCATCTCCTCCGACGACGCGGGCGCGCAGCGCGTGCACGCTCGACTGGGGCACGCGAACGTCGTCACCTTCGGCGAGGCGGCGGATGCCTCGGTGCGGGTGCACTCGATCGAGACCGACGGCCCCGTGGCCTTCGTCATCGAGTACGCCGGCGTCGACTATCCCGCGACGCTGCGCATTCCGGGCAAGCACAACGCGATCAACGCAGCCGGCGCCTTCGCCGTGCTCGTCGGCCTCGGCTTCGAGCCCGCCGCCGCGCTCGAGGGGATCTCGCGCTTCACCGGGACGGGCCGTCGATTCGAGCTGCACGGGACGGTCGGCGGGGTGAGCGTCTACGACGACTACGCCCACCACCCGACGGAGGTCGCCGCCGCACTGGCCGCGGCGCGGACGGTCGTGGGCGACGGGCGCATCATCGCCGTCCACCAGCCGCACACCTACAGCAGGACCCAGGCCTTCGCGAAGGAGTTCGCCGAGGTGCTCGAGCAGTACGCCGACGAGACGGTCGTGCTCGACGTGTACGGCGCCCGCGAAGACCCCGTGCCCGGGGTCACGGGTGCGCTCGTGAGCGAGAGGTTCGCCGATTCCGAGCGGGTCGCCTTCATCGCCGACTGGCAGGAGGCCGCCGACCACACGGCGAAGATCGCCCGCGACGGCGACTTCGTGATCACCCTCGGCTGCGGCGACGTCTACCGCATCGTGCCGCAGCTGCTCGGCTCGCTCGAGCGGGAGCGCGGTTGACGGCGGGCCGCGCGTGAAGCGGCCGCAGGGCTTCGACGGGCGCACGCCGCGGCGCCCGCGCGGCACGACGGGGTACGGAGCGCCGGTCGCGGGTCGGCCGGCGTCGCGCGATGTGCCGGATCGGACGGGCGCGGGCGGTCCGGGCGACCCTCGGCCGGCCCCGGCGTCGCTGCGCTACGGGGCGAGCGCCGACGCCGATCGCGTGAGCACCGAGCCCATCGTGGTGGTCGAGCCCGCGGTGCGGACACCCGTCGGCGATGCCGTGCGGGAGCCCGTGCCGCCGACGGATCAGGGGGCACCGGGAGCCGGGCCGGCCGCCGATGCGGGCGGGGAACGCCCCGTCGACGCGACGTCCGCGAAGCGAGCCCTCGCAGCGGCGGAGCGCGAGCGGCGGCGGTACGAGAGGCAGGAGGTGCGCCGGTTCACGAAGCGGTCGCGCCGGCGACGCCTCGCCTGGTGGGTCGCCGGCGGCACCGTCGCGATCGTGATCGTCGGCATCGTCGCGGGTGCGTACTCGCCGCTCATGGCCCTCCGTGAGGTGCGGGTCGAGGGTGCGTCGCGCATTCCGGCCGACTCGATCGTCGCCGCGTTCGACGGCGAGCTCGGCACGCCCCTGACGCTCATCAGCGGAGACGACGTGCATGCGGCCCTCGCCGACTTCCGGCTCATCGAGACCTACTCGGTCGAGACCATTCCGCCCGGCACGCTCGTCGTGCGGATCGTCGAGCGCACGCCCGTCGGGGTCATCGAGTCGAAGGGCGGCGGACTCGAACTCGTCGACGCGGCGGGGGTCGTCATCGACCGGCCGGAGGAGCGCCCCGACGGGCAGCCGCTCATCGTGGTGGACGGCGGGACGGGCTCCGACGGGTTCAAGGCGGTCGCCGCCGTCGTGCGGAGCCTGCCGGCGGAGGTCCGGGCGCAACTGGTCGGGGCCTCGGCCGAGACCGCCGACGACGTGCGGCTCGAACTCGCCGGCGGCGTGCCGGTCGTCTGGGGCGGTCCCAACGACTCCGGCCTGAAGGCCGACGTGCTCGCGATGCTCATGAAGGCGGCGCCGCCCGACACGGTGCCGGGGTACGACGTCTCGTCGCCGAACAGTCCGGTCACGGGCTGAACGAGGGCGTCGAGCCCGGCCGCCGGGGCACGGCCGATCCATCTCGGCGGTCGGATCGCGACACGCCGGGTTCGCCTTGCGGGGCGCGCCCCGAGCGCGACCTACCGTCATCACAGGAATTGCATACTCAGCAAAACTTTAACCTTCGACTAGAGGTTCAGGGTTCAGAGTTCGCACGGAAGGCCGGACATGTCGACAAACCAGAACTACCTCGCCGTCATCAAGGTCGTCGGAATCGGCGGCGGCGGTGTCAACGCCGTCAACCGCATGATCGAACTCGGCCTGCGCGGAGTCGAATTCATCGCGATCAACACCGACGCCCAGGCGCTGCTCATGAGCGACGCCGACGTCAAGCTCGACGTCGGCCGCGACCTCACGCGCGGCCTCGGCGCGGGCGCCGACCCCGAGGTCGGCCGTCGCGCCGCCGAGGATCACGCCGAGGAGATCGAGGAGGCGCTCGCGGGTGCCGACATGGTCTTCGTCACGGCGGGCGAGGGCGGCGGCACCGGAACGGGTGGTGCACCGGTCGTCGCCCGCATCGCGAAGTCGATCGGAGCGCTCACCATCGGTGTCGTCACGAAGCCGTTCGGCTTCGAGGGCAAGCGTCGCCAGACGCAGGCCGAGCAGGGTGTCGCGCGCCTGAAGGAAGAGGTCGACACCCTCATCGTCGTGCCCAACGACCGGCTGCTCGAGATCAGCGACCGCGGCATCTCGATGCTCGAGGCGTTCGCGACCGCCGACCAGGTGCTGCTCGCCGGTGTGCAGGGCATCACCGACCTCATCACGACGCCCGGCCTCATCAACCTCGACTTCGCCGACGTCAAGTCGGTCATGCAGGGCGCCGGCTCCGCGCTCATGGGCATCGGCTCCTCGAGGGGCGCCGACCGGGCGATCAAGGCGGCGGAACTCGCGGTCGCGAGCCCCCTGCTCGAGGCGTCGATCGACGGCGCGCACGGCGTGCTGCTGTCGATCCAGGGCGGCTCGAACCTGGGCATCTTCGAGATCAACGACGCGGCGAGGCTCGTGCAGGAGGCGGTGCACCCGGAGGCCAACATCATCTTCGGCGCCGTCATCGACGACACCCTCGGCGACGAGGTGCGCGTCACCGTCATCGCCGCAGGGTTCGACGGCGGCGAGCCGAACGCGAAGCCCGTCGAGGCGCGTCGCACGAACTTCGTCCCCGCCGCGGCCGCCGCGGTCGGCGTGCCGGTCGCGGCCGGCGGTGCCGCACTCGGCGAGTCGCTGAGCGGCGAAGCCGCCGACGTGATCGCCGAGATCGACATCGACGAGCTCGTGGAGACGGCGAACTGGGGCGAGGCGTCCACGTCGACCGCCGACCAGATCGTGACCGACCCGGCGTTCGACGACGGCGACGACGATCTCGACATCCCCGACTTCCTCAAGTGAGCACGGTCGAGACGGGCCGGAGGCGGGGCGCGTGAGCGGCCTCGGCTTCCGGCTCGCCGCCGTGCAGTCGGCGATCGCGGATGCCGCGGCCGACGCCGGCCGCGAGGCAACCGAGATCACGACCATCGTCGTGACGAAGTTCCAGCCCGCGTCCCTCGTCCGCGATCTCGCGGCCCTCGGCGTGCGCGACGTGGGGGAGAACCGACACCAGGAGGCGCAGGCGAAGGCCGCTGAGCTCTCGGCGCTCGGGCTGCGCTGGCACTTCATCGGCCAGTTGCAGAGCAAGAAGGCGCGGCAGGTGCGCGCGTACGCGTCGGCGATCCACTCGATCGACCGGCCCGCGCTCGTCGACGTGCTGCGCTCCGAGGAGGCGTCGGTCGACTGCTTCGTGCAGGTGAACCTCACCGATGACCCGGGTCGGGGCGGCGTCGCCCCGGCGGAGCTCGACGCGCTCGTCGAGCGCGTGCTCGAGACCCCCGGGCTCCGGCTGCAGGGGCTCATGGCCGTCGCGCCGCTCGACGAACCGGCGCGGCCCGCGTTCGCCCGTGTCCGCGAGCTCTCCGAACGCGTCGTGCGGCTCGCACCCGAGGCGACCGCGTTGTCCATGGGGATGAGCCACGATTTCCGCGACGCGATCCTGGAGGGTGCGACACACCTGCGGATCGGAACGGCAATCACCGGGAACCGGCCGGCCGCCGGTTAGCCTCGAAGAGACGGAATACAGACGGAGGCATCGATGTCGAACCCGCTCAAGAAGACCATGGTCTACCTCGGACTCGCCGATGAGGAGCTCGAGCAGGAGGCCCCGCAGGCCTCGGCCGCGCCCGCTCCGGCGACGCCCGCACCGGTCGTGCACGCCGCGCCGGCCCCCGCGCCGAAGACCGGAGCGTCGGTCACGCCGCTCCGCAAGCACCACGTCCAACCGAGCACCCCGCAGGTGGAGATGAACGAGATCCTGACCGTGCACCCGCGCCAGTACCGAGACGCGCAGGTGATCGCCGAGTCGTTCCGCGAGGGCGTGCCGGTGATCATCAACCTCTCGCAGATGTCGGACGGCGATGCCCGTCGGCTCATCGACTTCGCCAGCGGCCTCTCGCAGGGCCTCTACGGCAAGATCGAGCGGGTCACGAGCAAGGTGTTCCTCCTCTCGCCGTCGCACGTCGTCGTCTCCGGCGAGACCGGCGACGCCGAGGGCGACGTCGACGCGTCGTTCTTCACGCACGCGTAGCCGTCGGTGGGCGCGCTCTCCATCGTCTGGAACGTCCTCTACGCACTGCTGCTCATCTACTTCTTCGTGATGTGGGGGCGGTTCGTGCTCGATCTCGTACGGACGTTCAATCGGTCCTGGCGGCCCCGCGGGTTCTGGCTCGTGGTCGTCGAGGCCGTGTATTCCGTCACCGATCCGCCGGTCAGGTTCTTCCGACGGATCATCCCGCCGATCCGCATCGGGCAGGTCGCACTCGATCTCGGGTGGAGCCTGGCGATGCTGGTCGTCATCATCGCCATGACCGTCGTGTCATGGCTGTCCGCGGCTTCCGCCGCGGGCTGAGCATCTCCTGCGAGGGTGACCGTTGAAGTCGAACGCGGCTCTCGACTCGCAGGCGGTGTTTGCTACCGTTAGCAGAACGTGATCGAACCGTTCGACAGATTTGAGGGTGGGAAGCCATGGCGCTAACTCCGGAAGATGTGGTCAACAAGCGCTTCCAGGCGACGAAGTTCCGGGAGGGCTACGACCAGGACGAGGTCGACGACTTCCTCGACGAGGTGGTCGTCGAGCTGCGCCGGCTGAACCAGGAGAACGACGAGCTGCGCCAGCGCGTCGCCGCCGCCGAGGCCCGCGCCGCCGAGGCGGCGAGTGCACCGGCCCCCGCCGCTCCGGCTCCCGCCGCCGTCTACACGGAGCCCGCCGCCCCGCCGCCCACGGTCGCCGTGCCGACGCAGCCGGCGGCACCGCAGTCCGAGCTCGACGAGCAGACGTCGACCACGAACCTGCTCCAGCTCGCCCGTCGCCTCCACGAGGAGCACGTGCGCGAGGGCATCGAGAAGCGCGACGCGCTCATCGCCGAGGGTCACGCGACCGCGGCCCGCGTCGTCGCCGAGGCCGAGGCCAAGCAGCGCCAGCAGATGGGCATCCTCGACCAGGAGCGCGTCGCGCTCGAGAAGCGCGTCGACGAGCTCCGCACCTTCGAGCGCGACTACCGCGCCAAGCTGAAGAGCTACATCGAGGGTCAGCTGCGCGAGCTCGACACCGCCGCTCCCGTGCAGGTGTCGGGCAACCAGGGCTTCTCGGCCCCCGCCGAGCAGCCTGCTCCGACCTTCCAGGGCTTTGGCGGCTGAGCGGGCCGCGAAGGTCGGCACCACCACCGCCCTGCTGGTCCTGGCCGGCGCCGCACTCGCGGCGTACGGCCTCGACCAGTTGAGCAAGTTCCTGGTCGTCTCGAACCTCACGGAGGGTGAGGTCGTGCCGGTGCTGGGCTCCGTGCTCCAGTGGCAGTTCGTGCGGAACCCCGGCGCGGCGTTCTCGCTCGCGAGCGGTATGACGTGGATCTTCACGATCCTCGCCGCGAGCGTCATCACGTTCATCATCTGGTTCTCCCGCCGCATCCGCTCGGTCGCGTGGGCGCTCGTCTTCGGGCTGCTGCTCGGCGGAGTGCTGGGAAATCTCACCGACCGCCTGTTCCGCGAGCCGAGCTTCGGCCTCGGCCACGTGATCGACTTCATCTCGACGCCGTGGTTGCTGCCGGCGATCTACAACGTCGCCGACATGGCGATCGTGTCGAGCATGGTGCTGTTCATGATCCTCACGATCCGGGGCGTCGGGCTCGACGGCACGCGCGAGACGCGTGCGCCGAAGACCGGCACGGCGGATGCCTCGGGCTCGACCGCGCTCGACGGCGAGGCGTCGACGGGCGACACCACGGCCGCCGGCGACACCGACGGGCCGCGCGCGGCGACGGTCGCCGAGGCCTGATGGAGCATCGCTCGCTGCCCGTCCCCGATGGCCTCGAAGGTTCTCGAGTCGACGCGGGGCTCGCGAAGCTCCTCGGATTCTCGCGAACGCTCGCAGCCGAGATCGCCGAGTCCGGTGGGGTGATGCTCGACGGCGTCGCCGCCGGCAAGTCCGACCGGCTGCGCGCCGGCGGCTGGCTCGAGGTGAGCTGGGAGCCGCCGCGGACGCTCGCGGTCGAGCCCATCGCCGTGCCCGAGCTCGGCATCGTGCACGACGACGACGACCTGGTCGTCGTCGACAAGCCGGCCGGCGTGGCCGCGCACCCGTCGCTCGGCTGGAGCGGCCCGACGGTCGTCGGCGCCCTGGCCGCGGCCGGGTTCCGCATCTCGACCTCGGGCGCCCCCGAGCGCCAGGGCGTCGTGCATCGGCTCGACGCCGGCACGAGCGGACTCATGGTCGTCGCGAAGTCCGAGCGCGCCTACACCGAGCTCAAGCGCCAGTTCCACGATCGCGAGGTCGAGAAGATCTACCACACGGTCGTGCAGGGCCACCCCGACCCGCTCGCCGGCACGATCGACGCGCCCGTCGGCCGTCACCCCCGCTCGGAGTGGAAGTTCGCGGTCACAGCCGACGGCAAGCACGCCGTCACGCACTACGAGACGCTCGAGGCGTTCCCGTACGCATCGCTGCTCGAGGTGCACCTCGAGACGGGCCGCACCCATCAGATCCGGGTGCACATGGCCGCGCAGCGGCACCCGTGCGCGGGCGACGCGATGTACGGCGCCGACCCCACCCTGTCGGCCAGGCTCGGGCTCACTCGGCAGTGGTTGCACGCGCACGAGCTCTCGCTCACGCACCCTGGCACGGGGGAGTGGACGACGTTCGTCTCCGAGTATCCGGCCGACCTCGCGCACGCCCTCGAGGTGCTGCGCGGCGACTGACGTCGTTCGTCTCGCGACCCGCGATCGGATCCGGCCGGGAGGTCGGCGGCCCGACGTAGACTCGTTGCAGACCCCCGAGATCCACCCCCGCAGCATCCGAAGAGGAGCCCCGTGGCCGCCGATTCATTCGTCCATCTGCACGTGCATTCCGAGTACTCGATGCTCGACGGGGCCGCGCGAGTGGGTGAGCTGATCAAGGCGGCGCAGGGCTACGAGATGCCTGCGGTCGCGGTCACCGACCACGGCAACGTCTTCGGCGCTTACGACTTCTGGAAGCAGGCGACCGACGCCGGCATCAAGCCCATCATCGGCACCGAGGCCTACCTCACGCCCGGCACCCACCGCAGCGACAAGACCCGCATCAGGTGGGGCAACGGCGGCGGCGACGACGTCTCCGGATCGGGTGCGTACACGCACATGACCCTCCTGTCGGAGACGACCGAGGGCATGCACAACCTGTTCCGGCTGTCGAGCCTCGCATCGATCGAGGGGTACTACTTCAAGCCCCGCATGGACCGCGAGCTCCTGCAGACCTACTCGAAGGGGCTCATCGCGACGACGGGTTGCCCGTCGGGCGAGGTGCAGACCCGCCTGCGGCTCGGCCAGTACGACGAGGCGATCAAGGCGGCGGCCGATTTCCGCGACATCTTCGGTGCCGACAATTTCTTCTGCGAGATCATGGACCACGGTCTCGGCATCGAGAAGCGCATCATGACCGATCTTCTGCGCCTCGCGAAAGACCTGAACCTGCCGCTCGTCGCGACGAACGACCTGCACTACACGCACGCCCACGACGCGAAGAGCCACGCCGCCCTGCTGTGCGTGCAGTCGGGCTCGACGCTCGACGACCCGAACCGCTTCAAGTTCGACGCCGACGACTTCTACCTGAAGACCGCTGCCGAGATGCGCCAGGTGTTCCGCGACCACCCCGAGGCGTGCGACAACACCCTCGCGATCGCCGAGCGTTGCGACGTCCGGTTCAACACGAGCGCGAACTACATGCCGCGCTTCCCCGTTCCCGAGGGCGAGAACGAGGAGAGTTGGTTCGTGAAGGAGGTCGAGAGGGGCCTCCACATCCGGTACCCGAACGGCATCCCGGCCGACGTGCGCAAGCAGGCCGACTACGAGGTCGGCGTCATCAGCCAGATGGGGTTCCCCGGCTACTTCCTCGTCGTCGCCGACTTCATCAACTGGTCGAAGCGCAACGGCATCCGGGTCGGGCCGGGCCGCGGATCGGGCGCCGGGTCGATGGCGGCGTACGCGATGAAGATCACCGACCTCGACCCGCTGCAGCACGGCCTCATCTTCGAGCGCTTCCTCAATCCCGACCGTGTCTCGATGCCCGACTTCGACGTCGACTTCGACGAGCGTCGTCGCGGCGAGGTCATCAAGTACGTGACCGAGAAGTACGGCGAGGAGCGCGTCGCCCAGATCGTCACCTACGGCACGATCAAGGCGAAGCAGGCCCTGAAGGACTCGGGCCGCGTGCTCGGCTTCCCCTTCTCGATGGGCGAGAAGCTCACGAAGGCGATGCCGCCGGCCGTCATGGGCAAGGACATCCCGCTCACCGGCATCTTCGACAAGAACCACCCCCGCTACAAAGAGGCCGGCGACATCCGCGCGATCGTCGAGACCGACGCCGAGGCCAAGACGGTCTTCGACACGGCGCTCGGCCTCGAGAACCTCAAGCGCCAGTGGGGCGTGCACGCCGCCGGCGTCATCATGTCGAGCGACCCGCTCATCGACATCATCCCGATCATGAAGCGCGAGCAGGACGGGCAGATCGTCACGCAGTTCGACTATCCGGCCTGCGAGTCGCTCGGCCTCATCAAGATGGACTTCCTGGGGCTCCGCAATCTCACGATCATCGACGACGCGCTCGACAACATCGAGGCCAACCGGGGCTTCCGCCCCGTGCTCGAAGACCTCGCCCTCGACGACGCCGAGGCGTACGCGCTGCTCTCGCGGGGTGACACCCTTGGCGTGTTCCAGCTCGACGGCGGGCCGATGCGCGCCCTCCTGCGGCTCATGAAGCCCGACAACTTCGAGGACATCTCGGCCGTCATCGCGCTCTACCGGCCCGGGCCCATGGGCGCGAACTCGCACACCAACTACGCGCTCCGCAAGAACGGCCTGCAGGAGATCACGCCGATCCATCCCGAGTTCGCGGAGTCCCTGAAGGACATCCTCGACACGAGCTACGGCCTCATCATCTACCAGGAGCAGGTGATGGCGATCGCCCAGCGCGTGGCCGGGTTCTCGCTCGGCCAGGCCGACATCCTCCGACGCGCGATGGGCAAGAAGAAGAAGTCCGAGCTCGACAAGCAGTACGAGGGCTTCTCGGCGGGCATGAAGTCGAACGGCTACTCCGAGGAGGCCATCGGCAAGCTGTGGGAGATCCTGCTGCCGTTCTCCGACTACGCCTTCAACAAAGCCCACTCGGCGGCCTACGGTGTGCTCAGCTACTGGACGGCGTACCTCAAGGCGCACTTCCCGGCCGAGTACATGGCGGCCCTCCTCACGAGCGTCGGCGACGCTCGCGACAAGCTCGCGCTCTACCTCAACGAGTGCCGCCGCATGGGCATCCAGGTGCTTCCGCCCGACGTCAACGAGTCGATCGGGTTCTTCGCCGCCGTCGGCGACGACATCCGCTTCGGCCTCGGCGCGGTCCGCAACGTCGGGTTCAACGTCGTCGACGCGATCCGCGGCGCCCGCGAGAAGGAGGGGCGCTTCGAGTCGTTCCACGACTTCCTCAAGAAGGTGCCGATCCCGGTCGCGAACAAGCGCACGGTCGAGTCGCTCGTGAAGGCCGGCGCCTTCGACTCGCTCGGGCACACGAGACGTTCCCTCGTCGAGATCCACGAGGGGGCGGTCGAGTCGGCCGTGAAGGAGAAGCGCGCGGAGGAGAACGGCGACGTCGGCTTCGACTTCGACAGCCTCTTCGACGAGCACGAGAAGGAGGCGGCGCCGTCGCTCGTGCCCGACCGGCCCGAGTGGACGAAGAAGGACAAGCTCGCGTTCGAGCGGGAGATGCTGGGGCTCTACGTGTCGGACCACCCGCTCGCCGGGCTCGAGGTCCCGCTCGCGAAGCACGCCTCGACCACGATCACCGACCTCATGAGCTCGGACTCGACGCAGGACGGCGACACGGTCACCGTCGCCGGCCTCGTGACGAGCGTGCAGCACCGGATCGCGAAGGCCTCCGGCAACCAGTACGGCATGATCCAGGTCGAGGACTTCTCGGGCGAGATCACCGTCATGTTCATGGGCAAGGCGTACCAGGAGTTCGCGCCGGGCCTGCAGGCCGACACCATCGCGGTCGTCCGCGGTCGGGTCAGCATGCGCGACGACGGCATGAACCTCCACGCCTTCAGCGTCTTCACGCCCGACCTCGGCCAGGGCGAGGAGAGCGGCCCCGTGATGATCTCGCTGCCCGACCAGCGGGCCACGACCGAGACGATCACCGCGCTCGGCGAGGTGCTGAGCCGGCATCGCGGCGACACCGAGGTGCGGCTGAAGCTCGTCCGCGGGCGAACCGCGCGCGTCTTCGAGCTGCCGTATCCGGTGAACGTGAGCGCCGACTTCTACGGAGAGCTCAAGAGCCTGCTCGGTCCCAGCTGCCTGCTCTGATCCCGCCGGTCGAGCGCTCCCGGCCGCTCGGCGGACGCACTGTGACGTCCGCCCACGGGGCGGCGGGCGCCGCTCGGTAGGCTGGAGCCACCATGCTGCGAACGATCGACCTCCGCGGAACCCGTCCATCGACGAGCGAGCTGCTCGCCCTCGTGCCCCGCGCCGCGACCGACGTGTCGGCCGCGCTCGAGCCGGCACGAGGGCTCATCGAGGCGGTCCGCGCGCACGGCGAGGCCGCACTCGTCGAGCAGGCCGAGCGGTTCGATCGGGTGACCCCGCGGCACGTCCGGGTCCCCGCCGACGAGCTCGCCGACGCGCGCGACGGCCTCTCGCCCGAGATCCGCGACTCGATCGAGCGCACGATCGAGCGGGTGCGCACGGCGAGCGCCGCCCAGGTGCCGGCGGCGAAGCGCACGGAACTCGCTGCGGGCGCCGTCATCGAGCAGCGGTGGCAGCCGGTCGGCCGAGTGGGCCTGTACGTCCCCGGCGGCAAGGCCGTCTATCCGTCGAGCGTCGTCATGAACGTGGTGCCGGCCCAGGTCGCGGGCGTCGCCTCGATCGCGCTCGCCTCCCCGCCGCAGGCCGAGCACGGCGGGCGCGTGCACCCGACGATCGCCGGCGCCGCCGCACTCCTCGGCATCACCGAGGTGTACGCCATGGGCGGGGCCGGCGCGATCGGCGCCTTCGCCTACGGCGTGCCGGGCCTCGGCCTCGAACCCGTGCAACTCGTGACCGGCCCGGGCAACGTGTACGTCGCTGCGGCCAAGCGGGTCGTGCAGGGGGTGACGGGCATCGACGCGGAAGCCGGGCCGACCGACATCCTCGTCATCGCCGACGAGGCCGCGGACGCCGACTTCGTGGCGGCCGACCTCGTGAGCCAGGCCGAGCACGACGAACTCGCGGCTGCGGTGCTCGTCACCGACTCGCCCGGGTTGGCGGAGCGGGTGCTCGACCGGCTCGCGGCCCGATCCGTCGCGACGAAGCACGGGGACCGCGTGCACCAGGCGCTCACGGGCGCCCAGTCGGCGCTCGTGCTCGTCGACGACCTCGAGCAGGCGGCCGACTTCGCGAACGCCTTCGGTCCCGAGCACCTCGAGATCCAAGTGCGTGACGCCGATGCCGTGCTCGCCCGCATCGAGAACGCGGGCGCGATCTTCGTCGGTCCGTTCTCGCCGGTGAGTCTCGGCGACTACGCCGCCGGATCCAACCACGTGCTGCCCACCGGCGGGCAGGCGCGCTTCGCGGCCGGCCTGTCGGCCGCGACGTTCCTGCGTCCTCAGCAGGTCGTGCGCTACGACGAGGCCGCCCTCCGCGAGGTCGCCCCGGTGATCGCCGCGCTCTCGACCGAGGAAGACCTTCCCGCGCACGGCGAGGCGGTGTCGGCGCGGTTCGGCGCGGCGTGAGGCCGCCCTTGCGCCGCTAGGCTGGTTGGCACCATGCACTGCCCCTTCTGCCGCCACCCCGATTCGCGCGTCATCGACTCCCGCACGAGCGACGACGGGCTGTCGATCCGCCGTCGCCGGCAGTGCCCCGAGTGCGGGCGCCGCTTCTCGACGACCGAGACGGCGAGCCTCGTCGTCATGAAGCGCTCGGGCGTCGTCGAGCCGTTCAGCCGCGAGAAGGTCGTGCTCGGCGTCAAGAAGGCGTGCCAGGGCCGTCCGGTCACCGATTCCGACCTCGCTGTGCTCGCGCAGAAGGTCGAGGAGACGATCCGCTCGACCGGTGCCTCGCAGATCGAGGCGAACGACATCGGCCTCGCCATCCTGCCGCCGCTGCGCGAGCTCGACGAGGTCGCCTACCTGCGATTCGCGAGCGTCTACCAGGCGTTCGACTCGCTCGACGACTTCGAGTCGGCGATCGAGCAGCTGCGCGAGGAGCACGGCCGGCTGCCCGCCCGGCCCGTCGAATGACGCTCGAGGCCGCACGACCGGTACCCTGAATCCGGCATGTATCGACTCCTCTTCTCCCTGTTCCTGACGAAGCTCGACCCCGAAGACGCGCACCACCTCGCGTTCCGGGTGATCCGCGCCCTGCCGACGCTCGGCTTCGGCCGGCTCGTCGAGCGGTTCACGGCGCCCGATCCGTCGCTCGCCGTCGAGGCGCTCGGCCTGCGATTCGCCTCGCCGTTCGGCGTCGCCGCCGGCTTCGACAAGGACGCCCGCGCCGTGATCGGCCTCGGCCAGCTCGGCTTCGGCCACGTCGAGGTCGGCACCATCACCGCGATCGCTCAGCCCGGCAACGACCGGCCGCGCCTCTTCCGCCTCGTGAAGGACCGCGCGCTCGTCAACCGCATGGGCTTCAACAACGGCGGGGCGGATGCCGCGGCCGGCCGTCTCTCGCGACTGTCGCGCCGCTCGCACCGGCCGGTGCTGGGCGTCAACATCGGCAAGAGCCGCGTCACCGCGGTCGAAGACGCCGTCGGCGACTACGTGCGCAGCGCGAGGCTGCTCGCCCCGTACGCCGACTACCTCGTCGTCAACGTGAGCTCGCCGAACACGCCGGGCCTGCGCGGACTGCAGGAACTCGATGCGCTCGCGCCGCTCCTCGAGGCGGTGCGCGAGACGTCGGGCACGACGCCGCTCCTCGTGAAGATCGCCCCCGACCTCGCCGACACCGAGGTCGAGCGCATCTGCGAACTCGTCGTACGGCTCGGCCTCGACGGCATCATCGCCACGAACACGACGATCTCCCGCGACGGGCTCGAGACCGAGGCATCCGTCGTCGAAGCCATCGGTGCGGGCGGTCTGTCGGGAGCGCCGCTCGCGGCGCGATCGCTCGAGGTGCTGCGACTCGTCCGCCGCAGCGTGCCCGCTGAACTGTGCGTGATCTCGGTCGGCGGCATCGAGACCGCCGCCGACGTGCAGGACCGCCTCGACGCCGGTGCCACGCTCGTGCAGGGGTACTCGGGGTTCATCTACCGCGGTCCGCTGTGGGCGCGGCAGATCAACCGCGGCCTCGTGTCGTTCCGTCGCTCGCGCGAGCGGGCCGTCGCCCGGTAGCGCTCAGACGACGCCCGCCTCGGCGAGCCCGTCGGCGATCCTCGAGCCGTCGCTCGCCGAGACCCAGGGCACGTCGGTGCCGTGCTCCTCGGCCTTGCTGCGTCCGCCGGCGAGCACCGCCTCGCCCGTCGAGAGCCGGCGGATCGCGATCGCCGCGACCCGTTCGGGGTGCTCGGAGGCGAACCGCGCGTAGAGATCCTCGTCGTGCTGCCCGTCGTCGCCGATGAGGAGCCACCGCACGTTCGGGAACTCCTCGGCGAGCCGGCGGAGGTTCTCCTCCTTGTGCTCGCGACCGCTGCGGAACCAGCGATCGTGCGTGGGGCCCCAGTCGGTGAGGAGCAGCGGGCCCGCGGGGAAGAGGTTTCGCGACAGGAACCGCGTGAGGGTCGGAGCGACGTTCCAGGCGCCCGTCGACAGGTAGATGACGGGGGAGCCGGGGTGCGCCCGCGCGAGCCGTTCGAACAGGACGGCCATCCCCGGGGTGGGGATGCGAGCGTGCTCATCGAGCACGAACGTGTTCCACGCGGCGACGAGCGGCCGGGGCAGCGCCGTCACCATGACCGTGTCGTCGACGTCGCTGATGATGCCGAAGTCGACATCGGGTCCGACGATGCGGATCGGCGCCTCGACGGGTTCGGCGCCCTCGGTGCTGAGCGTCGCCCGGTGCCAGCCGGGAGCGAGGGCGGCGGGCACGGTCGTGTCTACCACGCCGCCGCGGTCGGCGAGCACCTCGATGCGCTGGCCGCCCACCTCGATGATGACCGGCACGTCGCCGACGGGCACGCTCGTGAAGCTCCTCCAGCCGCGGATGCCCTGCTCCCGGCGCTTGCGACGGCGCTTCGAGCGTTCGTCGGCCGCGACGGGCTTCGACAGGAGCACCCGGCAGAAGACGCGAACCCACTCGGTCGAGCCGTAGCCCGTGTAGGGGACGACGGTCGGCACGTGCCCGCGACGGCGTGCGCCGCGGGAGCGCACGTCGTGGAACCAGTCCTCGATGCGCGCGGCGCGATGCCGGACCTGGCGCTCTCGAGAACCGGGCGGGGTGGGGGAGCTCGCCGGCATCCACTCAGTCTGTCATGCGACGGGGACGGCTCGCGAAACGGCACGTGCACGGCGGGTGTTCGACGCCCGGTAGAGTGGACCGAGCAACTGAGGAGGTCCCGTGCCGAACATCGACCTGATCCTCGGGGCCGATCCGAGCCGGAGGCGCTCGGTCCGCACCGAGCCGACGCAGCGTCGCTCCAGCCAGCGCCTGGACGCGCTGCTCGATGCCGCCGCCGAGATCGTCGACGAGCAGGGCTTCGAGCGGCTGACCACCCAGATGGTCGCCGAGCGCGCCGGCGCCTCGATCGGCACGGTGTACCGGTACTTCCCCGACCGGGTCGCAGTGCTCTACGCGCTGCGCGAGCGGTCGGTGCACCGCTATCGCGAACGGGTCGCCGACGAGATGGCGCGCACCGAGCTGCGCTCCTGGTGGTCGGTGGTCGACGTCGCGATCGACGTCAGCGCGAAGATGTACGGCTCCGAGCCCGGATTCAGCGTCGTGCACGCCGCGCAGCGCGAGCTCGCCGAGGGCGACGTCGAACCCGAGTTCGCGCATCGCATGGCCCGTCTCATCGAAGCCGAGTTCGGCGGCGAGGGCGACCAGGCCGAGCTCCGCTTCCGCCTCGGCGTCGCGATGGAGATCGGCGACGCGCTCATCAGCCGCGCCTACGAGCGGTCGGTCGAGGGCGACGAGCGGTACCTCGCCGAGGCGAAGCGCCTCGTGCACGACTACCTCGCCGAGCACCTCGGCCAGGCGCTCGCCGCTTCCTCCGCGGCCTGACGACTCGCGGGGCGACCCGTTGCGCTCGGGGCGCGATCGGTGTTTGGCTTGAGGCTGCACCTCGCAGCGAACGCCGACGACGGGATTGAGCCAGCATGATCGAGTTCCGCGGCGTGTCGAAGCGCTTCCCCGACGGCACGCTCGCCGTCTCGGGCGTCGACATCGTCATCCCGCCGCATACGACGACGGTCCTCGTCGGTTCGTCGGGCTCGGGCAAGACGACCCTCCTGCGGATGATCAACCGCATGGTCGACCCGACCGACGGGCAGGTGCTCATCGACGGGACGGACGTCTCGACGGTGGAGCCCGTCGCGCTGCGGCGGAGCATCGGCTACGTCATGCAGAACTCCGGGCTGCTGCCGCATCGAAAGGTCATCGACAACGTCGCGACCGTCCCGCTCCTGCGCGGAGTCCGCAAGCGCGAGGCGCACGCACGGGCCCTCGAACTGCTCGACACCGTCGGACTCGACCGCTCGCTCGCGGACAAGTACCCGAGCCAGCTCTCGGGCGGCCAGCAGCAGCGCGTCGGGGTCGCCCGGGGCCTCGCCGTCGACCCGAACATCCTGCTCATGGACGAGCCGTTCGGAGCGGTCGACCCGATCGTCCGTGCGGAGCTGCAGCAGGAGCTGCTTCGACTGCAGGGCGAGCTGGGCAAGACCGTCGTGTTCGTGACGCACGACATCGACGAGGCGTTCCTCCTCGGCGACCAGGTCGTCATCATGCAGCACGGCGGACGCATCTCGCAGGCGGCGTCGCCCGCCGCGATCCTCGCGAACCCGGCCGACGCCTTCGTGGCCGACTTCGTCGGAGTCGACCGCGGCAAGCGCGCGCTGCACGTGACCGAGGTGGACGGGCGGCGGGTCGTCGTCGACGGCGACGGACGCGCGGCAGGAGTGCTCGCCTCGTGAAATGGCTCTGGTCGAACCTCGACCTGGTCGGCGAGCTGACCCTCGTGCACCTGGCATTGTCGGTGCCCGCGATCATACTGAGCTTCGTGATCTCGGTTCCGATCGGCTGGGTCGCGCACCGCTACCGGTGGTCGCGAGGCGTGCTGCTGTCGCTGTGCGGCCTGCTGTACGCGGTACCCTCGCTCGCGCTCTTCGTCGCATTGCCCGCCTTCACGGGGCTCGGGCTGCGATCCCCGCTGAACCTCGTGATCGCACTTACTCTGTACGGCATCGCCGTGATCGTGCGGACGGCCGCCGACGCATTTGATGCCGTCGATCACGATGTCCGGCAGTCCGCCACCGCGGTCGGCTACTCCACGGTCCGCAGATTCTGGGGTGTCGAGCTGCCGCTCGCGGGCCCGGTGCTGCTGTCAGGCCTGCGTGTCGTCGTCGTGAGCACCGTGAGCCTCGCCACAGTTGGCGCCGTGATCGGCGTCCAAAGCCTCGGCAGCCTCTTCACCGACGGTTTCCAGCGTGGCATCGAGGCCGAGATCGTCACCGGCGTGGTCATGACGGTGCTCGTCGCGCTGGCGATCGACGGCGTCTGCGTCCTCTGCGGAAGGCTTCTGATGCCATGGCAGCATCGCGCCTCCCACTCGGCGGCCGGCAATCGGGCGGCGACCCCCTTGGAGCAACCGGACGCGATCGCATGAACCTCATCATCCTGGGATTCGAATGGATCGGGGACCCCGAGCACTGGATGGGCCCCGGGAGCATCCCCGACCGGCTCTGGCAGCATCTCGTGATCTCTCTGGTCGTGCTCGTCATTGCGTCGATCATCGCACTACCCGTCGGAGTGATCGTCGGGCATACCAAGCGTGGCAAGCAGGCTGCAGTCATGATCTCGGGTGGGCTCCGGGCGCTGCCGACGCTGGGTGTGCTCACGCTCCTGGGGTTGTGGCTCGGCATCGGCCTGCGAGCGCCCGTCGTCGCGCTCGTGCTGCTCGCGATCCCACCGCTGCTCGCGGGCGCCTACGCCGGACTCGAGTCCGTCGACGAGCGAACGACCGACGCCGCACGGGCGGTGGGCATGCGGGAGCGACAGGTCATCGGAAAGGTCGAGCTGCCGCTGGGATTGCCGATCATGGTGGGCGGCGTCCGCTCTGCGACGCTGCAGATCATCGCGACGGCGACGCTTGCCGCGTACATCGCGGACTTCGGCCTCGGCCGTTTCATCTTCGAGGGTCAGCGGATCCGGGACTACGGCGAGATGCTCGGCGGCGCGATGCTCGTCGTGGCTCTTGCGCTCGTCGTGGATGGACTCCTGGCTGTCGCACAGCGACTCGTCATGCCACGCGGTGTGCGCGGTCGGCGTGTCGGAGAATCTCGTTCACGGCCAACCCGGCCGCGAGCGCTCGCGGGGCAACCCGTCCATGAAGGGAATGCAACATGACCACAGCAGGAAAAGGCCGGCTCGTCGCACTCGCGGCGGTCGCGGTCGGGGCGACAGTGGCCCTGGCAGGGTGCACATCGAGCGATCCGCTCGACAGCGGATCGGGTGAGACCGAGGGCGGCGGTGAGACGCTCGTCATCGGCTCACAGGACTACTACTCGAATGAGATCATCGCCGAGCTCTACGCCCAGGCGCTCGAGGAGAACGGCTACACGATCGACCGGCAGTACCGGATCGGCGAACGGGAGATCTACATTCCCGAGATCGAGAGCGGCGCGATCGACGTCTTCCCCGAGTACACGGGCAACCTCTTGCAGCACTACGTCCCGGATACCGAGGCTCGGACGAGCGACGATGTATACGCCGAACTCGACACATCCTTGCCCAGCGGCCTGCGAGTCCTCGACCAGGCGCCCGCGACCGATCAGGATTCGTACACCGTGACGGCGGCGTTCTCCGATGAGAACGGTGTCACGAGCCTTGCCGATCTCGGTGATGTCGCGACGCCCCTGCTCGTCGGTGGTAACTCCGAACTGCCGTCCCGGCCCTACGGTCCCGACGGTCTCAAGTCGGTGTACGGCGTGGACGTCGAATTCAAGCCGATCGAGGACGATGGCGGTCCGCTGACCGCCAAGGCGCTCAGGGACGGGGCGGTTCAACTCGCCGACATCTACACGTCCAGCCCTGAGCTCGCAGCGGGCGACTTGGTGGTCCTGGAAGATCCCGAAGGGCTCTTCCTCGCGTCCCATGTCGTCCCGGTGGTGAGCGACAAGGTGACCGACGAGGTCGCCGAGATCATCAACACCGTGAGCGCGGCGCTGACAGCCGAGGAACTCGTCAAGCTCAACAAGTCGAGTGTCGACGACCAGGAAGGGTCCGAGCAGATCGCGAGCGATTGGCTCGCCGAGCAGTCGCTGTTCTGACGCTCAGCGGTCGATCGGCCGCGCTCACCGGTCAGCGTCACCGGTCAGCGTCGAGCGTCGAGGGGTCGGGTGCCGAGGCATCCGACCCATCGTCGTCGGTGGCGACGAGATCGCCAAGGTGCGGCGTCTCGATGCTCGCCGGCGCGTGCGCGAAGTCCGCCGGCGCCGCGGTCGCGGTGTCGAGCGCGCCCGAGTCGTCGGCGGCCTCCGCCGCCTCCATGTGCTTGGCCTCCGAGCGCACGAGCAGCTTCTTCACGCCCCAGACCGCCACGAGGAAGAAGACGATGACACCGACGAAGAGGTAGCCCGCCCAGTGCAGTTCGCGACTGAGTTCGCGGTAGCTGCCCGCGGCGAGCCAGCCGACGGACACGTACGCGAACGCCCAGATGATGCAGGCGGGCAGCGTCCAAGCGATGAACCTGCGGTAGCGCATCGTGCTCATGCCGACCGTCAGCGGGATGAGCGAGTGCAGCACGGGGATGAAGCGCGAGATGAAGATCGCGGGGCCGCCCCGCCGATCGAGGTACCGCTGGGCGCGATGCCAGTTGTCCTCGCCCAGCTTTCGACCGAGCCGCGAGTGCAGGATGTGCGGACCGAACCACCGGCCGAGGCCGAAGCCGATGCTCTCGCCGATGAGCGCGCCGATGATGACGGCGAAGGCGAGGGCGAAGTACTGCCCGAGGTTTTCGACCCCGGTCGCCGCGACGAGCACGATCGTGTCGCCGGGTACGACGAGTCCGATCAGCACGCTCGTCTCGAGCATGATTCCGATCCCCGCGAGGAGCGTCCTGACGACGGGGTCGACCGACTGCACCGTGTTCAGGATCCAATCGAGGATCTCGTTCATCGTTCGAGCGTACCGAGCACGACCGCGCCCGCGCGTCAGACCAGGGTCGTATCCGTGAAGACGACGGCGTACGCCAGGAGGGGGACGGCGACGAGCGCACCGGCCGCGACGAGCACGAGCGTGCGCGAAGGCGCGCCCCGGCCGTCGCCGGTCGGGGCGGCCTCGGGCGGGGTCGTGCCGGTGACGCCGCCGTCGAGCCGCGCGAGTCGCGCCTCGAGCATGTCCGCGTCGGCGATCACGCCGTCGTCCCCGAGGCCCGCCGGGCCGGCGTCGGCGCCGACCACGAGCATCGCGCCGCGCAGCGCATCGTCGCCGGCGACCCGGCGTGCACGGTCGTCGGCGAGCATCTCGGCGAGCAGGATCACGGAGCGCTCCGCCCGGTTCGCGATCGGGAACCACGGCAGCGCACTGTGCCATGCGCGGAAGGCGAGCAGCACGAGGTGGTGGAGCTGGTCGAGGTGGGCCCGCTCGTGGGCGATCACCGCGGCCAGCTCGGACGGGCTCAGCGCCTCCACGAGGCCGTCGGTGAGCACGGTCGCGGTGCGGATGCCGGGCACGCAGTACGCGAGCGGCGTCGGGTGGGCGAGCACCCGCGTGCTGGGCTGGCCCGGCATCGGATCGCCGAGCAGCGCGACGAGCTGGTGCTGCCGACGCCGCTCGCGCTCGGCGTGGACCGCGGTGAGCGCGAGGTTCAGTGCGAGGTGCAGCGCGAGGCCGGCCGCGAGCGTGATCGCGGCGATCTCGAGCACGTCGAACTCGGGCGGGACGGGGCCCGTGAACAGCACAGGGGCGAGGGCGTTCCAGGCGCCGATGAGCGAGCCCGCGGGTGCCGCCCCGTAGACGAGCAGGCACCCGATCATCGAGAGGCCGCCGGCGATGGCGATCGCCTGCCAGAGCACCAACGCCACGGCGGGGGAGCGCGCCGGCCATGCGGCGCGCGAGAGGGCGACAGGGATCGGCCACGCGAGAGCGAAGGCGAGCGCGCCGAGCACTGCGGCGACGACGAGCATCGTCAGTGGTGCGCGAGCTCGTCGAGCAGCCGGCGGAGCGTCGCCGCCTCGCCGTCGCTGACCGTGCCCACGAACCGTGCGAGCGCCGCGTCGCGGTCGCTGGCCCGGTCGAGCACCTCGTGCATGAGTTCGGCCGTGTGCTCCTCGCGCGAGAGGAGGGCCTCGTAGCGGTGCGGCCGACGCTCGCGCGTGCGGCTCACGAAGCCCTTGCGTTCGAGGCGCGAGAGGACGGTGAGCACCGTCGTGGTCGCGACCAGGCGACCCGAGTCGCCGTCGCGCCGCGCGAGCGCGTCGCGCAGCTCATTGGCCGTGAGCGCGACGTCGCTCGACCAGAGCACCTCCATCACGGAGCGCTCGAGATCTCCGAGACTCGCCATGCAACAAGAATACCGCCGACGACGCATTTGTTCTACGCTGTGTAGAAGCAGAGTTTTACGCTCTGTAGAGAATCTCCCAGAGATGTTCGGACTCCGCGAAAGGGGTATCCGTGAACGAGCTGCTCGATCCGCTGCTGCTCGCCCGATGGCAGTTCGGGTTGACGACCGTCTATCACTTCCTGTTCGTGCCGCTGACGATCGGTCTCGCGACGACGGTCGCGATCTTCCAGACCGCCTGGTACCGCACGGGCAAGAACCAGTACCTGCAGGTGACCAGGTTCTTCGGCACGATCTTCCTCATCAACTTCGCGATGGGCGTCGTGACGGGCATCGTGCAGGAGTTCCAGTTCGGCATGAACTGGTCGGAGTACTCGCGGTTCGTCGGCGACGTCTTCGGCGCCCCGCTCGCGCTCGAGGGCCTGCTCGCGTTCTTCTTCGAGGCGACGTTCATCGGCCTCTGGATCTTCGGGTGGGACAAGCTGCCCCGCGGCATCCACCTGGCCACGATCTGGTGCACCGCGATCGGCTCGATCGTCTCGGCGTACTTCATCATCGCCGCCAACGCGTTCATGCAGAATCCCGTCGGTTACGAGATGAACGCCGAGAAGGGTCGCGCGGAGCTCGTCGACATCGGCGCGCTGCTCACGAATCCCGTCGCTCTCGCGGCGTTCCCGCACACGATCGCGGCGAGCTTCATGGTGGCGGCCGGCCTCATCATCAGCGCTTCGGCCTGGCACCTCGCCCGCAACCAGCACCTCGACTCCATGCGCCCGGCGCTCAAGTACGGTCTCTGGCTCATGGTCGGCTCCGGCATCCTCACGACGCTCTTCGGCGACCAGCTGAGCCTCGCGATGGTCGCGACCCAGCCGATGAAGATGGCGGCCGCCGAGGCCACCTACGACACGGTCTGCGGCGCCGACGCCTCGTTCTCGCTATTCACCCTCGGCACGCCCGACGGTACGAGCGAGCTCTTCTCCATCCGCGTGCCCTACCTGCTCTCCTTCCTCTCGACGCACAGCTTCGACGGCTGCGTCGAGGGCATCAACGACCTGCAGGCGGAGTACCAGGCGCTCTACGGGCCCGGCGACTACGCACCCATCATCTGGATCACGTACTGGTCGTTCCGCTGGATGATCGGGCTCGGCATGCTGCACGTGCTCATCGCGCTGGTCGGCCTGTGGGTCACCCGCAAGGGCCGGATGCCTCGGCAGAGGTGGATCTGGAAGATCGCGATCTGGAGCTTCCCGCTCTCGCTCGCGGCAATGATCGTCGGCTGGATCTTCACCGAGATGGGCCGTCAGCCGTGGATCGTGTTCAGCCTCCTGCCCACCGAGTCGGCGGTCTCGCCGAATGTCACCGGACTCGACGTGCTGATCTCGCTCGTCGCCTTCACCCTCGTCTACGGCGCGCTCGCGGTCGTGGAGGTCCGTCTCGTCCTCCGCGCCATCAGGAAGGGCCCGCCGGAGCTCGGCGAGCCCGACCCCGAGTCCGGCCGCGTCGAACCCGCCGCAACGGTCTACTGAGGAGACGGACATGGATCTCTCAACGCTCTGGTTCTGGATCGTCGCCTTCCTCTTCGTGGGCTACTTCGTGCTCGACGGCTTCGACTTCGGCGTCGGCATGTCGCTGCCGTTCCTCGGCCGCGACGACACCGACCGCCGGGTGCTCATCAACACGATCGGCCCCGTCTGGGACCTCAACGAGACGTGGGTGATCGTCGCCGGGGCATCCCTGTTCGCGGCCTTCCCCGAGTGGTACGCGACGCTGTTCTCGGGGTTCTACCTCGCGCTCCTGCTCATCCTGCTCGCCCTCATCGCCCGCGGGGTCTCGTTCGAGTACCGCCACCAGCGGCCCGAGTCGAAGTGGAAGGCGTGGTTCGACGGCATGATCGTCGTCGGTTCCGCGGTGCCCGCCCTGCTCTGGGGCGTCGCCTTCGCGAACATCGTGCAGGGCGTCCCGCTCGACGCCGACCACAACTACACGGGCACGCTCTTCGACCTGCTGAACCCCTATGCGCTGCTCGGCGGCGTGACGACCCTCCTGCTGTTCTTCACGCACGGCGTCGTGTTCGCCTCGCTCAAGACCGAGGGCGACCTCCGGGCGCGGGCGCGGGCGCTCGCGACGCGCTCGGGTGCCGTGACGATCGTCGTGGCCGCCGCGTTCCTCGTCTGGACCGGGCTCGCGTTCGGCACGCCGTGGTTCTGGCTCCTCGCGGGAGCGGCCGCCGTCGCGCTCATCGGCGGCTGGATCGCGAACCTGCGCGGCGCCGAGGGCATGGCCTTCACCCTGCTCGCCGTCACCGTCGCGGCCGCGGTGCTCGCGCTCTTCTCGTCGCTCTTCCCCGACGTGATGCCGGCATCGAACGACCCGGCGAACAGCCTGACGATCGAGAACGCCTCGTCCTCCCCGTACACGCTCACGGTCATGAGCTGGGTCGCGCTCGTGTTCCTGCCGCTCGTGCTCGCCTACCAGGCGTGGACGTACTGGATCTTCCGCAAGCGGGTGAGCCGCGCGCACGTCGAGGCGGCCGCCCACTGACCCGCCGGTGAACGTGTGAAACCACTCGACCCCAGGCTCGTCAGGCGCTCGCGCGCCGCCCGCGGCTTCCTCGTCGCGGGCGGGGCGCTCGCCGTCGTGCAGGCGGCGGCGATCATCGCGATCGCCTGGGCGATCGCAGGCCTCGTCGCGGGGCTCGTCGACGGCGAGCCGATGGACGAGGCCTGGCCGCTCGTCGGACTGCTCGTCGCCGGTGCGACGGCGCGCGCGCTCGGATCGTGGGGCTGGGAGGTGGTCGGCTCCAGCGGGGCCATGCGCGTGAAGGGCGAGCTCCGCTCCGAGTTGCTGGCGGCGCTCGAACGCCGGCCGACCGGCATCGCCGGCTTCTCGACGGGACGTATCGCGACCCTCGTCGGCCCCGGGGTCGATGCGCTCGACGACTACTTCGGCCGCTACCTGCCGCAACTCGTGCTGACCGTCGTCGCGACGCCGGCCTGCATCGCCGCCGCCTGGATCGCCGACCCGCTGTCGGGTCTCGTGCTCGTCATCGTCCTCCCGCTGACGCCGGTGTTCATGGCCCTCATCGGCATGGCCACCGAGCGCGTCCAGCGGCGCCAGTGGGAGAGCCTGTCGGCCCTCTCGCGCGGATTCCTCGAGGTGGTCGGAGGCCTCTCCACGCTGCTGCTGTACGGCCGCGCCGAGCGTCAGGCGGCGCGCATCCGGGCCGTCACCGACGACTACCGGAAGCACACGATGAAGGTGCTCCGGGTGACCTTCCTCTCGGGATTCACGCTCGAGCTCGCCGCGAGCCTCTCGGTCGCCCTCGTGGCGGTTTCGATCGGCCTCCGGCTCGTGTCGGGCGACATGGCGCTCGCAGCCGGCCTGTTCGTGCTCGTGCTCGCCCCCGAGGTGTTCCTGCCGCTGCGCAACGTCGGCGCGGCGTTCCACGCCTCGGCTGCGGGCGTCACGGCCGCCGCCGACGCGTTCGAGCTGCTCGAGGCGGCCGAGGGCGCCGGAGCCGAGCCGCACCCGGCGTACGACCCGGCCGCCGGCACCCCCGCCGCCGGCACGGTCGACGACGGCCTGAGACTCACCGGCCTCACCGTGCGCCGCGGCGAGCGCGTCGTCGTCGACGGGCTCACCGCCGCCGTCCCGCACGGCGCCGTGGCCGCCGTCGTCGGCGAGAGCGGCAGCGGCAAGTCGACGCTGTTCGCGGCGCTGCTCGGCTTCGCGCCGTACGACGGAGAGGTCCGCCTCGAGGGGCGCACGCTCGACGGACACGGCCGCGAACGCATCGCCTGGGCCGGGCAGAACCCGGCGCTCGTCGCCGGCACCGTCGCGGCGAACATCCGCCTCGGCGATGAGTCCGCCGACCCGGTGCTCCTCGACGCCGCGCTGCGCGTCGCGGGGGTGGACGTTCCCGACGACCAGCACCTCGGCCCGGGCGGCAGCGGGCTGTCCGGCGGCCAGGCCCAGCGCGTCGCGATCGCGCGCGCCGTGCACCGCCTGCTCGCGCGCGATCTCCCGCTGCTCCTCCTCGACGAGCCCACCTCCGCGCAGGACCCGAGTCGGGAGTCGGAGCTCGCGACTGAATTGCGACGGCTCGCCGCGGCCGGCCGCACCGTGCTCGTGGCGACGCATCGGCCCGAACTCGTCGAGGCCGCCGACCTCGTCATCTCGACGGAGGGCGCGCATGTCTGATCGCACTCGATCGGTGCTCCGCACGAGCATCCCGCCGCTTCGCCGACTGCTGCCGTCGGTGCTGTTCGGCGCGGCATCCGGCGGCTCCGCCGTGGCCCTGCTCGCGTGCTCGGCCTGGCTCATCGCGCGTGCGGCCGAGCAGCCGCCCGTGCTCTACCTCTCGATCGCCATCGTCGGCGTGCGGGCCTTCGCCCTCGGCCGGGCGGTGTTCCGCTACCTCGAGCGCCTGACCGGGCACGATGCCGCGTTCCGCCAGTTGGCGGAGATCCGGGCCGGCGTGTTCGAACGGATGCTGCCCGTCGCCCCCGACGGCATGGCCGACCTCCGGCGAGGCGAACTGCTCGCGCGATTCACCGGCGACGTCGACGAACTGCAGAACGTGCCGCTGCGGGCCGTGCAGCCCGTGGTGAGCGCACTCGTCGTGCTCACCGCCGCGGTCATCGGCGTCGCACTCGTCGCTCCCGCTTCGGCGCTCGCCGTCGCCGGATGTCTCGTGGCCGGTGTGGGTGCGACCCTGCTCGTGCAGCGAGCGGTCGCGGCCGGTGCCGAGCGGCGGCTGGCGCCCCTCAGGGGCGCGCTGCAGGCCGCGGTGGTCGAGCACGTGCAGGCGCTCGACGTGCTCGTCGCGTTCGACGCCGCGGGCGCCGGCCGTCGGCGCATCGAGGAACTCGGTGATCGGCTCGCGCGGCACGCCCGGGCGAACGCCTCGGCCGCCGGCGCGGCCGCCGCCCTCATGGCGGCGATCGGCGGGTTCGCGGTCGCCGCGAGCCTCATCGCCGCCCAGCCGATGCTCGCCTCCGGTCGCATCGACGGGCCGACGTTCGCGGTGCTGTGCCTCGTGCCGCTCGCGATCGCCGAGGTCGCCGCAGCGCTGCCGCCCGCGGCGAACGCCTGGCGGCTCGGGCGGGTGAGCGCCGAGCGGGTCGCGGGCGCCCTGCCCGACGAGGTGCCGACCGAGATCCCGACCGCACCGTCCGATCCCGCCTCGGTTCCGCCGACCGACGGGCCGCCGAGGCTGGGCCTTCGCGGCGCCGGCGCTTCGTGGCCGGGCGCGCAGCGCGCCGCGCTGTCGGGCATCGACCTGGAGCTCGCGCCGGGGGAGCGCGTGCTCGTGCGGGGATCCTCGGGCTCCGGCAAGACGACCCTCGCGCACGTGCTGGTGCGCTTCCTCGGCCTGACGAGCGGCTCGTACTCCGTCGGCGGCGTCGACGCCGACCGGCTCGCCCCCGCCGACGTCCGGCGCATCGTCGGGCTCGTCGAGCAGTCGCCGTGGCTCTTCGACGAGGACGTCCGCCAGAACCTGCTCTTCGCCCGTGACACCGCGAGCGACGACGAGCTCATCGACGTGCTCGAACGGGTCGGACTCGGCGACTGGCTCGCGGAGCGCGGCGGTCTCGGAGCCTCGGTCGGCGAGCGCGGAGCGCTCGTGTCGGGTGGCCAGGCCCAACGGCTGGCCCTGGCCCGGGCGATGCTCGCCGGGTTCCCCGTGCTCGTGCTCGACGAGCCCACGGCGAACGTCGACCGCGAGCGCGCCGATTCGCTGCTGCGCGAACTGCTCGGCGCCGCCGGAGCCGAGCGCACGGTCGTCCTGATCTCGCACACGCCGGTCGATCCGTCGCTCGTCGACCGCGTCGTCACGATCGACGACGGTCGCCTGCGCGCGGAGGCGGAGCGAGCGCCCGGGGCTGCCGTCGCGCCGTAGGCTGGGGGGATGCCTCCCCGCCTGCGTTCGCGCGCGCTGCCCGAGTGGCGTGCGCCGCGAACGGTCTTCGCCGACCGCTTCGCGCGGCTCGACCACGTGGTCTGGCTCGACGGGGGCGACGACGGTTCGAGCGGTGTGAGCGTCCTGGGCGCCGCACACCCCGCGAGCGACGTCGTCACCGCGGACCTCTCGGCGGGCACGGTCACGATCGCGCGCCCGGCGGCGCCCGGCGACTCGCCGGTCGTACGCCGTGGACGCGTGTTCGAGCTGCTCGCCGACGTACTCGCGCGGCCGGCCGTCGAGCTCGCACCCGGTTCGGCGGCTCCGGGGCCCCTCGGCTGGTTCGGGTGGTTCGGCTACGAACTCGGCGCCGACCTGGAGGGGGTGCCGACGTCGCCGGCCGAGACCCCCGACGCGGCGTTCGTCTTCCTCGACCGCGTGATCGTCTTCGACCATGCGGCGCGCGAGGTGCGGCTCATCTGGATCGAGTCGGCCGACGCCGACGCGTGGGCCGACGAGCTCGCCGCGGAGCTCGCGCGCTCGCCGGTCGACCCCGCGCGGGGCGCCGACCGCCCGGCGGACCACGGCGCGAATCATCACGCGGACGCGCACGCGCCCGTGGCGCGCTGGCGTCACGACGCGGCGACGTACCGCCGCCTGATCCACGAGTGCCAGGACGCGATCGTCCGCGGCGACGCCTACCAGCTGTGCCTCACCAACCGGGTCGACCTCGACGTGCACCCCGATCCGGCCGAGACGTACCTCGCGCTCCGGGCGTCGAGCCCGAGCCACCACGGCGGGTACCTGCGGTTCGGCGCGTTCTCCCTCCTGAGCGCCTCGCCCGAGCAGTTCCTGCACGTCGAGCCGTCGGGGCTCGTCTCGACGAAGCCGATGAAGGGCACCCGGCCGCGCGACCCCGACCCGGTGCGGGATGCCGCGCTGCGCGAGGAGCTCCTCGCGAGCGACAAGGAGCGCGCAGAGAACCTCATGATCGTCGACCTCATGCGCAACGACCTCGGTCGCATCGCCGAGCTGGGCAGCGTGAGCGTCGAGGGTCTGCTCGAGGTCGAGGAGTACCGGCACGTGCACCAGCTCGTCTCGACGGTGCGGGCGCGCATCGCGCCCCCCGTGGACGTGCTCGACGTCGTCCGGGCGGCCTTCCCCGCCGGCTCGATGACGGGCGCGCCCAAGCGCAGCGCGATGCAGATCCTGCACGGGCTCGAGCAGGGCCCGCGCGGCGTCTACTCGGGAGCGTTCGGATATCTCGGCGTCGACGGCGGCGCCGACCTCGCGATGGTGATCCGGTCGATCGTGCTCGCCCCGAGCGGGGCGTCGATCGGCACGGGCGGCGGCATCACGGCGCTCTCGATCGCCGAGGAGGAGATCGAGGAGACCCGGGTGAAGGCGCGCGCCCTGCTCGTCGCCCTCGGCGAGGCATCCACCCGCGCGGATTGACTAGTCTTGATACCCGAGTGCGCCGCGATCCGGCGCGCCCGAGACCCGCGGGCGGGAGCCCGCCGAGCGACACACGATTGAGAGTCACGTGGCACACGATCACGACCCCGCGAACGCCGAGCCCGGCGCCTACGACTTCGCCGCGATCCAGGCGAAGTGGCTTCCCGTGTGGGACGAGCTCGAGCCCTTCCGCGCCGGGGCCGACGGCGACACGCGGCCGCGCAAGTACGTGCTCGACATGTTCCCGTACCCCTCGGGCGACCTGCACATGGGCCACGCCGAGGCGTTCGGCTTCGGCGACATCGCCGCGCGGTACTGGCGCCACCAGGGCTTCGACGTGCTGCACCCGATCGGGTGGGACTCGTTCGGCCTTCCCGCCGAGAACGCCGCGATCAAGCGCGGCGCCGACCCGCGCGAGTGGACCTACGCGAACATCGCGCAGCAGAAGGCCTCGTTCCGCCAGTACGCGCCGAGCTTCGACTGGTCGCGCGAGCTCCACACGAGCGACCCCGAGTACTACAAGTGGAACCAGTGGCTGTTCCTGAAGCTCTACGAGAAGGGCATCGCCTACCGCAAGGCGGGTCAGGTCAACTGGTGCCCGAACGACCAGACCGTGCTCGCGAACGAGCAGGTCGTCGACGGCCACTGCGAGCGCTGCGGCGCGGTCGTCACGAAGAAGGCCCTGACCCAGTGGTACTTCCGGGTCACCGACTACGCCGACCGCCTGCTCGACGACCTCAACCAGCTCGAGGGCACCTGGCCGTCGAAGGTCGTCTCGATGCAGCGCAACTGGATCGGCCGCTCGGCCGGCGCCGACGTCGAGTTCGAGATCGAGGGCCGTGAGGGCCGCATCCCGGTGTTCACGACCCGTCCCGACACCCTCTACGGCGCGACCTTCATGGTCGTGGCGGTCGACTCCGAGCTCGCGGCCGAGCTCGCCGGCGGCGCCTCGGCCGAGGTGCAGCAGCGCTTCGGCGACTACCTCGACTCGGTGCGCGCCGAGAGCGACATCGAGCGCCTCGCGACCGACCGCCCGAAGACCGGCGTGTTCCTCGAGCGCTACGCGATCAACCCGCTGAACGGCGAGCGCCTGCCGATCTGGGCGAGCGACTACGTGCTCGCCGACTACGGCCACGGCGCGATCATGGCCGTGCCCGCGCACGACCAGCGCGACCTCGACTTCGCGCGTGCGTTCGAGCTGCCGGTGCGCGTCGTGGTCGACACGAACGCCCCGGTCACGGGCGTCATCCCCGTCATCCCGCTCGACGAGCACGGCGACCCGATGCTCCCCGAGGACCTGCCGCCGCTCGATCCTGCCGGCACGGGCGTCGCCCTCACGGGGGAGGGCCGGCTCATCAACTCCGGCCCGCTCGACGGGCTCTCGAAGTCGAACGCGATCCGTCGCGCGATCGAGATCCTCGACGAGCGCGGCACGGGCCGCGCCGCGAAGAACTTCCGCCTTCGCGACTGGCTGATCTCGCGCCAGCGGTTCTGGGGCACGCCGATCCCGATCATCCACTGCGCCGAGTGCGGCGAGGTGCCCGTGCCCGAGTCGGAGCTGCCGGTGCGCCTGCCCGAGGCGGCCGGCCTCGACCTGAAGCCGAAGGGCTCGAGCCCGCTCGGCGCGGCGGAGGACTGGGTGAACGTCGCCTGCCCGAACTGCGGGGGCGCGGCCAAGCGCGACTCCGACACGATGGACACCTTCGTCGACAGCTCGTGGTACTACCTGCGCTACCTCAACGCGAACGACGACACCCAGGCGTTCGACCCGGCGCAGGCCGAGAAGTGGGCGCCGGTCGACCAGTACGTCGGCGGCGTCGAGCACGCGATCCTGCACCTGCTGTACTCGCGTTTCATCACGAAGGTGCTGTTCGACCTCGGGTACCTGAGCTTCACCGAGCCGTTCACGTCGCTGCTCAACCAGGGCATGGTGCTCATGGACGGCTCGAAGATGTCGAAGTCGAAGGGCAACCTGGTCGAGTTCGCCTCCGAGCTCGCGGCGCACGGCACCGACGCGCTGCGGGTCACGCTCGCGTTCGCCGGCCCGCCCGAGGACGACATCGACTGGGCGGATGTCTCGCCGGTGGGTTCCGCGAAGTTCCTGGCGCGCGCGTGGCGCATCGCCGGCGAGGTGACCTCGGCGCCGAGCGTCGACTGGTCGACGGGCGACCGGGCCCTGCGCCGGATCACGCACCGACTGCTCGCGGATGCGCCGGGGCTGGCCGAGTCGTACAAGTTCAACGTCATCGTGGCGCGACTCATGGAGCTCGTGAACGCAACGCGCAAGGCGATCGACTCGGGTCCCGGAGCCGGTGACGCCGCCGTGCGCGAGGCCGCCGAGGTCACCGCGATCGTGCTCGACCTGTTCGCGCCGTACACGGCCGAGGACATGTGGCAGCGGCTGGGCTACGAGCCGACCGTCGCGCTCGTGCCGTGGCGCAAGGCCGACCCGGCGCTGCTCGTCGAAGACCGGGTGACCGCGATCGTGCAGGTCGACGGCAAGGTGCGCGACCGGCTCGAGGTGTCGCCGAAGATCACCGCCGACGAGCTCGAGCAGCTGGCCCGCGGCTCGGCCGCGGTGCTGCGCACGATCGGCGAGCGCGAGATCGTGAACGTGATCGTTCGCGCGCCGAAGCTCGTCAACATCGCGACGCGGGGCTGACGCCGACGATCGCGAGGCGGCGTGGCGCGACGGCCCCGGTGACGTCACGGTCGTGCGGAGCGACGGCGTCTCGCCCACCGGCACCCCTCCGGCGTCGACACTCGCGGCGGTCCGATCGGCCCATCGGCGCCCCGAGGGGCGAAGACGTGGTCGACGAGCCGGGCGAGGAGGGCACCGGGCGTCGTGTCACACGGCATCGACCGGTCGAACCCGCTGCCAGAATGGCGGGATGGAACCGAGACCCGCACCCTGGCACGACGCCCTCGCCGCCGTCGCCGAGCGCGCGAAGCCGGGCCGGCGAGTGCCCGACGCCGCCCGCCTCGTGCTGCACTTCCACCCCGACTCCGACCTGTACGGCAAGCCGGTGCTCCGTCGGATCCTCGAGGAGGGGCGCTACACCTCGCAGTTCGTCACGGGCACGAGCAACGGCGGGCTGACCGCCGTCCCCGGCGGAGACCGCTGGAACTGGGAGAGCCGCCTCTTCGCCGGCGCGTACGACGCGCATGACGCGCGACTGCGCCCGGCCTACGGCGCCCTGCTGCTCGACGGCGACCCGTACGGCGCCGCGCCGCGGTTCGGCTCGGCCTACCTGCGCCTCCGTCCCGAGACCCTGCAGCGCGCGACGTTCACCTACCCCGACAGCGCCTTCGAGCCCGAGCTGTTCGGCGTCGCCGACCGGATGGGCCTCATCGACGACTTCTTCGCCGATGAGGTCGACGAGCTGCTCAACCGCTACATCGAGGCGCAAGTGCACGGCGGCATCTCGGTGCCCGGCGACGTCGAGGCGCTCGTAGTGGATCCGAGCTACGGCGACGATGCGACCCTCGCCCTCGCCGACGCGGCCGGACTCGCGGTCGAGCGCCATCCCGGCTATCGCCTCGAGCTCTCGATCGTCGAGGCGAACCCCGGGTACCGGGGCGAGGAAGCGGTCGAGACGGCCCGCTCGATCGCGACGGACGGGGTACTGACGCCGGCGGTGATCGGCCGTGCACGGAGTTCCGGCGACCTCGACCCGCAGCTCGTGAAATACGTCTGGCATCATCTGGCGCGCTTCGGCCGTGAATGGCCGCGGGTGGCCGAAGCGGCCTGAGAACGCACCGGACGAGCCCGGACGACCCGTCCTCGACAGTTCGATCGCCCGCCGACTCTGCACGTCGGCGGGCGATCCGGCCGCGGCGACTGCCGCTGGCCCATAGCGTGCGACCATGCCGCCCCACGCCGCACCGGATCCGTCGGACGTGCTCGACCCCTCCGCCCGTCGGGCATCGCCGCGGGTGCGCCTCGGCGTCGGCGCCGCGGTCGCCCTGTTCATCGCCGCGGTCGTGGTCGCCGCGGTGATGTCGTTCACGGCATCGGGCGGCGGCGAGCAGGGCGAGGTCGGGTTCGACGGGGGTGCGTCGGGCGCGTCGTCGGGCTCGGACACGACGGTCGCGACCGCGGCGCCCCCGGTCGTGCTCGTGCACGTGCTCGGCGCCGTCGCGGAGCCGGGGCTCGTGCAGCTCGACGAGGGCGCACGCGTCGTCGATGCGATCGCCGCGGCCGGCGGACTCGCGGCCGACGCCGACCCGGCCGGCGTGAACCTCGCGAGGGCGGTCGCCGACGGCGAGCAGCTGGTCGTGCCCGAGGTGGGCGAGGTGGCCGCCGGAGGTTCGGGCGCCACCGGCTCCGGCGGCGCGGGCGGCTCTGGCGGCGGGCCGGGCGACGGCAAGGTGCACCTGAACACCGCGGACGTGGCCGAGCTCGACACGCTGCCGCGCATCGGTCCGGCGCTCGCTCAGCGAATCATCGACTGGCGGGAGGCCAACGGGCCGTTCACGAGCACCGAGCAGCTCCTCGACGTCGCGGGCATCGGAGATGCGGTGTACTCGGGACTCGTCGACCTCGTGGCGCTCTGACATGCCGGGACTGCGACTCGCGGTACCGGCGTGCGCGGCATGGATCGCGGCCTGGCTGGTGGTGCTCGCGCCCGATGCGGGGCTCGACGCGCGCCTCATCGCCGGAGCGGCATGGGCGGTCGCGGTCGTCGCCCTCGTCATCGCGGTGGTGACGAGGCGTTCGCTCGCGGCCGTCGGCCTCGTGTGCGCCGCCGCGGTCGCACTCGTCGCATCGAGCACGGCCCTCGCCTTCGGCGCTCGCGACGGGTCGCCGCTCGCGGTCGCTGCCGAACAGCGGAAACAGGTCGCCATCGTCGTCGAATTGACGGCGGCCCCGCAGCGGCTGATGTCGATGTGGGACGCGGACGAGAGGTCCAGATCGGGGGAGGGCGACGACCCGGCCGCCGTGAAGGACTCGCTCCGCTTCGAGGGCCGGGTCGTCGAGATCGAAGGCCGTGCGACCACGCCGGTGCCCGTGCGCGGGGTCGTGGAGGCAGTGTCGGCGGAGCTGCAGCTCGGCGCGCGCGTCGCGTTCACCGCGCAGGCGACCGCATCGCCGTCGGCGGAACGAGCCGCGTTCGACCTCGACGCCGGCGGCGATGTCGCCGTCGAACCGCCGCCGCCGTGGATCGGGTGGAGCGGCGATCTGCGTGCGAGTTTCGCCGACGCCGCGAGCCGCCTCGACGGCGACGGCGGCGCGCTCGTCCCCGGTCTCGCGATCGGCGACACAAGCGCCGTCGACGCCGGGCTCGACGACGACATGAAGGCGAGCTCGCTCAGCCACCTCACGGCGGTGTCCGGTGCGAACTGCGCGATCATCACGGCGGCCGCGTTCGCGGCGGCCGCGGCGGCGGGCCTGCGCCGAGGCATCCGCGTCGTCGTCGCGCTCGTCGCCCTCGTGGCGTTCGTGGTGCTCGTGACGCCCGAGTCGAGCGTCGTGCGAGCCGCCGTCATGGCGGTCGTCGTGCTCGCGGCGATGGCGGCCGGGCGCCAGGGCGGAGGCGTCGCAGCGCTCGCTCTCGCGGTCGTCGTCCTGCTCGTCGCCGATCCCTGGTACGCCCGCGACTACGGCTTCGCGCTGTCGGTCGCCGCGACGGCCGGGTTGCTGCTGCTCGCCGCACCCCTCTCACGTGCGCTGGCGCGCATCATGCCGACGCCGCTCGCGTTCGTGCTCGGCGTGCCGCTCGCGGCCCAGCTCGCCTGCCAGCCGATCCTCGTGCTGCTCGACCCGTCGATCGCGGTGTACGGCGTGCCCGCGAACCTGCTGGCCGCACCCGCGGCGCCGGTCGGCACCGTCGTGGGCCTCATCGGGTGCCTCCTGCTGCCCGTGCTGCCGTCGGTCGGCTTCGCGGCGATGCAGCTCGCCTGGTGGCCGGCGCAGTGGATCGCGGTGGTCGCGCACACCGCGGCGTCGCTGCCGGGGGGTCGCCTGGCCTGGCTGCCGGATGCCGCGGGTGCGGCGCTGCTCGCGGTGTGCACGGCCCTCGCCCTCCGGCTCGTGCTCGGACCGCCGCTGTCACGACGGTGGCGCACGGTGACCGCAACGGTGATGGTCGCGGTCGTGGCGACGGCGGTCGGTCTCGCCGGAGGCGCGCCCCTCGTCGCCCGGGTCGTGCGACCGACGCAGTGGGACGTCGTCGCGTGCGACATCGGCCAGGGCGACGCGGTGCTCGTGCGGTCGGACGACGCGGTGGCTCTCATCGACGCCGGTCCCGACGCCGCGGCGCTGACGCGGTGCCTCGACCTCTTCGACATCGACCGCATCGACCTCGTCGTCCTCACCCACTGGGACGCCGACCACGTCGCCGGGTCGCCGGCGATCGTGGGCCGCGCCGTCACCGTGCTGCACGGCCCGCTCGACGGCGAGCGCTCGTCGCGCGTGCTCGATCCGCTCGTCGCGGCGGGCGCCCGCGCCGTCGAGGTCACCGCGGGCGTGCACGGCACCCTCGGAGCGGCGAGCTGGCGGGTGCTCTGGCCGCAGCCGGATGTGCCGCCCGGCAACGACGCCAGCGTCGTGCTCGACCTCGTGGCGCCCGGGTACCGCGGCGTGTTCCTCGGCGATCTCGGCGAGGGCGCGCAGGAGCGGATGCTGCGTTCGGCGGAGATCGGCGACGTCGACCTCGTGAAGGTCGCCCACCACGGGTCGTCCGACCAGAGCGGACGTCTCTACGAGCGGCTGCACGCCGCGGTCGGATTGATCGGGGTGGGTGCCGACAACGGCTACGGGCACCCGACCGCGCGGGTGCTCGACCTGCTCGCGGCGACCCCGACGGTGGCGCTGCGCACCGATGAGCTCGGGTCGATCGCCCTCGAGGCGAGCGGCGACGGGTTCTCGGTGTGGAGCGAGCGCGCCGACCGCGTCGGTGGGCGCCCGTAGACTGGAACGCGGAAACGGAGGCACGGGTGGCAGCACGCGGTGGCGCATCGGCGCGTTCGAAGGTCGCGATCCCGCAGCTCGCCTGGCACGCCGTGCGACCTGCGCCGATCGTGCTCGTCTCGGGCGCCGAAGACGTGCTCGCCGAGCGTGCGATCGGCCTGCTCCGCGACTTTCTCCGCGGTGAAGACCCGGCCCTCGAGGTCAGCGACCTCGAGGCCGACGGCTACCGGCGCGGCGAGCTGCTGACGCTCGCGAGCCCGTCGCTCTTCGGCGAGCCGCGGCTCATCCGCGTCAGCGCCGTCGAGAAGGCGAGCGACGACTTCCTGCTCGACGCGCTCGAGTACCTCGAGCAGCCCGCCGACTCGACGACGCTCGTGCTTCGCCACCGCAGCGGCGTGCGGGGCAAGAAGCTGCTCGACGCGATCCGTTCGGGCACGGGCGGGGGCATCGAGGTCGTCTGCGCCGAGCTCAAGAAGGACGCCGAGAAGCAGGACTTCGCGGCGGCCGAGTTCCGGGCTGCGGGCCGCAAGATCGCCCCGGGTGCGCTCCGAGCCCTCGTCGGCGCCTTCAGCGACGACCTGCGCGAGCTGTCGGCGGCGTGCCGGCAGCTCATCTCCGACGCGCCGGGCGACATCACGGAGGCGATCGTCGCCCGCTACTACGGCGGCCGCGTCGAGACCAACGCGTTCGCGGTGGCCGACGCCGCGATCGCCGGCCGCCACGGCGAGGCGCTCATCGCGCTGCGGCACGCCCTCGACAGCGGTGCCGACCCGGTGCCGATGGTCGCGGCGTTCGCGATGAAGCTGCGCACGATGGCGAAGGTCTCCGGCTCGCGCGGCAGCGGTGCGCAGCTGGCCTCGTCGCTCGGCATGGCGCCGTGGCAGGTCGACCGGGCCCGGCGCGACCTCGTCGGCTGGACCGACGAGGGGCTCGGCGTCGCGATCGAGACGCTCGCCGCAACCGACGCCGCGGTGAAGGGTGCCGAGCGCGACCCGGTGTTCGCCCTCGAGCGCCTCGTCGGCGTCATCGCCGCCCGCGGGCGGCGCTAGCCCGGCGCGCCCTCGCCACCGGATACGACGAAGGCCCCGCCGGAGCGGGGCCTTCGATCGAAACTGCTGCGACTCAGAGCGCGGCGGCCTGCTTGGCGATCGCCGACTTGCGGTTCGCGGCCTGGTTCTGGTGGATGACACCCTTCGACACGGCCTTGTCGAGCTTGCGCGAGGCGACGCGCACAGCGGCGACGGCCTTGTCCTTGTCGCCCGAGGCGATGGCCTCGCGGGCGGCGCGCACGACGGTCTTGAGCTCGCTCTTGACGGCCTTGTTGCGCTCTTCGGCCTTGCGGTTGGTGCGGATGCGCTTGATCTGCGACTTGATGTTTGCCACGTGGGATTCTTTCGTTCGTGCGGGTACGGGATGTGCCGTGAACGGTAGAGGGGCCGCCACGGCGTCTCGTGCGGGGTGGGACCCACACGGAAGCCAACACACAACAATACCAGTTCGCCCGGCGGCCCACCAAAGCGGGCCGGCCGGGCGCGTCGCGGGACACGTCTCGCGGAGGCCGGCCCGCGAACCGTCAGTCGTGCAGCGGAACCGGGTCGCTGAACGCCGACGCGCCCTCGTCGCCGAGCGCCGAGGAGCGCGCGTGCACGAGGTCGCCGCCGACCCACGTCGCCGCGACGTCGTAGGTGGTCGCGAGCGCGAACGTGCGGGCGAGCACGTCGCCGGCCGACTCCGAACGCGACAGCACGATGTCGAACGCCGAGCCGGGCGCCGGGCGAACGTGGATCGCGTCGAACTGCATGCCGACCCCGAGGTGGCCGACCCCGTCGAGTCCGAGCGCCTCGGCGCCCGCGAGCGTCGCGAGGTAGAGCAGGTGCGCGGGCTCGAGCTGCACGCCGTCGGCGCCGAGCAGCATCTGCATGAAGTACGCCTGGATGCCGTCCTTGAACAGGCTGAACCCGTTGCCCGCGCCGACGTCGGTGCCGAGCGCGACCCGCACGCCCGCGTCGAGGTGGCGACGCAGCGGGAACAGCCCGCTGCCGAGCGCCGAGTTCGAGGTGGGGCAGTGTGCGACCGAGGCGCCGACCTCGCCCATCCGTGCGAGCTCGGGCACCGTCGTGTGCACGCTGTGCGCGTACACCGACCGCCGGTTCACGAGCCCGTGGTGGTCGTACGTGTCGAGGTAGTCGCGCCGCTCGGGGAAGAGTCCCGCGACGGTCTCGACCTCGGCGAGGTTCTCGTTCAGGTGCGACGTGAACCAGAGGTCGTCGCGCGAGGCGAACGTGTCGCCGCACGCGGCGAGCAGCTCGTCGGACGCCGACAGCGAGAATCGCGGCGTGACGGCGTAGCGCAGGCGGCCCCGGTTGTGCCAAGCGTCGATGAGGGCGGCCGACTCCTCGCGCGCCCGCTCGGGCGTCGTGTAGAGCCCGTCGAGCAGCATCCGGTCGCCGACGACGAGCCCGCTCGTGATGCGGAGGCCCGACGACGCCGCGGCGCCCAAGAACTCGTGCATCGCCCCGGCGAAGTGCGAGCCGAACACGAGCGCGCTCGTCGTGCCGGCCGAGGCGAGCGCGTTCAGGAACTGCGGCGCCACCTCGCGCGCGTAGGCGTCGTCGGCGAACCGCGTCTCCTCGGGCAGGGTGTACCGGTCGAGCCAGTCGAGGAGCGGCAGCCCGAGCCCCGCCATCGAGCGCAGCTGCGGGAAGTGCACGTGCGTGTCGACGAGGCCGGGCAGCAGCACGCCGTCGCGCAGGTCGATGACCGTCGCGTCGGGGTGCTGCCGGGATGCCTCGTCGAATGCGCCGCGGAAGCGGATCACACCGCCTTCGACGACGATCGCGACGTCGGCGTCGTACCGCGCCTCGCCGCCCTCGAACGGGCTGACGGGCGTGTCGACGACGGTCGCACGGTAGAGCTGGGAGGGAACCATCGTTGGGACCACCTTCCGGCCGCGCCCGCTGATGCGTATCGTCACGCATCGGCCGGCGTTGCCTGACCGATGCATGGTTCGACACTGAATCTGCAGCGCATCGGTTATCCATGCGAACGACGCGCCGAGGCAACGCTACGTCGTGCCGGCTCCGAGGGCAAGGCCGCCGGGCGAAGCGGTCGAGCCCCGGCGTCGCCGCGCCGCCCGGCGATCGAGCTCGGCGACGGCGCCGAGCACGACGGCGGTGAAGGCGTCGGACCGGGTGAGGCTCACGAGGTGGGTGGCACCGGGTACGACGACGAGCCGGGCGTCGTGGGCGGATCGGAGCAGCCGTCGCTCCTGCAGCCGGAAGTGGTCGAACCTCCCGTTGACGAACCAGACGGGTACCCGGATGCGCTGGAGGGCCGCGACGGGGTCGAGCCCGTGGACCGCCGCGAGGGCGGGCGCCATGACGTCGAGCGCGACGCCGCCGGCCACGACGTCGGCGAGTGCGTCGGGCGCGAGGAACAGCGCGGCCGTCGCGTCGTTGAGCCGCCGGCCGCGGTCGGGCAGCCGCGCGATCGCCGCGGCGAGCCCGCGGTAGGCGGTGAGGCCGGGGCCGCGGGGGAGGGTCCCGCATGCGGCGGCCACGAGCCCGTCGAGGCGGTCGGGATGCCTCGCCGCGAACTCGATCGACAGGTAGCCCCCGAGGCTCAGCCCGACGAGCAGGCGCGGTGCGGGGTCATCCCCGCCGGTCGGCGCGGCGGTCCGCGTCCCGGGCGGGACCTCGGCCGGCGGATTCAACGCCGCGTCGATGGTCGCCATCGCCGCGTCGAGCGCGAACGGTTCGGCCATGCGCGACCCGTGCCCGGGGAGGTCGACCGCGACGACGTCGAAGCCGCGAGCGGCGAGCGCAGTGACCTGCCGCCGCCACATCGTGGCCGAGGTGCGGATGCCGTGCACGAGCACGATGCGGGCGGCGACCATGCTCAGCCCGCCCGGATCGCGCCGATCTCGCGGGCCCGCGCGACCGCGGCCGTGCGTGAGCCCACTCCGAGCTTCGTGAAGATGTGCACCAGGTGCGACTTGACGGTCGCCTCGCTGAGGAAGAGCGACTTGCCGATCTCGCGGTTCGTGCGCCCCTCGGCGACGAGACCCAGCACTTCGGCCTCGCGGGTGGTCAGGCGCTCGCCCGAGGCGAGCGAGGCGTCGAGCTTCGCGGACAGCTCGGCGGCGAGCGCGTGCTCGCCCTCGGCTGCGGCCCGTACCGCCGCGATCAGCGCCTCCGGCGGTGCGTCCTTCAGGAGGTAGCCGCTCGCACCCGCCTCGATCGCACCGAGGATGTCGGCATCGGTGTCGTAGTTCGTGAGCACGAGCACGCGCGGTCCGCCGGTCTCGGCCCGGAGCCGTCGGGTCGCCTCGGCGCCCTGCATCGACCCCGGGAACTGCAGGTCCATGAGCACGAGGTCGACGCCGGACCGGCCGAGCCGCACCGCGTCCTCGGCGGTCGCGGCCTCGGCGACGACGGCGAGGTCGGACTCCCGCTCGAGCATCGCGCGGATGCCCGCCCGCACCACGGGGTGGTCGTCAGCGAGGAGCAGCCGGATCATGCGCGCACCACCGGGATGCGGATCGAGAGCGCGGTGCCCTCGCCCGGGGCGGACTCGATGTCGAACCGGCCGCCGAGCTCCTCGGCGCGGCGGCGGATCGAGCGCAGGCCGTACTCGCCCGGGTCGCTCCCGGCGCCGACGCCGGTGGCATCGGCGCCCGCGCGCCGGGCGACGGCGGCGACATCGAAGCCGACGCCGTCGTCCACGACGTCGAGCGCGACCTCGTCGCCGAGGTAGCTGAGCGTGAGCGAGCAGGCGCGCGCATCGGCGTGCTTCACGACGTTCGCGAGCGAACCCTGCGCGATCCGCAGGAGCGCCGCGTCGACCGCCATCGGCAGCACGACGGGGTCGCCGCTCGTGGTGAACTCGACGCGCGTCTCGGTGCCCGACTGCCGGACGCGGTCGTCGACGGCTTCGGCGAGGCGCCGGAGCGCCGCCGGCAGCGTCTGCTCGTCGAGCGACGGCGGGGTGAGCTCTCGGATGAAGCGTCGTGCCTCGCCGAGGTTCTCGGCGGCGGTCTCGCGGGCGAGCACGAGCTTCTGCCGCACCGCCTCGTCGTCGACGTCGCGTTCTGCGGCGTGCAGCAGCATCTGGATGCTCGAGAGCCCCTGCGCGAGCGTGTCGTGGATCTCGCGGGCGAGCCGCTCGCGTTCGGCGAGCGTGCCGGCCTCGCGACTCGCGGTCGCGAGCTCCTCCCGGGTGGCGATGAGGTCGAGGATGAGCGACTGGCGCTCCCTCGTCTCCTCGGCCATCGCGCGGTAGCCGAGCCCGATCACGATCGCGACGCCGGCGCTGATGAGCGGGCCGAGGATCGAGCCGACCTCGTAGCCGAGGTGGCTGGCCGTTCCCCACACCGAGATGCCGAACGTGACGACGACGAGCGGCACGGCGATCGGCGCGGCGAGCACGTGCAGCTCGAGGAAGAAGAGCGGGAAGGCGAGGAAGGCGGCATCGGGGGTCAGCGCCGACATCGCGACCCAGAGCGCGAGCAGCATCAGGAGCCAGAGCACGCGCGCCCAGGTCGGCAGGTGCCGGTGCGCGGCCGCGACGCCGGCGCCGTAGCACGCGAGGAACGCGACGGCGAGCACCGTGATCGGCACTTCGGCCGCGTCGTCGGCGAGGAGCGCCCGCACGACGACGAAGAGCGTGAGCCCGACGACGAGGAGATGGAGGCCCAGCCGGAGGGCGACGAACACCGGGCGCAGCGCCGAATCGGCCCCGCGCGACGGGTTCGTGAGAGTCGCGCTCATGCTGCGAGCGTAGCCGCGGCGCCCGCCACGAGGCATCCGTCGAAAGTCTGAACCGAAGTCGTGGGAGAATCGACAGGATGTCTCCGAGAGCTGTGAACCCGCCGGTGCCCGCCGCCACCGACCCGTCCGCGATCCGCAACTTCTGCATCATCGCGCACATCGACCACGGCAAGTCGACCCTTGCCGACCGCATGCTGCAGATCACGGGCATCGTGTCCGACCGCGATATGCGCGCGCAGTACCTCGACCGCATGGACATCGAGCGCGAGCGCGGCATCACGATCAAGAGCCAGGCCGTGCGAATGCCGTGGCAGGTCGAGGGCGCCGCCTACGCGCTCAACATGATCGACACGCCGGGCCACGTCGACTTCTCGTACGAGGTGTCGCGCTCGCTCGCGGCGTGCGAGGGCGCGATCCTGCTCGTCGACGCCGCCCAGGGCATCGAGGCGCAGACGCTCGCGAACCTCTACCTCGCACTCGAGAACGACCTCGAGATCATCCCGGTCCTGAACAAGATCGACCTTCCGGCCGCCGAGCCCGAGAAGTACGCCCGCGAGCTCGCCGACCTCATCGGCGGCTCGCCCGACGACGTGCTCAAGGTCTCGGGCAAGACGGGCGTCGGTGTCGAGGAACTGCTCGACCGCGTCGTCGAGCGCATCCCCGCTCCGGTCGGCAACGCCGACGCCGCTCCCCGCGCGATGATCTTCGACTCCGTCTACGACAGCTACCGCGGCGTCGTGACCTACGTGCGCATGGTCGACGGCCAGCTGAATCCGCGCGAGCGCATCCAGATGATGTCGACGAAGGCGACGCACGAGATCCTCGAGATCGGCGTGAGCGCGCCCGAGCCGCAGCCGACGAAGGGGCTCGGCGTGGGCGAGGTCGGCTACCTCATCACCGGTGTGAAGGACGTGCGCCAGTCGAAGGTCGGCGACACGGTCACGACCGCGGTGAAGCCCGCGACCGAGGCGCTGCCGGGCTACACCGAGCCGCTGCCGATGGTCTTCTCGGGGCTCTACCCGATCGACGGCAGCGACTACCCCGAGCTGCGCGAGGCGCTCGACAAGCTGAAGCTCTCCGACGCGGCGCTCGTGTACGAGCCCGAGACCTCGGTCGCGCTCGGCTTCGGCTTCCGTTGCGGGTTCCTGGGCCTCCTCCACCTCGAGATCGTGAACGAACGGCTTCGTCGCGAGTTCGGGCTCGACATCATCACGACGGCGCCGAGCGTCGTCTACGAGGTCACGACCGAAGACAAGAAGACGGTGACGGTCACGAACCCGAGCGAGTTCCCGACCGGCGCGAAGATCGCCGAGGTGCGGGAGCCCATGGTGAAGGCCGCGATCCTCGCCCCGAAGGACTACGTCGGCACGATCATGGAGCTCTGCCAGTCGCGCCGCGGCACCCTGCTCGGCATGGAGTACCTCGGCGAGGACCGGGTCGAGATCCGCTACAACATGCCGCTCGGCGAGATCGTCTTCGACTTCTTCGACCAGCTGAAGTCGAAGACGGCCGGTTACGCGTCGCTCGACTACGAGCCCTCGGGCGACCAGGCGGCCGACCTCGTGAAGGTCGACATCCTGCTCCAGGGCGAGCAGGTCGACGCGTTCAGCGCGATCGTGCACCGCGACAAGGCGTACGCCTACGGCGTGCTGATGACGGGCCGCCTGCGCGAGCTCATTCCCCGGCAGCAGTTCGAGGTGCCGATCCAGGCCGCGATCGGCGCCCGCATCATCGCGCGCGAGTCGATCCGCGCGATGCGCAAGGACGTCCTGGCGAAGTGCTACGGCGGTGACATCAGCCGCAAGCGCAAGCTCCTCGAGAAGCAGAAGGAGGGCAAGAAGCGCATGAAGATGGTGGGCCGCGTCGAGGTGCCGCAGGAGGCCTTCATCGCCGCGCTGTCGGGTGACACCGAGACCAAGAAGGACGCCAAGAAGTAGCGCCCGCCCCCGGGGCGCGAAGGACGACACAGGATGACTCGCAGAAGCACGTTCACCGACCAGTCGGTCACCTACGGCGCCATCGGCGCGACCCTCGACCCCGACTTCCTCCGCTACCCGCCGACGGGTCTCCGCCCGGCCGAGGACTCGGTGCGGCTCGGCTCCGGCAAGGAGCGGTTCGACCGGTCGGCGGAGGCGCTCATGACCTGGGGCATCCAGCGCGGCGCCGGGTTCACGATCGCCGACGTCTCGGCGGGCACGGGCGCCCAGTACCCCGGCATCGTCTTCGACGCGACCGGCGCCCCCCTCACCGACCAGCCCGCACCGCGGACGGAGGACCGGTTCGGCGCCGACGGCACCCCCTACATCGCCGCGGGCATGACGGCGACCCTCGAGCGCAAGCGCCGGTTCGGCACGGCGAAGACGCCCGTGCTCGTCGTCTACGTGATCGACGAGCCGAACCGCATCGGCTTCGCCTACGGAACGACCGCGCACGGGGCCGAGACCGGTGAGGAGTCGTTCATCCTCGAGCACCGGGACGACGACACGGTGTGGCTCACGATCCGGTCCATCCTCGCGACCGCGGGCGGCGCCCGCGCCGTGCTCTCGCCGTTCACGCGTCGTCGTCGTCGGGAGCTCACCCGACGCGAACTGCGGGCGCTCCACCCCGCCGGCGGCGCGTAGGCGTGGGCTCGGCGCTGCCGCTCGGCGATCCAGCCCCGGCCGACGGCCTGCTGCCGGCCCAGGCGGCGGCCGGTGCCGCCGACCGGGCGTTCGGCGTCTACGTGCATGTGCCGTTCTGCCGCGTGCGCTGCGGCTACTGCGACTTCAACACCTACACGTCCGACGAGCTGCGCGGCGCCCGGCAGGCGGACTACGCGGCCCAGGCGATCGACGAGATCAGGATGTCGCGGCGCGTGCTGGAGGCATCCGGGGTCCCTCCGCGTCGAGCCGAGACCGTCTTCTTCGGGGGCGGAACGCCCACCCTCCTGCCCGCGGGCGACCTCGTCGCGATGCTCGGCGCGGTGCGCCACGAGTACGGCCTCGCGCCCGGGGCCGAGGTCACCACCGAGGCCAATCCCGACTCGGTCGGCCGCCGGGAGCTCGACGAACTCGCCGCCGGCGGGTTCACGCGCGTGTCGTTCGGCATGCAGTCGGCGGTGCCGCACGTGCTCGCCGCGCTCGATCGCACGCACGACCCCGAGCGCGTGCCGCAGGTCGTGGCCTGGGCGCGCGAGGCGGGGCTCGATGTCAGCCTCGACCTCATCTACGGCACGCCCGGGGAGTCGCTCGACGACTGGCGGCGGAGCCTCGAGCACGCGATCGCCCAGCGGCCCGACCATCTCAGCGCGTACGCGCTCATCGTGGAGGACGGCACGAAGCTCGCCCGGCAGATCCGCCGGGGCGAGCTCGAGACCCCCTCCGACGACCTCGAGGCCGACATGTACGAACTGGCCGACGAGTCGCTCGTCGCGGCCGGGTACGAGTGGTACGAGGTGAGCAACTGGGCGCGCGGCGCCGAGCACCGTTCGCGGCACAACCTCGGCTACTGGCGCAGCGACGACTGGTGGGGCGTCGGCCCCGGCGCGCACAGCCACGTCGGCGGCGTGCGCTGGTGGAACGCGAAGCACCCGTCGGCGTACGCCGAGCGGCTGGCCTCGGGCGTCTCGCCCGCCGTCGGGCGCGAGGTGCTCGACGGGCGCACCCGCGAGACCGAACGCGTGCTGCTCGCGACGCGCATCCGTGAGGGACTCGCGATCGCGTCCCTGCACACGGGCGGCCGTCACGCCGTGGCGGGGCTCATCGCCGACGGCCTCGTCGACGCGAGAGCCGCCCTCTCCGGTGCGCTGACGCTCACGCGGAAGGGGCGGCTCCTGGCCGACGCGGTGGTGCGCCGGCTGCTCGACGGGGTCGAGTAGCGGTCGGTCCTAGCTGACGAACTTGATCGCGATGGGGTAGACGTACGGCTCGCCCTTGTTCGCCGCGATCGCGGCGATGATGCCGAACACGATCGAGCAGATCCACGCCGCGGCGAGGATGAGGAAGCCGATGAAGATGAACGCGGTGACCCAGCCGACGACGTAGGCGATCAGCAGCGTGATCTGGAAGTTCAGCGCGGTCGCCGCGTGGCCGCGGACGAACGGCCCCTTGTCCTTCAGCACGAGGTAGCCGATCAGCGACGGCAGGACGCCGAAGATGATGCCGCCGATCTGGATCAGCGTCGCCCAGAGCTTCTCGTCGGACGGGCTCAGCGGCTGGTTCTGCTGATAGGGGTTCGGGGGCGGGGGAGGCGGGGTGCCCTCAGACATGGTCTCTCCTTGGTCGGGCCGCCGGACGGCGGGTCGCTGTCATGCTGGCACAGACGAGCGCGCCGGGGAAGTGTTCCCGCGGCGCGCTCGGCGATGCCTTCGGATTCCCGCTACTTGATGAGGCGGATCGCGAAGGGGTAGCGGTAGTGCGTGCCGTCCTTCGCCTTCAGGTACGCGAGGATCGAGAACACCACGACGGCGATCCAGAGCGCGGTCGGCAGCAGCCACGCGACGTAGCCCCACACGCCGAAGGTCACGAGGACGAGGACGGTGTTCACGATCACGATCGCGACGTACGCGATGACGGCCGTGATCTGGAAGTTCAGGCCCTCCTTCGCCTCGACGTTCGTGAAGGGGCCGCGGTCCTTGAACACGAGCCAGATGATGAGGGCGGGCAGGGGGCCGAGGATGCCGCCGAGCTGGGCGAGCGAACCCCACAGCACATCCTGGTCGTGGGGGAGGGCGCCGGCGGGCTGGGGCGCTGGTGCAGGGGGCGGCGGGGCGGAGTCGCTCATGGGCGTGCCTTTCGGGCGTCGGGACTGGGTGGTCGCGGGCCGCGGAGGTCGGGGGCGGCGCGCGGAACATCCATACGGTAGCGCCCGCCACCGGGTGCGGCAACGGCCGAGTCCCGGGATGTCGCGATATGATTGGCAGTCCGGTCGATCGAGTGCTAAACCGTGCAGAGGAAGCGAGGACCATGGTCTCCGAACGCAGTCTCGCGGTGCTCCGTGCGATCGTGCAGGACTACGTGGCCTCGCGCGAGCCGGTCGGGTCGAAGACCATCGTCGAGCGGCACGCCTTCGGCGTGTCGGCGGCGACGATCCGCAACGACATGGCACTCCTCGAAGAAGAGGAACTGATCGCGGCGCCGCACACGTCGTCGGGTCGCATCCCGACCGACAAGGGCTATCGCGTCTTCGTCGACCAGCTGACCGACGTGCGACCGCTGACTCCGGCGCAGCGCCAGGCCATCGAGACCTTCCTCGGCGAATCGAGCGACCTCGACGAGCTGCTCGCCCGCACCGTGCGCCTCATCTCGCAGCTGACCAAGCAGCTCGCGGTCGTGCAGTACCCGAGCTTCGCCAGCGCTCGGGTGCGTCACGTCGAGCTCGTCGGCCTCGCGCCGACGCGCGTGCTCTGCATCCTCATCGCCGACTCCGGCCAGGTCGAGCAGCGGCTCGCCGAGCTCGCCGAGCCGGTCGACGACGAGACGCTCGCGTCGCTCAGGCACCGGTTGAACGAGCTCGTCGCGGGCACCACCATGGCGGACGCCTCGGAGCTGCTGTCCGGTGAGATCGACGTGATCGATCGGCGACATGCCGCGGTGCTGCACACGCTCGCGGCGACGCTCGCCGACCAGGCCCGGCAGCAGCGCAACGACCGGCTGGTCGTCGCCGGCGCCGCGAACCTCGTGCGCACCGAGCAGGATTTCGCGGGGTCGATCCTCGGCGTCATCGAGGCGATCGAGGAGCAGGTCGTGCTCTTGAGGCTCTTCGGCGAGATGGCGACCGACGAGCACGCGGTCGCCGTGCGCATCGGCCGTGAGAACGCGTCGTTCGGGCTCGGCGAGACCTCGATCGTGTCGAGCGCCTTCGAGATCCCCGGCCGCGACATCTCGCGCCTCGGCGTCGTCGGGCCGACCCGCATGGACTACTCGAACAGCATGGCCGCGGTCCGCGCGGTCGCCAGATACCTCTCCCGCACGCTCGGCGAGAACTGACCAGCCGCCGTCGATCTTCGACGGCGCAACCGAAAGGACATGCCCTCCGTGGCCGACCACTACGAGGTCCTCGGCGTCTCCCGCGACGCCACCCCCGACGAGATCAAGAAGGCCTACCGCCGCCTCGCGCGAGAGCTCCACCCCGACGTGAACCCCGGGGCCGAGGCATCCGAGCGCTTCAAAGAGGTGACCCACGCCTACGACGTGCTGAGCGACCCGAAGCAGCGGCAGCAGTACGACCTCGGCGGCGGCCAGGGCGGCTTCGGCGGCCAGAACTTCGGCGGCTTCGGCGACATCTTCGAGACGTTCTTCGGGGCGACCCAGCAGAGCCGGGGGCCGCGGTCGCGGCGCGAACGCGGGCAGGACGCCCTGATCCGCGTCGAGGTCGGCCTCGACGAGGTGATCTTCGGCACGCACCGCGACATCGAGGTCGACACGGCCGTGCGCTGCGAGACCTGCCAGGGGTCGTGCTGCCAGCCGGGCACGTCGCCCGTGACGTGCGACATCTGCCACGGCTCGGGCCAGATCCAGCGCCAGGTCCGGTCGCTCCTCGGCAACGTGATGACGTCGAGCCCGTGCGGCACCTGCCGCGGGTACGGCACGATCATCGCCACCCCCTGCGTGACGTGCCAGGGACAGGGGCGGGTGCGCGCGCGCCGTACGGTGCCCGTCGACATCCCCGCCGGCGTCGACACGGGCGTGCGACTGCAGATGCCGGGCTCGGGCGAGGCCGGCCCCGCCGGCGGCCCGAACGGCGACCTCTACCTCGAGATCAAGGTGAAGAACCACGAGGTGTTCAGCCGGAACGGCGACGACCTGCTCGCGACGCTCGAGGTCGCGATGACGGACGCGATCCTCGGCACGAACGCGACCATCCCGGGGCTCGACGGCGATGTCGAGCTCGAGGTGAAGGCGGGCACGCAGAGCGGCGAGATCCTGACGGTGAAGGACCGAGGGGTCACGAAGCTGCGCGGCAACGGCCGCGGCGACCTCAAGATCGGCGTGCAGGTGCTGACCCCGACGAAGCTCTCGTCGAAGGAGCGCGACCTGATCGCCCAGTTCGCGAAGTCCAGGCGTTCGCCCGCGCCCGAACTGAGCCACTTCCAGCAGGGGCTGTTCGCGCGACTGCGCGACCGGTTCCTCGGCTGACCGGGGCCGTCCATGAGCAGCCTCTACCTCGATGAATCGCTCGATCTCCGCACCCTGGCGCCCGGCGCCGAGGTGCGGCTGTCGGGCGATGAGGCACGGCACGCGGTCACCGTCGCGCGGGTCCGCACCGGGGAGCGCATCGCGATCGGAGACGGCCGCGGCGTGATCGTGCGCGGGTCGGTCGTCTCGATCGAGTCCCGTGAGCTCGTGCTCGTCGCCGAGGAGGTCGTCGTCGAGGAGCGCCCGACCCCCGCGATCACGCTCGTCCAGGCCCTCGCGAAGGGCGACCGCGACGAGATGGCCGTGCAGGCGGCGACCGAGCTCGGGGTCGACGGCGTCGTGCCGTGGGCCGCGACCCGGTCGGTGTCGCGCTGGGAGGGACCGAAGGCCGAGAAGGGGCGGCGCCGGTGGGCGACCATCGTGCGCGAAGCCGTCAAGCAGTCGATCCGCGCCTGGCAGCCCGAGGTGGCCGAGGTCACGACGACCGCCGGCCTGGCCGAACGCCTGGCCGGATGTCGCGTGCTCGTGCTCGAACCGACCGCACGGGTCGCGCTCACCGAACTCGAACCCGACGGCCGCGACGTGGCCCTCGTCGTCGGCCCCGAGGGCGGCATCGCCCCCGCCGAGCTCGAACGGCTCGTCGAGGCCGGCGCAGAGCCCGTGCGCCTCGGCGCCTCGGTGCTGCGCACGTCGACGGCGGGTCCCGCGGCGATCGCGGTGCTCAGCGTCGCGCTCGGGCGGTGGTGACCCATCCGTCGCTACGATGGTGGAATGACCGATTCGCGCGCTGGAACGTCCGTCTTCGAACGCATCGTCGCGCGTGAGATCCCCGCGCGCATCGTCGCAGAGACCGCGCGCGTCATCGCGTTCCACGACATCGCCCCGCAGGCGCCCGTCCACGTCGTCGTGACGACGAAGTCCGGCGACTACCGCGACGTCGTCGAGCTGGCCGCCGCCGACCCCGACCTCCTCGCCGAGCTCGTGGGCGTCGCGCGCGACGTCGCCGGCGACCTCGCCGACGGCGAGTTCCGCCTCGTGTTCAACACCGGCGCCTCGGCCGGCCAGACCGTGTTCCACGTGCACGCGCACGTCCTCGCGGGCGGGCTCGAGGAGGGCACGCTTGCGGGAGCCTGAGCCGATCGAGCCCGCAGTGCCGACGACCGAGGGGTCGGCGACCGGCGTCGACGAGGAGCGCCTGAGCATCGACGGCGTGCAGATGGTGCGCCTGCTCGGCCCGCAGGATCGCCTGCTCACCTCGATCCAGCGCGAGTACCCGGGGGTCGAGGTGCACGTGCGCGGCAACGAGATCGCGATTCGCGGCGCATCCGACGAGCGTCGTCGCGTGCGACGCCTCATCGAGGAACTGCTCGAGCTCGTGCGCCGCGACCAGGACCCGACCCCGACCGAAGTGAGGAGCTCAGCGCGCATGCTCGACGCCGACCCCGACGCGAAGCCGTCCGAACTGCTCGGGCAGGTCATCGTCTCCAGCCGGGGCAAGACGATCCGCCCGAAGACCGAGGGCCAGCGCGCCTACGTCGACGCGATCGACGAGAACACGATCGTGTTCGGCATCGGACCCGCGGGCACTGGCAAGACCTATCTCGCCATGGCGAAGGCCGTGCAGGCGCTGCAGCGCAAGGAGGTGAGCCGCATCATCCTCACCAGGCCCGCCGTCGAGGCGGGGGAGCGGCTCGGATTCCTCCCGGGCACCCTCACCGACAAGATCGACCCGTACCTGCGCCCGCTGTACGACGCGCTCAACGAGATGATGGACCCCGAGCTCGTGCCGAAGCTCCTCGCCTCCGGCACGGTCGAGGTCGCCCCGCTCGCGTACATGCGCGGACGGACGCTGAACGACTCGTTCGTCGTGCTCGACGAGGCGCAGAACACGACGCCCGAGCAGATGAAGATGTTCCTCACCCGTCTCGGCTTCGGCTCGAAGATGGTCGTCACGGGCGACATCACCCAGGTCGACCTGCCCGGCGGCGCCTCTGGGCTGCGGCTCGTGACGCGCATCCTCGACCGCATCGACGACATCCACTTCGTGCGGCTCACGAGCGACGACGTCGTGCGGCACACGCTCGTCGGGCGCATCGTCGACGCCTACACCGAGTACGACCAGCGGCAGCAGGCGCAGCGATTCGAACGCGCCGAGGCGCGCGAGTTCGCGAACCGCGCCGAACGGCGCGGCCACGCCGGCCCTCGCGACCACCTGCCGAGAAAGGGCAAGTCTTGAGCATCGAGATCAACAACGAATCCGCGATCGAGGTCGACGAGGCCGCGATCCAGCGGCTCGCGGTGTACGCGCTCGACGCCATGCACGTCCACCAGGACGCCGAGCTCGCGATCGTGCTCGTCGACGAGGGCGCCATGGAGCAGCTGCACGTGCAGTGGATGGACGAGCCCGGACCGACCGACGTGCTGAGCTTCCCGATGGACGAGCTGCGCCCCGGCACCGAGGACGCGCCGACCCCGCCCGGCCTGCTCGGCGACGTCGTGCTGTGCCCGCAGGTGGCCGAGTCGCAGGCGCGCACCGCCGGCCACTCGCTCCTCGACGAGCTGCTGCTGCTCACGACGCACGGCATCCTGCACCTGCTCGGCTTCGACCACGCCGAGCCCGACGAGGAGAAGGAGATGTTCGGCATCCAGCGCGACATCCTCGTCGGATTCTCGATGCAGGAGCGCCGCCGCTGACCATGCTGCCCTGGCTCTTCCTCGGCGCCGCGTTCATGCTGGTCGCCTTCGGCGGCCTCATGGCGGCGGTCGACGCCGCGGTCGGCGTGTCGAGCCGGGCCGATCTCACCGACCTCGCGCTCGGCGCTCGCGCGCGACGCTCGCTGCTCGCGATCGCCGACGACACGGGCGCGCACGTCAACACGGTCAACTTCGTCCGCATCGTGTCCGAGACGACGGCCGCGGTGCTCGTGACGCTCGCGTTCACCTTCTTCACCGACGACATCTGGCTCGTGCTGCTGTGCGCGGCGCTCATCATGACCGCCGCCTCCTTCGTGCTCGTCGGCGCCAGCCCCCGCAGCGTCGGGCGCGCGCACGCGCCGGTGGTCCTGCGCCTCACCGCGCCGCTCGTGCACTTCCTCCGCGTGCTGATCGGCCCGCTCGCCGGCGCCCTCGTGTCGCTCGGCAACCGCGTGACGCCCGGCCGGCTCCGCTTCGCCGGCGTCTCGAGCGAGGAGCAACTGCTCAGCATGGTCGACGAGGCGGCCGAGCTCGACGTGCTCGAGGAGGGCGACCGAGAGCTCATCCACTCGATCTTCGAGTTCAACGACACCGTCGTGCGCGAGGTCATGGTGCCCCGCACCGACATGGTGACGATCGACGCCACGGCGCACCTGGCGAACGCGATGTCGCTCTTCCTGAAGGCGGGCTACTCCCGCATCCCCGTGATCGCGCGCGACGCCGACGACGTCATCGGCATCCTGTACCTGCGCGACCTCGCGAGGCTGGGCTTCGAGCGCCCGCTCGATGCGGAGGGACTCACGGTCGGCGAACTCGCCCGGCCGGCGACGTTCGTGCCCGACTCGATGAAGGCCGACGCGCTGCTCCGGCAGATGCAGCTCGAATCGACCCACCTCGCGATGGTCGTCGACGAGTACGGCGGCATCGCCGGGCTCGTCACCCTGGAGGACCTCATCGAAGAGCTCGTCGGCGACATCTCCGACGAGTACGACCGCGAGGCCGCGCAGGTCGAGGACCTCGGCGACGGACGCTACCGGGTGAACGCGCGGCTGCCGATCGACGAGCTGGGCGAGCTGTTCGGGCTCGAGCTCGACGACGAGGACGTCGACTCGGCGGGCGGGCTGCTCGCGAAGGAACTCGGCCGCCTGCCGCAGCCCGGCGAGCGGGCGAGCGTCTCGGGGCTCATCCTCGAAGCCGAGCGCACCGAGGGCCGCCGGAAGCGCATCTCGACGATCCTCGTCGAGGCCGACCAGGCCCTGATCGACGCCCACACCGCGTTCGACGGGGGCGAGACCGTGGAGAGGAACCACCGTGACTGAGTACCGCGCCGGATTCGTGTCGTTCGTCGGACGCCCGAACGTCGGCAAGTCGACGCTCACCAACGCGCTCGTCGGCGAGAAGGTCGCGATCACGAGCTCGAAGCCGCAGACGACGAGACGCGCCATCCGCGGCATCGTGCACCGCGAGCACGGGCAGCTCATCCTCGTCGACACGCCGGGCCTGCACCGGCCCCGCACGCTCCTCGGCGAGCGCCTCAACACGCTCGTGCAGTCGACCCTCGGCGACGTCGACGTCATCGCGTTCTGCGTGCCGGCGAACGAGGCGATCGGCCCGGGCGACCGGTTCATCATCGAGCAGCTCGACCAGTACCCGCACGCGAAGAAGGTCGCGATCGTCACGAAGACCGATGCCACGTCGAAGGCGAAGGTCGCCGAGCAGCTGCTGGCCGTCTCCGAGCTGCGCGACTGGGCGGCGATCATCCCGGTGTCGGCGCCGCGCGGCGAACAGCTCGACGTGCTCGTGGCCGAGCTGCTCTCGCTCATGCCCGAGTCGGGCCAGCCGCTGTACCCGGCCGAGGCGCTCACCGACGAGGACGTGACCGACCGCATCGCCGAGTTCGTGCGCGAGGCGGCGCTCGAGGGCGTCTCCGACGAGCTGCCGCACTCGATCGCGGTGACCGTCGACGACATGGTGGAGCGCGAGGACCGCGATCTCGTCGAGATCTACGCGAACCTCTTCGTCGAGCGCGACAGCCAGAAGGGCATCATCATCGGCAAGGGCGGCGCCCGGCTCAAGGAGGTCGGCGCGACCGCGCGTGCGCAGATCGAGCACCTGCTCGGTCGGAAGGTCTACCTCGCCCTGCACGTGAAGGTCGCGAAGGACTGGCAGCGGGACCCGAAGCAGCTCGGCCGCCTCGGGTTCTGAGCCGCCTGCCGCGGTCGCGGGTCGGCGCGCCGATCACGGATGCCTCGGCGCGCGCCGGTCGCGGCAGCGCGTACCACTCGAGGATGATTCCGCGCCGCTGGGCGCCCCGAGGCCCGGTGGAGCGCGTACGGTGGATCGGTGCCCACCAGGATCAGCCGCGCGAAGCTCACGACCGACATCGTGCTCGCCGGCGTGTTCGCACTCATGTGCCTGCCGTTCGCGCTGCTCGGGGGCATCTCGGACGTCCTGATCCTCGTGGGGTTCGCGGGCGCGCTCGCGGTGCGCCGCTACGACCCGGGCTGGTCGCTCGGGATCGCGTGGGTCGCCGCTCTTTCGCAGATGCTGCTGCTGCGCGACCTGCAGCTCTACGACGCGGCCGTGCTCGGCGTGCTGTACTCGACCGCCGCGCACGGCGGCCGCGTCGTGAAGTGGCTGGGCCTCGGGTCGGCCGGGGTCGGCGCCGTGCTCGCGACGGTCTACCTCGCGCTCGTGAAGCCCCTCATCGACGGGGCGACGTTCGCGGCGCCGTCCGACGCGATCGGCACGCTCGTCCTGACCGGTGTGCTGTTCGTCGCCTCCATCGCGGTGCTCGTGCTCGCGTGGACCTCCGGTCTCCTCGTGCGCGCCGTTCGCGACACCCGCGAGGTGCGACGGCGCGAGGAGCTCGCGAACCGCGAACGCGAGCTCGCCGAGTACCGCTACGTCGTCGAGCAGGAGCGGAACCGTATCGCTCGCGACATGCACGACGTCGTCGCCCACTCGCTCGCCGTGGTCATCGCGCAGGCCGACGGGGCGCGCTTCGCCGCCCGCACGAAGCCGGAGGCGGCCGTCGACGCGCTCGGAACGATCGCGGGCGTCGCTCGCGGAGCGCTGGGCGACGTGCGCCTGCTGCTCGCGGAGCTCCGCCACCACGAGGCGGAGTCGCCCCAGCCCGTGCTCGACGACCTCGGCGTCCTGCTCGACCAGGTCCGTGCCGCCGGCCTCGACGTGCGCCTCAACGAGCACGGCATTCGTCCCGAGCTGGGTACCGGGCAGCAGATCGCGGTCTACCGGATCGTGCAGGAGGGGCTCACGAACGCGCTCCGGCACGGCGACGTGTCGCAGCCCGTCCGACTCGGCCTCCATTGGGACGACTCGGGCGTCACCGTCGAACTCGTGAACGTCCGCCGGGCCGAGGTGCCGCCGCCCGATTCGCACGCGTTCCGCCACGGCATCCCCGGCATGCGCGAACGCGCGCAGCTCGCCGGCGGTACCCTGCAGGCGGTGGCCGGCGACGACGGCCTGTTCCGCCTCACCGCCCGAATCCCCGTCCGAACCGGAAGGACCGCATGAGCATCCGCGTCGCCCTCGTCGACGACCAGGCCCTCTTCCGCGCGGGCGTGCGCATGCTCGTCGAGTCGCAGCCCGACCTCGAGGTCGCGGGCGAGGCCGGCGACGGTGTCGCCGCCGTGGCGCTCGCGGCCGACGTGAGGCCCGACGTCGTGCTCATGGACGTGCGGATGCCGCTCGCCGACGGCATCACCGCGACCGAGCGCATCCTCGCCGAGGCCGACCGCGACGGCCGGGCGGCGCCCCGCATCCTCGTGCTCACGACCTTCGATCTCGACGAGAACGCGGCCAGGGCGATCCGGGCCGGCGCGAGCGGATTCGTGCTGAAGGACGCGGATCCCGAGTTCCTGCTCGCGGCGATCCGCACCGTGCACCAGGGCAACCAGGTGATCGCGGCCTCCGCGACCCGCGCGCTGTTCGCCCACGTCGGTGCCGGCTCGGGCCTTCGCCCGGCGCCCGCGGCATGGAACGAGCTCACTCCTCGCGAGCGGGAGATCTTCGCGCTGGCCGCGCGGGGCCTCTCGAACGGCGAGATCGCCGCGAGCGAGTTCCTCTCGGAGGCGACCGTGAAGACGCACGTGAGCCGCATCCTCGCGAAGCTGGGCCTGCGCGACCGGGTGCAGCTCGTCGTCTTCGCCTACGAGCACGACCTCGGCGACCCCGCGGCAGGCTGACGCGAACGTCATCCTCGAGGATGACGCGAGCCCTTCCTCAGCCGGACGCGACGGACCCCGAGGCATCCGTAGCGTCGAAGACATGCAGATCCAACCCTCCGACCTCGGACTCATCGCCCGCGTCGCCGGCCTCGTCAAGCGCTACGGGCAGGGCGCCGGAACCGTCACCGCCCTCGACGACGTCTCGCTCGGCCTCCGCCGTGGCGAGTTCACCGCCATCATGGGGCCGAGCGGCTCCGGCAAGTCGACCCTCATGCACATCATGGCCGGGCTCGACTCGCCGAGCGCGGGCCGCGTGTGGCTCGGGGACACCGACATCACGGGGCTCGGCGACTCCGCGCTCACGGTGCTGCGCCGCCGCCGCATCGGGTTCATCTTCCAGTCGTTCAACCTCGTGCCGACGCTCGACGTGCGCGGCAACGTGATGCTCCCGTTCGAGCTCGACGGCCGCCGCCCGACGAAGGACGAGCAGTCGTGGACCGAGGAGCTCTTCGCGACGCTCGGGCTCCGCGAGCGGCTGACGCACCGTCCCCACGAGCTCTCCGGCGGTCAGCAGCAGCGCGTCGCGATCGCCCGTGCGCTCGCGACGCGCCCCGACCTCGTGTTCGCCGACGAGCCCACCGGCAACCTCGACTCGCGCACGGGCCGCGAGGTGCTCGGCCTGCTCGCGGCGGCGAGCGCGAGCTACGGGCAGTCGATCGCGATGGTGACCCACGACCCGGTCGCCGCGAGCCATGCCGACCGCATCCTCTTCCTCGCCGACGGCCGCATCGTGCGCGACGCCGGGCGTTCGACGCCCGAGGAGATCTCGGCGTACATGCTCTCGATGGAACTGGCGTCCTGATGCGCACGCGGTTCAGGGACCAGTGGCCGACGCTCGTCGTCGCGACGATCGCGGGCACGTTCGGCGTGCTGCTCCTCCAGGTGACGGGCCTGCTCGCCGCGGCGATCCGCGCCGACGACGTGACGGGCGAGAGCGACACGGTCGCGCTCATGCTCGGCTTCGTCGCGACCGTCTTCATCGTGATCGCGGTCTACGTGAGTGCGATCGTCACCGCGAACACGGTGGCGACGGTCGTCGCCGGCCGCACTCGCGTCATCGCGCTGCTGCGCCTCATCGGGTCGAGCGCGCGGGCCCAGCGCGCCCAGATCGCAAAGGAGGGGCTCGTCATCGGCTTCGCCGGCGCCGCCCTCGGCGTCGTGCTCGGCACCGCGGCGGCCGTCGGCCTCGCCGGATACGCCGTGGCCAACGGGATGCTTCCCGCGACGGACTACGACTACGTCAACGCGTCGATCGCGCTGCCGGCCGTCGCGGTCGTGCTCACGACCTGGCTCGCCTCATGGGTCGGCTCCCGCCGGGTGCTGAAGGTGCGCCCCGCCGAGGCGATCGGCAACGCGAACCCGCAGAGCCACGAGGCCGTCGGCCGCCGTCGCGGCCGCAACATCACGGCGGCCGTGCTCGTCGTCGTCGGCACGGCACTGCTCGTGGTCGGCGTGGTCGTGGGGCTCACGCAGCCGGAGGGCGTGCTCATCGGCATGGTCGGCGGCATCGTCTCGTTCACGGGCGTCGTGCTCGGGGCCGATGTGGTCATGCCGCCCGTGCTGCGACTCGTGGGGCGCCTGTTCGGGCGGTCGCCCGCTGCGCGCCTCGCGGCGGAGAACGCCGTGCGCAACCCCGAGCGCAGCTCGCGCATGACGATCGGCCTCGTCATCGGCGTCACGCTCGTCACGACGTTCTCGGTCACGATGGAGTCGTACCGCGCGATGCTGCTCGCCGCGCAGCAGGCCCAGCCCGAGGTCTTCGCCGGCATCGAGCCGATGCTCAATGCGACGGTCGCGGTGTTCACCGTGCTCATCGGGTTCAGCGCGCTCATCGCCGCGATCGGCATGGTCAACACGCTGTCGCTGAGCGTGCTGCAGCGCACTCGCGAGCTCGGCCTGCTGCGGGCGCTCGGCTTCGACCGACGGCAGCTCCGCCGCATGATCGTCGTCGAGAGCGCGGCGCTCACGGTCGCCGCCACGCTCACCGGGCTCGTGCTGGGCTTCGGATACGGCTGGGCCGGCGCCCAGGCCCTGCTCGGCGGGGCGCAGGGCGAGCCGGTGTTCGTCTTCCCCGGCATCCCGTGGGTGATGATCGGGGTCCTCATCGTCGCAGCGGGCGTGCTCACGCTCGCTGCGTCCATCGCTCCGGCCCGGCGCGCGATGCGCGTCTCGCCGGTCGCAGCCCTCGCGGTCGACTAGGGGCGTCGCGAGGAGGGGAAGGGCGGGCGGATGCCTCGGGGGAGGCATCCGCCCGCTTCGCCGCGCCCTCGTCACGTCACACGCGTGCACGCCCGGCGTGCGGGTGTTAGCCTTGTCCCGTGCTTCACGGCCTGCTTCTCCTTAGCTGCCGCAGCGAGTCCTAGTTTCAAGGCCTCCCTCGCTGCGGAGTTCGTCGTCGGCTGAATCGAACCGAAAAGCGAGAAGAGCACCCAAATGCAGAACACCCAGAAGCCCTCGGCGATGCCCGTCCATCGGTACCGCCCCTTCCACGAGCAGATCGCGGTCGACCTGCCCGACCGGACCTGGCCGTCGAAGCGCATCGAGGTCGCGCCGCGCTGGTGCGCCGTCGACCTGCGCGACGGCAACCAGGCGCTCATCGATCCGATGAGCCCCGAGCGCAAGCGCATCATGTTCGAGCTCCTCGTGAAGATGGGCTACAAGGAGATCGAGGTCGGCTTCCCGAGCGCGAGCCAGACCGACTTCGACTTCGTGCGCCAGCTCATCGACGAGGGCGCCATTCCCGACGACGTCACCATCCAGGTGCTGACGCAGGCGCGCGACCACCTCATCGAGCGCACGTACGAGGCGATCGCGGGCGCGAAGCAGGCGATCGTGCACCTCTACAACTCGACGAGCGTGCTGCAGCGCGAGGTCGTGTTCCGCACCGACAAGCAGGGCATCATCGACATCGCCCTGCACGGCGCCCGCAAGTGCCGCGAGATGGAGCGCACCATCCCCGGCACGACGGTCTACTACGAGTACTCGCCCGAGAGCTACACGGGCACCGAGCTCGAGTTCGCCGTCGACGTCTGCAACCAGGTGCTCGACGTCTTCGAGCCGACCCCCGAGCGCAACGTCATCATCAACCTGCCGGCCACCGTCGAGATGGCCACGCCGAACGTCTACGCCGACTCGATCGAGTGGATGAGCCGGCACCTGAAGTACCGCGAGAACGTGATCCTCTCGCTGCACCCCCACAACGACCGCGGCACGGCGATCGCGGCGGCCGAGCTCGGCTACATGGCGGGCGCCGACCGCATCGAGGGCTGCCTGTTCGGCAACGGCGAGCGTACGGGCAACGTCGACCTCGTCGCCCTCGGCATCAACCTGTTCACGCAGGGCGTCGACCCGCAGATCGACTTCAGCGACCTCGACGAGATCAAGCGCACGGCCGAGTACTGCAATCAGCTCCGGGTGCACGAGCGCAGCCCGTGGGCGGGCGACCTCGTCTACACGGCGTTCTCCGGATCGCACCAGGACGCGATCAAGAAGGGCTTCGAGTCGATGGAGGCCCGGGCCGACGAGACCGGCGTCGCGGTCGACGACCTCGAGTGGGCCGTGCCGTACCTGCCCGTCGACCCGAAGGACCTGGGTCGCAGCTACGAGGCCGTCATCCGCGTCAACTCGCAGTCGGGCAAGGGCGGCGTCGCCTACCTGCTGAAGACCGATCACGCGCTCGACCTGCCGCGCCGGCTGCAGATCGAGTTCTCGGGCGTCGTGCAGGCGAAGACCGACGCCGAGGGCGGCGAGGTGTCGAGCGACGACATCTGGCGCATCTTCAACGACGAGTACCTCCCGGCTCCGGCCGACCGCCCGGATGAGAAGTGGGGCCGCTTCGAACTGCTGGGCCTGCGCACCGAGAGCGCCCTCGACGGCGTCGTGAACGTGCGCGTGGGCCTGCGCGACGGCGACGAGCGCGTCGACGCCGACGCGAGCGGCAACGGCCCGATCTCGGCGTTCCTCAACGTGCTGGGTGCCGAGGGGGTCGACGTCAAGCTCCGCGACTACGTCGAGCACACGCTCTCGGCCGGCGGCGACGCCCAGGCGGCCGCGTACGTCGAGCTCGAGGTCGCCGGTCGGGTCCTGTGGGGCGTCGGCATCGACGCCGACATCTCGACGGCGTCGCTCAAGGCCGTCGTCTCGGCCGTGAACCGCGCGCTGCGCACGACGGTCGTCGAGGCCGAGCCGGAGCTCGCGGCGGTCTGATCGCATCGGTCGACGGCCCGCCTCTCGCGTGAGAGGCGGGCCGGTCGCCGTCGGTGCCAGGCATCGGCGCTGACGCCGGCCTCGTCAGCGGCGGATGACCGGCAGCACGCCCGTCTCGGTCGCGACCTTGCGACGGTAGAGCATGCGCTGCTCGGGCAGCGAGAGGTCGAAGATCACCGCGAGCCAGCGGATCACGCTCGTGACGACGACGCACACGATGCCGCCGATGAAGAGCGGCACCCCGAAGAGGTCGAGGACGGCGAGCACGAGGCACCCGGCCGCGGCGGCGACCGCGTAGAGCGAGCCGACGTGCATGATCGCGACCGGCAGGCTCATGAGCATGTCGCGCAGGATGCCGCCGCCGACGGCGGCCGCGACGCCGACGAACACCGCCGGCAGGATCGGCAGGCCGAGCCCGAGCGCCTTCGACGTGCCGAATGCGCCGAACATGCCGATCACGATGGCGTCGAGCCCGACGATGGCGCCGTTCAGCCGCTGCAGCGGTCCCGCGAGCAGCATGCCGACGAGCGACGCCCCGACGGCGGTGACGAGGTACCAGTTGTTCTGGAAGGCGCCGATCGGCACGTTGAGGAGCAGGTCGCGGATGGCTCCGCCGCCGAGTCCCATGACGATGCCGACGATCGCCACGCCGAGCAGGTCGAGCCGCCGTTCGCCGCGGAAGCCCGATGCGAACAGGGCGCCCTGTACGCCGCCGAGCCCGACCGCGGTGAGGTCGAGCCAGAGGGGAATGGTGAACTGGGCGGTTTCCACGCTCACAGTGAATCACGGATGTCGCGCCCCGCAGTGATGGGAGAATCGAAGGGTGCCCGTGTACCGAGATGAAGCCGTCGTGCTGCGCACCCACAAGCTGGGCGAGGCCGACCGCATCGTCACCCTGCTGACGCGACAGCACGGCAAGGTGCGCGCCGTCGCGAAGGGCGTGCGCCGCACGGGCTCGAAGTTCGGGGCGCGGCTCGAGCCGTTCATGGTCGCCGACCTGCAGCTCTACGAGGGCCGCAGCCTCGACGTCGTGACGCAGGCCGAGTCGCTCGGCTCGTACGGCGCCGACATCTCGCAGGACTACGCCGCCTACACCGCCGCGAACGCGATGGTCGAGACCGCCGACAAGCTCACGGAGGCCGAGGGGTCGCTGCAGCAGTACCTGCTGCTCGTCGGCGCGCTCCGCTCGCTCGCGCGCCGCGAGCACGGTCCCGCGCTCACGCTCGACTCGTACCTGCTGCGGGCGCTCGCCCTCGCGGGATGGGCGCCGAGCTTCGGCGACTGCTCGCGCTGCGGACGGCCGGGGGAGCACACCGCCGTCGTCGTGCAGCTCGGCGGCGTCGTCTGCGACGACGAGTGCGCCCCTCCCGGCACGCCGCGCATCGCCCGTTCGACGGTCGAGCTCCTGGGCGCGCTGCTCTCCGGCGACTGGGCGATGGCCGAGGCGGCACCCGAGCGCGACCGCAACCAGGCGTCGGGCATCGTCGCCGCGTACACGCAGTGGCATCTCGAGCGAGGTCTCCGCTCGCTGCCGCACGTCAGCCGCGAGGCATCCGCCCCGGCACCCGCTGTCGCACCGCCCGACGCGACCGAGCCGCACGAGCCGCCCACCCGACCCGCCGAACCAGGAATGGCCACCACGTGAGTCCCAAGCCCTACACCCACCGCGACGCCGTGCCGTACCGGCCGATCGACTGGACGGGCATCCACCCGCCGGCATTCCCCAAGGGAGCCGTGCCGGGCCACGTCGCGATCGTGATGGACGGCAACGGGCGATGGGCGAACCAGCGGGGGCTCACGCGCATCGAAGGCCACAAGGCCGGCGAGGCAGCGCTCCTCGACGTCGTCGCCGGCGCCATCCAGGCGGGCGTGAAGCACCTCTCGGTGTACGCGTTCTCGACCGAGAACTGGAAGCGCTCGCCCGACGAGGTGCGCTTCCTCATGGGCTACAACCGCGACGTGCTGCACCGCCGTCGCGACCAGCTCAACGAGTGGGGCGTCCGCATCCGGTGGGCCGGACGCAAGCCCCGCCTCTGGAAGTCGGTGATCGAGGAGCTGCAGTTCGCCGAGCGGCTGACGGCGGGCAACGACGTGCTCACCCTCACGATGTGCGTGAACTACGGCGGGCGCAACGAGCTCACCGACGCCGTGCGGCAGATCGCCGACGACGTCGCGGCCGGTCGGTTGCGCCCGTCGGCGGTGAGCGAGAAGCAGATCGCGAAGCGGCTGTACCAACCCGACATGCCCGACGTCGACCTCTTCGTGCGGTCGTCCGGCGAGCAGCGCACCTCGAACTTCCTGCTCTGGCAGTCGGCCTACGCCGAGATGGTGTTCCTCGACACGCTGTGGCCCGACTTCAGCAGGACCGAGCTGTGGCAGGCGATCGAGATCTACGCCCGGCGCAACCGCCGGTTCGGCGGCGCGGTCGACGCGCCGAGCGCCACGGGCTGACGGATCGAAGGAGCAGGTCGGCGAAACGTCGTTCGGGCGGGGCCGTGCGTCGGGCTGCTCCTGCGACTCGACGAGCGTTGCGGGCGGAGCCGCTGACGGCGAGGGTTCGAGCCCTCAGCGCGATCGCCGGCGCATGCGGTTGACGACGCCCGCGAAGAGCGCGTGCAGCAGCGGCAGCGCCGAGAGCACCATGAGCGTCGTGCCGAGCGCGGGGTTCGATGAGACGAGCAGCGCGCCGCCGATGAGGAGGGCGGCGAACAGCACGGCCGACACCACCCGGCGCGCGACGCCCTCGAGCCGGTCGAGGCGCCGCTCCAGTCGGGAGGTGTCGAACGACATCCGCCCCTGGTCGGCCTTCGTGATGAGCGCATCGACCCGCTGCGGCATGCCCCACAGGATCCCGGCGCTCGTCATCGCCTGACCGAGTAGGTCTTGCGCGAGGTCGCCGCCCTCCTCGTTCAGCAGCTGCGTCGCGTACGGCTCGACCGCGTCCCACACGTTGAACTCGGGATCGAGCCCGCTGCACATGCCCGAGGTGAGGGCCATCGCACGGATGAGGAGCAGCAGGTGCTCGGGGAGCTGCAGCGGCAACGACCGCACGACGTCGCCGAACTCCGTCCCGAAGTCGCGGAACTCGCGAGGGTCGACCTTCTTGAGCTGGGCGAAGCCCATGCCGCCGAATCGCTCGAACAGCTGCGTGAGCGCGCGTTCGAGCTCCGCCGTGTCGGCCGAGGGCATGAGCACCCCGATCTCGTGCGCGGCCTCGATCATGCCGCGGCCGTCGCGCGAAGCGACGGCGATGACGAGCGTTCGCAGCCCCGCACGGAGCTCCGTCGGCACCTCGGCCATCATGCCGAAGTCGACGAACGTCAGGCGCCAGGGGATGCCTCGGCCTGCGCCGTCGCCGGGGCGGTCGCCCGGGTGGGGGAGCGGCGTGACGAAGATGTTGCCGGGGTGCGGGTCGGCATGCACGAAGCCGTGCGTGAAGACCTGGTCGAACATGATCTCGGCGAAGACGTGGGCGACGTCGGCGGGGGCGATGCCCGCAGCCCGCAGCGCGTCGGTGTCGTTGATCTTGATCGCGGTGACGTCTTCGAGCGTCAAGACCCGCCTGGTCGTGCGCTCCCAGACCACCGCCGGGGCGCCCACGCGGGGTTCGCCCGCGAACGACTCCGCGAATCGCTCGGCGTTCTGCGCCTCGTGCAGGTAGTCGATCTCCTCGTGGCTCGTCTGCGCGAACTCCTCGACGAGTGCGGGCGCGTCGACGTGGTCGGAGACGACCCGCACCCGTTTCAGCCAGCCGGCGACGCGCCGGAGCGCCGCGAGGTCGACGGCGACGATCTGCTCGATCCCCGGGCGCTGCACCTTGACGACGACCTCGTCGAGACCGGTGTCGGCCGCGTCGCCGGGGGCGAGCCTGGCACGGTGGGCCTGGCCGAGCGAGGCGGCCGCGACGGGCGTCTCGTCGAACCGGGCGTAGACGCGATCGAGCGGCGACCCGAGCTCGGCCTCCGCCAGCGCGCGGATCGCGGGGAACGGCACCGCCGGGACCTCGTCCTGGAGGCCCGCGAGCTCCGAGGTGATCTCGGGCGGCAGCACGTCGAGGCGCGACGAGAGGAACTGCCCGACCTTGATCATGAGCCCGCCGAGCTCGACCGCGAGGATGCGGAACCGCTCGGCGAGGCGACGCATCCGCTGCTCGCGCGTACGTTCGGCGACTCCGGAGAAACCGACCTTCGGCAGCACGAGCTCGTACCACCAGAGCTGCACGAGCTGTCGCGCCGCGAACGAGAGGATGCGTCGCGATCGGGCGCGGTGGGCACCGTCGGTCATGCCGTCATCCTCTCGCGTCGCGACGGATGAGGCACCCCGCGCGGCACCCGATCAGCCTTCGGCCAGGATCGCGTAGAGGCGGCGCCGTGCGTCGTCGAGCACGTTCACGGCCTCCTGCAGCTGCTCGGGCGTCCCGTTGCGTCCGACCTGTGCGGCGGCCGCGGCGAGCTCGACGCCCGCCTTGGAGAGCGCGCGATGCACCCCGCCCTGCATCGCGGGCGAAGCCCAGGGCGCGGGACGGTCGGCCGCGGCCGCCGCCTCCTCGCGGCCGGCCTCGGTCAGCGAGTAGGTCTTGCGCCCCTGCAGTTCGTCGGCGACGATGAGCCCCTCGTCGGCGAGCAGCTGCAGGGTCGGGTAGACCGACCCGGCGCTCGGCTTCCACGAGCCGCCGCTGCGCTCCTCGATCTCCTGGATGATCTGGTAGCCGTGCATCGGCTGCTCCGCGAGCAGTGCCAGCACGGCCGCACGCACGTCGCCGCGCGCCATCCGCTTCGCGCCGGGGCGCTGCTCGAAGGAGGAGCGCAACTGCTCCATCGCCTCCCACAGGGCCGCACCCGGGGTGCCGGGGCCCGTGAAGCCCTGGCCGCCGAATCCCTGGCCGCCGAATCCGCCGGTCGAGCGATTGCCGTTCATGATGACCTCCCGCGATCTGCGAACGATACTCAACGATATATCGCTAGCGTCGGGAACGGAAGGTCTGCGCGAGCCATGCGTCCGCCTCCCGGGGGTGCCGGAAGCGGACCACCTCGAGTCCGGGATTCCGGGCCGCGGCGTCCGCGACGAGCGCCGCGCGGGTGCCGTGCGTTCGCCACGCCCATCTGATGATGTGCTCGGGGTCGGAGAAGATCGTGTGCAGCGGCGCTTCGATGTTGCCGTTCCACAGTTCTTCCCGACGCAGCCGCCGACGCACGGTGCGACGCGTCACCTGCCGCATCACCCGCCAGCGCGGATAGTCGAGGAAGACGAGCACCTGCGCCCGTTCGGCGAGGAGCGGCTGCGCCTCGCCGTACTGCCACTCGATGACCCAGCCGACCTGCGCCGTGAAGCGGTCGACGTCGGCCAGGAAGCTCGCCCTCGGCGTCCAGTCGGGTCCGTGGAACAGCGCATCGATCTCCTGGAACGGGAGGCCCGACGCCTCGGAGATCCGACGCGCGAACGTCGTCTTGCCCGCACCGCTCGCCCCGGCGACGAGGACGCGGCGCGGCGTCGCGGGGGAGTCGGGCATCCGACCACTCTAGGCCCGACGTCCGCGGGTTACTCCGCCGAGAGGCCCGGGATATAGCAGACGTCGCCCTCGCAGACCATGGCGCCCGCGGCGCCCGGCAGCATCGTGAACGGCGACGGGGATGCCTCGGCGACGGCGCCGTCGGACGTCGTCGCCGCGATCGGCGCCGTCACCGAGGCATCCGCCTCGAGCTCGACGCTCACGCGGCGGCGCCGTCGCGCTCGCCCGCGACCTGGGTGAGCACCTGGCCGAACACCTCGGCGGGCTGCGCACCCGAGACGCCGTACTTGCCCTCGAACACGAAGAACGGCACGCCGTTGATGCCGTAGGCGCCCGCCTGGGCGATGTCGGCCTGCACGTCGGCGGCGTAGCGACCCGACTCGAGCGCCTCGCGGGCGGCATCGGCGTCGAGGCCGGCCTCGGCGGCGAGCTCGACGAGCTCGTCGATGCGGCCGACGTGGCGACCGTCGGTGAAGTAGGCCTTGAAGAGGACCTCGGAGAGCTCGAGCTGCCGGCCCTGCGACTTCGCGAAGTGCAGGAGCTCGTGCGCCTTCAGCGTCTTCGTGTGCTTGAGCGCGTCGAAGTCGTAGTCGAGGCCCGCGTTCGCGGCGACGCCCGTGACGTGCTGCAGCATCTGCTCGACCCGGTCGGCGGGCAGGCCCTTGTGCTTCGCGAGGAAGTCGACCTCGCTGCCCTCGAAGTCGACGGGCGTGTCGGGGGCGAGCTCGAAGGAGTGGTACTCGATCTCGACGTCGGGGGCCTCGTCCCCGAGCGAGGCGAGCCCCGCCTCGAGGTGGCGCTTGCCGATGTAGCACCAGGGGCAGGCGATGTCGGACCAGATGTCGATCTTGATGGGAGTACTCACGATGGATGCGAACGCATCGGGTACGCGGGGCATTCCCGAAACGCCCGGTCCCCTCCGCTACTCGGGGTCGCTGAGGTCGGCGACCGTCGCATCGAACGCCGCGATGAGCGCGTCGGCGTCGACGAAGAGGCTGCGTCCGTGCTCGCCCGCGCCCATCGACACCCGCCGGCCGGCGACCGACTCGTCGACGTACACGGGCCAGGGGGTGGTCGACCCGAGCGGCGTGATCGTGCCCCGCTCGTAGCCGGTCGCGGCGAGCGCGAGTTTCGCGTCGGGCAGCTGCAGCTTGTTGACGCCGACGAGGGCGCGCAGCTTCGGCCAGCTGATCTTGCGCCCGCCCGGCACGAGCGCGAACAGGTAGGTGTCGTCGCTGCGCTTGACGACGAGCGACTTCACGATGTCGCCGGGGGAGATGCCCATGAGCTCGGCCGCCTCCTCGAGGCTGCGTGCGGCCGGCCGTTCGATGATCTCGACCTCGAGGCCCCGCGCCTCCGCGTCCGCCCGCACCCGCTCGGCCCCCGTGAGTTCCGTCATCTCGTCCTCCCCATCGGCTCGTCTGCTCGAAATCCTAGGCTCGCACGGACGCGACGGGCGAGGCGCCGCAGAACTCTGGGAGAATCGTCGGTGATGTCTTCCACCACCCTCACCCGCGGTCCGCTCGCGATCGGCGACCTCGAGCTCGACGTGCCCGTCGTGCTCGCGCCGATGGCGGGCATCACGAACACCGCCTTCCGGCGGCTCTGCCGCGAGTTCGGCGCCGGCCTCTACGTCTCCGAGATGATCACGTCGCGCGCGCTCGTCGAGCGCACGCCCGAGTCGATGCGGCTCATCACGCACCACGAGTCCGAGACGCCCCGCTCGATCCAGCTCTACGGGGTCGACCCGAAGACGGTCGCCGAGGCGGTGACCATGCTCGTGGCCGAAGACCGCGCCGACCACATCGACCTCAACTTCGGTTGCCCCGTGCCGAAGGTCACCCGCAAGGGCGGCGGCGCGGCGCTGCCGTGGAAGAGCGGTCTCTTCCGCGACATCGTCGAGGGCGCGGTGAAGGCCGCGGGCGACATCCCGCTCACGGTGAAGATGCGCAAGGGCATCGACTCCGATCACCTCACCTATCTCGAGGCAGGCCGCATCGCGGAGGGCGCGGGCGTCGCCGCCGTCGCGCTGCACGCGCGCACCGCGGCCGAGTTCTACTCGGGTCAGGCCGACTGGTCGGCCATCACGAAGCTCAAGGAGACGGTCACGAGCGTGCCCGTGCTGGGCAACGGCGACATCTGGTCGGCCGACGACGCCCTGCGCATGGTCGACGAGACCGGGTGCGACGGCGTCGTCGTCGGGCGCGGATGCCTCGGGCGCCCGTGGCTCTTCGGCGATCTCGCAGCGGGCTTCCGCGGCGAGCTCGCCGACGGCGACGAGGCGCTCTTCCGACCGACCCTCGGGCAGGTCGCGCAGACGTTCCGGCGGCACGCCGAACTCCTCACCGACTTCTTCGACAGCGAAGAGCGCGGCTGCCGAGACATCCGCAAGCACGTCGCCTGGTACTTCAAGGGGTACCCGGTCGGCGGCGACCTGCGCGCCCGGCTCGCGACCGTCGAGTCGCTCGCGATGCTCGACGACCTGCTCGGCACCCTCGACTGGTCGATGCCGTACCCGGGCGAGGGTGCCGAGGGACCGCGCGGCCGCGCCGGCACGCCGAAGAACCCGTCGCTGCCCGACGGCTGGCTCGCCTCGCAGGAGCTCGAGGGTCACGACCGGGTGACGCTCGTCGACGCCGAGCTCGACACGAGCGGCGGCTGAGGTGGCGGCGCGACTCTTCGGCGGCTACGAAGCCGCCGACACCGAGCGACTGCTGCCGGAGGAGCACTACTCCCGGCGCAGCGACTTCGCGCGCGACCGCGCTCGCCTGCTGCACTCGAGTGCGCTGCGGCGGCTCGCCGCGAAGACGCAGGTGCTGAGCCCGACGGCGGGCCTCGACTTCGCCCGCAACCGGCTGACGCACTCGCTCGAGGTCGCGCAGATCGGTCGCGAGCTCGCCGACAACCTCGACCTCGACCCCGACGTCGTCGACACGGCGTGCCTCGCGCACGACCTCGGCCACCCGCCGTTCGGCCACAACGGCGAGAAGGCGCTCAACACGTGGGCCGCCGAGATCGGCGGCTTCGAGGGCAACGCGCAGACCCTGCGCCTGCTGACCCGGCTCGAGCCGAAGGTGTTCGGCGCCGACGGGCGCAGCTACGGGCTCAACCTCACCCGGGCGAGCCTCGACGCGAGCTGCAAGTACCCGTGGCCCGAGGCCTCCGGCGTCGCCGACCCGTCGGGCCGGCAGAAGTTCGGCTTCTACCACGACGACGTCGCCGTGTTCGAGTGGCTGCGCGCCGGCGCGCCCGAGCGGCGCCTCTGCATCGAGGCCCAGGTCATGGACCTCTCCGACGACATCGCCTACTCGGTGCACGACTTCGAGGACGCGATCGTCAACGGCTACATCGACGTCGCCGCGCTCGGCGCGCGGGTCGACCACGACGAGCTCGTCACGTCGATGTACGAGTGGATCGGCGGGGCGATCCCGCACGACGAGCTCATCGCGGCGTTCGACCGGCTCGACTCGCTCGACGTGTGGCTCGACGAATGGTCGGGGAGCCGACGCGACCAGGCGCGTCTCAAGAACCTGACGAGCCAGCTCATCGGCCGGTTCGCGCACGCCGCCACGGAGGCGACGCGGTCGGCCTTCCCGCTCGCGAGTCTCATCCGCTTCGACGCCGACGTCGTCGTGCCGCGCGAGATCCAGGCCGAGATCGCCGTGCTCAAGGGCATCGTCGCGGCGTTCGTGATGTCGCGAAACACGCGCCAGCCGATCTACCGGCAGCAGCGCGAGGTGCTCGCCTCCCTCGCCGACGTGCTCTACGAGACCGGCGAACGGCACCTCGATCCCGGCTTCGCCGAGGACTGGGCGGGCGCCGCCGACGATGCGGCGCGCAAGCGCGTCGTCGTCGACCAGGTCGCGAGCCTCACCGACCAGTCGGCCCTCAGCTGGCACGAACGGCTCGTGCAGCACTGACCTGCGCTTCGCGCCCGCCCCCCCCCCCCCGACGACCGACGACGAATAGGATGTGAACATGGCGGGCCGGATTCGACAGAGCGATGTCGAAGAGGTGAAGGCCCGCACGAACATCGCCGACATCATCGGCGAGCACGTGAGTCTGAAATCGGCGGGCGTCGGTTCGCTCAAGGGGCTGTGCCCCTTCCACGACGAGCGGAGCCCGAGCTTCAACGTGCGGCCCGGCGTCGGGTACTACCACTGCTTCGGCTGCGGCGAGTCGGGCGACGTCTACAGCTTCCTCCAGAAGATGGACCACGTCTCGTTCACCGAGGCGGTCGAGCGCCTCGCCGGTCGGATCGGCTACGAGCTGCACTACGAAGACGGCGGCGGCCCCGCGGCCGACCACGGCAACCGCGCGCGCCTGCTCGCCGCCAACCAGGCGGCGGCCGAGTTCTTCGTCGAGCAACTGGTGCAGCCCGCCGCCGACATCGGGCGGCGGTTCCTCGGCGAGCGCGGCTTCGACGCAGACGCCGCCAGGCGGTTCGGCGTCGGCTTCGCCCCGAAGAGCTGGGACGCATTGACGAACCACCTGCGCGGCCGCGGGTACACGCCAGAGGAGCTCGCCGCGGCGGGGCTCGTCTCGCAGGGCGACCGCGGCGTGTACGACCGGTTCCGCGGGCGGCTGGTGTGGCCGATCCGCGACGTCACCGGCCAGACCGTCGGTTTCGGGGCCAGGCGTCTGCTCGACGACGACAAGGGCCCGAAGTACCTCAACACCCCCGAGACCGCGGTCTACCACAAGGCCCAGGTCCTCTACGGCCTCGACCTCGCCAAGCGCGACATCTCGCGGTCGCAGCGCGTGGTGGTCGTCGAGGGATACACCGATGTGATGGCCTGCCACCTCGCGGGCGTGACGACGGCGATCGCGACCTGCGGCACGTCGTTCGGGGTCGACCACATCAAGGTGCTGCGCCGGGTGCTCGACGACTCGGGGGTCGGCGAGGTCGTCTTCACGTTCGACGGTGACGAGGCCGGCCAGAAGGCCGCGATGCGAGCCTTCGCCGAAGAGCAGCGGTTCGCGGCGCAGACGTTCGTCGCGGTCGCTCCAGACGGGCTCGACCCGTGCGACCTCCGGCTCGCCCGGGGCGACGGCGCCGTGCGCGCGCTCATCGACACCAAGGTGCCGATGTTCGAGTTCGTGATCCGGCACACGCTCGCGCGCTACGACCTCGAGACGGTGGAGGGTCGCGTCTCGGCGCTGCGCGCCGCGGCGCCCGTCGTCGCCGACATCCGCGACGCATCGATCCGGCCCGGCTACACGCGCGAGCTCGCGCGCATGCTCGGCATGGAGCTCGGCGAGGTGACGCGCGCCGTGCGCGGGGCCGCCGGCCGCGACCGCGGTGCGAACACCCGGGCCGAGGCATCCACCGCGGCGCCGGCCGTCGCAACGGACGGCGCCGATCGGCCGTTCTCGATCGCCGCGCTCCCGCGCGACCCGTCGACCCGGCTCGAGCGCGACGCCCTGCAGGCGATGCTGCAGTTCCCCGAGCGCGTGGGCGACGACCTCCTGCGTCACGCGGTCGACTCGCGATTCGGCGATGCCACGCTCGCGGTCGTGCGCGACGGCATCGCGTCCGTGCTCGGCTCGACCGATCCCGTCGTGCGCGTCGACCGCGTCGTGGCCGAGGTTCCGCAGCCGTTCGCGGGCGTCGTGCAGCAACTCGCCGTCCTGCCCGTCCCGCAACGCAGCGACGCCGAGCTCGAGACCTACGTCCGAGGGGTCGTGAGCGCACTCGTCGACCGGGAGCTGCTGCGGCAGAAGTCCGAACTGCTGGGCCGCCTGCAACGACTCGATCGCGCCGACCAGGCGACGTTCGCCGCACTGCAGCGCGCCCTCGTCGAGCTCGAGCAGGAGCGGCGGGCCCTTCGGGCCGAATGACGGAATCCGTCGCCGGATGTCGCGATGCGGCGATCCGTTGCGTCGAAGATTGCAGATCAATAAACATTCCGGCAGATCGGTGCACGTCCCTGCAACGTCGTGGGTCCGTGTGCTACCTCTGGGGAATACGAGAACGCGCCGTGGAAGCCGCGGCGTGCTTCAGTCCTGACAGGAAGAGGTAGACGGATATGACATCCGCATCCAAGAACGGCCGCCGCGTGCTCATCGCGACGGCCGGGCTCTCGGTCGCCGCGCTCGCCCTCGCGGGCTGCTCCGCCGGCAACGGCGGCGACAACGAGGCCTCGGGCTCGACGATCACGGTCGGCACCACCGACAAGGTCACGACGCTCGACCCGGCCGGCTCGTACGACAACGGCTCGCTCGCGGTGCAGACGCAGGTGTTCCCGTACCTGCTGAACACCGACTACAACAGCACCGACGTCGTCCCCGACCTCGCCGAGACCGCCGAGTTCACGGGACCGACCGAGTACACGGTCACCCTTCCGGCCGGCCTCAAGTGGGCCAACGGCAACGACCTGACCTCGTCCGACGTGAAGTTCTCGTTCGACCGTCAGCTCAAGATCGCCGACCCCAACGGTGCGTCGAGCCTGCTCTACAACCTCGACAGCGTCGACGCCCCCGACGACACGACCGTCGTCTTCAACCTCAAGGCCGAGAACGACCAGGTCTTCCCGCTCATCCTCACGAGCTTCCCCGGCGCCATCGTCGACGACGAGGTGTTCTCCGCCGACGAGCTCACGAGCGATCAGGACATCGTCGACGCGAACGCGTTCGGCGGCCCGTACACGATCGCGAGCTACGACTTCAACAACCTGATCCAGTTCAAGAAGAACGCCGAGTACCAGGGCCTGCTCGACCCGGCCGCGACCGACACGGTCAACCTGAAGTACTACGCCGACTCGTCGAACATGAAGCTCGACGTGCAGGAGGGCGGCATCGACGTCGCCTACCGCAGCCTCTCGGCGACCGACATCGACGACCTCAAGGGCAACGACGAGGTCAACGTCATCGACGGCCCCGGTGGCGAGATCCGCTACATCGTCTTCAACTTCGACACCCAGCCGTACGGCGCGAAGACCCCCGAGGCCGACCCGGCCAAGGCGCTCGCGGTCCGTCAGGCCGTCGCCGACCTCATCAACCGCGAGGAGCTCGGCGAGCAGGTCTACAAGGGCACCTACACGCCGCTCTACTCGTACGTCCCGGCGGGCCTCGCCGGCGCGGTCGAGCCGCTGAAGGACCTCTACGGCGACGGCGCGGGCGCTCCCGACGCCGAGAAGGCGAAGGCCACCCTCGAGGCGGCCGGCGTCGAGACCCCCGTCGAGCTGAACCTGCAGTACTCGAACGACCACTACGGGCCCAGCTCGGCCGACGAGTACGCCCTCATCAAGGATCAGCTCGAGGCCGACGGCCTGTTCACCGTGAACCTGCAGACCACCGAGTGGGTGCAGTACTCGGAGGACCGCGTCGCCGACGTCTACCCGGCGTACCAGCTCGGCTGGTTCCCCGACTACTCGGACGCCGACAACTACCTGACGCCGTTCTTCCTCAAGGAGAACTTCCTCAGCAACCACTACGACAACCCCGAGGTCAACGACCTCATCCTCGAGCAGGCCGTGACCGCCGACCCGGCGGCCCGCAAGGCGCTCATCGAGGAGATCCAGAACAAGGTCGCCGAAGACCTGTCGACCGTGCCGTACCTCCAGGGTGCGCAGGTCGTCGTGACCGGCACCGACATCGACGGGGCGATCCTCGACGGTTCCTTCAAGTTCCGTTTCGCCCCGCTGACGAAGGGCTGAGCCGCCTGAACGGCTAGAGTCGCTTCTACACCGGAACGGGTGGCCCGCTCAGTGCGAGCGGGCCACCCGCGTTCCCAGCCCCACCCCCGATTGGCGAACATTGACCTCAACGACGACGGCCGCCGCCACCGGCGCTGATCCTGTCCGACGGCGATCCACAAGATCCTCGGGCTCCAGCCTCGGCCGCTACATCCTCATCCGCGCCCTGCTCATCATCCCGACCGTGGTCATCCTCGTGAGCGTGGTGTTCCTGCTCATGCGCTCCACGGGCGATCCGATCACCGCGAAGCTCGGCGGCCAGCTGCCGCCCGATCAGCTCGCCGAGCGCATCCACGCGGCCGGCTACGACCGCCCGCTGATCGTGCAGTACCTCGAGTACATGGGGGGAATCCTCACCGGCGACTTCGGCTCGACCATCAGCGACAACCGGCCGGTCACCGAGGTGCTCTTCACCTACGGCGGCGCGACCGCGGAGCTCGCGTTCTACTCGCTGCTCGTCGCCTTCGCCGTCGGCATCCCCTTCGGCCTCATCGCGGCCTACTTCCGCGACAAGGGACAGGATGCCTCCCTCCGGGTGTTCGCGATCCTCTGCTACGCCACCCCGGTCTTCTTCTCCGGACTCCTGCTGAAGCTCGTCTTCTCCGTCTGGCTCGGGTGGCTGCCCGTGGCCGGCCGGGCATCGACCGGCGCGACGATCCAGATGGAGATGCTGCCGAACAAGACGGGCTTCTACACGATCGACGCCATCATGACGGGCGACCCCGCGGTCCTCGGCGACGTGCTCGCGCACGCCATCCTGCCCGCCATCGCGCTGGGACTGCTCACCGCGGGCGTCTTCCTCCGTCTGGTGCGCACGAACGTCATCGGCACGCTCTCGACCGACTACGTCGACGCGGCCCGCTCGCGGGGCGTCGCGGAGTCGCGCCTGCTCCGCAAGCACGCCTACCGACCTGCGCTCATCCCGATCATCACGGTCATCGGCCTGCAGATCGCGCTCCTGCTCGGCGGAGCGGTGCTCACCGAGACGACCTTCGAGTGGAAGGGCCTCGGATTCCAGCTCGTCGAGTACATCCAGGCCCGTGACTTCGTCGCCGTGCAGGGCATGGTCGCCCTGCTGGCCGTGATCGTCGCGCTCACCAACTTCATCGTCGACATCATCGCGGCGTTCATCGACCCGAGGGTGAGGTACTGACCATGTCGGCAACGACCCCCACCGCCGCCGCTCCCGCTCCCGCGCGCAAGCGACTCTGGCGCGACCGGCTGCCGGTCGTGCACCAGCTCCGCCAGAGCGTCGGACTCCAGCGCGGCATGCTCGTCACCGGCCTCGTCATCACCGCGGCGTTCGTCTTCGTGGCGGTGTTCGCGCCGCTCATCGCGCCCTACGGCTTCGCCCAGCTCCGCGACGCGAGCGGCGCGTTCGGCAGCCAGCAGGAGCCCTCGGCCGCGCACCCGTTCGGCACCACCGTCGGCGGGTACGACGTGCTGTCGCGCGTGCTCTGGGGCGCGCAGACGGCCATCCTCGTGATCATCTTCGCGGTCACCCTGTCGCTCTTCATCGGCGTCCTGCTCGGCCTCCTGTCGGGCTACTTCGGCGGTTGGCTCGACAAGACGCTCGTCGTCATCTGCGATGCGATCTACGCCTTCCCCTCCCTGCTGCTCGCCATCGTGGTGGCGATCGCGATCACCGGCGGGCAGTCGAACCTCTGGGGCGGGGTGCTCGCCGCGGCGATCTCGATCACCGTGGTGTTCATCCCGCAGTACTTCCGCGTCATCCGGGCCGAGACAGTCCGCATCAAGGCCGAGGCCTTCGTCGAGTCCGCCAAGGTCCTCGGCGCCTCGAACAGCCGCATCATGTTCCGCCACGTGCTGCGGAACGCGACGCGCACGCTGCCGCTGATCGTCACGCTGAACGCCTCCGAGGCGATCCTGACCCTGGCCGGCCTCGGCTTCCTCGGGTTCGGCATCGAGCCGACGGCGGCCGCCGAGTGGGGCTACGACCTCAACAAGGCCCTGTCCGACGTCACGAGCGGCATCTGGTGGACCGCGCTCTACCCGGGTCTCGCGATCGTCCTCGTCGTGCTCGGCATCACGCTCGTCGGCGAGAGCCTCAACGACCTCGCCGACCCCCGCCTGCGTGGGCGTCGGCGCGTCGCGCAGTCGGCCGGCGAGGTCGCCGAGACCTCGGTCGTGCCCGGCGGCACCCTCACGGCGGGCCCGGGCGGGCTCGCGGGCCTCGAAGACGAGGCGACGTTCGACGAGCACGGAATCGAGGTCCAGCGATGAGCACGAACACAGTGGTCAACATCGAGGGACTCGGCGTCTCGTTCTCGACCGACGCCGGTGCCGTCAAGGCGGTCGACGGCGTCTCGCTCTCCGTCGAGCGGGGCGAGGTCCTCGCGATCGTCGGCGAGTCGGGCAGCGGCAAGACCGTCACCGCGAAGACGATCCTCGGGCTCCTGCCCGAGACGGCGACCGCGAGCGGTGCGGTGATCCTGTCGAACAAGGCGGGCACGGGCAGCCACGACGTCGTCTCGGTGTCGAAGCGCAAGCTCCGCGACATCCGCGGCACCGACGTCGCCATGGTCTTCCAGGAGCCGTCGACCGCGCTGAACCCGGTGTACACCGTCGGGTGGCAGATCATCGAGGGGCTGCGCGCCCACTCGGACATCTCGAAGGCCGAGGCGCGGGCGAAGGCGATCGACGTGCTGCGACGGGTCGGCATCCCCGACCCCGAGACGCGCATCGACCACTACCCGCACCAGTTCTCGGGCGGGCAGAAACAGCGCATCGTCATCGCGATGGCCCTCGTGCTCGATCCCGGCCTCATCGTGGCCGACGAGCCGACCACGGCCCTCGACGTCACGGTGCAGGCCGAGATCCTCGACCTGCTGCGCCGCTGCCGCGACGAGTTCGACATGGGGATCGTCCTCATCACGCACAACATGGGCGTCGTCGCCGACCTCGCCGACCGCGTGGCCGTCATGTACCAGGGCAAGGTGGTGGAGCAGGCGACCGCCGAGACGCTGTTCGCCGCACCGCAGGCCGAATACACGAAGGCGCTGCTCGCCGCAGTGCCGTACGTCGGCACGGGCACGGCGAAGGCCGAGGCCCGCGCGGCGGCGAGGCCCGAGGGCTGGGCCGAGCAGGCGCCCGTCGTCGAGGCGAAGGGCCTCGAGATCGTGTACCCGGGCCGGTTCGGACGTCCGGGGTTCCGTGCCGTCAGCGGGGTCGACTTCGCGATCCGTCCCGGCGAGGTGCTCGGCCTCGTCGGCGAGTCGGGGTCGGGCAAGACGACCATCGGCCGTGCGATCGCCGGCCTCACGAAGGTCACCGGCGGCTCCCTGAAGGTGCTCGGTCACGAGATGAACGGCATCCGGGAGCGCGAGTTCCGCCAGGTGCGCAGTCGCATCGGCTTCGTCTTCCAGGACCCGGCCTCGAGCTTCAACCCGCTGCTCACGATCGCCGAGTGCGTCGCGGAGCCGCTCATCGTGCACGGGCGCGCCGCGAACGCGATCGAGGCGCGCAAGCGCGTCGACGAGCTCCTCGAGGCGGTGCAGCTGCCCCGTGCCTACGGCGACCGCTATCCGCACGAGCTCTCGGGCGGCCAGCGCCAGCGGGCGAGCCTCGCCCGGTCGCTCGCGCTCGAGCCCGAGCTGCTCATCGCCGACGAGCCGACGAGCGCGCTCGACGTCTCCGTGCAGGCGCGCGTGCTCGAGCTGTTCGACGAGCTGCAGCGCGAATTCGGCTTCGCCTCCCTGTTCATCAGCCACGATCTCGCCGTCGTCGACCTGCTCGCCGATCGCATCGCCGTGCTCTATCGTGGTGAACTCGTCGAAGAGGGCACGGGCGCCGAGGTGCTCGGTGCCCCGCGCGATCCCTACACGCAGCGGTTGCTCGCCTCCCTGCCCGTGCCCGACCCCAGGGCGCAGGCCGAACGTCGAGAGGAACTGCGCCGGCTCCGGGAGGCTGAGTGATGCACCGCACCGCCCACGGCTATCCGGTCGTGCTCAACGACCTGTCGATCGAGTACCCGCCGCACGGCGCGAGTCCCGCGCACGTCGCGGTGCACGGGCTCTCGCTCACGGTCGCGCCCGGGGAGGTGCTCGGCCTTCTCGGCAGCGCGGGCAGCGGCAAGTCGACGCTCGCGAAGGTGATCTCGGGCGTCGCGTTCGAGCCCCGCTCGGCCGAGGTGCGCCCCGTGATCACCGGTGGCGAGGCGACCGTGCTCGGCCGGGGGCTGCGTCGCCTGCCCAAGCGAAGGGTGTCGGAGTTCCGCTTCCACGTGGGATATCTCGCCCAGGACGCCGCATCGACGCTGCCCGCGGATCGGAGCGTCGCCGAGATCATCGGCGCGCCGATCCTCGAGCGGGATCACCGCTACAACAGCAAGGCGCTCGCCACGCGCGTGGCGACGATGCTCGACGGCGTCCGCCTGCCGCTCGGCATGCTCGAGAAGTATCCCTTCGAGCTGTCGAGCGGCCAGCGGCAGCGGGTCGCCCTCGCACGGGCGCTCGTCCTCGGGCCGTCGCTGCTGATCGCCGACGAGCCGACGGCGGGCATCGACCTCAGCGTGCGCGACGCGGTGGCGCAGCTCCTCGTCGACCTCCGCGACCATCACACGTTCTCGGCGATCATCATCAGCCACGACCTTCCCGTCCTCCGCAGCACGGCCGATCGCATCGCGGTGCTCGATCGGGGCGAGCTCGTCGCGCTCGGCACGATCGACGACGTGTTCGACGACCCGCGGCATCCCTACGTGAAGGCGCTGGCCGGCGCGCTCGACGACGGGCACGCGATCATCGACGACCTCGCCGAGCCGCTGGCATGACGGATGCCTCGGGCGGTCCCGGTGCGGACGCCCCGATCGCCGTCGTTCCCGATGCGGCGCCCGAGCTCGTCGAGGCGGTCGAACGTGCGGGCGGCGTCGTGGCGCCGCTCGACGAGCGGACGCGAGGCATCGTCTGGACCGCTTCGACGGGCGGTGCCGACCTCGTCGAGGCGCTGCGCCGCGCACCGGCAGCCGAGTGGGTGCAGCTCCCGTGGGCGGGCGTCGACGGTTTCGCGGAGGTGCTCGCGGGTGTTCGCGACGACGGACGGGTGTGGACGAGCGGCAAGGGCGTCTATGCCCGGCCCGTCGCCGAGCATGCGCTCGCGCTGACGCTCGCGCTCCTCCGGCGCCTGCCGCGCAGGGCCCGTGCGACGGAATGGCGAGGCGACGAGGAGAGTCGGAGCCTCTTCGGCGCGCGCGTCGTGGTCGTCGGGGCGGGCGGCATCGCCGAGGTGCTGCTCCGCCTGCTCGAGCCGTTCGGCGCCCGGGTGTCGGTCGTGCGCCGTCGTGCCGGCGAGCTCGCGGATGCTGAGCGCACCGTGACCGCCGACCGCCTCGCCGAGGTCTCCGCCGGCGCAGACGTGCTCATCGTCGCAGCGGCCCTGACCGACCGCACGCGCGGCCTCGTCGACGAGACGGTGCTCGCGGCACTCGCGCCCGGTGCGGTCGTCGTCAACGTCGGCCGCGGACCGATCGTCGACTCCGGGGCGCTCGTGGCCGCGCTCGACTCCGGTCGCCTGGGCGGGGCGGGCCTCGACGTGACCGACCCCGAGCCGCTGCCCGCCGGCCATCCGTTGTGGAGCCGGCCCGACTGCCTCATCACGCCGCACGTGGCCGACGCGCTCGCGACGACGCCGGCCCTCCTCGCGGAACGGGTCGAGCAGAACGTGCGCGCGTTCCTCGGCGAGGGGGAGTTCACGGGCCTGATCGACCTGGAGGCGGGTTACTGACCCCGTGGACGAGGGCGCTCGGTGCGAGGCATCCTCGGATTGGGAGTCTGGCGAACGGTTTGCTAGAGTAACGGTGCTGAACAAGCGATCCTCCATAGCTCAATTGGCAGAGCAATCGGCTGTTAACCGATAGGTTCTTGGTTCGAGTCCAAGTGGGGGAGCAAGCGAAGGCCGTCCGGTTGATCCGGGCGGCCTTCCTCTCTTCGGGAGGCGTGGTGGACGAGCGGGCGGATGCGTCGGCGGCCGAGCCCGCCGCGGCGTCGAGGCCTCCCGCGGCGCCCGACACGGCGCGGCGCGCCGCGATCCGCGACGGATTCGCGGTCGGCATCGCGACGGCCGTCTACGGCATCTCGTTCGGGGCGCTCGCGGTCGCCGCGGGCCTCGACATCTGGCAGACCTGCTTCCTCAGCCTCGTGATGTTCACCGGCGGCTCGCAGTTCGCGCTCGTCGGCGTGCTGGCCTCGGGCGGCGTGGCCGCCGGCTGGTCGGCGATCGCGACGGCCGCGATGCTCGGGATCCGCAACGTGGTCTACGGCATGCGCATGAAGCCCGTCGTCGATGCGCCGCACGACGGGGGCCGCTCGAGCATCTGGCGCACGGTCGCTGCAGCCTGGATCACGATCGACGAGTCGACGGCGGTCGCGCTCGCGCAGACCGACGATCGTGCCGCCCGGGTCGGATTCTGGGTCACCGGGGTCGTCATCTTCATCGGCTGGAACCTCACGACGTTCCTCGGCGCGCTCATCGGCGACGCCCTCGGCGACACGAGCGCGTACGGCCTCGACGCGGCCGCCGCGGCCGCGTTCCTCGGCCTGCTCTGGCCGCGACTGAAGCGCGTGCAGGCCGGCGCCGTCGCGGTCGGCGCCGCGGTGGTCGCGACGATCGCGACCCCGGTGCTCATGCCGGGCCTGCCCGTGCTCGTCGCCGCGCTGGTCGCGGTCGTCGTCGGCTGGTTCGACCTGTTCTCGAGGAAGCGCACGGCATGACGACCTGGCACATCATCCTCATCGCCTCGGCCGCGACCCTCGCCCTGAAGCTCTCCGGGCATCTCGTGCCCGCCGGCTTCCTCGAGCGCGAGCGTCCGGCGCGGATCGCCGACCTGCTCACGGTGGCGCTGCTCGCCGCGCTCATCGCGGTACAGACGCTCGGGGCGGGCCAGCAGATCGTCGTCGACGCCCGGGTGCCGGCGCTCATCGTCGCCGCCGCGCTCTACGCGCTCCGGGTTCCGTTCGTGATCGTGGTCTTCGTCGCCGCGGCGGTCGCAGCGGGCATCCGCGCGTTCACCTGACCGGGATGCCTCGGGCTCGCGCCCGCTCGTTCGCGATGCATGCCGTACGCGGCATCCACGCCGATGATCACCCCTCGAGGTCGTCGACTCCCGGCATCCAGGACACGCCCGGGCGGCCCCACCCGAGCTTCTTCGTGATCTTGGCCACGATCTTGCGGTCGGGGTACGACAGCCGGTCGATGTAGAGCGTGCCGTCGAGGTGGTCGTACTCGTGCTGGAAGATCCGGGCGAGCCATCCGTGCGCGTCGATCTCGAACTCGTTGCCGTCGAGGTCGGTCGCGCGCAGGAGAGCGCGCTCGGCGCGGCGCAGTCCGAATCGCTCGCCGGGGAACGAGAGGCAGCCCTCCGACTCGTCGTCGAGGTCGGGGTCGCCCGGCGGGGGCGGCGAGATGAGCAGCTCGGGGTTGATCGCGACGCCGCGCCACCGCGTGCCCTCCTCGTCGACCCAGCCGTAGGTGAAGAGGCGCAGGCCGACGCCGACCTGCGGTGCGGCGAGGCCGACCCCGGGTGCCTTGTCCATCGTCTCGAACATGTCGGCGACGAGGGTGCGCAGTTCATCGTCGATCGTCTCGACAGGTTTCGCGGGGGAGTGGAGCACCGGATCGCCGGAGATTCGAATGGGGAGCACGGCCATTCGGCAAGGATATCGGGCGGCGAGCAGGTAGGGTCGTTGCGTGAATCCCGACCTGAGCGAACTCGCGGAGCAGATCCCGCTCGACCCGCAGACGTTCATCGGCATCCCCCTCGCCCTCGTCGGCGCGATCTTCCTCTCGATCGGCGCGCAGCTGCAGCACCGCGGGGTCGTCAAGGTCGAGAAGCACACGACCGACACGCTCGGCAAGGGCCTCGACCTGCGTCAGCTGGGACTGCTGCTCGCCCGACCCTCGTGGGTGCTCGGCACGCTCATGCTCGGGCTCGCCATCGTGTTCCAGCTCGCGAGCCTCAAGTTCGCGCCGATCATCGTGGTGCAGCCGCTCGGTGCGATCGGGCTCGTGATCACCTCGATCATCAACTCCCGTGTCAACCACGTGCGGCTCAACCACAAGTCGATCATCGCGATCATCATGTGCGTCGGCGGCGTCTTCCTGTTCGTCGGCGTCGCGGCGTTCACGGCGGTCGACAAGCCCGTGACCGACGCGCAGCTCATCATCATCCTCGCGATCCTGCTCGTCGTGCTCCTCATCGCGCTCGTCACGTTCCTCTGGTTCCGCAAGCGCATCCGCGCGATCTACTACGTGATCATGGCCGGCGTGCTCTACGGCTTCGTCGCCACCCTCGCCAAGGTGGTCCTCGGTGCGATCGAGCAGGGCGACTTCGGGTGGCTCAGTATCCTCTGCATCATCGGGCTGCTCTCGGCCACCGCGATCGGCGCGTACTTCGTGCAGAACGCCTACGCCTCGGGCCCGCCCGATCTCGTGATCGCCGGCCTGACCGTCGTCGACCCCCTGGTCGCGGTCGTCATCGGCATCACGATCCTGGGCGAGGCGTCGCAGGCGCCGCCGTGGGCGATGGTCGTCTACGGCCTGTCCGGGGCGGTCGCGGTGTGGGGCGTCTTCCGGCTCGCGAAGAACCACCCGCAGACCCGGCTCTGAGGGGCCGATCCCGACCTTCCGGCTCGCCGTCCGGCATCCGTTCGGATGCGCTGCGTAGACTATGGTCGGATTCGTTCCGCCGCGCTCATCTTCCGCGCCGCGGTGCACGACGGGACCACCCGTCCCGCCCAAGAAACTGTGAGGAACCACGACCCGTGTCTGACACCCCCGGTGCGAGTACGCCCGCAGGCGCCACGCCCGACCGCCCCCTCAAGATCCTGATCGGCGCCGACACGTTCGCCCCCGACGTCAACGGCGCGGCGCGCTTCGCCGAGCGCCTCGCTGCGGGGCTCGTCGAACGAGGACACGAGGTGCACGTCATGGCACCGGCCGCGAGCCGCAAGCACGGCACGTGGAAGGAGGTGCACGAGGGTCAGGAGATCACCGCGCACCGCTTGTACAGCTGGCGCTGGTACCCGCACGACTGGCTGCGGTTCGCGCTGCCCTGGCGCATCAAGCAGAACAGCGCCCGCGTGATCGACGAGGTGAAGCCCGACGTCGTGCACTTCCAGTCGCACATCGTCGTGGGCCGCGGGCTCTCGGTCGAGGCCGAGAAGCGCGGCATCCGCATCATCGGCACGAACCACTTCATGCCCGAGAACATGCTCGAGTTCACCATGCTGCCGAAGGCCTGGCAGGAGTGGGCGACGGGCCTCGCGTGGAGGGCGGCACGCCGCTCGTTCGGCCGTGCCGAGGCCGTGACGACGCCGACCCGCAAGGCGGCGCGATTCCTCGAGGAGCACACCGGGCTCGAGGGCGTGCACGCGATCTCGTGCGGCATCGACGCGCACAAGTACTCGCCCAGCTGGGAGCCGCGGACCGAGAACCGCATCCTGTTCGTCGGCCGGGTCACCGGCGAGAAGCAGATCGACGTGCTGCTGCGGGCGGCCAAGCTGCTGCCGGCCGAGCTCGACGCGAAGATCGAGATCGTGGGCGGTGGCGACCAGCTGAAGCACCTGCAGCACCTCGCCGTCGAGCTCGGGATCGCCGACCGGGTCACGTTCACCGGCCGGGTGACCGACGAGCAACTGCGCGACGCGTACCACCGGGCCTCGGTGCTCGCGATGCCGTCGATCGCGGAGCTGCAGTCGATCGTGACGATGGAGGCGATGGCCTCGGCGCTGCCGGTCGTCGCCGCGAACGCGATGGCGCTGCCCCATCTCGTGCACGACGGCGAGAACGGCTACCTCTTCGAGCCGTCGAACCCCGAAGACCTGGCCGCCAAGCTGCGACAAGTGCTCGAGGCCCCCGAGGCCGAGTACCGCGCGCTCAAGGAGGGGTCGATCCGGCTCATCGCCGCGCACGACATCCAACGCACGCTGTCGACGTTCGAGAGCCTGTATCGTGGGAGGCCGGTGACCGACCCGGTCACCGACGTCGCGCCGGCGGCCACCTCGGAGTGACCGCTCGCTGAGCGGCGCGGGGCGGTAGCTCAGCTGGTCAGAGCAGTGGACTCATAATCCATCGGTCACGGGTTCAAGTCCCGTCCGCCCTACCGTGAAATCGACATGATCGAGGTTTCTCGCCTCGAACCGAGGGGCGGAGACTCCTGTCCGACGGTCAAACGAGGTCTGGCTGCGGTTCCTCGAGGACCCAGGGTCGGCTGCAGGGGAGCGGCGCCCCGGCCCCGGCCGGCATCGATGCGGCCGGGCTCGTGCGCCGCACGGGCCCGGCCCCCTTGCTGCGTTGTTCGTGTCAGCGCTGCCGATCGCGACTGAAGGCCGCAACGATCGCGGCGATGACCGCGATGGTCGCGGTGCCGAGGAAGAGCCAGGAGAAGCCGCCCGTCAGCGCCACCGGTGCCGTGGCGCCCGCGTCCGCCAGCGCCTCCGTGCGAAGCGCGGCGATGGTCGCGAGTACGGCGAGGCCGAGCGCTCCGCCGATCTGCTGGCTCGTGTTCACGAGTCCGCCGGCCAGGCCGGCCTCACCGCCGTCGACACCGTCGACCGAGAGCTGGGTGGCCGTCACGAACGCACCGCCCATGCCGACGCCGATGAGCAGGCTCGGACCCAGGAGGTGGACTGCGAAGTCGGCGTCGGCGGGTGACGTGGACAGCCAGACGAGCCCGCCGGCGAGCACGAGGAGCGAGCCGATCAGGGTGGCGCGCGCCCCGCGCCGCGCGATGACGGCAGGGACGACGCCGGCCACGATCACGAGTGCGCCCGCGAGGGGGAGCTGCGTGAGTCCCGTCACGAGCGCGTCGTAACCGAGCACTGCCTGCATGTACACGGAGAGCGCGAAGAACAGGGCGACCATCGCCGCTCCGATCAGCAGCATGACGAGGTTGCCGACCGTCAGATTGCGGTTGCGGAAGACGCCGAGCGGCACGAGAGGTGCGGTCGAGCGTCGCTCGATGAGGACGAAGGCCACGCCGAGCGAGCCGGCGCCGACCGCGAGTCCGAGCGTCACCGGGTGCGCGAAACCGAGCAGTTCGACTGCGCTCAGCGCGCCCACCGCTGAGACGAGCGCCGCGGTGATGGTCGCGGCGCCCGGGACGTCGAGCCTTCCACGTGCGGTCGCGGTGTCGCGTGTGACGAGCAGCGGGATCGCCGTGAGCACGACGATCGCGATGGGCACGTTGACGAAGAAGACCGACTGCCAGCCGAAGGTCGCGGTGAGGATGCCGCCGAGCAGCACGCCGGCCGCTGAGCCGATGCCGGCCACGCCGCCCCACACCCCGAGCGCCTTGCTGCGGTCGTTCGCGTCGGGGAAGAGCTGCGTGAGCAGGGCGAGCGCCGCCGGCGCGAGCAGTGCGGCCGACGCACCCTGGAGCGCGCGAGCGGCGAGCAGCATCCCGCCGTCGGCGGAGAAGCCCGCAAGGGCGGATGCCGCGGCGAAACCCGCGGTTCCGACGAGGAACACGCGCCGGTGGCCATAACGGTCGGCCAAGCGGCCGCCGAGCAACAGGAGTCCACCGAACGCGAGGACGTAGGCGGTGATCACCCACGCGAGTGCGGTGGTGTCCATGTGCAGTCGGGCGCCGAGCACGGGCAGGGCGATGTTGACGATGGAGGCGTCGAGCACGACGAGGAACTGTGCGAGCGCGAGGACGCCCAGCGCGGTCCAGCGACGCGTGCTGCGGAGGGGCGGATCCGCGACCACGGCGCGGGCTTCGGCGAAGGTGGACATCGATTGCTTCCTTTCGGTAGAGAGTGACTGATCACTCACTCTTTGCGGCAGAGAAATGCCGGAGGCGTGGGCCTCCGGCGGTCAGTCGGGGTGGCGGATTCCGCGGGTCAGGATGTCGGCCCACTCGTCGGTCGACTCGTCGAGCTTCGCGGTGACGATGAGATGGCAGAGCTGGCCGTAGGCGACGAACCGCTGCACCTGGTCGGCGTCGCCACCCGATCGCGAGGCGGCGAAACGGGTCACCCGCGCGAGACCTGCGCGGAGGGCGGTGCCGATCTCCTCGATGTCCGCCACCGACTGGGCGTGCACCTGGATCATCAGGAGCGTGCGGTCTCGGATGAGCTCGGCGTAGGCGCCGCCCATCGCATCGAGCACGCCTTCGGGGGATCGGTCCGTGCTGTCGTCGGCCCCCGCGGCGAGCGCTTCGAGGACTTCGGTGAAACAGGCGTCGAGCGCGGCGACGAACAGCGCCTCCTTTCCGGGGAAGAGCTTGAAGACGTAGGCCGGCGAGATCTTCGCCTCGCGGGCGATGTCGGCCACGGTCGTGCCGTGGAACCCGCCACGGGCGAATTCGCGGAGTGCGGCCGCGGCGACGAGCGGTCGGCGCGTCTCCGCCGTCGAGAGGGTCGAGGTGCCGGTCATGTGAGTGACTGTACACTCACTCTCTGTGATCGGCAAGCGTCGATCCGACGCATCCGCTGATCTGTGGCGCTGCACGCCGGGGAGTGGCAGGCTGTGCCTGTGCGCGGCCGTCGCGTCGGCGGCCGCACCCGTGAAGGGGGTCGCGATGTCGTTCGTCACCAGGGGCTTCAGCGGACGTGGTCGCGACCGCGACGATCGGCTCCCGCCCGGCCAGACGCTCGTGCACGACTTCCCGGTGCTGTCGGCAGGCCCGACGCCCGAGGTCGACACGGCCGACTGGGAGTTCGCGATCCGCACCGAGCACGGGGGCCGGCGCTGGAACTGGGACGAGTTCATGCAGCTCGAGATCGAGGACGTGACGACCGACATCCACTGCGTCACGCACTGGTCGAAGCTCGCCACGAGCTGGCGCGGGGTCTCGCTCGACACGCTCTTCGCCGACGTCGAGACCGAGTACGACTACGTCATGGCGCACAGTTACGGCGGCTACACGACGAACGTGCCACTCGACGAGCTGCTCGACGGCAAGGCCTGGGTCGCGTTCGAGTTCGACGGGGAGCCGCTCGACCCCGAGCACGGCGGACCCGCCCGGCTGCTCGTGCCGCACCTCTACTTCTGGAAGAGCGCGAAGTGGGTCCGCGAGCTCGAGATGATGCCGAGCGACGACCCCGGATTCTGGGAGCAGAACGGGTACCACCTCCACGGCGACCCGTGGAAGGAAGAGCGCTACTGGTGAGCGGGATGCCGCAGCTCGCCACCGCGCCGCGGACCGGGTGGCACGTCGCCGAGGTCGTCGAGACGCGACGCGAGACCCCGTCGGCGGCGCGCATCACGCTCGACGTCGCGGGGTGGCCCGGCAACCTCGCGGGTCAGCACCTGGATGTGCGTCTCACCGCGCCCGACGGGTACACTGCGACGCGCTCGTACTCGATCGCCTCATCCGGCGACGGCGAACGGGTGGTGCTCGCGGTCGACCGGTTGCCCGACGGCGAGGTGTCGCCGTTCCTCGTCGACGAGCTGCGCGTGGGCGACCGGCTCGAGGTGCACGGTCCGCTCGGCGCCTACTTCGTCTGGCGGCCACCGGCGGACGGCGACGCCGTGCGGCCGGTGCAGCTGATCGCCGGGGGCTCGGGCGTCGTGCCGCTCTATGCGATCGCCCGCGCCCATGCCGACGCCGGCGATGCGACGCCGTTCCGGCTGCTCTACTCGGTCCGCACCCCCGACGACGTGTTCTTCGCCGCGGAGCTCGAGGCGGTTCAGCAGGCTGCGGCGCCGCTCGCGGTCGAACTCGTCTACACACGCCGCGCACCCGACCGATCGGGCGCTCCGGTCGGCCGGATCACCCACCACCGGCTCTCCGCCGCCGTGATCGAGGCGGCGGCATCGCCGATCGTGTACGTATGCGGCTCGACCGGCTTCGTCGAGCGCGTCGCCGGCTGGCTCGTCGAGCTCGGACACGACCAGGCCGCCATCCGCACCGAGCGCTACGGAGGAACCTGATGCAGTACTTCGACGGAAATCTGCTCGCGGGCCCGCTCGCCGAGGTGCTCGCCTTCGACCCGACGACCGCGCGTGCGCGCTGCAACGGCTGCGGTGCCGTCGCCGAACTCGCGACCGCCCTCGTCTACCGCAGCGGTGCGGGCAGCGTCGCACGATGCCGGGGATGCGGCGCCGTGCTGCTCACGATCGTCGAGGGCGACGGGCGGCGATTCGTGAACTTCACCGGCACCGGTGCCATCGAGGTGCGAACGCCCTGAGCGGCCTGAAGCACCTGAGCGGATGCATCGCGTTCCGAGGCATCCGGGTTGCGGCCCCGCCCGTCGGTGAGCTTGTCGGCAACCCGCCGCAGCCGGCGGCCGTGGAGCGGCTCGAAGTTCGGGGCCGTCGAGCTCTCACCGAACGACCGGCGACACGACTCAGGAGCTCGGGCGCGCGCGGCGCTCCAATGCTTCTATGACCGTCTCGGCGATGTCGATGTCGTAGAGCCGTTCGATGCTCTGGAACCCGCCGGGACTCTCCGCGTTGATCTCCACCACGTGGTTCCCGATCACATCGATGCCGACGAGGAACATGCCATCGGCGACGAGCTTGTCGCCCATCGCCTCGGCGATGCCGAGTTCGGCATCGCCGAGCTCGAGGGGCACCGACTGTCCGCCGGTGCTGATGTTGGCGCGCGGGTCGTTGCCGGTCGGCACGCGCCGGAACGCGGCGGGCCTGCCGTCGCGCTCGAGGATGCGGCCATCCAGCAGGAAGATCCGGGCATCGCCGTCTTCGGTCCCGTCGATGAATTCCTGGATGAGGGCGTAGCCGTCCTGCAGGACCGCCTCGGTCATCTGCGCGAGGTTCGTCTCTCCGGGGCCCTCGATCATGAACACGTTGCGGCCTTTGGCTCCGTACAGGGGTTTGACGACGCAATGGCCGACGTCGTGGACGAACCGCTCGATGGACGCCGGATCCCGGGTCACCAGCGACCGCGGGCGGACCGTCTCGGGGAACTCCTCCAGGTAGAGCTTGCTGGTCGCTCGATGGAGGGTGTTCGGGTCGTTCACCACCGTCACCCCTCGGTCCGCGAGCATCTGCCCGAACACCACGCCCATTGGACTGGCCCACGGGCGTTCCTGCAGGTCGTCGATCGACTCGTTGCGCAGGACGAGCGCATCCAGGTCGTCCATGACGATCCGCTCGGCGTCGCGCGCCTTGATCCGCTCCATGAAGCTCGCGAGGGTGTCGTGGCTCCTCCACTTCGCGGCGTGCGCCCTGGCCGCGAACAGCCCGTCGCTGCTGCCGAGCTCGAGGTCTCCGACGCCGACGTACCAGGTCTCGTGCCCGGCCCTGGCCGCGGCCCTGGCCAGCCGGGTCGTCGTGTACTCGTCGATCTCGGTGTCGACGTCGTTGACGAGGAATGCGATCCTCATGCCGCCATGCCTTCCTCGTAGAGGTCGGTCACCGTCGCGCCCGCGCGCAGTCGTTCGAGACGCTCCGGGGCACCGGGTAGGTCCAGCCAGCGCGGCCGAACCCACGGCGGGTGGAGCACTTCGCGGTCGAGCAGGTCCTGCACCAGGGGGATGTGGTCCAACGCGAGCTTGCCGACGAGCAGGACGTCGAGCAGGCTGCCGTCGGCGATGGCGTCGAGGATGCGCGTGATCCCGCGCAGGTAGATCGCATCCTTCACCGAACCGCCGCCGACGACGACCCGGATGGCGATGGACCACGCGGTCCGCACCGGTATGCGATGGTCGGTCCGCAGCGACTCGAAGATGTCCAGGAAGCCGGCGCCGTCGAGCATCTTGCCGACCGCGACCACGCGCGCCGCGATCACGCGCAGCCGCCGCGGGTCCAACCCGCCGGTGAGGTACTCGGCGAGCACGGCGAGGCCCTCCTGGGTCTCGTCGTAGCCGGGCAGACCGATGGTCAGCAGCGTCAGAGGCTGGCGGGCGCCGTTCTGGTAGGTGACCACATGGGTGCCGACCTCGTGGTGCAGCAGCGGCTCGACGCGGTCGGCCCGGAAGGCGGCGGACTCCGGGATCAGCAGCCGGCCGAAGGACACCATCAGGTCGGAGATGTCGTCCCGTACCTCGACGTCGACCGGGAATCCCGGGTAGGCAGCTCGATAGCGCTCGAACTCCGCACGGGCCGCTTCGGCGAACGCCGCGGCCGTGACGGTCTGGCTGCTCGGCGCCTGCGGTGGGATGGTCTCGAGCAGCTCCACCGCCGCCGCGGCGAGTGGAGGGGCCACCGTCCCGTACAGCTGGAGCGATCCGTAGAGGAACCGTGACGTGTCGCGGTCCTCCAGGGCGGTGACCTGCCGGGCGATCTCGTCCCTCTTGGCCCGGAAGAGTGTGTGCAGCGCCGGGTCGTCGACCTTCTCGACCTCGAGGTCGTACAGGTCGCGCTGCGTCAGGTCCGGGTCGAAGTCCAACGGTCGCAGCCGTAGCGTGGGCGGCGTGCCGAAGCCACTGCGTTCGAAATCCGCCCACGCCTCCGCCGCGTTGATCGGTGTGAGGTTGACGAGCAGGTTCACACGGCGCTCGATCTCGGTGAGCCGGGCGTCGATGTCGAGGGAAGGCGCCAGCGCCTCGGAAGGTGATGACATCTCACGAACGTATCAATGCGTCATGGGCCGCCCAACCCCTTGCGCGGTCCGAGAATCTTCGTCCCGGAGCCGGCGACCTCCGACCGGGCCTCACGCGGTCCGCGGCGACAAGGCGCACTCCTGTCTCAGGTGAAGGGCGATTACGCGGACCTGATCGCGTCGGCGATGAGATCGCGCACGTCGGCCGCGACGCCGTCGGTCTCGAACGGCTCCCAGCGTGCCAACTGCGAGAGAACCCAGTCCCAGTGGGGGCGCCGGAGGGTGATCGACAACAGATGCTCCGGCGGGGGCCAGCCGAGCTCATCCTGTTGCCCCGAGCACGCCGCTGACGCGCGCCATCCCGCGTCTCGAACGCAGGAGCTGGCGATCACCGACTCGATGTTCACGTCCACCGCATCGACGGCGATGGAGTTGTCCACGCACCCGTCCACGCGCTGCCAGAGTCGCACCGGCATTCCCACGGTCAGATACTGCACATCGACATCCTGACAGAGTCCACTGTCGAACCCGGCGCAGAGCGGGAAGCACGTCAGCGACGCGTGCGATCGAAGCGGTCAGTCGGGGCCGCCGCCGAGATCCCCGTAGAGCAGGCCGGTCTGCTGCGTCTTCCGGTCGACCTCCATCGGGTCGGGGCTCTCGTCGGAACGGCGGGGATCGAAGACCTCGTCAGCGTGGTCGACGGGCCTGGGCGCTCCGGCTTCGACGCGGAGCCGTTCGAGCGCGGCACGCTCGACCAGCACGGGCACGAAGTCGCGGACCGGCGCGTCCGACAGGCGGGCGCGCTCCTCGGTCACGATCATCGCGATGTGGTCGTGCGGCACGGTGGGGAACCGCGTCGCAAGGCGATCCAGGACTCCGGCGATCGCGGCGTCCTCCTTGAGCTCGCTCATACCTGCCATGATGCGGCCGAGCGGTCTCCGGCGCAATGAATGCTCATCGATCGGCGGCCGATTCGGCGCAGAGCGTCCCGACGAGCACGAGGGAGGCGACCACCAGCGCACCGAGGGCCGGCAGGCCCGCCAGGAGTGGCACGATGGCCGCCGCTGCGGCCGCACCGAGGAGCCGCGCTCGATCGGTTCGTTCGGTGACGCGCCGGCGGAACCAGACGGTCGCCGCGAGGTAGCCCGCGATGCCGCCGCCCAGAGCCGCCGCACTGAACCAGCCGAGCGGCTCCGCCGAGCCGACGTGCGCGAGCGCCTCCTCGATGCCGAGCGCGGCGAAGACGATGCCGGCGACGACGAGCAGATGCAGGTATGTGTACCCATCCCGGGCCGTCCTGGCACGGTCGCCGTCATCGCGGCGTGCGAGTGCGCTCTCCGCTTCTCGAGCCAGCCGCGAGAAGTACGCCCACCAGAACCCGGCGGCCACGACGAGCGAGCACAGGATGCCGAGGAGGATCGCGAGGTCCATCGGCTCCGCCGCGACGCCGGCGCCGATCGCGATGATCGACTCGCCGATCGCCAGGATCACGATGAGCCCGTGCCGTTCGGTGAAGTGCACCGTCGAGCCCACGCGCCAGTCGATGCCGGTGCTCATCCGGTGCGTGACGACGGGCTCGATCACGACGGCGGCGAGCCACAGCCCCAGCTGCCAGCCACCGCCGATCATCGCGCCGACGATGAGCAGGGCCCCTGACGGCACGACGGAGAGGACCGACGTGAAGAACGCCCGTCGTCGGAGCGATCTCGCCGAGACGGCCGCGAACGCGATGAGGTGCGTGATGCGGGCGACGAGATAGGCGCCGACGAAGACGAGGGGCGCGAACAGGCCGCCGGGCAGGTCGTCGTATGCTTCGAGCACCGTCACTCCCACGACCACCATGGACGCCATCGCGACGAGCATCACGGCCCGAACCCAGCCCTGGTCGGCGTGGGCGAGGTTGGACAGCCACCCGTAGGAGTTCCACGACCACCACAGGAGGGCGAGGATCGTCAGCGCCTGCACGACGCCGATGAGATCGTGCTCCTGCGCCATGAGCCGGCTGAGCTGCGTGAACGCGAAGACGAACGCGAGGTCGAAGAAGAGCTCGAGTGTCGTGACCCGGTCGCCCTCACGGCTTCGTACTGCGGTGAGGGTCGCGGTCCCGCGGATCACTGCGCGCCCCCGATCTCGTGCAGCCGTGAGGCATCCTGCAACGGCGCGGCGCCGAATCGGCGCCGGTAGTCGCGGCTGAACTGCGACGGGCTCGCGTAGCCGACCGCGCGTGCCGCTCCGGCGACGTCGGTGGGGTCGGCGATGAGCCGGATGCGTGCCTCCTGCAGTCGCACCTGCTTCTGGTACTCGATCGGGCTGAGCGCGGTGACGGCACGGAACGATCGGTGGAACGCGGACTGGCTCATGCTCGCGAGATCGGCGAGCTCCGCGACTCGGAACGGCTCCGTGTAGTGCTCGCGGATCCAGCGGACCGTCTGTCCGACGCGGCTCACGCCGCTGTCGGCGAGCCCCAGCTCTCGCACCGTGACCCCGAGCGGGCTGCGCAGCACGAGCCAGTGCAGCTCCCGCTCGATCAGCGGCGCCAGCACAGCCCGGTCGGCGGGCTGCTCGATCAGTCGAACCATCCTCCCGACCGCGTCGACGAGCTCCGGCGACGCGTCGCCGACGGCGATGCCGCTGCCACCGCCGCCACCGCCGCGCGTCGGAGCCCGGAGCGGCGCTCCGCCGGCGAGCAGCAGCTCGGCGATCAGGGCGGGGCGGAGCGTCAGCGCGAACCCGAGCGCCGGGGTATCGGGGGTCGTGTCGACGAAGTGCCCGCTCACCGGCAGGTCGATCGACGCGACGAGGCACTGACCGGCCGAGTAGTCGTGCACCTGGTCGCCGACGGCGAGTCGCTTCGCGCCCTGCGCGAGCAGCACGAGCACCGTGCCCGTCGTGCTGAGTTCGGGCGGCCCGCTGTGCTCGATCTTCGAGATGACCGCCCCGTCGGTGATCGGCGTCGCCTCGCCGGCATGCCGGGCGATGAGGTCGCGTACGTCTTCCAGTCGCATGCCGGAATTGAAGCAGCTGGTTCGCCCGCGCGCACCCGATCCTGCCGATTCGGGCAGGATCGGGCAAGACCTCGCGCGGATACGTCAACCGCGGCGCCGGCCCGGCTCGCTGCGGGGGTTCACTCGTGCTCGGGCAGCAGCGGGGGCGACCAACCGGGATCGCGACCGAGCTGGGCCGCCCTCGTGACCGACGTCGCGCCGAACCGATCGCGCACCGAGTCGAGCACCGTGTCGAGACGGGCTCCGTCCTCCCAGTCGATCGGGAGTTCCGGCTGGAGGCCGTCGGCGTGCGCCAGCTGCGACAGCGAGACGCCGATCAGGGTGATGCCGCGCTCGGCGATCGCGGGCATCGCACCGGCGAGGAGCTCCTGCGCGATGGCGAGGAGCACTGCGGTGCGGTCGTTGGCGGAGCGGAGCGTGCGCGACCGGGTGGCCTTCGCGAAGTCGCCGAATCGAAGCCGCAGCACGACCGTGCGGCACGCCCGGTTCCGGTCGCGCAGGCGGCGCGCGAGCCGATCGACGATCTGCGTGAGGATGAGATCGAGTTCCTCCGGCGTGCGCGGGCGGTTGCCGAGCGCGCGCTGCGAGCCGATCGAACCGCGACGGCGCGTGGTGTCGACCGGACGCGGGTCCCGGAGCCGGGCGAGTGCGTGCAGGTGCGCACCGGTCGCCCTGCCGAGCAGCCGCTCGGCCGCCGCGGCTTCGAGTTCGGCCAGCTGCCCGACGGTCGTGATGCCGAGCCGATGCAGCTTCTCGGCGGTCACCGCGCCGACGCCCCACAACCGTTCGACCGGCAGCGGCAGCAGGAAGGCCTGCTCGCGGTCGGGCTCGACCACCAGCAGTCCGTCCGGCTTGCTGACCGCGCTGGCGACCTTGGCGAGGAACTTGGTCCGCGCGATCCCGACCGAGATGGGCAGGCCGGCCTCGGCGCGGACCCGCTCGCGCAATCGCACCGCGATCTGCTCGGGCGTGCCTGCGATGCGACGGAGCCCCCCGACCTCCAGGAACGCCTCGTCGATGGAGAGCCCCTCCACGAACGGCGTCGTGTCGCGGAAGATCGCGAACACGGCTCGACTCGCCGCCGAGTACGCGTCCATGCGCGGTGGCACGACGACGGCGTCGGGGCACAGGTCGCGGGCCTGACGGCCGCCCATCGCCGTGCGCACCCCACGAGCCTTCGCCTCGTAGCTCGCGGCCAGCACGACGCCACCGCCGACGATGACGGGCCGGCCTCGCAGCTCGGGAGCGTCGCGTTGCTCGACCGAGGCGTAGAACGCGTCGAGGTCGGCATGCAGCACGGTCGCCTCGCCCCGCATCCCGCTCTCCCGTCGATCGTCCGTCCTGCGCATCCTCGCACGAACCGCGGACATGGGCGTCTGCCCGCCGTTCTCACAGAGCGAGGCCGTGACGAGCCGAAGCCGGGGAGGGGAGGGCATCGCGGATGCCGTCCCGGACACGGGGAGGCGAGGATGCCGCGGCACGTCAGCCTGCAGCGGCGTCGCCGTGCCGCGGAGCCGCGACCTCGAGCGCGCGCACCGCCTCGTCGCCGCGGATGCGACGCATCCGCGAGACGACCTCGTCGGCGACCGCGGGCGTGATGCTGCGGCAGACGACGTCGTCGGGGCCGAGTGCCTCGAGCCCACCGCCCCGCACGCGGATGACGCGCCAACCGACCTCGCTCAGCGCCTCGTCCTTCTCGAGGTCTGACGCCTCCTTCAGTCCGAGATGGGCGCGTCGCGAGCGGCCGGGGTCGTCGTACTCCACGGCGATGCGCAGCTGGGGGATGATGATGTCGGGCCAGACCTCGGTCCGGCCGAAGAACGTGCGGGCGACGCGGACGGCGTTCACGCGGTGATGCAGCCGGATGCGTTCGCCGAGCAGCGCGCGCAACCGCTGCTCGGTCATCGAGGTGCGCGTGCGCAGTCCCGGGTTCATGAAGGCGACGCCGGCCTCGCGGAGCGCGCCGGGCGCGTGCGCGTTCGTGCGGCACTTCGCGCAGCCGGTGCCGGTGAGCTGCTCGGCGACCGTCGCCCGGTAGCGATCGTGCCCTCGTTCGCAACGCCATTCGTACTCGGCGCTGATGCGCGTCTCGGCGGCGAGCCGCGCACGCTCTGGCGGCGCCACCCGCCGCAGGAGCTCGCCGCGAGAACGCTGGGTCTCGGCGATGAGCATGCACAGCGGGCCGGGGCGGCCGATGACGTGCGCGCCCTCGTGCTGCGCGCCGTGCCCGCAGCGGAAGCTCACCGCGACCACGGCGACCGCCGTTCGTTCGTCATGACCACGAGTCTCGCTCGTGCCGCCGACATCCGTTGTCGGCGGCCGCCGCGAGAATGGACTCGTGCGGATGGCAGTCGGAGCCGACGGGCGCGACCGGGTCGCCCTCGTCGATCTCGACGACCCCGCGGCGCGTCCCGAGGTGATCGAGCTCGCCGACCTTCCCGCACTCGTCTCGGCGCTCGAGTCGGCCGGCCCGCGGTGGGTCTGGAGCGAGACCCGGCACTGGTATCCGCGGCTGCTCGACGCGGGCGTTCGCGTCGAACGATGCCACGACCTGCTGCTCTGCGGCGCGATCCTCGAAGGCTCGGCCGACGCGCGCGCCGCCCGCGAGCAGGAAGCGGGGCGTCCGGCCTGGCTCGAAGCCGCACCGAACCTCTCGGCGGGTGCGGGCGCCGCTTCGACGACGGCACTGCACCCCGAATCCGGCGCAACTGCGCTGTTCGAGCTCGGCGAGGCGCTCGACGGTGACGCGGTCGCGGGATCGAACCCCGCGGTCGTCGGCCTCGACGCGGTGATCGACGAGTTCCGACGACAGGAGCGGTTGACGCTCGCGAGCGCCCGTCCCGGCGCGATGCGGCTGCTCCTCGCGGCGGAGTCCGCCGGGGCGCTGATCGGTGCCGAGCTGCGGGCGGCCGGCCTCCCGTGGAGCCGTGACGTGCACGAGCGCATCCTCGAGGCCGAACTCGGCCCCAGGCCGAAGCCGGGGTGGAAGCCCGAGCGCATGGCGGTGCTCGCGGGCGAGGTGCGCGCCGCGCTCGAGCAGCCCTCGGCGAACCTCGACTCCCAGGTCGAACTGCTCAAGGCGCTCAGGAACGCCGGCATCCAGGTCGACTCCACCGCGAAGTGGGAGCTCCGCGAGCACCGGCACCCGGCCATCGCCCCGCTGCTCGCGTACAAGCGGTCGGCACGCCTGCTGAGCGCGAACGGCTGGACCTGGCTCGACGAGTGGATCGTCGATGGGAGGTTCCGCCCCGACTACGTGCCGGGCGGCACCGCCACCGGTCGGTGGGCGACCTCCGGCGGCGGGGCGCTGCAGTTGCCGAAGAACGTGCGCGGCGCCGTGGTGGCCGACCCGGGGTGGTCGCTCGTCGTCGCCGACGCGGCCCAGCTCGAGCCGAGGGTGCTCGCGGGCCTGGCCCACGACAGGGCGATGGCGACCGCGGCGCGCGGGCGCGACATCTATCGGGGCATCGTCGACGACGGCGTCGTCGAGACGCGCGACCAGGCGAAGATCGCGATCCTCGGCGCGATGTACGGCGCGACGACGGGTGACAGCGGCCGGTTGGTGCCTCGGCTCGCCCGCGCCTACCCGCGGGCGATGGCGCTCGTCGACCGCGCCGCGGCGACCGGTGAGCGCGGGGGACAGGTCACCACCAACCTCGGCCGGTCCTCACCGGTGCCGCCTGCGTCGTGGCACGCCGTCCAGGCGAGGGCGAGCGAGCCCGACGCGACGCCGACCGACGAGCGACGTGCACGCAGTGTCGCCCGCGACTGGGGCCGGTTCACCCGCAACTTCGTCGTGCAGGGCAGCGCAGCCGAATGGGCGCTCTGCTGGATGGCCGCACTCCGCACCCGCCTCGCCGCCTTCCCGCCGTCGGCCCCCGAGGCAGGCCGTTCCGGTCCGGTGTTCAGCGCGGTGCCGCACCTCGTGTACTTCCTGCACGACGAGATCATCGTGCACACGCCGAGCGAGCACGCCGAGGCGGTCTCGACCGCGGTTCGCGAGTGCGCCGTCGAGGCGGGCCGCCTGCTCTTCGGCGACTTCCCGGTGGACTTCCCGCTCGATCTCGCGGTCGTCGAGAGCTATGCGATGGCCGACGGCTGATCGGGCCCGGCCGCACTCGAGGGTGCCGCAGGACGACGACCGCGCCGTGGGCGGTCGGCCGTCGGTGCGAAGGCGAGCGAGCCGGGGGATGCCGCCGCGAGTGCTGCGGCATCGAGCCAGCCGATCGCGGCGCGTGCGCGAGCCGTCTCCGCAGCGCCCGCGAGGCGCGCCAGTTCGGTGGCCGGCGAGGCCGAGGGCGACGCGTCGGCGTCGTCGTCGGACGGCGCCGCCCTGACGGCCCATCGCGCGCGTTCTGCGGCGATGATCGGGCGCACGTCGATGCCGGGCAGTGATGCTGCGATGAGCACGCGATCGATCGTCTCGTCCCACGGGTCGGCGCCGGAGGCATCCGCCCCCTCGAGCCAGCCGCGCGCGACCGCGGTGCCCGCCTCGGTGAGGCGGTGCAGGGGCAGCCCGTCGTCCGTCGTCCCCGCCGACTCGATGAGGCCCGCCTTCGACGCCCGCTCGAGCGTGGCGTAGCTCTGTCCGACGTTGACGCGGCGACGACCGCCCGTGCGCGTCGTGAGCGCCCCGTGCAGCTGGAAGCCGTACGCCGGGCCCGGGAGCAGGAGAGTGAGGAGCGCTTCTCTGACGGCCATCGGCATCCCTTCTCCGCGAGCGAATACCTGACCGAGCATAGTGTTCCTTCCGAGCGTGGATGCCTCGGCGCGGCCGGCCGGCACGAACCCTTGTGAACCCGCCTGATCCGGGGCATAATCGGCGGTGCGGCCGATGCCGCCCACAATCGAACACCGGTCCATCCGCCGTTCCGAGGTCGTAGGGGAAGACGCACCTCATGAGAACGGAGATCGAGATGGCAGAGACGGTCGCGCGGACCGCACGCGCCGCGCGGGGTGTGCTGTTCGTGCATTCCTCGCCGCGGGCGCTCTGTCCGCATGTGGAGTGGGCCGCGGGGCGCGCCCTCGGCGTGCCGGTGAACTTCGACTGGCAGGAGCAGCCGGTGCTGCGCGGAACGCTGCGCGCCGAGTACTACTGGGAGGGCGAGCCGGGCACCGGCGCCCGGCTGGCCTCGGCGCTGCGCGGCTGGGAGCAGTTGCGGTTCGAGGTGAGCGAAGACGCGACACCCGGCAGCGACGGTGCGCGGTGGATGCACACGCCCGAGCTCGGCGTGTTCTTCGCGCAGACCGATTCGGCGGGCAACACCGTCGTCCCGGAGGATCGCATCCGCTATGCGATGGAGGTCGGCGGGCACGACACGAGGGAACTGCACCGCGAGCTCCGGCTCGCGCTCGGACAGTCGTGGGACGACGAGCTCGAGCCCTTCCGCCACGCGAGTGATTTCGCCCCCGTCGTCTGGCTCCATCAGGTGGGCTGACGAGGAACCGCGGGTCGGCCGCGGCGCGACGCGGAGGTCGGAAGGGGGAACCCCGGCAGACGTACGAGCGAAGCGGACGGCCCGACGACGAGAAGGACCCCGGCGCGTCAGCGCCGGGGTCCTTCGACGTCTGGAGGTCACGGACGAGAAGGACCCCGCGCGTCAGCGCCGGGGTCCTTCGACGTTCGGGGTCGAACCGACGGTCAGGCCGAGCGGAAGGCGACGACCGCGTTGTGCCCGCCGAACCCGAACGAGTTCGAGATCGCGAGCTGGTCGCCGCTGCCGAGTTCCTGCGGGGCGCCCGAGACCCGGAACGGCACCTCGGGATCCTGCTCGGTGATATTGATCGTCGGGGGAGCCACGCGGTCGCGCAGCGCGAGGACGGTGAAGATGGCCTCGAGCGCGCCGGTGCCGCCGAGCAGGTGCCCGGTCGAGGCCTTCGTCGCCGAGACGGGGATCTCGTCGACGCGCGATCCGAACACGGCCTTCAGCGCCTGGTACTCGTTCGGGTCGCCGACGGGCGTCGACGTCGCGTGCGCGTTGATGTGCGTCACGTCGTCGGGCGACGCACCGGCCTGCTCGAGCGCGAGCTTGACCGCCCGAGCCGCGCCGCGGCCCTCGGGGTCGTTCGCCGTGATGTGGTACGAGTCGGCCGTGACGCCGCCGCCGGCGACGTAGGCGTAGATCTTCGCGCCGCGGGCCTTGGCGTGCTCCTCGGTCTCGAGGATGAGGACGCCCGCGCCCTCGCCCATGACGAAGCCGTCGCGGTCGACGCTCGTGGGGCGCGACGCGGTGGCCGGGTCGTCGTTGCGCTTCGACAGCGCCTGCATCGAGGCGAACGAGGCGATGGTGATGGGGTGGATCGCCGATTCGGTGCCGCCCGCGATCACCACGTCGGCCAAGCCGTCCTGCAGGTGCTCGATGGCGTTGAAGATCGATTCGGTGCTCGAGGCGCAGGCGCTCGCGACGGTGGTGGCGAAGGCGCGGGCGCCGAAGTGGAGCGAGAGGTTGCCGGAGGCCGAGTTCGGCATGAGCATGGGCACCGTCATCGGGAGGACCCGGCGGGGGCCCTTCTCACGAAGGGTGTCCCACGCGTCCAGCAGGGTCCAGACGCCGCCGATGCCGGTGGCGAAGTCGACGCCGAGGCGCTCGGGGTCGACCTCGGGGCTGCCCGCGTCGGCCCACGCTTCGAGCGCGGCGACGAGTGCGAGCTGAGACGACGGGTCGAGCCGCTTGGCGACGGGGCGCTCGAGGACGGTGTCGGGGCGCACGAGGGCCTCGGCGGCGAAGGTGACGGGCAGCGAGTACTCGGCCACCCAGTCGTGCTCGAGGGTGCGCGCGCCAGACACGCCGGCGAGCAGCGCGTTCCAGCTGTCGGGGGCGGTGCCGCCGATCGGCGACGACGCGCCGATACCCGTGACGACGATGTTCTTGGTCATGACGAAAACACTCCGGGGAGGAAGACGAAGGGAACGGATCGAGCGGGCCGGGACGACGCCTCGGCCCGCTCGTCGCAGCGACTAGGCCTGGGCCTTGACGATGAAGTCGACGGCGTCGCCGACGGTCTTGAGGTTCTTGACCTCCTCGTCGGGGATCTTCACGTCGAACTTCTCCTCGGCGTTGACGACGATCGTCATCATCGAGATCGAGTCGATGTCGAGGTCGTCGGTGAACGACTTGTCCAGCTCAACCGTGTCGGTCGCGATGCCGGTCTCGTCGTTGATGAGCTCGGCCAGGCCGGCAAGCACTTCTTCGGTGGACAATGCCATGGTTCTTCTCCTTGAGGGGTGTCTCGTTTGACCGTGAGACAGTCTAGATGGACAGGGGTCGGTGGTTCAGGGCAGAACCACCACTTGGGCGCCGAACACGAGTCCGGCGCCGAAGCCGATCTGGAGGGCGAGGCCTCCGGAGAGCTCGGGGTGCTCCTCGAGCAGTCGGTGGGTCGCGAGCGGGATCGACGCGGCCGACGTGTTGCCCGTCGTCGCGATGTCGCGGGCGATCACCACGGAGTCGGGCAGCTTCAGCTGCTTCGCGAACTCGTCGATGATGCGCATGTTCGCCTGATGCGGGATGAAGGCGGCGAGGTCGGCGCTCGTGACGCCGGCGGCGTCGAGGGCCTGCTTGGCGACCTTCGCCATGTCCCACACGGCCCAGCGGAAGACCGTCTGGCCCTCCTGGCGGAGGGTCGGCCACTCGGCCTGGCCGTCGCGGAACTCGACGAGGGTGCTGTTCATGCCGACGGCACCCGCCTTCGAGCCGTCGGAACCCCACACGGTGCGCGCGATGCCGGGCGTGTCGCTCGGTCCGATGACGGCGGCGCCGGCGCCGTCGCCGAGGAGGAACGAGATGGACCGGTCGGTCGGGTCGACGACGTCCGAGAGCTTCTCGGCGCCGATGACGAGCGCGTAGTGCGCGGCACCGGCGCGGATGAGAGCGTCGGCCTGCGCGACGGCGTAGGCGTAACCCGCGCACGCGGCGTTCGCATCGTACGCTGCGGCGGGGTTGGCGCCCACGCGGTCGGCGACGACGGCCGCCATCGAGGGGGTCTGCTGGACGTTCGAGATCGTCGCGATGATCACGAGGTCGATGAGTTCGGGCGCGACGCCCGAGCGCTCGATGGCCTCGGTCGCCGCGGCGGTCGCGAGGTCGACCGCGGAGACGTCGGCGCCGGCCCGCGTGCGCGTGATGATGCCGGTGCGCTGCTGGATCCACTCGTCGGACGAGTCGATCGGGCCGACGAGGTCGTCGTTCGGCACCGCGTTCTCGCCGCGAGCCGCGCCGAGGGCGTAGATGCGCGTGTACGCGGGTCCGTGCGACTGCTGGAGGGTTGGTCTCGTCATGCTCGGCTTTCTCGTGTGTTCGGCGACGCGGATCAGGCGGCCTGATCGATGAGTTCGATGGCGGCGGGCAGGTCGTCGGGCGTCTTGACGGCGACGGTCGGCACGCCCTTGAGCCCTCGCTTGGCGAGGCCGACGAGCGCACCGGCCGGAGCGAGCTCGATGATGCCGGTGACGCCGGCTTCGGCGAACGAGGCCATGCAGCGGTCCCAGCGCACGGGCGACGAGACCTGGCCGACGAGGAGTTCGAGGAACTCGGCGCCGGAGGCCACCGTGCTGCCGTCGCGGTTGGTCCAGAGCGGCAGGGCGGGGTCTGCGGGGGAGAGCGACTCCGCGACCTTCGCGAGGCGCTCGACGGCGGGCCGCATGTATCGGGTGTGGAACGCACCGGCGACCTGCAGCGGGATGACCCGCGCACCGGCCGGCGGCTCGGCCTTCAGCTGCTCGAGGGCGTCGACGGCGCCGGCGACGACGATCTGTCCGCCGCCGTTGAAGTTGGCCGGTTCGAGGTCGAGCTCGGCGAGCCGGGCGAGGAGTTCGGCCTCGTCGCCGCCGAGCACCGCGCTCATGCCGGTCGGTGCGAGCGCCGCGGCTTCGGCCATCGCCCGACCGCGCTCGGCGACGAAGGCGATCGCATCGGTGCCGCTCAGCACGCCGGCGCCCGCGGCGGCGGTGATCTCGCCGACCGAGTGCCCGGCGATGCCGCCGATGCGCGCATCCCGGCCGTCGGCGAGCAGGGCGTCGAGCGTGAGGAGGCCGGCCGCGACGATGAGCGGCTGCGCCACCGCGGTGTCGCGAATGGTGTCGGCGTCGCTCACCGTGCCGTGCTCGGCCAGGTGGATGCCGGCGGCCGCCGAGAGCGCGTCGAGGCGCTCGGCGAAGCCGGGTTCTGCGAGCCAGGGGGTGAGGAATCCGGGGGTCTGAGAGCCCTGTCCAGGGCAGACGACGACGATCACCACCCCAGTCTGCCAATCACCGGGCGAACTGTGGTGTGCACACGCCACAAGCTCTTCGCGCAACCGTTGTATCGACCGCACAGCGAACCGGTGCGGCTGCACCCCGCCGTGCGGTCAGGACGTGCGGCGCGGCGCGTGGTCGTGGTCGCTCATCGATCCGATGATGAGCGCGGACTGCAGGATGAGCGCCTCGCGCGCGCCCGTGGCATCCCAGCCGATCACGTCGGATACGCGCTTGAGCCGGTACCGGACCGTGTTGGGGTGCACGAAGAGCTCGCGGGCCGTCGCCTCGAGCGATCGGCCGTTGTCGAGGTAGCTCCAGAGCGTCGTGAGCAGTTCGGTGGAGTGAGCCTGCAACGGACGGTAGATGCGGTGCACGAGCGTGGCGCGCGCGAGGGGGTCGCCCGCGAGTGCGCGCTCGGGAAGCAGGTCGTCGGCGTGCACGGGGCGGGGGGCGTGCCGCCAGGACCGGGCGACCGCGAAGCCCGCGAGCGCCGCCTTCGCGCTCTTGGACGCGTCGACGAGGTTCGGCACGGCGTGGCCGAGCACGAGATGCCCGGGCCCGAAGTGCGGTTCGAGCTGTCCCGCGATCTCCATGAACGTGAGGGCGGGGGCCGTGCCGATCGACTCGTCGCCGTCGGACGAGAGCGGGTCCGCGCGGCCGATGACGAGCACGAGGCGGTTGCCCTGCACGCCGATGAGGACGTCGGCGTGCATGTGCCGCGCGGCCCGTCGCACATGATCGACGTCGAGCTGCTTCGGGGCGGTGCCGACGAGCACCGCGACTTCGCCGTGCCCGTGCCACCCGAGTGCCGCGATGCGGCTCGGCAGCTCGTCGTCGGCCTCGCCCGAGAGGATCGAGTCGACGACGAGCGCTTCGAGCCGGGCGTCCCACAGTCCACGCGCCTCCGCGGCGCGTGCGTAGACGTCGGCCGCCGCGAACGCGATCTCCCGCGAGTAGAGCAGGATCGCCTCGCGCAGCGGCTCGCCGCCGTCCTTCACGCGCTCCTCGACGACCTCGACGACGACGCGGATGAGCTGCAGCGTCTGCTGCAGGCTCACCGAGCGCAGGAGCTCGCGCGGGGCCGCGCCGAACACGTCGGCCGCGATCCACGGCGTCGAGCGCGGGTCGTCGAACCAGGCGATGAACGACGAGATGCCGGCTTGGGCGACGAGGCCGACGGCGGAGCGACGGCTCGGAGGCATGTCGCCGTACCACGGCAACGTGTCCTCGAGTCGCTTGAGCGTCGCGGTCGCGAGCTCACCCGCGATGGTCCGCAACCATGCGAGCGTCTCCGCCTTCGTCTTCGGCCTCGTCGCCACCTCGTCGCCCGCTAGCTCTCGCCGCCGGCCGATCCGGTCGTGCCGGCGTTCACGTCGTGGAGCCGGTACTTCTCGATCGCCTGCGCCGGGAGCGCGCGGTCGACCTCGCCGCGCTCGGCGAGCAGCTCGAGCGTGCGCACGACGACCGACGGGCCGTCGATCTTGAAGTAGCGTCGTGCCGCCGCGCGCGTGTCGGAGAAGCCGAAGTCGTCGGCCCCGAGCGTCGCGTACTGGCCGGGCACGTAGGCGCGGATCTGGTCGGGCACCGCGTGCGCGTAGTCGGACACGGCGACGAACGGTCCCTGCGCCCCGGCGAGCTTCTGCGTCAGGTACGAGACCTTCCGCTCGGCGTCGGGGTTGAGGAAGTTGTGCTCGTCGGCGGCGACGCCGTCGCGGCGGAGCTCGGACCAGCTGGTCACGCTCCAGATGTCGGCCGACACGCCCCAGTCCTCCGCGAGGAGCTGCTGCGCCTCGAGGATCCACGGCACCGCGACGCCCGAGGCGAGCAGCTGCGCCTTCGGGCCGGCGGTCGTCGACTCCGACAGGCGGTGGATGCCGCGGATGATCCCGTCGACGTCGACCCCCTCGGGCTCGGCCGGCTGCACGATGGGCTCGTTGTACACCGTGAGGTAGTACATGACGTTCGGGTCGGCGTGGGTGCCGCCGTACATGCGGTCGAGGCCCGAGCGCATGATGTGCCCGATCTCGTACCCGTAGGCGGGGTCGTACGAGACGACCGCCGGGTTCGTCGCCGCGAGGAGCGGCGAGTGCCCGTCGGCGTGCTGCAGGCCCTCGCCCGTCAGGGTGGTGCGGCCGGCGGTCGCGCCGATGATGAAGCCGCGCGCCATCTGGTCGCCGGCGGCCCACATCGCGTCGCCCGTGCGCTGGAACCCGAACATCGAGTAGAACACGTAGATCGGGATGAGGGGCTCGCCCTGCGTCGAGTACGACGTGCCGATGTTGGTGAACGCGGCGAGCGCGCCCGCCTCGTTGATGCCGACGTGCACGATCTGGCCCTGCGGGCTCTCCTTGTAGGCCAGGAGCAGCTCGCGGTCGACCGAGGTGTAGTGCTGGCCGTTCGGGTTGTAGATCTTCGCGGTCGGGAAGAACGCGTCGATGCCGAAGGTGCGCGCCTCGTCGGGGATGATCGGCACGATGCGGTTGCCGAAGTCCTTCGAGCGGATCAGGTCCTTCAGGAGTCGGACGAACGCCATGGTCGTGGCGATCTCCTGCGTGCCCGAGCCCTTCTTCGCGATCGCGTAAGCCGAGTCGTCGGGCAGCGTGACCTGCGTGTACTTGGCGCGCCGCTCGGGCGTGTAGCCGCCGAGCTCGCGGCGCCGCTCGTGCAGGTACTGGATCGCCGGGTCGGACTCGCCCGGGTTGTAGTACGGCGGCAGGTAGGGGTTCTCCTCCAGCTGCGCGTCCGTGATCGGGATGCGCATCGAGTCGCGGAACGTCTTGAGGTTGTCCAGCGTCATCTTCTTCATCTGGTGGGTCGCGTTGCGGCCCTCGAAGGCGGGACCGAGGCCGTAGCCCTTGATGGTCTTCGCGAGGATGACGGTGGGCTGGCCCTTGTGCTCGGTCGCGGCCTTGAACGCCGCGTACACCTTGCGGTAGTCGTGGCCGCCGCGCTTGAGACCCCAGATCTCGTCGTCGCTCAGGTCCTTCACGAGCTCGAGCGCACGCGGGTCGCGTCCGAAGAAGTTCTCGCGCACGTAGGCGCCCGACTCGGCCTTGTAGGTCTGGTAGTCGCCGTCGGGCGTGACGTTCATGAGGTTGCGCAGCGCGCCCTCGTGGTCGTTCGCGAGCAGCGAGTCCCACTCGCGGCCCCACACGACCTTGATGACGTTCCAGCCGGCGCCGCGGAAGAAGCTCTCGAGCTCCTGGATGATCTTGCCGTTGCCGCGCACGGGGCCGTCGAGTCGCTGCAGGTTGCAGTTGATGACGAACGTGAGGTTGTCGAGCCCCTCGTTCGCGGCGACCTGGAGCTGGCCGCGGCTCTCGACCTCGTCCATCTCGCCGTCGCCGAGGAACGCCCAGACGTGCTGGTCGGAGGCGTCCTTGATCCCGCGGTTGGTGAGGTACTTGTTGAGCTGCGCCTGGTAGATCGCGTTGATCGGCCCGAGGCCCATCGACACGGTCGGGAACTGCCAGAACTCGGGCATGAGCCGCGGGTGCGGGTAGCTCGAGAGGCCGTTCGGCGCGTGCGACTTCTCCTGGCGGAAGCCGTCGAGCTGGTCGCTCGAGAGACGGCCCTCGAGGAAGGCGCGGGCGTACATGCCGGGGGAGGCGTGACCCTGGTAGAAGACCTGGTCGCCGCCGCCGGGGTGGTCCTGTCCGCGGAAGAAGTGGTTGAAGCCGACCTCGTACAGGGCGGCGCTCGACGCGTACGTCGAGATGTGGCCGCCGACGCCGATGCCGGGGCGCTGCGCGCGGTGCACGAGCATGGCCGCGTTCCAGCGGATCCATGCGCGGTAGCGGCGCTCGGTCTCCTCGTCGCCCGGGAACTCGGGCTCGTTCTCCGGCGCGATCGTGTTCAGGTAGTCCGTGGTGGGCACCATCGGCACGCCGAGGTGCAATTCCTTCGAGCGCTTCAGCAGGCTCAGCATGATCTCACGCGCCCGCTGGTGGCCCTTCTCGGCGACGAGCGAGTCGAGCGACTCCGCCCACTCGTTCGTCTCCTCGGGATCCGAGTCCATCGCCTCGACCGAGTAAGGATCCTGGTCGTTGACAGTCACACTCGACCTCTCTTCTCTGCAGGGATCACCTGCCTGGTGTGGACGTGCGCACGCCGAGGCTGACCGCCTCGCGGTCGCATGGCACCCCGCCATCCTAATGAGTCTCGCCGGGAATCGGGGGCGGTACGATGGTGGGCCGTTCCGATCGGAGGTCGCCGTCCATGATCCTCGCCCCCGGTGCCCTCGCGCCCGATTTCTCCCTCGTCGACCAGCACGGGCAGACCGTGCGGCTGTCCGACTTCCGCGGCGAGCGGCCGGTCGCCCTCGTGTTCTTCCCGCTGGCGTTCTCGGGCATCTGCCAGGGCGAGCTCTGCGAGCTGCGCGACAACTTCGCGATGTTCGCCGACGAGTCGGTCGAGCTCGTGGGCGTCTCGGTCGACTCGAAGCACACGCTTCGCGCCTGGAGTGAGACGCAGGGTTACGATTTCCGGCTGCTCGCCGACTTCTGGCCGCACGGCGAGGTGTCCGCGGCGTACGGCGCGTTCGACGCGGAGCACGGCATCGCCGCGCGGGCGACCTTCCTCATCGGCGCCGACGGCGTGATCGTCGACAGCTTCGCCACGCCCAAGGGCGAGGCGCGTCCGCTCGAGCGGTACCGCGAGGCGCTGGGTTCGCTGCGACGCGCGGCCTGACCGGCGGGATGCCTCGCCGGGCGGTCGCTCGGATACGATGAGCCTGCGCCGTTCGTGGCGCGAGGGCCTTTAGCTCAGTTGGTAGAGCGCCACGTTTACACCGTGGATGTCGTCGGTTCGAGCCCGGCAGGGCCCACATGTCGCTGGTCCTCGCCGATGTGCTCGCCGTCACCGAACGCCTGTGGCCCGCGGCCGGCGCCGAGGCCTGGGATGCCTCGGGGCTCGTCTCCGGTGCCCTCGACACACCGGTCCGACGCGTGCTGCTGGCCGTCGACGCCGTCGCCGCGACCGTCGACGAGGCGGTCGCGGCCGACGCCGACCTGCTGATCGCGCACCACCCGTTGCTGCTGCGCGGGATCACGACGGTGGCGGAGGACCGATACAAGGGAGCACTGCTCGCCCGGCTCATCCGAGCCGACTGCGCTCTGCTGGCCGCTCACACCAACGCCGACGTCGTCGCGACCGGCACCTCCGCGGTGCTCGCCGATCGGCTCGGGCTCGTCGCGCAGCGCCCGATCGAGGCATCCGACGACGGCGCGACCGGCCTCGGCCGCGTCGGCCGCCTCGCCGAGCCGACCACGCTCGGCCGCCTCGCCCGGCGGCTCGCCGAGTTGCTGCCGGCGACCGCGACGGGCGTGCGCGCGGCAGGCGGCTTCGACGATCCGGTCGAGACGGTCGCCGTCTGCGGCGGCGCGGGTGACTCGCTCCTCGGTCATCCCGCGGTGCGGGCGGCCGACGTCTACGTCACCGCCGACCTGCGCCACCATCCCGCGTCCGAGGCGCGCGAGCAGGCGATGCTCGCCGGCGGGCCGGCCCTGCTCGACGTCTCCCACTGGGCGAGCGAATGGCTCTGGCTCGACGTCGCCGCGGGCGAGTTGCGGGCGGCGCTGCCCGAGCTCGAGATCGTCGTGAGCGAGCTGCGCACCGACCCCTGGGACTTCCAGGTCGTGCAATGATGACGAGTCCAGCCCCGACCCCTTCGAGGAGCACCACGTGAAGGCCACGCCCGCCGACCAGCAGGAACTGCTGCGGCTCCAGTCGATCGACACCCGCATCCAGCAGCTCGCGCACCGGCTCGGCGCGCTTCCGCAGACGGCGCCGCTCGCCGAACTCGCCAAGCGCGAGACCGCCGTGCGGGGCACGCGGGCGGAGGCCGTCGGCACGCTCGAGGACGCGCGCGCCGAGCTCTCCCGGCTCGAGTCCGACGTGGCGGTCGTCGAAGCCCGGATCGCGCGCGACACGGACCGGCTCCAGCACACGTCGTCGGTGAAGGACGTGCAGGCGCTCGAAGCAGAGCTCGCCTCCCTGGCGAAGCGGCGTGGCGACCTCGAGGACCAGGAGCTCGTCGTCATGGAGCGGGTCGAGGAGGCGGAGGTCGCGGTGTCGAGCATCGACCTGCAGCGAGCCGCGATCGAGTCCGAGGTCGCCGAGCTCGAGGCCGAGCGCGACGCCGCGGCGGGCGGCATCGCCGTCGAGCGCGAGCAGACCGAACGCGACCGCGAGGTGGTCGCGTCCGGCGTTCCGGCGGAGCTCCTCGCGTTCTACGAGCAGCGTCGGGCGCGCGGGGCGGGAGTCGGCGCGGCGCTGCTGCGCCAGCGCACGTGCGGCGGCTGCACGATGACGCTCACGGGCTCCGACCTCGAGTCGGTGCGCCGGGCCGCACCCGACGACGTCGTGCAGTGCCCCGAGTGCGACCGGATCCTCGTGCGCACGGACGAATCGGGCCTCTGAGCCGCGGCCGGAGTCGGGGCCGGTAGACTGGACGGGCGAGTGGGTCGGCAAGACGGCCGCGTCGCACGGCTCCGGCCGTGCGCCGAGGAACGTCCGGGCTCCACAGGGCAGGACGGTGGGTAACACCCACCCGGGGCGACCCGCGAGACAGTGCCACAGAAAGCAGACCGCCTCCCGCGCGAGCGGGCGGTAAGGGTGAAACGGTGGGGTAAGAGCCCACCAGCGGCCGGGGTGACCCGGTCGGCTCGGTAAACCTCGTCCGGAGCAAGGCCAGACAGGGAACGATGGGGCGGCCCGCCCCGTTCCCGGGTAGGCCGCTGGAGGGTCACGGCGACGTGACTCCGAGAGAGATGGCCGTCCAGCCGGTGTCGCGAAAGCGCCCGGTGAACAGAACCCGGCGTATCAGCCGGCCCATTCGCACCACGAGGCTTGGCGCCGCGAAGAGCGATCGCGCCGGCGATCGCCGAGGCGACCCGCCACGTGGTGCTGCGAACGGCTCGTACGGCGAGGCTCATTCGCGGAGGGTCGGCATGGCGCGCTCCGAAGACCGCATTCGCCGTTGCGCCTATTTCGCCGCGAGGGACGCCGCGCCGATGATCCCGGCGTTGTTGCGGTGCCGGGCCGGCACGATCGGCGTCTTCAGGTCGAGCAGCGGCAGGAACTGCTCGTGATGCTTCGACACTCCGCCGCCGACGACGAACAGGTCGGGGGAGAAGATGAACTCGACGTGCGCGTAGAAGCGCTGGAGGCGGGCCGCCCAGCTCGCCCAGTCGAGCTCCTCGCGCTCCATCGCGGAGTACGCCGCGCGCTTCTCGGCCTCGGTCCCGTCGAGCTCGATGTGCCCGAGCTCGGTGTTGGGCACGAGCACGCCGTCGTAGAGGAACGCCGACCCGATGCCCGTCCCGAGCGTCGTGAGGATGACGAGCCCGTCGGCGTCGACGGCCGCGCCGTACCGCGATTCGGCGTAGCCGGCGGCATCCGCGTCGTTGATGAAGTGGATCTCCCGGCCGAAGGTCTCCTCGAACAGCTCCTCGGCGGGCAGGCCGATCCACTCGCGGGAGATGTTCGCCGCCGAAAGCGTGCGCCCGCGCTTCACGATCGCGGGGAAGCAGACCCCGAGCGGCAGGGACTCGTCGAAATCGGCGGACAAGCGGTCGAGCAGCTCCGCCGTCGCGGCCAGGATGTCAGCGGGCCGGCCGCCCTCGGGCGTCTTGACCTTGATGCGGTCGGAGAGGAGCGTGCCCTCGGCGAGGTCGACGACTGCGCCCTTGATGCCCGTGCCGCCGATGTCGATGCCGATCGCGAGTTCCGTGGCCATGCGCTCACACTATCGCGGCGCCGCTCGGCGGACGGCTCGCGCCGCACCCGTCACGGGAGGGTCAGGATCTCGGCTCCCCGTTCGGTCACGACGAGCGTGTGCTCGAACTGCGCGGTGAGCGAGCGGTCGCGGGTGACGACGGTCCAGTCGTCGGCCCACACGTCCCACTCGATGGTGCCGAGCGTCAGCATCGGTTCGATCGTGAAGACCATGCCCTCCTCGATGACGGTCGTCGCGTTCGGGTCGTCGAAGTGCGGGATCACGAGCCCGGTGTGGAACGCGCGCCCCACGCCGTGGCCCGTGTAGTCGCGCACGACGCCGTAGCCGAAGCGCTTGGCGTACGCCTCGATCGCGCGGCCGATCACGTTGACCTGCCGGCCGGGGGCGACGGCGCGGATGCCTCGGGCGAGTGCCTCCCGGGTCCGCTCGACGAGCAGCGCCGCCTCCTCGCTCGCCTCGCCGACCAGGAACGTGTGGTTGAGGTCGCCGTGCATGCCGTCGAGGTACGCGGTGACGTCGAGGTTGACGAGGTCGCCGTCGGCGAGCACGGTGTCGTCGGGGATGCCATGGCAGATCACCTCGTTGACCGAGGTGCAGCTCGACTTGGGGAAGCCGCGGTAACCGAGGGTCGACGGGTACGCGCCGTGGCCGACGACGTACTCGTGCACGATGCGGTCGAGTTCGTCGGTTGTGACGCCCGGACGGATGGACGCGGCGGCCGCCTCGATCGCGCCGGCCGCGATGCGGCCGGCGGTGCGGATGCGCTCGACCTCCTCCGGCGTGTACCGGTCGCCGCCGGTGTTCGTCGCGGGCGCGCGGCGGCCGACGTACTCGGGGCGAGCGATCGACGCGGGCACGGCGCGGGCGGGGGAGAGTCGTCCGGGGATCAGGTGGCCGGCGGCGTCTTTGGGCATAGGATCAGCCTATGACCGAGAACGTCGAGCACATGTTCTGGTACAACCTCAAGACCGGCGCGGTCGAGCAGGGATTCGTGTCGCAGTCGGTCGACCGCGTCGGGCCGTTCGAGACCCGCGAAGAGGCCGAGCGGGCGCTCGAGATCCTGCGCGCGAACAGCGCGAAGTGGGCCGAGGAGGACGCGGCCGACGACTGATCGGCCTCCTGTCGAGTCGAGGGGCCTCGACGAGGGCGGCCGCGTGTCGCGACCGCTCCGCCGCTACTCGAACGAGTGCTCGGCCGTCGGGTACGCGCCCGACTCGACATCGGCGCGCCAGGCGTTCGCGGCGTTGCTGAGCACGCTCGCGAGGTCGGCGTACTTCTTCACGAACCGCGGCACGCGGCCGGTCGTGAGCCCGGCCCAGTCGGTCCACACGAGCAGTTGGCCGTCGGTGTGCGGGCCGGCGCCGACGCTGATCGTCGGGATGTCGAGCAGTTCGGTGACCTGTCGGGCGGCCTCGGCCGGCACCATCTCGAGCACGACGGCGAACGCCCCCGCCTCCTGCACGGCGCGGGCGTCGGCCAGCAGCTGGTCGAGGCCCTCGCCGCGGCCCTGGATGACGTGTCCGCCGAGCCCGTGCTCGCTCTGCGGGGTGTAACCGATGTGCGCCATCACCGGGATGCCGGCGTGCACGATGCGCCGGATCTGCTTGGCGCTGCGCACCCCGCCTTCGAGCTTGACGGCGTGCGCACCCGTCTCCTTCATGAACCGGACCGCGGTGTGCAGCGCCTCTTCTGGGCCGTTCTCGTACGAGCCGAACGGCATGTCGGCGATGACGAAGGCCCGCTTCACCGCACCGGCGACGGCGCGCGTCAGGGGGATGAGGTCGTCGACCTTCACCGGCAGCGTCGTCTCGTAGCCGAGCACGTTGTTGCCGGCCGAGTCGCCCACGAGCAGGAAGTCGATGCCCGCCTCGTCGAAGATGTGCGCGGTGAGCTGGTCGTAGCTCGTGAGCCCCGTGATCTTGATGCCGTTGCGCTTCGCGTTCTGGAAGTGCCGGGTGCGCACCCGCTTGGGACCCCCGGCCGCGGCGGCACCGCCGTACGGGTTCTGCTCGGCCGTCGAGTCGGCGGCGGTGCCGGTTGCGGGGGAGACGTCGGATGCTGAGGTCTGGGGCTCGCCTGACATGCCGCCATCCTCGCACATCGCACCGACCCGATCCGCGGCCCGGGGCGCGGCTCCGCGAGGCCCGGTGCCGGTACGCTGGGATCTGCGAGAGAGGGTGTGGATGGATAAGCAGCGCGACTTCGTTCTTCGCACGATCGAGGAGCGAGGGGTCAAGTTCGTCAGGCTCTGGTTCACCGACGTCGTCGGCACCCTGAAGTCGGTCGCGATCGCGCCGGCCGAGGTGGAGGGGGCGTTCACCGAGGGCATCGGGTTCGACGGCTCGGCCATCGAGGGCCTGAGCCGCACGTACGAGTCCGACCTGCTCGCCTATCCCGACCCGTCGACGTTCCAGACGCTGCCCTGGCGCGGCGACGTCGACCCGACGGGCCGCATGTTCTGCGACATCACGACGCCAGACGGCGAGCCCGCCGTCGCCGACCCCCGCAACGTGCTGAAGCGCACGCTCGAGCGGGCCGCCGACCGCGGCTTCACGTTCTACACGCACCCCGAGATCGAGTTCTACCTGCTGCGCTCCTCGAAGTTCGGCGACGAGGGGCCGATCCCCGTCGATTCGGCCGGCTACTTCGACAACGTGCCCGGCGGCACCGCGCACGACTTCCGCCGCCGCTCGGTGCGCATGCTCGAGGACCTCGGCATCTCGGTCGAGTTCAGCCACCACGAGGCCGGTCCCGGCCAGAACGAGATCGATCTCCGCTACGCCGACGCGCTGACGACCGCGGACAACATCATGACGTTCCGCACGGTCGTGAAAGAGGTGGCGATCGAGCAGGGCGTGTACGCGACCTTCATGCCGAAGCCCTTCTCGCAGTACCCGGGGTCGGGCATGCACACGCACCTGTCGCTCTTCGAGGGCGACACGAACGCCTTCTACGAGCCGGGCGCGCAGTACCAGCTCTCGAAGATCGGACGCCAGTTCATCGCGGGCCTCCTGCGCCACGCGAACGAGATCTCGGCGGTCACGAACCAGTTCGTGAACTCGTACAAGCGGCTCTGGGGCGGCGACGAGGCGCCGAGCTTCATCTGCTGGGGCCACAACAACCGCTCCGCGCTCGTGCGGGTGCCGCTCTACAAGCCGAACAAGGGGCAGAGCGCACGCGTCGAGTACCGCGCGATCGACTCGGCGGCGAACCCGTACCTCGCCTTCTCGCTGCTGCTCGCGGCCGGCATGAAGGGCATCGAGGAGGGCTACGAGCTCCCGCCGGAGGCGGAGGACGACGTGTGGGCGCTCACCGACAGCGAGCGACGCGCCCTCGGCTACCACCCGCTGCCGGCGAGCCTCGACCACGCGATCGAGTACATGGAGGGGTCCGAGCTCGTCGCCGAGACGCTCGGCGAGCAGGTGTACAACTACGTGCTCGCGAACAAGCGGCGCGAGTGGCGCGACTACCGCTCGCAGGTCACGCCGTTCGAGCTGCACCGCAACCTCGAGATCCTCTGACTGCCCGGATGTCTCGACAGGCGCCGACGCTCGGCCGGCTCGCACGCGCCGGCTTCGACGACCTCGACCGCGCCTCGGCCGGCCTCGCCGAACTGACGACCGCGACCGGGGTCGACGGGGAGGCGTTGCTCACGGCACTCGGTGCGGCGGCCGACCCCGACTCGGCGCTGTCCGAACTCCGCCGGCTCCACGACCGCGCGCCCGCCGAGGTCGTCGCGGTGCTCGCCGAGCCTCCGGCGGCCGAACGCCTCGCCCGCCTCGTCGGGGCTTCCCGCGGTCTCGCCGACCACCTGGGGCGGCACCCCGAGGAGATCGCCCTGCTGCGCGCGGTACCCGTGCCGCCGCCGTCGATCGATGAGGCGCGATCGCTGCTCACCCGCACGGTCGACGAACTGCCGGCCGGTCGTGCCGACGACCCCGACGCCGTGGCCTCAGCCATCCGCGTCGGGTATCGCCGGTGGCTCACCGGCATCGCGGTCTACGACCTCACCCGGGACGACGCCGTCGACGTCGTCGACGTGGTCGCCGCGGGGCTCGCCGATCTGGCCGGAGCCACCCTCGACGCTGCCCTCGCGGGGGCGCGTCGAATCGTCTCGCGGAGCGACGGCGCTCCGGCCGCGCCCGGCCGCTATCCCGCGGACGAGGTCGCGGCGACCCGGCTCGCGATCATCGGCATGGGCAAGTCGGGTGCGCGCGAGCTGAACTACGTGAGCGACGTCGACGTCATCTTCGTCGCGGAATCGGGCGACGACGGCGTGGTCTCGACGCCGCGCGCCCTCGAGATCGCGACCCGGCTCGCCGTGGTGACGATGCGACTCATCGGCGAGCCCGGCATCGAGCCGCCGCTCTGGGAGGTCGACCCGAACCTGCGCCCCGAGGGCAAGGACGGCGCCCTCGTGCGCACGCTCGAGTCGCACCTGCAGTACTACGAGCGTTGGGCGAAGAGCTGGGAGTTCCAGGCCCTGCTGAAGGCGCGCCCGCTCGCGGGCGACCTCGAGCTCGGTGGCCGGTACACGGCGGGCGTCGAACCACTGGTCTGGTCGAGCTCGAGTCGTGAGGGGTTCGTCGAGTCCGTGCAGCGCATGCGCGAGCGCGTCACCGAGCACATCCCCGCCGACGAGGTGGACGTGCAGCTGAAGCTCGGTCCCGGGGGCCTGCGCGACATCGAGTTCACCGTGCAGCTGCTGCAGCTCGTGCACGGCGCCACCGACGACTCGATCCGGCAGGGCGGCACGCTGCCGGCGCTCACCGCCCTCGCGGAGGCCGGGTACGTGGGGCGCGAGGAGGCCGGTGAGTTCGCACGCGACTACCGCGTGCTCCGCGTGCTGGAGCACCGCTTGCAGCTCGAGCGTCTCCGGCGCACGCACCTCATGCCCCGCGAGGCGGACCGACTGCGCGTGCTGGCCCGGGCGTCGGGGCTCGGCAGGGACGCCGCGGAGCTCACCCGGGTCTGGCAGTCCACGAGGCAGCGCGTCCGGGGCCTTCACCAGAGGCTCTTCTACCGTCCCCTGCTGTCGGCCGTCGCCGCCCTTCCCGCCTCGGGGCTCGAGCTGACGAGCGCCCAGGCCGAGGCTCGACTCGCCGCCATCGGCTTCCGCGACCCGCGCGGCGCTCTCGCGCACATCGCGGCGCTCACGTCCGGGCTCTCACGTCGTGCGACGATCCAGCGGCACCTCATGCCGGTGCTGATCTCGTGGTTCGCGGAGGGCACCGACCCCGACTTCGGGCTGCTCTCGTTCCGGCGACTGAGCGACACCCTCGGAACGACCCACTGGTACCTGAGGCTCCTGCGCGACTCGTCCGATGCCGCGCTGCGCCTCACCCGCGTCCTCTCGGGTTCGCGCTACGCGGCCGCGCTGCTCGAACGCGCGCCCGAGGCGGTCGCGTGGCTGGAGGACCTCGAGGAGCTCCGACCGCGTTCGCTCGCCGCCCTGCAGGACGAGACCCGGGCCGTGCTGCGCCGCCACGGCGAGGCCGCCGACGCGGCGAAGATCTTCCGCGCCATCCGCCGACGCGAGATGCTGCGCCTCGCGCTGGCGGGCATCCTCGACGTGACCACCGTGGAGGAGCTCGGCCACGGTCTCAGCGACCTCACGGAGAACCACATCGCCGCGCTCGTCGCGGCGATCCGCGGCGACGAGCCCGACGGCATCGAGTTCGCCGTGATCGGCATGGGTCGCTTCGGCGGCCGGGAACTCGGCATCGGGTCGGACGCCGACATCATCTACGTCTATCGGGCGCAGGGCGCAGAGCCCGACGCGGCGCATTCGCGTGCGCTCCGGATCGTGAGCGAGCTCGTGCGCCTGTCGGAGGACGCGCGACTGCCGTTCGAGCTCGATGCCGACCTGCGGCCGGAGGGACGCAACGGCGTCGTCGCGCGCTCGCTCGACGCGTACCGCGCCTACTATTCGCGGTGGTCGCTCACGTGGGAGGCGCAGGCGCTCCTGCGTGCCCGGGGCATCGCCGGAGATCGCGCCCTGATCGACGAGTTCACCGAACTGGCCGACACCGTGCGGTATCCGCGAGAGATCGCCGAGCGCGAGGTGCGCGAGGTCAAGCGCATCAAGGCACGCGTCGAGAACGAGCGCCTGCCGCAGGGCGCCGACCCGACGCGTCACCTGAAGCTGGGTCGAGGCTCGATCTCCGATGTCGAGTGGTTCGTGCAGCTCGTGCAGCTGCAGCACGGCGCCGAGATCCCCGCGCTCCGCACGACGTCGACGCTCCACGCGCTCGAGGCATCGACCGAGGCCGGCCTCGTCGACGAGGCGGACGCCGAAACGCTCAGGGCGGCCTGGGTGTTCTCATCGCGTGCCCGCTCGGCGCTCACACTGTGGCTCGACCGCACGACCGACGTGCTTCCCGTCGAACGCTCGCAGCTCGAGGGCGTCGCGCGCATCATGGGCTACCCGGCAGGCTCGGCGACGCAGCTCGAGCACGACTACCTGCAGCTCACCCGACGCTCCCGCGCCGTCTTCGAGCGCGGCTTCTACGGCCTCGAGCCGCGCCGCGAGCCGACCGTCTGAACGCGCGACGTCTGCGGATCGGCGCCGTGGCGACGACGCCGCCCCCCCCGACACGGGCATCCCGCCATGGACGGCCGAAGGGCCGCCCCGCTCACGCGGGACGGCCCTTCGATGCAGCAGGGGGCTGCGGGTGGGATCAGACGCCGTAGTACAGCTCGAACTCGAACGGGTGGGGGCGCTGAGCGAGGGGCTTGAGCTCCTTCTCGCGCTTGTAGTCGATCCAGGTCTCGATGAGCTCCTTGGTGAACACGCCGCCCTCGAGGAGGAAGTCGTGGTCGGCCTCGAGCGCGTCGAGGGCCTCGCCGAGCGAGCCCGGCACCTGCGGGATGGCCTTCGCCTCCTCGGGCGGCAGCTCGTAGAGGTCCTTGTCGACCGGCTCGTGCGGCTCGATGCGGTTCTTGATGCCGTCGAGGCCCGCCATGAGCTGCGCGGCGAACGCGAGGTACGGGTTGCCCGAGGCATCCGGCGCGCGGAACTCGATGCGCTTCGCCTTCGGGTTGGTGCCCGTGATCGGGATGCGGATCGACGCCGAGCGGTTGCCCGCCGAGTAGACGAGGTTGACGGGGGCCTCGAAGCCGGGCACGAGCCGGTGGTACGAGTTCACCGTCGGGTTCGTGAACGCGAGCACCGCGGGGGCGTGCTTGAGCAGGCCGCCGATGTACCAGCGCGCGATGTCGCTCAGCCCGCCGTAGCCGGCCTCGTCGTAGAAGAGCGGCTTGCCGTCGTTCCAGAGCGACTGGTGGGTGTGCATGCCCGAGCCGTTGTCGCCGAAGAGCGGCTTCGGCATGAACGTCGCCGTCTTGCCCCACTGCTCGGCGGTGTTCTTCACGATGTACTTGAACTTCAGGATGTCGTCGGCTGCGGCGACCATCGTGTCGAAGCGGTAGTTGATCTCGGCCTGGCCGCCCGTGCCGACCTCGTGGTGCGAACGCTCCAGGTGGAGCCCGGCGTCGATGAGCTTCAGGCAGATGTCGTCGCGCAGGTCGGCCTGCTTGTCGACGGGGGAGACGGGGAAGTAGCCGCCCTTGTACGGGGTCTTGTTGGCGAGGTTGCCGCCCTCCTCGGCACGTCCCGAGTTCCAGGCGCCCTCCTCGGAGTCGACCGAGTAGAAGCTCGAGTGCTGGTTGACCTCGTAGCGCACGTCGTCGAAGATGTAGAACTCGGCCTCGGGGGCGAAGAACGCCGTGTCGGCGATGCCGGTCGAGGCGAGGTACTTCTCGGCCTTCTTGGCGACCTGGCGCGGGTCCTTCGAGTAGATCTCGCCGTTGCGCGGGTTGTAGATGTCGAAGACCATGATGAGCGTGCGCTCGGCGCGGAACGCGTCGATGTACGCGGTCGTCACGTCGGGGATGAGCTGCATGTCCGACTCGTGGATGTTCGCGAAGCCGCGGATCGAGGAGCCGTCGAACAGCTGGCCGACGGTGAAGAACTCCTCGTCGACCGTGGAAGCCGGGATGTTGAAGTGCTGCTGCACACCGGGCAGATCGGTGAACCGGATGTCGAGGAACTTGACATCGGTCTCTTTGATGAACTTGAGCACTTCGGACGAATCACTGAACATGCGACGGATCTCCAGGTGGCGGGTGGAACGGATGGACTTGCACAGCCAACGGCGACGGTATCCGCGCGCCGTTTCCCGACCGTGACCGGAATGTTTCGGCCATGTTACGCCCATGCCCGGTCGGTAGAATCGTCTGATGCCCGACGCGAAGCCCCAGACATTCGGCGACCTCGAACCCAGCCGGTGGCCCGGCGAACGACTCGGCCTCCCCGATCACGGGCGCGGCTCGGTCGGACGGGTCGGGCGCCGGATCGCCGCGATCTTCATCGACTGGGGCAGCGCCATGCTCATCGCGCTGCTGTTCACGCCCTACGAATCGGTCGCGTACACGTGGGTCACCCCGCTCGTGTTCGCGGTCCTGCAGATCGTGTTCATCCCGACGATCGGGGGCAGCATCGGCCACCGCCTCCTCGGCATGCACGTCGTGCCGCTCGAGGGCGGCTGGATCGGCCTCTGGCGCCCGGTCGTCCGCACGGCGCTCCTCATGATCGTCGTTCCTGCGCTCGTGTGGGACTCCGACCAGCGCGGCTTCCACGACAAGGTCGCGGGCACGGTGCTCATCCGGGCGTGACCGGCCCCGACGCATCCGCGCCGTGAACGACGAAGCGGCACCCGCCTCGAAAGGCGGATGCCGCGTGTCGGTGCGTGCGCTCAGCGCATCTTGCCGCGCTGGGGGCGGACCTTCATCGGGTCGATGCCCTTCGGGATCGGCAGCGACGTCTGCAGCGAGTTGAGACGGTTCGTCACCGCGAGCACCTCGGGCTTGGTGAGCGCCTTCTTGGTCTTGCGGAGCGTCGAGGCGAGCTTGTAGAGCTCGACCGAACCCTCGTCGTGGCCCACCGAGATGAGCGTGATCGGCACGTTCGGCAGCACTCGGGCGACCTTGCGCTGCTCGTCCTCGAGCATGCGCTTGGTGCGGGAGGCCGGGCCTTCGCTGATGAGCGCCACGCCGCCGCGGCCGACCGCCCGGTACACCGCGTCCTGCGTCTTGCCGTTGACGGCGACGGGCATCTCGTTGCCGACCCAGGCGCCGCGGAGGCCGCTGCGGAGGACCGCACCGACCGCACCCGGCTGTCCGTCGATCTGGGCGTACGCAGCGCGCTCGGCACGACGGCCGAGCACGACGAGGGCGAGCAGGAGGCCGGCGAGCACGCCCGCGACGATCCAGAGCGCGATCGTGAAGCCGTTGCCGTCGCCCGTCCAGAGCGCGAGCGCGAGGCCGACGAGCACCGGCACCAGGAACACGAGGAGCATCAGCCACTGCGCGGTCGAGTCGTAGCGGCGGGTCATCTGGAAGACCTGCCACATCTGCTTGAGTCGGCCGGGCTCCTTCTGAGCCTTCGATGCGTCCTTGGTACGTGCCATGGTGTCTAGGATACCGGCGGCCGAGGCCCGCTCGGACCGTGCGAGCACGGATCGAGCGGGCCCCGGTGCCGATGGCGTCCGACGACCGACCGGCGGGTCAGCCGACGGCCTGCGCGAACCCGAGGCTCGCGTCCGCGAGGTGCGAGAGCTCGGCCGGAAGGTCGCGCCCCTTGGCCGCCATCGACTGCGCCCAGAGCCGTCCGGCTCGGTACGACGAACGCACGAGCGGCCCGGCCAGCACTCCGAGGAAGCCGATCTCCTCGGCCTCGGCCTTGATCTCGACGAACTCCTCGGGTCGCACCCATCGAGCGACCGGCAGGTGGCGGGGGCTCGGACGCAGGTACTGGGTGACCGTGATGATGTCGGTGCCGGCGTCGTGCAGGTCGCGCAGTGCCCGGGAGACCTCCGACCGCTCCTCGCCCATGCCGAGGATGAGGTTGGACTTCGTGATGAGCCCCGCATCGCGGCCCTGCGTGATCACGTCGAGCGACCGCTCGTACCGGAATGCGGGTCGGATGCGCTTGAAGATGCGCGGAACCGTTTCGACGTTGTGGGCGAAGACCTCGGGCCGTGCGTCGAAGACCTGCTGCAGGAGCTCGGGCTCGCCGTTGAAGTCGGGCACGAGGATCTCGACGCCGGTGCCCGGCGACTGCCGGTGGATCTCGCGAATCGTCTCGGCGTAGAGCCAGGCGCCGCCGTCGGGCAGGTCGTCTCGGGCGACGCCCGTCACCGTCGAGTAGCGCAGCTGCATGCGCACGACCGACTCGCCGACCCGGCGCGGCTCGTCGGCGTCGAAATCGGCCGGCTTCCCGGTGTCGATCTGGCAGAAGTCGCAGCGCCGGGTGCATTGCGAACCGCCGATGAGGAAGGTCGCCTCGCGATCCTCCCAGCACTCGTAGATGTTGGGGCAGCCGGCCTCCTGGCAGACCGTGTGCAGGTCCTCGCTCTTCACGAGCGACTGCAGGGCGCGGTACTCGGGGCCCATCTTGGCCCGGGTCTTGATCCATTCGGGCTTGCGTTCGATCGGCGTCTGGGCGTTGCGGACTTCGAGGCGCAGCATCCTGCGCCCCTCCGGAGCGGTGGTCATGCGGCCAGCGCCTCCTCGAACTCGAGGCGGAGACGCGTACTCACGGCGTCCACGAGGTCGGCGGGCGTCACGGTGCGACCGAGTTCCCGGCTGACGGTGGTCACCCCGGCATCGCGGATGCCGCACGCGACGATCCGCTCGTACGGTTCGAGCGAGTTCGAGCAGTTGAGGGCGAAGCCGTGCATCGTGACGCCGTCGGCGACGCGGATGCCGATCGCCGCGATCTTGTTCTCGAGGCCGGGGGAGCCCACCCAGACGCCGGAGCGTCCGTCGACGCGCCGGCCGTCGACGCCGATCTCGCGGAGCACGTCGATGAGGACGCCCTCGAGCCGGCGCACATAGCCGACCACGTCGATCGGTTCGGCGAGATGGAGGATCGGATACCCCACGAGCTGGCCCGGACCGTGCCAGGTGATCTTGCCGCCGCGGTCGACGTCGATGACGGGCGTCCCGTCGGTCGGCCGCTCGTCGGGAGCGGTCCGCTTCCCGGCGGTGTAGACGGAGGGGTGCTCCAGGAGGAGGACGGTGTCGGGGCGTTCGCCCGCGACGACCGCGCGATGGACGGCGCGCTGAAGGTCGAGACCCTCGATGTACGGCACGGAGTTGGCGCTTAGCCCCGTGACGACGATGTCGAGCATTCGGCCAGTCTAGGCGACTCGTCCTCCCCAGTCGGCACCGGCGGCCGGGGGCGCACAGCCGGTCGGGACGCGGCGTGCCGGACGCCGGGCGCCGTGGAGACTCGCGGCATGAGACGTCACGCGACGACGGAAGCCCGGACCCGAGGCGAGCCCGCTCCCGCACGAACGGCGGAATCGGCTCGAGCCGAGCCCGAGCCGCGGAGCGACCGGGTCGTCGCGGGGTACCGCCTGTTGCGGCGAGTCGCCACGGGCGACCGCGCCGAGGTGTACCTTGCCGTCGACGCGACGGCCGATACGGCCGGCACGCCGCGCCGGCTCGTCGCACTTCGGGTCTACGGTCGCGACGCCGACGACGACTCGGTCGCCGTCGAGATCGCGGCGATGGGCGGGGATGCCTCGGGCACCCTGCCGATGCTCGTGGACGTCGCCGTGCTCGACGACGGTCGACGGGTCGTCGCGGTCGAGCGGGTCGGCGGCCCGACGCTCTCGCGGCTGCTCGGGGAACGGCTGCTCGACCCGGGCGAGGCGACGACGATCCTCGCCCCGCTCGTCGCCGCGACCGGCTCGCTCGCGGATGCCGGGTTCGTGCACACGAGGCTCGCGACCGGCGACGTCATGCTCGACGAGACCGGCCGACCGCGTCTCATCGGCCTCGGCGCGCTGCGCCGGCTGGAGGACGCGGGCGGGGCGGTCGCGCGCACCGAGCTGCGGCGCGAGGGGCTGCGTCGCGTCGCCGACCTCGTCGACGAGGTGGCCGGCGCGACGCGTCGCCCAGCCGCGTTCGAGCGCGCCTCCGCGATCGCTCGGGCGGGCGCCGAATCACGCCCGTTCGCACGATGCGAGGGCGAGGTGGAGCGAGCGCTCTTCGCCGCGGCGGAGGCGGTGCCGCTTCGCACGACGGTCCCGAGACCGGCGTCGACCGCACTGCCGACGCGAGTCGACGCATCGCACGCCGACGTCTCGGCGGCCGAGACCGTCGCCGACGTCGGGACACGTCGCCGGAGCGGCCTGCGGGCCGTGATCGGCGAACTGGCCCAACTCCCGGCACCGTTCGTCGACCGGGTCGCCGCGTCCGCCGATGAGGCCTCCGGTGGCGGGATCGTGAGGCGGCTCCGTGCCCTCGCGGCAGCGCGTCGACGCCCGCTCCTTGCCGGCGGCGCCATCGGCGCCGGGGCGCTCGTGCTGCTCCTGACGCTCGTGCCGCCGGCCGGGGGCGCCGACGGCGCGGGCGCGCCTGAGACGGGCCGCGGGGGCGCGCCGAGGTCCCGTGGCCCCGAGATCCGATCCTCAGTGCCGCCTCCGACCGGCGGTGCGGAGACGGATGCCGCCGAGCGCGATGCGTCGGGCGACGTCGCGCGCGACGATGCCGCGAACGAGCTCGCCCGAGACAGCGGGCCGGTCGATGCTGCGAGCGAACTGATGGCACGCCGGGCGGCGTGCCTCGACGCGATCGACGCGGGTTGCCTCGAGCAGGTCGATCAGCCGGGCTCGGCCATCGAGCGGGCCGACCACGCCGTGCTCGCGAGCGCGCGCGAAGGGGAGGCTCCGGAGCTGCCGGAGTACGACCTCGACCACCTCTCGGTCGCCGCCGAGATGGGGGATGCGGTGCTCCTGCGACTGCCGTACACGGAGGCGGAACGCGAACCGGCCTCGCTCCTCGTGATGAGGAGCGAGGCCGGTTGGCGACTGCGCGAGCTCTTCGACTAGATGCCGAGGTCGGCCTCGAACGCGCCCTCCTCGAGGCGGTCCTTGACCGCCGTGAGGAAGCGTGCGGCGTCGGCGCCGTCGATGATGCGGTGGTCGTAGGACAGCGCGAGGAACACCATCGAGCGGACCGCGATCGCATCGGCGCCGTCCTGGCTGACGACGACGGGGCGCTTCACGACGACACCCGTGCCGAGGATCGCCGACTGCGGGAGGAACACGACCGGCGTGTCGAACAGCGCACCGCGCGAGCCCGTGTTGGTCAGCGTGAAGGTGCCGCCGGCGAGCTCGTCGGGCTTCAGCTGGTTGTTGCGGGTGCGGTCGGCGAGGTCGGCGATCTGCGCGGCGAGGCCGGCGACGTCGAGCTCACCGGCATTGCGGATGACGGGCGTGAGCAGGCCGCGCTCGGTGTCGACCGCGATGCTCATGTTCTCCTGGGCGGGGTAGACGATGTTGTCGCCGTCGACCGTCGAGTTGATGATCGGGTACGCCTTGAGCGCCTCGGCCGCGGCCAGGGCGAAGAACGGGAGGAACGAGAGCTTGTTGCCCGTCTTCGCGAGGAAGTCGCCCTTGACCCGGTCGCGCAGGCGCGCGATGCGGGTGACGTCGACCTCCACAACGGTCGTGAGCTGCGCCGTCGACGTCATCGAGACCACGGCGCGCTCGGCGACGACCTTGCGCAGGCGCGTCATGGGAACGGTCGTACCGCGCAGCGGCGAGGTCTCGAGCGGCTGACGGGCGGGCGCGGCGGGCGCCGCCGCGGCCGGAGCGGCCTGCGCGGAGATCACGTCCTGCTTGCGGATGCGACCGCCGACACCGGTGCCGGTGACGGTGGCGAGGTCGACGCCCTGCTCGTTCGCGAGCTTGCGAACGATCGGCGTGACGTAGCCCGACGGACCGGCGTGCGCGCCCGTCGCGGGTGCGACGGCCTCAGGGGCAGGGGCCGCAGGGGCAGCGACGGGCGCCGCGGGAGCAGCCGGGGCTGCCGCGGGAGCAGCCGGAGTCGCGGGGGCAGCGGCCGGAGCAGCCGGAGCCGCGGGGGCAGCGGCCGGAGCAGCCGGAGCCGCGGGAGCAGCGGGGGCTGCGGCGGGCTCGGGGGCAGCGGGCGCGGCGGGCTCGGGTGCTGCAGCAGGTGCAGCGGGCGCAGCCGGCGCGGCGACCGGCTCGGCGGGCGGAGCAGCGGGTGCGGCGGCCTCTGCCGGTGCGGCGGGCGCCTCGGCCGGGGCGGGGGCGGCTTCGGGGGCCGCGGCGCCCGAGCCGTCGCCGATCGTCACGAGTGCGGTGCCGACCTCGACGGTCTCGTCCTCCTGGACGAGGATCGCCTCGATGACGCCGGCCACCGGCGACGGGATCTCGGTGTCGACCTTGTCGGTCGAGACCTCGAGCAGCGGCTCGTCGACCTCGACACGGTCGCCGACATTCTTCAGCCAGCGGGTGACCGTGCCTTCAGTGACACTCTCGCCGAGTGCCGGGAGGCTGACGGATTCGCTCATGCGCTTGTCTCCTTCACAGCGTGGGAACGCGTTCTAGCTTATTGCAGTCGTGGGGTCGGGCAGCGGCTCAGATGGCGTGCAGCGGCTTGCCGGCCAGCTTGAGCACGGCCTCGCCGAACGCCTCGCCCTGCGTCGGGTGCGCGTGGATGAAGGGGGCGATGTCCTCGGGGTACGCCTCCCAGTTCACGGCGAGCTGCGCCTCGGCGATGAGCTCTCCGACGCGGCCGCCGATCATGTGCACGCCGACGATCGGGCCGTCGTTCACGCGGACGACCTTGATCGAACCGCCCGTGCCGAGGATGCTCGACTTGCCGTTGCCGGCCAGGTTGTAGTCGAACGAGCTGACCTGGTCGGCACCGAACTTCTCCGCGGCCTTGGCCTCGGTGTAGCCGACCGACGCGACCTCGGGCTCGCAGTAGGTGATCTTCGGGATGTTGACGTCCTCGACGATGATCGGGCCCAGGCCCGCGATCTCCTCGGCGACGAAGATGCCCTGCTGGTAGCTGCGGTGCGCGAGCTGGAGGCCCGGCACGATGTCGCCCGCGGCGTACACGCCGGGGACGCTCGTCTGGAGGCGCTCGTCGGTGATGACGAAGCCGCGGTCGATCGTGATGCCGACCTCCTCGTAGCCGAGGTTCTGGGTCACCGGGCCGCGGCCGACGGCGACGAGCAGCAGGTCGGCCTCGTAGGTCGTGCCGTTCTCGAGCGTGACGACGACGCCCTCGTCGTTCTGCGTGACGCCCTGGAACCGGACGCCGAGCGAGAAGTCGATGCCGCGCTTGCGGAAGGCGCGTTCGAGCTGCTTCGAGACCGACTCCTCCTCGTTGGGAACGAGGTGGGGGAGCGCCTCGATGATCGTCACCTCGGCGCCGAACGAGCGCCACACGCTCGCGAACTCGACGCCGATGACGCCGCCGCCGAGCACGGCGACCTTGTTCGGCACGAAGTCGAGCTCGAGCGCCTGCTCGCTCGTGATGACCCGGCCGCCGATCTCGAGGCCGGGCAGCGAACGGGAGTACGAACCCGTCGCGAGGAGGACGTTCTTGCCGACGTAGCGGTCGTCGCCGACCTGGACGGTGTTCGCCGAGACGAGGCGCCCCTCGCCCTCGACGACGGTGATGCCGCGGGCCTTGAGCAGGCCCTGCAGGCCCTTCCACTTGCTGGAGACGATGCCCTCGCGGTACGCGCTGACGCCGCCCATGTCGATGCCCTCGAACGCGGTCTTCACGCCGTACTTCGCCGACTCCTTGGAGACCTCTGCGACCTCGGCCGCGTGCAGCAGCGCCTTGGTCGGGATGCAGCCGCGGTGGAGGCACGTGCCGCCGAGCTTGTCTTTCTCGATCACCACGGCGGTGAGGCCGAGTTCGACGGCGCGGATCGCTGCGGCATAGCCCGCGCTGCCCCCGCCGAGGACGACAATGTCAAAGTTCTGCTCGGACAACCGCAATCTCCCTTGCGCACCTGATCTGCGACACGGACTGCCGGAGGCGTGTCGCCTCGGCAGGCGTTCGGGCGACGTTCTCGCCCTGAACGACCTTACTACTTGGCGGCGAGCTCCTCGCCCAGCCGGATGAGCGTGCGAACGGCGGCTCCGGTGGCTCCGGTGCCCGTGAAGCCCCAGCCCGCGCCGGTGTTGTGCGAGGGTCCTGCGATGTCGAGGTGCGCCCACGGGATGCGCTCTTCGGTGCCCTCGCGGAGCCCGACGAACTGCTGCAGGAAGACGCCCGCGAGCAGCATTCCTGGCACGGTCTGGCCGAGCTTGGTGTTCCCGAGGTCGGCGACGTCGGACTTGAGCAGCGCGAGCAGGTCCTCCGGAAGCGGCATCGGCCAGACCGCCTCGTCGACGTGGTCGGCGGCCGACCGCACGTCGGCGACGAGGCCGTCGTCGCCGAGGAGGCCGGAGATGCGGTTGCCGAGCGCGACCATCTGCGCACCGGTGAGCGTCGCGACGTCGACGATCGCGTCGGGCTGCTCCTCGCTGGCGGCGACGAGGCCGTCGGCGAGCACGAGGCGGCCCTCGGCGTCGGTGTTGAGGACCTCGACGGTCTTGCCGCCCCGGATGCGCAGCACGTCGTTCGGACGCGTCGCCGTGCCCGACGGCAGGTTCTCGGCGAGGCACAGCCAGCCCGTGACCTTGATCGGTACGCCCAGCTCGGCGAATGCGACGATCGCCGAGAGCACGGCCGCGGCGCCCGCCATGTCGGTCTTCATGCCCACCATGGAGAGCATCGGCTTCAGCGAGAGGCCGCCCGAGTCGAACGTGATGCCCTTGCCGACGAGCGCGAGATGTCCGGATGCCTCGGCAGGAGCCCATTCGAGGCGCACGAGCCGGGGGCCACGGCTGGAACCCTGGCCGACGCCGACGATGCCGCCGAACCCGTCGGCGGCGAGCTCGGCCTCGTTCCAGACCTTGGCGGCGACCCCGACCGCGGTCGCGGCTTCGACGGCGAGCTCGGCGAACGTCTCGGGGTAGAGGTCGGCCGGCGAGGTGTTGACGAGGTCCTTCGTGCGGGCCACGGCCGCGACGACGGAACGGATCCGGTCGAGGCGGACGGCGTCGGCGTCGAAAGCGGTGTGCAGGGTGACCGCGGCCACGGGCGGCTTCGCGTCGGAGCGGTACTCGTCGAACGCGTACGCGCCGAGCGCGGCACCCTCGAGGTAGGCGGCCGCCGTCTCGGCGTCGCCGGCCTCGACCGCGAGCGCGATCGACTCGACCTTGCTCAGCCGACGCACGGCCGAGCCGGCGGCCAGGCGGAGGCTCGAGGCATCCGCCCGCTCGCCCACGCCGACCACGGCGATGACGCGCGGACCGCCGTCGGTGCCCGGCAGCCGAGTGAGCTCGTCGCTCGCTCCCGTCGCGCCGAGTGCGGAGAGCTGCACGGCGAGCCCGTCGAAGCCCGACGGCACGAGGAGTTCGGGACCGTCGGTGCCCTTCCGGGCGGCGACGAGCACGACGTCGGCGTCGGCGGCGGCAGCGGGGGAGTCGGAGACGGAGAGCGCGGGAACGGTCATGATCCCCGATCGTACGTGTTCGCTCTGGGCATCAACGTCCGCGCGCTCGATCGGAGGTCGGCCGCGTGGTCGTCACTACGCTGGAAACATGCGCGATCCACGTTCCCTGTACGAGCTGAACGTCGACGTGTCGGTGCCTCCGGGGCTGCCGCTCGTCGCGGGGCTCACCGGATTCGCCGACGCCGGCGGAGCGGTCGCGCAGACGACCGAGTACCTGCGCGAGACGCTCGAGACGACGCCGATCGCGACCTTCGACGCCGATGAACTGCTCGATTACCGGGCGCGCCGTCCGATCATGCTCTTCGAGGGTGAGCGGTTCACCGAGTACACGCCCCCGCGGCTGGAACTCGAGCTCGCACGCGACGAACTCGGTCGTCCGTTCCTCCTGCTGACCGGCTTCGAGCCGGATTTCCGCTGGGAGTGGTTCACGGCGGCGGTGCTGCACCTCATCGACGAGCTGCAGGTCTCATCGACGACGTGGATGAACGCCATCCCGATGCCCGTTCCGCACACCCGGCCGATCCGCATGACCGTCAGCGGCAATCGCGACGAACTCATCGACTCGATGTCCGTCTGGCGGCCCACCACGCAGGTGCCCGGCAACGCCCTGCACCTCGTCGAATACCGGCTCGTCGAACTCGGGCATCCGACGACCGGGTTCGTCCTGCTCATCCCGCACTACCTCGCCGACACCGAGTACCCGTCCGCGGCGATCGCCGCCCTCGAGGCGATCAGCGCCGCGACGGGGCGCATCTTCCCGACCGACGCCCTCCGCGAGCAGGGGCGCGAGTTCGTCGCGCGGATCGACGAGCAGGTCGCCGAGAACGGCGAGCTCGCGAAGCTCGTCGGCACCCTCGAGGAGCGCCACGACGCCTATATGGAAGGGACAACCCTTCGCTCGCCGCTCACCGACGAGGACGGCGAACTGCCGAGCGCCGACGAGATCGCGGCCGAGCTCGAGAAGTTCCTCGCCTTCCGGCGCTCGCGCGACGAGGAACCGCCGCGCGGAGCCTGAACCCGGGGTCGGGGACCGGTCGTCGACTGGGGAATGGCCACCGGCCCGCAGGCGTTGACAGAAGTTGAGCGGCGCGGTGTCGGACGTGCGTTCCTGCACCCGAGGATCTGTATAATTAAGGCAGGACCCGTTCGGGTTCGCGAGCACGATGTCGGTCGTGCGGTTGTCGCGGACTTGACATGGGTCCTCATAGTGTCCGAAAACGACCCGGACCGACTGCACGAGCCACGCCTTCCGAGAGGGCACACGCCGCGCGACGGTAGGAGAGGTTCAAACGTATGGCAACGACGAAGGCGAAGGCCGAGGCCGAGGCTGAGAAGCCGGCCGCGAAGCGCCAGACCGCCGCGAAGTCGGCTGCGAGCAAGACGCCCGCGAAGGCGCCCGCCGCGAAGGCTGCGGCGAAGACGACGACGGCGTCGAAGACGCCGCGCACGAGCACGGCCAAGAGCGCCGCCAAGCCCCGCACGAAGGCGAAGGGCAAGGCGGCCGACGAGGACGACGAGGACGACGTCGAGCCCGCCGACCTCGAGGAGGTCGAGGTCGACACCGCCGAGGGCGTCGACGAGGCATCCGACGAGGACGACGAGGCGAAGCCCATCGCGGTCGAGCCCCACCCGACGGGCGCGCTCGTGCTGCGCGCCTCCGACGACGAGGACGAGGTCCCGGTCTACTCCTCCACCATCACCGGTGCGACGGCCGACCCGGTGAAGGACTACCTCAAGCAGATCGGCAAGGTCGCGCTCCTGAACGCGGCCGAAGAGGTCGAGCTCGCGATGCGCATCGAGGCCGGCCTCTTCGCGGAGGAGAAGCTGTCGCAGATGAGCGACACGGAGAAGCGTTCGCAGCTCGGTCGCGAACTGCAGTGGGTCGCGAAGGACGGCCAGCGCGCCAAGAGCCACCTGCTCGGTGCGAACCTGCGTCTCGTCGTCTCGCTCGCGAAGCGCTACACGGGTCGCGGCATGCAGTTCCTCGACCTGATCCAGGAGGGCAACCTCGGCCTCATCCGCGCGGTCGAGAAGTTCGACTACACCAAGGGCTTCAAGTTCTCGACCTACGCCACGTGGTGGATCCGCCAGGCGATCACGCGCGCCATGGCCGACCAGGCCCGGACCATCCGCATCCCCGTGCACATGGTCGAGGTCATCAACAAGCTCGCCCGAGTGCAGCGCCAGATGCTCCAGGACCTGGGCCGCGAGCCCACGCCCGAAGAGCTGAGCCGCGAACTCGACATGACCCCCGAGAAGGTCATCGAGGTGCAGAAGTACGGCCGCGAGCCGATCTCGCTGCACACGCCGCTCGGTGAGGACGGCGACAGCGAGTTCGGCGACCTCATCGAGGACACCGAGGCGGTGGTCCCGGCCGACGCCGTCGGCTTCACGATGCTGCAGAAGCAGCTCGAGTCGCTCCTCGACTCGCTGAGCGAGCGCGAGGCGGGCGTCATCCGCATGCGCTTCGGCCTCGGCGACGGCATGCCCAAGACCCTCGACCAGATCGGCGACACGTTCGGCGTCACCCGCGAGCGCATCCGCCAGATCGAGTCGAAGACGATGGCGAAGCTGCGTCACCCGTCGCGGTCGCAGTCGCTGCGCGACTACCTCGAGTAGGCCGCCGGTGCGCTACGCGCCGGCGATTCTCGTCGGCAGACTCACCCGTTTCGCCGCCCGGCTCCGCAAGCCGGGCGGCGGTTCGGCGGTTCCCGGTCTCGTCGTCAACCGCATTGCGCCGAACTACCTGAAGCGCACGCTGTCCGGCTTCCCGCAGGGGCTCGTCGTGGTGTCGGGTTCGGCCGGCAAGTCGACGACCACGAAGATGCTCGTCGCGATCCTGCGCGAACACGGCGTCGACGTCTTCACCAATCCGTCGACGGCGAACATCAGCCAGGGCCTCACCTCGGCGTTGCTCGAACAGGCCGACTGGCGGGGCCGTGTGCCCGGCGACGTCGCCGTCCTCGAGATGGACGAGGGTCACGGCGCCCTCGTCATGCAGGGCGTCGACGCTCGCGTCGTCTGCCTCACGAACGTCATGGTCGACCAGATCGACCGGTTCCACGATTCCGAGATGGTCGCGGGCATGCTCGCGCGCATCGCCGCCCGAGCGGGGGAGTCGGTCGTCCTGAACGCCGACGACGCGTATCTCGAACGGCTGGCCGCGAAGGTCGGGCCGGATGTCGCGGTGCGACGCTTCGGCGTCTCGCAGGCGGTCCTCGACGAGTCGCCGCGCGGGCTCGGCTACACCGAGACGAGCCCGCATCGACTCGACCCGTCGGACGGCGTCGTCGTCGACGCCGTCTCGGGTCGTGAGGTCGCGCTGCTCGACGACGGCCGGCGCGTGACCGCGGGTCTCCCCGCGCGCGGCACGCACTACGCGGTGGATGCCGCGGCCGCGTACTCGACGGCGAAGGCGGTACTGGGCGAGCGATTCTCCGCCGACTCCGCGGCGAGCGCCCTCAGCGCGATCCCGGCGGTCTTCGGACGGGGTGAGCGGGTGACGGTGCGCGGCCAGGAGGTCGAGTTCGTCCTCGTGCAGAATCCGGCGAGCTACCAGCTCAACGTGGACAGCGTCGAACCCGGGACGAGCGACATCCTCTTCGCGATCGGCTCGGACGTGCGCGACCCCTCGTACTTCTGGCCCGCCGACGCGTCGTCGCTCGGCCGGGTGGCGATCGTGAGCGGATCCAAGGCGGCGGAGGCGGCGCTCATGCTCGCCTACGACGGCGTCGAGATCGATCGGGTCGAACCCGATCTGCCGCGGGCGCTCGACGATTTCCTCGCGGCCCCGGCACCGACCTCGGGCGTGAAGACGATCGTCTTCTCGGCCGACTCGATGCGCCGCACGAGGGCGCACCTCGGATTGACGGGTACCGAATGAGCCTCACGATCGTCTCCCTGCTGCCGACGCTGCAGAACACCAACGGCGATGCCCAGAACGCGCACGTGCTCGCGATGCGTGCCCGCTGGGCCGGTATCGACGCCGTCGTGGTCCCCGTCGACGAGGCCGCGGCGCTGCCCGACCGGGTCGACGCGATCGTGCTGGGCTCCGGAAGCGACGCATCGCTCGACGAGAGCCGCGAGCGCCTGCTCGGCCTGCACGACGAGCTGCGACGATGGGGCACCGAGGGTGTGCCCGTCCTCGGCGTCGGCACCGGGTGGGAACTGCTCAGCTGGGGCATCGAGACGAGCGGCGGTCGCAGCATCGAGGGCCTCGGCATCCTGCCCGGGCGAGCCGTGCCGCGTGGCGATCGCGTGACGGGCGACCTCGTGGTCCGATCGCCGGCCTTCGGCGCGCTCGTGGGCTTCGAGAACCACGCTCGCGACTACATCGGCGCCGAGGGCTCGCCGCTCGGCCGCGTCCTCACGGGCAGCGGCAACGGACGCGACTCGGGGCAGGAGGGCGTCGTCATGGGCTCGGTGTTCGGCACGCACCTGCACGGGCCCGTGCTCGCGAAGAACCCGGCGTTCGCCGACCACCTGTTGACGCTGATGGCCGAGCGAGCCGGAATCGGCTACGAGCCGGCCGGCCGCGCCGCCGAGGTCGACGGTTACGCCGCGGCGGCGCGTTCCGTTCAGGCGCGGGCGGCCGGCGTCGAATCGCCCGTCGGCTGAGCGGGCTCGCCCCGACGCGACGACGAAAACGCCCCGGCGATGCCGGGGCGTTTCTCGTTCGGTCCGGGTTCGGAAGGTCAGCGGCGGTCGTCGACGAGGAGACGGTCGCTCTCGTCGTGCCAGCTCTGCGCGATCTGCGAAAGCTTCTCCTGGTGCTTGCGCCCGTGGTGTGCGCAGAACAGGAGCTCGCCGCTCGCCACGACGACGCGGATGTACGCCTGGGCGCCGCAGGCGTCGCAGCGGTCGAGCGCCGTGAGCTCGTAAGGGGTCTCGGCTTCGACCGCACCGGTGGTCTCGGTGTACTGGGTCATGGCTCCTCCTCCGTCGCTCATGCTCGATGTTCCGTTCATCAATGAAAACACGGGCGAGAGCGGGAGACTTCCGTTCCGCCGGGCATTTCGCTCAGCGCGTAGCGCCTGCGCGTCGGTGTCGGTCGCGCTCACTAGGCTTGTTCGACGTGAGTTCCGACTATTCCGCCCGCCACCTCTCCGTCCTCGAAGGGCTCGAGGCGGTCCGCAAGCGTCCCGGCATGTACATCGGTTCGACCGACTCGCGCGGTCTCATGCACTGCCTGTGGGAGATCATCGACAACTCGGTCGATGAGGCGCTCGCGGGCCACGGCACCGAGATCGGCGTGCTGCTGCACCCCGACGGCAGCGTCGAGGTCCGCGACCGGGCCCGAGGCATCCCCGTCGACGTCGAGCCGAAGACGGGCTTGACAGGCGTCGAGGTCGTCTTCACGAAGCTGCACGCGGGCGGAAAGTTCGGCTCCGGATCGTACGCCGCGTCCGGCGGCCTGCACGGTGTCGGGGCCTCCGTCGTCAACGCCCTGTCGGAGCGGCTCGACGTCGAGGTCGACCGCGACGGCAAGACGTGGGCCATGTCGTTCCACCGCGGCGAGCCCGGCGTCTTCGCCGACGGTGACGTGCCGTCGCCCGACGCGCCGTTCACGCCGTTCGAGGAGCGCAGCGAACTCCGAGTCGTCGGCAAGGTCGCGAAGGGCGTCACCGGCACGCGCATCCGTTACTGGGCCGACCGCCAGATCTTCACGAAGGGCGCCGAGTTCCAGACCGACGACCTGCTCGGACGCGCCCGCCAGACGGCGTTCCTCGTGCCGGGTCTCGCCATCGACGTGACCGACGAGCGGGGCGAGACGCCCCACACGACGTCGTTCCAGTTCGAAGGCGGCATCTCCGAGTTCGTCGAGCACCTCTCTCCCGACTCGCCGATCACCGACATCTGGCGACTCACCGGCACCGGGCACTTCACCGAGACGGTTCCGGTGCTGAGCGAGAGCGGCGCCATGGTGCCCACCGAGCTCTCGCGCGAGTGCGAGGTCGACATCGCGCTGCGCTGGGGCACGGGGTACGACACGGTCATGCGCTCGTTCGTCAACATCATTGCGACGCCGAAGGGCGGCACCCATCAGGCCGGATTCGACCAGGGCCTGCTGAAGTTCCTGCGCCAGCAGGTCGAGCAGAACGCACGCCGGCTCAAGGCCGGCAACGACAAGCTCGAGAAGGACGACGTGCTCGCGGGGCTCACCGCCGTGATCACCGTGCGGCTGCCCGAGCCGCAGTTCGAAGGCCAGACGAAGGAGGTGCTCGGCACGCCCGCCGTGCGCAGCATCGTCTCGAACGTGCTCACGAAGGAGCTGAAGGAGCGCTTCGCCTCGACGAAGCGCGACGACAAGACCCAGTCGGCCCTCCTGCTCGACAAGGTCGTCGCCGAGATGAAGTCGCGCATCTCCGCTCGCGCCCACAAAGAGACCCAGCGGCGGAAGAACGCGCTCGAGAGCTCGTCGCTCCCGGCCAAGCTCGTCGACTGCCGGTCGAACGACGTCGCGCACTCCGAGCTCTTCATCGTCGAGGGCGATTCGGCCCTCGGCACCGCGAAGCTCGCCCGCGACAGCGAGCACCAGGCACTGCTGCCCATCCGGGGCAAGATCCTCAACGTGCAGAAGGCGAGCGTCGCCGACATGCTCGGCAACGCCGAATGCGCCTCGATCATCCAGGTCATCGGAGCGGGCTCCGGCCGCAGCTTCGACCTCTCGCAGGCGCGCTACGGCAAGGTCATCCTGATGGCCGACGCCGACGTCGACGGAGCGCACATCCGGACGCTGCTGCTCACGCTCTTCTTCCGGTACATGCGACCGATGATCGAGGAGGGGCGCGTCTTCGCCGCCGTGCCGCCGTTGCACCGCGTGGTGGTCATGAACCCCGGCTCGAAGCCGAACGAGACGATCTACACCTACTCCGAGGCCGAGCTGCAGGGCGTGCTCGCCGGGCTCGACAAGCAGAAGAAGCGGTACCAGGACCCGATCCAGCGCTACAAGGGCCTCGGTGAGATGGACGCCGACCAGCTCGCGACCACGACGATGGACCGCCGTCACCGCACGCTGCGGCGAGTCGGCATCGGCGACGCCGAGAACGCCGGTCGCGTGTTCGAACTCCTCATGGGCAACGACGTCGCGCCGCGCAAGGAGTTCATCATCGAGAGTTCCGACGCCCTCGAGCGCGACCGCATCGACGCCTGACCCCGACGCAACGATGAAGGCCGCCCCGATCGGGGCGGCCTTCGTCGTGCGCGAGACGTCGCTGCGGGCTCAGCCGATGCGTCGGCCGACGGCCGCGACGACCGCGCCGAGCGCCTGGCCCGAGGCATCCCGCTTCGCACCGCTATCGGGCAGCTCCCGAGCCGAGCCGTCGGCACCGACGGCGAGCGCGGGGGAGGACCCCACCCACGCGAGGTGCAGGGCGTCCTCGCCCTTGAGGAACCGCTGCGCGCGGACTCCGCCAGTGGCCCGTCCCTTCGCGGGGAACTCGCCGAAGTCGCTCACCTTCGCGCTGCCCGGGTCGGTGCCGAGCAGGGTGTCGCTCGAGGCGGCGACCGTGACGACGACGGTCTCGTCGGCCTTCGCGGCCGGCACGCTCGTGAAGTGGATCACGTGCGCGCCGCCGCCGAGGTTGATGCCGGCCATGCCGCCCGCCGGGCAACCCTGCGGGCGCACGGAGGACGCGGAGAACCGCAGGAGTTGCGCGTCGGAGGCGACGAAGACGAGTTCGTCGGTCTCGTCGCCCTGGACCGCGCCGACGACCTCGTCGCCCGCCTTCAGCCCGATCACCTCGAACTCGGGCTTGTTCGGGTACGCACCGGTCGCGACCCGCTTGACGACGCCCTGCTTCGTGCCGAGCGCGATCGAGCGGTCGGCATCGAGCGACACGATCGCGAGCACGCGCTCATCGCGATTCGGAAGGGCGAGGTAATCGCCGATCTTCACGCCGGCCCCCAGCTGCACCGACGTGGGCGGCAGCATCGGGAGGTCGACCGGGCTGAAGCGGATCAGGCGACCGAGGCTCGTCACGGCGCCGATCTCGGAGCGGCTCGTCGTGTCGAGCGTCGACCGGATCGCGTCGTGCTTGCTTCGGCGCGCCGGCGGGGTGATCGTCGGCGGACCGTCGGGCCCGTCGGGGAGGTCGACCCGCGCGATGCGGCCCGTCGCCGAGAGGAACACACGGCACGGGACGTCCGCGACCTCGAGCACCGCCGCGGCGCGCTTGGCGGCCGCGCCGGCGATCGACGGACGGGCGTCGGTGAGCAGCGTGCGGCGGGGCGTACCGAATCGGTCGGCGACCTCGGCGAGCTCGTCGGAGACGAGCGCCTCGATGCGGTGACGGCTCGCGAGCAGTGCCTCGAGCTCCTCGATCTCGGCGCGCAGCCGGTCGCGCTCCGCCTCGAGCTCGATGCGCGAGAACTTCGTGAGGCGCCGCAGCTGCAGCTCGAGGATGTACTCGGCCTGAACCTGGCTGAGGTCGAACACCTCCATGAGGCGGGCGCGCGCGGCGGCGGTGTCGTCACTCGAACGGATGACCTGGATGACCTCGTCGATGTCGAGGATCGCGATGAGCAGGCCGTCGACGAGGTGGAGGCGCTCACGACGTCGTGCCAGCCGGTACTCCGAGCGGCGCGTGACGACCGCGATGCGGTGGCCGACGTACACCTGCAGGAGCTCGCGCAGTCCGAGCGTCTGCGGGCCGCCGTCGACGAGGGCGACGTTGTTGATGTTGAAGGAGTCCTCGAGCGGGGTGAGCCGGTAGAGCTGCTCGAGCACGGCGTCGGGGCTGAAGCCCGTCTTGATGCCGATGACGAGGCGCAGCCCGTTCGCCCGGTCGGTGAGGTCGGTGACGTCGGAGATGCCGTTGATCTTCTTGGCGTTCACCCCGTCCTTGATCTTCTCGATGACCTTCTCGGGGCCGACGAGGTAGGGGAGCTCGGTCACGACGAGTCCGGTCTTGCGTGCCGTGAGCTGCTCGACCGAGACCTTCGCCCGGGTCTTGAAGCTGCCGCGGCCGGTCGCGTAGGCGTCTTTGATGCCCGAGAGGCCGACGATAGTGCCGCCGGTCGGCAGATCGGGACCGGGCACGAACTCCATGAGCTCGTCGAGCGTCGCGTTCGGGTGCGCGATGAGGTGCCGCGCCGCCCCGACGACCTCGATGAGGTTGTGCGGCGCCATGTTCGTCGCCATGCCCACGGCGATGCCGCTCGCCCCGTTCACGAGGAGGTTCGGGTAGGCGCTCGGCAGCACCTCGGGCTGGGTGAGCTGGTTGTCGTAGTTCGGCACGAAGTCGACGACGTCCTCGTCGAGGCCCTCGGCCATCGCGAGCGCGGGGGAGGCGAGCCGGGCCTCGGTGTAGCGCGGGGCCGCCGGGCCGTCGTCGAGCGAACCGAAGTTGCCGTGGCCGTCGACGAGCGGCACCCGCAGCGTGAAGGGCTGCGCCATGCGGACGAGCGCGTCGTAGATCGCCGTGTCGCCGTGCGGGTGGAGCTTGCCCATGACCTCGCCGACGACGCGCGCCGACTTCACGTGGCCCTTGTCGGGCCGGAGGCCCATCTCGGTCATCTGGTAGATGATGCGACGCTGAACGGGCTTGAGCCCGTCGCGGGCGTCGGGAAGCGCGCGCGAGTAGATCACCGAATACGCGTACTCGAGGAACGAGCCCTGCATCTCGGTGGCGACGTCGACGTCTTCGATGCGCTCGACGATCGGTTCGTCGGCGGGCTGCGATTTCGCTCGGGTCATCCGTGTTCTCTGTGCCGTGCGTGCCTGGCACGCGGTGGAACTGGGGCGCGCCCTGCCTGTGTCAGACTGGGCGCGATGTCTGCCATGCTACCGGTGCCCGCCGACACGGCTCCGCGCCTCACCGATGTGCTCGGCAGTTGCCTCGCGAGCCTCGACGGCACCGCGAACGTCCTCGGATTCCCCACGGCCCGCAGCGCCGTCGTCGTGCTCGTCGACGGGCTCGGCGCGGCGAACCTCCGCGCCCGGTCGGGGCACGCCCGTTTCCTCGCGGCGGGATTCGGCAAGCGGGATGTCGCGCGCACGGTGTTCCCCTCGACGACGGCGGCGGCGCTCGCGAGCCTCACCACGACGGCGCGGCCGGGCGAGCACGGCCTCGTCGGGTATCGCACGCTCGACTCGGCGAACGATCGCCTCGTGAACCAGCTGAACGGCTGGGACGACCGCATGCGACCCGAGACGTGGCAACGCCGCGCGACCGTCTTCGAGGCGGCCCGCGAGCGCGAGGTCGACGCGGTCGTCGTCGGGGCTCCGAGGTACGTCGACTCCGGCTTCACGCGAGCGGTCCTGCGCGGTGCGCGATACGTCTCCGGTCTCTCGATCGCCGAACGTTTCGAGGCCGCGCTCGACGTCGTCTCGGGCGACCGTCCCGCCCTCGTCTACCTCTACGTCCCCGAACTCGACCAGGCCGCCCATGCCGACGGCTGGGAGTCCGACCGCTGGCTCGGGCTCCTCGAACAGCTCGACGCCGAGACGGCGTCGTTCGCACGGCGGATGCCTCGGGGCACGGGCCTCGTCGTCACCGCCGACCACGGCGTGGTCGACGTGCCGGCCCACCGTCACGTGTTCGTCGACGCGCGACCGGATCTCGTCGACGGGGTGCGCCACGTCGGCGGAGAGCCGCGCTGCCTGCAGCTCTACTTCGAGCCCGCGCTCGGCCCGGCGGCGCGAGCGGCGCTGGTCGACCGATGGCGCGAGGCCGAATCCGGCCGGGCATGGGTCATGACGCGCGCCGAGGCGATCGCGGCCGGACTCTTCGGCGACGTGGCCCCCGAGGTCGAGCCCCGCATCGGCGACCTGCTCATCGCCGCGCGCGCCGGCATCGCCTACTACGACGGCCGGCTGGCGGATCGGCAGGCGGAGAAGATGATCGGCCAGCACGGTTCGCTCACCGACGAGGAGATGCGCGTGCCGCTCATCAGGCTCGGGGCGTACGCGCGCGGATGAACGACGACGGCCCGGCACGAGGCATCCCTCGACCGGGCCGTGGCGTGCGCCGGAGGCGCGGAGCCGGGCTCAGGACGGGTACTGGCGGCGCTTGACCTGCGGCTTCGGGAGACGGAGCGCCCGCAGCTGGAGCGCGCGCATCGCCGCGTACCAGCGGACGCGCTCGACGTTGCCGGCACCGAACTTCGCGGTGAGCTTCCGCTGCAGGGTGAAGCCGAGGATGATGACGTCGACGAGTGCGATCAGGAAGAACGCCCACAGCAGCATGATGCTCGCCGCCTGGACCTCGGCGCTCGGGATGAACGTCAGCACGATGACCGCGAACATCACCGGGATGAGCACCTCGCCGACGCTGAAGCGCGCGTCGACGTAGTCGCGCACGTACTTCTTCTGCGGGCCGCGGTCCCGTGCGGGCAGGTACTTCTCGTCGCCCATGGCCATGCCGACCCGGGCCCGCTCACGCGCGTCCGCCGCCTTCGCACGAGCCTGTCGCGCCGCCTCCTTGCGGTCGTTCGGGACGAGCGGGCGCTTGTTCGCCGCCTCGCGCTCGGCGCGCGTCGGGGTGGGCGCACCCTTGCCCCCGGACTTCTGGGCGGCGGGAGCCTGTTCGGGCGCCTCGGCGCTCGGTTGTTCGGTCTTGTTGGGGTGCTTAGCCACGGGATCCCTCGAATCGGTTCCCTTTAAGATTACCGGCATGACCGACTCTCTCCCCACCGCAGCCGGATCCGCGGCGACCACCCCTAAGGCCGACGAGCTCCGGGCGGCCGTCGAGGCGGGCTTCCCGTCGACGATCGCCGACCTCACCCGCCTCGTGAAGATCCCCTCGGTGTCCTGGCCGGCCTTCGACCCTGCGAACGTGCAGGCGAGCGCCGACGCCGTCGCCGACCTCGTCCGCGGGCTCGGCGTGTTCGACCTCGTCGACGTCCGTCGCGCGCCCGTGGCCGGCGCCGAGGCCGACGCGGACCCCCAGCTCGGCGCCCCGGCGGTGATCGCCCACCGGGCGGCACGCAACGGGCGCCCGACCGTGCTGCTGTACGCGCACCACGACGTCCAGCCGCCCGGGCGCGACGAGGACTGGGACTCGGCGCCGTTCGAGCCGACCCTCCGCGGCGATCGCCTCTACGGCCGCGGCGCGGCCGACGACAAGGCGGGCATCATGGCGCACGTCGCGTCGATCCGGGCACTGACCGAGGTGCTCGGCACCGATCTCGACCTCGGCATCGCCGTGTTCATCGAGGGGGAGGAGGAGTACCTCTCGCAGTCGTTCGGCAACTTCCTGCGCGAGCACCGCGAGCTCCTGGCCGCCGATGCGATCATCGTCGCCGACTCCGGGAACTGGGACCTCGAGACGCCGGCGATCACGGTCGCCCTGCGCGGTGCCGTCGCGTTCAACCTGCGCATCGACACCCTCGACCACGCCTCGCACTCCGGGATGTTCGGCGGAGCGGTGCCCGATGCGATGTTCGCCGCCATCCGCCTGCTCGACACGCTGTGGGACGCGGACGGCGCGGTCGCGGTCGAGGGCCTGACCTCAGCCGGCTTCGAGACGCCCGAGTACGACGAGGCCCAGTTGCGCGCCGAGACGGGCCTGCTCGACGGCGTCAGCCCGGTCGGCCGCGACTCGATCCTCTCGCGCATCTGGGCGAAGCCGTCGATCACGATCACGGGCATCGACGCCCCCGACATCGCGAACGCCTCGAACACGCTCGTCCCGGGAGTCAAGGTGCGCGTGAGCGCGCGCGTCGCGCCCGGCCAGGATGCCCGGGAGGCGTACGAGGCGATCCGCGCCCACCTCGAGGCGAACGCGCCGTTCGGAGCGAGGCTCACCTTCGACGACGTGGACACCGGGCAGCCCTTCCTGGTCGACACGAGCGGGTGGGCGGTTGCGGAGACCCGCGCGGCGATGGCGGAGGCCTGGGGGCGCGAGCCCGTCGAGATGGGCGTGGGCGGATCGATCCCGTTCATCGCCGAGCTCGTCGACGAGTTCCCGAGCGCGCAGATCCTCGTGACGGGCGTCGAGGACCCCGATTCGCGCGCGCACAGCCCGAACGAGTCGCTGCACCTCGGGGTGTTCCGTCGCTCGGTGCTGGCCGAGGCGCTGTTCCTGGCCCGGTTGGACGCCCGGTCGTCGGAATGATGACGACTCACAGCCGTCGTGCCGTTCACGACGGCTACCATGGAATGAGGATTCCGCGTTCCTGACGCATCGAGGAGAGACATGAGCGACACGATCACCGAGACCACGCACGGCGTGAAGCTGAGCGACCCCGCCGCCGACAAGGTGCGCAGCCTTCTCGAGCAGGAGGGCCGCGACGACCTGCGCCTCCGGGTCGCGGTGCAGCCCGGCGGCTGCTCGGGCCTCATCTACCAGCTCTACTTCGACGAGCGCCTCCTCGACGGCGACGCGGTCGTCGACTTCGACGGCGTCGAGGTCGTGGTCGACAAGATGAGCGTGCCGTACCTCGACGGCGCGGCGATCGACTTCGAGGACACGATCCAGAAGCAGGGGTTCACGATCGACAACCCGAACGCGCAGGGCAGCTGCGCGTGCGGCGACTCGTTCCACTGAGCGCTAGCGCATCTTCCTGAAAGGGGGCCGCATCTTGCGGCCCCCTTTCGTACGTTTGGGCCGATCGACCGGTGATTCCGCCCCACGGCGCGCCCGACATCGGGCGTGGATGCACACCTCGGGTGCCGAGTCGGAGTAGGCTAGGCATCGATCACCGCGCTTCACTGTGAAGCGCCTTCGAGTCTCCCGAAAGGTCACCGGTGCGCCACAATCGCCGTCTCCGATGGGCTGCTATCCCGATCGCAGCGTCTCTCAGCCTCGTGCTCGCCGGTTGCACGCAGGCGCAGCTCAACGGATTCCTGCCCGGCTTCGTCGAGGGCGAAGCACCGGTCACGAACCACACCGAGACCGTGTCCGGCCTGTGGGTCACCTCGTGGATCGTCCTGCTCATCGTCGGCGTCCTCACCTGGGGGCTGACGATCTGGGCGGTCATCGCGTACCGTCGCCGCAAGGGCCAGACCGGTCTGCCCGTGCAGCTGCGCTACAACATGCCGATCGAGGTGTTCTACACGATCGTCCCGCTGATCCTCGTGCTCGGGTTCTTCGCGTTCACCGCGCGCGACCAGGCGCAGATCGAAGAGCGCTTCGCCGCCGACGAGGTCGACGTGCAGGTCGAGGTCATCGCCAAGCAGTGGGCCTGGGACTTCAACTACGTGAAGGAAGACGTCTACTCGCCCGGCATCCAGGGCCAGCTCGACGAGGAGGGACCGAAGGGCTCGCTCGTGCAGTCCGAGCTGCCGACCCTCTACCTGCCCGTCGGTGCGAACGTCGAGATCGAGCTCGAGTCGCGCGACGTGATCCACTCGTTCTGGGTCGTCGACTTCCTCTACAAGAAGGACATGTACCCGGGCAAGACCAACTACATGTCGTTCGTCCCCGAGCGCGAGGGCACCTACGCCGGCAAGTGCGCCGAGCTGTGCGGCGAGTACCACTCGCTCATGCTCTTCAACGTCGAGGTCGTCTCGCAGGCCGAGTACGACGACTACATCCAGTCGCTCCGCGACGCCGGCCAGGAGGGCCAGCTGTCGAGCGAGTACGACCGCAACCAGAACCTGCCCGGTAAGGGTGCACCCGAAATGAAGGAAGAGCGAGAAGCCGAATGAGCACCACGACCGCACCGGCTCGGCCGCAGTCGAGCAGCTTGCCGTTCGGCGCCTCGAAGGTCGAGCGCAAGGGCAACATCCTCGTCAAGTGGATCACGTCCACCGACCACAAGGTCATCGGGTACATGTACCTGATCACCTCGTTCATCTACTTCTGCATCGGCGGCGTGATGGCCCTCGTCATCCGCGCCCAGCTCTTCGAGCCCGGTCTCGAACTGCTGCAGACGCGCGAGCAGTACAACCAGCTGTTCACCATGCACGGCACGATCATGCTGCTCATGTTCGCGACGCCGCTGTTCGCCGGCTTCGCCAATGTGCTGATGCCGCTGCAGATCGGCGCCCCCGACGTCGCGTTCCCGCGACTGAACGCCTTCGCGTACTGGCTGTTCAACTTCGGTTCGCTCATGGCGGTGGCGGGCTTCCTGACGCCGCAGGGCGCCGCGTCGTTCGGCTGGTTCGCCTACCAGCCGCTCGCGTCGACGACGTTCTCGCCGGGTGTCGGCGGCAACCTCTGGATGCTGGGCCTCGGCCTCTCCGGCTTCGGCACCATCCTCGGCGCCGTGAACTTCATCACGACCATCATCACGATGCGCGCGCCGGGCATGACCATGTTCCGCATGCCGATCTTCACGTGGAACACGCTCGTCACCTCGATCCTGATCCTGATGGCGTTCCCCGTGCTGGCGGCGGCGCTGCTCGCCGCGGGGGCCGACCGCGTCTTCGACGCGCACGTCTACGATCCCGCCAACGGCGGCGTCATCCTCTGGCAGCACCTCTTCTGGTTCTTCGGCCACCCCGAGGTGTACATCATCGCCCTGCCGTTCTTCGGCATCGTGTCCGAGATCTTCCCGGTGTTCAGCCGCAAGCCGATCTTCGGGTACAAGACCCTCATCTACGCGACGATCGCGATCGCGGCCCTGTCGGTCACCGTGTGGGCCCACCACATGTACGTCACCGGCTCGGTGCTGCTCCCGTTCTTCGCGCTCATGACGATGCTGATCGCGGTGCCCACGGGCGTGAAGATCTTCAACTGGATCGGCACGATGTGGCGAGGCTCGATCACGTTCGAGACGCCGCTCATCTGGTCGCTCGGCTTCCTCATCACGTTCGTGTTCGGTGGCCTCACCGGCGTCATCCTGGCGTCGCCGCCGCTCGACTTCCACGTCTCCGACACGTACTTCGTGGTCGCGCACTTCCACTACGTGGTGTTCGGCACGGTCGTGTTCGCCATGTTCGCGGGCTTCTACTTCTGGTGGCCCAAGTGGACCGGCAAGATGCTCAACGAGACGCTGGGCAAGTGGCACTTCTGGCTGCTGTTCATCGGCTTCCACACGACGTTCCTCATCCAGCACTGGATCGGCGTCGTCGGCATGCCGCGACGGTACTTCTCGTACCTGCCCGAGGACAACGTGACCTGGATGAACCAGCTCTCGACCATCGGTGCCGGCATCCTCGCGGTCTCGCTCGTCCCGTTCTTCCTGAACGTGTACATCACCGCGCGTCGTGCGCCGAAGGTGACCGTCAACGACCCGTGGGGGTACGGCGGTTCGCTCGAGTGGGCGACCAGCTGCCCGCCGCCGCGGCACAACTTCACGTCGATCCCGCGCATCCGTTCGGAGCGTCCGGCGTTCGACCTCAACCACCCCGAGGCCGGCATCCCCGTCGGCATCGGTCCGGCGAAGGACGCCCCTGAGGCGCCGACGTACGACGCCGCCACGGAGGAGATCAAGTAATGCGCGCCAACGTCATCCTGTTCTGGATCCTCAGCGTCTTCTTCCTCCTCGCGGCCGCAGTGTACGTGGTCTGGAGCTGGAGCGACAACGCCGCACACGGCCTCGACCACCCCGAGTGGGTGGGCACGGTCGCGGTCACGCTCAGCGCCGTCCTCGCGGCGTTCATCGCGTTCTACCTCGGGCGGGTGCACAGCGCACAGGGCGCTGAGCTGCCCGAGGACCGCCTCGACGCGAACATCGACGACGGCGACGCAGAGTTGGGCTTCTTCAGCCCGTGGAGCTGGTGGCCGATCATGCTCGCCGGTGCGGCTGCGCTGCTGTTCCTCGGTCTGGCCGTCGGGTTCTGGATCTCGTTCATCGCGGTCGGCATCGGTGTGATCAGCCTCGTCGGCTGGGTCTACGAGTACTACCGCGGCAACTTCGCTCGCTGAGCCTCAGCTGCACGAAGCCCCGAACCGATCGGTTCGGGGCTTCGTCGTTTCCGGGATCACGCGTGCACCGCGCCGACGACGCGCCATGAACCGGCTCGCTGGCGGTAGCGCGCCTCGAAGCCGTTGCGCTCGAGCACGGCCACCATCGCATCGGGGGAGTGCACATACCCGCGGTAGCTTCGCCGCTGCAGCCGCATGAGCAGGTTGCCGGATGCCGCCGCGAACCTGGTGAGGAGATCACGAGGGGGGTGCGTGAAGACGAGGGCGCGGTTCGCCCTCCCGGCTGCTGCGGACAACAGGCGGGTCGCATCGGGGTAGCAGCAGACGACGCGATGCAGGATGACCACGTCGGCGACGTCGACGGCCTCAGGATGCAACGCGAGATCGACACCGGTGCGGCGGGTCATGACGTGTGCCGTGCCGGATTCCGCGGCGACCCGCGCCGCCACCGTCTCATAGGAGCTCGACAGCTCCAGATTCACCGAGGCCGCAGCGCCGCGCTTGATCAGCTCGATCTGGATTTCGCCGATACCCCCGCCGATCTCGAGCACCGTTGCGCCCTCGACACCGACCTCGTCGGCGAGGTACTCGACGATGCGCCGCTCGGGCGGGGTCAGACCCTCCTTCGCGTAGCGTCGGGCGATCCGCTCGGCGAAGCGGCTGGTGAATACGGGCTCGTAGCGGTCGGCACCCTCCGTACCGCCCACGCAGCAGTCGTCCATGCAGCAAGTATCGGCCCTGCCGACGTCGAATGCATCAGTCCGATCGTGGGAGGTCGGTCGCGAGGCGTTCAGCGCTCGAGCACGAGGAGTGCGACCGAGACGGTCACCGTCGCCGGCGCGACATCCTGTTCGATCGGTGGCCTCGCGCCGTCACGGGCATGATGCGCCGACGGTCCCATGCCGGCGAGCTGCCGCTGCGTCGCGGCGTCGGCTGCGAGATCGTACTCGATCGACCTGACCTCGGCGGGTGCGAAACCGTCGGCGGCGAGTTGTTCGACGAGGCGTTCGGCCTTGCCGGGCGGGACATCGAGCATCAGCCCCGCCTCGCGGAGCTCGATCAGATGGCGCTCCGTGGGCACGATCGTGAGGAGGCGCCCGCCCGGGCGCAGGACACGAGCGAACTCCGTACCGTTCCTCGGCGCGAAGATGTTGAGCACCAGGTCGGCGGTCGCCGTCCTGAGCGGAAGCGGCCGCCAGATGTCGAGCACGACGCCGGTCGACTCGGGGACCGCGCGAAGACTCGTGCGAACGGCGTCGGGCGAGCGGTCGGCCACCAGGAAGGTCGTGCGGGGGAGTGCTCGGTCGAGTTCGGCCGAGTAGTGCCCGGTTCCGCAGCCGAGGTCGGCGATGCGCAGCAACGATGTGGCGTTCGCGGCGTGCTCGCGGGCCGCGTCGACGAGGGCGTTCGAGATGGGTGCGTACGCACCGCCGCCGAGCAGGGCGGCCCGTGCCTCGAGCATCGAGCGGTCGTCGCCGATCGTCTTGGGGGCCTTCGGCGGAAGGAGGGTGAGGAAGCCGTGCTTCGAACGGTCGAAGCGATGTCCTTCGGCGCAGCCGAACGTCCGCTCGGCGACGGGGGAGAGTTCGCTGAAGCAGTTCGGGCACCGGAGCCAGGTCGAATCGATCGACATGGTCCGGTGCCCGAATACGTCAGTCAGCGCGTCAGTGGTGGCCGTCGTGGCCCGACTCCAGCTCGCCCTTCGTGACCGGCGCGATGCGGTCTTCGAAGAACCAACGCGAGAGCGAGGCGCGCACGCGCTGGCCGAAGGTGATCTTGCCGCGTGCGTTCGGCCGGATCATCAGCGGCTCGTAGGTCTCGAAGTCGACGAGCTTCCAACGGTCGTACTCGTCGAGCGGCTGGTGGACCTCGATGAACTCGCCACCGGGCAGCTTGACGATGCGGCCCGACTCGTAACCGTGAAGGACGATCTCGCGATCCTTCTTCTGCAGGGCGATGCACACGCGCTTCGTGATGAAGTACGCGATGAACGGCCCGATGATGACGACGGCCTGCAGCGCGTGGATCACGCCCTCCATGGTCAGGGAGAAGTGGGTCGCCAGGATGTCGGAGCTCGCCGCGGCCCAGAGGCCTGCGTAGAACGTGACGCCGGCGGCACCGATCGCCGTGCGGGTCGGCGCGTTGCGCGGACGGTCGGCGATGTGGTGCTCGCGCTTGTCGCCCTTGATCCAGGCCTCGATGAACGGGTAGATCAGCACCGTCATGATGAATCCGCCGAGGACGAGGATCGGCACGATGATGTTGAACGACCACGTGCGGTCCAGCCAGACGAACTCCCAGCCCGGGGGCACGAGACGCAGCGCACCGTCGGCGAAGCCGATGTACCAGTCGGGCTGGGTACCGGCGGAGACGGGGGAGGGGTCGTACGGGCCGTAGTTCCAGATCGGGTTGATCGTGAACATCGAGGCGATGAGCGCAAGCACACCGAAGATGATGAAGAAGAACCCGCCGGCCTTGGCCGCGTAGATCGGAAGGATGGGCGGGCCCACCGCGTTCTGCTGGGTCTTGCCCGGGCCGGCGTACTGCGTGTGCTTGTGCACCACGACGAACACGAGGTGGATCGCCACGAGCGCGACGACGAGCGCCGGGAGCAGCAGGATGTGGAGGGTGTAGAGGCGGCCGACGATCGCGGTGCCCGGGAACTCTCCGCCGAACAGCAGGAACGACGTCCAGGTGCCGACCACCGGGATGCCCTTGATCATGCCGTTGATGATCGCGAGGCCGTTGCCCGAGAGCAGGTCGTCGGGGAGCGAGTAGCCAGTGAAGCCCTCGGCCATCGCGAGGATGAACAGCGTGAAGCCGATCACCCAGTTGAGCTCGCGGGGCTTGCGGAACGCGCCCGTGAAGAAGATGCGCAGCATGTGCAGGCCGATGGCGGCGACGAACAGCAACGCGGCCCAGTGGTGCATCTGCCGCACGAAGAGCCCGCCGCGGATGTCGAACGAGATGTCGAGGGTCGACGCCATGGCGACGGACATCTCCACGCCCTTGAGCGGCACGTACGAGCCGTTGTAGTGCACCTCGGCCATCGACGCCTGGAAGAAGAACGTCAGGAACGTGCCCGAGATCAGGACGACGACGAAGCTGAAGAGGGCGACCTCACCCAGCAGGAACGACCAGTGGTCGGGGAAGGCCTTGCGCCCGAGCTCCTTGACGAAGCCGGCGAGGCTCGTGCGCTCGTTGACGTAGACGGAGGCTGCCGCGGTGAACGACCGCTTCTGCGGCGCGGTTGCGGACGGTGCGGTGCTCAATGGCGCTCCCAGAAGCTCGGGCCGACGGGTTCGGTGAAGTCGCTTCGCGCGACGAGGTAGCCCTCGTCGTCAACGGTGATCGGCAGCTGCGGCAGCGGACGCTTCGCCGGGCCGAAGATGACCTCGCAGTGGTTGGTGACGTCGAACTGCGACTGGTGGCAGGGGCACAGCAGGTGGTGCGTGTGCTGCTCGTACAGGGCGACCGGGCAACCGACGTGCGTGCAGATCTTGGAGTACGCGACGATGCCGTCGTACGACCAGTCCTTGCGGTCGGGCTGCTCGTTGAGCTCCGCCGGGTCGAGGCGCATGAGAAGGACGGCGGCCTTGGCCTTCGCCTCGAGCTTGCCGTGCTCGAGTTCTGCGAGCCCCTCGGGGATCACGTGGAACGCGCTTCCGACCGTGACGTCCGCCGCCTTGATCGGCGTGCCCGACGGGTCGAGGGTGAGGCGGCTGCCCTTCTGCCACATCGTGTGGCTGAGCAGCTCCACCGGGTTCTCGTCCTGCGGAGCGAAGCCGCGGAAGAGGACGATCGCCGGGAGGGGGAACACCAGCAGCGCGCCGATGAGGCTGTTGCGGATGGCGGTGCGACGGGTGAACCCCGACTCGCGGTCGGAGTCGGCGAAGACCTTCGCGGCCGCCGCCTGGGTCTCGGGAGAACCGCCGATCGGGTGCCGCTCGTCGGCGAGCTCGACCTCGGTCATGACGGCCTTGCCCCAGTGAACGACGCCGAAGCCGATGCCGAGGAGGGCGAGCGTCGCACCGAGGCCGAAGAACATGTTGTTCAGGCGGACCATGCCGACGTCGTTGGACTCGATCGGGAAGAGCATGTACGCCGCGATCGCCCAGACGCTGCCGAGGATCGACAGGTAGAAGAGCGTGTAGACGGTGCGCTGGGCCCGCTTGTCGCGCTTCGGGTCCTCGTCGGTCACTCGCGGCCGGTGCGGCGGGAATCCGGGATTCTCGAACGCGTCGGCGGCGATCACCGCGGTGCCCGGCGAAACGTTCGAGTCGTGCGCGGCGTGCGACGAGTCGGCAGCGGCGATTTCCGCGCCGCTGTGGTCGTCCTGTGCCATGGTTCTCCTTCTGAGTCTTCTTCGTGCCGGGCTGTCGCTAGTTGGACTTCGCCGTGATCCACACGGTGATCGCGACGATGGTGCCGAGACCGAAGATCCAGATGAACAGGCCCTCCGAGACCGGGCCGAGCGAGCCGAGCTCGAATCCGCCGGGCGAACGGTTGTCCTGGACGTACTTGAGGTACGTGATGATGTCGCGCTTGTCCTCGGGCGAGATGTTGAGGTCGTTGAAGACGGGCATGTTCTGCGGACCCGTGACCATCGCCTCGTAGATGTGGACGCCCGTGACCTCGGTGAGCGGGGGAGCGAACTTGCCCTCGGTGAGGGCGCCGCCCGCGCCGGCGACGTTGTGGCACATCGCGCAGTTGATGCGGAAGAGCTCGGCGCCGTTCGCCGCGTCACCGCCGCCGTTGACGAGGTGGTCGGCCGGGATCTCGGGGCCCGGGCCGAGCGACGCGACGTAGTAGGCGAGCTGCTTGACCTGCTCGTCGGTGAACTGCGGCGGCTTCTGGAGCGCCTGGGGACCCTGCATCTGCATCGGCATGCGGCCGGTGCCGACCTGGAAGTCGACCGCCGCGGCACCGACGCCGATGAGGCTCGGACCGTTGGAGGTGCCCTCCGCGTCGATACCGTGGCACGTCGCGCAGTTCGCCTGGAAGAGCTTCTTGCCCTCTTCGATGGTCTGCTGCGAGGACGGGTCGGCCTCGGCCTGGGCGACGGTGCCGGCGCTGAGCGCGGCGTAGGCGCCGCCGGTGAAGACGAGGCCCATGGCGAGGAGCGCGACGGTGGCGAGCGGGTGCCGACGGCCGGCGCGTCGCTTCTGGCGGGTCATGTGGTTCTTCCTGTTGACGGGCTTGCTGGACTGACGCATCGGGCGGCCTACTTCAGCACGTAGATCACGAGGAACAGACCGATCCAGACCACGTCGACGAAGTGCCAGTAGTACGAGACGACGATCGCACTGGTCGCCTCGCGGTGACCGAAGTTCTTGACGGCGAAGACTCGGCCGATCACGAGCAGGAAGGCGATGAGACCGCCGGTGACGTGCAGACCGTGGAAACCGGTCGTGAGGTAGAACGCCGAACCGTACGAGTTCGAGTCGATCGCGATGCCCTCGGAGACGAGCGTGGCGTACTCCCAGATCTGGCCGGCGACGAAGATCGCACCCATGGCGTAGGTGAGGAAGAACCACTCGACCATGCCCCACTTGACCGGGTTCCACCACTCGCCCGTGCGGTAGGGCTGCAGGCGCTCGGCCGCGAACACGCCGAACTGGCAGGTGAACGAGGACAGCACGAGGATGATGGTGTTCGTCAGCGAGAACGGGAAGTTCAGCCGATCGGCCTCGAACGCCCAGAGGTCGGGTGAAGTCGACCGCAGTGTGAAGTAGATCGCGAAGAGTCCCGCGAAGAACATGACCTCGCTGCCCAGCCAGACGATCGTGCCCACCGCAACGGTGTTCGGTCGATTGATCACGGGCGCGCTCGCCTGATAAGTGATTGAGGTGCTCGTCACGCTCCCCATTATGGCCGAAATCCCGGCGGAGTTTTCGTCATCATCGGGGGCCGTGTCGCCGCGCACCAGGTAAGGGAAGCCTAAGTAGCACTGTGCAACGCCCGAGAATCCGCCGTGAATCGGGCGGATATGATCGGCAGCATGCCCTCGCACCAGAACTGGCCGGAAATCCTGAACTCCCTCCTGCAGGGCCACGACCTGAGCGTTTCGGACGCGGCGTGGTGCATGGAGCAGGTCATGACGGGCGAGGCGACCGAGGCCCAGCTGGCCGCATTCCTCGTGGCGCTGCGCATCAAGGGGGAGACGGTCGATGAGATCGTCGGCTTCCGCGACGCCGTCCTCGAACACGCGGTGCCGCTGCCCGCCGATCCCATGGCCCTCGACATCGTCGGCACCGGTGGCGATCGATTCGGCACGGTCAACGTCTCGACGATGGCGTCCATCGTCGCCGCGGCCGCGGGCGTGCCGGTGATCAAGCACGGCAACCGCGCCGCGAGCAGCGCGTCCGGCTCGTCCGACGTGCTCGCCGAGTTGGGTCTCGACCTCGCGCTGGCGCCGGAGCGCGTCGCGTCGGTGCTCGAGGACGTCGGCATCACGTTCGCGTACGCCGCGGCCTTCCACCCCGGCTTCCGGCACGCGGGACCCGTTCGGGCCCAGCTCGGCATCGCGACCGTGTTCAATTTCCTGGGCCCGCTGTGCAACCCGGCCCGCCCGGAGGCGTCGGCCGTCGGGGTCGCCCACCTCGACCGCGTGCCGCTCATCGTGGGCGTGTTCCAGACGCGCGGCGCGACGGCGCTCGTGTTCCGCGGCGACGACGGGCTCGACGAACTGACGACGACCGGGCACTCCCACGTGTGGGAGGTCTCCGGAGGCACGGTGAAGGAGCACGACCTCGATCCGCGCGACCTGGGCATCGCGCGCACGACGATCGACCGGCTCACGGGCGGCGACGCCGCACACAACGCGGCGATCGTGCACGAGGTGCTCGGAGGCGCCCGTGGGCCCGTGCGCGACATCGTCGTGCTGAACGCGGCGGCCGGGCTCGTCTCGTTCGACCTCGCGAAGGACCCGAGCCAGTTCCAGCGCCCGATCCTCGACCGATTCCGCGACAAGATGGCCGTCGCCGAGGAGGCGATCGACGGCGGCGCCGCAGCAGCGAAGCTCGACGCCTGGATCGCCGCGACCAAGCGCTGAGACTCGACGTCGGACGACCGACGAACGCGGGCCCCGTGGTCGACCACGGGGCCCGCGTTCGTCGTCGATCACTCGACGTCTTCGTCGACCCAGTCGAAGGTCTTCGTCACGGCCTTCTTCCAGAGGCGCAGGCGACGCTCGCGCTCCCCGGCATCCATCTCGGGCTCCCAGCGCGAGTCCTCCTGCCAGTTCGCGCGGAGCTCGTCGAGGCTCGACCAGAACCCGACCGCGAGACCCGCGGCGTAGGCGGCGCCGAGGGCGGTCGTCTCGGCGACGACCGGCCGGACGACCGGAACGCCGAGGATGTCGGCCTGGAACTGCATGAGCGTGTTGTTCGCGATCATGCCGCCGTCGACCTTGAGCTCGGTCAGCTCGACGCCCGAGTCGGCGTTCACGGCGTCGAGGACCTCGCGCGTCTGGAACGCCGTCGCCTCGAGTGCCGCCCGGGCGATGTGCCCCTTGTTCACGAACCGGGTGAGCCCGACGAGCGCGCCGCGGGCGTCGGGTCGCCAGTACGGCGCGAACAGCCCCGAGAACGCGGGGACGAAGTAGGCGCCGCCGTTGTCCTCGACGGACTTCGCGAGCTCCTCGACCTCGGGTGCGCTCTGGAACAGCCCGAGATTGTCGCGCAGCCACTGGATGAGCGAGCCCGTCACCGCGATCGATCCCTCGAGCGCGTAGTGCGGCGGTTCGTCGCCGAGCTTGTAGCCCAGCGTCGTGAGCAGCCCGTTCTTCGAGTGCACGATCTCCTCGCCCGTGTTGAAGATGAGGAAGTTGCCCGTGCCGTACGTGTTCTTCGACTCGCCGGCATCGAACGCGGCCTGACCGAACGTCGCCGCCTGCTGGTCGCCGAGGATGCCGGCGACCGGCACCTCGCGCAGGAGGCTCGACGGCTCGACGGTGCCGTAGACCTCGGACGAGCTCTTGATCTCGGGCATCATCGAACGGGGCACGCCGAATGCCGCCAGGATCTCGTCGTCCCACTGCAGCGTCTCGAGGTCCATGAACATGGTGCGGCTCGCGTTCGTGACGTCCGTCGCATGGACGCCGCCTTCGTGTCCGCCCGTGAGGTTCCAGAGCACCCAGCAGTCGGTCGTGCCGAACAGCAGGTCGCCCGCCTCGGCGCGCTCGCGCGCGCCGGGGACGTTCTCGAGGATCCAGACGATCTTCGTGCCCGAGAAGTAGGTCGCGAGCGGAAGGCCCACCTGGTCCTTGAACCGTTCGACGCCGCCGTCGGCCGCGAGCCGGTCCACGATCGGCTGGGTTCGCGTGTCCTGCCAGACGATGGCGTTGTACACGGGCTCGCCGGTGTGCCTGTCCCAGACGACGGCGGTCTCGCGCTGGTTGGTGATGCCCACCGCGGCGATGTCGTGCCGGGTCAGGTCGGCCTTGCCGAGGGCCTGGCCGATCACCTCCCGCGTGTTGCGCCAGATCTCGGCCGGGTCGTGCTCGACCCAGCCGGCCTTCGGGAAGATCTGCTCGTGCTCGAGCTGCCCCGTTGCGACGATCGATCCGGCCTTGTCGAAGATGATCGCGCGCGAGCTCGTCGTGCCCTGGTCGATCGCGAGGATGTAGTCGGCCATGAGTTCCTCTCATTCGTGCGCGCCGGACTGCGTCGGGCGCGTCGTTCGTTGGATGTCTCGGTGTCGGTGTCGTGCGAACCGGCGGTCAGGCGAGCACGGGGAGCAGCACGAGTGCCGCCCAGCCGGCGATCATTCCGCCGATGATCGGGCCGACGACGGGCACCCACGAGTACGACCAGTCGGATGCGCCCTTGCCCTTGATCGGCAGGAAGGCGTGCGCGATGCGCGGGCCGAGGTCGCGGGCGGGGTTGATCGCGTAGCCCGTCGGGCCACCGAGGGAGGCGCCGATCGCGATCACGAGGAACGCCACCGGGATCGCGCCGAGCTCGGCCGGGGTGCCGCCGTAGCTGAAGCCCAGGATGACGAACACGAGCACGAAGGTGCCGATGATCTCGGTGACGAGGTTCCAGCCGTACGAGCGGATGGCCGGCCCCGTCGAGAACACGCCGAGCTTGTTGCCGGCCTCCGGCTCCGCGTCGAAGTGCTGCTTGTACGCCAGCCAGCAGATGACGGCACCGATGATCGCGCCGACCATCTGGGCGCCGATGTACGTCGCGATGGAAGCGCCGTCGACCGGGATGCCGGGGACGAAGTCCGCCTTGCCCTTGCCGAGGTAGTTGACGGTGAGGCCGAGCGTGACCGCCGGGTTGAGGTGCGCTCCTGACGCGTAGGAGACGATGACGCCGGCGAAGACCGCGAGGCCCCAGCCGATGTTCACCATGAGGAACCCGCCGTTGTGGCCCTTGTTGCGGATGAGCGCGACGTTCGCGACCACGCCGCAACCGAGCAGCACGAGCATGGCGGTTCCGACCAGTTCCGAGAGGAAGATGGTGCCGAGATTCATGTGCAACCCCCTTCGTTGGCGGTGCGTCGTCGCAGCCGCTCGAGTGTCACGATAGCCCCGTGACCCCTTCGGGGGGAACGACCGCGATGCAGTTCGCCGATCATCGCCCTTACGGACGAGGGCGCACGGGGCGTAGGTTTGCGGGGGATGCTGCGTCGGGTTCGCCGCGCCGCGGCGGCGCCCGGCGGAGACGGAAGGGGTGCGGGATGAAGAAGATCATCAATGACCCGAAGCGCGTCGTCGACGAGTCGGTCGCGGGATTCGCGCTGGCGCACGCCGACCTCGTGCGGGTCGACGTCGATCCGATCCGCGTCGTGCGGGCGGATGCGCCGATCGCCGGGAAGGTCGGCCTCGTCAGCGGCGGAGGGAGCGGACACGAGCCGTTGCATGCCGGGTTCGTCGGCTTCGGCATGCTCGATGCCGCGGTGCCAGGGGCGGTGTTCACCTCGCCGACCCCCGATCCGATCCTCGAGGCGACGAAGTCGGTCGACGGCGGGGCCGGTGTGCTCCACATCGTGAAGAACTACACCGGTGATGTGCTGAACTTCGAGACCGCGGCCGACCTCGCGGCGGCAGAGGGCATCGAGGTGCGGGCGGTCGTGACGAACGACGACGTCGCCGTCCGCGACTCGCTCTACACGGCCGGTCGGCGAGGCGTCGCCGGAACGGTGCTCGTCGAGAAGATCGCAGGGGCGGCCGCCGAGCGCGGGGACTCGCTCGAAGCGGTCGCGTCGATCGCCGAGCGGGTGAACGCCGGCGCGAGGTCGATGGGGCTCGCGCTCACGCCGTGCGTGGTCCCGCACGCCGGCGAGCCGAGCTTCACGCTCGCCGACGACGAGATCGAGATCGGCATCGGCATCCACGGCGAGCCCGGGCGTGAGCGCATCGGACTCGAGCCGGCCGACCGGCTGGTCGACCGGTTGCTCTCGCCGATCCTCGAGGATCTCCCGTACGAGTCCGGCGAGCGGACGCTCCTGTTCGTGAACGGCATGGGCGGCACCCCGCAGATCGAGCTGTACATCGCGTATCGTCGAGCGGCCGAAGTGCTCGCGGGACGAGGCATCCAGGTCGCCAGATCGCTCGTCGGCAGCTTCATCACCTCGCTCGAGATGCAGGGGATGTCGATCACGCTGCTGAAGCTCGACGACGAGCTGATCGAACTCTGGGATGCCCCGGTGCAGACGCCTGCACTCCGCTGGGGCCGGTGACGGGAAGAAGGAGGATCGGTGGGGCTCGACATCACGTGGGCGGTGGACTGGACGCGGCGGAGCGCCGAACGCATCAGCGAGCATCGGGTGGAGCTGATCACCCTCGACCGGGCGATCGGCGACGGGGATCACGGTGAGAACCTCGACCGCGGGTTCCAGGCGGTCACGGCCAAGCTCGACGACCTCGCCGCGGGCGCGAGTCCGAGCGACGTGCTGAAGCTCGTGGCGACCACCCTCATCTCGACGGTCGGCGGCGCCGCGGGCCCGTTGTACGGAACGGCCTACCTGAAGGCCGCCGGGGCGGTGTCGGGCGAGGTCTCGCTCGACGGCCGGGCGGTGGCCACCCTCCTCACGGCCGCCCGTGACGGCATCGTGGCTCGCGGGAAGGCGGAGTCCGGCGACAAGACCATGGTCGACGCCTGGACCCCGGCCGTCGAGGCGGCCGAGGCCGCGGCCGTTTCCGGTGCGGACGCCGCGGCGGTGCTGGCCGCAGCCGCGGCGGCCGCGGAAGCCGGTGCGGTCGCGACGGAGCCGCTCATCGCGCGCAAGGGGCGGGCGAGCTATCTCGGCGAGCGATCCGCCGGGCACCGCGACCCGGGGGCGCAGTCGAGTGCCCTGCTGCTCCGTGCGGCCGCCGACGCGGCAGAGACGGCGGCGGGGGCGTGAAGATGGCGCGCACCGTCGGCCTCGTCTTCGTCTCGCATTCGGCCCAGATCGCATCCGGGCTCGTGGCGCTCGCACGTCAGATGGCGCCGACGGTCGCGCTCATTCCGGCGGGCGGCACCGACGACGGGCGCATCGGGACGAGCTTCGACCTCGTGCATGCGGCCATCGCCGAGGCCGACAGCGGAGAGGGCGTCGTCGTGCTGTGCGACCTCGGCTCAGCGATCCTGACCGCGGAGACGGCGCTCGACTTCCTCGACGACGCGCAGCGCGACCGCACGCGGATCGTCGACGCGCCACTCGTCGAGGGCGGCGTCGCGGCCGCCGTCGCGGCCGAGGCGGGCGATGCGCTCGACGTCGTGGTCCGGGCGGCGGAGTCGGCCGGCCGGCCGGCACCGGTGACCGCCCCTGCAGCGCCCGGATCGGACCCCGGCGCGGCGCAGGGGGCCGGTGCCGAGGCATCCGGCTATTCACGCGTGGTGACGCTCGTGAACGCCGACGGCCTCCATGCCAGGCCCGCCGCCGAACTCGTCAAGCTCGCGGCGCGGTATCCGCAGCGGATCACCGTGAACGGCGCCGACGCGAAGAGCCTGCTGGGCATCATGTCGCTCGGCCTGACGAAGGGGGCGAGCGTCGAGATCGCGAGCGAGGACCCCGAGGCGACCGCGGGCGTCGACGCGCTCGCCGATCTCGCCTCGACGGGGTTCGGCGAGGCCTGATCGCGACGGGGTTCAGTTGCCGCCGGCGACGCGGATGTCCGCCCCCGAGGTGTAGCTCGCGTCGTCCGAGAGCAGGTAGGCGACGGCGCCGGCGATCTCGTGCGGTTCTCCGGGGCGGCGCATCGGGATGCCCGGGGCCCGCTCGTCGGGTGCGTCGGGGCGCCCGCCCGCGGCGTGGATCTCGGTTCGGGTGGTGCCGGGGGAGACCGTGTTGACGCGGACACCCACGGGCCCGAACTCCTTCGAGGTGCCGGTGGTGAGCGCGTTGATCGCCGCCTTGCTCATCGCATACGGGATGTACGTGTTCGGAGCGCCCGACTTCGCCGCTCCGGACGAGATGTTGACGATCGACCCGCCGGCACCGCCTCTAGCTGTCGACATGTGCTCGACGGCCGACTGCGTGATGACCAGCGGGGCGAGCACGTTGATGCGGAAGACGGCCTCGGCCTCGCTGAGCGGCACGTCGAGGAACGGACCGATCCGGCCGGTGATGCCGGCGTTGTTGACCAGGCCCGTGACGCGGCCGAAGGCGTCGATCGCCGAGGGAACGACGGTGGCGGCGGCGGCGAGGTCGGCGAGGTCGACCTGCAGGACGAGCACTCGCGCTCCGGCGTCAGCGCACCGCCGGGCGACGGCGTCGGCATCGTCGGCGCGATCGCGGTAGGTGATGACGAGGTCGTGCCCCTCCGCGGCGAGTCGCTCCGCGATCGCCGCACCGATGCCCCGGCTCGCGCCCGTGACGATCGTGACCGGGCGGGGGAGCGAGGCATCCGTCATGCTCACAGCCTAGAACTTCCTGCACGGCGCCCGGCGCGCCCCACGCGCGCCTCTGGTGATGAGGATGTCTCGGGGCGTACGATCTGCGGTATGGCACGCGACGCAGCGAGCCGCCCAGACGACGGCAACGCTTTCACGAGGTTCTTCGATCGAGTCGACCACGCACTCGAGCCGATCTTCGGCGCACCGCCCATCTCCGAGGGCACCGATCAGGCCGATCCGCGCGAGTTGGAGGAGCGGCCGTGCCCCGTGTGCGGCCATGCCATCTTCGAACACACGTTCGATGACGCGAACGGCAACATCGTCATGACCTGCCCGACGGATGAACGGCTGCCCGAGCGGTCGACGACGGGTCCGCTGAACGAGCTCGGCATGCCGGCGACCGGCCGACGTCTCGAGCGGTACGAGGAACGCGACGCGACGACCTGAACCGGGGTGATGCGGGGGAGCGGAGAGTGGGCCGCTCGGGGGAGCGGCGCACGATTCGGTCGACGACGCGCGCCGATCGTCACCGGATGGTGGCAGCATGGCTGGATGACGACGGTGACGGTACGCCCGATGACCCGGGCCGAGTTCGACGAGTGGCAGCTGGCGATCGCCGAGGAGTACGCCGAGGAGCAGATCGCCGCGGGGAGCTGGCCCCGTGAAGGAGCCGTGCAGCGCGCGCTCGACGAGAACGCCCGCCTGCTTCCCGACGGTCTCGGAACGGCGCGGATGCTCATCCTTCGCGGCATCGACGACCGTGGCGAGCCCGTGGGCCGCGCCTGGGTCGGCCTCGACCACCCGCGAGGCGCGGCCGGTGTCGCGTTCCTGTACGACATCGAGGTGCTCGCCGGGCGCCGTGGTGCCGGTCTCGGTCGTGCACTGCTGGAGGCCGTGGAGTCGGCGACACGCGCGGCCGGGGCCGCCGCGCTCGAGTTGAACGTCTTCGGCCGGAACGCCGCGGCGATCTCGCTCTACACGTCGGCGGGCTACGACGTCATGACGCAGCAGATGCGCAAGACGTGGTGAACGGCGCCCTCCCGCCCTCGCCGCGCTACTCGAACGAAGCGGTCTGCAGACCGCCGAGCAGCCCGAGTGTGGATGCGTTCTCCACCGCCTCGGCCCTGGTCGATGCGTCGAGCTTGCGGAAGATCGCGGACACGTGGCTGCTGACGGTGTTCCTCGAGACGTAGAGCCGCTTCGCGATCTCCGCCTGGGTCAGGTAGGTCTGGAGGTAGGGGAGAACGCGCTGTTCGGCGACCGTGAGCGCCGTCGACGGCCCAGACCTGCCGAGACGCTCCTTCTCATCGATGGCGCGCGATGCCGCGGCCACTCGCGCGTCGAGGGCGTCGCGGCCATCGGCGGGCGGCAGGATCTCGGAGATCTCGCGGAACAGCATTCGTGCGGCGTCGGTGTCGCCCACCTGCAGATTCGCGTGGATGAGGAACAGTCGCGTGGGAATGCTGATGAGGGGGACCGCACTCATGCATCGCCCGCGCTCGGACATCGCCAGGGCGAGGAACTTCTCGCCGGCCTTCCGCCGGCCCCCGTGCAGCGCAGCGTATGCGGCCGCGGCGTGCGCATACGCGCACATGATGTATCCGTCGATGTTGCCGGCTCGGATCGCGTCGAGCGCTCGCTGCACGTGCGCCTCGGCCGCAGGCCAGTCCTTCTCGTCGATCGCGAGCTGTGCGAGTTCGACCTCGCACATGACCACGGTGGCGGGGTTCTGGTGCGCCTCGGCCGTGTGGATCGCCTCGCTCAGCACTTCGCGCGCCCGGGCCGTGTGACCGGTGTGGAGCAGGGTGCTCCCCAGGATCTGCAGGGCGGGATCGCGCCATTGGCTGTCGACGGGCTCCGCCTGGACCGCGAACTCGGCGTCGGCGAGCGCCTCGCGCATTCCCCGCTTCATCGTGATGGCTCGGACCATGGCCTTCGTCGACGGGAGATCGATGCCCGGCACCTGAGGTGCGCTGTCCGGCATGCTGCCGAGCAGCGCCGCCCACTTCTGCGCGGCGGCATCCGTACCGGAGAGCAACGAGTACCAGGTGACGACCACCACCGCGAACGGGTTCGCAAGGAGGTTCGCGTCGCCGATCTGGTCGAGCCACCGTCCGAGGGTCGTGGTCTCGCCGGCGGTGTACGTGTTGAGGGCGGCGAGCGCCACGAGTGAGGAGGCCGTCGTGATGTCGCCACCGGCGATCGAATGGTTGATCGCTTCGGGCAGCAGGCCCTGCTGATGGCACCAGCCGGCCGCTCTGCGGTGCAGCTCGAGTACGGTCGGACCGGCGTCGAGCAGGAGCTCCGCGCGCAGGTACTCGACGAACAGCGGGTGCAGGCGATAGGCCTGCCGCTGCGGATCGGCGGTGATGAAGAGCTGGCGCGCTTCGAGATCGCGAAGCACGTTCGCGGAATCGGTGCGTCCGAGCACGGCGTCGCACATCGCCGGCACGAGTGGCTGCAAGATCGAGGTGGAGACGAGGAAGCTCCGGACGTCCTCGGGGAGCTCCCGCATGCATTCGCGGTAGAGGTAGTCGGCGATCAGGTCTTCGCTGCCGATCGCTGCCGGAGGCCTGCTCCGGGAGAGGATCGCGCACATGTGCAGGCCGGCAGCCCAGCCGCCGCACTGCTCGACCCAGCTGCTGAGCATCTCGGGGGAGACCTGCGCACCGGCGCCCTCGGCGATCCTGGCGGCGCCGGCCAGATCGATCTGCAGATCCTCCGCACCGACGTGGGCACCCGATGCCGCCACGCGCCCGCGCGCGTACGGGGTCGGGCGATGCCGGCTCGCCAGCACGACCTGGGAACCGTCCGGCACGCCGGTCAGCACGACATTGAGCGCATCGATCGCGTCGAGCGATGTGAGCGCGTGCGCGTCGTCGATGAAGAGCACGAACGGCCGCTCGGATTGCGAGATGGCGTGTGCGAGCACCGGAGCGATCCGGCCGAGCACCCCGCGGTCGGCGGTCGAGATCTGGCCGTCCAGTGACGCGGCGACCGGTGTGAACGCCGAGCAGGCACGCGTCAGGAGACGCATGAGCGCGGCAGGATCGTCGTCGTCGCCGCTCAACGTGAGCCAGCCGGTGGCGCGGTCCTCGAGCTGGCGCCACTCGGCGAGGAACGACGTCTTGCCGTAGCCCGCCGGCGCGGTCACGGTGACCAGGCGGGAGCGCTCGGCCCGGAGGCGCCGGATGAGCGCCTCGCGACGCACGTAGCCCGGATCGTAGTCGGGGCCTGTGGTCTTGACCTCGAGGATCAGGTCCCTGAGGTCGCGTTCAGCGGCCGCCATCCGTCATCTCCCAATCGACCTTCGCCAACAGTGAATTCACGCACCGAATCGCGCGTGCGGCTTCAGATACTACCGATCCACAGCGGATCGGGTTCGCATCGGGTGGGGAGCGGATTCATGCGCCCCGAACGCTCGTTCCGACATAATGTGCATTATCGGCGCTGAACCCATGCGAGTTGCATCCGATGCGAGAACTCGACCGGTGCTCGGAGCTTCGTGGTCACCTAGTGGCTGAGCAGCCAGATGATCAGCAGCGCTGTCAGGGCGGCGTTCACCACGAGCATCGAAAGACGACCGGCCGACGGTCCGTGCAGCGAGATCCCCCGAACCTGCCGGCCCAGGTTCACCATGAACAGGGCGAGCGGCAGGAGGAGTCCCAGCGGTGCGAAGCCGATCGCGAGGACGAATGCCGCCATGATCGCGGCCAGCGGCGTGAGAAGTGCGCGCAGCGCCTGTGCCGAAGTCCTCGAATGAGGCGTCGGCGGCGACAGCGTCGCGACGTGCTCAGCCATCGACGCCCGTCAAGCACTGCGTGACGCCAGCGGTGTCTGCGGTCAGCAGCGCCGCCGACTCGGGGCTGATGCGTTCGGTGCTCGCGAGGTCGTCGACCTTCGTCTGGAGATTCGTCAGCTTGACGACCGCATCCACCGCCTTTCCGGACTCGGCGAGCGCACCCGCGTCCTCCACGAGTTTCACGAGGCCCGCACGTTCCTTGTCGACCTTCCCGCCGACGATCGGCACCGAGACGATGTCTTCGTGCAGTTGGAGGAGCTCCTCGCTGCACGCCTGCGTCGTCGGGAGGGTGTCGGCACTGGCGACTTCCCCGCCCGCGATGCTCAAGAATGCTGCGAGGGCGGCGGTTCCCAGAACGCCCGAACGTCGTGCCTGCATCGTCGACTCCTCACTCCGGGGCGGATACCCGAGATACTAGGTCGTCGTGCCGCGTGCGATCCAGTGTCCACGGGACGAGATGATGGCCAAATTCGACTCGGCATCGGACGATCGGCCGGCCGCGACCGCGCCCGGTCCGATCAGGGCGTCGTGAGCGTCTCGAGTGCGCGACGCAGGATCCCCTTCACGATGACGAGTTCCTCCGGCGTGACGGCGGCGAAGAGCTCATCGGCCACTCCCCTGGTGTGCTGCTGCGCGGCGGTGAGCGTTCGCACTCCCTCATCGGTGAGCTCGAGGATGGTGACCCGGCGGTCGACCGTCGACGGTGAACGCGAAACGAGCGCGAGCCGCTCGAGGTCGTCGACCGTTCGGACCATGCCCGTCTTGTCGGTGTTGAGACGCGCTACGAGATCTCGTTGGGTCTGCACGCCGTCGCGGATGAGGAACATCACCGACAGATGTCGCGCCGTCAGGCCCATCGGGCGCAACGCGGCATTGAGGCGCTGAGTCGCCACCGTGTACAACTGGTGGAACATCACGCCCACCTCGATCGTCGCCTCTCCCCCGCGTTCGCTCATGCGACGATTCTCGCAGATTTAGATCCAAATGCAATTGATCCATATGGATCGACTCGCTAGCCTTCTGCCATGAGGTCTCACAGAACCCGACGAACCTGGCCGACGACACTGCTCCGCGTCTCGCTGGCGCTCACCGCGCTGCTGATGTTCGGCCAGGTGATCACGGCCGGGCTGTTCATGGGCGGGGTGCTCGAGGCGTTCCCCTGGCACCGCGAGCTCGCGACGGTCACCGGGGTCGTGCTCATGGTCGGCATCGTCGCTGCGATCCTCGCGCGTCGGCTCGTCGGAGCCCCGAGGTGGCCGATCGCGGCGTCAGTGGGTCTGCTCGCGCTCATGTCGCTGCAGGCGTTCGCGGGCTTCCGATCGCTCGTCGCACTCCACGTCCCGCTCGGCGTGCTCGTGATCCTGCTGTCGGTCGCCCTCGCGATCTGGGCGTGGCGATGGCAGTCGTCGGGCGAGCAGCGAGCCCGCGTCGCGGATTCGGAGCGAACGGCCGAGCCGGTCGACGTCAGCGTTGCGCGCTGATGATCGACACGGTGCGCGTCGGTGCCGGTCGGTTGGCGAGCACGATCGCGACGACTCCGAGGAAGACCGCCGCGCCGACGCGGACGGCGAGGTCGAGACCGAAGAATGCGAGGAGGGTCTCCTGCGAGTCCGTCCCGCCGGCGGCGACGAGGTACTGAACGGTCGTCGTGATCGCGACGGCGGCAAGGGCCCAGGCCGGCGCCCAGTTCCAAGGCGGGGTGATCGTGTGCGCCCGGCCGATCTGGATCACCGCGATGAGGGCGACCGCGGCCTGCACGATCGACAGCGCCGTACCCAGGACGACCGTCGGCGCGTTGTTCGACTGATCGATCGGGACGACGGTGAAGACGAGCAGGTCGACGAAGCTCCACAACGCGAGGACGACGAGTGCCGTCGTGCCGAGCGGACGCCGAGCCGTCACGCTGCCCTGACCACGGATGCCGAGCGCGAACACGAGCAATGACGCCGCGTACAGCGCATCGCCGAGGATCCGCACCACCACGCCCGGGACTGCGAAGGCCCAGGACTGCACCGTGAGACCCCAGACCGTCGATGCGAGCAGCAACGAACCGGCGAGCATCCAGGCGAGGCGGCGATCAGAGGTGCGTTCCGCATCGGTGCGGGGGTCGTCCGTGGCCATGGCTGCGACACTACTCCGTCGTCAGCGGCCGGTCGTCGACCCCCATGCGGTCGAATCAGGATGCCTCGGCGCCGACGTATTCCGCGAGGTGCTGCCCGGTCAGGGTCGATCGCGCCGCGACGAGATCGGCCGGGGTCCCCTCGAAGACGATGCGCCCGCCGTCGTGGCCGGCGCCGGGTCCGAGGTCGATGATCCAGTCGGCATGCGCCATGACGGCCTGGTGGTGCTCGATCACGATCACCGACTTGCCGGAGTCGACCAGGCGATCGAGGAGGCCGAGCAGGTTCTCGACATCGGCGAGGTGGAGGCCGGTGGTCGGTTCGTCGAGGACGTAGACCTCGCCCTCCTCTCCCATGGCGATCGCGAGCTTGACGCGCTGGCGCTCTCCGCCGGAGAGCGTCGAGAGGGGCTGACCGAGCGTGAGGTAGCCGAGTCCGACGTCCTCGAGCCGACCGAGGATCTTGGCCGCCGCCGGGATCTTCGACTCCCCCTCTGAGAAGAACGTCCGGGCCTGCGCCACCGGGAGGTCGAGGACCTCGGTGATGTCGAGGCCGCCGAGCTTGTACTCGAGCACGCCCGCTTGGAACCGCTTTCCACCGCAGTCCTCGCAGGGCGTCTCGATCGTGTCCATGAACCCGAGCTCGGTCACGATGACGCCCGACCCCTTGCAGCTCGGGCAGGCGCCTTCGGAGTTCGCGCTGAAGAGGGCGGGCTTCACGCCGTTCGCCTTGGCGAACGCCTTCCGGATCGGTTCCAGCAGGCCGGTGTAGGTGGCGGGGTTGCTGCGCCGAGATCCCTTGATGGCCGCCTGGTCGATCGACACCACGCCGTCACGACGGGACACCGAGCCGTGGATGAGCGAGCTCTTGCCCGACCCGGCGACGCCGGTCACCACCGTGAGCACGCCGAGCGGGATGTCGACGTCGACGTCGTCGAGGTTGTTCGAACTGGCACCGCGCACTTCGATCGCGCCGCTCGCCGAACGGACCTCGGCCTTGAGCGCGGCGCGATCGTCCAGATGCCGACCGGTGAGCGTGCCGCTCGCCTTGAGCCCATCGACGGTCCCCTCGAAGCAGATCTCTCCCCCACCGCCGCCGGCGCCGGGACCGAGGTCGACCACGTGGTCGCCGATCGCGATCGTCTCGGGCTTGTGCTCGACGACGAGCACGGTGTTGCCCTTGTCGCGCAACTGGAGCAGCAGCGAGTTCATCCGCTGGATGTCGTGCGGGTGCAGCCCGATCGTCGGTTCGTCGAACACGTAGGTGACGTCCGTCAGCGATGAGCCGAGGTGCCGCAGCATCTTGATGCGCTGGGCCTCCCCGCCCGACAGCGTTCCCGACGGTCGCTCGAGGCTCAGGTAGCCGAGGCCCAGGGTCACGAACGCCTCGAGGTTGGCGCTCAGCGCCTCGAGCAGCGGACCTGCTCCCGGCTCGTCGAGGCCGCGCACCCAGGCGGCGAGGTCGGTCACCTGCATGCGACACGCGTCGGCGATGCTGACGCCGTCGATCTTCGACGACCGCGCGCCCTCGGTCAGCCGGGTGCCGTCGCACTCCGGGCACGTCGCGAAGGTCGCGACCCGTTCGACGAACGCCCGGATGTGCGGCTGCAATGCGTCGAGATCCTTCGAGAACATCGACTTCGTGAGCTTCGGGATGAGCCCCTCGTAGGTCATGTTGATCCCGCTGATCTTGACCTTCGTGACCTCCCCGTAGAGGAAGAGGTGCCGCTGCTTCTCGGTGAACTGCGCGATCGGCTTGTCGGCGGGATAGAAGCCCGACTGCGAGAAGCCCTTCACCATCCAGCCGTCGGCGGTGTAGCCGGGAACGGTGATCGCCCCTTCGTCGAGCGACTTCGACTCGTCGACGATCAGCGACAGGTCGAGATCCGACACCGCGCCGCGCCCTTCGCATCGCGGGCACATCCCGCCGAGGTAGATCACGTCCTTGACGATCTTCTTCTCGCCGTGGGGGCCCGTCATCACCCCGCTCGCCTTCTGCGTCGGGATGTTGAACGAGAACGCCGTCGGCCCGCCGATGTACGGCTCGCCGAGCTTGGAGAAGAGGATCCGGAGCATCGCGTTCGCATCGGTCACCGTTCCGACCGTCGAGCGCGGGTTCGCGCCGAGCCGCTCCTGGTCGACGAGGATGGCAGTGGTGAGCCCCTCCAGCACGTCGACGTCGGGTCGTGGCACGGAGGGCATGAACCCCTGGACGAACGCGCTGTACGTCTCGTCGATGAGTCGGCGCGACTCCGCCGCGATCGTGTCGAACACCAGCGAGCTCTTGCCCGAGCCCGACACGCCGGTGAAGACGGTCAGTCGCCGCTTCGGCAGATCGACGTCGACGTCCTTGAGGTTGTTCTCGCGAGCGCCGCGCACGCTGATGAGCTCGTGACGGTCGGCGGGATTCGGAGCGGTCGTCTCGGTGGCCATGTGGTCTAGATTCTCACGGGCGCGAACGATGAGGCACATGCCGGTCACGCTAGCTGCGACATCCGCGCCGGAGCTTCTCGAGAACTGACCGATCGCCTACGTCACGGTCGCACGGCGTCGCATCGCGACGCGCGCGTTCACATCCGATACTCAGGCGGCGTTCGGCAATAGCCTTGGCGGGCACGGTTCACCCCCAGAAAGGACAAGCCATGTCTTCCACACAGCCGACCGGCTTCTTCGCCACGTTCTCGCTCGATGCCGCCGAGCTGTCGAAGTCGGCCATCAACACCGTCCGCACGACGCTCGGCATCAGCGGCGCCGTCGCGCTCATCGTCGGTCTCATGATCACCTTCTGGCCGAAGGACTCGGCCGTCGTGCTCACGGTCATCCTCGGCATCTACCTGCTCATCGCGGGCATCGCCTACCTCGGCCTCGGCATCTTCTCGAAGGGGATCTCCGGCGGCGCGAGGGCGCTCGACATCATCCTCGGCATCCTGTTCATCATCGGCGGCATCTTCGCCGTGGCGAACCCCACCGAGAGCGCGGTCGTGCTCGGCATCTTCCTCGGCATCCTCATCGGTGTCCTGTGGATCGTCGAGGGCATCGTCGCGCTCGTGCAGCTCGGCGACGCCCCCTCGAAGGGCTGGGCGATCTTCTTCGGCATCCTGAGCATCCTCGCCGGTATCGTGCTGCTCTTCTCGCCGCTCTACGTGGTGGTGCTGTGGTGGATCATCGGCATCAGCCTGATCGTGCTCGGCATCATCCAGATCGTCCGCGCGTTCACCTTCGGCAAGGGCGTCAAGGCCGCCTGACCCCGCCTGCGGCCCGTCCGCACGTGACGAAAGGCCGGCCCCGGATGTCTCGGGGCCGGCCTTTCGTCGTCGCTGCGGAGCGGTCCGGCTCAGGATTCCTTCACGAAGCCCGAGATGTCGCCGACGTACCGCGTGTTCTCGGCCGGGACCGGGTCGACGACGGCCGATGCGACCTCGGCGGCGAACTCGGCGACGTTGTAGAGCCGGCCGGCGTCCTGCTTGCGGGCGTCGATCGCCCCGGGGTTCGCACGCTCGAGGAGGGTCGCCGTGATGGTGCCCTCGATCATGTCGCCCGAGACCACGACGAACTCGACGCCCGCGGCATCGAACTCGGGCAGCTTCGCGCGCAGCGCGTCTTCACCGGCGCGCTTCGAGAGGGCGACCGGCTCGTACTCGGGCATCGTCGGGGTCGTGCGGATGAAGTGGGCCTGGTGACTCGTCACGAAGACGATGCGAGCCCCCTCCGCGAGGTGCGGCAGCGCGCCCTCGACGACGTTGACCTGCGCGTCGCGGTTGAGACGCATCGCGTAGTCCTCGCCGAGTCCGGTCTCCATACCGCCCGAGGCGTTGAGCACGAGCACGTCGATCGGGCCGAGCTCGGCCACCGTGCGCTCGAACATCGCCGCGACCGACGAGGGGTCGGTGAGGTCGGCCCCGACGGCGATCGCGGTGCCGCCCGCTGCGACGATCTCGGCGACGACCTTGTCGGCGCGCGGGGCCTTGCTGCGGTAGTTGACGACGACCGAGGCGCCGGCGGCGGCGAGGTAGCGAGCGGTGTCGGCGCCGATGCCGCGCGACGAGCCGGTCACGAGGGCGACGCGGCCGGCGAGCGAACCGGGGGCGAGTGGATTGGTCACGGGGAGGCTCCTCGAAGGTCTGGGCACCGCGAGGTCGTCCCGCCGCGGCGGATCCGAGACTATCAACTCCCCCATGCCGCCCCGGGCACTGCTAGTTTCGGAATGAGCCGACCGCGTGCGAAGGAGTCCCGATTTGGATGTGCTGACCCAGTACGCGTGGATCGTCTGGCTGGTGCTGATCCTGGCGTTCGCGACGATCGAGGTCTTCACCCTCGAGATGACCTTCCTGATGCTGGCCCTCGGCAGCGTCGCCGGCCTGCTGTCGGGCCTGTTCGGCATTCCGTGGTGGGCGCAGTTCATCATCGCCGCGGTCGTCGCGGTCGCCCTCATGCTGGTCCTGCGTCCGCCGCTGCTGCGCGCGCTCCGTCGCGGCGGCGACCCGGCGCGCACGAACATCGACGCTCTCATCGGGGCGGAGGGCACCGTCGTGCAGACGGTCGGCGGCGCGGGCGGCCAGGTCCGCCTGCAGAACGGCGAGACCTGGACGGCGCGGCTCTCGCCCGCGACCGAGCAGGCCGACGTGCCGGTGGGCGGGCGCGTGCTCGTCACCGGGATCGATGGCGCGACGGCGGTCGTCGTGCCGGTAGAGAGGAGCACCACCGAGTAATGGACGTGCCCAGCATCATCGTGACGATCGTCGTCATCGCGATCGTCATCTTCGTCATCGTCGTCATCGCGCGATCGATCAGGATCATCCCGCAGGCGTACGCGGGGATCGTGGAGCGGCTCGGCCGCTACCACAAGACGCTCACGCCGGGCCTGAACCTGCTGGTGCCCTTCATCGATCGGCTGCGTCCGCTCGTGGACATGCGCGAACAGGTCGTGTCGTTCCCGCCGCAGCCCGTCATCACCGAGGACAACCTCGTCGTGTCGATCGACACCGTCGTGTACTTCCAGGTGACCGACGCCCGCGCGGCGACGTACGAGATCGCCAACTACCTCGGCGCGGTCGAGCAGCTCACGACGACCACCCTGCGAAACGTCGTCGGCGGCCTGAACCTCGAAGAGGCGCTCACCTCGCGCGACAACATCAACGGCCAGCTGCGCGTGGTGCTCGACGAGGCCACCGGCAAGTGGGGCATCCGCGTCTCCCGTGTCGAGCTCAAGGCGATCGACCCGCCCGTCTCCATCCAGGACTCGATGGAGAAGCAGATGCGCGCCGAGCGCGACCGTCGTGCGCTCATCCTCACCGCCGAGGGTACGAAGCAGTCGGCCATCCTGACGGCGGAGGGCGAGCGCCAGGCCGCGATCCTCCAGGCCGAGGGCGACGCGAAGGCTGCGGTGCTCCGCGCGCAGGGCGAGGCCGAGGCGATCCTCACGGTCTTCGAGGCGATCCACAAGGGCGACCCCGACCCGAAGCTGCTCGGCTACCAGTACCTGCAGATGCTGCCCCAGCTCGCCCAGGGCGATGCCAACAAGCTGTGGGTCATTCCGAGCGAGCTCACCGAGGCGTTGAAAGGCATCGGCCGCGCGTTCGCACCTCCGGCGCCCGGTGCACCTCCGGCTCCCGGTGCGAGCGCGCAGGTGCCGGGCGTGCAGCCCAGCGGAGACCCGCGCGGGCCGTCGGGCTCGTTCCCGCAGGCCTGACACCGGCGTGGTCTCCACCTATTTCGAGGGTTCGGTCCCGCGCGTGCTCGCCCATCGGGGGCTTGCGACGGATGCGCCCGAGAACACCCTGCTCGCCTTCGCCGCGGCGATCTCGACCGGCGCCGGATACATCGAGACGGACGTGCGGGCGACCCAGGACGGCGCGGCGGTCGTCGCCCACGACTCGACCCTCGAACGCGTGGCGGGCCGGCGCGTGTCGGTCGGTCAGCTCACGATGGCCGAACTGCGCCGCGTCGACCTCGGTCACGGACAGGGCTTCCCGTCGCTCGACGAAGCGCTCGACGCCTTCCCGGACGCACGATTCAACATCGACGTGAAAGACGAGCGCGCTGTCGACGCCACGGTCTCGGCCGTCTCTCGCAGCCGCGCCGCTTCGCGCGTGCTCGTGACGAGCTTCTCCGAGCGCCGGCGCCGACGGCTGGCCGCCATGCTGCCCGATGCGGTCAGCTCACTCGGTGGTGCGGGGGTCCTGGCATTCCGCGTCGCGGCCTCGCTCCGCTCCCCCGCGCTGGCCGCGCGCGCGTTGCACGGTGCCCGCGCGCTCCAGATTCCCGAGCAGACCGGTCCCATCCGGCTCGTCACCCGGCGACTCGTCGACATGGCGCACACGGTCGGCGCCGAGGTCCACGTCTGGACCGTGAACGACGCCGATGACATGGTGCGGCTTCTCGATCTCGGCGTCGACGGGATCGTGACCGATCGCGCCGACACGGCCCTGCGCGTTCTGGCCGAACGAAGCTGAGAATTCCCCGCGAAACCTCAGGCTTCGGAAAGGGAACGCCCAGCTTGATCGTTGAGACTGTCAGACGATCGAGAGGAGAACGCCATGGCGGATCGGAGCCTTCGGGGCATGCGGATCGGTGCGCAGAGCCTGCAGAGCGAAGACGGCGTGGTGTTCGCCGACCGCGCCGAGTACACGTACCAGTGCGAGACCTGCGGACGGGACACGACCATGGTCTTCTCGACCGAGGCCGAGATCCCCGAGACGTGGGAGTGCCGTCACTGCGGTGCGTCGGCCGTGCTGCTCGTCGACTCGAAGCCGGTCGAGATCGACCGCTCGGGTGAGAAGGTCGCCCGCACCCACTGGGACATGCTGCTCGAGCGTCGCACCATTCCCGAGCTCGAGGAGTTGCTCGAGGAGCGCCTCCAGTACCTGCGTGCCCGTCGCGGCCAGAAGGTCGGCGCCTAGCCCTTCGGCCCGCCCGCTGGGCGACCCGTGCGCTGCCGCGCGATGACTCCCGCGGCGATGAGCCCGATGATCGATCCCGCGACGATCACGATCGAGACCCACGACCCGAACACGACCGACGGGGTCAGACCGTGGCGGAGTTCGACGTCGGTCACCATGGCCCCGGCCTCGTAGGCCGGGAGCGAGTCGATCGTCCGGCCCGAGGGGTCGATCACCTGGCTCGTGCCGACGGTCGAGATGTTGACCACCGACCGTCCGGTCTCGATCGCGCGGAGTCGTGCGATCGCGAGCTGCTGCTGATTCTCGTCGGTTCCCCGGAAGTCCGCATTGTTCGTCTGGAACATGTAGAGCTCGGCGCCTTCACGGGCGCCCTGCCAGATCACGTCGTCGTAGATGACGTCGAAGCAGATCGCGAGGCCGGCCACGGCCGTGCCGAGGTCGAAGACGGGAGCATTCACCCCGGGCGAGTAGCCGCGCTGCACGAGGCCCGTGAGGTCGGGCACGATCGCGTCGTAGAACCACCGGTCGGGAATGTACTCGCCGAACGGCACGGGGTGTCGCTTGTCGTAGCTGTCGACGGCGCCCTCGCCGGTTCGCCACAGGAGCGACGTGTTGAAGTACTCGTCGTCACGCGTGGTCACCGTGTTCAGCACGATCGGGGCGTCGAGCCGGCGCCCCAGCGTGTCGAAGATCCCGGCGGCCGCCGCACTCCGAGTCGGGTCGATGTCGGAGCCGCCCTCGGGCCAGAGCAGCACGTCGACACCCTGCTCGTCGAGGATCGCCTGGGTCGCCTCGAGCTGCGCGGCGAGCACGTCACCGGGCTCCCGCTCGTCGAAGTAACCGGAAGGGCCGTTGCCCTGGACGCTCGCGACACGGAGCTCGCCCGCCGTCGTGGTCGGAAAGGCGGGCACGAGCACCGCGACGACCAGCAGCGCGACGACCGGGACGGCCGTGCGGAGGTCGCGCCAACCTCGCAGGCGCACCCACTCGATGACGCCCGCGACGAGGGCGACCATGACGAAGCCGAGACCCGTCGAGCCGATCCACGCGACGACCTCGGCGAAGGGACTCTGCGACTGGCTGAGTGCGGCCCGCCCCCACGGGAACCCTCCGTACGGCATCGAACCGGCGGCGGTCTCGCGCACGATCCAGAGCCCCGCCACGAGCAGCGGAAGCCAGATCAGTCGCGCCCAGCGGGACGTGCTCGCGCGAGGGACCCAGCGATACGCGAGCGCGATGAGCACCGCACCGCCGGCCATGAAGCACGACTCGAAGATCGCGAGCGCGAGCCACGGGATGGGCCCCAGGTAGAGCGACGTCCATGACACGTGCGGCAGGTAGAAGGCGAGGCCGAAGACGAACCCCACGAGGGCGGCGCTCCACGCCCGCCGGCCGACGAGCGGAAGGAGACCGAGCGCGATCCCCGCGAATGCGAGCGGCCAGGCCGAGACGTCGGGGAATCCGAGGTCGTAGACGATGCCCCCGATGGCCGCGACCACGACGGCCGCCCACAGCGGAAGCGGCAGGAGACCTCGCGCAGGGGTGGTGGATGGCACCAGATCAGCCTAAGCGACCGGGCCTACGCGACCGTGCCGTAGGCGACGACTCCCCGGCGCACGGCGTCGATCGCTGCCCGCGCCGTCGCGGCCAGCTCGGCGTCTGCGACGATCGAGATCTGGTCGAGCAGGTCGATCACCTGCTTCGTCAGCCGCACGAAGTCGCCCGCAGCGAGGTCGGTGTCATCGAGCACGCCCGCGAGCGCGCCGCCTCGAGCCCAACCGTGCATCGCCGACGCGAGTGCCGGCGACGGCTGCTCGCTGCTCGGCAGGCGATGATCGCGCTCGAGGTCGTCGAGCGCGCTCCACACGTCGAGCGTCTTGTCGAACGCCTCGCGGAAGCCGCGACGCGGAAGTCGGTACTCGACCCCGCGATCATCCCGCCGCGGCTCGTACACGAGCGAGGCGGCCATCGCGGCGATGCCGGCGACGTCGAGCCCGTCCCACAGCCCGAGACGCAGGCATTCCGCGACGAGCAGGTCGCGTTCGCCGTAGATGCGCTTGAGGATGCGTCCCGCGGACGTGGAGACGAGGCGTCCGTCGTCGTCGACCTCCAGGTAGCCGAGCGCGGTGAGCACCTCGGAGACGCGGTCGAACCGCTTCGCCACCTGGCCCGTCCGACTGCGGATCTGCCGGGAGAGCTCGTCGTGCTCCTGCTTCAGGCGCCACCAGCGCTCCGCCCAGCGCGCGTGCGACTCGCGTTCGGCGCAACCGTGGCACGGATGGGCTCGCAGGCGCTTGCGGGCGCCGCCGAGCTCGCGCTGGAGCCGCTCGCGTTCGGCGTGCGTCGGGTTGCCCTTCGACGCCTGACGCTCGAGCCGCCCGATCTCCCGCCGGATCCCCGCGTACTCCCCGAAGTCGCCGAGGTGGCAGCGCATCGCCTCCTCGTAGCCCGACATGGATTCCTCCTGCTTGCGCAGGGTGCGGGCGAGGTCGACGACCGCGCGGTCGGCCTGGAACTGCGCGAACGAGAGCTCGAGGATCTGCCGGGTGCGGTCGCGACCGAACTGGTCGATCAGGTTCACCGCCATGTTGTACGTGGGGCGGAAGCTCGAGTTCAGCGGATAACTGCGGCGCGAGGCGAGCGCGGCGACCGACTCGGGGTCGAGCCCGTCGACCCACTGGATGACCGAGTGCCCCTCGATGTCGATGCCGCGCCGACCGGCCCGGCCGGTGAGCTGCGTGTACTCCCCCGGCGTGATGGGCACCCTGGCTTCGCCGTTGAACTTGTCGAGCTTCTCGAGCACGACCGAGCGAGCCGGCATGTTGACTCCGAGCGCCAGGGTCTCGGTCGCGAACACGACCTTGAGCAGCTTCTTCTGGAAGAGCTCCTCGACGATCTCCTTGAACGCGGGAAGCATGCCGGCGTGGTGGGCGGCGACGCCGCGCTCGAGGCCCTCGAGCCAATCCCAGTAGCCGAGCACCGCGAGATCCTCATCCCGGAGCATCCTCGCCCGCTCCTCGACGATCGCGCGGATCTCCGCGCGCTCGTGCCCCTCGGTGAGTCGGATGCCCGAGCGGAGGACCTGACGGACCGCCTGGTCGCAGCCCGCGCGGGAGAAGATGAACACGATCGCAGGCAGCAGGTTCTTGCCCTGCAGGAGGGCGACCACCTCGGGTCGGTCGAGACGCCCTCCCTGGCCGGACTCGTGGAAGCGTCCCCGGTCGCCGCCCCGACGACCGCGAGCCGAGCGCTGGCCGATCGATCGGCCGCCCGAGCGGGCCAGCTGCTTGAGCTCGGGGTTCACGCGGTGCGTGGCGGCCTGGCCCGAGGAGTCGAACAGGTCGACGAGCTTCGACCGCACGAGCACGTGCTGCTCGAGCGGAACGGGTCGATCCTCGGAGACGATCACCTCCGTGTCGCCGCGCACGGCCTGGAGCCAGTCGCCGAACTCCTCGGCGTTCGACACCGTCGCACTCAGGGAGACGAGGCGCACCGCCTCGGGGAGGTGGATGATCACCTCCTCCCAGACCGCGCCGCGGAACCGGTCGGCGAGGTAGTGCACCTCGTCCATCACGACGTACGCGAGCCGATCGAGCAACGGCGAGTCGGCGTAGAGCATGTTGCGCAGCACCTCGGTCGTCATGACGACGATGCGCGCGCCGGAGTTGACGTTCGTGTCTCCCGTCAGGAGGCCGACGTGGTCGGAGCCCCAGGTGTCGCTGAGCTCCTGGTACTTCTGGTTCGAGAGCGCCTTGATGGGCGTCGTGTAGAACACCTTCGCGCCCTGCTCCTGCATGGCGAGGTGCACCGCGAACTCGGCGACGACCGTCTTGCCCGCGCCCGTCGGCGCGGCCACGAGCACGCTGCGGCCCTCGTCGAGCGCCGCGCACGCGGCCTGCTGGAAGGGGTCGAGGTCGAAGCGCATCGAGGCGGCGAACTCGGCGAGCCGAGGCTGTCGTCGTTGGCGGCGGGACTGCGCGTAGCGTTCGGCCGGCGAGAGGCTCATCACTCCCCCAGCCTAGACAGCGACGGGGCCTAGACGGCTTCTCCGAACTCGGCGAGGTTGCGACGCGCGACCCGCTTGTCGTGCAGGTTCGCGATGAACCAGGCGGCGAAGTAGAGCACGATCATCGGGATCGCGAGCATGAACATCGAGACCACGTCGGCCGACGGGGTCGCGATCGCCGTGAAGAGCACGATCACGAGGATCGCGACGCGCCACGACTTGATGATCGACGCGGCGCTGATCACGCCCGCGAAGTTCAGCAGCACGATGAACACCGGGACCACGAAGGCGATGCCGATCGCGATCACGAGCTTCAGCACGAAGTCGATGTACTCCTTGGCCGTCAGCAGCGACATCGCGCCCTCGGGCACGAAGCTCGTCATGAGCTTCACGATGTTCGGCAGCACGAACCAGCCGGCGGCGCAACCCGCGAAGAAGAGCGGGATCGCCGTCGCGAAGAACGCGAGCGTGAAGCGGCGCTCCTTCTGGTTCAGGCCGGGCACGAGGAACGCGAAGATCTGGTAGAGCCAGACCGGGCTCGAGATCACGAGCCCGAGCGTGAACGCGATCTGCAGGCGCAGGTCGAAGGCGCTCGAGATCGTCGGGAAGACGATCGCCGTCTCGGCGCTGTGCCCCTGTGCCTCGGCGACCCTGACCACGGGCTGCTGGATGGCGTCCCAGACGTAGAGGTCGGTCAGCACCCAGCCGGCGACCATGCCGACGACGATCGCGATCGCCGAGATGAAGAGGCGCTTGCGCAGCTCGATGAGATGCGCGGCCAGAGACATCCGCTTCTCGCGGTTCTTCTCCCCGCGATCTTTCACCGCGGTCATCTGTGTCAGGCGCTCTTGCCGGAATCCGACTCTTCGGACTTCGGCGTCTCGTCACCGGCGGCGGCCGCGTCGCCGTCGCCCTTGTCGCTGCGCACCTCGGTCTTCAGGATCTTCATCGACTGCCCGAGGCTGCGGGCGAGGGCCGGAAGCTTGGGGGCGCCGAACAGCAGCAGGATGACCACGAGGATGATCAGCGCATGCCAACCGGTGAAGCCTTGCCACATAGGTTTTCGTCCGTTTCTCGGGGGATGTTGGCGACAGTCTACCTGCCGGAGGTTTCCACGAGCCCACCGCGGTGGACGGATGCCCCGACGAACCGTCGGGTTCGGCGCGAGGATCCGTACTCAGCGTTCGGATGACTCGTCGTCAGCGTAGCCGGAGAGGCCCGCATCCGCCCAGCCGGCGACGGCGGCCCGCGCGTCAGCGGGCGAGACGACGGTGACGAGGCCGGGGAGCCCCGCGACGAGCCGTTTGAGTCCGTGGACGTGCGCGAGACGCAGCGTGACCCTGAGCCGTCCGTCGACTTCGTCGGTCCTCGAATCGGCGAGGTAGTCGGCGAGGAGCGGCAGCGCCTCTGGGAGGGCGTCGACGACGACGTCGAAGTCGCTGTCGGACCCTTGGAACAGGGTGTCGGGAACGACGGTCTCCGCGTGCTCGCCGATGGGGAGCTCGGAGATCACGAGCCCGCTCATGCGGTCGACGCGGAAGTTCCGGACGTCCTCCCGGGTGTGGCAATAGGCCTGCAGGTACCAGTCGGCATCCTGCGAGAGGATGCGCAGCGGGTCGACCCGGCGGCGACCGGCGACGCCCATCGCATTGCGATAGTCGAACTCCAACTGCCGCCCGCCGGCGACCGCCTCGCGGATGGCCGCGAGCGAGGCGTCCCCGCCGGATTCGGCGACGGCCAGTCGGCTCGGCGCCGCCGAGGCGCCGGCGGTGAGCTTCTGCATGAGGGCGCCGAGCGAGGCGCTGCCCGCATTCTCCGGCAGCGCCGAGAGGTACTGGAGGCCGGCGATGAGCGCGGCCGCCTCGCGCGCCGAGAGCCTCGGCGCGTCGTCGATCGCGACGTGGTGCACGATGACGATGACGTCGTCGTCCTCGAAGGCGTCCCAGTCGATGTCGAAGAGGTCGTTCGGCTGGTAGGTGCCCGTCGCCCCGGGCAGGCCCGACGTGGCGATGAGCCGCACGGCGTCGCGGATCTCGTCGTCGGTCACCCCGAAGTGGGCGGCCGCGTCGGGAACGTCGACGACCTGTTGCTCGAGCAGGTACGGCACGAGGGACAGCAGGAACACCAGCTTGTCGGACGCCTTGAGCGGCCTGCGTCGCGGTTCGCTCATCGGACGCTCCCCTCGCGGTGCGAGTCGGCGACGAGCCGGAGGCGGTCGCGGACGGCGGTGCGCAACGACGCCGGGGCGAGCACACGGACCTCGGGACCGTACGCGGCGAGCTCATCGGCGAGCACGGCCTCATCGGTGTAGTGCAGGCGGATGACCCCCGCGTCCTCGTCGCCCTCGACCGCACGTTTGCCGAGACGGACCTCGGCGTCGCTTCCGGCGGTCACCGCGAGGTCGGCGACGTTCGCGAGCCTCAGCGCGTCGAGCTCGGCGATCACGCGATCCTGGATGCCGGGCGGCGGTGCATCGAAGGTCGCACCGGCGACGGGCTGGACCTCGCCGACGATGCGCGAGAGCAGGAAGGTGCGCGGCTCGTCGACGTCGCGGTCGCGGGCGTGGAGGTGCCAACGACCCTCGTGCAGCACGACGGCGAGCGGGTCGACCGTCCGCACGCGCGGAGCCTGCTCCCCCGGCTTGAAATAGCGGAAGCGCACCGTCTGGCGGCGGTCGAGGGCCTGCCGGAGCGGTTCGAACGCGGCGTCGCGCACGCGCAGCCGCGGCGCGTACCCGATCACGGGATCGCGCGGCTCGATTCCGAGGGAACGCAGCTTGGTGAGGGCCCGCTGCGAGTCGGCCGAGACGGATGCCTCGCGCCAGACCTCGGCGGCGAGGCCGAGCAGCGCCAGCTCGTCGGGGCTGAAGCGCACCGCCTCGGGGAGTTCGTACTGCCCCTTCGGGATCCGGTAGCGGAGCGACTGGTTGTCGCCGGGGCGGTCGGGCGATTCGACCGTCTCGAGCGGGATGCCGAGATCGCGGATCTCATCCTTGTCGCGCTCGAACTGCCGCTCGAGGTTCGCGTTCGAACCCGATGCGTCGTAGCGCTCGGCGTAACCGCGGACGGTCGAGAGGATCTCGGACTTCAGCAGGCCGGTCTCGGTCGCGACGAGTGCCAGGACGAGGCTGAACAACCGGTCTTCGACCGGAACCTTCGCTGCACCACTGGGTTCTGTTCCGGCCACACGTGCGATCATACTGAACCGCCGGCGCCCCGAGGGGCGCCGGCGGCGGAGTCATGGCGAGGTCAGAGCGTGCCGAGGACGTCGACGACGTAGAACTGGGCCGAGCCGCTCGCGTCACCGCCCTCGGGGACGACGATGACGCCGATCTGCGAGCCCGCCTTCTGGCCGATGAGCGCCTTCGAGACGGCCGGCGGAAGCGCGCCGCCCTGGCCGTCCTCGCTCGCGACGGTGATGGTCGGCGCCCCGTCCTCCCACGTCGAGGCCGTGACCTCGTTCGAGTCCCAGTCGACCGCCGTGAACTGCACGACGACCTGGTCGCCCGCCTCGACGACCTCGCCCGAGCCGGCCTTCAGCGTCTCGACCTCGCTCTGCTTCGGCGGGGCGCTCTTCGGCACGGTGATGCCGTGGCGGCCGTCGGGCGCGAGCACCACGGCGGGGAAGCCGTCGCGGGTGAGTCGGGCGCTGCCGTCGGCGCGCGACGGGAATGCGCGCTTGACGTCGAATACCGCGACGGCGCTCGGGCCGCCCTTCGCCAAGTCGGCGTTCTCGGACGCCGGGACCATGGCCTCGGACGGCGCGACGATCACGACACGCGAGCCCTCGCGGGCGCAAGTAAGGCCCGCCGACAGGCCGACCAAGGAGCTTTCGCCGCCGATCACGTACGGCACCGTTTCGTCGCCGTAGCCGATCGACTGGATCAGTTCGCCGGTCTCGCCGCTGAACAGCGAGGCGCCGACGACGACAAACTGACCCTGCTCGAGCAACGGTCCCTCGCCCTCGACGACCTCCGTGCACTCCGTCTCGCTGACGACGAGCGGGGTCGGGAATTCGACGGTCGGTGCCGAACCGAACGCCCCCGTCACGTCGATCATGTCGGAGGACGCACCGGGACTCGCCTCGGGCACGGGAGCCTGGGCGGCGCAGCCGGAGAGCGCGACGGCGACGAGGCCGGCCGTGGCGATGAGCGCGAGAGACGAGCGCACAGATCCTCGATTCTTCATGGGTCGCTGAGGGGCGATGAAAGCCTACCCGTCCGCGACGGGCGCATCGCGCCCGGGCGCGTGGGGGTCGACGGCGGACTCGGAGCCGATCTCGTCGGCGCCGGACGACTTGCGCGCGGCCGCGTCGGCGGCGCGGACTCGCTTGCGCAGCGCCTTCGCGCTGACCTGGCGCTCGCCGAGCGCGCCGGGCGTCCACGCCTCGACGTCCTCGTCGCTGAACTCGGTCTTCGACGGGCGGCGCTTGAGCTCGGGCAGCACGGTGTCGGGCGCGAGGCGGCGGGCCGTGATGAGGAAGCCCGTGTGGGCGATCATGCGGTGGTCGGGGCGCACCGCGAGGCCCTGGACGTGCCAGCCGCGCACCATCGTCTCCGAGGACTGCGGCTCGGTGTAGAGCCCCGTCGCCCGGATGGCCTCGGCGACCCGCGACAGCTGCGTCACGGTCGCGATGTAGCAGAGCACGACTCCGCCGGGCTTGAGCGCGCGGGAGACCTCGTCGATGCACTCCCACGGTGCGAGCATGTCGAGCACGACCCGGTCGACGCTCGCCTCGGCGACGGTCTCGGGAAGGGCCTCGGCGAGATCGCCGAGCGTGATCGACCAGTTCTCGGGGACGGCGCCGTGGAACGTCGCGACGTTGCCGCGGGCGACGTCGGCGAACTCCTCGCGACGCTCGAAGGAGTGCAGGCGGCCGTGCTCGCCGATCGCGCGCAGCAGCCACAGCGAGAGCGCCCCCGAGCCGACGCCCGCCTCGACGACGGTGGCGCCCGGGAAGATGTCGGCCTGCGCGAGGATCTGGGCGGCGTCCTTCGGATAGACGATGGCCGCACCGCGGGGCATCGACATGACGAAGTCGCTGAGCAGCGGGCGCAGGGCGAGGTACTCGATGCCGACCTGGTTCGCGACGACCGAGCCGTCGGGCAGCCCGATGAGGTCGTCGTGCGCGATCGGTCCCTTGTGGGAGTGGAAGAGCTTGCCCGGCTCGAGCGTGATGGTGTGCATCCGCCCCTTCGGCCCGGTCAGCTGGACGCGGTCGCCGACCCGGAAGGGCCCGCTCTGCTCGCCTCGGCTCGCATTCATCGCGCCGCCTCCTTCGCTCCGACGAGTGCGGCGACGTCGGCGACGGTCATGCCCTCGAGCGTCGGCCAGAGCACCGTGGAGGGCACGTCGTCGAGCGCGAGGATGTTCGGCACGCCGACCGCGATCGTCCCGGCGGCGAATGCGGAGGTGAGCCCGGCCGGCGAGTCCTCGAAGGCGACGCAATCGGCGATGTCCACCCCGAGCTCCGACGCGGCCTGCAGGTACGGCTGAGGGTGCGGCTTCGCGTGCTCGACCGAATCGCCCGTCACGATCGCGTCGAACGCGGTGAACGGGATCGCCGAGATGATCTCGTCGGCCATCGAGCGGAGGGACATGGTCACGAGGGCGGTGGGCACGGATGCCTCGCGGAGCGCGAGGAGCAGTTCGCGGGCGCCGGGCCGCCACGGCACGCCGTGCTCGGCGAGCATCTCGGCCACGCGATCCGTGAGTCGGACGACGATGGTGTCGGCGTCGAGGTCGACCCCCTTCGCCTGGAAGACCCGGGCGGACTCCCACAGGCCGCTGCCGACGAGGGCGAGCGCCTCCTCGTGGGTCCACGAGCCGCCGAACGCTTCGACGAGCTCCTCCTCGGCGGCCATCCAGTAGCGTTCGGTATCGACGAGGGTTCCGTCCATGTCCCAGAGGACGGCGGCAGGCAGGCGTGCAGTCACAACCCCCAAGTCTACGGGCACGGCCTATTGTGGAGAGGACCCCGGGCGTCCGGGGTGGGAAGCGGGGCACACGGAGTGATTCAGCCGGCCGGATTCGAGGGCCGAAGGCTGCTCGTCGTCGCCTTCGAGGGCTGGAACGACGCGGGCGAGGCCGCCAGCGGCGCGGCGAAACTGCTCGCCGAGCGGCTCGGCCTCGTCGAGGTCGCCGCCGTCGACCCCGAGCTCTACTTCGACTACCAGTTCACCCGCCCGACCGTCGTCGCCGGCGACGACGGCGTCCGACGGCTCGAGTGGCCCGGCGCCGCGATCCTCGGCCCGAGCGGTCGGGCCGAGGCCGACGAGCCGGTGACCGGCCCCGGGGCATCCGGCCTGCACGTGCTCATCGGCGCCGAACCCGCCCGCAGCTGGAAGGGGTTCGCCGCCGAGCTCATCGACGCGGCGCTCACCGCCGACATCGACGGCATGGTGCTGCTCGGTGCCATGCTCGCGGACGCGCCGCACACGCGCCCGCTCACGGTGTTCGCCTCGAGCGAGAACCCCGAGGTCCGCGAGGCGCTCGGCGTCGAGCGTTCGACCTACGAGGGGCCGGTCGGCATCCTGAGCGTCATCGCCGACCGCGCCGAACGTCTCGGCATCCCCACGGTGTCGCTGTGGGCCTCGGTGCCGCACTACGTGCACAACGCGCCGTCGCCGAAGGCCGTGCTCGCCCTGCTCGGCAAGCTCGAGGAGCTGACCGGACTCTCGATCCCGCGCGGCACGCTCGAGGCCGAGGCGCAGGCGTGGGAGGCCGGCGTCGACGCACTCGCGGCCGACGACGAGGAGATGGCCGGGTACATCGCCCAGCTCGAGCAGGCGCGCGACGCGGTCGACGCGCCCGAGGCGAGCGGCGAGGCGATCGCGCAGGAGTTCGAGCGCTACCTTCGCCGTCGCGGCGACGGCCCCGAGGGGCGGGCCGACGGGCGCGGTCCGAGCGCGCCGTGACATCATCCGGGCGCCGTCGTGGCGACGGCCCCGAGGGGCGGGCCGAGGGGCGCGGTCCGAGCGCGCCGTGACTCCACCGGATGCCTCGGGCGAGGCATCCACGCCGTCGATCTAGACCGGCTGGAGCGTGCCGTTCGCCAGCAGGACGAAGATGAGTCCGCCCAGCACGATGCGGTAGATCACGAACGGCAGGAAGCTGTGCTTCGAGATCCACTTCATGAAGAACGCGATCACGACGATCGCGACGCCGAACGCGACCGCGGTCGCCGCGGCCGTCTCGATCGGGTCGTAGACCGACGGCTCGTCGAGGCTCTTCACGAGCTGGAAGAGGCCGCTGCCGAAGACGGCCGGGATCGCGAGCAGGAAGGCGTACCGCGCCGCGGCCGCTCGTTCGTAGCCGAGGAGCAGACCCATCGAGATCGTGCCGCCCGAACGCGAGACGCCCGGGACGAGGGCGAGCGACTGGGCGAGGCCGAAGAGGATGCCGTGCGGGTACGTCAACTGGTCGAGCTTGCGGCGCTTGGCCCCCGCCCAGTCGGCGAGGCCGAGGATGATGCCGAACACGACGAGCATCGTCGCGGTGATCCAGAGCGAGCGCAGGACCGTCTCGATCTCGTCCTGGAAGAGCAGGCCGAACACGACGATCGGGATCGAGCCGATGATGATGAGCCAGCCCATTCGGGCGTCGGGATCGTTGCGCGGCACGCGGCCCGTGAACGAGCCGAACCAGTGCGACACGATCCGCACGATGTCGCGCCAGAAGAACACGACGACCGCGGTCTCGGTCCCGAGCTGGGTGATCGCCGTGAAGGCGGCTCCGGGGTCCTGGGCGCCGGGCAGGAACTCCCCCAGGATGCGCAGGTGGGCGCTCGAGGAGATCGGGAGGAACTCGGTGAGGCCCTGGACGAGTCCGAGGATGAGCGCTTCGATCACGTGGTGCATCCGCCTTCCGCCTCCGCGGAAGTCGGAGGTCTGAGCTGGTCTGAGGGGCGCGGGCCGGTCGTGGGCCGTCGCGCCGGCGACTCGCCGGTCAGTACTCGAGGAGCAGGTCGCGCAGGACCTGCCTACCGAAGACTAGTGCGTCGAGCGGCACCCGCTCGTCAACGCCGTGGAACATCGCAGGGAAGTCCAAGCCTTCGGGCAGGCGCAGCGGCGCGAACCCGTAGCCCGCGATGCCGAGGCGACTGAGCGCCTTGTTGTCGGTGCCGCCGGAGAGCAGGTACGGGAAGACGGGCGCGCCGGGGTCGTGCGCCTCGAGCGATCGCTTGACGGCATCCACGAGGCGTCCCGACGTGGCGCTCTCGAGGCCGACGTCGCGGTGGACGACCTCGATCTCGATCTCGTCGCCGACGAGCGCCTGCACCTCGGCGAGCACCGCCTCCTCCTCGCCCGGGAGGGTCCGGATGTCGATGAGCGCCTCGGCCCGGTCCGGGATGACGTTGTGCTTGTAGCCGGCCTCGAGCAGCGTCGGGTTCGTGGTCGTCCGCAGGGTCGCGGTGATGAATCCCGATGCCGAACCGGTCGCGAGGGCGAGCTCGTCGGGCGAGACCTGCTCGGGGTCGACGCCGAGCACCGCGGCGATCTCGGCCAGCAGCTCTCGAGTCGTGTCGGTGAGCCGCATCGGCCACTCCGTGCGCCCGAGCGTCGCCACGGCCTCGGCGAGCTTCGTGATGGCGTTGTCGCGGATGAGTCGCGAGCCGTGCGCGGCGACGCCGCGGGCGACCAGCTTGATCCAGAGCAGCGACTTCTCGCCCGTCTGCAGCAGGTACGCGCGGCGGCCGCCGACCGTGATCGAGTAGCCGCCGACCTCGCTGATCGCCTCGGTCGCGCCTGCGAAGAGCTCGGGGTGGTGGTCGACGAGCCAACCGGAGCCCGCTCCTCCGCCGGCCTCCTCGTCGGCGAAGAAGGCGATGACGAGGTCGCGCTCGGGCTGCCCGCCGCTCCCGAGGATGTCGCCGAGGGCGGCGAGCATCATCGCGTCCATGTCCTTCATGTCGACGGCGCCGCGACCCCACAGCATGCCGTCGCGGATCTCTCCGGCGAAGGGGTCGACGCTCCAGTTGCGCGCGTCGGCGGGGACGACGTCGAGGTGGCCGTGCACGACGAGCGCGGGCTTGTCGGGATTGCGCCCGGGTACGCGGGCGACGACGCTCGTGCGGCGCGGCTCGGGTTCGAACATCCTGGGCTCGAGCCCGAGACCCGCGAGGCGGGCCTCGACGTACTCGGCGGCCTCGCGCTCGCCGTTCGCGCGCCCGCTCCCGTAGTTGGAGGTGTCGAAGCGGATGAGGTCGCGGGCGATCACCGCGGTCTCGTCGAGCACTGGGTCTGGGGTCGCGGATGCCTCGGCCATGCGCTCAACGCTAGTCGGTGCCGTCGGGTCGGGGCCGGTACGAGTCGCGGGACGGCGGGGCGGCGTTCCGCGGGGGCGGGGTCCTGGGCTCGGCGACCGTGGTTCGCGACGACTTTTCCGCCCTCCGACCCGGGGTTTCCAGTGCACGGCGGCCCTTCCGACGCCGTTTGGTCAAATGGGCTCCGCAAACCGTGCTAATGTCTTCTACGGCCGCTGAGAGATCAGCGGAAACCACGCGCGGGTGGCGGAATTGGCAGACGCGCTAGCTTGAGGTGCTAGTGCCCGTATAGGGCGTGGGGGTTCAAGTCCCCCCTCGCGCACGTGGGTCGAAAGGGCCGGATCGAGAGATCCGGCCCTTTCGCGTTTTCTCCACCCCGTTCGGGGCGGTTCGGTTCCGGCCCGGCGCCGGTAGCGTGATCTTTCTATGAATCCCGCCGCAGTCCGCGCAGCCGTCTCATGCGTCGCACTGGCGCTCGCACTCGGGCTGCTCACGGCCTGCGGTCCGACCCCGGCCGGCACCGGCGGACTGGTCGGGCGGATGAAGGGCCTCGACGACGTGGGGGCCGGGAGCGAATACGCCATCGGGGGTGGTGGGCTGGCCGTCCTCCCGATCGCCGTGATGGACGGACCCTTCTGGGAACTGACAGGATCGGAGCCGATCGCGGACCCGCAACAGTGGAGATACCTGACGGCGAAGCTGAGCGAGGCGGATGTCGCAGACCTTGGTGGCACGGCGTCTCCGATCGAGGATGACGGCGACTTCCGGATCACAGCCCCGCCCGGCGAATACGCCGTCTGCTACTGGATGCAGCGGATCGGCCGCGGCATCTCCGGCTGCTCCGGCGTCGAGTTGCCGCGCGAAGGCGAACTCGCCGGCTACTGGGGCGAGGGCGGCTTCGGCTTCACCGTCAAGGAGTAGTCGCCCCACGCGTCCCGGAGCAGACCGCCGGACGTTCGGCCGGAGCGACTTGCCAGTTTCGAACATGTGTTCGAAACTGGAGGTGTGACCCCGGCCGCTCCCCGCTCCTCGTCGACGGCCCGCCTCGAGCGGGTCGACGAGCTGCAGGCGCGCATCCAGGGCATGCAGTCGACCCGGCTCGAGACCAGGGCGGTGCCGACCCATCCGGCCTTCGCCGGACTGCTGCCGGGCGGAAGCCTGCGGGAGGGCACCGTCGTCGAGGCGCGCGGGTCGACGACCCTCGTGATGGCGCTGCTGGCCGGGCCCTCGGTGAGCGGGCGCTGGGTCGCCGTCGTCGGCATGCCCGAGTTCGGCGTCGAGGCGGCTGCACGGTTCGGCATCGAGCTCGAACGGCTCGTGCTCGTGCCCGAGCCGGGGCGGCAGTGGCTGCCCGTCGTCGCGGCGCTCGCCGACGTCATCCCCGTCGTCGCGGTGCGACCGGCCGAACGCGTGGCTCCCGCCGAGGCATCCCGGTTGGCGGCTCGCCTGCGCGAGCGCGGTGCCGTGCTCATCGCGGCGGGCGCCTGGCCCGGCAGCGACGCGAGCCTCGACGTCGAGGCGAGCGAATGGCACGGCCTCGAACTCGGCCACGGCCTGCTCGACGAGCGCGAGGTCGTCGTGAGCGCCGCGGGCCGCGGAGGCTTCGCGAAGCGGCGTCGATCGAAGCTGCGACTGCCCGACCGGGCGCTCGGGTTCGAGGCGGTGGTCGAGGCGTCCGCCCCCGGGGCGGCTCCTGCATCGCCCATCGTGGACACCGGGCTCGCGCCCGTCTACCGCGGCGAGTTCCGGAGACCGGCATGACCGTCGTCTCCCCCACGCGCGCGATCGTGCTCTGGTGCCCCGACTGGCCGGTGTTCGCCGCAGCCCGCGAGGCAGGGCTCGACCTCGCCGCACCCATCGCCCTCACCGAGGGCGGCGCGGTGCACTCCTGCTCGGCCGCGGCGCGCCGCGACGGGGTGAAGCGCGGGCTGAGACTGCGCGAGGCGCAGTACCGCTCCCCCGCGCTCACCGTGCTGCCGTACGATCCGGCCCTCGACGTGCGCGCCTTCGAACCCGTCGTGCGGCGGGTCGAAGACACGGTGCCGGGGGTGCAGATCGTGCGACCCGGCACGCTCGCGATGCGGGCACGCGGGCCCGCCCGCTACTACGGCGGCGAGGAGGCCGCGGCCCGGGCGCTGCTCGACACCGTCCGTCAGCTCGGCCCCGAGGCGCGGGTGGGCGTCGCCGACGGGCCGTTCGCCGCCGAACAGGCGGCGCGTGCGGTGCGCTCCTCGCCGCACGTCGGCATCGTCGAGCCGGGCGGCTCGGCCGCCTTCCTCACGCCGTTGCCCGTCGGGCTCGTGGTCGACGAGCGCACCCGGGTGCTGCTCGACCGTCTCGGCGTGCGCACGCTCGGCGAGTTCGCCGCGCTGCCGGTCGACGACGTGCGCCGACGGTTCGGGGCTGCCGGCGCGTTCGCCCACGATCGTGCCGCGGGGCGGGAGGCCGCCGGGGTGGCCGCCCGCACCCCGCCGCCCGAGTTCGAGGTGCTCGCCGAGTTCGAGCCGCCGCTCGACCGCATCGACCAGCTCGCCTTCGCGTTCCGGGTACGGGCCGAGGAGTTCATCGATCGCATGCGGGCGGTGCGGCTCGTGTGCACGGCGATCCGGGTCGAGCTCGACGACGAGCGGGGCGGCCGATCCAGTCGCAGCTGGCTGCATCCGCGCTGGTTCACCCCCGCCGACGTCGTCGATCGGGTTCGCTGGCAGCTCCAGGGGGCCGGCACCGCCGACAGCGGGCTCGCCTCGCCGATCACGGCGCTGCGGGTGATCCCCGAACGGGTCGACTCGACCGCGAACCATGAAGCGGGGCTCTGGGGTCAGGGGCCCGACGAACGGGTGCACCACGCCCTCACCCGGGTGCAGAGCATGCTCGGGCACGAGGGCGTCGTCACGGCGGCGGTCGGGGGCGGTCGCATGCTCGCCGACCGGCAGGTGCTCGTGCCGTGGGGCGACCGCGCGCCCGAGCGGCGCGAGGCGCCGTGGCCGGGCAGCCTGCCGGCGCTCGCGCCGGCGAGCGTGTTCCGTGAGCGTCATCCGGTGGCCCTCCTCGATTCGGCCGGCACGGCGGTCGCGGTCGACGAGCGCGGGGCGATCTCGTCACCGCCCGAGACGTTCGCGGTGGGCGGGGCCGCGCCGGCGGAGGTGCGCGCCTGGGCCGGGCCCTGGCCGGTCGTCGAACGATGGTGGGACGACGAGCGGGCGCGGCGCGTGCACCGGTTCCAGCTCGTCGATCACGACGGGTGCGCGTGGCTGCTCGTGCGCGACGCCGAGGGCTGGTGGGCCGAGGCGAGGTACGACTGATGGGCGGGCGCTGATGGGCTGGAACAATCCCGAGATCCCGTGGTCGGAGCTCGAGCGCAAGCTCTCCGACCGCCGCAGGCCGAGCCCGTCGAAGCTCATCGCCGACGGCGGCGACGGCCCGGCGTTCAGCCGCAAGCGGCAGCCCTACCGGCCGAGCGACGGGCTCACCGCGCCGGAGGGCCCGGTCGTGCCGTACGCCGAACTCCACGCCCACACCAACTACAGCTTCCTCGACGGCGCCTCGGCGCCCGAGCAGCTCGTGGAGGAGGCGCACCGGCTCGGCCTCTCGGGGCTCGCGGTGACCGATCACGACGGCTTCTACGGCATCGTTCGCTTCGCCGAGGCGGCCGAGAGCTTCGCCGACCTCACGACCGTCTTCGGCGCCGAGCTCTCGCTCGGGCTGAGTGCACCCCAGATGGGTGCGGCCGACCCCGAGGGCGAGCACCTGCTCGTGCTCGCCCGGCAGGAGGCGGGCTATCACCGGCTCGCCGCGGCGATCACGGCGGGCCAGCTCGCGGGCGGCGAGAAGGGACGCCCGGTCTACGACCTCGACGACCTCGGTGCACGATCGGGCGGCGACTGGACGGTGCTCACGGGCTGCCGCAAGGGCGCGGTCCGGCGGGCGCTCGCCACCGGCGGGGCGGAGGCCGCGCAGCGCGAGCTCGACCGGCTCGTCGCGCTCTTCGGCCGCGACCAGGTCGTCGTCGAGCTGTTCGACCACGGGCACCCCGCCGACCAGCGGGCGAACGACGCGCTCGCGGGGCTCGCCGAACGCGCCCGGCTGCGGGTCGTCGCGACGAACGCCGTGCACTACGCCACCCCGCCCGAGCACCGGCTCGCGAACGCGCTCGCCGCCGTGCGCGCCCGCCGCAGCCTCGACGAGCTCGACGGCTGGCTGCCCGCCTCCGACGGCCTGCACCTGCGCAGCGGGGCCGAGATGCAGGCGCGGTTCGCGAGGTACCCGGGCGCGGTCGCGCACTCGGTCGAGCTGGCCGAAGAGCTCGGCTTCACGCTCCGCAGCGCCAAGCCGCGGCTCCCCCGACAAGAGGTGCCCGACGGGCACACCCCGATGAGCTGGCTGCGCGAGCTCGTGCGACAGGGTGCCGCCGATCTCTACCCCGGGGCGTCCGACGCGGTGCACGCCCGGCTCGAGCACGAGCTCGCGATCATCGAGCAGAAGGACTTCCCCGGTTACTTCCTGATCGTCCACGACCTCGTCCGGGAGGCGCGCCGGCGAGGCATCCTCTGCCAGGGCCGGGGCTCGGCCGCGAACTCGGCCGTCTGCTACGCGCTGCGCATCACCGCGGTCGACTCGATCAAGTTCGACCTGCCGTTCGAGCGGTTCCTCTCGGCGCTGCGCGACGAGGAGCCCGACATCGACGTCGACTTCGACTCCGACCGCCGCGAGGAGATCATCCAGTACGTCTACGAGAAGTACGGCCGGCAGAACGCCGCGCAGGTCGCGAACGTCATCAGCTACCGGCCGAAGGTCGCGGTGCGCGACATGGCGAAGGCCCTCGGCTACTCGACCGGGCAGCAGGACGCGTGGTCGCGGCAGGTCGAACGCTGGGGCGCGGTCGTCGAGACCGACGACCACGACATCCCCGCGCCGGTCGTCGAGCTCGCCGAGCGGGTGCTCGGGTTCCCGCGGCACCTCGGCATCCACTCGGGCGGCATGGTGCTCACCGATCGACCGGTCGGCGAGGTGTGTCCCATCGAGCACGCCCGCATGGAGCACCGCACCGTGCTGCAATGGGACAAGGACGACTGCGCCTGGATGGGCCTCGTGAAGTTCGACCTGCTCGGGCTCGGCATGCTCGCCGCCCTGCAGTACACGTTCGACCTCGTGCGCGAGCACACCGGTGAGACGTGGGAGCTCCAGTCCATCCCGAAGGAGGAGCCGGCGGTCTACGACATGCTCTGCCGGGCCGACTCGATCGGCGTGTTCCAGGTCGAGAGCCGGGCCCAGATCGGCACGCTCCCCCGGTTGAAGCCGCGCCGCTACTACGACCTCGTCGTCGAGATCGCGCTCATCCGGCCCGGGCCGGTGCAGGGCGGGGCGGTGCATCCGTACATCCGGCGCCGCACGGGCGAGGAGGCGGTGACCTACCTGCACCCGAACCTCGAACCCGTGCTCGAGCGCACCCTCGGGGTGCCGCTCTTCCAGGAGCAGCTCATGCAGATGGCCGTCGCGGTCGGCGGCTGCACCGCGGCCGACGCCGACCTGCTGCGGCGGGCGATGGGCTCCAAGCGCGGGGTCGAGAAGATCTCGAAGCTCAGGGCGAAGCTCTTCGAGGGCATGGCCGACAACGGGCTCAGCGACGACGACGCGCAGGCGATCTACGAGAAGATCGAGGCGTTCGCGAACTTCGGCTTCGCCGAGAGCCACGCGCTCTCGTTCGCCCTGCTCGTCTACGCGAGCTCGTGGCTCAAGCTGCACTACCCGGCGGCGTTCCTCGCGGCGCTCCTGCGCGCGCAGCCGATGGGCTTCTACTCGCCGCAGACCCTCACCGCCGACGCCCGCCGGCACGGGGTGCGGGTGCTGCGTCCCGACGTGCTGCGTTCGGGCGTGCACGCCGGGCTCGAGGCGCTCGACGAGGCGGGCGCAACCGGCGCCTCGGGTGCGGATGCCTCGGGGCCGGCGACCGACCGGGATCGTCGGCGCCGCCCGCCGACCGGCATGGCGGCCTGCGCCCGCCCCGACCAGCCCGACATCGGCGACTTCGACCTCGAGGCGCCCGATCGTTCGGCCGAGCACCGTCGCGACGGCGCATTCGCGGTGCGGCTCGGCCTCGCCGACGTCTCGTCGATCGGCGTCGACGCCGCGAAGCGCATCGTCGCCGAGCGTGAGGCCCGCGGTCCCTACCGCGACATGAGCGACCTCTCCCGGCGGGCGGCGCTCGACACCGAGCAGCTCGAGGCGCTCGCCGCGGCGGGCGCGTTCGAGGGATTCGGGCTCGCCCGCCGCGAGGCGCTCTGGCTCGCGGGCGAGGCCTCGCAGGACCGCGCCGAGTTCCTGCCCGGCTCGGTCGTCGTCGTGCAGCCCCCGCTGCTGCCCGTGCTCTCGCCCGCCGAACAGGTCGTGTACGACCTGTGGGCGACCGGCATCTCGCCCGACGACCATCCGATCCGGCACATCCGCGATCGGCTCGATGAGCGCGGGGCGATCCGCATCGACCGCCTGCGCGAGGTCGAGTCGGGGCGGCGGGTCGAGGTCGGCGGGGTCGTGACGCACCGGCAGCGGCCGGCGACCGCATCGGGCATCACGTTCCTCAACCTCGAAGACGAATCGGGCACGCTCAACGTGATCGCCGGGGTCGGCGTCTGGAACCGGTACCGGCGCATCGCCCGCGAGGCGCCGGCGATGATCGTCCGCGGCATCCTCGAACGCTCGAAGGAGGGGGTGACGAACCTCGTGGTCGACCGCTTAGAATTGCTCACGGTGCAGGCGAGCACGCGGTCGCGCGACTTCCGGTGAGGGCCGAGACGCCCGGCCGCCCGCGTGCGCCCGCCGCTTCGGGCGTACGCTGGAGCCAGCCCGAATCCACCGCTCCGAGGGACGCGATCGGGGGTCGGCGATGGCCGAGACGATGCCCGAACCGCTCTTCACTCGCGCGTTCATCGCCCTGGGCGCGGCGGATCTCGCGTACTTCACGGCCGCGGGCCTCGCCATCTTCGCGCTGCCCCTCTACGTGACCGGGCCCCTCGGCGACCACGAGGCGGCCGCCGGGCTCGCCGTGGGCGCCTTCGCGGTCTCGGCGCTCGTGCTGCGACCGTTCGCCGGCCGCATCGCCGACCGGTACGGCCGCCGGCCCCTGCTCGTCGGCGGCGCTGCGCTCGCCGCGCTCTGCTTCGCGCTGCTCGCCGTGACCCAGGATCTCGCCGTCGTCATCGTGCTGCGCCTTCTGGCAGGGGTCGCCGAAGCCGCCTTCTTCGTCTCCACCTTCGCGGCGCTCGCCGACCTCGCGCCCGCGACGCGCATGGGCGAAGCCCTCTCGTACAACTCCCTCGGGCTCTACCTCGGCATCGCCCTCGGCCCGCTGCTCGGACAGCTGCTGCTCGCCTGGACGGGCTACGCCGGAGCCTGGGTCGGGGCGGCCCTGCTCTCCGTGGCGGCCGGGAGTCTCGCCCTCCTGGTCGGCGAGACCCGCGAAGGGCCGCCCGACCTCGCCGCCCCGCTGCGGATCGTGCACCGGCCCGCGATCCCGGCCTCGATCGGATTCCTGACGTCCCTCGCCGCGGTCGGCGGGTTCATGGCGTTCGCCTCACTGCACGCCGATCGCGTCGGGATGCTGCCGAGCATCGCCCTCGCGACCTACGGCGGAATCGTCGTGGTCTGCCGCATCGCGTTCGCCCGCGTGCCCGACCGCGTGCCGCCGTTGCGCCTCGCCGTGGCCTCGCTCGTCGCCATCGGCGCGGGTCTCGCGACCGCCGCGCTCCTCCCCTCCTGGTGGGGGTTCCTCGCCGGTATCGCCGTGATGGCGCTCGGCATCACGTTCAGCACGCCGGCGTTCTTCTCCGCGATCTTCGCGACCGCCGCACCCTCGGAGCGCGGCATCGCCTCGGGTACCGCGAGCGCGGCGATCGACCTCGGCTTCGGCATCGGGCCGATCGCGCTCGGGCTCGTCGCGACGCCACTCGGCATCCCCTGGGCGTTCGCGGTCGCGGCCGCGATCGCCCTCGCGGGCGCCGGGTGGACCGCCGGCATCGCGCGTCGCGAAGAGCGCCCCGCACGCCGATCGCCGTGTCGGCGCCGCCCCGCGCGCCCCCTCCGATAGCCTCGATCGGTGCCCGCGACTCCCCCCTTCGACGCCGACCCCTTCGACCGCTACGGCAGCGACGTGCTCGCCGGTGACTGGAGGGCCCGTGGGCGAACGGTGATCCCGACGGTCGAGGCCGAGCGCGACCTCGTCGTCGAACTCGCCGAGTCGGGGTACTGCGGCGCCGTCGTCGGCGTCGAACAGGGCAACGTCGTGCTCGAGGATCGGTTCGGCAAGCGCAGGCTGTTCCCGCTCGGCCACGGCTTCCTCGTCGACGGGCGCGCCGTGCAGCTCGTGAAGCCCAAGCCGAAGGCGCCCGTGGGCCGGCAGCGCACCGCGTCGGGCTCGTTCGCCGTCGAACAGGGCCGGCCCGCGAAGGTCGCCCTGCCGAGCCGCATCTTCGTCGAGGGCCGGCACGACGCCGAACTCGTCGAGAAGGTGTGGGGCGCGGACCTGCGCGTCGAGGGCGTCGTCGTCGAGTACCTCGAGGGCGTCGACGTGCTCGACGACGTGCTCGCGGACTTCCGGCCGGGCCCCGGGCGCAAGGCCGGCGTGCTCGTCGATCACCTCGTGCCCGGCTCGAAGGAGCAGCGCATCGCCGACGCGGTGGCGCGCGGCCCCCACCGCGCGCACGTGCTCGTGGTGGGGCATCCCTTCATCGACGTCTGGCAGTCGGTGAAGCCGGCGCGCCTCGGCAAGTCGGCGTGGCCCGTCATCCCTCGCGGCACCGAGTGGAAGCACGGCGTCTGCGAAGCGTTCGGATGGCCGCACGCCGACCAGGCCGACATCGCGCGGGCCTGGCAGCACATCCTCGGCCGGGTTCGCGGCTACGGCGACCTCGAGCCCGCGCTGCTCGGCCGCGTCGAGGAGCTTATCGACTTCGTCACCGCCCAGGCCTGAGCGGCGACGCACGCCGCGCCCGCGCCGCGGCTCAACTCGAGAAGCCGCCGTCGCTGTGGATGAGCTGGCCGGTCACCCAGCGCGCTTCGTCGGAGACGAGGAACCGCACGAGCCTGGCCGTGTCGTCGGGCGTGCCGAGCCGGCCGGTCGGCTGCTGCGCGGTGAGCGCGGCGCGGGTCGCCGCGTCCATCCACCCCGTGTCGACCGGGCCGGGATTGACGAGGTTGGCCGTGATGCCGAGCGGTGCGAGCTCGCGCGCGGACGCCATCACGATCCGGTCGAGTGCGCCCTTCGACGCGCCGTACGGCATGTTGCCGACGACGTGGTCGCTCGTGAGGGCGACGATGCTGCCGCCGCCCGCGGGCACCTGCCCTGCGAACGCCCGGACGAGCAGCCACGAGGCCCGGGTGTTCACGGCGAAGTGCCGGTCGAAGCTCTCGAGCGAGGTGTCGAGCACACCCGAGTCGACGCTCTGAGCGTGCGAGAGCACGAGGGCGCGCACGGGGCCCAGTGCGGCGGATGCCTCGGCGACGAGCCGTGCGGGCACCTCTGCATCGGCCAGGTCGGCATCGAGGCCGATCGCTGCTGCGCCGATCGCGCGGAGTTCGGCCTCGAGCGAGGCCGGATCGCGGTCGGGGTCGCCACCGAGTCCCATCCGGCGGTCGTAGTCGCCGAGGTGGCTGAACGCGATGTCCCAGCCGTCGGCGGCGAGCCGGGTCGCGATCGCCCACGCGATCGTGTTGCGGCGTCCTGCTCCGGTGATGAGCGCAACGGGTCGGGTCATGTCGTTCCTCCTCGGAGCGGCGCCGGCGTCTCGCCGATCAGCCGATGGTCGTGCCGAACGCGAGGCCCAGCAGGTAGGTGACGGCCGCCGCGCCGAGGCCGATCGCGAGCTGGCGCATGGCGCGCTTGAGCGGCGACGCACCCGACAGGAGCCCGACGGTGGCGCCGGTCGCGAGCAATGCGATGCCCACGAGCACGGTCGCGGTGACGACGGCGGCGATGCCGCTCATGCCGAACAGGTACGGCAGCACGGGAATGAGGGCGCCCGATGCGAAGAAGCAGAAGCTCGAGATGGCGGCCGACATGCCGGTGCCGATCGCCTCGTCGTCGTCGGGCTCGACCGCGAGGGCGTCGGTCGGCGATTGCGCGAGCTCTGCGGCCTGCACCCGGGCGACGACGAGGGCGGCGTGCTCGACGGCCTCGTCGGGATCCATGCCGCGGGCGCGGTACACGAGAGCGAGCTCGTTCGCGTCGACGTCGAGGTGCGGCAGCGCTTCGCGCGCCGTCGGGTCGGGGGCCGAGGCCTCGAGCAGCTCGCGCTGCGACCGCACCGACACGTACTCGCCCGCACCCATCGACAGGGCGCCCGCGAGCAGGCCCGCGATGCCGGTGAAGAGCACGACGCTCGCCGGAACGCCGGTCGCGCCGATGCCGAGCACGAGGGCGAGGTTCGACACGAGTCCGTCGTTCGCCCCGAACACGGCGGCGCGGAAGGTCCCGGCGAGTCGCCGCCGGCCTCGGGCTGCGAGCCCGCGCACGACCTCGCCGTGGATGCGCTCGTCGGCGGCCATCGCCGCGGTCGCGTCGGGGTCGGAGGCGTACGGCGAGCGGGACTCCGCGCGCTGCGCGAGCGCGAGCACGAAGATCGAGCCGAAGCGGCGCGCGAGCGACGCGAGCATGCGCGTACGCACGTCGGCACGAGGGACGCCCGCGTCGTCGCCGCCGAGGAGCTCGAGCCAGTGCGCCTCGTGCCGCCCCTCGGCCGCGGCGAGGGCGAGCAGGATCTCGCGTTCCTCGCCGTCGCGTCGTGCCGCGAGTTCGCGGTAGACGGCGGCCTCCGCGCGCTCCGCGGCGAGATACCGTCGCCAGCGGTCACGGTCGGCCGGGGTGCCCTTCGGCGCCACGTCGGTCATCGTGCCTCCTCGTCATGGGCGGGCGCAGGCCGATGCCGCCATGCGCCCGCGACATCGCGCGGCCGCGTCACGGCCGACGACCACGCTATCGGTCAGCACGACCGGATCGGCCCCGTTCTGCGGGATTGGCAGCTTTTCGGACGGCCGAACCGCAGGTGCCGATGCCTCGGGCTCGAGCCCGAGGCATCCGTCTTCGTCGCTGCGACGTCGAGGCGGGTGCCGTCAGCCGACGAGCTTGTTCCAGCCGTCGCCGTCGACGTGCTCGAAGATGAGGTTCGTCTCGGTGTGCGCCACCGCAGGGTGGCCCGTGAGGTGGGCGAGGACGAACTCGCGCAGTTCTTCGGCGTCGCGGGCGGCGACGTGCAGGAGGTAGTCCTCGGCGCCGGCCATGTGGAACACGCCGAGCACGCCCGGCAGGTGGGGCACCTGGGCGCGGAACGCGTCGATCTCGCCGCGATCGTGCTTGACGAGGCGAACGGCGATGAGCGCCTGCAGCGAGACGCCGAGCGACGCGAGGTCGACGTCGACGCGGTACCCTCGCACCGTGCCGAGCGACTGCAGGCGGCGCAGGCGCAGCGAGACCGTCGATTCGGCGACGCCGACCTCTGCGGCGAGGGCGGCCCCCGAGGCGCGCGCGTTCGTGGAGAGCGCCTGCAGCAGTGCTCGGTCGACGCGATCGAGTTCGGGCTTCTGCGCCATGCGTGCGCTCCTCTCGGGCCATTGATGCAGATACTTCGAGATTTCCAGCATATCGCAGTGATCGTGCATCCCGAGTTGTACTTCACGACAGGATCTGCTTCAGTGCGAGCCATGCAGACATCGTCGTCGCACCTCGAGACCCGCGCCGTCCACGGCGGAATGAGCGGGGTCCGGGAGAGCGGATCCCACGTGCCCGTCATCGACTTCTCGACCACGAACCCGCTCGGGTCCGTCGAGACCGGCGGCCTCTCGTACGAGGAGCTCGCCACCGGCCAGGACCTCGGCGAGGGCCGCTCCGCGGTGTACCAGCGCCTGTGGCAGCCCGGCGTCGCGCGTTTCGAGGAGGCACTCGCCGACCTCGAGGGCACCGACGGCGCGGTCGCGTTCGGCAGCGGCATGGCCGCGCTCGCCGCGGTGCTCATCGCCACGGCGTCGGCCGGCCGGCCGCACGTGGTCGCCGTCCGGCCCCTGTACGGCGGCACCGACCACGTGCTCGAGAGCGGCCTGCTCGGCACGGAGGTGACGTGGGCGACCGTCGACGAGGTCGCGTCCGCCATCCGCCCCGACACGGGCCTCGTGATCGTGGAGACCCCGGCGAACCCGACGCTCGAGCTCGTCGACCTCGGGCGACTCGCCGCGGCGGCGGGCGACGTGCCGCTCCTCGTCGACAACACCTTCGCCACACCGGTGCTGCAGCGTCCGACCGAGCACGGTGCACGCCTCGTGCTGCACAGCGCGACGAAGTACCTCGGCGGCCACGGCGACGTGATGGGCGGCGTCGTCGCCGCCGACCGGGAGTGGGTCGCGCGGCTCCGCCGTGTGCGCGCGCTCACGGGCGGACTGCTGCACCCGATGGCGGCGTACCTGCTGCACCGCGGACTCCGCACGCTCCCCCTTCGGGTGCGGGCGCAGCAGGCGAGCGCCGCCGAGCTCGCGACGCGGCTCGCAGAGCACCCGGCCGTCGGGAAGGTGCACTACCCCGGACTGCCGGGACAGGATCCGCACGGCCTCATCGGCAGGCAGCTCGACGGGGGCGGTTCGATCATCGCGCTCGAGCTGGCGGGCGGCTTCGATGCGGCGGTCGCGTTCACCGAGGCGTGCGAGCTCGTCACCCACGCCGTGTCGCTCGGCGGCGTCGACTCGCTCGTGCAGCATCCGGCATCGCTCACCCACCGCCCGGTGGCGGGGGCGGCGAAGCCGGGCGACGCGGTCGTACGCATCTCGATCGGGCTCGAGCACGTCGACGACCTCACGGCCGACCTGATGGCCGCGCTCGACGCTGCGGCCGTCATCGCGGGCATCGAGGCCGGCGACCGGGTCCCGGTCGGCTGACGCGGCCCCACGCATCGCGGGCGACGGGCATCGAGCACGTCGCCCGCCGGTTCAGCGGCCGCCGAGGCGGCGCCGGAGCAGCTCGATGCGAGCCTGCAGCTGGGTCACGGTCGCCTGCGCGACCTCGGGCCCGCCGCACGCCCGGCGCAGCTCGGCGTGGACCATCGAATGCGCCTGCCCGTTCTGGCGCGCGTAGAGGCCGACGAGGCTGTTGAGGAGCGAACGCTGCTCCTTCAGGGTGCGGTAGAGGGCGACGGGCTCAACGGCATCACCCTCGCCCGCGGCACCCTCGGTGGATGCCGCGTGCCTGCGCCGATCGCTCTGGCGGCGTGCCTGCCGGGCCTGGCGGTGCCGCAGCAGCTCGGACACCTGCTCGGGCTCGAGCAGGCCCGGGATGCCGATGAAGTCGAACTCCTCGTCGCTGCCGGGCTCGGCGAGCGTGCCGAATTCGGTGCCGTCGAAGACCACGCGGTCGAAGCTCGCGTCGGAGGCGATGGCCTGCCACGTGAACTCCTCGGCGAGTTCGTCCGAGGCCTTGTCCTCCCGGTTCGCGGACTCGAGCAGGCCGTCGTCGAGACCGGGGTCGTCGCCGCCGTCGCCGTCTCGGCGGTCGAGCGCGTGGTCGCGGGCCCGCTCGAGTTCGGCGGCGAGCGCCATGAGCACCGGAACGTTCGGCAGGAAGACCGACGCGGTCTCGCCGCGACGGCGTGCGCGCACGAATCGGCCGATCGCCTGCGCGAAGAACAGCGGCGTCGACGAGCTCGTCGCGTACACGCCGACGGCGAGGCGGGGCACGTCGACGCCCTCGGACACCATGCGCACCGCGACCATCCACCGGCGGTCGTTGCCGGAGAACTCCTCGATGCGGTTCGACGCCGCCTTGTCGTCGGAGAGGACGACCGTCACGGGCTCGCCGCAGATCTTCTCGAGGATCTCGGCGTAGGCGCGCGCCACCGTCTGGTCGGTCGCGAGCACGAGCCCGCCGGCATCGGGGATCGAGTGCCGAACCTCGGTCAGGCGTCGATCGGCGGCCTGCAGGACGGCGGGGATCCACTCCCCGGTCGGCTCCAGCGCGGTTCGCCAGGCCGACGAGGTGATGTCCTTCGTGTTGTCCTCGCCGAGCTTCGCCTCCATCTCGTCACCCGCCTTGGTGCGCCAGCGCATGTGGCCGGCGTACACCATGAACATGACGGGGCGCACGACGCCGTCGGCGAGCGCTCGGCCGTAGCCGTAGGCGTAGTCGGTCTGCGAGAGGCGCACGCCCTTCGCATCGGGCGCGTACTGCACGAACGGGATCGGCGCGGTGTCGCTTCGGAACGGCGTTCCCGTGAGCGAGAGGCGCTTCGTCGCGGGCTCGAACGCCTCGCGGATCGCGTCACCCCAGGAGAGCGTGTCGCCGCCGTGGTGCACCTCGTCGAGGATGACGAGCGTGCGGCCGGACAGGGTGAGCTCGCGGTGCAGCGCCGGGCGCATCGCGACCTGCGCGTAGGTGACGGCGACCCCGTGGTAGTGCCGTGCCGACCGGCCGTGGGCGTTGCGGAAGCCCGGGTCGAGCCGGATGCCGACCCTCGCGGCGGCGTCGGCCCACTGGCGCTTCAGGTGATCGGTCGGGGCGACGACGGTGAACCGGTCGACGATGCGGCGCGAACGCAGTTCGGCGGCCAGGCGCAGGGCGAAGGTCGTCTTCCCGGCGCCCGGGGTCGCAGCCGCGAGGAAGTCGCGCGGGAGCTCTGCGAGGTACTGCTCGAGCGCCTCGGCCTGCCAGGCCCGCAGCTTCGACGCGGTACCCCATGCGGCGCGCTCGGGGAAGGACGGTGAGAGGTGCTCGGCGGCCGAGGTGCCGGGTTGGGCTCCTGAAGGCGTCGCGGTACTCACTGGTTCGAGGGTAGTGGAGCCCTGCGACATCCTCGAACCGGCACCGTGCCGGACCCCGACGTGTGCAGAATGGAGGGATGGTCACCCAGCAGCATCCGTGGTCCCGTTACGTCGCGATCGGCGACTCGTTCACCGAGGGAATCGGCGACCCCGAGCCCACCGTGCCCGGCGGTCACCGCGGCTGGGCCGACCGTGTCGCCGAGGTGCTCACGCAGGGCACCGAGGACTTCGCCTACGCGAACCTCGCGGTTCGCGGCAAGCTCATCCAGCAGATCATCGACGGGCAGCTCGAGCCGGCCATGGCCCTTCGCCCCGACCTCATCACGATCTCGGCGGGCGGCAACGACGTGATCCGGCCCGGCACCGATCCCGACGAGATCTCGGCTCGCTTCGAGTACGCGATCGACCGGCTCTCGCGCGACCACGCGACGATCGTCATCTTCACGGGCGTCGACGTGGGCTTCTCCCCCGTCTTCCGCGGCATCCGCGGGAAGGTCGCGATCTACAACGAGAACCTCCGTTCGATCGCCGCGAAGTACGACTGCATCGTCGCCGACCAGTGGGCCCTCACCGAGATCCAGGACCAGCGGATGTGGTCGCCCGACCGGCTGCACCTCAACTCGCTCGGCCACCACACGGTCGCCCGCATGGTGCTCGCCGCCCTCAACGTCGAGAACGACCTGGAGCCGCTGAAGCCCGAGCCGCTTCCGCTCACGACGTGGCGCCAGGCCCGCGTCGAAGACCTGGCGTGGGCGCGCGAGTACCTGGTGCCGTGGGTGGTCCGGCGCATCCGCCACCAGTCGTCGGGCGACTTCATCACGGCGAAGCGCCCCGAGGCCGGTCCCTACTCGCTGCCGGACTGAGCGCTGCTCGAGGCGAGTCCGTCGGGGTTGGCGAGCCGCCACCACGTGCCGGGATCGTCGATCTCGGCGTCGAGGACGAGCGGCACGCTGATCTCCTGCTCGCCCGCACGCACGACGACCGTGCCGACCTCGGCGCCCTCGGGCGCGACGGTCACGGGCTCGGCATTCACCACGACCTCGACCGGCGTGTCGCTCCAGACCACGACCGAAGCCCCGTCGGCGGCCCGGGCGCTCGCCGTGTCGCCCCACCGCGTCTCGTAGGTCGCGAGCTCCTGGCCCGCCTCGAGCGGGGCGAGCGCGTGGAAGCCGGGCGCGATGCTGTCGAGCAGCTCGGCGACCGCCTCGCGCAGCACCGCGTGGTTCTCGGCGCCGAGCAGCACGCCGACGACGGTCACCGTCGTGTCGCCGACCGCGTAGTCGGCGGAGAACAGCAGGTTCGCCGCGTCATCCGTCGTGCCGGTCTTGATGCCGTCGACGCCGTGCGTGCCGAGCAGCTTGTTCGAGTTGTCGAGTTCTCCGAGCTCGGGGATGTCGACCGACTTCGTGGCGACGATCGAGGCGAGCGCGGGCTCGGCGAGGGCGAGCCGGCCGAGCTCCACGAGGTCGGACGGCGTCGAGACGTTGTCCATCGAGAGCCCGCTCGAGTCGGAGATGCGGGTGTTCGCGAGGCCGTGGTCGGCGAGCCACTTCGTCGCCGCGGTCACGAGGCCCGACTCCGACCCGTACGCCCAGTTCGAGAGCGAGATCGCGTAGTTGTTGCCCGAGGGCAGCAGCATCGCCTCGAGGCTCTCCTTCAGCGTGAGCGTCGAGCCCGCCTCGACCGGGGCGACCGAACCGTTCTGGGCGATCATGTCCCAGTAGATGTCGACGTCGGCCTCGGTGTAGTCGATCTCGGGTCCGCCCTCGCCCTCGGCGATCGGATGGTCCTGCAGGATCGTGAGCGCCGTGATGACCTTGGTGATGCTCGCGGTCGCCATCGGCCGGTCGGGCTCCCCGGCGGCGAGGAGGCCGTCGAACCCGACGGCGCCGACGGCGTAGCCGCCGAACCCGGGCAGGTCGAGCCCCTGGGGCGCGGCCACGACGGGGTCGGGCTGCTCGACGTCGGGCGTCGCGGCGGGCACGGCGGCACCGAGGGCGTTCGCCGTGTAGACACCGCCCCCGACGAACAGCGCGAGCACGACGGCGAGCGCACTGAAGACGACGATGCGGCGGCGCCGGTAGACGCGCTTGCGCTCGGCGGGATGGGTGGGGGTCGTCAACGGGCCTCCTCGGGGTCGACGGCGACGGCGTAGAGCACGACGGCCGCGGCGGCGGCGACATTGAGCGAGTCGACGCCGTGGTGCATGGGGATGGTCACGATGCGATCCGCGGCCGCGAGCGCGTGACGGCTGAGCCCGTCGCCCTCGGCCCCGAAGACGAGCGCGAGCCGGTCGGATGCCTCGGCGGCCAGCCGGCGCAACGGCACGGCGTCCTCGGCGAGCGCGAGGGCGGCGATCTCGAAGCCCGCGTCGTGCAGCAGGTCGGCGGCGGTGTCCCACTCGGGCAGCCGTGTCCACGGCACCTGGAAGACGGTGCCCATGCTGACCCGTACGCTGCGCCGGTAGAGCGGGTCGGCGCAGCGGGGGCTCACGAGCACGGCGTCGGCGCCGAGGGCCGCGACCGAGCGGAAGATCGCGCCGACGTTCGTGTGGTCGACGATGTCCTCGAGGACGACGACGCGGCGGGCGCCCGCGAGCAGCTCGGGCACGCCGGGCAGTTCGGGTCGCTCGAACGCCGCGAGCGCGCCGCGGTGCACGCGGTAGCCGGTGATCTCCTCGAGCTGCTCGGGATCGGCGAGGTGCACCGGGATGTCGAACGGGGCGAGCACGGGCTCGAGCCCTTCGAGCCACTTCTCCTCCATGAGCACCGATCGCGGCCGGTGTCCGGCGGCGATCGCACGGCGGATGACCTTCGCCGACTCGGCGATGTAGAGTCCCTCTTCGGGCTCGCGGGCGCTGCGCAGCGCGACGTCGGTGAGCCTCGCGTAGTCGGCGACGGCATCGGTGGCCGCGTCGCGGACTCGTTCGATGTGCATGGATCTCCTCCACTCAAGAGTGCCAGCCCGTGAAACAATCCGGAAAACGACGGCGTTTACTCTCAGTGGTGTCGAAGGGAGACGACGTGGAACAGGTGATCGGCCGCGCGCAGGCCGCCGGGATCGACGAGGCGCTCGATCTGATGCGGGGTGCGCGCGTCGCGGTGCTGACCGGCGCCGGCGTCAGCACCGACTCCGGCATCCCCGACTACCGCGGCGAGGGCGCACCGGTGCGCACCCCGATGACGGTGCAGACCTTCCTCTCCTCCGAAGCGGCCCGCAAGCGGTACTGGGCCGGCAGCCACCTCGGCTGGCGCGACTTCGCGTCGGCGGCGCCGAACGCCGGCCATCGCGCACTGGCCCGCCTCGAGGCATCCGGGATCGTGACCGGCGTCGTGACGCAGAACGTCGACGGACTGCACCGGCGCGCAGGCAGCCGCCACGTCGTCGAGCTGCACGGCGGCATGGACCGCGTCGTCTGCCTCGAATGCGGCCAGCACTTCGCTCGCCAGGCGATCGCCCGTGAGCTCGCCGAGCACAACCCGTGGCTGGATGCCGATCGGGCGGTTCGCCTCAACCCCGACGGCGATGTCGAGATCGACGACGTCGAGGCGATGCGGATCCCCGCGTGCACCGTCTGCGGCGGTGTGCTGAAGCCCGACGTCGTCTTCTTCGGCGAGTTCGTGCCCGTACCGACCTTCCGCGCGGGCGCTTCGCTCGTCGCGGCCTCCGACGTGCTGCTCGTCGCCGGATCGTCGCTCGTCGTGAACTCCGGCATGCGGCTCCTCGAGCAGGCTCGTCGCAGCCGGCTGCCCGTCGTCATCGTCAACCGCGGTGCGACCAAGGGCGATGCCCGGGCCGCCGTCAAGATCGACGCCGGCACGAGCGAGACGCTCGCCGCGTTCGCGACCGCCCTCGATTCGTGAACGGACGCGCACGCGTGGCAGAGTCTCCGTCATGACGGATGCCTCGACCAGCACCGATCCGGTGATCATCGCGCTCGTCCGACACGGGCAGACCGATTGGAACGTGCAGCGGCGGATCCAGGGCCGCACCGACATCCCGCTCAACGACACCGGTCGACGCCAGGCGTCGGAGACCGGGGCCGCGCTCGCCGAGTCCGGCTGGGACGCCGTCTACTCCAGCCCGCTCTCGCGTGCCTCGGAGACCGCCGAGCTCATCGCCGCTGAAGTCGGCGCTCCCATGCGGGGGCACTACGAGGCGCTGTCGGAGCGCAGCTACGGCGTGCTCGAAGGGCTCGACCACGAGGGCCGGGCCGCCGTGGAGGCGCAGGCCGCGACCATCGAGGGGCTCGAGCCGCGCTCCGCCGTGATCGAACGGGCGAGCGCCGCGCTCACCCAGATCGCGGCGGCGCACCGGGGCGGTCGGGTCGTCGTCGTCTCGCACGGCGGCGTCATCCACTCGCTCATCCTGCATCTCAGCGACTGGGCGCTGCCCGGCGCCGGCTACGCCGTGACGAACGGGTCGGTGCACCTCGTGATCGCCGGCGAGGGCGGGCTCGAGCTCGCCGAGCCCGAACGGCTCACGGGCACCGAGGGCTGAGCCCGCCCCGGTCGTCGCCCGACGGAGGTTCGGATCGCCCGGTCAGCGACGCCGGCCGGGTCGGGCCGTACGACGTCGTGAACCGTCGCGGTCGGCGACCACTCGCTTCAGCAGGTCGTAGAGCACCGCCGCGGAGTGCGCCCAGGTGAATCGCGCCGCCGCCTCCACCGACGCCGCGGACCGACGCTCCCATTCGTCGTCCTCCTCGAGGGCGCGCAGCGCGTCGACGAGCGTGTCGGGGCGGTCGGCGTCGAAGAACAGGGCGGCATCGCCGCCGATCTCGCGGAAGATCGGGATGTCGTTCACGACGATCGGCGTGCCGAGTCGCATCGCCTCGACGAGTGGGATCCCGAAGCCCTCGGCCTTCGAGGCGTGCACGAGCGCCGTGGCGTCCGACAGCAGCTCGCCGTACTCGGAATCAGTGACTCCGTCGTGGAAGACGAGCCGCGCCTGCGGTGCGAGCCTCGTGAGCCGCTCGCGCTCGTCACGGCCAATCCGGCTCAGGAGGTGCAGCTCGTGGTCGGGAAGTTCGGCGACGGCTCGTACGAGCGTGTCGACGCTCTTGTACGGCATGTACGAGCCCATGTACACGAGCCGGTGACCCTCGGGCCTCGTGCGGGGCAGGTCGGGCACCGCGAGATCGTCGGCCGCGTTCGGCACGACGGTCACCGGGCGGCGGGTGAGCCGATGGTCGCGGATGAGCCCGGCGGTCGTCTCCGAGACCGTCACGACCGCGTCCGCCCGGTTGAGCAGCAGCCGCTGCGGCCACCACGCCAGGTGGTACAGGCGCCAGAGCAGGCGGATCGGCGCCGACAGGTCGCGCGGCGGGGTGCGGTTCTCGTAGTAGATGAGGTCGTGCAGCGTCAGCAGCAACCCGTAGTCGCGCCCCCACGATCCCATCGTCTGCATCGGCGAGAACACGACATCGGGGCGCAGGCGGCGCACCTGGCGCGCGACGAACGGCTCGCGCGCGCTCGTCGGCGAGCTCACGAGCTGCCACGGCAGGGGCGGCAGCATCTCGAGCTGGCGGTGGTCGCTCACGAGCATGGTCACGGGATGCAGCTTCGCGAGTTCGCCGACGATGCCCGCGGTGAACCGGCTGATGCCGTCGTGGTGGCCGATGCGGGTGTAGCGGCAGTCGACGACGATCTTCACGCGCGCTCCCCCGCCCCGAGGAAGCGGGTGATCCGTGCGGCGGCGTCACCGGGGGTCTCGTAGTGGATGAGGTGCCCGACCTCGGGGATCACCTCGAGGGTCGCGTCGGGGAACCGGGCGACCAGGCGGTGCTGGGCCTCGAGCGGGGTCACGTCATCGCGTTCGGCGGCGACGAGCAGCGTCGGCACCGGGATCTCCGCGGCGTATTCGCTGACGTCGTGGCTCACCGAGGCGCGGAACGCCTCGAGCAGCTGGTCGCGGTCGCCGAAGTCGGAGAAGTAGCGATCGTGCTGGTCGTGGATCCAGCGGCGGAGGTCGCGGTCACGGGTCTTCGCCATCGTCACGCTCATCACCCGCACGATCGCCCCGTTGCGCAGCAGCGCGAATCCGGCCTTCTCGGGCAGCGCGGCCGACGCTCGGTAGTAGAGCACGGCGAGCCGGGTCATCACCCCTCGGGGCCCCTCGAGCGCGGGTGCGCCGATCGGGTTGACGAGCACGAGCCGACGCGGTGCGAGGCCGCCGGCGACGGCCGCGCTCACCACGATCGAGCCGAACGAGTGGCCGAGCAGGTCGTAGTCGCCCTCGATGCCGATCGCCTCGATGAAGGCGCCGAGCCAGCGCGCGTAGCCGTCGATGTCGTGGGCGCGGTCGCCGAACACCTCCGACGCGCCGAAGCCCGGGAGATCGGGCGAGACGATCCGATAGCCGGGCAGCTGCGCGACGATCGGCTCGAGTCCGTGGTGGTCGCCGCGGAACCCGTGCACGAGCACGAGCACGGGAGCGTCGGCCTCGCCGTACTCCCACCAGGCCGTCGTGGTGCCCTCGACCTCGGTGCGGTGCTCCCGGACGGGGATGCGGTCGAGCGCTGAGGCGTAGGGCGAGGCGATCATCCCCGCCATTCTACGGATGCCGACTGCGCGGATCCTGCGGAACCGGTGGACACGCGCACCTCTACGCGGGTCATGACGGTGGGGCTGCATAGCCTGTCGCACATGGATGCAGTGAACCGGGCCGGTTGGGCCGACCACCTCGCCGTCTTCGACCTCGAGACGACCGGCATCGACGTCGACGTGTGCCGCATCGTCACGGCGCACGTGGGCGTGCTCGGCCCGTCGGGCGAGGTGCTCGAACGACGCGAGTGGCTCGTCGATCCCGGCGTCGAGATTCCGACGGCCGCGTCGCTCATCCACGGCATCACGACCGAGCGGGCGCGTCTCGAGGGCCAGAACGCCGCGACCGCGGTCGCCGAGATCATCGACGAGCTGGCGCGTGCGGCGGCGAGGGGGCTGCCGATCGTCGCGTACAACGCCGCGTACGACCTGACGGTCCTCCACCGGGAGGCGGAGCGGTACGGACACGCGCCGCTGCCGGGTCCGGGCCCCGTCATCGACCCGCTCGTCATCGACAAGGCGGTCGACCGGTACCGCCGGGGCAAGCGCACCCTCTCCGTGACCGCGGAGCACTACGGCGTCGTCCTGGAGGACGCGCACGACGCCGGTGCCGATGCCGTCGCCGCCGGTCGGGTAGCCCAGGCGATCGCACGGGCGTACCCCGAGCTCGCCGCCCTGGCCGTCGGCGATCTCCACACCCGTCAGATCGACTGGTGCCGCGATCAGGCCGAGAGCTACCAGGCGTGGCGACGCAGCAACGGCGAGCCCGACTTCACGACGTCGGGCGCGTGGCCGGTGCGCTGACGCTCGCCGGCCGGGCACGACGAAGGGGCGGGCGACCGAAGTCGCCCGCCCCTTCGTTCGGCTGGATTACTTGCCGAAGTTGCTCGGCGTGTAAACGTGCCTCAGCCGGAGGAGCGGGCGCTTAGGCGAATACCCGCGACAGGATGTTCGAGGTGCCGACGATCACACAGATCGGCCCGATGATCACGATTAGGACGTGAGCCCAGCGCTGATTCTCCTTGTTGTAGACGCGTTCAGCGACGGCCTTGCCGAACACTGCCCTGCCGGGCCGCTTGAAGAAGTCAGCGAGACGGTCGGGATGGCGAAGTCCGTAGATCCCCAGCAGGGTGAATCCCGCCGCCATGAGCGTCCATATGACGATCCCGATGATAGGTGCATCGTCCACAGGTGATCCTCCTGCTGGTACGCCGAAAGCCCTGCCGATGGGCAGGGCTTTCGGTCGGAGAGAACAGTTAGTTCTTGCCGAAGTTCTTGAAGCGCTGGTTGAACTTCTCGACGCGGCCGGCCGAGTCCATGATGCGCTGCTTGCCCGTGTAGAACGGGTGCGACTCGCTCGAGATCTCGACGTCGATGACCGGGTAGGTGACACCGTCGAGCTCGATCGTCTTGTCGCTCGTCGCGGTCGAGCGCGTGAGGAACGTGGCGCCCGAAGCCAGGTCGCGGAAGACGATGGCGTTGTACTCGGGGTGGATGTCGGTCTTCATGGAGACTTCCTTGGATTTCGGTTGATAGAGCGATCGGATGGTTTTCGAGCTCCCGCCGCGCGAACGCGGCACCTTCGCGGTGCGGCTCACTGGAGGGAAAGCATGATGGCGGTAGGGCCAGCTGTCGAGTTTAGCAGAGTCAGCGCCCGAACGCCTCAGACGGCACGCGCGGCGTAGCGCCCGTCGCGCTCGGTGAGCTCGATCTTCATGTCGAAGGTCGAACTCAGGGTCTCGGCCGTCAGCGCCTCGGCGAGCGGGCCCGCCGCGACGATGCCGCCCTTCGAGAGCAGGAGCGCGTGGGTGAACCCGACGGGGATCTCCTCGACGTGGTGGGTGACCATCACGATCGCGGGAGACGCGGGCGACGCCGCGTAGCCGCCGAGAAGGCCGACCAGCTCTTCACGGGCACCGAGGTCGAGGCTCGCCGCCGGCTCGTCGAGCAGCAGCAGCTCGGGGTCGGTCATGACCGACCGTGCGATCTGCACGCGCTTCTGCTCGCCGTCGGAGAGGCTGCCGAACCGGCGGCCGGAGAAGCCGTCGAGGCCCCACTCCTTGAGCACGCGCTCGGCGCGGCGCAGGTCGATGCCTTCGTACTCCTCGTTCCATCGGCCGGTGACCGAGTAGGCGGCGGTCAACACGACGTCCAGCACGGTCTCGTCGCGCGGGATGCGCCGGGCCATCGCCGTCGAGGCGAACCCGATCATGGGCCGCAGCTCGAAGACGTCGACCTTGCCGAGCTTCTCCTGCAGCACCTCCGCCTTGCCGGAGGTCGGGTGCATCGAGGCGGCCGCGATCTGCAGCAGCGTGGTCTTGCCCGCACCGTTCGGCCCGAGCACGACCCACCGTTCGTCGGAGGCGACGCTCCACGTCACGGAGTCGAGGATCGTGTTGCCGTCGCGGACCACCGACACATCGCGGAACTGCAGAACCGTACTCGCACTCGCCATGCGTCCCATGCTATCGGGACCGAAGACCCCCTCCGGCGCACCCGAAGGGCTCAGCCGGCGAGCACCCGTTCGTACACCTCGATCGTGCGGGCGGCGATCGCATCCCACGCGAAGTGCGTCTCGGCGCGGCGCCGCCCCGCCGCGCCCATCACGGCCGCGGCGGCCGGGTCGGCGACGACGCGGGTGAGCGCATCGGCGAGATCGGCGACGAAACGATCGGGGTCGAGCGGGGTGCCGGTGCCGTCGTCGGCCTGCTCGATGGGCACGAGCACGCCCGTCACCCCGTCGTCGACCACCTCGGGGATGCCGCCCGTGGCCGTGCCCACGACCGGGGCGCCGCACGCCATCGCCTCGAGATTGACGATGCCGAGGGGCTCGTAGACCGACGGGCAGACGAAGCACGTCGAGGCGGTGAGCAGGGCGGTGAGCTCATTCCTCGGCAGGTGGCGATCGATCCAGACGACCCCGTCGCGCTCGGCGCGGAGCCCGTCGACGAGCCCCTCGACCTCGGCCATGATCTCGGGGGTGTCGGGTGCGCCGGCGCAGAGCACGAGCTGGACGTCGGCGGGCAGCAGCCGAGCGGCGCGCAACAGGTACGGCAGGCCCTTCTGACGCGTGATCCGGCCGACGAACACGATCGAGGGGCGCTCGGGGTCGACGCCGAGCGCCCGAACGGCGTCGACGTCGTGCGACGGCGCCCAGTCGGCGAGGTCGATCCCGTTGTAGACGACCTCGACGCGCGCGGGGTCGAGGTCGGGATACGAACGCAGGATGTCGCGTCGCATGCCCTCGCTCACGGCGATGACCGCGTCGGCGTCGGCGAAGGCGGCGCGTTCGACCCACGAGCTGAGCCGATAGCCGCCGCCGAGCTGCTCGGCCTTCCAGGGCCGCAGCGGTTCGAGGCTGTGCGCCGTGACCACGTGGGGCACGCCGTGCAGGCGCTTGGCCGTGAAGCCCGCGAAGTTCGCGTACCAGGTGTGCGAGTGCACGACGTCGGCGCCGGCGGCGTCGCCGGCCATGAGCAGGTCGACGGCCATCGTCGAGAGGGCGGCGTTCGCATCGGCGAAGTCGGCCGGCACCGGGTAGGCGGTCGTGCCCGCCTCCGTGCGCGGCGCGCCGAAGCAGCGCACCTCGATGTCGATGCTCGCGCGGAGGGCTCGCACGAGCTCTGCGGCGTGCACTCCGGCACCCCCGTAGACCTCGGGCGGATACTCACGGGTGAGGAGGTCGACGCGCATGCTGCAACGGTAGCGCAGGGCCCGGTGACACGCTCCGAAACCGGGGACGCCGAATCGCCGTCGGCTGGTTACAGTGGGCACATGGTTGCGCGCAAGGTCTTCGGTATCGTCCTCGCCGGCGGCGAGGGCAAGCGGCTCATGCCACTGACGGAAGACCGGGCGAAGCCCGCGGTCCCGTTCGCCGGGCAGTACCGGCTCATCGACTTCGCGCTGTCGAACCTCTTGAACTCGGGCCTTCGCCAGGTCGTCGTGCTCACCCAGTACAAGTCGCACTCGCTCGACCGGCACGTGTCGCAGACCTGGCGCCTCAACGGCCTGTTGAACTCCTACGTCGCCTCGGTACCGGCCCAGCAGCGCCTCGGCAAGCGCTGGTTCTCGGGGTCGGCCGACGCCATCCTGCAGAGCCTCAACCTCATCTACGACGAGCGGCCCGACCTCATCGTCGTCGTCGGCGCCGACCACGTGTACCGCATGGACTTCTCGCAGATGATCGACGCGCACGTCGAGTCGGGCGCCGCCGCCACGGTCGCCGCCATCCGACAGCCGATCGCGCTCGCGAACCAGTTCGGCGTCATCGAGGTCGACTCGACCTCCCCCGAGCGCATCAGCCGGTTCCTCGAGAAGCCGAACGACCCCGTCGGCCTTCCCGACTCCCCCGGCGAGGTCCTCGCGTCGATGGGCAACTACGTGTTCGACGCCCAGGCGCTCATCGACGCGGTGCTGAGCGACGGCGAGCAGGCCTCCTCGAGCCACGACATGGGCGGCGACATCATCCCGGCCTTCGTGGCGCGCGGCGAGGCCGGCGTCTACGACCTGCAGCGCAACGAGGTGCCCGGCTCGACCGATCGCGACCGCTACTACTGGCGCGACGTGGGGACGATCGACTCCTTCTTCGAGGCGCACCAGGACCTCATCTCGGTGCTGCCGGTGTTCAATCTCTACAACCGGGAGTGGCCCATCTTCAGCCAGCAGCTCAACTCGCCGCCCGCGAAGTTCACGCGCGATGCGCGTGGTTCGCTCGGCACGGTGATCGATTCGATCGTGTCGCTCGGCTCCGTGATCTCGGGCGCCCACGTCGAGCGCAGCGTGCTCGGTCCGTGGGCGATCGTCGGGTCGGGTGCGCACGTCGCCGACTCGATCCTGTTCGACCGCGCCCGCATCGAGGCCGGCGCGACGGTGCAGCGCGCCATCCTCGACAAGGAGGTCGTCGTCGAGGCCGGTGCTCGCATCGGCGTCGACCGCGCGGAGGACCTGGCGCGGGGCTTCATCGTGACCGACAGCGGCATCACCGTCGTGGGCAAGGGCTCGCGCGTCCGGACCCACGCGTGAGCGCCGCGGTTGGCGGCCGCTCCGGCGGCCCGCTCGTCGTGCTCGACGCCGACTCCACGCTGATCCGTGAGGAGGCGATCGAGCTGCTCGCCGAGGCCGCGGGCAGCCTCGAGCACGTGGCCGCCGTCACCGAACGCGCCATGCGCGGCGAGCTCGACTTCGCCGCGAGCCTGCGCGAACGCGTTGCGACGCTCGCGGGCCTCGACACCGACGTGCTCGCCGCCGCGCGCGCCCGCATGACGCCGACCGACGGGGTCGAGGAGCTCATCGCCGGCGTGCACGCCGCGGGCGGACTCGTCGGCGTCGTCTCCGGCGGCTTCCACGAGCTCCTCGACCCGCTCGCCGACCGGCTCGGCCTCGACTTCTGCCGCGCCAACCGGCTCGCGGTCGTCGACGGCCGGCTCACCGGCCACGTCGACGGCCCGATCATCGACGCCGACGCGAAGCGCCTCGCGCTCGAGGAGTGGGCCGACGTCAGCGGCATCCCGCTCGCGCGGACCGTCGCGGTGGGCGACGGCGCCAACGACCTGCGCATGCTCGACCGCGCCGCACTCGGCGTCGCCTTCTGCGCGAAGCCGATCGTGCGGGCGCAGGCCGACCTCGCGGTCGACCGACCCGATCTTGCACAGGTGCTCGCACCGCTCGGCCTGCGGGGCTGAGGGCGCCGCGACCCCGATCGGTGAGCGGGGGCTCGGCGTCGCCGTTCCGCACGGCTGGGAGCTTGCTCCGAACCCCGACGGCTTCACGAATGCAGTCGTAGCATGTGGCCATGTCCGGTCGCATCGTCGCACGTACATTCGCCGCCGCCGCACTGACAGGGCTCCTCGCCATCGGCGCGGCGGGCACCGCACAGGCTGCGAGTCCGCCGGGCGGCGCCACGGTCGAGGACCTGATCGCCCTCCCGGACGGGTTCCAGCCCGAGGGCATCGCGATCGGAAACGGACCCGTCGGCTACGTCGGCTCCCTGGCGGACGGCGATGTCTACGTCTTCGACCTCCGCACCGGCACCGAGATCACCACGCTCGAGGGCCCCGGCACGCCGTCCGTGGGTCTCGAGGTCGACGAGCGCGGGCGGCTCTTCGTCGCCGGCGGGCCCACGGGTCAGGCCCGGGTGGTCGATGCTTCGACCGGAGACGTGCTGCAGACCTACCAGCTGACCACCGGCCCGGCATTCATCAACGACGTGGTGCTCACGGTCGACGGTGCCTGGTTCACGAACAGCTTCGCCGGCGAGCTGTACTTCGTGCCACTCGGCCCGGCGGGGGCGCTGCCCAGCGCCTCGGAGGTCGTGACCCTTCCGCTCACGGGCGACTGGGAGCAGCAGGGCGGATTCAACGCCAACGGCATCGTCGAGACCCCCGACCACCGGTCCCTGCTCGTCATCCAGTCGGCGACCGCCACCCTCTTCCGCGTCGACCCCGCGACGGGCTCGGCCACCGCGGTCGACCTCGGCGGCGCGTCGCTGCCGGCGGGCGACGGCCTGCTCCTGGTCGGCCGCACGCTCTACGTGGTGCAGAACCAGCTCAACACCGTCGCGGTCGTCGACCTCGCGGCCGACGGCACGAGCGGGACGCTCGTGGACCAGCTGACGAGCCCCGAGTTCCAGGTGCCCACGACGGTCGCGTGGTTCGGCCACAGCCTGTTCCTGCCCAACGCCCGCTTCGGCACCCAGCCGACGCCCGACACCGAGTACTCGGTGGTGCGCATCGACCGCTGAGCGGCGGAGGTCGCGCCGTCGGCTAGTGGCCCATGCCCAGGCCCCCGTCGACGGGGATGACGGCACCCGAGATGTAGCCGGCGTCGTCGCCCGCGAGCCAGGCGACGACGCGCGCGACCTCGTCGGGCGTCGCGAAGCGGCCGAGCGGGATGTTCTTCTTGTACTCCGCCTGCTGCGCCTCGGGCAGCTCGTCGGTCATGTCCGTCTCGATGAACCCCGGAGCGACGACGTTCGCGGTGATGTTGCGGGCGCCGAGCTCGCGCGTGAGCGAGCGGGCCATGCCCACGAGGCCGGCCTTCGACGAGGAGTAGTTGATCTGGCCGGGCGAGCCGTAGAGCCCGACGACGCTCGAGATGAGCACGATTCGACCGAACCGCGCCTTGAGCATGCCCTTCGAGGCGCGCTTCACGACGCGGAAGGCACCCGTGAGGTTCGTGTCGATGACGCTCGTGAACTCGTCCTCGCTCATGCGCAGGAGCAGCGTGTCGCGGGTGATTCCCGCGTTCGCGACGACGACCTCGACCGGCCCGAGCTCGGCCTCGATCTCGGTGAACGCGCGGTCGATCGACTCGGCGTCGGTGACGTCGGCCCGCACCGTGAGCGCCCCCTCGGGCCCCTCGCCGGAGCGAGCGGTGACGGCGACGCGGTGCCCCTGGGCGATGAACTCGCGGGCGATGGCGTAGCCGATGCCCCGGTTGCCACCGGTCACGAGGACGGTGCGGCTCGTCGTCATGCTGGACTCCGTTTCCAAGATCGTTGGAGGACTCTGGCCGTGCGGCCCGTCCCAGCATAGAGTGTCCCGTTCTCGGCATCCGTCGGGTCGCAGCGGACGTAGGCTTGAGTCAAGAGGAGCGCCGTCAGATCCCGGCGACCACCATGAAGCAGCAGTCGATCACCTCGCTGCCGCCCTCGCCCGAAGCGGAGCGGCGTGCACGCATGATCAAGTACACGGTCGCGATGACGATCCGGGTCGCCTGCATCTTCGCCATGCTCTTCGCGCGGGGATGGTGGCTGGCGGTCTTCGCCGCCGGAGCGATCTTCCTCCCCTACATCGCCGTCGTCCTCGCGAACGCCCAGGGTTCGGGCCGCGCCGGACGCGCCGTTCGCCCCGACCGCGCGCTGCCCGCCGGGCCGTCCGCGCCCCCGACCGGCGAAGGCGACGGAACCCGATGATCGGTGGACTCTCCGGCGCCGCCGACGGCGCCGTCTGCTCCCGCGCCGCGTGCACGGCGACCGCGACGTGGCGCATCGACTGGCGCAACCCCAAGATCCACACCGGAGACCGCGGCAAGACCTGGCTCGCGTGCGACGAGCACGTCGACTACCTCCGCGGCTTCCTCGAGGCGCGCTCGTTCCCGGTGACCGTCGCGGCGTTCGTCGATGTCGGGCCCGGTGCGGATGCCTCGGCGGGAGGCCGCCCGTGAACGACTGGCGTTTCCTCCTCAGCGGCCGTTGGGCGGGATATCTCGTGCTCGTGGTGATCTTCGCGATCGCGTGCTCCGCCCTCGGCACCTGGCAGCTCAACCGACGCGCCGAGGCACTCGCCGAGGTCGCCCGCATCGACGCGAACTACGACGCGGAGCCGGTTCCGGTGACCGAGGCGCTGCCCGACCCCGCCGCATTCGACATCGACCAGCGCTGGCAGGTGGTGGCGCTCGAGGGCGAGTACCTGTCCGACGATGAGATCGTCGTGCGCAACCGCCCGCAGAACGGCAATGTCGGCTACGAGGTCATCACGCCGTTCCGGCTCGAGGACGGCACCGTGTTCATGGTCGATCGCGGCTGGATCCCCGAGGCATCCGACGGCGGTCCCGGCGACCGTGCCCCCGCCCCCGCCCCCGCCGGCGAGGTCGTCGTCGAGGTGCGCCTGAAGGCCGGCGAGGGCCGGATCGAGGGGCGCACCTCGACGAGCACCGAGCTCGCGACCATCGACCTCGACGAGCTCGCCGACCGGGTCGACGCGCCGGCCTACACGGGCGCGTACGGCCTGCTCGTGCAGACGCCCGACGACGCCGCGGAGCCGCCGCTGGCCGCGCCGCGACCCGAGCGCGATGAGGGTCCTCACCTGTCGTATGCGCTGCAGTGGTTCGTCTTCGCGCTGCTCGCCTTCATCGGCCTCGGGTGGGCGGCGAACCAGGAGCGCAAGGGCCTCGCCGAGGCATCCCGCATCGGCGCCCAGGACGGCACCGACCGTCGCCGTGCACCGCGGCGACCCGAGCGGAAGTCGCGACGCGACGAGGACGCCGACGTCGAGGACGGGATCCTCGACCGCCGCTAGCGCGGCACGGCGCGCGACGCCATGAGCGCGGGCGGCCGCCGGCCGCCCGTCAGGCGAGCTCGATGAGCTCCTGGTACTCGGCCGACCAGTGGTCCTCCACGCCGTCGGGCAGGATGAGCACGCGCTCGGGGTTCAGCGCCTCGACCGCGCCCGGGTCGTGCGAGACGAGCACGACGGCGCCCTCGAAGTGCGAGAGTGCGTCGAGGATCTCGGCGCGGCTCGCGGGGTCGAGGTTGTTCGTCGGCTCGTCGAGCAGCAGCACGTTCGCACCCGACACGACGATCATCGCGAGCGCGAGGCGGGTCTTCTCGCCGCCCGACAGCACTCCCGCGGGCTTGTGAACGTCGTCGCCCGTGAAGAGGAACGAGCCGAGCACCTTGCGCGCCTCGGTCTCGGTGAGGTTCGGCGAGGACGACACCATGTTCTCGAGCACGCTGCGCTTGACCTCGATCGTCTCGTGCTCCTGGGCGAAGTAGCCGATGCGAAGTCCGTGGCCCGGTTCGACGGTGCCGGTGTCGGGTTCGTCGACGCCCGCGAGGATGCGCAGGAGCGTCGTCTTGCCCGCACCATTGAGGCCGATGATGACCACCTTGGACCCTCGGTCGATCGCGAGGTCGACGGCGGTGAAGATCTCGAGCGATCCGTAGCTCTTCGAGAGGTCGCTCGCGCTGATCGGCGTGCGGCCGCACGGCGCGGGCGTCGGGAAGCGGAGCTTCGCGACGCGGTCGACCTGGCGCACCTCCTCGAGCCCCGCGAGCAGCTTCTCGGCGCGGGCGACCATCTGGTGGGCGGCGGCCGCCTTCGAGGCCTTCGCACCGAACTTCGCGGCCTGGAGCTTCAGCACGTCGGCCTTCTTCTCGGCGTTCGCGCGCTCCTTCTTGCGGCGCTCCTCGTCGGCGGCGCGCTGGCGCTGGTAGTGCTTCCAGCCCATGTTGTAGACATCGATGACCGAACGGTTGGCGTCGAGGTAGAAGACGCGGTTCACGACCTCGCCGACGAGCTCGACGTCGTGGGAGATGACGATGACGCCGCCCTTGTAGGCCTTCAGGAACTCGCGGAGCCACACCACCGAGTCGGCGTCGAGGTGGTTCGTCGGCTCGTCGAGGATCATCGTCTCGGCATCGCTGAACAGGATGCGGGCGAGCTCGATGCGCCGGCGCTGGCCGCCCGAGAGGGTCTTCAGCGGCTGGTCGAGGATGCGGTCGGGAAGATTGAGATTCGAGGCGATCGACGCCGCCTCGGCCTCGGCGGCGTACCCGCCGAGCGCGTTGAAGCGGTCGGTGAGGTTGCCGTACTTCTTCATCGCCTTCTCGGCGACGACGGGGTCGTCGCTCCCCATGTTCATGGAGGCTTCGTGCATGCCCAGCGCGAGGGTGCCGAGGCCGCGGGCGTCGAGGATGCGGGTGCGCGCCAGCATTTCGGGGTCGCCCGAGCGGGGGTCCTGCGGCAGATAGCCGATCTCGCCCGACCGGTCGATGCGACCGTCGGTCGGCAGCGTCTCGCCCGCAAGCGTCTTGGTGAGCGTCGTCTTGCCGGCGCCGTTGCGGCCGACGAGGCCGATCTTGTCGCCGTCGGACACGCGGAACGAGACGTTCTCCATGAGCAGGCGCGCGCCGACGCGGATCTCGAGGTCGTGGACGGCGAGCACGGCGGGGCCTCCTGCGGAGTCGGGGATGAACGTGCCGAGTGGCACAGCCTCCCAGTCTATCCACCCGGCGGCGGCGGGTCGCGTCGAGTCGGGGGCGTCGGGCAGACTCGCAGCATGACGACGGATGCCTCGGGCACCACCTCGATCGCGGCGCTGCGCGCCGCCCGACTCGCCGCGCAGGGGCTCGAGACCCCGTTCGGCTCCCCCGCCGACGCGATCGAGCGGCTCGTCTGCGTGCAGGCGCAAGACCTGGCCGCGGCGAAGTGGGTGCTCGGCGCACGAGTCGCCGACGCGAGCGAGGCCTCGATCGACGCGGCGATCGAGGAGCGGCGGGTCGTGCGCTCCTGGCCGATGCGCGGCACGCTGCATTTCGTCGATCCGGCGATGCTGCGGCCGATCCTGCGGCTCGCCGCTCCGCGGGCCAGGTCGCGTTCGGCGAAGCTCGAGCGCGACGAGGGGCTCGATGCGCACGTGCTCTCTACCGCACGGGACGTCGCGACGGGCCTGCTCGACGGCGGACGTGCGGCCACGCGCGACGAGCTCCAGGCGGCCTGGAGCGCCGCGGGCATCTCGACCGAGGGCCAGCGCGGCTATCACCTGATCTGGGTGCTCGCGACCGAGGGCCTGCTCTGCAACGGCCCCGTCGAGACGCGGGCGCGCCAGCGCTTCGCGCTGCTCGACGAGTGGTCGCCTCCCGGCGCCGACGAGCCCGACGACGACGCCGCGCTCGCCCGGCTGTTCGCGGGCTACGCGCGCGGGCACGGACCGGTGACGGTGCGCGACTTCGCGTGGTGGACGGGGCTGACGCTCATGCAGGCCCGCACGGCCGTCGCCGCGGCGGGCGGGGCGGTCGAGCCGTGGGGCGCCGAGCACTACGTCGCGGCCGACGCGCCCGCCGCGTCGGGCGACGCCGGCGGTCACCACGTGCTCGCGCCGTTCGACGAGTACTTCCTCGGCTACGGCGATCGCACGCCGTACTGCTCGCCCGACGACGCGCTCCGCGTCGTGCCCGGCAAGAACGGGCTGTTCCTGCCGATCCTGGTCAGCGACGGCGAGGTGGTGGGCACGTGGCGACGCTCCCCCGAGCGTCGCGGCGGCACGACCGTGTCGGTCGCCCCGTTCCGCGACGGCATCGACCTCGACGGGTTCCGGGCGGCGTTCGAGCGCTGGGCGGCCTTCTGGTCGACCCGGCTCGATGAGGTGAGCGCGGTGCCGGCCGGCTGAGCGACCACGCGGCCCCGCGGGCGCACCGGATGGCACCTCACGGCCAGTCGATACGACGAAGGGCCGGATGCCCGAGGCATCCGACCCTTCGCTCGATCGCCGCGCGGGACTACTGGTCGAGCGCCGCCTGCAGCTCGAGGGTGATCGTCACCTGGTCGCCGAGCAGCATCCCGCCGGTCTCGAGGGCCGCGTTGTAGCGCAGGCCGAAGTCCTCGCGGTTGATGACGGCCTTCGCCGAGGCGCCGCCCTTGTAGTTGCCGTAGGGGTCGCCGCCGAAGCCGCCGAAGTCGAAGTCGAAGGTGACGGGCTTCGTGATGCCGCGGATCGTGAGGTCGCCGTCCACCTTGAACTCGCCCTTCTCGACGCGCACGCCGGTCGAGACGAAGTCGATCGTCGGGTGGGTCTCGGCCTCGAAGAAGTCGCCGGTCCGCAGGTGCGCGTCGCGGTTCGGCTCGTTCGTGTTGACCGAGGCGACCTCGGCCGACGCCGTGACACTCGACTCGAGCGGGTTCTCCGCGGTGACGAAGGTCGCGTTGAAACGCTCGAACTTGCCCTTGACCTTGCTGATCATGAGGTGGCGGATCTGGAAGCCGACCTCGCTGTGCGTGGGGTCGATGGTCCAGGTGCCAGCGCGGTAGCCGGGGATCTCGATCGTCTGGGCGGTGGTCGTCATGTCTCGCTGTTCTCCAGTTCGGATGTCGTGGGCCGATCGGCCTCACGTATGCAAACGCATGGATCTCGGTGATCTATTCCCGGTCTCGCAGATTTTTTCCGGGCGCGTCCCGGGCGCCCGACTCAGCTGAGCTGGCGCCGCAGCGTGAGCACGCGAGTCACCGCGTCGTCGAGCCGCTCCTCGGAGATGCGACCCGACGACACCGCGTCGCCGATCGCGCCGACGAGCCCGTCGACCGTGATCCCGAACGTCGTCGGGTCGGCCGGCAGCACGTAGAGGAGCAGGTCGGCACCCGCGGCGATCGCGCGGACCGCGTTCTCCCCCGGGTCGGCGTACTCGGGCATGCCGTTGTGCTGCAGCATGAGCATGTCGTCGGTGACGACGACGCCCTCGAAGCCGAGCTCATCGCGGAGGATGCGATGCCACGCCGGCGACAGCGATGCGGGAGCCGCGTCGATCGCGGGATACGCGAGGTGCCCGGTCATGACGAGTTCGGCGCCGGCGTCGATCCCCGCCGCGAACGGCAGCGCGGGTCCCGTGCGCCACGCGTCGAGGTCGAGCGGAGCACTGGGAATGCTCGAGTGCGAGTCGCCCGGCGCCGCGCCGTGACCCGGGAAGTGCTTGAGCGTCGTCGCGACGACGCCGTGCTCGCCGCGCACCGCCGCGGCGACGCGATCCGCCGCGGCGCGCGGGTCGGTGCCGAGCACACGACCCGCGATGAACGAGTCGGGGTCGGCGGTGACGTCAGCGACGACCCCGAAGTTGACGTTGACGCCGCCCGCGTCGACGCTCTCCGCCCGTGCGGCGAACGCCGCGGTCGCATCGGCGGGCGGGGCGTTCCGGAGTTCCTGCGCGCTCGCGGCCGTGTCCCAGTCGAGCCGCTGCACCTCGCCGCCCTCCTGGTCGACGGCGACGAGCGGGGCGAGTTCGGGATCGACGGTGAGCGCGTCGGTGAGTGCGAGCAACGAGGCCGCGTCGCCCGTGATGTTGTCGCCCATGAGGATCACACCCGACGCGCCCTGTTCGACGTACGCGCGCAGCGGGGCCGGATCGGTGCCGGGCGCGTGCAGCAGCAGCAGGGAGGCCGCCTTCTCCCCCACGGTCATGGCCGCCACGCGGTCGGACACCCAGGCCGTCGTGGCGTCGGCGGCGGGCGTGGGCACGACGGTCGGCGCCGGCGTCGGGGATGGCTCGCCGGTCGTCGCTCGCGTCGGAGCGCTCGTCGGCGCACAGCCCGCGAGCAACGCCGCGGCGACGACGAGGACCACGGACAGGAACGGGCGGGGGGAACGCACCCCGCGAGTGTACGCTGCGTGTCTGATCGGGCGCCGAACGGGGCCGTGGGTAGACTCGCGGCCTCGGGAGGGGTGAGTCGATGCGCCGCAGACGCCTGGTCGTGCACGCCGCGACCGCGATGGTCCTCATCGCGGCGCTCGGCGCGACGGCCCCACCCGCTGCCGCCGAGGAGTATCCGAGCTGGGACGAGGTCGAGGCCGCCAAGCAGGGCGTCGCTTCCCGGGAGGCCGAGGCGGACCGGATCACGACCCTCGTCGACGGCCTGGAGCAGGAGGCCGGCCGGCTCGGCGACCTCGCCGTCGAGACCGCGTCGACCGCCGCGGTCGCCGGTGCCGAGCACCGCGCGGCCGCTGCCCGGGCCGACTACCTGCGAACGGCCGCGACCGCGGCGGCGCGGACCGCGGACGACGCGTCCGCGCGGTTCGCCCACCTGAGTTCGGTGCTCGCGCGCACCGGCGGCGCCGATGTCGCACTCCGGCTCTTCGCGGAGGCGGGCGAGGGCACTGATGCGGGCGACCTGCTCGACGGCCTCACGCGCGGGGCGCAGCTCAGCGATCTCGCGGCCGGATTCGCCGTCCGGGCCGGCGCCGCGCGGGCGGAGTCCGCTTCGATCAGCGCGCATGCGGACGTCGCGGAGCAGGAACGCGCCCGCCTCGCCGCCGCGGCGGAAGAGGCCGCCGACGAGGCCCGCGCCGCGCACGAGGCCGCCGAAGCCCGCGTCGCCGAGCAGCGGCGCACGCTCGAGACGCTCTACGCGCAGCTCGCGAGCCTTCGGGACCGGTCGGTCGCGCTCGAGCGCCGGTACCGCATCGGCGAGCAGGCCCGCCTCGAGGCCGAAGCGCGAGAGCGCGCCGCGGAGGAGGCCGCCGAGAACACTGGGGATTCGGGCAGCGGCTCCGGCGGGGATGCACCGCCGCCGGGAGTGGTCGTCGATCCCGAGGCCGCGAAGGCCTACGCGGCCGGTGCGGTCGGGCGCTACGGCTGGGGTTCGGCGCAATTCGAGTGCCTGGTGCTGCTCTGGAACAGGGAATCGGGCTGGCGCGCCGATGCGTACAACGCCTCGAGCGGCGCGTACGGCATCCCCCAGTCGCTTCCCGGCAGCAAGATGGCCGCCGCCGGCGCCGACTGGCGCACGAACGCCGCCACGCAGATCGAGTGGGGACTGTCGTACATCTCCGGTCGCTACGGCACCCCGTGCGGTGCATGGGCGCACTCGGAGCGGTTCAATTGGTACTGATGAACCCAGACGACCTCGTCTTCCGGCGACACGCGGCCGAGGGAGTGCTCCTCCTCGGTGGCGGGGCGGCGATCCTGCTGCAGCTCGCCGACCCCCGGGTCGCGAGCGGCGTGGCCCGTCACAGCGACTTCGCGCATCGTCCGCTCGACCGGCTGTTCGGCACGCTCGACTACGTCTACGCGATCGGGTTCGGCGACGACGCGATCGTGCGCGACGCCGTGCGCCGGGTGAACCGGCGCCACGGACCGGTGCGCGGCCCGAGCGGCGCGGAGGCGCCCGCCTACAGCGCGTTCGACCCCGATGCCCAGCGCTGGGTGGCGTCGACGATCCTCGCGACCGCCCTGCGCCTCGAAGAACGCCTCTGGGGTCCGCTCGACCCGGGCACCGCCGACATCGTGGTCCGCGGCTACGGCGCGCTGGGCCTCGGCCTGCAGGCGGGGCGGGCCGGATGGCCGTCGACCCGCGCCGAGTTCGACGACTGGTGGAAGGATCGGACGGCCGCGCTGGAGGTCGGTGACGACGCGCGTCGCATCGCACGAACGCTCCTCACCGAGTCTCCGGCGCTGCCGCCCGGCTCGCGCCTCCTCCTGCCCCTCGTCCGGCTGATCACGGCGGCCTTGCTGCCTCCCGGGGTCCGGGAGGCGTACGGGTTCCGCTGGACGCCCCGCGCCGAGCGGGTGAGCGACGCGTGGCTGCGCGTCGTGGCGGTCGTCTGGCCGCGACTTCCGCGGGTCGTGAGGCATGCCCCGATGCGGGCCTCGCTCGGGCGCGCGAGGCGCTCGAACCGGTACGCTGGGCGGTGAGGCAGAGGACGACGATGACCCCCCAGGCACCGCACCGCAACGATGCGCTCGACAGCATCGACCGACGCATCGTGGCCGAACTCAGCCGCGACGGGCGGCTCTCCGTTCGCACCCTCGCCGACCGCGTGCACATCTCGCGCACGGCCGCCCACAACCGGCTGCAGCAGCTGCAGCAGCGCGGGGTCATCACGGGCTTCGGGGCGCAGATCGATCGCCGGTCGATCGGCCTCCACATCTCAGCGCTCGTCGTCGTCCGCATCGGCGAGGTCTCCTGGGAGGAGATCGCGGCCAAGCTCGCGCAGCTGCCGTTCGTCGAGAAGGTGCAGGCGGTGTCGGGCGACATCGACATCATCCTCACGGTGAGCGCGCCCGACCACGAGCAGCTGAGCCAGGCCATCCTCCGCGACATCCACGACATGCCCGGCGTCGTGTCCACCCGGAGCCACCTCATCCTCGAGGAGATCGACGGGCAGCCGCCCGCGCAGACGCTGGACATCTGGCGCAGCTGACTCCTCGGCAGGTGGACGATCGGCACCGATTCCGACGACCGCGGGCCGTTCGTTCACGCTTGCTCGACACGCCCGTCCGGGCTGGCGAACATGTCGCACGATGGGCACATGAGCCTCAACGTGGAGCACCTCCCGACGCGCACCCTCCCCGCCGTGAAGCCGCTCCGGCTGCTCGACAACGCCGGCCACGCGGTCTCCGGCCAGGCGACCGGAGGGTTCTCCCTGCCCGATCTCGAGACGCTCCTCGACCTCTACCGCAAGATGGTCGTCGCCCGCCGGTTCGACGTGCAGGTGACGGCGCTCACGAAGCAGGGACGGCTCGCGACCTACCCGTCCGCCTACGGCCAGGAGGCGTGCGAGATCGGCGCCGTCGCATCGCTCGACCCGGCCGACTGGCTGTTCCCGACCTACCGCGACAGCATCGCCCTCCTCACCCGGGGGATCGCTCCCGGCGAGATCCTCCAGTCGTTCCGCGGCGACTGGCACAACGGGTACGACCAGCACGCCTACCGCACCGCGGCGCAGGCCACCCCCCTCGCCACCCAGGCGCTCCACGCCGTCGGGCTCGCGCACGCCGCACGCCTCCGTCACGACCCGATCGTCGCGCTCACCTTCCTCGGCGACGGCGCGACGAGCGAGGGCGATGCGCACGAGGCGTTCAACTTCGCCGCGGTCTGGCAGACCCCGACGGTCTTCATCGTCCAGAACAACCAGTTCGCGATCAGCGTGCCGCTCGCACGGCAGACGCACGCGGCGACCCTCGCCGACAAGGCCGTCGGCTACGGCATGCCCGGCTTCCACGTCGACGGCAACGACATCGCGGCGATGTACGCCGTCACCACGGCGGCGGTCGAGCGGGCGCGGGCAGGCGGCGGCCCGACCCTCATCGAGGGCCTCACCTATCGGATCGAGTCGCATACGAACTCCGACGACCCGACGCGCTACCGCTCGGCTCGCGACGTCGAGCACTGGAAGCGGCGCGACCCGATCGAGCGGCTCGAGAAGTACCTCGTCTCCGAGGGCGCGCTCACCGAGAGCCTCCGGGCCGAGATCACGGATGCCGCCGAGGAGCTCGCCGCCGCCACCCGGGAGGTCATGACCGTCGAAGCCGACCTCGACCCGCTCGAGCTCTTCGACCACGTGTACTCGCGCCCCCGCGCCTCGCTCGCCGAGCAGCGAGCCTTCCTCGAGGCCGAACTGGCCGCGACCGCCCAGGAGACCGCCCGATGACCGCCACCGTCGCCGCGGACGCCCGCACCGAGGCATCCCCCACCGAACTGACCATGGCGGGCGCGCTCAACGCCGCCCTGCGCGACGCGATGGCCGCCGACGACCGCGTCATCGTCTACGGCGAGGACGTCGGCCCGCTCGGCGGCGTGTTCCGCGTGACCGACGGACTGCAGGCCGAGTTCGGCGAAGACCGCATCTGGGACTCCCCGTTGGCCGAGTCGGGGATCATCGGAACGGCGGTCGGCATGGCGATGTACGGCATGCGCCCCGTCGTCGAGATGCAGTTCGACGCCTTCAGCTACCCCGCGTTCGAGCAGATGGTCTCCCACGTCGCGAAGATGCGCAACCGCACCAAGGGCCGGGTCACCCTGCCGATGGTCGTGCGCATCCCGTGCGCCGGGGCGATCGGCGGCGTCGAGCACCACTCCGACTCCTCCGAGTCGTACTGGGCCTCGACGCCCGGCCTCACGGTCGTCATGCCCTCGAACCCGGCCGATGCGTACTCGATGCTGCGCGAGGCGATCGACAGCGACGATCCCGTCGTCTTCATGGAGCCGAAGAGCCGGTACTGGGCGAAGGCCCCGCTCGCGCTGCCCGTCACGACGGCGCCGATGGACCGCGCCGTGGTCGTCCGCGAGGGCACCGACGTCACGCTGCTCGCCTACGGGCCGACCGTGCGCACGGCGCTCGAGGCGGCCGACGCGGCGGTCGACGAGGGACTCTCGATCGAGGTGGTCGACCTGCGCAGCCTCTCACCCTTCGACGACGAGACCGTGAGCGCGTCGGTGCGCAAGACGTCGCGCGCGGCGGTCATCCACGAGGCCGCGCAGTTCGGCGGGTACGGCGCCGAGGTCGCCGCGCGTGTGACCGAGCGCAATTTCCACCACCTCGCGGCGCCGATCCTGCGGATCGCCGGATTCGACATCCCCTACCCGTCGCCGAAGCTCGAGGAGCACCACCTGCCGACGGCCGACCGCGTGCTCGCCGCGCTCGACACCTGGGAGTGGGACGCATGACCCGCGAGTTCATCCTGCCCGACCTCGGCGAGGGCCTGACCGAGGCCGAGATCGTCGCCTGGCTCGTCGCCCCCGGCGACGAGGTCGCGATCGACCAGCCCGTCGTCGAGCTCGAGTCGGCGAAGTCGGTCGTGCAACTGCCGACCCCCTTCGCCGGCGTCGTCGAGTCGCTCGGCGGCCAGGTCGGCGAGACCCTGCATGCGGGCGCGGTGCTGCTGACGCTCGGCGTCGCAGCCGATGCACCGCCCGCGGATGCCTCGGGCGGGACGCCCTCGTCGAGCGAGAGGGCGGTTCCGGCCGCTCCGGTCGCCGCCGAACCCGGCGTCGCAGCGCCGACCGAGGTCGCGACCGAGGAGTCGGGCGCCGTGCTCATCGGCTACGGCACCCGGACGAGCAACGTCACGAAGCGCGCAGCCTCGGCGCCCGCGCGGTTCGGGCGTCGGCGCACCGGCGGCGGTGCGGGCGGCGGCACGGTCGCCGGCTCCCCGGCGAGCCGGCCGGCGCTGCTCGACGCGGCACGTCGCTCTCCCGTGGTGTCGCCCATCGTGCGGCGCCTCGCACGCCAGCACGGTTTCGATGCGAGTCGGCTGACCGGCACCGGGCCCGACCACCTCGTGATGCGGCGCGATGTCGAGGCGTTCATCGACCAGCAAGGGGCGCAGCGCGCGGGCGCCCCGACCGCGGAAGCCGCCCTCATCGAGGCATCCACGCCGTCGCCCGCCCCCGCCGCCGCCCCGCCGGCCGCGGCGGCCGCCGGCGACGAGCGACTGCCCCTCGACCGCGTCGCCCGTGCCGCCGCCGCGCACTTCTCACGCTCGCGGCGCGAGATCCCCGAGGCGACCGTGTGGATGGACGTCGACGCGACCGCGCTCGTCGAGGCGCGGCGCCGCCTGAGCGAGGCGACGGGCGAACGGTTCGGCACCACGGCGATCATCGCCCGCTTCGTGGTCGCCGGCTTGCGCCGCCATCCGCGGCTCAACTCGAGCTACGACGCCGAGCGCGGCGAACTCGTGGTGCACGGCGCCGTCAACCTGGGGCTCGCCGCGCAGACTCCGCGCGGGCTCATGGTCCCGGTCGTGCACGGCGCCGAGCGCATGAACCTGCGCGAGCTCCGCGACGCGATCGGCGTGCAGACCGAGGCGGCGTCGACCGGTGCGTTCGCGCCCGACGCGCTCACCGGCGGAACCTTCACGTTCAACAACTACGGCACGCTCGGGGTCGACGGTTCGGCCGCGATCATCAACCATCCCGAGGCGGCGATGCTCGGCATCGGTCGGCTCGTCGAACGCCCCTGGGTCGTCGACGGGGCGCTCGCGGTGCGAACGGTCACCGAGCTCACGCTCTCGTTCGATCACCGCGTGTGCGACGGGGCCGAGGCCGCGGCGTTCCTCACGTTCGTGGCCCGCTGCATCGAGAACCCGGTCTCCGTGCTCGCCGAACTCTGAGCCGGTCGTTCGAGCCGATCGAGCTCGGGTCAGAAGAACTCGTCGGGGGTTCCCGCGGCGCGCTCGACGTCGCGGGTCTCGACGCCTGCGGCGCGAAGCTTCGCGACGGACACTCGAAGTCCCGACTCCATCTGGGCGGCCCACGCATCGGACTCGCGCGCACTCGTCTCCGCCGCCCGGGCACGGGCCTCGGCCGCTTCGGCGGCGTCGCGCGCGTCGCGCACCTGCCGGAGCGCGAGCGAGATGCCGTAGTAGGCCGCGACCATCGTCGCGATGGGCGCCGCCACGATCGCGAGGGCGCTGATGGCGCCCGCCGACGGGCCGAAGGCCAGGACGAGCGCGAAGGAGATGAACAGCACGACGACGGCCACGAGCACGACGAGCATGAAGCGCAGGTCGCGACCCCAGGGCCGGGCCTCGTGCGTGGGAGCGGGCGGGGTCAGGACCTCGTCGTCAGCGGGCTCGGGCGCCGGTGCGAAATCGGGCACCGTCGGCTGCTCGTCGCGGCTCGGACGGGCGTACACGTCAGACATTCGGACTCCGCTCCTGAGTACAGGTCGACTGTTCGGGTGGACCCCCCCAATTGTGGGCCGCCCCCGTCGGAGGGTCAAGGAACCGCGCCGGGTGCGCGCGGATGCCTCAGGCCGCGCGGCGCTCCTCGAGGCCGCGCTCGATCGTCTCGATGATCGCCGGGTCGTCGGGCTCGGTCGTCGGCCGGAAGCGGTGCACCTCGCCGTCGGGCATGATCACGAACTTCTCGAAGTTCCACTTCACCCGGCCGGCCTTGCCGCGGGCATCCGGCACCTTCGTCAACGCTTCGTACAGCGGATGACGATGACGGCCGTTGACCTTCGTCTTCTCCATGAGCGGGAAGCTCACGCCGTAGGTCATCGAGCAGAACTCCTTGATGTCGTCGGCGCCGCCCGGCTCCTGGCCGGCGAACTGGTTGCACGGGAAGCCGATGACCGTGAACCCCCGGTCGCCGTACTCCCGCTGCAGGGCCTCGAGCTTCTCGTACTGCGGCGTGAGCCCGCAGCGAGACGCGACGTTCACCACCATGACGACGTCGTCGGCGTGGTCGGCGAGCGTTGCGGGCTCGCCGTCGATGGTCGTGAGCGGGATGTCTCGGATCTGCACATCTCGAGCCTACGACGCCGGTGCCCGGCATGTGGGCGGCGACCGCTACGATCGCAACGCCCTACCGGAAGGACCCGACCCGATGCACCGCTCCCCGCCCGCCGTCCGCAGCACTCCCGACGGCGTCCGGCGATGATGGGCGTCAACCACGCGGTCAGCGGCGGGGCCGTGTGGATCGCGGTGACCGGAACGGTTCCGTACCTGTCGACCGGGGCGCTTCCGCTCGATCCCGTCGCCGTGCTCGCCGGGTCGGTCGTCTGCGCCGGGGCCGCGCTCCTGCCCGACGCCGACCACCACAGTGCGACCATCGCGCAGTCGGTGCCGCTGCTCGGACGGCTGACGGCGCGCACGGTCGAGGCGGTTTCGGGCGGGCATCGGCACGGCGCGCACTCCCTGCTCGGCGCGCTGCTCGTCACGATCGCCGCATGGGCGCTCACCTTCGCGACGCTCTCCACCGAGCGCCTCGGCACGGTCGCGCTCGGCGTCGGAGCCGGGATCGCGGCGCTCACGTGCTTCGCGGTGAAGGCGCGCGACCTCGTGCGCTCGTGGTTCACCGCGTGGGTGGCCGGCATCGCGCTCGCTGCAGTGCTGGTCGTCGTGGTCCCCGACGGGCTCGCCTGGTTCCCGCTGGCCGTCGCACTGGGCTTCATCGCACACCTCGCCGGCGATGCGCTCACGACGGGCGGACTGCCGGGGGTCCTGTGGCCGTGGATGCCGCGACCACCCTCGTTCGTGCGCTCGGTGCCGCTCGTGAACCGCGTCTGGCTGCCGAACGGGTTCGTCGCGCTGCCGCTTCTCGGTGACACGGGTTCGCTCCGCGAGAAGGCCTTCGGCGGCGTGCTGACGCTCTATTGCACGGTCGCCGTCATCGCCGAGGTGGCGATGGCCGCGGGCCTCGGCGGCGCGGTGCTGCCGTGAACACGGAAGGCCCCGGACGACCGGGCCTCGCGCGAGCGATTCGGGTGCTCGACCGTCGCTCCCCACCCGGTAGGGTTGCCTGACCGTGGTCGGCGGGCGACGCCGCCGCAGGTTGGAGATGGAGTCTCAGTGGAGTCGTTCGATTCGCCCCGTGATCAGTCGGCCGCGCACGTGCCCGTCGGCACGTCGTCGTACGCGGGGCCGCTTCCGCCGTACATGGTCGCCCCGGCGCCCACGGCTCCGCGACCGACCCTGGGCATCGTCGCCTTCGCCGGCGCGACCGCCCTGACGCTGCTCTCGCTCATCGTGGCGGTGCTCGCCGGCGCGTTCGCGGGGAGCACGGTCGACCCGTACACCACGATCGAGCAGGACTTCGCCGCACCGGTGAACACGACCGACGTCCAGCTCGGCATGATCGTGATCCTCCACGTGGTCTTCGGCACCGTCATCGGGGTGTGGGCGCTCGTGCAGGGCATCTTCGCCGTCGTGCTGAAGCGGGGCCGAGCCTTCGGTGTCGCGGCCATCGTCATCTCGGCGAGCGCCCCGGTGCTCTCGGCCATGGCGTACGTGATCACGTCGAGCATCCTGATCGCCGCGAGGATGTGAACCGGGCCGAACCCGACCGGGCATGGTCGTCCGATTCGTACGAGCGGACGACGCCCCCGTCCATCGCACGACCGGATCAGGCGCACCAGTCGGAGGAACCGCCGTTCTGCGAACGGACGACCGCGCCGGTCGCCACGTCGATGATGCTCGTCAGTCGCTCGGAGGGCGCTGGCGCGTTCGGGTAACCGTCCGACGCGACATCCCGGCCGGCCGTCTCGACGGCGAGCAACCGCCCGTTTGGTGACAGGCACGCGCTCACCACCCGACTGTCGTCCGGCGCCGAGTACAGCACGGCGGTGCCCGCGTCGTCCACGCGAGCGACGATCGAGTGCGTCTCGACCCCTCCGTCGGCCGACGCCGAGACGAGCAGCACGTCCAGCAGGTGCCGCCCCTCGGCGTCGAGCTGCAGCACCCGGCCGGCGTGCGCTCCATCGGGCAGATCGGCGACCGGGAGATCGTTCGATCGAGCCTCACCCGTGACGAGATCGATCAGGATGCCTCGGTCCGGATCCGCGACGACGAGATCGGCCGTTCCCGGGAGGAGACCACGGAGCTCCGCATGGGCACCGAGGGGGGCCGGCGGTGCGAGGCCGAGCGCATCGACGGTGAAGACCACGCCGTCGACGTCGCGCACGACGAGCCAGGTCGTGCCGGGGACGAATCGCCAATCGGCGACCTCGAGTGGAGCCCCGTCGAGCCCGACGACCGGCACGGGGGCGGCCGTGCTTCCCGAGACGTCGAGGGTGAAGAGTGCGTTGCGGAATCGGGGCAGGCCGCCGTCTTCGCGCGGCAGACCGGACATCCGGAACGCGATGAGCGGATTCGTCGTCGATCCCGCGATGTCGGCGACGACGCCGGGTTCGGGGAGGTCGAGCGGGATGACCGCGTCGCCGAGGCCGGCGATCAGCAGCGAGTTCGAGGCGTCGCGTTCGATCGCGACCCCGACGACGACGTTTCCGGCGTGGGCGAATGATTGCAGTCGCGGGGCCTCGATCACCTCGCGCGGGGTCGCGTCGCCGACCGTCGTCCGCCGCACCGCATCCGCTGCAGCGTCGCCGCCGCGCCGCACGAGCGTATAGATCGGCTCGTCGCTCGTCGAGAACCGGTAGTCGATACGGGTCGACCCGGGCTGGGCCGTGCCGACGACGCCGTCGACCTCCACGTGGATCTCCGTGTCGTACGGAAGCGGCCGCTCGAAGGAGATCACGAGCCGGTCTCCGTCGATCGCGACGTCGGCCGGTTCGTCGGGCGTGATCTTGACGTCGCCCTCCACGCGCGCGATCGGCTGGTTGAGGCGCAGGACGAGCCCCGTGTCCGCCGTACGCGTGGCTTGCTGCACGTCGATCGCGGCCTCGGTGAGTCGCGGCCCCTGCCAGACTCCCGCCATGCCGAGCACGAGCGACGCTCCCGCGAGCACACCGACGGTCGTGATGAGCCCTCGGCGGAACCGTGCCCTTCCGTCGGCCGCCCGGTCCCCGAGTTCGGGCGGAGCCGTGCCACCGTCAGTAGACATACGGCTCCCCAGGTTGCTCGGTCGGCTCGATCAGTTCAGGCCGCAGCACGAGCTCGCCCGCACCCCATGGGTCCGTCACGAAAACGCCGGACGCCTCCACCCAGTCGTCGACGGCGAATCGATCCTTCCAGCCGGGAACGTGCACGGGAACGCCGATCGGTTGCGCGTCGACCGCGCAGCAGGTGACGGTGAAGCGAGAGATGTAGAAGCCGTCGTCGGGGTCGCCCGGCATCGGCGAGACGAATCCGACGAGCTCGACGGGCTGCGATCCGAAGGATGCGGGGTCGTCGGTCTGCCGCAGGAGGAGCGCCCAGTCCTTCACCGTGAAGGTCGAGGGGTCGGCGCCCGCCAGGTCGGGCGCATCACCGGCGAGGTCGGCGCTCGTGCGATCGATGTCGCGCTGCACTGCGGTCTGGGCGGTCAACGTGGCGGGCGGGAAGACGAGGAGCGCGACGGCCGCGCCCAGCACGATCGTGATCGTGAGCGCGGAGCGGAGACGCCGACGTCGGGCCGAACCCGCGGCCGACGCAGCAATCGCATCGGAAGCGACCTCGTCGCCCGCGTGCTCGTCGGCGCTGCCGGAAGCGGAGTTCGTCGCGAGCGCGAGTGCCGCGAGCGCGACCGCACCACCCACCACCGCCATGACCGCGGTGAACACGAAGTAGCGCGGATGGATGTAGAGGCCGAGCCGGCCGGTGGCGGCGAGCCAGACGGTGGCCACGACTCCGACGAGCGTGAGCGCAATCCCCTTCCAGCGGGTGATGAGATCAGGCCGCAAGGTTGACCCCCAGCCCCAGTGCCAGGCATGCGAGTGCCACGATCGCCGTCAGTTGCGCGAGCGTTCGAGCCGTGAACGTGGTGCGCATGAGTGCGAGCATCTTGATGTCGATCATCGGACCGAACACGAGGAATGCGACGATCGCGCCCGGCATGAACGTCGATCCGAACGAGAGGACGAAGAACGCGTCGACGTTCGAGCAGATCGCGACGACGAACGCGAGGAGCATCAGGGCGAGCACGCTCAGCACCGGGTTCTGCCCGAGCGCGACGAGCAGGTCGCGGGACATCGCGACCTGGATGACGCCGGCGATCGCGGAACCGACGAAGAGCGCGGGCAGCATCGCCGAGGTCTCGTCGGCGAACATCCGGGCTGCGCGCCGAGGTCTGCCCGAGGCATCCTCGGGCGTGTGGGCGCACGTCGCCTGGAATCGCGGGGTGAGCAGCGACATCGGCTCGGGATGGCGGCTGAAGACCCAGCCGACGAGATTCGCGATGACGAAACCGCCGACCACCCTCCACACGAGGATGCCGTCGCTCCACCCGAATGCCTGGTAGGTCGTGATGATCGTCACCGGGTTCAGGATGGGCGCCGCGAGCAGGAACGTCATGGACTCCCCCACGGACAGCCCGCGCTGCATCAGGCCGCGCGCGAGCGGCACGTTGCCGCACTCGCAGACGGGCAGCAGCACGCCGAGGAGGGACACGATCGCACGCCGGGCGAACGGATTGCGCGGAAGGCGCCGGGTCAGGAAGTCGGCCGGCAGCCACAACTGGACCGCGATCGAGAGCAGGATGCCGAGGAACACGAACGGCAGGCTCTCGATGACGATGCTCGCCGACAGCGTGATCGCATCCTGAACCCCGTCCGACAGGAGGTCGCCGAGCTCTTCGGGAGCGAAGAGCCGCACCGAGGTGAGGGCGAGGACGGCGCCGACCCCGATCGCCAGACCGGCGCCCGCCCCCGCGCGTCGGCGGATGCCGGCGCTCCCAGCCCGAGTGAGGGCGTTTGCGGGAGCGACGGGCGGGCGAGACATCCGTTCAAGGTTACCGATGAATCGAGAACACTTCTCAATACGAGTCGGGCAATTTCGGGTTGCTCAGTCCGTTGCGGGCCGATCCGCTCGCCCGCCCGGCTCATCAAATCGGTACCAGTGCGGTGGCGAACGCCGTCGCGAGCGGGGCGAGAACGCTGAGTACCGTGATCGGGCGACGAAGGACCGACCGGTCGATGCCGAGGCGGGCGAGCAGCCGCTCGCGCGCCTCGGCCTGCGATTGGCTCGGAACGCCCGAGGCGGGCGGGGCGAGCGCTCGGTCCGCGAGTCGGATGCCGTCGTTCCGCCAGGCGACGATCAGCGGGACGAGCAGGGCGGCCAGGACGAGGGCGAAGAATCCGCCGTACGCAAGGACGTACCACGCGGGGAAGGACTCGTTGGTCGCGCTCCCGGAGGCGATCCGCACCGAGCGCATGACCGCGGTGTTGAGCACGAGCGTGGAGAGCAGGAGCCCCAGGGCCAATGCGGTGCGCTCGATCGCACGCCAGACCGAATCCATGGCCACGGCGGACTCGCGGATGTCACGCCCGTCGAGCACCCGCGGGTCGTACTCGTCGGACGCCGGAGGCGAGTGGATCGCGTCGATCGACTCGGCGGTCGCTCGCGACTGCTCGTGGCCGATCCAGATCAGCCAGATCCACGGCGCAGCCGCGGCCCACCCGAGCACCATCAGCAGAACGATGACGACGTACATTCCGTCGTCGGGAGCCCGATCGCCGGTACCGACCGGCGCCGCACCCTCACCACGAGTGACGAAGAGCAGCATGAGCGAGGCGGCGGCAGCGAGCAGCAGGTAGGACACGACGGCGGACACCCACCAGAGCAAGTCCTCCCGCCGCCACGCGGGTTGCGCCGGTCGCAACAGCGCGGCGTACCCGGCGATGCACACCGCACCCCAGATCACGAGAGAGATCGAGGCGGTCGCAGACCAGACCGCGTACCCGCTGCCGAGCGAGGATCCGATGCCCCACGACCAGCCGGCTGAACGAAACGCGAAGTAGACCAGGCCTGTCGCGACAACCGCGATGGCTCCGCGGATCGCGGGCCGGCTGAGGCGGGCGGTGAACCTGCGCATGTGACCCCCCTGAGCGGCGGACTCGCTCATGATCCCACGAGCATTGCCCGCAGCGCCAGATTCAAGCCTCGTTCCATCCGCTGGCGATAGGCGTCGGCTGCCGCACGAGCCTGCCGACGATCAGCAGGAGACATCACGGGGAACGTCGTCGCCTATCCCACTCGCGCAGCGTCCCGATCGATGACCTCGGTGATGGCGGCTTCCGATCGAGGCGAGCCATGCGGTCCGGTCGTCCGGATCGAGGTCGGAGCGCTGCAGCGTACGCGTGATCGCCCAGCGAGCCGGTCTTCCTCACGCTCGCGAACGTCTCTTCGGACAGCTGCAGGTGCTGCGCCAGTTCGGCGCTGAGGTCAACCCCAGCTCGTCGACGCTGAGGTAGTGGTCCCCCGGCTCGACGAACCGGGATGCCGGAACAGTGTGACGGTCGATGTGCTCATACTCCCCAGGAGTGCGCGTCACGCCGAGTTGCCTGCCCGCTCAGGACATCGCATGTGGATGCCTGTGGAAGCCAGTCATCGTTCTGAAGCGTGACCCAAAACAGCCTCGAACGCCACTTTTCGACCAGTTTCAACGAAAAAACCCCTGACAAATCTCACGATTCATCAGGGGTTCTTGGTGGATCTGAGGGGACTCGAACCCCTGACCCCCTGACAGTGCTGCATACGACTTGAGCGCACGTGTTTGGTTGTGGATACCAGTAATCATAAAGCAGCGCGGCTGTGCGGCCGATACTGAGACGCCGGTTGGTTGTGGTCAGATGGCGGTGTTTGGGGTTGAAAACGGGACCCAAAAAGGACTCGGTAACGACCATGCGTTTGTTCCCTCTCACGACATCACAAGATGTGACGCAGGGGTCAACATATATCCGACGTTCAGGGGTCAGTATTCACGCGTCGTCGACAACAGCTGCAGTGAGCAGTACCCCCAGTTCTGGGTAGGAGAAATCCTGCCACGCTAAGGCGCCCAGATGGCATATTCAAGGGACGCGATACGGACTTTCACCGCAGCGCTCACGGACGCCCCAAAGGAGTTTGCGCCTGCATGTCACCCGACCCGATCACCAACCGTGCACGCGAGTAAGGTCGGCGCCTCATGCGATGCTGTGCATATGGAGAATCTCGACGTCGTCGTCGAACACGCGCATCTCGTCACGCTCGCCAAGACACCCAAGGTGGCGCTGGCCGAGTTGGTCTGGAACGCGATCGATGCGGATGCCACGAATATCGCGCTGGATGTCGAGTTCGGCGCGCTCGGTGGCCCCGAGAAGATCACGGTTATCGATGACGGCGTTGGCATCGCACCGGACGACCGGAAGCAGACCTTCGGCGCTCTGGGGCACTCGTGGAAGCGCCTGACACAACAGAGTCCCGGTGGGCGCGCGCTCCATGGCGAACGCGGCGAAGGGCGTTGGGCCGCACTGGGCGTCGGCGATTCGGTGCGATGGACGAGCGTTGCGGACAGCACGGGCGACGGGCGAGTGCGATTCTCCATCTCAGCCAACAAGGCCGAACTCAAGCGATTCACGGTATCCGACCTGTCCCCTGCTCCCGATGCGCCCACTGGCGTCAGCGTGGAGATCGCTGCGCTTTCCCAACGTGGTGCCTCCTACGCGGAATCCGACGCGGTCGCGGAAGATCTCCTGACGACGTTTGCTCTGCAGATCGAGCAGTACGACCTGAACCTCTCCTGGCGAGGCCAGCACCTCAACGTCGAAGCGCTCAAGAAGGATCAGGTCGAAATCCCTCTGGCGGTGGAGGGCATCGACGATGAAATCGTGCTCACCGTAATCGAGTGGAAGTCGGCGGTGCAGCGTCACCTCTACCTCTGCGATGGGGCCGGCAACTCGCTCCACGACATGAAGCCAGGCATCCAGGCGCCGGGCTACCACTTCACCGGGTACGTCAAGTGGAGCGGGTTCGCCACGGATGTCAGCCTGCTGACACTCGAGGACAGCGCACCCGAACCCATCAAGTCCGTCCTCGACGCGGCGCGAGACGCACTTCGGAAGCACTTCTCGGAGAAAGAGGACGAACGGTCAGCCAAACTCATCAAGCAGTGGCGGGATGAGGACTCGTACCCGTTCCGGGAGCCGCCGAAGAACAAGGTGGAGGAGGCAGCCCGCGGCATCTTCGACATCGTTGCTGTAGCGGCGGCGCCAGTGGTTGAGAAGACGGACTTCTCCTCGCGGAAGCTGTCCCTGGAACTGCTGAAGAACGCCGTCGAGACGAGCCCGTCGAACGTCCGTCACATCCTTGAAGAGGTGCTCAACCTCACGCCGGAGCAGGCCGACGAACTGAGCGACCTCATCAAGAAGACGTCTCTCGGGGCGCTACTACGGGTCGGCAATCAGGTAGTCGGCCGGCTTGAGTTCCTCACCGGCCTCGAGGAGATTATCAACGACCGCGAGCTCAAGAAGCTGGTCACCGAGCGGCGCCAACTCCACCGAATCCTCGCCGAAGAGACCTGGGTCTTCCGTGAGGAGTACGCACTTACCGTCGACGACAACACGCTGCGTACAGCGCTCAGAGCCCACACCAAGTTGCTCGGCCGCGACGATCTCGCGCCGAGCGACTTGGAGGCACCGGTCACCGACGGCGACGGTCGGGTTGTGGTCGTCGACATGATGTTGAGCCGGGTCATCGAGCAGTCGCGCAATCACCGCGAACACATCGTGATCGAACTCAAGCGGCCGTCCGTTTCGATCGGCAAGGAGCAGCTCGACCAGATCGAGAACTACGCCCAGACTGTTGCCGCCGATACGCGGTTCGCGGCCGTGGACACCACCTGGGAGTTCTGGATTGTCGGCGACGAGATTGACCCGCGCATCAAGCACAAGTTCGGCCAGGGCAATCTGCCGGATGACGTGTACCAGGACTACTCGGAGAACGGACATCACGTAATCATTCGGGCCGTGACGTGGGCGCGGATCATCCAGGATGCGCGGCATCGCATGAAGTTTGTGAAGGACGCACTCGGGTACGACCCCACTTCTGAGGCGAGCATCGAGTATCTGCGCGAGCGGCACGGGAAGGTACTTCCGACCGTGCTGATGCCGACGCCCGTCCCAGCGCCGGACGATGGTGTGCCTCGCTCGGCCGCAGCAGAAGACGCTGCCCCGCGCACAGATGGGGTAAGCGTTCCAACGGCGCACTAATCGCTTCGGTTCTCACCAATCAATCTGCTTGGTCGGCATGCGAACACTGCGGTTGAGCGCCTCACGAGTCGGGTACTTCGCCAGCACCTGCTCGGGGACGGGCGTGTGCGGGACGGGGTCGTCACGCAGTCCGAGCGCCACTCCAAGCTCGGTGACGCGCGCGGCAGTCTCACGGGTGATGGGTTGCCTCGGCAGGTCGGCACGACGGCGACGGTTCGGCCACAACGAGACCAGGGTTCCGTTGGCTGCTCGCTTCACCGCGCGCACGACTTCACGGACGATTGTGGACAATTCGGGCTCGCTGACGATGACGACCACGAACAGGTGCCCGAGACCGCCGTACGAGAAGCAACGGACCGCCGTGGTGCTGAAACCATCGACGGTGATGGCGCTGTAGTTCCCGCCAGCATAGAGGTATCCCTCGTCGTTGTGACCCAGCAGAATGTGGACATCGTTGGGCGGTCGACGGAGTTCGTGGAACTCGGGGAAGCGCCGTGTCGGCAGGCCGTAGGCGTCGCGCTGCCCCCACATGCCAATCAGGGCTGCGCGGTACAGCGAGGCTGCCAGCGGCAGTACCTCAGGAGCCGCAATGTACATGCGACGCCGGAATGCAAGGTCGAGTGCGACCTGCTTTGCGGCGACGTCGAGCTCCCGCAACCAGCCGCTATTGCAGTCGCGACAGATGCCATCGAACTGCTTGTCGAACTGGCTGAGGTTCTCCACGCGGCTCCTGCTTTCGCCGCCGTAGTCGTGCCGCGCCGAGATCAGACTCGGGTGTCTCGGAAAGTACTCGCCCCAGTCTCGGGGAAGCCAATGTTCCTTACTGAATTTCACGCCGACGGCGCCGCAAAACGGACAGCGGCGCAGCTCTTGAGCGCTCGCGCGATTGCTCCTCGCTTCCACCCGTCAAGCCTTTGAAACGGCGCCACATTGCGGCCCGCGCGTGACGACACCTCGAGCACCCGCACGCGGGTCGCCACGCGGAGAATCCAAGAGCACGTAGCAATAGGGCCGAATCTCGGCCATCGCGACAGCAGTCTTGATTCCTTCGAGTCTGTCGCCCTCCGCCATCTCACCCGCGAGCCGTGAACTGTGAAAGAGGATGGCCGTTCGCAGAGCGGGCGCACGGTTTCCGGTCTTGCTTTCCTCTGTAACACGAGCAGACATCGAGCGGCCCTCGCGCAGCGCACGCACGTTGTCAGACCCCAGCGCTATGACTGACGTATGGAACTTGTCGACGGCCTTCCGCCGAGCGTCGCCACTATCGCCGAGTCTCTCGCGCGGTGGGCGAAGGGCTACAACAACCACCTGAAGTGGAACGAGAAGGCGAAGTTCAAGGCAGACCTCATGAACGCGCGCCGCCGCTGGCACGGCGTTTCTCCGGACGCGTTCGCCGCCAAGCTCCGCAAGGAAGGCATGCGCGGCGAGGACATCGCGGAACTCATCGAGTGGCTCAAGAAGGCACAGGCCGGGAAGCGACTGGTGCCACAACGCAGCTACCGCCAGCACACGTTTGGTCCGCTGGACCCGCCGGATAACCCGCCGCTGACGACCAGCCCCGACTGGCGCTGACGGGCAAGCCTTCGCGGCTCGTCGACAAGGAGCTCGTCGACGAATTGCGCGAAGCAAGCTGGGCCGGACTCTGTTCCCACGGCTGCCCAGACACCGATAGCATCGCTGGTAATAGATCTCTCGCCGATAGCCCCGGGAAACCGGACAGGGTGGCGAGATCACGACTTGGGGCACGTGATGCCGTGGCGAGAAAGTGGCCACGACATCCTTGTCGGCTGAACGCGTCATCATCGCCTACTCGTTCGGCGGCGGCGCCAGTTCCGCGACAAGCGCGAGCAAATCAGACCTGAATGCGGTCGGGTCCGCGATTGCTCGCCCGATCGACTCCCGCAGGCGCTCCATGTCGGTAGCGGGCAGACCATCGACCGGCTGCAGGCAATACTCGACATCGTCCTGCAACCGGTACGCGCCGTCCTCGACGGTCACCTCCGGAAGGTAGAACAGCGAAGCCAGCGCGGTACGGCCGAGCAGGTCGTCAAACTGTTCCTGCGAAATCGCCATGCGGGGCCTCCCTGTCGGCACGCTCGTACGTGACAAGCCTGCCGTGAGAAGGAGGTGCGCAGGCGGCGCCGTGCCGCTCGACCGCTCCTTCAGTGCTGAAGCGCCGGCTCGACGAGCGTTGTGCCCTGCTGCCCATCCTCGAGATCGAGCATCGCGAGAATCTGACGAGCGCGTGCCTCCCGTGCCCGCACCCGCAGCAGGCGCACGAGGGTGACGGGACCTGCAACGAGAAACTTGAACGCGTCCCACACGCAGAGCAGGGCGAGCAAGCTGTACCACCCGCCGCGCTCAGTCAGCCCAGTGAATGCCACCGCGGCAAGCAGATACGGTACCGCGAGCAGCATCGCCGGCACGCCCCACTTCAGGCCGCGACGCGTGTGAACAGCATCGAGCAGGATGCTGGTCGGCATGAAGCGACGAAAGAACGTCGCCATGCGGACAGTCATGGCGAAGACGATTGCGAACATGCGGCTGCTCTCCGATCGGTCAGCAGCGAGAACCAGGAGAGACGGCCTGCCAGGCGTCGTGCCATCGTGTCGAACGACGGCGAACACATTGATTGCTGCTCGACCTGCACTTTAGACCCGAAGATCGACATCCGAAAGACCGGGCGAGACGTTCGGCCCGCGAGCCAGTGACGGATCGGCCTCGCGATCCTCGATGCGCCGGGCTGCTTCGACGGCGGCGCGGGCGCGCACCGCATCCGCCTTCTGGGCGTCGGACATCGGTTGCCCGATGCCGAGCGGACGACCGCCGACGATCCGGTAGCGGTCACGGTACGCAGCGACGGTGGCCGCGCATCGCCACCACGCGGCCGAGCCAGCGCCGGTTGGCGCGGTGCCGAGCGCACGCAACCATGACTCCCCCGATGTCACGGCATGCTTGGCCAACGCCGTTGCTCGCGCCTCGATGAGGTTGGCCCGCTCGCGCAGAGCGCGCTCGGACTCGGCATCCATCGGACCGCACGCGACTGGCAACAGTCCCGCGACGAAGCGCGGAGTACGCGCTGCACGTCCAGCTGCAGCATCCTGCATCAGGGCGCGCGTGACCCGTGCCCGCAGGACTGCCGCGATGTCGGCCGCATCGTCGAACCCGCGCTCGCCGGCCACGCGTTTCAGCAACAGTGCGACGTTCGCCCCGTGCGCCTCCGCCCATCGGAGTTCGGCGCCGAGTGATCCGAACGCGTCCGAGACGATCGCAGCGTCCGCTTGTTCGGCGGTGAGTCCGCAGCCTTGGACGAGTGCGACCCAACGGTCATGTTGCGCGGCGGCGGCGATGGTCTCGTATTCTGCGGCGAGTTGCGCGATCGATCCCCAGGCCTCCTGCTCAGCCGTGATCATCTCGTGCGCGGAGAGTTCCGCTCCGACGTGCTGGAGCACGCCGGCGAGCACCGACTCGGCGGTCGCGTCGACATCGTCGCGGGGTCGGATGCCGGTGTGTGCGACATCCGGACGGTCGAGGGCAACGTAGGCGGTGTTCGCTTCGCGGCCGCGGGTCATTGCGACGTAGAAGTTCTCGCGGGTCATGCCGCGGGCGACGACCACGTGCGCGGTATCGGTCGTCAGGCCCTGGGCGCGGTGGGCGGTCACGGCGTACCCGAGCTCGACGTGCTCGGCGGCGTAATCGGCGGGCAGCAGGGTGCTGCTCCCCCACCGATACCCGTGTCGGCGGACCTCGATCGCACCGTGGTGGTGCACGGCCAGGATGGTCCAGCGGTCGCCGTTGCGCACCCATCCACGGCCGGCGCGCAGCAGTCGGTCGTTGCGGCGGGTGATGATCGTGTCGCCCACCCCGGCGCGGGTGCCGTCGTGCAGGGCGACCTCGTGCAGGGCGTCGACGCGGCCGTCGAGGATCGCGTCGGTGCGGGCCCGTTCGTTCAGCGCCGCGACCGCCTCGTTCGAGTCGCTGATCAGCACACTCATCCGGCCGGCGCGAGCGTCGGCACGCCAGCCTGCGTAGGCGGCATCCGCCATCGTCTCGGTTTCGCCCTCCTGCACGCGATCGTGTGCGAGATAGCGGTCGATGGATGCCACGTCGCCACGTCGGAGGCTGAGCGATGCGGTCTTCTCCCACGCGTTGACGAAGCGATGCACATCTGTGAGTTCGGGTGGGTTGGGGCGGTCGTGCACGAGCATGGCGAACGCGCCGCCCGCGTCCACGGATTGCAGTTGCGCGTAGTCCCCGACGAGCAGGACCTTGGCACCCGCCTGCGCGGCGAGGGCGCTCACTCGGTCGAGCGCTTGCGTGCCGGCAAGTGATGCTTCGTCGACGATCACGAGCTGGCCCGCCTGGAAGGCGTCGCCGTGTGCGAGGTGGTTCTGCCACCACTTCGCGAGGTTCTCGGTTGCGATGCCGAGGTCTTCGGCCAGCACGTGCGCGGCCGCCGCCGACGGGGCGAGCCCAATCACGGCGCCGCGCCCATACTCGGTCTCCCAAGCCAGGCGGAGAGCGCCCATCACGGTCGACTTGCCGGCGCCGGCCGGACCGACCAGCACGTCAACGATGCGACCCGATCCGACGATCGCCTGCAATGCGGCCGATTGATCGGCGCACAGCCGGGCACCACCAGGCAGTCGTCGACGGGAGACGTCGCGCAGGGTCGCCGGCGCGATCGTCGGTCCGGTCGTCGTCGCGGCACGCTCACGGAGGTGTGCCTCGGCGTCGAGCAACGCCTCGCAGGTGTAGACGGTCGAGTGCTTCGGTCGGAACACGCTCGTACCGTCAGCTCGTTGGAACACGGCCGGGCTCGCTGCGAGCTCTGGCGGCGTAATCCGCAACGACGCCTGCTCGGCCGCGTCGACGACGAGCCCGATGACGACTTCGCGATCGAATGCGGTCGCGAACCGGTACTGCATCGTCTGGCGTGCAGCCTCAGCCGCAAGATTCCAGTGCCGCCAGGTTGCACGCTTCTCACTAACCGCGTGCAGCACCCGTGCGCCAAGCGCTGCTACGACATCGAGCGGCACCTCCTCAGCGTGCAACAGCAGCGGTGCAACGTTTGCCGATGCAATGCGCGCCCATGCCGTTGCGTCCTGCCCGAGGACTGCGGTTGCACGGTCGCGCCAGCCGTGCGTGACCTCAGCGAGGGAATGCACCTGCTTGTCAGGCCGCGTAGACAACGTCGCCTGCGCGCGAAGCTTCATGATCGTTGCCCGACCCGGGCGGTGACCGTGCGTTTCGACGTAGTCGGCGATCAGGCGATCGGCCGCTGCGTCGATGTGGCGTGAACGCGTTGAGAACTCCGCGATCAGCTGTTCCGGCACTGAGGCGATCGACCACGCTGGATTGCGGTCGTGACCGCGGTCGCGCTGCTCCCACTCGACACCGAGCGCACGCGTGAGCGCATCCTGGAACAGCGCCTCGTGCAGTTCTGACAGCGCGACGACCGCAGCGTGCAGCGGACGCCCGTCGAGCGAGCGCCACTTGCCATCGAGCACGGTCTGCACCTTGTTGCTCACCACCACGTGCGTGTGCAGGTGCGGGTCGCCCGCACGGCTGTCGAAATGATCGAACGCCGCCGCGATCAACCCCGTCACATCGACCTGCGCAACCGCGCCGTCACCGGCCGCGACCCCGGTGCGCGTTGCGGCGACCTCGCGCTCCATGAACGACACCACCTGCTCAACCGCGTCGTGATGCGCCCGCACGATGACCTCCTGCGTGGCCGCGTCCGCCATGCCCCAGAGCACGCTCGCCGACTTCGGCACTGAGAACGTGAAATCAAACCCCGCAACCGCACGCTTGCCGCCTTCGTACTCCGGGAACGCACGGCCAAGTGGATCACCGGTGACCGGATCCCGGCAGAGGCCAATCAGCAACTGGAGCTGCTCCTCGGTGACCTCGCTGCCGGCGACGAGTAGGCCGCCTGCGAGGCTGCGAACGCCGCCGCCCATCCATCGACCGGGCGGGGTACCCTTCGCCTCGTAGTACCGCGTCAACGGCGTCGTAAGCGACCGCTCACTGTCGTCGGCGACGACTGTGCGCAGCAGATACCGATATCCGTCGCCGGCGCTCATGACCCGCATCGACACCGTCACCCGCGCTACCCCCGATCATGCCGACAAGGTGCGCGCCCTCGATCTGCAAGAGGCGTGGCCAGAACTATGTCGGGATTCGGGTGAGTCCCATTGGGTGGTGTCAATTCCTGCGGGGTTCTCGAACAAGCGCCCATTTATGATGAGGCTGTGCCGGCCCGGTAGCGCCGAGTCTATGTGACTTACGAAAGCGCCAGTTGTGGTGGTGATGGCTCACGGATAACGAGTCAACAGACTTGGAGCGCGCCCGCGAGCATCGACCTCGGGCCTCGAACGGTGCGGTACTTCAGCACCGCCGTGATAGATGGAAGGAGCAGGTAGTGAGCCGACACAGCTTCGAGCTCGGCACCGACACCTGGACGATCGGATACGACGTCCCCAAAGCCAGCTACGTCGCCGAAGAGTCGTAGGGACACGCCCGCGCGTCAGCGGCCCGGGCCTCGGCCACTAGATGAGTGAGTCCGTTTGGCTCAGTGGTCGTAGGCGGTGAGGGAGCGCTTGGCGGGGGCGTCGATGAGCCAGTTTGTGCCAGATGCCTGCGGCGAGGGCGAGGAGGCGTGCGGCGACGCGGGAGTAGACGCCCGCCGGGGTGCGTCCGCCGTGTTGTTCGAGGGTGGGTTGGCCCTTCAGCGTGTCGAACACGGACTCGACCCATTGCCGGACCCCGCCGAGTTTGCCGAACCGGGCTTTCTCGTCCTTTCGGTCGGGGCGGATCAGTTGCGCATTGAGTTCATCAGTGATGAACGCTTCGAACGCGGCGCCTGCGAACCCCTTGTCGCTGACGATGATCTGTCCTGGATGGATCAAGTGTCGGTCGTGCCCGAGCATCGCCTGGGCGACTTCGCGTTCCCCGATGTTCGGGTTCGCGAGCGCCCAGACGACGGGCATCCCGTCGGGAGTGCACACGAGGTAGAGCCGGAAGCCCCAGAAGAAGCGAGAATGAGAGGCGCAGTACCCGTAGCCGGCATGACCGGCAAGGTCTGAGCGTTTCACTGTTTCGCGGGACTTCCCGCACGGCACCGGTGTTGAATCGATCAGCCTGGTGTCGTCGTCCCACGACGGGGTATCGCGGGCGAGCTCGGTGATCACCGCGGACAGCAGGCCAGTCGACTGCCTGACGCGTTTGCCCCACCCGGATTGGTGCGGGAGGGCCGGGAACATCCCCAGCAGATTGGCGTGGGCGTACCGGATCCACTTGCGATCCGACGCGATCCCGAGCAGGTGCTGAGCGACGAGCAAGCACAGCAACTCAACATCGTTGAAGGCGGGCTTGCGTCCAGGGCGATGGTCTCTGGAGAAACCGAGCGCGGGAAGGATCCGGTCATCGAGATGGACGTACAGTGTGGTCAGGAGGGTGTTGAGGTCTGTCTTCACACATGGGGTTTAACACCCTCCGCCCGCTCAGCCCCGCATTGAGCACTGGTTATGCCAAATGGAATACGCGCACGCCAGCAGCCGAAGCCCAATAGGACTCACTCATCTAGATCTGCCGAGGGAACCGAGCGTCTTGGCGAGTTCTTCGATTTTCCAGAGTGGTTTGCGCGAGAGAGTCTTCTCGCTAAGTGGGACAACCCGCACCGGCGTCCCACTGTCAAGGCCTACGACAATCGCCGGGTCAGTCACTCTGTCGTAGTCGACGGTTGCCCCACGAATCCGATCTGATGAGACGTGGAAGATTGACCCGGACTTATCGCGCATGTCCAAGTGGCCACTGTCGCCTACCACGACGACTAGCTCCTGTGGTCCGCCCTCATCCCACAGCATCGCTACGAATGCAGTCGCATCCGGTTGTCTCGCGCGCGCCTGACGTAGGGCGGCGCGTGCCCAGGACCCGGCGAAGAACGGTGGTACGACCAAGAGAAAGATCGCTACCGCCAACACCGCGTAGGTTACAGCTGTCCAGACTGGGCTTCCGAACTGCCCGGTCAACAGTTGGGCGGCGGGCACGGCGATCATCGTGATCACAAGTACCCAGCCGAACCCCAAGCGTCCAGACGTCCGCGTCATATCGAATTCCGCTCCCCGACCCAAGTCGAACGTGCAAAGTCCATAACCTCAGCCATTCACCGAACACCGGTTGGCAGGCTATGCCATGCACACGTACTCAGCACAGTACCGGCCAGGTATGGGGACAGGATTCGTGGAAAGGTCGAACGGTACCAAGATCGTGGAGGGGTTGGCGACAGTCGTGAGAAGCCCCGTGATCGCCGTTGCGGCAACCTTCTGAAGCGACTGGCCGAGTTTCGCGGCTACAAATCCCTCAAGGCTAGCCTGTGCTGCGCCCTGTTCCGCGCCCACCTTAGCCGCGCGGGAAAATGCTCTCGGCGATAGCCCTTTCAGCTTGGCAACGGCGGACGCCTTGGCTGTTCCGCCGACAGCTCCGACTGGCGCTGAGTAAGACAGGCAGGCCGTCCTCCCGGTGACGAAGCAGCCGAGATTGCTGCTGCCGCGTCCAACTGCGTCCGATATGTATGCGGCAATCACGCCGCCCAAGATTGGCAAGGTTACGTTGAGCCGCCCCACGATCCCTCGATTGCACATCCCACAGTCGAGCCTCTCGCCTGAAACGTCGGTCTGGTTGATGGGGTCGGCTGGGTAATCGTAGTTGTTCGTGACCCCGCCTTCGACGGGGTCGACTTCGAGGAAGCGGCCGAGTGTGGGGACGTATTGGCGCGCTCCCATCTCGATCGTCATCACGCTGCCAGCGTGTTCGGCGAACTTGCGGTTGATGCCAAGCCATCCCCAGTCGGCCGAACCAGGGAGGGTATCCGGACCGGAGTCGTCGGCAACAGTGGTGCTGGCTTGACCGGTGGTTGGGTCGACGGGTCCGCCGAAGGGGTCGTATCGGAACACGCCCGGGCTCCGGATGCCAGTCTGGTCGGCAGTGATGGTGATGTCGCCATGAAGGTTCGGATACAACCATGACTGGCCTTCCGCACTGATGGCCATCGTCACCCCGCCGGGCAGACCGTGCACGGACTGGAGGACCGCCCCCGATGCGTCAAGGGTCAGCGAGGGCCCGTCTCCGCCACCGGTGTGGCCGTACCGCAACACGACCGGGTCCCCCGTCGTTGGGGTTTCGGTGCGCTGGACGACTCGGCCCGTGACGTCCCGCAAATACGTGATCTTCGTGCCGTCATCCAACACCGTTGTCGTGTGCCGGTCCGTCACGTCGTAGCCGAGCGTCTGGTCCGCCAACCTCGCCGTGTTGCCGTGGGCGTCGTATCCGAGGTCGGCGGCATTGATGCCCCCACCGACCGGCGACAGACCCGGCCCAGCCGGAGTGCCGGTGACGCTCGAGGAAGTCAACCGGTCGGCCTCGTCGTAGCAGTACGTCGTGGTCACCGTGCCGCCACCGCCGCCGGGAGTTTCGGTCATGCTGGTGCGGTTGCCGTTCAAGCCGGCGAAGGTGTTCACCCCGCATCCGCCCGTGGCGGCGAATCCGTACTCGATCGTGCGGCCGGGCATGGTTGCCGTCACAAGCCGGCCGGCCTTGTCGAAGCGGTACTGCGATGCGTAGGCCTCGGCACCGTCGGTGAGGGTGTTTGCCACCACCCGACCCGACTGTGAGCGGATCACCGCGTCGGATACCGAGGCTTGTCCGCCCGGAAACTGCCATGCTGAGTTCAGCGGGGCTCCGGAGGGATCACGCTGGATGCCGGCAAGCGAACTGCCGTTGCCGTACGCGACGCTCGTCAGTTGACCCGTCGTGTAGGCGGGATCCGCGACCTGCGTGCCGTTGATGCGGAGGGTTTCCAGTTGCCCATCGAGGTTATAGGTCGCCTCTGTTGTCGTTGCCGGCCCGACGGGCGGTGTCACGACGGTTTGGGTGGCCTGCCCGAGCCTGTTGTAGGTGACCTGAGTGGTCGTGCCCCAGACGTCGACGTAACCCGTGACGCGGCCAAGCAGGTCGCTGGTCGCGGTGAGCTGGCCTACTGGGTCTTCCGCCCGGGTAACAAGTGGGTCGCCGTCAACGGCGAACGTGAAGGTGGCGGTGCGGGCCGTCTCGCTTCCGTAGGCAGGTGTCTTCGCCTCGACCGTTCGGCCGCGGGCGTCGTACTTAGTGCAGGACCAGCCATCGTCGCCGGTGCGTTTCGAACCGACCGCGCGTCCGAACAGGTCGTACACGAACTCAGTGACGACCCTGGTGCCGTCCGCCGACGCCGGGGCGGTGGACTTGCGGAGGGCGCCGTACTGCGGTGTCGCTGCGGGGACGCCGCAGATCGCATCGCTCGTGCTGAGCGCTTGGCCGAGGGTCTCCTTGTCGCCGTAGTATGCGTAGCTGGTGCCGGCATCGGCAACGGTTGCGCCGGCGGCGACGCCGGCTGGGAGCATGCGGCTGGTGCGGCGGAGGTAGCCGTCGCCCTCGGCTTCGTACCCGGTGCGGGTGGTGAGCTTGAGGCCGGTCGGGTCGATGATTGACTCGGTCGGGAGTCCGAGCCACGGCGCGGTGCCATACTTCGTTGCCGTGGTGACCGATGGCGCGGAGTCGGCAGGCAGACCCGTCGACGTCGAAACGCTGTCATCGGTCGTCATCGAGGTCGCGAGGTCATACCCGGGCGACAGGTTCGTTCCGGGGATCGTGACGGACGTGGTCGACCCCGGCGGGGTCCACTTCAGCACGAGACGCGCGTCGCCCGTGTCGTCCATGTACTGCAGGCGGATGCGCTTGCGTTCACCCGCGGTCGCGGTGATGTTCACCTCGGTCGACCGGAGGGCTCCGGTCTGCCAGTTGTCGAGCGCGAGCACGTCGTTGAGCCAGATCTGGGTCGCGTCATCCGCGTACGTCTCGAATTTGTAGGTGCCCGCAATGGGGAAGGTGAGCACACCGGTCAGCCGTACCGACCACTTGTCGATCGGCAGTCCAGTCTGGGCCGCAGCGGCTGCCCAGTTCTTGTCGATTGCACCGCCGGCACCGCCAACCCCGGCAGCGAACACGTCAGGGACACCGGACAGGGTCGCGTTGTCGAAGTAGGCGCCCTGGAGCCCGGTCAACCCCTCGTCGTACCTCGTTGACGAGTGCGCAGGCGTGATCGCACATGTCGCAATCGGCTTACGGCTCGCGTCGAAACATGCCGCCGGCGCCGGCCCGTAGGTGTCGGTCGCGCGGTCGGCCCAGTCGTACAACGTCGTGCTCATCCGCCCCTGCGGGTCGGTCGACGACAACTGCTGATCCTTGCTGTTCCACACCGTCTTGCCGGTGAGGCCGAGCGCACTTCGATCCGACGTCTGCCGGAGAGCGGAATCGAACGTGACCGTGCGGGCGTGGCCATTCGACACGGCATCCGTCGGGACGGTCAGACCATCGACGTCGACGTAACTCGTCCCGCTCGCGTACGTGTACCGCTTGATCGGCCGGTTCGCCAGCGTCACACCGTCGGGAGCCGCGAGCGAAACACTCGCCACCTTGCCCGCCGCGTCGTAGGCGATCGTCGTCCGGTTCGCGTCGGATGCAGCCGTACCGGAGTCAGCCAGCCAGTCGACCTCCAGCGGACCTCGGACGCCGATCACACGCCGCTTCGAGTCGTACTCCAAGTGCGTCGTCTCCGCACCCGGATCGACGATCGCGACCAGCCGGTCAGACGAGTCGTAGAACAGTTGGGTCGTGTCATCTTGTCCGGTCGACCCTGGGTAGATGATCCGACACAGCTTCTCCGGATCCGGCGCTACGTAGGCCGTGCCAGACGGCACGGGACAGGCGGGCCCGGTACCCGGCAACCCCACAGCCGCGAGCGTGTCGGAACCGTACGCGAATCGCACCTCACGCGAGTACTTCGGCGTCGCGGCACCATCCGACGACAACCTGTCGGACACTCGGTCGGGGCTGCCATTGGCCCGGTAGCTGATCTTCGGTGTAGCGGGCTTCTTCCCATCCAGAGGGTCCGCCGTTTCCTGCAGCTTGCCGGCCGCGTTGAACACGTACACGACGCCGTCGGCTTCGGTCAGGGTGACGTTGCCCTTCGTGTCGAGGCTCGCGACCCCGTACTCCCCGGTCGGGGCGGTGTAACCGCCCTTCGACGCCTTCGTATAGGTGTGCACCCCGCCGGAGCGGTCCGTGAACACGAGCGTCGTGTCTGTCGCCCGTACGGTCACGTAGGTCGAGCCCGACCCGGCGACCGGCGCGGATGCCTCCCACCCTTGCGGAAGGGTCGGCACCGATCGGGTGTACCAGTCGGCCGGGACGATGAACTTTGTGCCGGTCGCTTCATTACGTGCCCACAGCTGCGCTGTCGCGGGACCTGTTTGATCGAAGAACTGCAGGTCGAACGGAACGGCGCCATCGGACATGACCGTCGATGCGGGGGCCCATTCGACTGCACCCGACGTCCAGGTGTTGGTGTATTTGTCGATCACTGTTTTGCCGTCGATGAGCAGCTTTGCGCCGTTGTCGCGGTTCATGCCGAACGTATAGGTACCTGCCGGGGCCTTGATGAACCCGGTCCATTTCACGATGAAGTTGTTCTCTGGAACCGACGGGGCCGGTTCCTCCGGCCAATAGAAACTCACGAGCGGATCGGTGCGGATCAACACCGGTTTGCGGGATCCGATCTGAGGATCGAACGTCGCCCCGGACGCTGGAGTCGCGTCGTAGTAGGCGGCGTTCAGACCGCGGTCATCGCGTGCAGGCGTGTAGTTGAACGTCAACCCCATCGGCCCACCTGCAGTCGACACCATCGGCGAAGCAAATGAGAGATTCAGGTTGCCGTTCGCGAGATTCACGCTCACCGGCCCAGCCTGATCGACCGGCGCCGGCCCTGGCGCACCGATCCGTAGGTCGATCTGGAAAGCGTTCGTCCACACTGGGCCGTATTCCTCGATGGTGTCCTGCGTCAGCACCGTCCAGTAGTACTTGCCGCCGTCCTGCAATGTGCCGGCCGGTGGCACCCATTTCGGGTTCGACCCGTCCGGCGGCGCCGCCAACCACCCCGACGACGCCACCAGGCCGGACTTGCCATCAGAACCCGATGTCACCTGGAACTTGTATTTCACCTGCTGGCCGGCACCGTTCGTCACTCGCCCCGTCGTCAGCGTCGGGGTCAATGTCGCGAGCTTCGCGCCCTCGACCGGGGACGCCGTTGACTCGGCGGGCATGCCTGGCTTGTTCGTCGTGAATGACCAGACAGAGGAACTATCTACCGTCGAGGTCCCCAAATGCCCGTCGGCGGTGTCGTGGATATCGACCTTCCAGTAGTATTTCGTACCCGGCAACAACTCATTCACAGGGACGGTCACTTCAGCGTTGCCGGGCGTCCCATTGCCAGCGATCCAACCCGAGTCGTAGACGCGCGTGTCCCACACCGCAGACGACGTGCCCACGATGAATCGCCACGACACCTGATACCCAGCCGCCGACGTCGCCCCCGTCGACTTCAACGTCGGCGTAAGGTCGACCAATGCCCCATTCGCGGGCGAAGAAGGCGATCCCGACGTCGGGAAACTCTTGTACGCCACGCGTGTGTGCAGTGACGCGTAACGCTTGTAGGTGTACCCGTTGATCTCTTCGCCGCGCATCGCAACGTACTTCCCGGTAGCCCGAGCGTTCACCCAGTCCGAGATCTGCTTTGACAGACGAGTATCGTTTGCGTACGCATATCCGGTACCGCCGACGAACGGCCCCAGCACGGCCCCGTAGCCGCCATACGTCAGCGAGGTACCCACATGGACATAGTTCGTCCGAGTTGTAGTCGTGGAGTCAGATGAAAGCAGGTCGAAGTCCATTACGACATCGAGCACCTGCTTGCCGAATAGGCCCTCGTAATCAATGTCTGCCCAGGTCCGCCAGATCCCCGTTTCATTGGTGTTGCCGACCTGGACTCCGTAGAACGAGTTCGTCTGGCCGTTCGACTTGATGCTCTTGACATCGTTCGAACCGTAGGTGCCCTCGGGGTCCACGGTAACGGGGTAAACACGGGCATCATCGTTGAGCCAGTCGCGGTCGGCCTTCAACGTCAAGCGCCAGCGATCACCGTCCTCGACGACCGCTGCCTGCACGTCATGAGTCGCGTTGGGTTGGTCCTGCTCGCCGACTTCGCCGGCGGAGTCCCACATCATGGGAGCCGGAATCACAAACACGGGGGAGTTCTCCGAGTCCCGCAGTTCGATCGTGCCGTCCTCGAGCTCGACCATGTCGAGCCCGTCGGTATCGATCGACCATTCCCATGAAACGCGACCATCCACCCCTGGCGCTTCCTTGAGCTGGAACAGGTCCTTCACCCCGCCCGTGCGGACATCGAACACGAGATCGGTGTTTGGGAACACGTCCCCGTAGACAACCCGCGAGCGCTCCCCGGACCACGGATTCAGGTCGCGCACAAGCTTCGAGCCGCCGGCACCGACCAAGGTGAATGCGATGTCGTAGCCATCCTTCGAGAGACGCAGGATGCCGTCGTCACTCGCAGTCTCCGCGAACTCGGGGCTCAACGGGTGCTTCGCAACCTCGCCGCCGCCGAACCCGAGGAACGACCAGAACCCCGTCCCGTCAACCGCGGTTTGGATGGTTTCCCACTCGCCATCGATCTTGATGTTCTGCGGCTCCTGCGAGAGATCCACCATGCTCACCCCGTCACCGAGGTCGTAGGTCGTCTCGAATTCACCACGATCAACGATGTCCGACTCCGGTGGCAACGGCGCTTCGGGATCCAGCTGGAACGACTCTCCCGCCTCGACAGCGCTTGCCTCGGCCGCCTCGGGCACTTCTGCCGGGGTATCACCGACAGGTTCAACCGGGGCCGGAGACTTTGCCGGTTCGGCAGACTCTTCCATCGGGAGGTCCAAGACCTCCTCGACCGTCGCAAGTTCCGGCTCAGTACTCGTGCTCTCCTCGGCGCCGGCTGGCGTCACCACGCCGACGATGAGCGCGCAGACCAGCGACGAGACCAGCACAAAACGACTCTGAAAGCGCACGGCTTCCTCCAAGGGCACAGCGTCGACACCGGCCCGGGAATGGAACCGCGGGAACGAACATAAACGTCAACACCCCTACCTTTCGTTCAAAGCCAGCGCATCGGTATGCATCCGTTATCGAAACGGTGCATCAAATTGGCGGATCGGGATCGGCGAGTCGAGAAACGCACAGCCAGCACCAAGGTGCGGCCGGGCGATGCGCGGGCCCTCTCAGGTGGCGCTCGTGCGCTGAGCCGTGGTCGCCGGAGTGCAAGGGGCCCTCGTCGCGCCCGAGGCGGTCACGTCCGGGCCCACCACGCAATGGCGCGGCCTCGAGTTCGAGCCCGGCTCCTCGCCCGCCAGCATCGAAGGGTGCGCAGTGCGTTTGTGCCGCCGAAGTGGAAGGCGTCGGTAGGCCGTCACAGCCTCGAACTCGGCCAAGGCACATGACACATACCGGATCAACCGATCCGTCGTCGCCTATCTCGCTGGGTCGCCACAAGGGGCCGGGTGAACCTGCTCACGCTGGGTGGATCAGCGCGTATGACGCGACACTTGGGCGAGCAACCCTCCAACGAGAGTTCGCCAGCGGAGGGGGTCGACGTTCCATGTCATTGTGTGATCAGCATCGAACTCTTCAGTCTGAATGAAGGCATGAGGGCGCACGAACTGCGCGACAGGTTCGACGGGTACCGAGGTATCCCGGGAACCGTGCAGCACCACGGCGGGAATCTGTAGCGTACGAGATTGCTGAGCGAAGGCGAGGCTCCTCAATCCAATTGGCGCATCGAGGCCGACGGAACACGCGAGGAGTTGCGAGTTCAGCCATGGCACTGCCAGTGCGCCCGCGCTCTTCGGCAAGCCGGCTCGCCGGCAATTCGCCTTGATCGCCTCGAGCCAGTCGAGCACGGGCGACTCGAGCACGAGGCCAGCCACACGGTCACGGGTGTCCGGCCGCCATGCCAGTTGCAGCGCGATCGCTCCGCCCATCGACCAGCCGAACAGGACCACGCGGCTTGCACCGTGGTTGACCGCGTAGCGAATCGCTGCTTCGACGTCGTCGGTCTCCGTCGCGCCGAGTGTCGATCGTCCGGATCCGACTGTCGGCCCTTCACGGTCGTTTCGATAGGTGACGACCAAGGAGGTCAGTCCGGCCTCGGCAGCGACTTGCACACCGCGCAGCGTCCCTGCGCGAGTACCTCCGAGCCCGTGGATGTGGATCGCCCAGGTGTCCCCGGCTGCACCTGCAGGTTCGATTAGCCACGCTGGCGCGGGTCCGAACTCCGTCGGCACCTCGACGTCAACGGCTTCCAAACCGGCATCCGCGGGTGTTCGGAAGTACATGCCACTCCACGAGGCACGGGTTCCGGTCGTGAGCGCATCGGGCGCCAACTCCCCCACGACCTCGCGGCCGACGAGCTCGGCGCTGACGGCGAGCACCTTCTCGCTGAGCTTGACCCACGCGCCGTTCTCGAGGATCAGGTTGAACAGGCCGGGCGTCGCGGTCTGCGCGGTCCGGGTGAGGATGACGACGACTCGCTCTTCTGAGACATCGACCCCTCGCACGACGAGATCGAATCGGCGCGGGCCGACCGGCGCAGTGACGCGTCCGGCGATGACGTAGCCGAGCACTCCGAGCGCCGCGGAGACTGCGACGCCGACGGAGATGACGGCGCCGACGACGCGACCGGCGCTCATGCCGTCACCCGCGTCCGCGGCGGCGACTTCGATTTCTCGCCGACGAGATGCCGCTCCGCCCGCTCGAGCACCTGACGATCCGCGTCACTGATCGAGAACGCAACGCGTGTGTCGATCATCGCGTCGCGGACCTCGACGACCTGGCGATGCAGCAACGCTTCGGGATCGGTGGCGTCGAACGCGGCATCCGGACGCTGGCTGATGCCAGGATGCACCGCCGAAGCTGCGTGCCAGATGGGAGCGAGCTCGCGAGTCAGCGTTTGAGTTGCTCGGGCCCGGGCGCGCGCACGGAAGGTGCGCGCGGCCGGTTGACTCGCGAAGCCGCCGCACAAGAACACGAAGGTCAACAGGTACAGCGTGCTGTAGGGCATCGCGGCTGCAGCCATGAGGTCTGGACGACCGGCGAAGTGCGCAAGATCCATCAGGATCACGTCGGCCGTCAGAGCGATACCGAACGCGCATCCGATGACGAGCAGAATCGGTGGCGCAATGAGGATGCCACGGCTGACGCGGGCCTGCCGAATCGCGACAGTGGCCATCGCTGCGAGCACGACCGCGTAGTACGTGAACAGCGTCATCGAGTAGACCATGGCCGCCGGTTGGGCTCCGAAGTCGAGCATGAAGTTCGTCGTCGTCGCGTCTCGATCGATCACGAAGAACGTGCCGGCCGTAGCCACCGCCGCGGCTACATACGTCGCACGGCTCAGCGCGATGCGTACCGCCCGGGGAGGTTCATCCGCCGCTTTCATCACGCCTCGTCCGAGGAGGAACACGCCGGTCATGAGCGCGAGATCGGCGACGAGCGTGACGAGGTTCGTGCCACCAGCGAGACGATCGAGCCCGACGTACACTCCGTCGATATTGAGTGTCATGGCTATCGCGATCGTCAGCGACGCCCAAGTGATCGCGCGCTCGACCCGCCCTCGGCGCAGGATGAGCAAGCTCGCGACGAGGAGCCACATCAATCCCGCGACGATGACTGCAGTCACCCGAAGATCTCCACGAACCGAGTGTCGTGCGTAGCCGATGAGCGAATGGCGGCGGCGAGCTCGTCGGCAAGGTATTCAGCCTCGATCTCGAGCGGGTCGTCGAGGTTCTGCCGCCGCAGCAGCCGTTGCCGAGTCTCCCGCGGGATGTCGGGCAGCAGGAAGTCGGGCACGCCTGCGTCACCGCTGTCGATGTGCCCGAGGATGAGATGCGCACACTCGTGCAGAACGAATTGCTGTCGATGCAGCGCCGACTCGGTCGGCGCGTGGAAGATCAGGTCTTCGCCCTCGCGTTCGACCAACAGCGCGCAGAGGCCGGCCTCATCGCCCAACTCGGGGATCTCGACGATGCGGATAGTTGTCCCGCGCACCCGCTCGATCGCGCCAATCAATTCGTTGAACGTGAACGACGTGCCGAGTCCGAGCCCCGGTAGCGTCTCCGACACTGCCCTTTCACTGTTCACGGCCTCGTCCTCCCCTTCGGACGTGTACGGCTCGTGACCCTCGACGCCGTCGCGCCGCCGGTTCACGTGTGCGCGATCTCCTCATCGAGATATCTGCTGATCGCGTAGAGAGCGTTGGGCGAGATGTCGCCCAACGCACGAGCTGCGTATGCCTTCACGCGCGCGGCTCGCATGGCTCGCACGAGGTCGAGCTGTGCACTCACCCGCTCGGGGGTGGCAGCACCACTCACCCCGGAGAGGAATTCCGGCTCGACGTCGAAGAACGCTGCCAGTCCTTCGAGGACTCGTCGATCTTGCACGGAGCGATGACCGTTGACCATGTACGTCCAACGGGATCGCGAGAGCTTGACGCCCCGTTCGCCGAGAAAGTGCGCGATCTGCGTGTAGGTCGGCTCCGAGCCGGTTTCCGCTGTCGCGACATCGATGAGCAACCGGAGGCGCTTCGCCAAGTCTTCGGCTGCCGCAGTGCTGTCGTATTCGGTCATGTGATTCAGTCCCTCTCCCCCTCGGGTCAGGCAGGGCTGATCGTCACCTCCCGCTCATGCTGAGCAAAACTCACCCTAGCAATTGAGCATGCCCAACACAAGGGTTGCGCATGCTCAAATCGAGTGCTAAAAAGACCTCGAATCCAGCTTTTGAGCATGCTCAACACGGAGCGCCAAGCCTGTGCTGAACGCGCCCCCGGTGCCGCCTACCGCGCCAGGCGGAGCCGCTTCCCGTATGCGCCCGAGGATGACTCGTGCGCAGGCGACACACCTCTGTGTCAGCCGCCCAGCTCGAGCGGCAGGCGCTTGCGAAAGGTGATGGACGTGCCCACGAATCCAGAATCGCGACCTGACCGCGAAGCCAAGCTCGCTGAACTCCACGAGCGACTTACAGCTGCTGTCGAAGCCCTCGTCGCTGGCGACAGCTGGAAGCAAGCGCTGGAGTTCGCAGCACGCTTCCGTACCCGGTCATTCAACAACATGCTGCTGATCCAGGCTCAGCACTTCGCCGCCTTCGAGCGCGGTACGGTCCCCGAGCCGATTCCCACCTACCTCGCCGGTTTCAAACAGTGGCAGACCCTCGGCCGGCGCGTGCTCGCAGGCCAGCGCGGGTACGCGATCCTCGCACCGCGAACCGCCCGCTTCGCCTCCGCCGATCCGACCGATGTCGCTTCCTGGCGACGTCTCAGAAGCCGCGAACGTCCGAGGCCTGGTGAAATCGTTCGGCCGAAGCTGACCGGCGTTCGTCCCGCCTACGTCTGGGACGTCTCGCAAACCGATGGTCGGCCGATCCCGGCGCGACCGGCCCCGCAGCTCCTCCGGGGCGAGGCCCCGCCCGGCCTCGAGGCCGCTCTCGCGATACTCATCCGTGCCGCGGGTTTCGAACTCACGACGGCGAAGGATGCCGCGGCGATCGCCGGTGCGAACGGGATCACCGACTTCGCGAAGCGCACGGTCGTCGTCCGAGGCGACCTCGATGCCGCCGCTCAGGTGAAGACGCTCGCCCACGAACTCGCGCACGTCCGCCTCCACGACACCGCCGACAACGCCGAGTTGCCACCTCACCGTGGCATCGGTGAGGTCGAGGCCGAGTCGGTGGCACTCATGATCGGCGCCGCGCACGGGATGGACACGACCGACTACACGATCCCGTACGTCTCCGGGTGGGCGTCGACAGTGCCCGACAAGACCCCGGTTGAAGTCGTACAGGCCACGGGTGAGCGCGTTCGCCGTGCCGCCCGCGACATCCTCGACGTGCTCCCTACGAAGAAGTTCAGTGGAGGCGACCCGCCCGGACTGACGCACGCGCCCTCCCGCGCTTCGGCTTCGTCGGTTGCGCGGACGGCGCCGCGGAGTCGCACGCTCGAGCGCATCCAGTCGAGGCGGCTCGCATGAACATCGCAGAGGTGATGCTCGCCGCAGCATCGCTCAGACCTCGTGATGCGGCTCTGGAGTTCGCGGAAGCGGGGGTGCCGGTGTTCCCTTGTCTGCCTAACGGCAAGCGGCCACTGACGTCGGCCGGCTTCCACGATGCGAGCTCCGATCTCGAGATCGTCCGGGTGTGGTGGTCGCAGTGGCCGGCAGCGAACCTCGCGATGCCAACCGGGCCGACCTCGGGATTCGATGTCGTCGACGTCGACATCACCGACACCGGCTCTGGGCTCGCCGCACTCGAGGCTGCACAAGCAGCCGGCCTCGTCGACGGTGACGCGATCCGTGTCCGGACCCCATCCGGCGGGCTCCACCTCTACTTCCCCGCCGAGCCGCGTCGACCGCAGCGCTGCTGGCAGTCGGCGAGCGCGCACATCGACTTTCGTGGCGATGGCGGCTACGTCGTCATACCGCCGTCCACACTCGTCAGCGGTACGCGACGTACGAGCTATCGCGTCTGCGCGATCAACTCCTCCCCGCACCAGCCGGTCAACGCATCGGCACTCCGTGAGCTGATCGATCCTCGGCCTGAACCGACGACCTGGTCGACACCGAGCGAACCAGCAGACCTTGCCCGCCTCGCCGCCTGGGTGAGCCGGCTGCAGGAAGGTGAGCGCAACCACGGGCTCTTCTGGGCTTCTTGCCGACTCGCTGAGGCCGGCCAATCGCCAGACGGAATCATGCGCGCCCTGGGTGATGCGGCAGCGAGTTCCGGACTCTCCGACCGGGAGATCGCCGTCACGATCCGCTCTGCCGTTCGTCGTGCCGCTCTGCCGCGGGCATCAGCTGACATCTACTGGCACGAGCCTGAGCACAGCACTCGACGAGGAGGTGAGGCACCATGCCTGCGCTGACCGCCCATCGCCCTGACGGCGTCCGCCTCGCCATGATCACAGCGATCATCGGCACCTTCTTCATCGCCGCGGGCGCGTTCTGGCTCTCGTTCACATCGCTCAGCGACCTCGCTCGCCGCTCCGGAGTCGCGACCGACCAAGCATGGATCTGGCCGCTGATCATCGACGGCATCATCGTGGTCGCGACCGTCGCTGTCGTCGCTCTCGCCAGCTCCCGCGCGGCGTGGTACCCATGGGTGCTCCTCGTGGCCGGCGCAGCGATCTCTGTCGCGGCGAACGCCATCCACGCCGTCGTCGCCGACACTACCGACGTGCCGCTCGCGCTCGCCGCCTGCGTCGCGTCGGTGCCGCCCCTCGTGCTGCTCGCGATCACCCACCTGACCTCGATCCTGATGCGCACCCCACGAGCCACGGCTCCAGCGACGGCGGCAGCACCGGCTGCCTCGAAATCGACTGCTCGAGTCTCAGCGGCAGCGAGTATCCCGAAGAAGCCCACGACCGTCCTCGCCCCTCGCGAAGACGCGTCCTCTCTGCGAGCACTCGGCTGGTCGAACTCGGCGATCGCCCGTCAGCTCGGCGTGCATCCCTCGACCATCGGCCGATGGCTCCGCGACCACGTCGGCGCACCTACCTCGCAAAACCCCACTGTGAGAGAGGGCGCGAACGATGGATGAAGACGACTTCGAGCAGAACCGCCGCCCCTGGGATGATCGGCAGCCCAGAAGCCCGCACGCGGAATCCGAGACCGACGACGTCGGCCACCGCATTCGCGCTGCGCTCGCCGCACGAACCAGGACATTCGAGGCCAACCCGACAAACACGGTCGACCCAACCGGCGGCGCCAATCGGCCCGGAATCGTGTGGGTCCGCGCGTCCGATCTCTTGAACACGGGAACGGGGCGAATCGCCGGCCGTGGTCTCGACCTCGAAGCCGAGCTCGCACGGCGACTCCGCCGCGCACCCGCAACGACCAGACGCGCCATTCGCGAGCGGGCAGCGAAGCTGCCGCCCCTCTCCGAATTTGGACGGACGCAGGAGCGCACCCAGTTCACCCGCCCAGGACTCGGACGGAGGTGAACCATGAGCATCCTGCTGACCGCGGCAACACGCACCGATCCGACAGGAGGTGCCGCCATGGAGTGGAGCTCGACGCTCGAACGTGAGACAGAAGCCTTCCGAGGGCCAGAAGGTCTGCGAAGACTCCTCAAGCGCCTGCAGGAATCCGACGGCGCCGCGTGGCGCACCGACCCCGAGGCATCCGCCCTGCTGCAGTACGCCGCCCAGAAGTACTCAGCGCTCGCCCGCAAGCACCACCTCGACCCGTGGGAGGCCGCGTCGGCCGCATTCGATGCGATGCGGGCGCCCGCGACGCTGCGGGCGGATGACCCATGGGCGCTCGTCACTCGTGCCGTGCAGGTCACGTGTATCGCCGAAGAGCGCGCACAGGGCTTGCTGTGCTCCGTGCACCAGGCACGACGAGCAAAGGTCTCAGCCTTCCACGATGCCGAACGGTTCAGCGACCGGGAGCACGAACTGCCCGAGTACCACCCGGCGTTCCGCACCGAGCCGGCCGACGCCGTGCTCGACGCAGGCTCCGCACCCCGTGAAGACGTGCGGGCCGCCATCGCCGACGCGATCACGCTGTTCACCCTGCTCGGCTGGCCCGGCGACCGCGCGCGCACCGGCGTCGAGTACGTGTGCGGGCGCCTCGCGGATGCCCCATCCCGAGCGTCTGCATACGAGTCGTTGCGTCGCGACTACGCCGCCCGCGCGCAACTCGACCTGCCGCAGCACGCCTGGCACGCCATGCTCAAGGCGCTCTTGGGATGCTGCGACCCGATGCATCAGCACACCGTCGCGGGTCGCGGCATCCTGTTGCGGCTGCTCATCGGGGAGCCGCTGCGCGCCCTTCTGCACGACGACGACCTCGTCATCGACGTGGTCGTCAACACCCCGCGGGTGGTGACATGACCAGCGGGCATGGGCACATCGAGCTCGATCGGGCGATCGACTCGATCCGCGTCGGGGTGCGCCATCGTACGGACCTCGGCGATATCGAAGCCCTGGCCGCCTCGATCGAGCGGCAGGGGTTGCTGCAGCCGATCACGGTAACGCCCGACGGCGACCTCGTGTGCGGGGCACGCCGCCTTGCGGCGCTGCGACTGCTCGGGCACCGCCAGGTGAGTGTGTGGGTGCGATCCGGCATCTCGGATGAACTCGCCCGGCTGCTCGCCGAGCAGGACGACAACGCCATGCACAAGTCGCTCGCACCGACCGAGGCAGCGGCGCTGTATCGCGAGGTCAAGACGCTGCTCAGCGAGGACGCACAGCGGCGGCAGGCGACCGGTCGATTCGGAGTCGGCGGGGTCCATCAGAGCGGTGCCGCGTCGGACGCGGCACCGCTCCGACGAGGCCTGGGCGACACTCGATCGCAGGCCGCCTTGATGGTCACCGGACAGCGCTCTTATGACACCCACGAGCGCATCGGTCGCCTGCAGCAGATCGTCGACGACGAACATGCGGCCGAGGAACTCCGAGCCGACGCAGCTCGCGCGCTCGTAGCCATCGACGGCGGTGCGCCGGTCAAGCCAGCATTCCAAGCCGTGACCGCGCATCTGCATGCGGTCGACGGGTCGGCCACTCCCCCGGAACTGGAACAGCTCGCGAAGGAAGCACTTGCCCGTGTGAAAGCAGATTCACGATCGAAGCGACGCGCCCGACTCACACACGGCGCCGGCACCGAGACCGTGAAGCTGCCGGTGCGGGCATTCGTACTCCAGTGGGCCGACCTGAAGGACTGGTGGCTGCGCTTCGACGTCAACGAGATCGCCGCGGAGCTCACCAACGAGCAGAGCGACGAGTTCGAAGCAACGATCGCAGGGACAGTCGAATTCGCTGCGGCGCTTCGTGGGCTCCGCAGCCAGACACAGGCAATCGCCCGTTGAAGTCGCGCGCACCTGTCCCATGACCTTGTTCATCGGGATGCTTCGGAGGAACCAGCCGTGCCACTCGCCCATCGACGCCGACTGATCATCGCCCTCGTGGCGGGCGGTTGCCTGCTGCTCGGATTGATCGGCGTCGGCATGTACGGGCTACTCCGCGGGGCAGCGACCGCTGCCGATCATGTGTCGCGACCCACAGCCGACAGCTCTCAGGATCAGCCGGCCCCGATCTCCTCACCTCGATCGGTGGCCGAAACCGCCGATCCCGAGCGCTTCGTTCGCAACGTCGCCCGAGCGCTCTTCGACTGGGACACGCGCTCGTCCGATGGCCCCGGGGAGTGGGCGCAGGGCCTCGTCGACGCCGCCGACCCCGAGGAGGCGGCCGGCGTCGCGGCCGACGTCCGCGCCTACCTGCCGAATCCAACCACCTGGGACCAACTGCGGGCCTACAGCACCCGGCAAAAGATCGACATCAAGACCATCGAGATTCCGGATGCCTGGACCACAGCCCGCGCGCAGGCAACGCGCGGGCAACTGTCGAAGACGGCAGTCGCGTTCACGCTGACGGGCACCGCCCAACGGCATGGCATGTGGAACCGAGAACCCGTCGAGAGTTCGCACACGGTGTCATTCACGGTCTTCGTCGACTGCCCGAGCGATGAACGCTGCTGGCTGCTGCGCCTCTCACGACCCGACGCGCCACTCCATTGAGGATCCCCCCATGAAGAAGATCTTCGCCATCCTGCTCCTCATCACCTTCCTCGGGCCGCCCGCCGGACTGGTGAGCGTGGCTGCACTCGTCAACCCGGCAGCTCGCTCGTGCGCATCCGGGTCGCTCATCGTCAGCGACATCCCCGACTCGCTCACCGCCCGCACGCGAAGTGGCGAGCCGCTCACGCTGAACCGCCGGCAGTTGACCCACGCGGGCACGATCACGACCATCGGCTCGCAGACCGCGGGCGTCGGACGGGACGGCGTCATCATCGCGCTGATGGCGGCCCTCACAGAATCGGGCCTCAGAATGCTCGCGAACTCCGGCGCCTACCCCGAATCGATCGGCTACCCGAACGACGGCGACGGATCCGACCACGACTCGCTCGGACTCTTCCAGATGCGCCCGGCCTCCGGATGGGGCACGGTCGCCGAACTCATGGACCCGAAGTACCAGGCCCGCGCCTTCTTCGGTGGAGCGTCCGGGCCCAACGGTGGCTCGCCGCAGGGGCTGCTCGATATCGCCGGTTGGCAACAGCTCGAACGCGGTGCCGCTGCGCAAGCCGTGGAGGTCAGCGCGTTTCCCGACAGGTATAGCGAGTACGAGCCGGTCGCCGAACGGATCCTCGCCGCGCTCACCGCTACACGGTCGGCCGGCGATGCGCACGGCGGACTCCCCCGCGTCCCTGAGACGATGCGAGTCGTCTTCCCGCTCCCGGAAGGCACCTACACGAACACCGACAGTTTCGGGCCCCGCGTCGACCCCTACACCGGCGAGTATCGCTTCCATGCGGGCAGTGATCTCGCCGCGCCTTCCGGAACGCCGATCCTCGCGATCGCCGACGGTCGGGTCGTGTTCGCAGGCGAGCGCGGAACCTACGGCGGGCTCATCATCCTCGAGCACACCATCGGCGGTCAGACCGTCGCGTCGTACTACGCGCACATGTATGGCACCGGAATCCATGTCACTGCCGGCGACAGCGTCGCCGCCGGATATCACATCGGCGATGTCGGCTCAGCCGGCAAGTCGACCGGCCCGCACCTGCATCTCGAGATCCACCCCGGTGGACAGGACCAGCCCGCAGTCGACGCCCTCGCCTGGCTCACCGAACATGGTGCGGCCGCCGTCGGCAACGCGGCCGTCAATTTCGCCGGATGCCGCCCCGAAAGGATCCGCTGAAATGGATATCTTCCCCGACTTCGGCGCCGTCGGCGCAGCCGCCGAGTTCCGCAGCGTCATCGGCGCGCTCATGACGTACGTGCTCATCTTCGCCGTGCTCATGATCATTGTGAGCGCGGTCACTTGGGCGCTTGCAGCCGCGAATGGAAATTATCGAACCGCAATTCGTGCGCGACTCGGCGTCTTGATCGCCTGCTCCGCTGCCGCCCTCGCCGGGTTCGGGGTTGCATGGGCGAACTTCCTCCTCGCCGCGGGAGCGGCGATGTAGGTCATTTCAGATGCGGTTCGCCTCGTTGCCGCGAAATTCTCGGGGCAGTTAGCCAATAGGCCATGCTCACGAGTCAGCGCGCCCCGCATTCCCTTGGCGCGACCAGCGGCAGTACATGGGCAGCGCTGCCGAGATTCGCCGCAGCTATCTTGAGTCGCTCTGCCCGTCTACGTGACGTCCCCCGTATTGGGCGCTGGTAAGTCAGCAGCCGCGCGCAGTTCCGACGGCTATCAACGCCCCGGCCTTGGCTGCTCCTCGTTAAGGTTCGCCTGCGCGGACCGCGACAGGCTGTTCAGAGGGGCGTCGTCGGAGCCCAGGCGTTCGACAATGCGGAAGCGTGGTCGCCAATCGCGATCAGCCGGCGCGTCGCATCCGGCGTGTCGATCGCACGCAGCGAGCGCGTCTCCCCGCCAGCAGTGGACTACTGCCGTATAGAGTGCGCTGGTGGACTGCAACCCGGGACAGATCAGCTGTCAGCTCGGTCGCATTGTTGAGGCGACGTCCGGCACGCCTTGGTGGGAGGTGCTGGGCGTGATCGTCTCGTTTCTGTCGGTAGCCACATCAAGCATCCTCGTTATCGTGATGTACCGGCTGCAGGTGCGTGACCGGGAGGCCGAGCGCGCTGCGGATCGCAAACGAGCCGATGCTGAGCGAGCGGCCGAACGAAAGCAGGCGCAGGCTGATCTGAGGTCGGCCAGGCTCGAAGCGAATCGTGAGGCTGTTTTCGAGGGATTTCGAACAGCCATCGATGCTGCGGAGCGGCACCATATTCTTCGATCCTACCCAGGCGCTACGGAGCGCGCCATTGAGGCTCTGACTCTTGCGAGCGCGGCCAACGGTGCCGCGACGATCCATCTCGGATCGAAAGAGATCGACATCAGCATCTGGGCGATGAAGCACCTCAGGAACTTGAGCGTCGAGGACGATCCGAGGGCGCATCACGAGATCTTCCACCTACGAATGGGCATGCGCCATTGGCTCGACCGGACCATAACGGTTGCAGATCTCAACGAAATCGATTCGGAAATGGAGAAGCTCTTCGGGCTCGCCTTTCCGTTGGGCGGCGAGGCGTGGGCGGCGAAGCTCGCGATGCGACGGCGCGATGCGAAGGCAGCGGACCCCGCAATCGCGTGATCCCTACGACCCGAATGTTGCGACGAGAGTGACGACGGCGACAACAAGTGATGCGCCGGCAATGATCAGGGCGATGACTGTGGTGCGCTTTGACCACTTCTCGGCTTGCTCGGCGCGCACCGTCGCGGCCTTGGCCTCAACGATGCTCTGTTCAGAGTAGGCGGCAAGGACCTCAAGCGTTCGGGCCATCTCTCTGGTCTGCTCGGCGACAGCCGCTGTGTGTTCGGCGGTGCGCTGAGGCGAATCGTCTAGGTCGGCGAGATCAAGCGGCGCTGAGATCGTCCGCAGCTCTTCGAGGATGGCCGGGTGCTGCTTGAAACGCTCCGCAGCAGCCTCTTCGAACGTTGGGACGTGTAGGTCAAGCTTCGGGATGTTCTTGCCGACCATGCTTGAGAGATCCATCGAGGCGACGATTCGACGGCCGATGTCGTTGAAGCCGGCCCGAGCATCGGCGAGCGCAGCATCAGCCGCGGCAACGCTCAGCGTTGATGGGTCCGCCTTCACCTCAGGTGAGTCGTCGTTCACGGGATTGAGCCTATGCGGCGTACTCGTGGTGACGACTGATCGACGCGCGACTGACCGCCAGACTCTATCTACTCCGAGATGTCGTCCAAGTCGAACCCAACAGCCCCTCGCGAGAGAACCGGCAGAAGGATAGCGTCCCCAAACACTCGCCCTGTGATCGAGCTGATCGATTCGCGGAAATACGGGAACAGCGTCATGATTGCGACCTCGTTGCCGAATGCGAGGAGCGTCCGCAACGCCGGTTGATCACCCTCGTAGTCATAGGTTGCGGCGACCGACGCTCGAGCTTCCCCGAACTCTGTCGACACGTCCCCGGTGAGGCGGAAGCCAAACGTCTCGTCGTCGATCCGTCGCTGAAGGCCCAACTCAAGGTTGGCCTCGCCTGACCCTGAATCCTCGCGAGTGCCCGTCCAGCGGGCCGACAGCTCGTGATACTCGATCTCCTTTAGGCTAGAGCGTTCGAGCAGTTCTCGCACCGCCTGACGATCTTCCTCAGTAGAGTCAGACGTCATCGATGAACCGCCTCTGCCATGCGTGCGGGGGCGTTCATCCAATCGTCGGTGCGGCCGACGGATCGCTCCGTGATGCTTATCACGTGGTGCCCTCTGACAACTTGCTCGGTGTGCCAGGGGTTCTGCGTTGCAAGCCATACTGACTGACCCCGATCGACAACCACCCGGTGCATTACGAGCGCGCCCACGGCATTGGCATAACGCTCGACGGTCGAGAGTTTCGGGTCTGCGTCGTACCGCTCCATCTTCTGAACGGCCTGCTGCGTGATGCCCATCCGCTCGGCGACCTCGAGCTGTGTGAGACCTGCGTTGCGGCGCGCTCTAACGAGGGCTGTCCTCATCTCACGGTTCTCCCGAGCGAGAACCTTTGCCCGCGCCCTGATTGGGTTGATGGCAGCAGCGATCCTGCGCACAGCGGTGACCATAGCAGTCATTCTATTCACACAACCTCTGAGTTGTCTGCGGTGCCCCACAAACTGGGGCGTCCGATGTTGAAGCGGTCTGTCGCGTGACTGATGTGCCTTTCCTGCTCCTCGTCGGTCGACTTGATGTGATGGTGCAGCGCAACCAAAGCATCCGAGATCTCGGCTGGCTCCGCGTGATAGAAGCGGAACTTCTTGCTCAGAGCTGTATGTCGGAGCTCGTAAATCTCAGGATCGGTGCGAATCGGTTTGATCGGCGTGACGTCGTCGCCGCCCGCTTCCAAGCGCCCGTACGCTGCGGCCTCCATCAAGTCGTCAATCCGGCCCAGCTCGTGTTCACGAACGCTTGGATGCAACGTCCTGAGCCACGCATCCGCCTCAAGCACGCCGTAGTGAGCGAGGTCGGCATACTCGATCCACGCGAGCGCATACTCCGTCGGCTGGCAGCACCGAGAATCCTTGCCAGTTCGCCCGATTGAGTACCCCACATTCGCATGTTAGCTATCCCATGGCGCATAGCCACGGGAGACGCTGGCGGCCAGCCCGCCCCAAAAGTGGGGGGATGCACCGCACCATGGGCCCTGTCCGACCGGGTGAAGCCGCGCGGCGCCTGCTCGACGACCTAGTACGACATCACCACGTGCGTACGGAATCGTCGGCGGGAGTAGCAAGGGCATGCGTCGATCCGCTGTATCCGTATCGGGTGCGTCCGTGCCGACAGACCTGCTGAGTGCTGGCGAGGCCTGATCTCTGATCGGTCCGACGATGGTCGCAATGCGCACCTATCAAACGACCGTCCGTTTGACCGAGGAGCCCACCGTGATCGACATCGACCCCAACGGAACCGGCCTACCCGGCATCGACCAGCTGCGCACCATCGTCGGCGCAGTGATGACCATCGGCCTCATCTTGGCCGTACTCGCACTGATCATCGCCGCGATCGTGTGGGGACTCGGCGCGAACTCGTCGAATCCCCACCTCGCATCGCGGGGAAAGACCGGCGTCCTCATCGCATGCGGTGCCGCAGTCGTCTGCGGCGCTTCTGTGACGCTCACCAACTTCTTCTGGAACGTCGGCCAATCCGTCTGAGAGCGCCACGCCGTTCAGGGCTGCACGATGAGCGTCTGCGACATCCCAGTCATCGCCGAGGTCTGCACCACGGTCGGTGAGGGCACCGCGTCGCTCGTCACAGCACCGTTCGACTGGCTCGCCTCGGCGATGGGCGCCGCCGCCGCATGGATGTTCGAAGCCGTCTGGACCGCATTCGACACCACAACGTTGGTCGATGTCACTGATCCGAGCTACCTCGAAGTCTTCAACGTCCTTTTCGGCGTCGCCGTGTTCGTCACCCTGCTGTTCTTCTTCCTCCAACTCATCACCGGACTCATCCACCGCGACCCGACGGCGTTGAGCCGCGCCGGCGTCGGTCTCGCGAAGTCGATCCTCGGCTCGTTCGTCATCGTCAGCCTCACAGCCTTGCTTCTGGAGATCACCGACCAACTCTCGATCGGCATCGTGCAGGCAACGGGCAACACCATGGAAGGGATGGGCGACCGCATCGCTCTCCTTGCTGGAGGTCTCGCGACGGTCAATATCGCCGGCCCCGGCATCGGCGCGATCGTCACGATCTTCTTGTCCGCGCTCGCGATCAGCGCCGCTGCGATCGTGTGGTTCTCGCTGCTCATCCGCAAGGCGCTGCTGCTGGTCGCGCTCGTGTTCGGTCCGATCGCTCTGGCCGGAGCGACCTGGGAAGCCACGAAGGGATGGCTCGGAAAATGGATCGCGTTCGTCGCAGCGCTCATCTTGTCCAAGCTCGTGCTCGTCGTGATCTTCCTCGTCGCGATCGCGCAGGTCGCCGCACCGATCGACGCCGACCTCGCCTCGATCAGCGATCCGATCGCGGGCATCGTGCTGATGTTCGTCGCCGCGTTCGCCCCGTACATCACCTACAAGTTCCTCAACTTCGTCGGCGTGGACATGTACCACGCCATGTCGAGCGAGCAGGAGGCGAAATCCGCACTGAACCGGCCAGTGCCAGTGCCCGGTGGACACGGGGTCGACGGTGCGAAGAAGATCCTCGACGGCGGAGGAGGCACGAAGGATGCCGCGGCCGGGAGTCCGGCCCCGACTGGCGCAACCGCGGGCCACGCCGGCGGCCGAGCGGGGACCCCGACGGGCTCGGCGGGAGGATCTGGCACAGCATCGAAGGTGGGGGCATCGGGCGGTACCGCCGCTTGTTCATCCGGTGCGGCAGGAAGCGGCGCCGCAGGCGCGGGCGCGGCAGCAGGACCGATCGGCATTGCCGCCGTCGCCGGCGCCCAAGGTATCGGCGCCGCTGCGAAAGCCGGCCCGAGCCTTGGAAACGCTTTCGCACAATCGGCCGACTCGCACTTCGGCGCCGCAGACGACACCGTCCGACCGCCGACGGTGCCCCCGCCAGCAGCGCCGACACAAGGGCCACCGACGGTGCGACCGAATCCACGAAAGGATGGCTGACCGGTGAAGCCAGAAACACAACACGACTACCGGCTGGCCCCCGTGCAGTTCTCGCGGCTGACTCGACGCGGCATCCTGCTCGGCCTCTCAACGCCACAGTTGGTCGCGTTGACAATAGCTCTGCTCACGATCGTGACCGCGCTGTACTCGGCGGGCGCCGACGGAGTCGCGTGGACCACGCTGATCTGGGCCACCGCCGCGCTGACCGCAGCCGTCCCGATCGGTGGACGCAAGATCGTCGAATGGGTGCCCGTCACGACCAGATGGATGCTGCGCGCCGTCCGAGGCCAACTGACCTACCGGCGCCGCATCATGCGACCACGTCCGGTCGGAACCCTCGCGCTGCCCGGTGATGCTGCGCCCCTCCGTGAATGGCGCGATCCCGAGTCCGGCGCTGTGATGATCCACGACCCTCATCAGCAGACTCTGACCGCAATCGTTGCGATCTCCCACCCAGCGTTCGCGCTCATCGATCCAGGCGAACAACACCGCCGAGTCCAAGCCTGGGGGCGAGTCCTCGCCGGCGCATGCCACTCTGGACGCATCGCTCGTATCCAGGTCAACGAACGTACGTTGCCCAACTCCGGAACCGGGCTTGCCGAGTGGTGGGAGCAACACGGCCTCGACGACGATTCCTGGGCCGCCGGAACCTATCGTGAACTCATTGAACGCGCCGGACCCGCGGGCGAACGCCATGCCACCACGATCAGCCTCGCGCTCGACCTGCCCGCTGCGGCCCGGCAGGTGCGCTCGAATGGCGGCGGCATGCGCGGCGCCGCCGCCGTACTCCGGCAGGAAATTGCCGCCTTCACAAGCGCGCTCCGAGCCGCAGATCTCGCCGTCGGCGGCTGGCTCGCCGCTGAAGACCTCGCTAGAACCCTCCGAACCGCATACGACCCAGTTGTCGGCGTCGAACTCGAGCGCCATCCGACGATTGGCCGCAATCTCGCCACGGCCGGCCCCGTCGCGGTCACCGAATCCTGGGACCGGCTCCGCACCGACACCGCGTTCCACGCCGTCCTCTGGATCAGTGAATGGCCCCGGTCGCAGGTCTATCCCGGCTTCCTCGCCCCACTCGTCTTCACGAACGGCATCCTCCGCACGGTCAGCTTGCACTATCTCCCCATCAGCGCGGACAAGGCCGCGCGCGACCTGCGAAAGAAGAAGACCGAGCTCATGTCAGACGCCCACCAGCGCCGCCGAATCGGCCAGATCGAGGATGCCTCCGCCACGGCGGAATATGGCGACGTGCTCCAGCAGGAGGCTGATCTCACTGCCGGCCACGGCGTGCTGCGCGTCACCGGGCTCATCTCGGTGTCGGCATCGACCATCGACAAACTCGACGCCGCTGTTGCAGGGATCGAGCAGACTGCGCTCCAAGCGTCCTGCGAAGTTCGCCGACTCGTTGGCCAACAAGCCCAGGCGTTCGCAGCAGCAGCGCTCCCGCTCTGTCGTCCGACATAGGTCGCGACTCACCGAGAGAATCCACACCGATCGGGGGGGCCAGGGGCAGAGGTGGTAAGAGCGGTTCCTTGAACAGCTCCACGTCACAACCGGGGGCCTTCGCCTTACAGCAGGCCCAGTAGAGTCGCGCGATAGATGGCGTCGCTACGGGACTGAGCGCCGAGCTTGGCGAAGATGTGCGAGTTATGAAGCTTCACGGTTCCAGTCGAAATGGACAATCTTGAGGCGACCGCTGCGTTCGTCATCCCCCTGGCGATAAGTCGGAGCACCTCATGTTCGCGAATCGACAAAATCGGGGTACCGCTCTGCGACATGGTTACGAAGGGTGTTGCGATCGAAGTCTCGTGGATTGCGTCGAGGAGCCTTGTCGCTGGGGCAGATTTGGACACGAACGCTGTCGCTCCCAACGCGAGAAGCCGAGTTGCGATTGATTGGTCTTGATGCATTGAAACGACGAGCACCCGAACCCCGGAGTTCCCTGAATTGAGTCGAGAGATGATTGACGGCGCGGGTGTCCCGGGCATTTCGACGTCGAGAAGCAGGACATCCGGCGTCAGACGAATTGCGAGCTCGATGGCCTGCGTCCCATCGGACGCGTCACCAACAACATTGATGGCTGGGTCGGTTGACAAAATCGCCCTGACCCCGTCCCTGAACAAGTCATGGTCGTCTGCAATAACCACGCGGATTGTTTCGATACTCATGGTCGTATCTATGAGGGGAAGGGCATCCGAAAGCGAATCCCGGTCTCGCCCGGATCATGTAGGAAGGTGATGTCACCCCCGATAAGTCGTGCTCGTTCCCCAATTCCTCGGAGCCCCAGCGCCGAGGGACGGACGCCCTCATTCTCGTAGCCATTCCCGTCGTCCGTGACCGCGAGTTCGATACCTGATTCCGACCAGTTGACCGCAACTGTGATTGTGGTCGCAGCGACCGCGTGCGACCTGGCGTTCCGAATCGCTTCGAGCGAGATCATGAATATCTCTTCTTCCGCGACCTGCGAGAGAGGCCGACGCGTGCCACTCTCGAGGATTCTGACAGGAATATCGCTCGAGCTCTCAGCCAGCACGTGAGCTGCGATAGCGTCGCCGAGCGACTTTCCCCCAACGAGTGAACGGAGGTCAAACGCCGTCTCCTGAACATCGCGAAGCGTCGACCGAAGAATCTCGATCGCGCGAACCAGCGAAGGGTCGGCCGGATCATTTGGCGCGAGGCGTGCAACTTCGAGACGCTGAATTCCCGAAGCAATTCCGTGAGCGATGTGATCATGCAGGTGCCGCGCAAGCCGATGTCGTGCGTCCTGTTCGACGCTCTGCGCCTTCGCTCGAAGCGCGTCAACGTAGGCGATCGCGCCAACCGGAAAACGCCTCCAGATTGCGTGGTGCAGGGCAACCGCCACGTCGAGTTCCCGCACCGCCGTGACTGTGTCGATGACAGCTTCCACCATTAGCGGCAGGGCGATCCGGAAAAGCAGTTCGGCGGCCATGAGCGGTTCCGCCGGGTCGATCGAAAGGAGCGCTGCGCGCTCGCCATGGTTTGTCAGTGCCTGTCGATCGTGATACTCGATCGAAATCGGTGACTCATCCTTCCCCTCTTCAAGGCGCTCAAGAACTTCGCGGAGGATCGCTCTGGTCTCTTGTTCAAGCGCGCCATCGATCGCATCTGCAGTCGCAAGGGAACTGCCGCGGAGGAACAGAGCGTGTCCCAGTTGCTCAACGACGTTGTTGCTGAGCAATGTGAGGTCAGCAAGATTCAAGTGCGCTTGCGGATGTATCGGTGAGGTCATTTCCTTCGCTCATCACTCCTCAACATTCGGCCATAAACCAAGATCGCGTGAGACAAGGCCACCTTCATCGTCGTAGGCGCAAACCCAGTGTGGCGCTGGAAAGTGCTGCCATTGGACGCTGTACTCCGTGCTGCCGGAAGGGAGCACGCGAACACACGCCGCTTCGGCACGATCGTAGCTCAGAACCTGAAATGCCTGATCGGCGACCCAGCCAATGAGCGCCACGACAACGATGGCGAGGCCGACCACCAGAGCGGTTCGACCTCGCCGAGACTGTTTGATCGTCATGGTTTCCATGATCCCGGAAGCTTGATCACCCATGCGTATTGAATCTTGCTGGCGTCAGCGAAGATGCACCACGCAGGTCCACTCGGGCAACCCCATGTGTAGTGGCCGCGCTGCCACACGATCTTCGCCGTGTCGGAGGAATAGTTGCCGTTCGACATTCGGAAGTAGACGTTGTAGTTGGTGTTCGCAGCGACTCTGGCAGTGTTGCTTGACCCAACTGTGTACACGCGCTCCTGGGAACCGTCGAACGCATTGGTGTCCCAGTAGCCGCTCGGCATGGTCGTAGACCAGGCCAGCATCTTCTGCGAGAAGTAGTAGCGCGAGTCGTAGTTGTACGTCACAAAGTCAGGCTCGAACGTGCTGCTACCAGTGCAACGCAACGCTGTCAGGTTGCTCGATGCCCACCGGAAATTCAGTGTATTGTAGCGGCCGCCAGCGCTACTTGCTGCCGAATATGAGCTCGTGTAGAACGGCCACCAGTTGCCGCACGACGCCTCACTGGTTTCAGTGGAGTCCAGAGAGGACACTGCTTCATCCGGTGTGGCGGCCATCGTGTCGGTCGATGCAGGCGCGACAAAGCCGTTCGCGGCCAGGTTCGACGAGGAACCTTCTACGACGAGCACTTTGGGGTGCATAGTGCCCGACGAGAGTTCAGTTTGCCCGGTTGCGACTAGGTTCGGCATGACATTCTTGACAACCTCTCCATTGGGAGGGGGCGCTGCCGTCGCAGACTCAGCCTCCGCCAAGTCGTCGAGCGTCGCCTCGATCACGGCGCTGTCGTCGGCTGCGCTACCGTCCCATGGGACGCCGATCGTGAGCACCTCACCATCTGCTTCGATCGCGTATCGGGTCTCGATCGGCTGGGTAGCAGACGACGCGACCGCCGCATCAACGTCGGTCGCACTCATGTCAGCTGGAATCATCCACTCGGAGACATCACCGACGTCAGGGTCAGAAATATCGGCACTTGCAGATTGCGATACTGCGAGTTGAAGCGCGACGACGGCCGCCAGCAACGCTATCGCTCGCATCGGGTTTCTCATTTGTTGCACCACCTTTCGCGAGGAGAGTAACTCCCGGCGCGGCGGCCGGGGAATATCACTTTCGGCATACTTCGTCTGCGACGAGCGGCCCGAAGTTCGGCAAGTTGACACTCATTGGGCGGTGCCGCACGCGTAGATCCGCCTCCGGCGCCGGGCCGAGGCGACCGCCGCAGCAAGCCGCGTGAGCTCGACGTCGGCCTTCTCCTGCGGGCGTGCGGACGACCATTCGCGACGCTCGCGGGAGCGAGCAGGTCGTCCGGCCGTGCCGCCGCCCGGCCTTTGTAGGGCGACGGAAAGCGTCTCCTTCGAACACGACGCCACCCGTCATTGGCGCTCGATCCACGCTGGCGCAGCGCCGTCGCATTCCTGGGAATCCAGAGACCGGTCGAACTGCGCGATGACGCGGTCGCTGCTCCGCTGCACGACGGGAGCAGGCGTTGATGCATCCGCACTCTCGGTGTCGAGCCCACGCGTACCAGGGGAAGCTTGCCGGATTGGAGCAGACCATGGACGCCTTCGAACGAGATGAACCGTCGACGCGTCGGATCAGCGTGGCTTTCCTTCAAGGCGAGGAGGCCGGTGGATTCCTGGCGGTGATCGATCGGAAGGGTCCGATCTCGGCCATCTATCGCCTCCGCGAGTTCGACAATGGCGACGAGACGATCGAGGCAGCGCTCGTCAACGATGCGTCTACAACGCAGTCCCAGCGACACACGTTCGGGTTCGTCTCGCTCCTGCGCAGACACGCGCCCATGAACGCGACCGTGCCCGCTGGCGCGATGCCAGGCGCACGGGCTCCGCAACCGTCTCCACCCGCTCGATGAGCGGCATCGTCCGGCTGCGGCATCCGATGCGGGATGGGCGGCGCATCGCGCCGCTTGCCGTCACGACCTGATCGGCGCCCTCGCGGAGACCGTGTTGCATCGCCCACTCACGCCCCTCGAGCACACTGCAATCTACCTCGCACTCGATGATGCTCTGTCGACGCCCGTTCCCCTCCACCGAGATCACCCATCCGCTCTGTCCGGGTGGCCCAGTTGTCGGCCGTCGCTATGGTCCCCTTCAAGCGTCGTCGACAGGAGGATGCACACCTTCCTTCGAAGCAACCTGATTGGAGCCGAGCATGTATCTCTATGAGCGTGATGAGCCTTCGACGCGATGGATCAGCATCGACTTCCTCCAGGGCGAGGATGCCGAGGAGTTCCTGGACCTCATCGACGCGGAAGGTCCGATCTCCGCGATCTACCGTCTCAGCGAACGCGACCTGGGCGATGAGAGCGTCGAGACCGCCCTCGCTAACGGCTACGTGTACGACACCCTGCCCGCCGGAAACACCGATCACATTATCGAACCGTTCGGGTCGCCCTATGCGCTCACGTACAGCGAGAAGTACGGGTACGTCTCCCTCCTCCGCCGATACGAAGCGCAGCCTCAACCTGAGCCGATCACGGGCGGAGGAACGATCCCCGTCTTCGAACGGCCTGCCCGATCAATTGCCAGCGAATCACTCGCACACCCGACCTCGACGACGCGCGGCCCGGGGGTGCAGGATGGGGTGGCCTTGTGATGATCGGCGAGCGACTGCACGCCACGCAGCTGATCAACCCTCACCACGAGCCGCATCGTCTCCGGCGGGCACGCAAGCGCGCAGCATCCAAGATCGAACACGACGCCCGCAAGGCTGCTGCCTGCACGAGGCGTGAACAGTTCGACGCCGAGCGTGCTGCCGCCTGCGCGGCCGCTTACCTGCCCCGTTCCGGCGAGCCTGGACCCGCTGCCCTCCGTACGCCGGGCCGGCTGAAGCTGCCGAAGCATCAGGACACGTCGGCGACCCTCGCGGGCCACTACCCGTTCCTCGCCGAGGGCGGGCTCGGCTCGGCTGGCGTGTTCGTTGGTCAGGACCTCTACTCGGGCGGTTCCTTCGTCTTTGACCCGTGGGTGCTCTACCAGCAGGGCATGATCACCGCCCCGAACGTCGTGCTGGCCGGCATCGTCGGCTCCGGCAAATCCTCACTCGCGAAGTCGCTCTACACGCGATCGCTGCCGTTCGGACGGCGCGTCTACGTGCCTGGCGACCCGAAGGGAGAGCACACCGTCGTCGCCGAGGCCGTCGGTGGCAAGGCGATCATCCTCGGCCACGGCCTCCGCAATCGGCTGAACCCGCTCGATGAGGGACACCGGCCGAGCAATGCATCCGACGCTGAGTGGGCCGCCCAACTCGCCGCACGCCGACGTGAGCTCATCGGCGCGCTCGCCGAGACCGTGCTCGACCGCCCGCTCTCACCCCTCGAGCACACCGCCATCGACCTCGCGCTCAACGACGCCGTGCGCAGCGCCGACGTGCCGATCCTGCCGATGGTCGTCGACCGTATCCTCGACCCGAGCATCACGACCGACCCCGACCGTCGCCTGGGCGAAGACGGACGCCTCGTCGGCCACGCGCTCCGCCGCCTCGTCGCCGGAGACCTCGCAGGCCTATTCGACGGGCCCTCAACGGTCCGGTTCGACCCGTCATTGCCGATGGTCTCGCTCGATCTGTCGCGGGTGGCCGAGAACTCGACCCTCATCTCAGTGCTGATGACCTGCTCGTCGGCATGGATGGAGTCAGCGCTCTCCGATCCCGACGGCGGGCAGCGCTGGGTGGTCTACGACGAAGCCTGGCGACTCATGGCCTACCCGGCGCTGCTCCGTCGCATGGACGCCCAATGGCGCCTCGCCCGGCACTTCGGCATCGCGAACATGCTGATCTTCCACAAGCTCTCGGACCTCGACAACGTCGGCGATTCCGGGTCCGCGATGCGCGCCCTCGCGTCATCCCTGCTCGCGAACGCGGAGACTCGCATCGTCTACCGGCAGGAGCCCGACCAACTCGGCGCGACTGCGACGGCCTTGGGGCTCTCCAGCACCGAGCAGAAGCTCCTACCGACCCTTGGCACCGGGCAAGGCCTCTGGCGCGTCAAGGACCGGAGCTTCGTGGTTCAGCACCAACTCCACCCTGCCGAGCTGGCAGCGTTCGACACCACGGCCCGCATGATGGCGGGCGCTACACGGTGATCGGGATGCCGCGTGACGACGGTGACGCGGGTGCACCTTCCGTTCACACCGAGGAGGCTCCGTGAGTAGAGACGACGAACGTGACGCGAGGATGACGCTCGCCGTCGCATCCGAACCGGCCGACATCATCACCGGCACCCTCGTCGGCCGCCTCGGCGCCTCCGAGACCCTCGCGCTCGTGGAGTCGCGCACCGCCCTCCCGTCCGACATCGACCCTGCAGAAGGCGAACTCTGGCGTCGACGGCTCGCTTCCCGGGTCACGCCTGGCGAGAACGAACGAATCCAGCGCCGAATGGATCAGCACGAGCTGCGCATGATCACACCCGAGGACCCGAGCTGGCCCGCGGAGTTGAGCCAGCTCGGATCGAGCGAACCGCTCGCCCTTTGGATGAGAGGCGACGCTGCACCGCTGAACGTCCCGCTGCTACAGCGAGTCGCAATGATCGGAGCGCGGGCCTCGACCTCATACGGCGATCGGATGGCGGCAGACATCGCAGCCGACCTGACCGGCCGCGGGAAGGTGATCGTCACGGGAGGCGCATACGGGATCGACGCTGCCGCCCTCCGCACGGCGACCGACACAGCCCCCGGTCGCGCGATCGCGATCCTTGCCGGTGGACTCGATCTCCCATTCCCAAGTGGACACGACGACCTCTTCGCCCACGTCACCGGTGCAGGGGGTCTTCTGCTCAGCGAACTCCCCCCGGGAACTGCGCCGACGAAGTGGCGGTTCCTCCAGCGAGCGCGGCTCGTCGCGGTACTGAGCAGCGCGACGATCGTCGTCGAAGCCGGTCGGCGTTCGACCTCACTGCACATCGCCGGGATCGCGCACGCGCTCGGCCGCCCGGTCGGCGCCGTCCCCGGTCCGCTCACCTCGGTCGCGAGCACCGGCGCGCACCGGCTCATCCAGGACGGCATCGCCAACCTCGTCGTCAATGCCGCGGACATCATCGCGCTGAGCGACCCGGCCGCCAGATACGCCGCCGGCCGGCCGTTCGCCTACTCCCAAGCTCGCCGCAGTCGCCTCGTCGGCACCGGAATCGGTCGCTAGACGGATGAGCACCCAACGACACACAACGGCGGGGCTCGGCGACGAGCTCACCAACCTCGGCATGTTCGTGCTGATCGGTGGTGCCGGACTCGCACTCGTGCTCCGAGGCGCTGGAAGCGTCGCGGCATGGGCCACCGGAATCCTTCAACCAACCGGCGGCCCCGGGTCCGGCGTCGCCGTCCTCTTCCATCCCGGCGACCCCGGCAGTGCACTCGGCGCCCCCAGCCTGCATCCGGTCGCCTACTGGGTCACTGCCGGACTGCTCGTGGCGGCCGCCGCGGCGGCCGTACTCTTGATCGGTCGCGCGTTCCGCACGTCAACGCATGCCCGCCGAATCGACCCGTTTCGGTACCCGGGAATCGCCACGCGATCCGAGATCGCCGACACTGCATCGCACGCTGCGCTCATGCGGCGCGCCCACCACCTCCGCCCGTCATTGACGGGTGCGACCCCCGCTGATGTCGGCTATCGACTCGGCAGTTCCCGGGGCGTCGGGGTGTGGGCGTCGGTCGAGGACTCGATCCTCGTCATCGGCCCACCCCGCTCCGGCAAGGGCGCGCACATCGTCATCAACGCGATCCTGGATGCCCCCGGGCCTGTCGTGACGACCTCGACTCGCCCCGACAACCTCACGACCACCTTGCGCGCGCGAGAGCAGCATGGGCCGGTCGCCGTCTTCGACCCGCAGCACCTCGCTCCCGGCATCCCGGCAGGGCTTCGATGGTCACCCATTCGCGGCTGCGACGACCCGCTCAACGCGATGATCCGCGCGACCGGCTTGGCCGCCGGCACCGGTCTCGCCGCAGGTGGAGTCGAAAGCGGCAGCTTCTGGGAAGCCAAGACCCGCGTCGCCCTCCAAGCGCTCCTCCATGCCGCCGCCCTCGACCATCGCACGCCCGTCGAACTGTTCCGCTGGACCCTCGACCCCGCAGCTGCAGCCGACGCCGTCGCGATCCTCACCGCCAACCCTGCCGCCGCGGTCGGATGGGGCGACTCCCTGCAGGCCATGCTCGAAGCCGACCCACGAACCCGTGACTCGATCTGGCAGGGCGTCTCCCTCTCGCTCGCCGCCCTCGCCGACCCGCGCGTACTCGATGCCGTCTCTCCCAGTGACCAGGAGGAATTCCACCCCGAGTCGTTCCTCAGGAGCAACGGCACCCTCTATCTTCTCGCCACCAGTGCAGGCGCGAACAACGCCGCGTCGCTCGTCGCCGCGTTCCTGGAAGACGTCATCGAAACAGCCCGCCGGATCGCCGCGCGCAGCTCCGGCGCCCGCCTCGACCCTCCCCTGCTGCTCGCCCTCGACGAGATCGGCAACCTCGCCCCGCTCCCCTCGCTCCCGAGCCTCATGGCCGAAGGCGGCGGTACCGGAATCACGACCATGCCGGTGCTGCAATCCCTCGCCCAGGCCAGAACCAAGTGGTCCGACAGCGCAGCCAGCACGATCTGGGATGCCTCGATCGTCAAGATCGTCCTCGGCGGAGCATCCAACTCGAAAGACCTGCAGGATCTCTCCACCCTGATCGGCGATCGAGACGACGCAACCGACTCGACCACCATCGGCGACCGCGGATCACGCTCAGCGCAGCGATCGGTACGACGCGTTGCGACGATGGCACCCGACGCGATCCGCACGCTCCCCTTCGGCACAGGCCTCATCCTGCTCCGCTCGGCCCCGCCGATCATTGCGCGCCTCCGCGCCTGGACCCGACGAGCCGACGGGACGGCACTCCGGGCAGGGCGTGCCAACGTCGAAGCACTGCTGCGCGCACCAACGCCACAAGCGCCATCCGAACCGGAAGCCGACGCGGCGACCGAACCCGTCGAGTGAGACCGGCGCGATGGGGGTGGATACCGCGGCGGAGCGCCGAGCGCACCTATTGGTGAGCGCGGATCGACGATCCGCCCGGCACAGGAAGGCACAGTCCCATGGCTCTGCACACTCAGCAATCCATCTCGGGCTTCATCGCGACCGAGCCCCGACAGTCGGTCACCGAGCGCGGCGAAACCCGCTTCTACGCACGCATCGGCCAACCCCGATTCCGCCGCGAAGACGACGGCACCTTCACCGAACTCACGCCCACGTTCCACGACCTCGTCGCCTACCGCGCCACCGCCGACCGCGCCATGGCCCAATTCGCGAAGGGCGACAGCTTCGTCGCCGAAGGCTACGTCCGCACCTTCCAGGTCGAGCACGACGGCGAGATCGTCGACCGCGAAGAGTTCGTGGCGAAGAAGCTCGGTCATGACCTCGCGCGCACCGAGTACGAGGTCGATCGCTCCCGCCGCCATGCCGCGGGAGTCCAGGCGGATGCCACGGCCAAGGCCCATGACACCCTCGTGTCGGAGGGCGATCAGCCGCGAGCGCACGAGAGCGGCGGGCCGACAGCCTACGGAAACGCCGTCCTCGGATTGTGATCGACGTGGTCGACGCATCGCGAGGCGCCGCGTCCGCCGACCGGGAGTCCCTGCTCGGCGGACGCACCTTCAACGAGGCTCTCTTCGACGACCACGCCTTCGACGGCGCCACCGAGCCACTGATCGCCGAGCCGCCGCATCCGGTCAATTGGAATCTGCTCACCGCGGAGCAAGCCGAGACCGAGTGGATCGAGCTGAACCGCTGGGTCAACTGGCTCCGCCGCACGTACGGCCTACCGGCGTCGATCATCCCGCCGCTCTGGCACCGCCATCCCGAACTCGTGTGGGAACTCTCCGCGCTGCACCTTCACTGGCTCGGCGCCTACGACCCCGAGCAGCACGGCTCCGCTCCCTTCGGCTGGCACCGCGACTTCGCCGACGCTCGCAACCGCCTGCACGATTGGGTCGCCACCTCCGGCACCCGCCTCGACCGCGATCGGCCCACCCGCCAAACCGCGTGGCCGGGTGAGGCGCCGGCCGAGGCCATTGACGACGTCGTTATCGCGGACCGTGACGCCGACTTCGTTGAATTCGTCGTCACGGATATCGAGCGGCGGCGTGCGGCCGACGGACAGTCATCCGATCCTCAGACAGGTTGTCGCCGCCCAAACGACCGTTGAAGCGGCGCGGGAGATCAGGCTCGCATGGCTCGGGCGACAAGCGGCACGGCGAGCCCCCGTGGCAGCCGAGGAAGCAGCGCAGCTGTAACCGCGTTCGCCGTGCCTGGCACGATGACGCTCGGGGGTTCCGGCGTGTCGAGTGCGCGCAGAATGGTCGCGACGACATCGGCGGGAGCGGCGTGCATCCTGTCGGGGCCGGGGATGCGACCACCATGGGCGCTGAACTCGGTGCGCGTCGTGCCTGGCATGACAGTGATGGCGCGGACACCGGTTCCCCTGAGCTCGACATCGAGCGCGTAGGTAAAGCTGTAGACATACGTTTTGCTCGCGGAATAGACGGCCATGTGCGGAGTGGGGATCGCTGCGGCGACGCTCGAGATGTTGACGACGATGCCGCTGCCGTTCGTGACCATGTCGGCGGTGTAGCGGCGGGACAGTCCTGTGAGTGCGAGCACATTCAGGCGCAACAATTCGTCGAGACGCTCCGCTTCGGTTTCGATCACGTCGGCGTCGGTGCCGATTCCGGCGTTGTTGACGAGCACGTGAATGCGAAGGCCGTGAGTTCTCGTGTGAAGCCGCTCCGCCGCATCCGGTTCACTCAGGTCCATCAGGATGACCGTCACGTCGACCGACGCAGTTCTGCGGATGCGTTCGGCGACTTCGAGGAGGCGGTCCCCACGGCGGGCGACGAGGACCAGGTCCAGCCCGCGTTCGGCGAGCTGCACGGCGAGTTCGGCCCCGATCCCGGAGCTCGCTCCGGTCACGAGGGCACGCATGCCGCGTGCGAGTCCGGGTGCCTCGTGCACGCTGTCGAGCCCCTCGTTCATGAACGGTCCCTCTCTAAGTGGGAGCCGCCGGCACCTGCGGCCGCAACATTTCGGAGGGCGACCTCCACGGCTTCCGTCACAGGAAGGTGGTGGGGGACTACGAAGCCGCGCTCGTCGGCTGCGAGCGGTTCGAGCGCCTCGAGTTGCGAGGCGAGCATCGACGCGGGCATGAAATGACCGGTTCGCTTGGTGATGCGTTCGGTGAGCTCGGCCTCAGTGCCGTGCACGTGCACGAACGCGAGGTCTGTCTCGCTGGCCCGAATGAGGAACTCGCGATATCTCCGTTTGAGGGCAGAGCAGGAGACCACGATGGCGCGTCCCTCGGCATGCTCGTCGCGCGCCCGAGCTGCTACGCGGGCGAGCCAGGGCCACCGGTCGTCATCGGTGAGTGGGATCCCGGCGGCCATCTGAGCCTTCGCCTCTGGCGAGTGCAGGTCATCTGCCTCGATGAACACTCCGTCGATCCGGTCGGCGAGGGCTGCGGCGAGGGTCGACTTGCCGGCACCGGCAACCCCCATGACGACGATCGCTGCGGGCGGGACAGGCGCAACCGGGTCAGGACCGGTCGCCTCGATTCGTTCGGTCATCTCGGTCACCAGTCGTGGACCGTTCCGTCGAGGAGCCGGTTGTAGGGCAGGTAGGCCTGCTCGTACGGGTACTTGCCAGCCTCGTCGATGTTCAGCTCGACCCCGAGGCCGGGCTGGTCGCCGGGATGCAGGTATCCATCCGTCCAGGTGAAGGACTGCTCGAACACCTGATCGGTCTTCGCCCCGTGCTTCATGTACTCCTGGATGCCGAAGTTGTGGATCGACAGACCCAGGTGCATGGCTGCGGCCATACCGACCGGGCTGATGTCGGTCGGGCCGTGCATGCCGGATTTGACCTGATACATCGCCGCGTAGTCGAGCGTCTTCTTGAGCGGGGAGATTCCGCCCATGTGCGTGACCGCGCCGCGCACGTAGTCGATGAGCTGGTCGCGAATGATGTCCTTGAAGTCCCAGACGGTGTTGAAGATCTCGCCGATCGCGAGCGGTGTCGTGGTGTGCTGGCGCACGAGGCGCAGCGCTTCTTGGTTCTCGGCCGGGGTGCAGTCCTCGAGCCAGAACAGGTCATACGGTTCGAGGTCCTTGCCGAGTCGTGCAGCCTGGATGGGGGTCATCCGGTGGTGCCCGTCGTGCAGCAACGGCAGATCCGGTCCGAACTCATTGCGGACCGCCTCGAACACGCCGGGCAGGTGGTTGAGGTAGGCGCGGGTGTCCCAGTCCTCCTCAACGGGCTTGGCGCCGCGCCGCGCAGGCTCGTGGTCGTAGCGCACCGTCGCGTCGCCGACATCGGCGCCCTGCGCCGCGATGCCGTAGATCGCCTTCAGCGTTGGCACACCCGTCTGCACGCGGATCGCCTTGTACCCCTGCTCCTGGTGCGCCCGGATCGAGTCGAACAGCTCGGGCAGTTCCTTGCCCGACGCGTGTCCGTAGGCCATGAGCCCGTTGCGCGAGGCACCACCGAGGAGTTGGTAGACGGGCATCCCGGCGGCCTTGCCCTTGATGTCCCAGAGCGCCATGTCGACGGCGGCGATCGCGGCCATCGTGACCGGCCCACGGCGCCAGTAGGCGGAGCGGTACAGGAACTGCCAGGTGTCCTCGATGCGGCTCGCTTCGCGGCCGATGAGCAGCGGCACGACGTGCTCCTGCAGATAGGCGACGACGGCGAGTTCACGCCCGTTGAGCGTCGCGTCGCCGAGGCCGGTGTGCCCCTCATCGGTCGTCAGCTTGAGCGTGACGAAGTTCCGGTCGGGACTGGTCACGATGACTTCAGCCTTGTCGATGATCATGAGAGCCTTCCGTGGTTCTATGCGATGGGAATACGTGGGAGCGGAGCGTCATTCTCCGCGTGGCGACAACTCGGGCACGAGCACCTCGCGAATCGCAGTGGCGAACCTGGTGTAGCCGGCCTCATTGAGATGCAGGCGATCGGAGCCGAACAGTGTGCCGTCGATCTCTCCTTCTTCGGTCAGCATTGCCGAGGCGGTATCGATGAAGGTGACCTCCCCCGTGTCCGCTGCCCACTCCGCGAGACGGCGGTTCGTCTCTCGCATCTCTTCGCGGACGCCTTCGCGGGAAGGGGACTCGACGATGCCGACGTAGTAGATCGGGAGTTCCGGAAACCGGTCGTGCACGAGGCCGACGTATTCCTGAATCTTCGGCACCACCTCGTCGGAGGACTTGGCGAAGAACGGGCCTAATCCATCGAGATCGTTCGAACCCGCATATACGACAATTGCTCGCGGGTTGAACGGGGTGACGAGCTGGTCGATGTAGTGGATCTGATCGCCGATTCTCGTGCCGCCGATGCCGACGTTGACACTCACGAGCGGCGCGAGGTCTTCGGCCGAGGTCTCCCAGTTCTCGAAGAACGAGCTGCCGGTCAGGAGCACTGCGCCCTGCGACTCGGTGCCCTGATGCTCTTCAATGATCTGGGAAACCCGGCCCTCGTACTTCTCGGGCCGATCGGCACCGAAGTAGAACAGCGCCACGATGCTCGCGACGAGCCAGAGCACGATCAACGACCCGCCGATGATCGTGACTCGCTTCCAAATCGTGCGCCGGGAGCGGCGCGGGAGTTGGGCAACATGCCCGTCTGGTGCGGGAGACACCTTCGTCATGTGCAATTCCTTTCGATGGGTCACGCGCCTTCAGCGAACGCGGATGCAGGTCCCGACGGGTTCAGTGGAAGGGCGTGTCCGGCGAGAACCGGGCGAACGCAGAACCCACGAGCTCTGCGAACTCCGGATGGTCGGTGAACCCCGGGTCGAGCGCGGTGAGGAGGGCGTCTCGCGCGGCTGCCTCGAGCGGCCCGGACGCCGCGACTGCGGCGATGCCGCCGGGCAACGCTGCCGTGCCCAAACGGATGCCGAGGATCCATGCGGCGATGGCGGCTGCGCATCCGCCAGCGGTTCGGCCGGCGGCGAGTTCGCGGAGGGCGACCGGCACGATGCGCAAGCGAACCTTCGTGGTCGAGTCGAGGGCGATCTGCGTGAGACGGTGCTCGATGCGCGGGTTGCGGAATCGAGTGAGAAGCGCCGCTCGGTATGCGGTGAGGTCAAGGTCGGGCAACTGCGCGGCGTCGTCGTCCCACAGCGACTCGACGGCCGCTCGGCACACGGGGTCCTCGATCGCGGTGCTCACGACCGCGTGGCCGCGCGCCTGTCCGAGCGTTGCGAGCACGGTGTGCGCACCGTTCAGCATCCAGAGCTTGCGGTGCTCCCATGGTTCGAGGTGGTCGACGAACCGGGCGCCTGCGGCCTCCCATTCGGGCCGGCCGGCCGGGAACTCTCCAGACAGCACCCAGTCGGAGAACGGCTCGGTGACGACCGGCGCGGCGTCCAGGCATCCGGTCGCCCGGCCGATCGCGGCCGACTCGATTACTGCGTCGATCGCCGGCGTGATCCGGTCCACCGAGGTGGACACGACTGCCGCGTTCGCAGAGAGCCAGGCGGCCAGTTCGTCGGACACTCGCCCAGCGAGGTCGGCCAATGCGCGCCGGAGAAGTCCGCCGTTGTTCGGCAGATTGTCGCACGGCACGAGCGCGATCGGACCGGCGCCCGCGCGGCGGCGCGCGTCCAGCCCGAGCAGCACACGGCCGAGGGCAGACGATGGCTCGACGACGCGGGCCTGGGCGAGGGATGCCTCCCGTACGAGCGCAGACCGCAGCATGGCGACATCGGATGCGACGACCGGGTCGGCGAGGTCCACCGTTCCGTCGGCAGCGAGCCGATACCCGGCCTCGGTGATGGTGAGCGTGAGGATCGCGGTCTGCGGCGCCGCGACTGCCGTGACGAAGGCCGGCACATCGTCGCCGGCCTCGACGCGCACGATCGACGGCACGACTTCGAAACGATCGCCGTCGGCGCCGCGCTCGACGATGGTGTAGAGACCGTCCTGCGGCGCGAGACGGTCCACGAGATCGCGGCTGCGGCCCGTGAACGCAACGATCCCCCACTGGTCGGCGTCGCTCGCGTGCGCCGTGTACCAGGCCTGATGCGCGCGGTGGAACGCTCCCAAGCCGAGGTGCACGATCCGCTCGGATGGCGTCGGGACTGCGACCGACGCGCGGGTCAGCAAGGTCAGGTCGGTCACAGTTTGAACACCGCCCGCGGGATGTCGCCGACGAGGTCGTCCATGATCCGTTCAGCGGCAGGCATGCGTACTCGGCCCTCCGCCACGAGGCGGGCGAGGAACCCGGCGTCCACCCGGCGCGCCGTGTCGTGTCGTGCCGGGATCGACAGGAATGCGCGCGTGTCGTCGATGAAGCCGCTGCTGCGGTAGAAGCCGGCCGTCTCGGTCACGGCCGCGCGGTGGCGGGCGATCGCGTCGGGTGCGTCGAGGAACCACCACGGGGCGCCCAGGTAGACGCTCGGGTAGAACCCGGCGAGCGGCGCGAGTTCGCGCGAGTAGGTCGTCTCGTCGATCGCGAACAGCACGAGGTGGAGGTCGCGCTCGAGCCCGTACCGTTCGAGCAGGGGCCGGATGCCGCGGGTGAACTCGGTGGCGACGGGGATGTCGTGCCCGGTGTCGGCGCCGAACCGTGCGTGCGTCGTCGTCGAGTGGTTGCGGAGGACGCCCGGGTGGATGGCCATGACGAGCCCGTCGTCGGCGCTCATGCGCGCCATCTGCACGAGCATGTGGCCTCGGAATGCGCGACGTTCAGCGGCATCGGCGGTGCCCGCGAGCACGGCCCGAAACAGGCGCTCCCCCTCGGCTGCGTCGAGGTCGACGGTGAACAGCTCTTCGACGCCATGGTCGGTCGAGACCGCGCCGTGCCGGATGAAGTACGCGCGCCGCTCCTCGAGCGCGCCCAGGTAGCCGGCGAAGTCGGCCGGCCGCGCCGTCGCGCCGAGCAGCCGCTCGACGTCTCGACCGAACGCAGGTGCGTCGGGATCGAGGTACCGATCGGGCCGGAAGGTCGGCACGACACGGCCGGCAAGGCCGGATGAGGCGAGCGCGGCGTGCTCCGCGAGATCGTCGAGCGGGTCGTCCGTCGTCGCGAGGAGTTCGATGCCGAACCGCTCGAACAGCGCGCGGGGCCGGAACTCGGGGCGCGCGAGCGCCGCGAGGATCTCGTCGAAGATCGCGTCGGCCGTTTCGGGGCCGAGCGGCGTGGTGATGCCGAAGACCCCGTCGAGCTCCTCCTCGATCCAGTATCCCGACGCGGTGCCCGCGAACCGGTGCCAGTGCGCGGCGAGCGTGCGCCACACGGCTCGCGCATCGCGCCCGGCCTCGCCGACGACCAGGTCGGCCAGGTCGACGCCGCCGGCGTGCAGCAGCCGGGTCACGTAGTGGTCGCCGGTGACCAGCAGCGCGACCGGGTCGGCGTACGGTTCGTCGTTCACGAGCAGGGACGGTGGCACGTGCCCGTGCGGGGAGATGATCGGGGCATCCGCGACTCGCGCGTACAGGTCGAGCGCGATCGCGCGCACAGTGGGATCGACCGGTAGCAGCCGTGCCGGGTCACGGTGGAACGTGTCTGGGGTCGACATCACTTGGCGATGAGGTTCAGTCGGGCGTTCAGGGCAGCGACGGCCTCGCTGGGAACGCCGCCTGCCTGCTTGATGAGCTTCTCGACGCTCATGCGGTCGATGATCGCCTGCATCGACGGCGGGATCTCGACGCCCTGGCCGACCTCTCCCCGGCTGGTCGCCACGGCCTCCATCACCGAGGCGATGACTTGTGCTCCGTCTTCGGACTGCTTGATGTCGCCGAGGGAATCGCGCACCGAGAAGAATCCGGCAGGGCTCGGCAGGTCGGTCTCGTCGAACCAGTTGGCGATGCCGGTGGTGGGCATCACGCTCGCTGCGGGCGCCTCGTCGACCTTGCGCAGCGTGATGGTGTCGGCGAGATCGCCCGATCGCGCGGTGATCTCGTGCTCGCCGGTCAGCGGCACGCTGAATCGGAACGCCCGGCGGCCTTCGGCTGTGCCGACCGGGACGCCGTCGACCAGCAGGGTGACCTGACTCCGGTTGGTGTAGACGACGACCTCGGTGACCTCCTCCGCCCGCTCCGCGCGGCGGCGCCCGGCGACGTGCACGAAGGGCTCGCTCGACCAGGCCGCCTTGTAGAGGAAGAACGCGTCCTTCTTCAGCGTCCGGTCGAAGGTCACGAGTCCCTTCTGGTTGCGCCCTGCGGTGCCGCCCTCGTCGCGGCCGGCGGAGCCGAAGTCCGCGAGGTTCCACACGTGCGTCGCCCACAGCCAGGGGCGCCGCTCGATCATCGCCAGCATGTGCTCGTGATAGAGCGCCTGGTATCCCTCGGTGTAGTCGCCCTTCTCGGGGGAGGCGGATTGGAACTGCGGGTTCGCGTCCGCCCCGTACTCGGCGAGGCCGACCGCGGTCCCGGGGTGGGCCTCGTGGAAATCGTCGAGCCAGGTGTCGTTGTCGGCGACCTCTCCGACGTACCAGCCGAAGTAGAGGTTGTACGACATGACGTCGGGGAGCCCGACCAGCGGGTGGTCCGTCTCGAGGAGGAACAGGTTCGCCATCGCGGTCAGACGAGTGACGTCGAGCTCGTGGGCGAGGTCGTTCAGCTCGCGGTGCGCGGCGATCACGTCCTCGCCGGAGCCTGCCAGCGTGATCTCGTTCGACAGGCCCCAGCAGACGATGCTCGCGTGATGGCGGTTCTGCACGATGAGCTCGGTGAGCTGATCGCGGGCGTTCTCGACCGCACCGGGCAGGAAGACGGTGATCTGCGGGATCTCCGCCCACACCACGATGCCCGTCTCGTCGCAGAGGTCGTAGAAGAGCTGATCGTGCTGGTAGTGCGCGAGCCGCACCGTCGTGACGCCCAGTTCGCGCAGCAGTGCGAGGTCCTGGTGCTGCATCTCCTCGGTGATCGCATTGCCGACGCCCTCGCGGTCTTGATGGCGCGAGACGCCTCGGAGCGGGTACTCCTCGCCGTTCAGGAGGAAGCCGCGCTCTGGGTCGACCGTGAACTCGCGGCATCCGAACCGCAGGTCGACCACGTCGAGCACCGTGTCACCGGCCAGCAGTTCGGCTCGCGCGGTGTAGAGGTGCGGGTCGCGCAGGCCGTGCCAGCGCCGAACCTGCTCGATCCGGATCGTGGCGTCCGCCTCGCCACCATCCAGAGGCACTGTCGTCGCGGACTCGCCCTGGACGCTGAAGCGCACGGACGTGGCGGTGCGCTCGGTCCCCGACGTGGTAACGGCGACGTGCAGCGCAACCTCGGCGCGGTCGCCGTGGAGCGCGGGCACGATGGTCAGGCCGGGGCCGCCGTGTGCGGCGAGGTCGAAGTGCTCACGACCGACCGTGATCTGGCGCACCCCGCGGTAGATGCCTCCGTAGAACGTGAAGTCGGCGCGCTGCGGATACACGTGCTCGTTCGCGACGTTGTCGACGACGACGAGCAACGTGCGCTCGCCGCTCGCGAGACCGTCGGTCAGGTCCACGCGGAAGGTCGAGTATCCGCCGTCATGACGCGCGAGCAACTGGCCGCCCAAGTACACCTCGGCCGACGAGTTCACGCCGGCGAACTCGATCCAGGTCTCGACGTCGCCCTGCTCCGGCTCGATGTACTTCGCGTACGTCGATCGTCCGCGCCGGTACTCCCCGCCCGCCTGACCGTCGATCGCGTTCCACGTGTGCGGCAGCACGACCGCCTCCCCTGCTGCAGCGACGTCCTCCCAGCTCGAGGACCCGGGCAGCTCGACGGGTGCGAACGCCCAGCCGTCGTGGATCGTCACGACTCGTCGGGGTTGGCGGGCAGCGGGTGTCATGCATGTCTCCTTCGACCTGGTGCACCGGCGCGAGCCGGTCCGGCCCAACCAAACTACGAAGCCGACGCGGCGAAGTGATAGAACTGGTCACGCACGATCAGTACTGATTCGGCACAACCTCGTGTACTCGACGAACAGAGGCTCAGATGGCGACGACACCCGTACCGCTCGATGCCGCGCTCGAACCGATCGCCACCGCGGTGGCCGAGGTGCTGAGTTGTCCGGTCCAACTCACGACCGACATTCCCTCAGCCCTGGACGCCTTCGAAGCCGCGCACTGCCTCGATCCCCGGCTCCAGCCTGCGTTCTCGGCAGCCGTGCTGCGCGGGTTCGTGCGCGAGATGGAGCCGCAGATCGTTCACGAGTTCCTCGAACCGCTCGGCATGGCGATCACCCTCGTGCGCTGGGACGATCACCTGCTCGTCGTCGGTCCCTACACCCACGAGCCGATGCACCCCGGGATGGCCGAGGAGACGATGAGCCGGCTCGGCATCCCGAGCGCCCACCTGCCGCTGTACAAGCTGTATCGCACGAGATACCCGCTCGTCGATGCGGAGTACGTCTACCGCGGTGCCGCGGCGCTGCTGCGTGCTGCCGGGAGCGAGGATCTGCTCGGCAGCCTCCGCGAGGTCGAGGCCGACGGCGGAACGATCGCGCCGGGGTCCGGCGATGCCCCGCAGTCCGCGACCGTCACGGTGATCGAGGAGCGGTACCGGCTGGAGCGGGACTTCATGGATGCCGTCGCCGACGGCTCCGCCGAGCGTGCGCTTGCCGCATTGCATCGCATGGGGCGGATGCCGCAGACGATCAGTTACCTGAACACACCGTTCCTCGGGACGACCATCCTGAGGATCATGGCGCGCGTGGCAGCGCAGCGCGGTGGGCTGCCGCCTGTGACGATCGATGCGATCTCTCAGGAGTACGCGCAGCGTCTGCATCGGATCGGGCATTCCTCTGACATGCGCCGGTCGGTTTCGTTCACGTCTCAGATGGTCACCGACTTCTGTCGGCACGTTCGCCGCCACCGTCAGCGAAGCTTTCCGCCGCTCGTCCGGCAAGTCGCCGATGAGATTGACCTGCACCTCAGCAGCCAGGTCTCGACCACGGATCTCGCGGATCGCCTCGGGGTCTCCGTGTCGACGCTCGCGCGCCGGTTCAAAGCCGCGACCGGCATGACCGTGGCGGCCTATACGGCGAGGCAGCGCGCCGAACGTGCGGCCCGCCTGCTCGCGACCACCACGCAGAACGTTCGTGACATTGCATTGTTCGTCGGGTACGACGACGCGAACTATTTCGTGAAGGTCTTCCGCGAGGTGTACGGGATGACCCCGACCGCCTACCGCGACGCCCACACGGGCTGACGCACGCCAGGGCCGCGGATCCGGTCGGATCCACGGCCCCGAGCGTCAGGACGTCAGGCGAGAACGCCCTCCGTGTCATGTTCGGCCGCTTGCAGGGCGGCCTTGCGCGCGCCCACGCGCTTCTGCACCTCGATCATCTCGGTTCGGTCGAGCTTGTAGCCTCGCATCGCGATGAGCGTGCAGACCCAGCCGAGGATCGGCAGGCCGAAGAAGAGCAGCAGGCTCATGAGCAGGATCGGCGTCGTCGGACTGTCGGTCGGCTGCGGCATCACCGTGGTGAAGCCGATCAGGGCGACGGCGCCGAGCGCGAGCGTCGCGCCGAGCGAGGAGATGATCTGATCGACGATGTTGTAGGTCGCAGTGACCGTGGCCGGCAGAAACTTGCCTGAGCGTTCGAGCTCGTAGTCGATGACGTCCGCGCGCATCGCGCCCGAAGCGACGGTGACGACCATCGACGCGCCGTTCAGCAGCAGGTAGACGAGGAAGAACCCGATCGTGAGGGCGAGGTTGCCCAGGATGGAGCCCATGTCGACGACCAGGCAGAACACGGTCAGCACCGCGGCGAGGATCACGCAGATCCAGGTCCAGGTGACAGTCGCGGCCTTCGATCCGTGCTTGCCGGTGTGGCGGGCGCCCCAGATGGCGAACACGATGCCGGGGAGGATCGCGATGAGCCCGAGTACTGAGCCGAGCTGCATGTTGCCGAGCAGGATGCCCCACATGAGGGTGCCGATCACGGCCTGCGACTTCACCACCTGGGCGAGCTTGTCGGAGGCGCCGCTGATGAGGTAGCGCTGGAACGGCCCGTTCTTCGTGAGCAGATTCCACATGTCGCGCATCGAGACGTCCGCCTTCGCGCGGTCGACTTCGAGGTGCGCGAAGTTCTCGGGCTTGTCGATGCGCGATACGCCGACACAGGCGAGGATCTGGAACACGAGCGAGCAGGCCACGTACGTGAGCGCGGTCTCGCTCAGCATCTCCACTGTGAACTCGTTGCCGTGGCGGGGCAGGAAGACGACGGTCGAGAGGATCGAGAATATCGCCGGCACGAAGTAGGCGTACACCGTCGACCACACTTGCACCGTGGGCCGCTGCCTGGGGTCGTTCGTGAGCACTGGCCCGGTCATCTGGCCGGCGATGTCGTTCATGGACGAACCGATGATGTACACCACGTACATCGCGATGAAGAACACCGCGCCCAGACCGGTGTCGGACGCCCAGACGAAGAGCATCAGGATCGCGAGCGATCGGATCGCCCATCCGCTGAGCATGAAGAAGCGGAGCTTGCCGAAGCGGAAGTTCACCTTCTCGATGATCAGCGCGAGCAGGGGGTCGATCAGCCCGTCGAACACCCTGGTGAACGTGAGGATGAGACCTGCGGCCGCGACGGCGATGCCGTAGCCGGCGTTCTGCAGGTAGCTCATGAGGCCGACGAGGACGTAGAAGATCATCGCCGAGCCGTTGTTCATCTGGGAGAGGGCGATCTCCCAGGTCTTGGCGCGGCGGTAGGTCACGCCGTCCGCCTCGCTGGCCGTCTGCTTCGGGTTACGCGCCATTGCGTTCTCGCTCCTTCGGGTATTCCGCTCGCGCGACGAACGGGTTGTTCCGTCGGTCGCTTCACTGAGCCGAGAGCAACACTAAGAATGCGGCGCGTGCCGGTGATAGAACCGTGTCGACGGATCTAGTACGAATTCGGCACCCGCTTTCGAATCCGTCAGGCCTCGAGGAGGTCGCCCATCTGCTTGGCGATGAGGGTCGTCGCGAACTGCGGGTTCAGTCGGGAGAGCCGGTCCATCGCCGCGGCATCTGAGCCGATCGTCGCACGGAACCGTCCCTTCTCGATGGCGGCGACGATGACGCGTCCTGCTTCGACCGGGCTCGTCGTCTTGTACGTCGCCGTCTCGGCGGACGTGTCACCCGCAAGGCTGACGCCCGAGTTCGCTGCGATGTCCGTGCCGATCGCTCCTGGGAACACCACGGTCACCTGCACGTTCGTCCCGAGGAGTTCGGCGTAGAGCGCCTCCGTCAGGAGCTTCACCGCCGCCTTCGACGCTCCGTAGACGGCTTGACCGGGCACCGGCGCGTACGACCCCATGCTCGCCACGTTGAGGATCGCCGCCTCGGGACGCGAGAGGAGTATGGGAAGGAACGTCTTGCACATGTTCATGACCCCGCCGAAGTTGACGTTCATCACCTTGTCGATCTCGGAGAACGGCAGGTCGACGACCTTCACGAACTGCTGGATGACGCCCGCGATGTTGACGACGCCGTCGACCGCGCCGTGCGCGTTCTCCGTGGCATCAGGCAGCGCCGCGACGGCTTCACGGTCGGTGATGTTCACGACATGCCCGGAGAATCGATCGCCGGCCGAAGCGAGCCGACCGGTCTCGGCGAGTCCGTCGGCATTGAGGTCGACGCCGGCGACGGATGCTCCGCCACGGAGGAGCCTGAGGGTGGTCTCGCGTCCGATGCCGTTGCCGGCGCCGGTGACGACGAAGACCTTGTTGGTGATGTCCATATGAGATTCCTGCCTGGTCGAAGGGTGGATGCCGGGCGAGCCGGATCGGCGGTGGGGGCTGTGACGCCGGATCCGGTGATGCGGTCGCGGCTCATGAACTGCTCGAGGGAGGTTCGGCGACGAACTCGTCGATCAGGACGGGAGCAGTCGTCGGAGTACGTCGGCGCTCACTTCCGCGCTGCGCAGCGGCGACCCGTCGATCCAGTTCTTGTGGGTCTCGAGGATCACCGCTTCCATCTGCAGCGCGATGGCTCGCTCGATGATGGTGTCGACGGCCAAGTTGCCGGTGCCGAGTTCGACGCTGTCCGCTTTGACGATGGGCGTCATCGTCGGGCCGGTCACGCGCGAGCCGCGGTCGGTGAGGTGGAGGAGACGAACCCGTTCGCCGACTATGTCGAGCAGGCGCAGCGGATCCGCTCCCGCGGTGGCCGCCCAGTAGCAGTCGAGCTCGAATCCGACCGCTTCGGCATCCGTCTGCTCGAGCAGTGCCGCGAAGGCGGTGCCGCCTGAGGGCAGCCGCCGGAACTCCGCGGTGTGGTTGTGGTAGAGCAGGCGGAGGCCGTCGTTTGCGAAGGCGTGGCCGGCGATGGTGAGCCGTTGCGCCAGCCGGGCGACCGCCTCCTCGTCGCCGTAGTCGAAGCGGTGCATTCCGGTGATCACGACGTTCCGCGTGCCGAACTCGGCGCACCGCGCCGCGACCTCCGCCCGTGCGGACTCGATCGTCCCGAGGTCTTCGTGGAGGGCGACCACCGAGAGGCCCGCTTCGGCGACGAGGCGCGGCCAGTCGAGCCGCCCGCCGCCGCCGACCGGCATTCCGGCGACTCGCGTCAGGCCCCGGACGATCAGTGGGGTCGGCCGGGTCATGAATCCGTTGAGTTCGATGCCCTCGAATCCGGCCGCGACCAGGCGCGCGAGGGTCTCGCGCGCCTGTTCTTCTGTGGACGCGATCCGGCCGATCTGGATCTGCTGGATCGCCCGCAGCGGCCGCCGAGTGGATGACGGCACGCGTCAGACCGTCTCACCGGCGTCGGCGAGGAGCGTGCTGCCGGTCATGATCATCGAGAGGTCGCTCGCGGCGAAGAGGACGACGCGCGCGATGTCGTCGGGGGTGCCCATGCGGCCGATCATGCTCGTCTTCATCACGTCGAGGGTCGGCATCTCGATGCCGGCCGCGGCCGCGGCCTCGGCGCCGGCCTTCGCCGCGGCGATGTTGCCCTCGGTGGGTACGAAGCTCGGCGCTACGCCGAGCACGCGAATGCCCAGCGGGGCGAGGTCGACCGCGAGCGACTTGGTCATGCCGAGCGCGGCGTGCTTCGATCCGACGTACGCGGCCATGCCGGGGAACGCCACCTGCACGCCCGCGGTCGAGATGATATTGACGATGACGCCGCCCGATCGGTCGGCCGACATGCGGCGTGCAGCCTCGCGCGAACCCAGGAACACGCCGCGCGCGTTGACGGCGAAGGTCGCGTCCCACATCTCGTCGGGCATCACGGTCGCCGGCGCGTTCGGGAAGATCCCGGCGTTGTTCACCCAGATGTCGATGCCGCCGAGTTCGGCGACGGCCACGTCGGCGGCCGCCGCGACCGAAGCCGTGTCTGCGACGTCGGCGTGTGTGGCGGCCACGCGAACGCCGTACCGGTCGGCGAGTTCCCCTGCGGCGAGCTGCGCCGCATCCTCGTTGAGGTCGATCAGCAGGAGGTCGGCCCCAGCCTCGGCCAGTCGCGCCGCGATGGCTTTGCCGAGGCCCTGCGCTGCGCCGGTCACGACGGCCCGGCGGCCGGCGAGCGAGAGCAGCTCGGTGAGCGAACGGGCCGAGACGTCGGCGAACGGGAAGGTCATGCTGCAGCCTCCGCCGACTCCAGCCCATTGCGCTTCGCGACCTCGCCGAGCCAGGCCAGGCTCGGTTTCGGTGTGCGCGCGAAGGTGTCGCGGTCGACCGAGATGAGGCCGAAGGTCGGCTCCCAGTGGCCCCACTCGAAGTTGTCCAGGAGTGACCAGTGCAGGTAGCCGCGGACGTCGATGCCGTCGGCGATGGTGCCCGCGAGGCCCCGCAGCGCCTCCTCCGTGTAGCGGATGCGCTGCGCGTCGTCGGCGGTGGCGATGCCGTTCTCGGTGACGACGATGGGCGTGTGCTCACTGACCTCCCACGCGTGGCGGACGGCCATCGCGAGGGAGTCGGGACGGAAGGACGTGCCGACGAGGGTGTTGTCGGGGTGCGGCGGGTGCGGCACGAGGCCGTTCGCGTCGACCTGCTGGCTCGAGTACGCCTGCACGCCGACGAAGTCGTCACCGCGGCTGCCCTCCCAGTACACGTCCTCCTTGCCGTACCGGATCTGCAGCAGCTTCTCCTCGCCGCCGGGCGCTGCCGTGAGGGCGCCTGCCGCGATCGTCCAGCCGACCTTCGCGCCGGTGCGCTCGCGCACGATCGCGCGGGCGGCGTGGTGGATCCGCGTGAACATGCGCCCGATCTCGGGGTCGGCGTAGGTCAGGAACTCACTGTGCGTCTGCTTCTTCTCCGCATCGCCCTCGGCCTCGACCGTGGGGCTCGTCCACTCCCCGCCGGACGCTGAGAGGTGCCGCATCGCGGTCATGATCGCCGCCTGCATGTTGGGCTCGTTCATGGTCGCGACCCATTCGACGCCGTCGAGGATGGTGCACGCCTGCTCGACGTACGCGCAGAACAGCGCTTCGGCGTCGGGGCTGTCCCAGCCGCCGAGCGCGGCGAACCACTGCGGCGTCGTGAAGTGCTGCAGGGTGACGACGGGTGCGACGCCGTGGTCGAGGCAGTAATCGATCATGCGGCGGTAGTGGGCGAGTTCAGCCTTCGAGAAGTGACCGCGCACCGGCTCGATCCGCGACCACTCGAGGCTGAAGCGGTAGGACGTGAGGCCCGCGTCAGCGAGCAGCCGGATGTCCTCGCGGTAGCGGTGGTAGCTGTCCACCGCGTCACCGGAGAGCTCCATGCCCGGCATCATCTGCTCGCGCGCCCACCAGTCGCTGTTCACGTTGTTGCCCTCGATCTGGTGGCCCGCTGTAGCGGCGCCCCAGAGGAAGCCCTCGGGGAAGGTCGTCATGGGTTGGTTCCTCTCGTTCGTGGAGTGGTCGATATCGAAAAATGGATGCGGTGTGGAGGCTGCCGCGGGGGTCATGCCGTCGCGGTCGACGCGCGGGCGGGGAGCGTGGCGGTCGTCTCGAACCGGCCCGCCCCGATCCGGTACTCGGTGCCGTCGGGCAGCACGACGCGGGCGGTGGTTCCCGACGGGACCACGGCGGTCAGCGTCATCCGCTCGCCCTCGATGCGCCAGTCGACGTCGATCGTGCCTTGCGGCCCCTCGTGGCTGCCGCGCGCCCAGGTGACGCCGCCGCCCGGAACGGGTTCGATCAAGACGCGCTGCCAGCCGACAGAACCGGCGTCCTGCCGCAGCCCGAGCGTGTGCGTGTGCAGGAACCGCATCGCGGCACCCTTGCTGTAGTGATTGAGCGACTCGTGGGCGTCGCCGTGTTCGTCGATGCCCTCCCAGTCCTCCCAGACTGTGGTCGCGCCGCGGTCGAGCATGTACCGCCACGACGGGGCGGTGCGCTGCTGGAGGAGTTCGTACGCGACGTCCGCGCGGCCGTGGTCGGCGAGCACCTGCAGCAGGTCGCCCGTCGCGAGGAATCCGGTGCCGACATGGGTGCCGGCGTCGCGGATCAGTTCCACGAGCCGGTCGACCGCGCGGTCGCGGAGATCTTCGGGAATCAGTCCGAACGCGAGGGCCCGCGCGTAGGCGGCCTGAGTGTCGGTCGCCGTCGTGCCATCGGCGCGCAGGTAGGCCTGTCGCCAGGCATCGGCGATGCGGTCGGCGGTCGCCGCGTAGCGGGTGGCATCCTCGACGCGGCCGAGAATGCGCGAGACGGCGGCGAGGGTCGCGGTCGAGCGGTGCAGGTATGCGGTGCCGACCTCGCCCTTGTCGGCCATGAACCAGGCCATCGGGTCGTGCTTGATCGGATCGATCCGGTTCCCCTCGGCGTCGCGTTGCCTGGGCTCGGTCCACTCGCCCCAGTGGAACGTGCCGTCCCAGAGATACTGCTCGAACGGCTCGGGCTCGGCTGAGGCCTGCACGCGGGCGAAGTGCCGGGCGGAGCGCGCCTGTCCGAGCGCCCACTCGACCCAGCGCCTCATCGCGTCGACGTTCTCGGCGAGCACCTGCTCGTCACCATACGAGAGGTAGAGCTCCCACGGCACCGCGACGATCGCGTCGCCCCAGCCCGCCGAACCGGTCATCATGGCGAACTGGTCGTCGAGCTGCTGCTTGATACGGCGCCCGTCGGGCGAGAAGTTCGCGATCCGGCCGTCGTCGAGCTGATCATCACGCACCGAGCGCAGCCACTTGCGGCTGAAGCCGTGCACGTCGTACAGGCGCGTGGCCATCGGCACGAACACTTGGTAGTCACCGGTCCAGGCGAGCCGCTCACGGGTCGGGCAGTCGGTCGGTACGTCGACGGCGTTGCCTCGGAAGCTCCAGTCGACGATCTCGTGCAGCCGGTTCAGTTCGTCGTCGCTGCACGCAAAGGCTCCGGTGCGCGCGAGATCTGTCTGCACGATGCACATCTCCAGGGATGCGGCGGCGAGTGCGCCGCCATCGGAGCGGGTGATCCGTGCGTACCGGAACCCGTGCACCGTGTGGCGGGGCTCGAAGACGCCGCCCTGCTCCCCCGCGACGATCTCGTCGCGCTGCACGAATGCCTTGCGCCCGCCGTCGGGCCGTTCGGAATCGAGGTGCGAGGTGTCCAGGTCGCCGTCGCGGCCCAGTGCCTCGCCGTACTCGAGCACGGTGCGAGTGCCCGGCGCACCCAGGTCGGTCAGCCGGATCCAGCCGGACGCATTCTGCCCGAAGTCCACGAGCCAGACCCCGTGGGCGATCGCTCGCAGCGACTCGGGTGCGCGCCGCTCGACGACCCGCACCGGCGGCGCCGGCGACCAGTCGATCGGCGGCGCCTCGACGACGTCGACCAGCACGGGCACCACGGGGCCGGTCACCGTGGACAGGTCGAGCGTCTGGCCGTCCATGAGGTCGGCACGGGTGATCGCCGACCGCCGGCTCGTCCAGGAGCCGTCGCCCGCCACGACCTGCAGCGATCCGTCGGGGAACTCGACGTGCAACTCGACGCGGGCACCCAATGTGGTGCCCCAGGCGGCCGGAAGCCGGAACGCGCCGACCTGCCCGCGGTACCAGCCGTCGGAGAGCTCGAGCTCGACCGTGTTCGCCCCATCGCGGATCAGCCGGGTGACGTCCGCCGCCTGCGCATAGACGGTGCGGTCGTACGAGGTCGACCCCGGCGCGAGCTCGATCGTGCCGACGCGCTCGCCGTTCACGGTCGCCGTGTACACGCCGAGCGCGGTCGTGTAGAGGCGAGCCGACGAAATGGTGCCGGCGATCGTGAAGCGACCCGCGAGCACATGCGCCGCACGCCGTCCGTAGCCGGCATCGCCGTCGGTGCCCACGGCGGGTTCGACGGGAGAGATCCAAGGTGCGGACCAGTCCGCGTCGAGGAGTCCCGACTCGAACTCCGCCCACCCCGACCACGCGGCATCCGGCGCCTCGGCGCGGACCCGCCACGTCACCCGCTGTGCGCTGCCGAGCGCCGTGAACGGCCACGCCGTCAAGCGACGACCGGCGACCTCTGCGACGATCGGTTGCGCTCCGTCGATCACCGCTTCCACCCGGTAGACCGCGTGAAGATCGCGGTCGACCGCGTCCTTCCAGGAGAGTCGGGGGGCGGAGCCGGTGACGGCGAATTCGTCACCGCCGTAGTCGACGACGAGGTCATACGGGGCACTGGGCATGCGGGTTCGCTTCCGTTCGAATGCCGGTTTCGGACTGTCGAATGGGTCGAGCTCGGTCAACGAACCGACTTGACCTTGAACATGATGACGAGGCCGCCGATGAGCGCGAAGGCGGCGCCGAGCAGGTACAGCAGCGTGTAGTTCTTCTCGCCGCCGGTCGCGCCGATCGTGATCACGACGCCGGCCAGCAGCGGCGCAATGGCGCTCGGGATCTTCTGGGCGAATTGGATGACCGCCATGTAGCGGCCGGCCTGGTCGCGTTCGGGGATGGTCGCGTACACGATGGCCTGGTCGACGGTCGCGAACACCGCGATCGTCAGCTGCATGAGCACGGCGCCGACGACGATCTGCGCGAGCGACCAGGCGGTGGCCTCGACGAGCGCGCCGACGACGAAGAGCACTGCGGCGATCATCACGAAGAGGCGGCGGCGCTGGAGCTTGTCCGAGAGGAATCCTCCTGCGAGCGCGCCGCCCGCAGCAGCGAGCACCCCGACCATGCCGACTGTCGCGACCACGCCGGCCACCTCCCGCACAGGCATGTCGAGCCGCTGTGCGTAGAAGAACGTGCCGAACGTGGTGTTGAAGTAGAGCCCCATGAAGAAGACGAAGCGGCCCAGCCAGTTCCAGGCGAAGTCGGGGTACTTGCGGATGTTGAACCCGTAGCTCGCGAACACCGACTTCACGGTGACCTGCGTCGACGGCGCGAGGTCCTTCGAGCTGCCCTCGGGCTTGATGAGCGGGAACAGGACGAGCAGCACCGCGCCGATCGCACCCGGCAGCAGGAAGACCAGGAAGGTGTTCGACGACACCGCGTAGGCGACGCCGATGCCGAGCACCGGAGCGACCTGGGTCATGAGGCCGGTGAGCGCCGACACCTTGCCGCGCTGCCCCTCGGGCAGTTTGTCGGCCTGGATGTTCTGCAGTGCGGCGCCGGCGATCGACCATCCGACCATGCCGAGCACCCAGCCGGCGCCGACGATCAGCAGGTTGGGAGCAAGACCGATGACGACGAGACCTGCCAGTCCGATCGTCACTCCGAGGTAGATGAACGGGCTTCGACGTCCGAACCGCGACCGGGTGTGGTCGCTCCAGATGCCGACCAGCGGACTGAGCACGAGGTAAACGGCCTGCGCGATCCCGGTGATGAATCCGAGCACTTCTTCGTGACCGGGTGCGAGCTCGGTGATGCGCACGGCGATGCCGTACGAGAGCGGCACCATCATGGCCATGGATGCACCGAAGCTCGCGAGCATCAGCCAGAGGATGTAACCCCGGCTCATCGGTTGCTGCGGCTCCGCCACAGGAATCTCGACCGCGGGCGCGGTCTCTCCGTCGGACACGGCGAGGCCGGCGGCGAGGTCCGCGTCCGGCTCGTTCTTCGTCACCATTGACTCCTTCATCGGCGATGATCCGACCACGCGATCGTACGCAGGTCGTGCTGGGAAGTACGCAAAAGTAACCGCAGTGGTTACTAGCGCCAACAGTAACCACCTCGGTTACTATTGGCAAATCGGGCTCGGGTACGGGGCCTGCCAGACTCGAGTAATGCGCGTACAAGGAGAAGGCATGCCAAGATCCACCCCGCTGGAGACAGCGCAGTTGCAGGAGCCCGGCTTGCGCGAGACAAGCCCTGTGCCGGCTCCCGCCGACCGAATCGCAGCCGCTCCACCCGCGAAACCGCCGCGAGCCCGTCGCGGCCCCTACGCGAGCACGCCCGCGCGCCGCGCCCAGATCGTGCGCGCCGCCCTGGCCAGCTTCGCCGAGCATGGCTACGAACGCGCATCCCTCCGCGACATCGCCGCGCGCGCTGAGCTGACGCACGCCGCACTCCTGCGCCACTTCGGCAGCAAGGACGAACTCCTGCTTGCGGCACTCGCGCAGCGCGACGACGACGACGAAGAGATGGCGCGCCGCATCATGCAGTCACGCGTGCCGGCCGAGCAGGTGCTCTCGAATGTGCTCGCCGACGAGTTCGCCCACCCTGAGCACCAACGCAACTGGCTCGCGATCACCGTCGCGGCGACCAACCCCGACCACCCCGCGCACGACTTCTTCATCGCACGCCGCGAACGCATGCGCCAACACTTCTCGAGCGGCCGACTCGCCACGGCGCACGACGGCGAAGAGGTCACCGCCGACGACAAGGTCACCATGCTGCTCGCCATGATCGACGGCCTGCGAATCCAGGCCCTACTCGACCCGAGCCGCCAGACGCTGCCGCTTCTCGAGACATTCATGCGCATGATCATGACCGACGACGCGGCACGCAACTAACCATGCATTCGCACGCTGGTAGGTAATCGCGATGATCGATCGGTAGCGCGGCCCGCCCGGTCACCCAGCGGTCGACGCCCGCACGACGAGCTCGGGCTGGAAGACCACCTGTTCGGGCTCGAACCCGTCGTCGGCGTCGGCCTCGCGCAGCAGCAGGTCGACCGCGGTGTGGCCGATGAGGGCGGCGGGCTGCCGGATCGAGGAGAGCGGCACGACCGCGGCGGCCGCGAAGTCGATGTCGTCGTAGCCGATCAGCGCGATGTCGCCCGGAACGCTCACGTCGCCCCGCATCACGAGCGCCTGCAGCACGCCCATCGCGAGCAGGTCGTTCGCGGCGAACACCGCGTCGGGCCGCTCGGCGGCCGAGCGGCCGCGCAGCACCTCGCCGGCCGCGCGCCCCTGCAGCACGGTGAGGTTCTCGGTCGCGACGACCTCGAGCGAGGCATCCGGCACCTCGGCGATCGCACGCCGGGCGCCCTCGAGCCGGTCGGCGACCTGGCGGATCGGCTCGGGCCCGCCCACGAACGCGATGCGGCGCCGGCCGAGGCCGAGCAGGTGCTCGGCGGCGAGCCGTCCGCCGGCGACGTCGTCGACCGCGACCGACGAGAAGGTGAGGTCGTGCGCCTGCCGGTCGACGAGCACGACCGGGGTGCCGCGATCGCGCAGGCGCTGCAGCCGGGGCAGGTCGTCGGCGAGCGGCGAGATGAGCACCCCGTGCACGCGCTGCTCCTCGAACAGGTCGACGTACACGCGCTCGCGCTCGATGCTCTCGTCGCTCGTGCCGAGCAGCACCGTGAGGCCGGCGTCGGCGGCGCGGGTCTCTGCGCCGCGGGCGACCTCGGTGAAGAACGGGTTGCGCACGTCGAGCACGACGAAGCCGATCGAGCGGCTCCGGCCGGCGCGCAACTGGCGGGCGGCGTCGTTGCGCACGAAGCCGAGCTCCTCGATCGCCGCGAGCACGCGTTCGACCGTGGCCGGCGCGACCTTGTCGGGCCGGTTGAGCACGTTCGAGACGGTACCGACCGACACCGACGCGGCGGCCGCGACCTCACGAACACTCACCGCCATCTGCTGCCCCTTCGTTTCGCCGCAACCTGATCGTTCTCGGAACCGATTCGATCGTTGCGCATCCGATGCTTCGCCATGTGCAGCACGCGCCTGATTGACTCAGGCGCTGACTTGACCGTCTCACGGACGGGCCTCTAGGGTATCTTCAACTCTACGTTGAAACGATTCATCTTTGTGCCGGAGTGCGCGAGACTCGCGTCGGTGAGCAAGGCCCCGCAACGCGTACCGCCTATGCGGGCGGTGACTCCGCCGACTCGATGAGCGTGGCAAAGCCTTCCCGACGAGCCGCTAGAGCGGCATCCGACCACCCTCACGAAAGCAGGACCACAGTGAGCATCCTCACCGACGACATCCAGGCGCAGCTGGCCGCGCAGGCCATCGAGCTGCCGAGCTGGGCGTTCGGCAACTCGGGCACGCGCTTCAAGGTGTTCGCGACGCCCGGCACGCCGCGCGACCCCTTCGAGAAAATCGCGGATGCCGCGCAGGTGCACCGGTACACGGCGATCGCGCCGACCGTGGCGCTGCACATCCCGTGGGACCGGGTCGACGACTACGAGGCGCTCAAGCGGCACGCCGAAGACCACGGCGTCGCCCTCGGCACGATCAACTCGAACACCTTCCAGGACGACGACTACAAGTTCGGCGCCCTCACCCACGAAGACGCCGCCGTGCGTCGCAAGGCGATCGACCACCACTTCGAGTGCATCGACATCATGCACGCGACGGGCAGCCGCGACCTGAAGATCTGGCTCGCCGAGGGTTCGAACTACCCGGGCCAGGCCGACCTGCGCGGCCGGCAGAACCGCCTGCACGAGTCGCTCGCCACGATCTACGAGCGCCTCGGCGACGAGCAGCGTCTGGTGCTCGAGTACAAGTTCTTCGAGCCGGCGTTCTACCACACCGACGTTCCCGACTGGGGTACTTCGTACGCGCAGGTGGCCGCGCTCGGCGAGAAGGCGATGGTCTGCCTCGACACCGGCCACCACGCGCCCGGCACGAACATCGAGTTCATCGTCATGCAGCTGCTGCGCCTCGGCAAGCTCGGCTCGTTCGACTTCAACTCGCGGTTCTACGCCGACGACGACCTCATCGTGGGCGCTGCCGACCCGTTCCAGCTGTTCCGCATCATCTTCGAGGTGATCCGCGGCGGCGGCTTCAACCACCCCGAGGTCGCGTTCATGCTCGACCAGTGCCACAACGTCGAGGACAAGGTGCCCGGCCAGATCCGCAGCGTGCTCAACGTGCAGGAGATGACGGCCCGCGCGCTCCTCGTCGACACCGAGGCGCTGCGCGCCGCGCAGGTGTCGGGCGACGTGCTCGAGGCGAACCGCATCTTCATGGACGCGTTCTACACCGACGTGCGCCCGGCGCTCGCCGAGTGGCGCGAGTCGCGGGGCCTCCCCGCCGACCCGATGGCCGCGTTCGCCGAATCGGGCTACCTGCAGCAGATCGCCGCCGACCGCGTCGGCGGCGTGCAGGCCGGTTGGGGGGCGTGACCATGACGAACCCGGCAGCAGCAGAGCTCATCGCGCGGTCGAACCGCCTCGGCGCCGACCCGAAGAACACGAACTACGCCGGCGGCAACACGTCCGCCAAGGGCACCGAGACCGACCCGGTGACGGGCGAGCCCGTCGAGCTGTTGTGGGTGAAGGGCTCGGGCGGCGACCTCGGCACCCTCACCGAGCAGGGCCTCGCAGTGCTGCGGCTCGACCGGCTGCGGGCGCTCACGGGCGTCTACCCGGGGGTCGACCGCGAAGACGAGATGGTGGCGGCGTTCGACTACTGCCTGCACGGCAAGGGCGGCGCGGCCCCCTCGATCGACACGGCCATGCACGGCCTCGTCGACGCGGCCCACGTCGACCACCTGCACCCCGACTCGGGCATCGCGATCGCGACCGCGGCCGACGGCGAGGCGCTGACGAGCCGCGTCTTCGGCGACAAGGTCGGGTGGGTGCCGTGGCGCCGCCCCGGCTTCCAGCTCGGGCTCGACATCGCCGAGATCAAGGCCGCGAACCCGCAGGCGGTCGGCTGCATCCTCGGCGGCCACGGCATCACGGCGTGGGGCGACACCTCGGATGCGGCGGAGCGGAACTCGCTCTGGATCATCGACACCGCCGCGGCCTACCTCGCCGAGCACGGCTCGGCCGAGCCGTTCGGCGGCGTGCGCCCCGGCTACGAGGCATTGCCCGAGGCCGAGCGCCGCGAGCGCGCCGCCCTCCTCGCGCCGACGATCCGCGGCATCGCGTCGCACGACAGGCCGATGGTCGGCCACTTCTCCGACACCGAGGTCGTGCTCGACTTCCTCGCGAGCGAGAAGGCCCCTGCGCTCGCGGCGCTCGGCACGAGCTGCCCCGACCACTTCCTGCGCACGAAGGTGAAGCCGCTCATCCTCGACCTGCCCGCGACGGCGACGGCCGACGAGCAGATCGACCGCCTGCACGAGCTGCACGAGGCGTACCGCGCCGACTACCGGGCGTACTACGACGCCCACGCCACCGCCGAGTCGCCCGCGATGCGCGGCGCCGACCCGCTCATCGTGCTCGTGCCCGGCATCGGCATGTTCTCGTACGGGGCGAACAAGCAGACCGCACGCGTCGCGGGCGAGTTCTACGTCAACGCGATCAACGTCATGCACGGCGCCGAGTCGGTCTCGACGTACTCCCCCATCTCCGACGCCGAGAAGTTCCGCATCGAGTACTGGGCCCTCGAAGAGGCGAAGCTCCAGCGCATGCCCAAGCCCAAGACCCACCAGGGCCGCATCGCGTTCGTCACGGGCGCCGCGAGCGGCATCGGCAAGGCCATCGCCACACGCCTCGCCGCCGAGGGAGCGTGCGTCGTCGTCGCCGACCTCGACCTCGAAAAGGCGCAGGCCGCCGCCGCCGAGCTCGGCTCGACCGACGTCGCGATCGGCGTCGCCGCGAACGTCGCCGACGCCGCGGCCGTGCAGGCCGCGCTCGACGAGGCGGTGCTCGCGTTCGGCGGCGTCGACCTCGTCGTCAACAACGCCGGCCTCTCGCTGTCGAAGCCCCTCCTCGAGACCACCGAGGCCGACTGGAACCTGCAGCACGACGTCATGGCGAAGGGCTCGTTCCTCGTGTCCAAGGCCGCCGCCCGCGTGCTCATCGACCAGAAGCTCGGCGGCGACATCATCTACATCTCCTCGAAGAACTCCGTCTTCGCCGGCCCCAACAACATCGCCTACTCGGCGACGAAGTCCGACCAGGCCCACCAGGTGCGACTCCTCGCGGTCGAGCTCGGCGAGCACGGCGTGCGCGTCAACGGCATCAACCCCGACGGCGTCGTGCGCGGCTCGGGCATCTTCGCCTCGGGCTGGGGCGCGAACCGCGCCGCGACCTACGGGGTGAAAGAGGAGGACCTCGGCCAGTTCTACGCGAACCGCACCATCCTCAAGCGCGAGGTCGTGCCCGAGAACGTCGCCGACGCCGTGTACGTGCTCACCGGCCCAGAGCTCAGCCGCACCACGGGCCTGCACATCCCCGTCGACTCCGGCGTCGCCGCCGCATTCCTGCGATGACGACCGGCGGCCGAGGCGCGGTCGCCGCAGTCGACCTGGGTGCGACGAGCGGCCGGGTCGTTATCGGCTACGTCGACCAGGCGGCGGGGCGACTCGACCTCGAGCAGGTCGCCCGCTTTCCGAACGGGCCCGTGCGACTCGCGTCGGGACTGCACTGGGACGTCACGGGCCTCTATCGAGACCTCTCGCAGGGCATCGCCGAGGCATTCCGCCGCGAGCCCGCGATCACCTCGATCGGCGTCGACTCGTGGGCGGTCGACTACGGTCTGCTGCGCCACGGGCGGCTGCTCGGCGAGCCGTTCCACTACCGCGACGAGCGCACTGCGACCGCCGTCGGCGACGTGCACGCCCTCGTGCCGTTCGCGGAGCTGTACCGCCGCAACGGTCTGCAGTTCCTGCCATTCAACACCGTGTACCAGCTCGCGGCCGAACGGGCTGGCGGCTGGCTCGGCCTCGCCGACGAGCTGCTCCTCATTCCCGACCTCGTCGCCTACCAGCTCACGGGCGCGGCGGTCGCCGAGCGCACGAACGCGTCGACCACTGGCCTCGTCAGCGTCACAACCGGCGAGTGGGACGTCGAACTCGTCGCGCGGCTCGGGCTCGAGGCATCCCTGCTGCCCGCGCTCGTGTCGCCGGGTACCGTCGTCGGACCGCTGCGGGCGACCGTCGCAACCGAGCTCGGCGCGCCCGACGGCGTCGACGTCATTGCCGTCGGCTCCCACGACACCGCCTCGGCCGTCGTCGCCGTGCCGATGCGAGCCGAGTCGGCCGCCTACATCTCGTGCGGCACGTGGGGACTCGTCGGCGTCGAGCTCGAACGGCCCGTCACGAGTGACGCGGCCCGCGCCGCGAACTTCACGAACGAAGGCGGTGTCGACGGGCGGGTGCGGTTCCTGCACAACGTCATGGGGCTCTGGCTGCTCAGCGAGTCGGTGCGCTGGTGGGAACGCGACGGTTCGACCGTGGTGCTCTCCGAACTGCTGGATGCCGCGGCCGCCGTCGACCGACCGGTCGCGCTGTTCGACGCGAACGACCCTCGCTTCGTGGCGCCCGGCGACCTGCCGGGGCGCATCGTCGAGTGGTGCGCGGAGAACGGCGTCGCACCGCCGCGGACCCGCGCCGAGTTCGCCCGCTCGATCATCGAAAGCCTCGCCCAGGCCTTCGCCGACGCCGTGCGGCAGGCGTCGATCCTGTCGGACGTCGATGTGTCCACGATCCACATCGTCGGGGGCGGCGCCCTCAACGAGCTGCTCTGCCGGCGGACCGCCGACCGAGCGGGCATCCCGGTGCTGGCCGGCCCCGTCGAGGCGACCGCGATCGGCAACGTGCTCGTTCAGGCGCGCGCGCAGGGGTTCGCCACCGGCGACCTCGAATCGCTTCGCGCACTCGTGCGGCGGGCGTCCGAGCCGGTGCGCTACCTTCCGACGACGGAATAGGCGCAGCCTCTGGACCTCCGAGCATCGACGTGCGCGCCATCGAACTGCCGAGCCTGGTCGACCGTCTAAGACCTGTCGCCCATCGCGCCGGAGGGGAACCCTCTCCATATATGGCGACAAGCCCGGCTTCCCGCACGTGACGGCGCCTCGGCATAAACTTCCTAACCTGTGATCGACGACGCCATCCTCGCTTCTGAGCCCGACTGCCCGAACTGCGGCACTCGTCGCGTGTCGTCGAGACTCGGACTGTTCGTATGCGGGAACTGCAAGGTGGACACTTGGAGGTTCCGATTTGTCGAGAGCGGACAGTACCGTCGCGACCGCGCGGCGCCGGGCGCTGCCCTTTATCCGGCCACTTGGGGCACGTTGTGGTGCCCGATGTAGGCCGCGCAGCGTTCGGCAGCATCCTCGCCCGAGGTGAGAGCTCCGTCCATCCAGCCGGCCCATCTGCGAGAGAGATCGCCTCCAGCGAAGAAACAGGGGCCCGACTCTGCGGCGAGTTCGTAGAGTCCGGTGGCCTGTCCAGGCGCCGGCGCGCACCATGTTCCGCGGATCAGCGGATCGTTGACCCAGTCGTGGTAGAGCGTCTCTTCGCCGAACGTCACTTCGGGGTGTCGGCGCTGCATCACCTCGAGTGCACGATCGGCCGCACCGCTCGTGTCGCCCCCCGTGACGAGTTGGAAGGCGCCGATCTGCTGACCATCCGGAACCGAACGACCGTAGGATTCGGGAACATCGGGCCATCCGAAGGACCAGTAGGGGTCAGGGAGATCGGTCGTTCGAAGCCAAACCTTGACGACGGCGCCGGAGTGCCCGGTCGCGATGACCTCGCGCTCGGCAGCGCTGAGCGGCACCTCGAGGTCGATCCCGCGGAGGGCATTGACCGGCACGGCGACGATCACCGCCCGGGCTGTCATCGCACCCTCTGATGTGAAGACCCGGACGGGCGACGGCCCGTCAACTGTGCTGATCCGGTTGACCGTCGTCCCGAGCCGGAGCCTCTCGCCCAGTTCCTCCGCGATCGACTCCGCGATCTTCATGGTGCCCCCCTTCACGCGAGCGGTCTCACTGGTGAAGGCCTCCTCGCATGATCCGAAGGCCGCGAACTCGTGGAGCGCGTACATGGCGCTGTAGGAGGCTTCATCCGCGCCGAACAGGGCGAAGCAATGCCGCAGGAAGTGCGCCCGGACCGTCGCATCGGGGGTGAACCGGTCCAGGTAGTCGGTCATTGGGATGTCGAAATCAGCTGCGACCTCGTGCCAACGGGGATCGTCGGCGTCGATGCGGGCGACGTCCGCGTCGATCGAAAGGCAGAGATCGCGAAAGCCCTCTTCGGCTTCTCCGGTCATGCCGCTCGCTCGACGCTCGACCACGTCGCCGATCGCCCAGTAGGGCGATGCCGGCGACTCCGGCGCATCCAGCTCAAGTCCGTACCTGTCGAGCTCGCGGACGACGGCATCGTGATACGCCGACTCGACCCACTCCGCCCCGAGGTCCAACGTCAGGCCGTCCTTCGCTTGGCTGAACGTGCGTCCGCCGACGTGGCCTTTGGCCTCGAGCACGCACACATCCAGATTGGCGGCAACACACGTGCGCGCAGCTGCCAGTCCGGCCAGGCCGCCACCCACGATGACCACGTCGTAATCGGACACTGACATCCGCTCTTCCTTCCACCTGTTTGATCGCGTTCGAACTTGAAATGCGAGAGTTTGCTGAGTATTCAGTCACTGCCGGTTGAGCCGCGGAGCTTCGTGCTCACGTTCACGGCCCTGCTCCACGGGATGTCGACGCAAATGGCGTTGCAGGACCCCGAGTTCTCTCTCTCTCCCCCCCCCCCCCCCGCGCGAAGTGCGGCTGAACTGGCGATGACGTACGCCGAGAAGGAGCTCGGCTGGTTACTGTCCACCGGGTAGGAGAACGCGGCAGGGTCGAGTGAGTCAGGTCAGGCGTCACCACTCTCGTAGTAGACGAACTGTTTCATGAGACGCTCTTCGACGCGATATTCACCAGACCAGCCGGGCTCGATCGTGAACGCATCGCCAGGTCCGAAGCTGCGAACTTCGCCGTCGGTACCGGTGAGCGTGACCCGACCCTCGATTACGCGGGTGTACTCGTATCCCCCGTACGAATCGACGTGCTCACTGTATGGCTCCGCCGACCAGATGCCGACAACGAAACGGTCGTCAGCGCTGACCAGATGCGAAAGCTCGCACTCGTGCGGATCACCGGTGCGCAACGCTTCTGGCGTCACATAAGAGCTCGCGATCATGCTGGGACCTGCGATGTCGGACGCGGGCAGAGGCCGGATCTTGCTGTTCATCGGCTCTGTTTCCCTTCGCTCCCCTGCAGGACGGCGGCGGCTGCGGCTCGACCGGTGCGAACCGCGCCCTCCATGTAGCCGCACACCCACTGGTCCGACCCGCACACGTAGAACGGCGGCTCGTGGGAGCCGTGGAGCGGCCCGACAGCCATGACGTCGCCGGGCCGCCAACCGGTGGCGTATCCCTGCGTCCACCGGTCGGTCGCCCAGTTGCGTAGGTAGAACTGGGAGTACTCGCCGGCCTGCTTGCCGAGGACCGTGATGAGCTCGTCGGTGAGTTCCGCTTGTCGGCGGTGTAGAGGCGTGGCGAAGTACTCGGCGAGACTCGACGGAGGCAGGAGGCCTGACAGGACGCCGTCGCTTTGCGCCCAAGTTCCTCCGAGAAGCGTCTGCTCCATGTAGCTGGTTCCGTTGCGCCCATCGTTCTCCCAGATGGAGTCCGGGTAGACAGCTGCGACTTTGACCGTGAGCGCGTTCCGTTGGGCGTGCAACGATGCCATTCGTGCGGCGCTCACACCTTCGACACAGACATCGCGAAGTGGTCCGACGGGCAGCGCCGAGACGATCGCTGCAGCGCCTAGGATCTCACCCGTCGCCAGGCGCACCGTGCTCTTCCGTCCATCGATCTGTACCTGCTCGACGGGGCTGCTGTAACGGATGCGCTCACCGAGTTCATCAGCCATTCGAAGCGCCACGGTTGCGGAGCCCTCGAGCACCCGCTCGTTCTCCCAAGCGTCATAGTTGTAGAAGCCGTCCGCTCCAGCAGCTGACTCCTTGCGGAGGTACGCGAGCAGCGAAGAACGCTCGATCGACGAGTCGGCAAGTGCCTTGGCCGAGAGTTCGAGCGCGCGGAGAACCGACGGCGACCCTCCCTCGCCACGGACCCATTCGGCGATGGAGAGGTCATCCAGTCGCTCGGCGTCGGGGTGCGACCACGGGTCGTCCGGATTCACCGTCGCGGCCAGGGCCGAGAACTGCTTCTCGATCGTGTCGTAGACGCGACGGTCGCCACTGCTCATCCACGGCAGGTCGTCGCCGAGGAACGAGCCGTCGGCGAGGCTCCAGCTGGTCTCGCCGCTGCTGGCCACGAAAGTCGGGACGAGCGTCAGCCCGAGCTCTCGGACCAACTCCTTGTATGCGGTGTGGAAGCTGCCGATGATCTCGCCGCCGAGTTGAACGAGCCGGCCGTCGGGCGTGTTGGCCTGCTCGACGCGCCCTCCCGCTCGTGCTCGAGCCTCGACGACGATCACATCCACTCCTGCCGCGGCAAGGTCTCGCGCGGCGCTGAGTCCGGCCAGGCCGGCGCCGAGCACGATGACGTCGTGTTTCTCCATGTGTTGATAGCTCCTTCGGAAGGTGTGGTTCTAGCTGCGGGGTGCGAGCGTGTACTTGGTTTGGAGATACTCGTGGATCCCTTCGGCGCCGCCCTCGCGTCCGAGTCCAGACCTCTTCCAGCCGCCGAACGGTGCGGCCGCATTGGAGACGACGCCCATGTTCAGGCCCATCATTCCGGTCTGAAGACGCTCGATCATCCGCTGGCCCCGGGCGAGGTTCTCGGTGTACACGTACGACACGAGGCCGTAGTCGGTGTCGTTCGCGATGCGCACGGCGTCCTGTTCGTCGTCGAAGGCGATGATCGCGAGGACTGGTCCGAAGATCTCCTCGTGCAGGATCTCCGACCCCGGCTGCACGTCCTTTACGACGGTCGGTTCGTAGAAGGCACCGCGGCGGTCCCCCGCCCTCCTGCCACCGGTGGTCACGATGGCGCCACGGGCGACCGCGTCCTGCACCAGGCGATCCGCTTTCGTAACCGCAGCTTCGTTGATGAGGGGGCCGATCGCCACGCCCTCCTCGGTTCCGCGGCCGAGGCGGAGTCCGCTCACCCGGTCGGTCGTCCGTTCGGCGAACTCGTCGGCGAGGGATCGTTGCACGATGAACCGGTTCGCCGCCGTACAGGCCTGACCGGTGTTGCGGAACTTCGCCGCGATCGCCCCCTCGACCGCCTTGTCGAGATCGGCGTCACCGAAGACGACGAACGGCGCGTTTCCGCCCAGTTCCATCGATGTGCGCAGCACGCCGTGCGCGGCGTGCCGAAGGAGGCGCTGACCGACGTGCGTCGACCCGGTGAATGAGAGCTTCCGGAGCCGCGGATCACGGATGATCGGCTCCGAGACGTCCGCGGACATCGATGTGGTGATCACGTTGACGACACCGCCCGGCACGCCGGCGTCCTGCAGCAGCTGCGCGAAGGCGAGCATCGTCAGCGGGGTGAGCTCGGCCGGCTTGATTACCACGGTGCAACCGGCGGCAAGCGCCGGTGCGATCTTGCGGGTCGCCATCGCCAGAGGGAAGTTCCAAGGGGTGATCAGGAAGCACGGACCCACCGGGTGCTGCGAGACGATCACGCGGCCAGTTCCCTCGGGATTCTCACCGTACCGACCCTGAATCCGCACGGCTTCCTCGCTGAACCAGCGGAGAAACTCGGCCCCGTAGTCGACTTCGTTGCGCGCCTCAGGAAGCGGCTTTCCCATCTCGATCGTCAGCAACAGTGCGAAGTCTTCCTTGCGCTCCTGCAGCAGGTCGAACGCCCGCCGCAGGATCTCCGCCCGCTGCCGCGGCGGCCTCGCCGCCCAAGCGGGGAAGGCCTGATTCGCTGCGTCGAGCGCGGCCAGTCCATCCTGGGACGAGGCGTTCGCGACCTCCTTGACGGGTTCACCGGTCGCAGGATCGGAAACCGTCATCGTGACGCCGCCGGTCGCCCTACGCCAGCATCCGTCGATGAACAGGCCGTCGGGGACGGACGCCAGCAGCTCGTGCTCACGGTTCGTGACCGTCGGGTCTGGGAGCGCGCTCATGAGTTGATCACGGTGTACGCCTTGGTGATGGTCTCGTGGACGACCCAACGGCCCCTCCAGCCGGGCTGCATGAGCACGGTGACGCCGGGGCCGAGATCGAGCGCGACACCGCCCTCGTCGATGAGCCGACCAGTCCCGGATAGGACGTGGATGTACTCCAGGTAGCCCGCATGATCGGTGACGAATTCGCCAGGAGTGACACGCCACAGTCCGAGCTGGTGAGTGGAAGCGTCCTCGATGACGAACGTGGACGCCGTCGGCGTGCCCTTCAGGACTCGGTCGGCGGCAATCGCAACGTCGTCCGGCCAGTCGATGGCCGAGTGCTCGAATCGGGTAGCGACGAATCCAGTCATGCTGCGACGTTCCCTTCGGCGGCGAGGAGCGCTGCGGCGGCCCGGTCGCCGCTGCGAAGTGCGCCTTCCATGAGACCGGTGAACTCGGGGTCGATGTACTCCCCCGCGAAGTAGAGCCGCCCATGCGGGGCAGCAAGTGCCTCCGCGTCCGCGGTCGTGAAACGCGGGCTGTGCGCCGTGTACGCACCTCGGGCGAGCGGATCGAACGGCCAAGCGGAGAGCACGGCGCGCCCGGGGGCGATCGGCAAGTCGGCGCGAAGCGCACGGACCGCCCGCTCCCAGTCGCGTTCACCTCGGTCGATGCGGAGATCGAGAAGGTGACCGATCTCCCCGCCGAAGCAGTTGAGCACGGGAGCGACCCCGACGTCCAGCGCGTTCGCGGTCCAAGTCCAGAATCTCCCCGTAACGCTCATCACCGCGCTGGTCGCGGGGGCCTCGTCGAGAGCGAGGTGGAGTTTCGCAGCGTTGCCCTGGACGACCCGGGACATCGCGTCACGCTTCCATCGCGGGATCTCGAGGCTCACGGAAGCGGGGTCGGTGAGCACGCCGAACGGCAGCGCCACCACGGCGAAGTCGAAGGACTCGTCATCGTGGCCGACGGTGATCCTGACCCGGTCGCCGTGCTGCTCGACGTGGTCGACTCTGGAACTCAGTCGGACGCGGCCGTCCAGCGCGACCGCCATTGCATCGGGAAGGCTCTGGTTGCCCCCGCCGATGCGCCAACTCGGCTGGGGCTCGAACGAGGCGACGTGTTCGAGAGTTTCTTCAGCCGTCACCTGGTCGATACGGACTGCCGTCGACATCTCGATTCTCGCCTCGAGCGCTTCGCGGGTAGGCCCTTCGACGCCGATGGCGTCGAGGACATCCGCGACCGACCGCTCGTCGGGGCCGTCCGCGGCGGCTTCGGCGGCGGCCCTCCCGAGCGCCGCCATCGCTGCGGTGGTGACCTCGGGACGGTCGGCCGGTGTCCGGACGTAGTAGCTCATCCCCGTCTCGACGAGCTCAAGACGGTGTTCTTCGCAGTAGCTGCGAAGGGTTGAATAACCGTCGAGCACGAATTCCGCTCCGCGCTCGATGACGTGGTATCCGCCGGCCGCGGTGATGGTCTCCGACCATACGCGCCCTCCGACACGATCGCGTGCTTCGAATATGGTCACATCGTGGCCGGCCCGGGCCAGTTGGGTCGCAGCGGCGAGGCCTGCGAGGCCTGCACCGAGCACTGCGGTGCGCGTCATTCTTCTCTCCTTCGATGTCCTGGCAGTCGCGGACGTACGGACCTGCGACTGGTAATCGGTTGCCGTTCGGTGCGGTGCGTGCCGGTCAGCCGCCGCTCATGGTGCGGGCGATGTCGGCGGCCGAGTCGCCGGCGCGGCGCAGCACGTAGGCGACGAGGCCGAGGGCGATGAGCGTGAGCACGAGCATGATCGTCGAGACGGCGGCGATCTCGGGTCGCAGGCCGCTGCGCAGGGCGCTCAG
>NZ_JBYRER010000005.1:0-36824 GCF_058349925.1 Agromyces solani
CGAACGCCGACACGTGCGGGGCGAGCGTGTTCACGAGGTAGTCCTCGGCGGCGTCGAGCTCGGCCGGGTCGGTCGTGGTCCAGTCGATGCCGTTCGCCCAGAAGTAGAGACCGGTCTGCGAGGCCGGGTCGTCGAGCAGCGAGGTCTTGCCGCTCGCCTCGTTCTGCGCGGCGTCGAGGAAGTCGTTCCAGTCCTTGAGCTCACGCGTGATGACGGTCTTGTCGTAGACAAATCCGGTCGTGCCCCAGTCCTTGCAGATGGTGTACTCGTTCTTGGGGTCCCACGCGCGGCCGATGAACGCGGGGTCCATGTACTCGAGGTTCGGGATCAGGTCATGGTTGAGCTTCTGCAGCAGGCCGTTCTCGACCATCTGCGGAATGTAGATGCCGGTCGGCACGACGATGTCGAAGCCGCCGGTGCCCTTGGCCGCGACGAGCTTCGAGATCATCTCCTCGTTCGAGCTGACCGACGACAGCGTGATCTTCGGGCCGAGCTCCGCCGTGAACGCCTCGAGCACGTCGGGGTCGTCGTAGTCGCCCCAGGTGTAGATGGACAGCTCGCTCTCGAGCGGGCCGCCCGTGGCGACCGGCGCGCCCTGGGTGCCGCCGCCCGTCGAGCAGGCCGCGAGGAAGCCCGTCGCGCCGGCGGCCGCGGCGAAGCTCAGGAACCGGCGGCGGTTGAGCTCGTGGCCGATGATCTTCGCGGCGCTCTCGTGCGCGAGGATGCGGACGGTGGGGATCGAGTCAGTCATCTGAGCCTCCTGGTGTGATGTCGTTGTTCAGGCGGTCGGCGGGGCGACGTAGCCGCCCGCGCTCGCCGCATCGTCGGCGGGGAACAGCAGCACGCTCTCGGCGCGCCACGAGCACTCGACGGGGTCTCCGACGGTGAGGTTCGGCGCCTCGGGGGTGGGGCGGCGCACGATGAGGCTCTGGTCGTCGCCGAGCCGCACGAGGTACTGCATGGTCTCGCCGAGGTGCGAGACCCCGAGGAGCGTGCCGCGGGCGACGTTGGCCTCGGCCGAGGCATCCGGCCGCGCCGCGGCGATCTCGACGAACTCGGGCCGCACCGCGGCCTGGCCGTTCGCGAGGCCCGCGAGGTCGGCGGTCGCGCCGCGCACGAGCGAGTGGGCCGAGGCGACGGCGGCGCCGCCGTCGGCGACCTCGCCGCGGAAGAAGTTCTGCTGGCCGACGAAGGCCGCGACGTACGCCGAGGCGGGCCGGGCGTACACGGTGTCGGCGTCGGCGAGCTGCTCGATCCGGCCGTCGCGCATGATCGCGATCCGGTCGCTCATCGAGAGGGCCTCGCCCTGGTCGTGCGTGACGAACACGAACGTGATGCCGAGTCGCGACTGGAGGAGCTTGAGCTCGAGCTGCATCTCCTCGCGCAGCTGCCGGTCGAGGGCACCGAGCGGCTCGTCGAGGAGCAGCACGGAGGGACGGTTGACGAGGGCGCGCGCGAGCGCGATGCGCTGCTGCTGGCCGCCCGAGAGCTGCGTCGGCTTGCGGTCGGCGAAGCGGCGCATCTGCACGAGGTCGAGCGCCTCGACGACCCGGTCGCGCACCTCGGACTTGGGGGTGCGGCGCTGCTGCATGCCGTAGGCCACGTTCTCCGCGACCGACATGTGCGGGAAGAGCGCGTAGGCCTGGAACACCGTGTTCACGTCGCGGCGGTAGGGCGGCACGCCGAGCACCGAACGGCCGGAGACGCGGATGTCGCCGGCGTCGGGCTGCTCGAAGCCGGCGATCATGCGCAGCGTCGTGGTCTTGCCGCAGCCCGAGGGGCCCAGCAGCGAGATGAACTCGCCCGGCTCGATCGTGAGCGACATCCCGTCGACGGCGGTCGCGCCGCCGTACCGCTTCGTCACGGCGTCGACGACGACCGTGCCGGGTGCTTCACCGCCGATGGAAGTGGTCGGCGTGGACTCGATCGTGGCTGCGCTGGTCACCGTGCGGTCGGCGACCTGTGGTGCGGGTGCGGGGCCCCCCGGGCCTCCGCCGGGCACGACTGTGCGCGTCATCGTCCATCTCCTTTGATGTCGTCGCGATGACCGGATCCGGCCTCGCGTCGTCCACACTACGAATCCCGCGGGGCGAGGCATACTGTACGAGCTGCTAGAGTCACACCACTTTCCATACGAAAGGTGAAACGTGCCGTCGACTTTCACGATCGCCGACCTGGTCAGCGATCCGACGCTGGACACGCGAGTGCTGAGCGGTGCCGAAGGCGCCGATCGCACTGTGTTGTGGGCGCATTCCTGCGAGATGGCGAATCCGGACAAGTGGCTCGGACCGCACGAGCTGTTGATGACGATCGGCCTCTGCATCCCGAAGGGTGCCCAGCGCCAGCGTGACTTCATCGCCCGGCTCGACGACGCGGGGCTCGCCGGCATCGCAGTCGGCGATGACGGGCTCGCCCCGCGCCTCACGAAGGCGATGCTCGCCGAAGCGGCCGCCCGACGTTTCCCCGTCCTCACGACCGGACCGCACACCCCATTCGCAGCGATCGGGCGAACCGTCGCGGCCGCAAACGCGGAGCGGCAGACCATGGGGGTTCTCAGACTCGCCAAGCTCTACCAGGTCGCAGGCCTGCGGCACCACGACCAGCGACGCTCGGCGGACGATCTCGGCGAGATACTCGGCGTTCGTCTCACGGTCGTCGACGATGCGACCGGCTGCGTGCTCATCGGCCGCGGTCTCCTCGGCCCTGCCGGCTCGCGGGCCTATGCACTGCGCACACATCGCCCGACGCATCTCTTGATCGATGCCGACGCACCGCTTGACAGCCTCACTCTGGTTCATCTTGCGCAGATCCTCGCGGTCGACGCGACTGTGGCTACGCAGCAGGCGATGGCGCGAATCGACGCCGGCGTCGCAGCGCTCGAGCGGGCTCTGGAAGGACGACGGGACTCCCGCGCCGAGCTCCGGCGCCTCTGGGCGAGCGACTCCGGCGCATTCCGTGCGATCGCGACTACCTGCGCGATACCACTGCGACTGCAGATGGCTCTGGCGATCGCAGGCCTCTCGACCGCGGCGATCGATACCGATGGACGGATCCTCATCATCGCCCCGGCGCACGAGATTGATGGAGTGCGAAGGATCGTGGAGAAGCTCTGCCCCGAGTCGGGTGTATCAGCCGAACATCGCGATCTCGGAGACGTATCCGGAGCCATCGCGGAGGCCACGGCGGAACACGCGGAGGTGCGGGGCCGAGGCTCACACTGGCGCGAGTTCCGCGGTGAGCGAGTCTCCCTCGTCTCCCGCTCGCGATCCGAAGCCGCCCAGATCGTGGCGACCGTCCTCGGGCCACTATCGGGAGACGAACCACGTTACGTCGCCCTGCGCGAGACACTGTTCGAGTTCCTCGAGAACGACCTCCACTGGAACCGTACTGCCGCTGCCCTCGGCATGCATCGGCAGGGGCTCGTCTACCGTCTGAATCAGGTCGAGGCGATCACCGGGCGGAGCGTTCGCCGAACGAAGGATCTCTCCGAACTCTGGCTCGCCCGTACGGCCTGGCGCCAATTCCGACAGGCTGGAGTCCAGGAGCCCGAAAGTTCCGCCCCGAATCGGGCAGTGTAAAGCGCGTCCGGCGTGCCATGTTGTCGTGAGCACATCCCGTCGCACCACCCCTAAGAATCAGCAGGCGCGGAGTACTGCGATTGACTGATTCGCTCGCATGTCGAAGCATGCAGACTGGGGAGATGGTCTCCTCCTCCGACGAGATGCACGATCCCTCCGATCCCCGTCCACGGTTGCCGGTGTGGGTCGGCGACGTCATCGCCGGGGCACTGGTCGTCGCCGCCACATTCGCGCCGGTGCCCGGCGAGCCGTATGCGATGCCCAGCCTCGTGACACTCACCGCGACAGGGATCGCCGCACTCGTCTTGCCGCTCAGGAGGCGATGGCCGGTCCCCGTCCTCGCGGCCTGCATCGCGCTCTACGGCGTCGTGGCGCTCGACGGAGTCCTCTCGTCTGGTGTCGGTCTCGCGGTGGCGGTCGCGATGTTCGGGGTGACGAACCGGTCATCGCGCCGCAGCGGTCTGATCGTCATGGCGTGTGCGCTCGTCGCGGTCGTACTGGTCAGCATTCCGGCGACGATGGGCAGCCCCTTCGAACCACGCGTGTTCCAAGTCGCGTTCCTCGTCGCGGCAGCGGCCGCGGCCGGCGACGCCACCCGCTCCCGGCGGCAGTACATCCGTGCCATCACAGAACGTGCCGAACGCGCGGAGCGGACGCGGGAAGCCGAAGCCCAGCGACGCGTGAGCGAGGAGCGTCTCAAGATCGCGCGCGACCTGCACGACGCCGTTGCCCACCAGATCGCCGTCATCAGTCTGAACGCCGGCGTCGCGTCGACGACGATCGAGTCGAAGCCCGAACGGGCGAACGCCGCCCTCTCGACAATTCGGAGTGCCGCGCGGACTGTGCTCGGGGAGATCGGCGACCTGCTCGCCGTCCTGCGCACCGAAGACGATCGGAAGACCGGCACGGCTCCCCAGCCGAGCCTCGCACGGGTCGACGAACTCATCGGGCAGTTCGTGGCGGTCGGGCTCGACGTCAACGTCCGGATCGAAGGCGACCTCTCCCGCGTCGCAGGAACGGTCGACAGCGTCGGATACCGGGTGGTGCAAGAAGCGCTGACGAACGCACACAAGCACGGTGCGGAGCATCGCGCCCATGTCCTGATACGCGCCGGAGAGCGTGACGTCGAGCTCGTCGTCACGAACCCGATGACGAATCGGGCATCGCCGCAGCGCCCTTCAGCCGATGCGGAGTCCGTCGGCGCGGGACTCGGATTGATCGGATTGCGCGAGCGAGTCGCCGCGGTCCGCGGCAGTATTGAAATCGGCGCCGGCCTGGGGGGCTGGCGACTCGCCGCACGACTCCCCTTGGAAGAGGAGGATCGCCAGTGATCCGGGTGCTCGTCGTCGATGACCAAACCCTCATCCGCCAGGCCGTCGTCGACATCCTCAGCGACGAGCCCGACATCACGGTGGTCGGCGAGGCGGCCGACGGCAACGAAGCCGTGACGAAGAGCAACGAACTGCGGCCCGATGTCGTCCTGATGGACATCCGAATGCCGTCGCTCGATGGAATCGCATCGTCGGCGGCCATCACCAATGACGAGCGCCTCGTTGCGACGCGTGTGCTGATCCTCACGACGTTCGAGGAGGACGAGTACGTCGTCGCGGCACTCAGGGCGGGAGCGAGCGGCTTCATCGGGAAGGGCGCCGAACCCGACGAGCTCGTGCGCGCAGTGCGCGCGATCCACGCCGGCGATGCCTTGCTGTCCCCCGCGGCCACCAAAGCGCTCATCGCCCGCCACCTCAAGCCCGAAGTCGTGCTGCAGCAGCATCCGGCACTCGACCAGCTCACCGACCGCGAGCGCGAAGTCCTGCTGCTGGTGGCCAAGGGCCAGTCGAATCAAGACATCGCCGGTGGACTGTTCATCTCTCCGCACACCGCCAAGACGCATGTCAACCGCATCATGTCGAAACTTCTCGCCCATGATCGCGCGCAGCTTGTGATCATCGCGTACGAGTCGGGTCTGCTCACTCCCGGGACTTGACGGCGTCATCCGCGAGCCGCCTGCGGATTACCGCGAGCGCGGTACACGACAGTCCGCGCTGAGGGGACGCGCTCGCAATCTCGACTGGCGAGCATCGAATGGTGACCCGTTCCAGTACTCTCGCCCCTGCCGACGGCGCCACCGCGGCGTCGGGCAAGCGCCACATCGGCGCGGTCTTCGCAGGGCTGCTCGTCGCCATGCTCCTGTCCTCCCTTGATCAGACGATCTTCTCGACCGCCCTGCCCACGATCGTGGGCGAGCTCGACGGCGTGAACCACATGCTGTGGGTGACCACGGCCTACCTCGTCACCGCGACCATCATGATGCCGATCTACGGAAAACTCGGCGACCTCATCGGCCGCAAGGGCTTGTTCATCGGCGCCCTGGCGATCTTCGTCGTCGGCTCGGTGATCGGCGGACTCGCTCCCGACATGACCTGGCTGATCATCGCCCGCGCGGTCCAGGGCATCGGAGGAGGCGGCCTCATGATCCTCGCGCAGGCCATCATCGCCGACGTCGTCCCGGTTCGCGAACGATCGAAGTACATGGGCTTCATGGGTGCGGTGTTCGGCATCTCCAGCGTCGCCGGTCCCCTCCTGGGCGGATGGTTCACCGAAGGTGTCGGGTGGCGCTGGGCGTTCTGGATCAATATCCCCCTCGGCCTCGCCGCAATCGTGCTCGCCGCCGTCTACCTCCGTCTGCCGCGCCATGACGCGAAAGTGCGGTTCGATGTCTGGGGCACGATCACGATGGCGATCGCCGTCACCTCGATCATCCTCATCGCTTCGTGGGGCGGAGTCGAGTACGACTGGAGCTCGCCCACCATCCTGGCGCTCATCGTCGTGGCCGCAGTCTTCAGCGGGGCATTCGTCTTCGCCGAGCACAACGCCACAGAGCCGCTCATCCCGCTCCGACTCTTCAAGAGCCGCAACTTCGTCCTGGCGACCATCGCCGGGCTCATCATCGGCATCGCCATGTTCGGCACCCTCGCCTACCTGCCGACCTACCTCCAGATGGTCACAGGGGTCAATGCCACCGAGTCCGGCCTGCTCATGGTGGCGATGGTGGTCGGGCTCATGACCACGGCGATCCTCACCGGACAGCTCGCCGCCAGGACCGGCCGCTACAAGTGGATGCCGATCGCGAGCATGGGCGTCATCGGGGTCGCACTCGCGCTGATGTCGACGCTCACCGTGACCACTCCTCTCTGGCTTCTGCTCTGCTACCTGTTCCTGCTTGGAGCGGGTGTCGGGCTGGCGATGCAGATCCTCGTTCTCGTGGTGCAGAACTCGTTCCCGGACAGCCAGGTCGGCACCGCCACCGCTGCGAACAACTTCTTCCGCGAGATCGGCGCTTCACTCGGCGCAGCGCTCGTCGGCGCCTTGTTCACCTCGCGCCTCACCGACCTTCTCAGTGAGAGAGCGCCGGCCGGTGGTGCCGGGGATCTGAACTCGTTCACGCCCGCCGCCGTGAACGAACTGCCCGATCCGATCCGCGACCTGATCGTCGGGGCATACAACGACGCCCTGACGCCGGTATTCGCAATGCTCATCCCCCTTGTCGTACTCGGCCTGATCGTCGTCCTCTTCATCAAAGAAGTACCCTTCCGATCGACGATCGAGGCCACGGCGGACGGGCAACAGGATGAGCTGGGAGCGGCCGCGTCATTGTCGAGTGCCCCGGTCGCCGGGGTCGAGGCGGCCGCACGCGTTCTCGAAAAGTCCACACAGAATCTCGCCGGCAGCATGAACGCCGACGCCGACCGACAGGAGCGAACGTGATGACCGCCGACGCAACGCGCACGAAGGCCCCACTGATCCGGGCCGTCGACGTGCACAAGACGTACGGGCGAGGCCAGACCCGGTTCGAGGCCTTGAAGGGGGTCGGCTTCGAGATCCAGGAGGGTGAATCCATTGCGATCCTCGGCAAGAGCGGCTCTGGCAAGTCCACCCTCATGCACACGCTCGCCCTGCTCGACGCACCGACCTCCGGCACGATCGAGCTGGCGGGCGTCGACACACGAACCCTGAAGGGTCAGCGTCTGAACCGCACCCGGAACAAGACGTTCGGATTCGTCTTCCAGCAGTTCTTCCTCGTGCCGAACAGCTCGGTGCTCGACAACGTCACACTCCCGCTCAAGATCGCCGGGGTCGGCGCACCCGAACGCCGACGGCGCGGCCTTGCCGTCTTGGATGAACTCGGCTTGGCCGACAAGGCCAAGAACAAGGCGGTTGATCTCTCCGGCGGCCAGAAGCAGCGCGTCGTCATCGCCCGTGCTCTCGTCACCAACCCGCGGATCATCTTCGCCGACGAACCGACGGGCAACCTCGACTCAAAGACCGGCGCGGTGGTCGAGGACATCTTGTTCGACCTCAACCGCGAGCACGGCATCACCCTCATCGTCGTCACCCACGATGACGACCTCGCCGCGCGCTGCGACCGCCGCCTCCTAATCACCGACGGGCAGTTGATCGACGACACGGCGGAGGCCGCCGCATGAAAACGCCGGACCTGATCGCGTCAGCGATCACCAACACGTTCCGATCCAAGACCCGGACGCTGCTGACGATCCTTTCGATCTTCATCGGCGCATTCACACTGAGCATCACGAGCGGTCTCGGCACCGGCATCAACGCATACATCGCCGACACCGTCTCCGGAGTCGGCGCCTCCGACGCGATGACCGTCACGAAGGCCAACGAGAGCGCCGGCGACCCGTTCGCTGGAGACGACGGCCCCACGAAGTATGATCCGGATGCCGTCGCAACAGGAATCCCCGGAACGACTGTCACCGCACTCACCACCGACGACATCACGACGATCGCCGGCATCGAAGGCGTCGTGAGCGTGGACGCACAGCGCAACCTCACGCCGGACTTCGTGCAGTTCGCCGACGGGACGAAGTATGTCGCCTCCGTCGGGAGCCTCGTCGCAGGTCAGACGACCCTCCTCACCGAGGGCGATCAACCCGACGACGACCGTGCAGACCTCCAGGTCGCGCTCCCGCTGGCATATATCGAACCGCTCGGGTTCGCCAGCGACGAAGCGGCCCTCGGCCAGACGGTGACTATCGGCATCACCGACGCGCTCCGCAGTGAGCATCTCATCGAGGCGACGGTCGTCGGTGTGACCGAAGAAGCTCTCGCCTCGCCCACGGGCTCAAGCCTGCTGACGAACGCGGCGCTGAACGACGCGCTCTTCGACGCGCAATCGACAGGCTTGCCCGAGGACGAGGCCGATCGGTATTCGCAGGCGACGGTCTGGTTCGATCCCGGCGCCGACGCAGAGCAGATCGACGCGCTGAAGGAGCGCCTCGCGGTAGAAGGGTTCACGGGAACGACCGTCGCGGACCAGCTCGGCATGATCACGAGCGTGATCGACGGCATCGTCCTCGTGCTGAACGCGTTCGCGATCATCGCCCTCCTCGCTGCCGCCTTCGGGATCGTGAACACGCTGTACATGTCCGTCCAGGAACGAACGCGCGAGATCGGACTCATGAAGGCGATGGGGATGGGCAGTGGCAAGGTCTTCGGCCTGTTCAGCCTCGAGGCCGCGTTCATCGGCTTCCTCGGCAGTGCGATCGGCGTGCTCGTCGCGATGGGCGCCGGCACCGCCCTCAGCGCCGTGCTCGCCGACTCGCTGCTGGCCAACCTCCCGGGGCTGACGCTGATCGCAGTCGACCCCACGTCGATCATCGGGATCATCCTGCTCGTCATGGGCATCGCGTTCCTCGCCGGCACGCTTCCGGCGGCTCGAGCCGCGCGGGCCGACCCCGTGGACTCACTTCGTTACGAATAGGACTGCGATGTCGGGCGCCCGAGACCCCGGGCGCCCGACGTAGGTGTGGACTACCGGTTGCGGTCAGCCTCGCGGCGTGATCCGGAAGGTGCTCAGTACACCCTTGTGGTCGGTCGGCCACACCCAGGACGGCTCCCAGAACACGTCTCGCCCGGACTCCTCGACGCGCTGACTGCGCACGATCGACGACGAGGGACCTACGATCACGGAGTCCCTCAGGTGGATCCGCCGGTCGGGGAAGTAGAAGATGAAGTCGATCCGATCGCGTTCGTCGGCCTTAGGCGTCCAGGTAAGCTTGCTCGGATCGGTCCCGAGGTTGTCGCTCGGCCACGTGAAGCCGGGCGACCGGACCGGATCGGGGAAGATCTCGCGATAGCTGTCCCGGAAACCGGCGTCCTCGATCGACTTGGTCGTGGACCACTCGGTCACGACGCCGTGGTGATCGAAGAGGTTCCGCGTGCGTCGGGTCCAGTCCCGGTGCGAGGGTTCATTGAAATCACCACCGAGCACGGTGAGCCGACCCTTGCGGCGCTCCCGCGCGGCATCGACGAGCACGGTCCTAGTGACTTCCGTGCGCCCCGAGGCGGCGTTGATGCGTTCGATCAACGCCAGGTCCGTGATCGGCCCGGTCGGGATCTCGTCCCAGCCGTACTCCGAGGTCTCGAGGGGTTCGGGGGTGCCGCCACCGTAGCCGCGCGGCAGGTAGTTCGCGTAATAGCGGTACTCCAGGTGTCCCGAGTACACCGCGACCTCAGCGCCACCGACCGAGATAACCGCTTTCGACCAGAACGGGAATTGCGCGCTCTCGATGATCGGGTAGCGCGAGATCACCGACGGGTCGCCCGGGCTGCCGTTGTCCGAATAGGTCAGGCCGCGGGATGCGAGGTCGGCGATGATCCCCCGCACGAGTTCTGGGTCGGACTCGCTGAGCGTGACGACATCGGGCTTCACGTTCGCGATCGTGTCGACGATGCCGTTCCGCCCGCCGGGTACCTCGGTGCCTCCGAGCCACGTGTTGAACTGCAGCACACGCAGTGATCGGTGCGGCGATGCGCCGAGGCCCCCTCGGACCGCTCCTTCCGCAGCCTGCGCGGGCGTGGCACCCAACACGCCGGCACCGACCGTCACCCCGAGTAGTCCGAGTACTTCTCGACGTCTGAGCATTGTCTCCTCATTCAGTTCGCGGAGGCGCTGGGTGCGCCTCCCTGCAACCCCGACCATGTGAGCCAGAGCGGCTCTGCCGGATTTCGCGGCCCAGAGTATCGAGGAAGAGACCACACAGTCCAGTACTTAGACCACAACATCACATGAACAGACCACGTCGAATACTGGTCCAAGCGCTCCAAATCCCGATACCGACGAAGGGTGGATGCCTCCACACCCACCCTTCTCGCGCTCAGACGGTCCTCAGCCGCGAGTTGCGACCACGACCCACTCAGCGGCCGATCGCTGAGCCAGCGATGACACCGTCGAATCCCCCTGTCCCATATGGCCGAATGAGCCGATCGCATAGAACGGGTTTTACGGGTCGGCACCGTAGCTGATCGCGCGGCCGGCGGTCCGATGCTCGGCGTTCGGTGCGGTGATGCAACCCGGGGTAGCGTTCGGCGTGGGCGTCGAGGTCGGGCTCGGCGTGGGAGTAAGGCTCGGCGTCGGCGTGGACGACCGGTCCGCGCGACGGTTGCTGTCGAAGAAGAACCGCGTCACGTACGCCGGGTAGTCGATGCCGTTCGCCGAGTTGTACGAACCAGTCGTTCAGCTCCCGCCGGCCAGTCGTGGCCGAGGCCGGTGTTCTGGATCACCGAGACCCTGGGGCCGTCGGCATCGCTGTACAGTGTGCCGCTGCCTTGCGTGTTCGAACCATACCGGCCATGACCTGACCGTTCAAAGCGTTGTATGCGGGCGCGACCGGCCGAGGTGTTCGCTCCGGCGAAGCTCTTGCAGGTGGTCGCTGCGCTTTGGCTCGTGGCGACGGAACCGATCTGGCTCGAGCTCGTACCCACGGTCGGGCGGACGTTGATCCCGACACCGGCGAAGACGTCGGGGAAGAGACATCCCATCACCATCGCCTCGCCACCTCCGGAGGAGAGCCCTGAGATGTATACCTGGGCGTCGTCGATTCCGAACCCCGCCCGCGAGGTGAGAGTCCGGGCGAGCGAGACGATGTTGTCGTCGAACTGTGGTTCACCTGGAAGCAGTCCCAGCAGCCCGCGATCACGCACCGCCGACACGACGCCGCGCGAAGGTCTCCAGGCGCTCTCCCTTGGTGCGATCGAGGTGGGCGGCCATGGCTGCCCTGGCAGCCTCGACATCGCGGTCTCGGATCGCGGCGAGCACCATCGAGTGCTCGGCGAGCGCCTCGGCGAGATCGTCGCGATGATCCGACTCGCGGTCGAAGATGCGCAGCCGGGCGACGAGCCCGCGCAACGTCGACTCGAGCGTGGTGTTCTGCGATGCACCCCAGAGCAGTTCGTGCCAAGCCGAGTTCCGCGCTCGGGCGATCGCTGGGTCGCTTGTCGCCTCGGCCTCGCGGTGCAGCTGCGTCAACTCCGCGAGCTGAAGTTCGGTACGACCGACCGCGGCCGCGGCGGCCGCCGTCTGCTCGAGCACGTTCCGCACTTCGTAGATCTCGATTACGTCCTGCGGAGTTCCGGAGTTCACCTGGAAGCCGCGCACCGCACGCACGATCAGTCCTTCCTGCTCGAGGCGCGCGAGCGCCTCGCGAACTGGCGTGCGCGACACCCCGTACAGGGTCGCGAGTCGACCCTCGACGAGGAGCGAGTCGGCGGCGAAGGTGCCGTTCACGAGGTCGGTTCGCAATCGCACGTAAAGCGATGCCCGTTCCATTGTGTCACCCTCCGTGTACGTCTGCCTTGCGACTGTATACACAATCTACATGCGCCGACACAAACGTGCACCGATCGACGCCCTCGTCAATACTTGCGTGCACGACCTCCCGGCTCGCGCCGGCGCCTTTGAAGGAGCACCTCCCATGACCCGTTCGAGCACGAACGAAACCACGACCGCCGTCGAGCCCGCGGTCGGCTCGCGCCTTCGGTGGCGAGTCATCGACGTCGTCGTCGCGAGCGTGCTGGCCGTGGCATCCGGCCTCGTGTTCGTCCTGTGGAACATCGCGTCGAACCCGATCAGCGCCCCGTTGGGTGCCGTGGTACCCGGACTGCAGGCGGTCGTGGGCGGCGGCTGGCTGTTCGCGGGGGTGCTCACCGCGCTCGTCGTGCGTAAGCCCGGAGCGGCGCTCTTCGGCGAACTCGTCGCCGCGGTGGTCTCGGCACTCGTCGGAAACCAGTGGGGCGTCCTCACACTGGAGTCTGGACTCGTGCAGGGGCTCGGCGCCGAGCTCGTGTTCGCGCTCTTCCTCTACCGCCGGTGGAGCCTGCCGGTCGCGCTGCTCGCGGGCGCCGCAAGCGGCCTGATGCTCGCAGTCAACGACCTCATCCTCTGGTACCCGGGGTCCTCCACCGCGTTCAGCTGGATCTACATCGTCGCCGCTGTCGTCTCGGGTGCAGTGCTCGCCGGTCTGCTCTCGTGGCTGGCCGTACGCGGCCTCGCTTCCACTGGCGCTCTGAACCGTTTCGCGGCCGGCCGTGAAGCACGCGCCCGCAGCGGCGGAGCGCGGACCAGCGCGGCCGATGCCGCAGCCGCACGATGACCGTGTCGAACACCGTTCCCGGCGCCCGGATCGACATCGAAGGCTGGGGCTGGCAGCACGTGGGGCGCGAGAGCTGGGCAGTACGAGATCTCGATCTCGTCGTCGAGCCCGGCGAGCGAGTGCTGCTGCTCGGCCCATCAGGTGCCGGCAAGTCGACCCTGCTGCACGCGCTCGGCGGCGTGCTCGGCGGCGCCGACGAGGGTTCAGCGCGAGGTCGTCTCACGGTCGACGGTGGCCGTCCGGACGACCGGCGCGATCGCATCGGAATGGTCCTGCAGGATCCCGATTCGCAGGTGATCCTCTCGCGGATCGGCGACGATGTGGCGTTCGGGCTCGAGAACTTGCTGGTGCCTCGCGAGGGAATCTGGGCTCGGGTTCGACACGCCTTGGATGCTGTCGGACTGCGCTCCGCCGTCGACACCGAAAGCGCGTATCTCTCGGGCGGCCAGAAGCAACGGCTCGCTCTCGCCGGCGTGATCGCGATGCACCCGGGCCTCATCCTCCTCGACGAGCCGACCGCGAACCTCGACCCGGCCGGGGTGCGCGAGGTCCGGGACGCCGTTGCCGAAGTCGCCGGCTCGACGGGAGCGACGCTCGTCGTCATCGAACACCGCACCGAGGTCTGGCTTCCCGTGGTGGACCGCGTCGTCGTGCTCGGCGCCGACGGCCGTCTCGCCGCCGACGGCCCGCCCGACACGGTCATCGCAGCCGAGCGGCAGCGTCTACTCGAAGCCGGCGTCTGGGTACCGGACGCGTCCGCACCAGTGCTCGAGCGTCACCGCAACTCCGCAGAAGGCGCACTCCTCACCGCCGCGGCGCTCGTGACCGCCGCTCCCGATGCGACCGGCACACCGGTGCAACACGACTTCTCGGTCTCGCGCGGAAAGGTCGTTGCGATCACGGGACCGAACGGAGCCGGCAAGTCCACGCTCGCCCTCGCCCTCGGTGGGCTGCGCGCGCCGATCTCAGGTTCACTGATCGGATCGCCCGGGTTCGCGCCCGACGCCCGCCGCACGGAGCCGATCCGCTGGCGGTCGCGCGAACTGCTCACGCGCATCGGCAGCGTCTTCCAGGATCCCGAGCATCAGTTCCTCGCCACGAGCGTGCGCGATGAGCTGGCAGTCGGGCCTCGCGCGCTCGGGCTCCCAGCCGACGAGATCGCGCGACGCACTGATGAACTGCTGGTCAGGCTGCGACTCGACCATCTTGCTGACGTCAACCCCTTCACCCTGTCGGGTGGTGAGAAGCGCCGCCTCTCGGTGGGCACGGTCCTCGCGAGTCGCCCCGAGCTGGTGATCCTCGACGAACCCACCTTCGGCCAAGACCGCCGCACGTGGGAGGAACTCGTCCGACTCATCGCGGAGATCGTCGACGGCGGCACCGCGGTCGTCGCGGTGACCCACGATGAACTGTTCATCGAAATGCTCGCCGACGATCGCATCGAACTCGCAGCGTGGCGTGGGGATACCCCTTCCGAGGCACACCCACAAGTCGAGGCGGCCTGATGAACTCATTCCGCCTCGATATTCCACACGCGAATCCGGTGGCACGGCTGCTCGGCGCGCTCGCCATCGCGATCGCGCTCGTCTTCAGCGTCGACTGGGTGTCCGCCCTCACCGCGCTGGTACTCGAGTCCCTGCTCTTCCTGCAATCGGGGGTCCCGGTCGTCCGAATCGTCCGACGCAGCCTGCCCATCGTGGTGGCCGCACTCCTCACCGGCCTCACGATCCTCCTCTACGGCCAGCCGAGCGGCCGGGTGCACGTCGAGGCGTTGCTCGTCACCGTCAGCGACGGCTCGATCGAGCTCGCGGCCGCGACCGTGCTGCGCGTCCTCGCGATCGGCCTACCCTCGGTGCTGTTCTTCACCGACATGGATCCAACCGACCTCGCTGACGGGCTCGCGCAGATCCTGCGGCTTCCGTCGCGCTTCGTGATCGGCGCCCTGGCCGGATTCCGCCTTGTCGGCCTGCTGCGGCACGACTGGGCTTATCTCGGCTACGCGCGACGTGCTCGCGGCGTGGCCGACCACGGACGCGTTCGTCGGACCGCGGGCCAGGCGTTCGCACTGCTCGTCTTCGCCGTACGACGCGGTGCCAAGCTCGCGACCGCGATGGAGGCTCGCGGGTTCGGCGCCCGTGCGACTCGCACTTGGGCGAGGCCTTCCGTCATGCGCGGATCCGACTATGTGCTCATCGCGCTGTGCCTCGCCATCGGCCTGGTGTCTGTCGCTTTCGCCGTGAGCACGGGAGCATGGAACTTCATTGGAGCTCACTGACCTCGCACAGGCACTCGACGGCCCGCGCGCAACCGTGCTGATCGACGGCCGCTCCGGCGCCGGCAAGAGCACCCTCGCCACGCAGCTCGGTGCGCTTCGGCCGGAGGCGCACATCGTGCGCCTCGACGACATCTATCCCGGCTGGGACGGGCTCGACTGGGCAAGCGACCACGTGCGCCGGAACCTCCTGCGCCCCCGGGCCATCGGGCTGGCCGCCCGATGGCGCCAGTGGGACTGGAACGCCGGCGAGCCCGCCGGCTGGCACGAGGTGCCCGGCGAGCTTCCACTGATCCTCGAGGGGGTCGGCTCCCTCACAGCTGCGACTCGGCGCCTCGCGACACTCGCCGTCTGGGTCGAGGCCGACGACGACGTCCGGCGCTCTCGGGCGCTGGCCAGAGACGGTGAGGTCTACGTTCCGTACTGGCGCCGCTGGGCAGAGCAGGAGGCTACATTCATCGCTCGATATCGCCCGTCCAGCCTCGCCGATGTCCTCGCCACTCCCATTCCTGCCGGCTTTTCGCTCCGGCGCTCCCCCGCATCCATCCAGAAGCCCCCAGGAGCCACCCCGTGACCACCCGCCTCAGCCTCGTGCTCGAGTACTTCCACCCCTGGCCGAACTCGGCCGGCTTCTATGCCGCACGTACCGCCGGCTTCTACGAGGAAGCAGGCATCGAGCTCGAGATTCGGACCGGCGATCCCGGGATCGGCGACAGCCTCGAGCACCTTGCTCGAGGCGTCGCCGATCTGGCGGTGTTCCCGACGAACCGACTCCTGGCGCGCCGCGAGCGGGGGCAGCTTCTGTCGGCCATCGCCGCCGTGAACCAGCGCGGCCTCGAGACGGTCCGAACGCTCGAGAGCAGCGGCATCCGCTCGCTCGCCGATCTCGAAGGGCGCCGGCTCGCTCTGAACCCGACGCCCCGAGGGATCGCCATCGTGCGCGAACTGGTCACCGCGGCCGGCGGGGACCCCGACGAGGTGGAGCTCCTAGACGTCGGTACGCGAGAACTCACCGCCGACGACCTCGAGGCCGGCATCGCCGATGCCACGTTCGGTTCGTACTGGGCCTGGGACGTCCTGCTCACAGAGCGGCCCGACCGACCTGAACGTGTGTGGCGGGTCGACGATGAGCTCGGAATCCGGTACCACAGCTACCTCCTGGGGGGCGGCGTTTCGTTCGCCGGCCTCGACCCCGACTTGCGCGCGCGGTTCCTCGACGCCACGGAGCGAGGGTTCCGCCGGGCGGCTGCCGATCAAGCCGCAACGGTCGACCTGCTCGAGACCGTGACCCCGTACTTCGATCGCCGGGTGCTCGCCAAGTCGCTCGAGCTCATCGCACCCACCTGGTTCGAGGCGGATCGCTGGGGCGACATCAGACCCGAGGCGATGCAGGACTATGCAGCGTGGCTCGAGCGGGTGGGAGTCATCTCGGATTCGTCATGCTGGGCCAGCGCGATCGATGCGTCGGGGCGCCGATCCGCACCGGTCTCCGACGGGCTCGTCGGGGTCGAGCGGTGAACGCCGGCCCGCTCATCACGGCCGGAGATCTTGCCGCCGAGCTGTCGGCCGGCCGGCCGGTGACCGTGCTCGACGCGACACTGGTGCTCAGACGTCCGCGTCACGACGGCGACTTCGTCGCGGAAAGCGGCCGTGGCCGCTGGTTGGACGCCCACATCCCGGGTTCTCGGCACATCGCCGTCGACACCGACCTGTCCGTGCCACATCCGACGCAGCACGATCATCACCCGGAGGCGGACGTCCTGGCCTCGAGCCTCGCCGCCGCAGGAATTGGTCCGGACACCTCCGTCGTCGCATACGACACGGTCGGCGGGCTGTGGGCCGCCCGCGTCTGGTACCTGCTCGACTGGATCGGCATCGATGTCCGCGTGCTCGACGGCGGCATCGCGGCCTGGCGCGATGCCGGGCTCCCGACGGCGACCGGTGACGATGCTCCCGTCGCAACGCCGCGAGCTTTGTGGCGGGTGACGACGAAGCGCGAAGCCTGGGTGGACCGGTCCGAGGTCGAGCTGCTCGTCGGTTGCGGCAACCTGGTCTGCGGCTTGCCAGAGGATGCGTTCCATGGAACCGTGCCGACCCGCTATTCGCGACGCGGGCACATACCGGGCAGCACGAACGTCCCAGCACGGGCTCTATCAGGCGACGACGGCCGCCTCTTGCCGCCCGGCGAAATCAGGGCACGTTACCTGGAAGTTGGTGTCGATCTCGACCGGGAAGTCGTGCTCTACTGCGGCGGCGGCATCTCCGCGACCGCCAACGCGCTCGCTCTCGCACATGCCGGCGTTCGCCGCGTTCGAGTCTACGACGGGTCCCTCGAGGAGTGGAGCGCCGATCCGTCGCTACCGTTGGCAGTCACGGCGAACGTCTGACCGGCCGCCGGCCGAACTCGCGAGGCCCGGAAATACCCGCCGCAGCCCGTGAGCAGGCGATGACCCGGGCTGCGGCGGGAGTCTCAGACTTCAGACGACGAGACCGAGCCTGCGGGCCAGCACCTCGGCCTCGGCGATGACGTCGTCCTGCCATGGCTTGAGCTGGTGCGCCGGCGAATTCTCGAACGAGAAGGCGTACGGGTCGAGCACGCCCGTCTCAATACCGCTCATCGCCTCGAGCACGGCGAGTCCGCAGTAGGGAACGTAGACCGGCGAGTAGCCGCCCTCGTGCGAGAAAACGATCCGCCCGTTGCAGACCTCTTCGGCGACCTCCACGAGGTTCTCGGCAATGGTTCGGTAGGCGCTCGCCGTCACGGTCATCCCGCCGAGTGGATCCACGGCCGAGGCATCGAACCCGCTCGCGACCATCACGAGCTGTGGTCTGAACGTACGGAGCGCGGGGACGACCACCCGCTGCAACGAGGCGAGGTAGGCGCCGTTACCGCTGCCGGCAGGGAGTGGAACGTTGATGGTCGTCCCCTCGGCGGGACCGATCCCCACCTCGGCCGCGCTGCCGGTGTTCTGCGGGAAGAGGAACTCCTGGTGGAGCGAGATCGCGAGGACGTCAGGGTCGTCCTCGTAGATGTGCTGGGTGCCGTTGCCGTGGTGCACGTCGTAGTCGACGACGGCCACCCGCTCGACGCCGTACCGGGTGCGGGCGACCTCGATCGCGATCGGGATGTTGGCGAACAGGCAGTAGCCCATACCCAGGTCGCGCTCCGCGTGATGTCCCGGCGGCCGGACGAGCGCGTACGCGTTGTCGACGGAACCGCTCAGCACTGCTTCGGTCGCCGAAATGGTGCCACCGGCCGCGAGCAGCGCGATCTCGTACCCGCCGCGCCCGAACGGCGACCAACCGTCGCCGGCGTCGCCGACCGGCAGCAAGCTCTGCGACCGGATGTGCTCGAGGTGACGCGGGGTATGCACCCGGAGCACGTCCTCCTCCGTGGCCGGTCGCGGCCGGATAGGAGTGAGTCGCTCGATGAGTCCGCTGACCTCGACGAGGCTGTTCAGCCGCGCCTTCGACTCGGGCGATTCGAAGTTGTGGAACGGCTGCACGGTCGGGCCGGGTGGGACGATGCCCGCGAAGGTCCCTGTGTCGTGCCAGGCGTAGCGTTCGTGCCAGACGTATCCGGTGTTGCGGGTCATGCGCGTCCTCCGTGCGTGTTCGATGTGAGCTCGTGGTGGTCGACTTGGTCGTCGCCTGGCTTGTCGGGTTGTCTCGAGATCGCGCGGCGCCCCCTCTGGGCCCAGGCACGCTTGACCATGCGCTGGATCGAGCTGTCAAGCGCGACGGCGACGACGAGGGTCGCACCAACCAAGATCGTCTGCACGAATGGCGACACCTGAAGGAACACCAGGCCGTTGCTCAGCACCTTGAAGAACAGCAGGCCGGCCACCACGCCCGAGATCCGGCCCATGCCGCCCTCGAAGGCGACGCCACCGAGCAGCACGACGGTGAGCGCCTGGAGCTCCATTCCTGCGCCGATCACTGGGCTCGCAGACTGCACCTTGGCGGTGAGCATCACTCCGGCGATCGCAGCGGCCACGCCGGACACGATGAATAGCTCGAACCGTCGGCGGACGACGTTGATGCCCATCAGGTGAGCGGCGCGCTCGTTGCCGCCGATGGCGAGCACCTCCTTGCCGAGGCGATGACGGCGCAGGAAATACCACCCGAGGGCGACGGTGAGCACGAGCAGGACGATCTGGATCGGCACCGGGCCGATGGTCGCCGTGCCGATCGCCCGGAACTCCTCCGGCAGGCTCGATCGCTGTACGGTCTTGCCCCCCGTGATCACCTGTGCGAAGCCACCCCAGATGCTCAGGAAGCCGAGGGTGATGACGATCGGATTCAGGCGCAGGTAGGCGATCAGGAATCCGTTGACCGCGCCGGCGAACGCCCCGAGGCCGATCGCGACGACGATGCCGAGGATCGTGTTTCCCGTCGACGCCATCACGAGGGCGGCAGTGACGGCCGAAGCCGACGCCACTGATCCGACCGAGAGATCGAGTGAGCCCGACATCACGAGGAATGCGAGCGGGACCACGATGATGCCGAGCTCTGCGGACTGCAGCAGGACGTTCTGCGCGTTCCCGAGGGTGAAGAAATTCGGATTGAGGATCGCGAAGAGCGCGATCAGGAGCAGCAGTGCGGCGAAGATCCCGTTCTTGGCGAAGAAGAGGGTCATCGAAGAGGAGAGTCTCATCGGGTCGGTCCTTCCGGTTGACGCATCGACGCGTCGGCGGCGAGTGTGAGCAGTGTGGTGAGCAACTGCTCGTCGAAATCAGGAGCACGGGGCACCTCACGGGCGACTCCCGCGAGCAGGACGTAGGCGCGATCGCAGAGGCTGGCGATCTCATCCGACTCGGCGGAAGCGACCACCACGGTCGCCCCGGTCGCGGCCAGACTCCTGACGGCCCGGGCGATGTCGGCTTTGGCGCCGACGTCGACGCCTTGTGTCGGCTGTGCGAGCAGCAGGACGTCGGGCGTTCGCACGGACATCCACCGCGCCAGCAGGTGCTTCTGGCGGTTGCCGCCTGAGAACTCGTCGATGGGCTCCACTCCCCCGGGTCCGAGGATGCCGAGTTCGTGCCGAGCGGTCTCGTACGCCGTCGCCCCGTAACGCGGGTTGATCCACCAACTCCGCCCGAGCAAGCCGTGCCACGGGAGGAAGACGTTCTCCGCGGCTCCCATCCCGGAAATGAGCCCGTCGCGTTCTCGGTCGGCGGGCACCAGGTGCACGCGGCGTCGCATCGCCTGTTGCGGATTGGCGATCCTCGTCTGCCGCCCTCGTAGCGTGAACGTCACTCGCCCACGGACCCCGAAAACCCGTTCGACGAGGTCGAACTGTTCCCCGGCGGCCATACCGAACAACCCGAGGACCTCGCCACGGTGCGCTGTGAGGCGCTCAGCACCGAGGGCCACCTCGAGGCTGGGCTCGCCGATGCGCGGCTCCTCGCGCTCGGCCACGACGAGCCCCGGTGCGAGTGCGCGCGCCAGCCGTTGCGGCGTGAAGGACTCGGCCGGCTCATCGGCGACGAGACGACCGCCGGAGAGGATGAGGATCCTCTCGCAGACCGAGAGGATGTCGGGCAGCCGGTGCGAGACGTAGATGACCGTAGTGCCTGACTGGGCGAGGCGCCGGATGAGTCGATGCAGAGCGTCGGTCTCCTGCCGTCCGAGCGCTGCGGTCGGCTCGTCGAGCAGCAGCACCCGGATCTCCCGGCCCAGCAGGCCGCGGGCGAGCCCGACCATCTGGCGCTCACCGAGGGTCAGACTGGCAACGGGCAGATCGAGACTGAATTCGGCGCCGACGCGGCCGAGCGCTTCCTCGGCCACGCGTCGGCGGTCGATCTTCTCCTTCTTCGGCGGCTGCGCGAGCCAAAGGTTCTCGAACACCGTGAGGTTCGCGGCGAGTGCCGGCTCCTGATACAGGATCGAGATGCCGAGCTCGGCGACGTCGCGGGGCGTGCTATCGGCGGGGACGTGCTCGCCATCGAGGAGGAACGATCCACCGCTCGCCCTGATCACTCCCGCCAGCACGTTGAAGAGCGTGGACTTGCCGGCGCCGTTGTGGCCAAGCAGCCCCACGATCTCGCCGGGCCCGATCTGCGCGGAGACGTCTGCCAGAGCTCGGGTGGCGCCGAAGTCGACGGTGACGTCGTTGAGCTGGAGGCGGAACGTCGACATGGGGGTGTCCGTCGTGTCGTTCATTGCCGGTCGACGTAGAAGTCCGCGGCGTTGTCGGCGGTGACCTTGGTGGACTCGATGACGATGTCGTCAGCCGCGTCGCCCTCCGCCGCGGAGATCAGCAGTTCGGCGTTGGCTTCAGCGAGTTGCTTCGCCGGCAGGATGTAACTGAGTCGCCAGATCGAGTCGTCGATCGACACGATGTCGAGGATTTCGTCGGTCGCGTCGAGCGCACCGAGAAGGTAGGTGGGGTCGTCTTCGGCGACGCCCTGATCGGTGAGGTACTGGTACGCGCCCTGAAGCGGTTCAGACGCCATGCCGAGCCAGATCTTCGTATCGGGTTCCGCGGCGAGCTGAGTCTGCGCCGCGGCATAGCCGTCATCGAGGTTGATGACCGAGATCTCGTTGACGTTCACGTTCGCGCCGCTGTTCTTCAGCCCGTCTGCGATGCCTTCGCTGCGCTCCCGGCCGAGATCTGTGTCCCAATAGCCGAGGAGTGCTACCGGCTGCGCGCCGCTGCCGTCGGCGTTCTTCTTGATCCATTCGCCGGCTTCCTCGCCGAGGCGTACGCCGTCCTCGTAGTTGTTGAGGAGTACGCCGTACGAGGTTCCTTCCCAGGTCGAGGCGTAGCCGAGGACCGGGATGCCCGCAGCCTGCGCCTTCTCGGACACGGCGACCATGGAGTCCGACTGCACGGGATAGCCCATGATCGCTTTCACGTCACCTCGCTGGATCCAGTTCTCCCAGTCGTTCACCTGGGTCTGGATGTCCCACGCCGGATCGTCACTGAGGAACTCGTACCCGGCCTCGTTGATGATCGGTTCCATGATCGCCAATTGGTCGACCCAGATCGGAATGTCGAGTCCGGCGAAGCTCATGGCGAGCGCGCCCTTGCTCGTGTCGCCCGAGCTGCCGGCGGGCTCGGCGCTGCCGGTGCACGCCGTGAGCGCGAGCACGCCGGCCAAGCCGAGGACGACGGCGGCTCTGCGAGTGTTCGTCTGCATTTTGCACTCCTGAGGTTGCGGGGATCGGCGCGTTGTGCGCTGGTGCAGCGAACGTACGGCGTTCCGATTGCCCAGTGCTCCGTAGGAATGCGGAGAAACCGATCGCTCCGCCCGCTTCGTTACCGCACCGAGACATCCGGCGCTCATGGACCCTCGAGTGCGAGATCGAGCTCAGTGGACGAGATCACCCAGGGAGGCATCGGGCGCCGCCTCCGGACGGAAGAGGCCGTTGCGAACGGCGCTGGCGACGGCCTGGGACCTTCGCGTACAGTTCAGCTTCGCGAGGATGCTCGAGATATGCGTGTGCACGGTGCGAATGCCGATGCCCAGGGAGTTCGCGATCATCTCGTTCGAGGAGCAGGTGATGAGCCGGGTCAACACCCGGATCTCCGTCGGCGTCAGTCCCGACGGCCGTTCGATCGGCGCCTCGATCACCACGAGGGGCTGCAGATCGGGGAGGCTGTCGTCGCTCTGGCGACGCACGACGACCCTGAACCACTGCCGATCGACATCCCAGAGGAACGCAACCTCGCCGTGCGGCGCGTCGAACAGCGGAGCGAGTGCAGCGAAGAAGTCGTCGCGCACGACCAGGTTGCTCGGCGCCCGCCCGGCGATGGGGCTGACCATTCGATGCTGGTCGATGACGCTCGCCCTGGCGCTCAGGGGGATCGCCTCGAGGTCCTGGGCCGTCGCGCTGATGGCGTGCCCGAGTAGGGATGCGAAGGCGAGGCTCCGGCGCCGAAGCTCGAGGGTATAGAACGCCGCCTCGATCGACGAGAAGTTGGCGAGCCCCACGTATCGGCCACGATGGTTGAGTTCGAGGGTGAGCCCGTCACGGAACCCCGCGGGAGCCAGATACTCGAGGTAGATCGTCGAGTAGCGGAAGCTTCCGGGGTGGTCCTGCTCAGCACTGATCGTCGGCGGCAGATCGTCACCGTCGAGCACGGGGGCCCAGGCAGGCAGCGGCCAGTGTTTCGGGAACTCCTCGCACATCACCCGGGCGACCTCCGCCGGATAGCCGATCTGCGCCATTTGGCGATGGCGATCGGTACTGCGGTCGAAGACCAGCACTTGGGCGGCATCGTATGGGAGCGCGTGCCTGACACTCGAGAGGTGGCGTCGGATCAGTTGGGCACTGCTGAGCGGGATCACAGCGTCCGATGCCCGCTTGGATGCGGCCCTGATTACCAGGTGGTCCGACATCGCCGTCCGCCCTCACCGTCGACGGCGCCAGGGTTCATGTCTTCCATGGTACGGAGGACCGGGCCGCCAAGCAGCCTGAGGGCGATCTCATCGGTCCGGTTCGCTGCGTTCCCGGCGCGGCGTCACGCCTTCTGGAGCGCGGCGATGGCGGAGGCCGCCCGGTATCCCGAGGCAACGGCACCAGAGAGGGACTGCGCGGTGCCGGTGTGTTCACCGGCAATGGCGACTCGCCCGATCGCATGTGAGAATGCTTCGGCGTCTTCGGGCTGCCAGTCCAGGTTCGGCGCGGTGTACGCGCCTTGTGCCCACGGGTCGTCGGCCCAGGTCGTGAGCAGCGGTTCACCGGTGACCTGCAGCTCGGGTCGCATCTCGCAGATGGCGGCGAGCCAGCCGTCGGCGCCGCGCTCGACGCCCAGTTCTTCGAGTGTCGCCGCCCCGCCTGCGAAGCTCGACAATGCGGAGATCCGCGACGTCCCATCGGTCGACAGTGACCGCCACGACCACCAGGTGTGATCGGCGTTCTGGAGCGCGACATCGCTGTCGACCGCGCAGAGCGGAACGGCGAGCTTCGCGGCGACACCCATCAGGCGGTGGTCGAGCGCCCGCTGTTCGGGGTCCGGAAGCGCGAAGCCGAGCGGCATTCGCCGGAGTACGGGCAACGGAACCGAGATCACGGCGGCATCGGCTTCGACCCGGGTACCGTCGACGAGGTGCACCTGCACGCCGGACGCGCTCTGACCGACCGCCGCGACGGGCTCCTCCAGGCGGATCCGTCGCCCGAATCGGCGTGCGAGCTCGAGCGTCAGCACCTGATTGCCGCCGACGAGGCGACCCCCGTCCTCGATGTGACGGTCGTCATCGGATGCTTCGTGCAAGAGCACGGCCGCCGCGCTGACGAGCTCGGGGTCGGCCGCGGCCGAGGTCCTGACACGGCGGTAGACCGGATCGAGTCGGTAGTCACCGCCCAAGGCTTCCGCGTACGCGTGTTCGAGCGATACGCCCGAAGCGCCGTCCGCGATCATCGTGCGCAGTGTGTCGCGCACCAGTGCACTCGTTCGGCGCAGCTCGACGTCGTCGATAATGCGGCCGTTCACGGTGCGGCGCGCATACCGGACGCCGTGGGACATCATCGGCAACTCGAGTTCAGCGGCCAGGCGGCGGATGGCGTGCTCATCGGGGAAGATGTACTCACCGCCCCGCTCCATCACTTCGCCGTTCTCCAGTCTCTGCGACCACGTGCGGCCCCCGACGCGGTCACGGGCTTCGAGCACGGTGACCTCGTGTCCGGACTTGGAGAGTTCCCAGGCCGCGGTCAACCCCGACAGTCCGGCGCCGATGACGATGACCTTCACTGGCTGTGCTCCTGCCCCGCGTACCGAATAGGATCGTCCACACCGTGCGTGCGACGGCCTCGACGCCACGTGCCGAGCACGTCGATCGATTCTGGGGGCTGCGTCGTCAACGACCGCGGGTCGCTCGACAGCCAGACGAGGTCCGCCCTGCTTCCGACCGCGAGCGAACCGACGCGCAGGGAGCTCCGATTCTGCGTCACCGCCGCCGTTGCCGCTTCGAGCGCTTGCTCGACGGTGAGCCGCTCGTCCGGCTGCCACCCACCCTCGGGGGTGCCGTCCGGGTTCTGCCGATGCATGGCGGTCCACATCCCGGCGATCACATCGGGCTCGAAGACCGGCCAGTCGCTCCCGAAGCTGATCGTCGCGCCGGCTGCTCGAAGTGCCCCCATCTGGTGCTGCAGTTCGCGATCGGGTCCGAGTCGCGGAATCGTCAGGTCGGTCATCACGGGGTCAGCACGTGCAGCGAGCGGCTGGAAGCAGGCGATCACCCCGAGCGAGGCGAATCGTTCGAGGTCGGCCGGGTGGATCACCTGAGCATGGGCGATCGTGGCACGCCGGTTCGGGCGAGTGCTCACCGCGTCGAGTCGTTCGATCGAGTCGAGTGCGCTGCGTACTCCGGCGTCGCCGATGGCATGCAGGTGAACATCGAATCCACGGGTGTCCACGTCGATGACGGCGGGAGCGAGCGTCTCGGCCGTCCAGTTCGGAAGCCCGTGATCACAGGCATCCGCATACGGGTCGAGCATGTGCGCCGTGTGATTTTCGATGATGCCGTCGACGAAGAACTTCACCGTATCGGCGGTGAGGCCGGGCGCTTCGGCGATCTTGGCCCGCATCTCCTCGAGCTCTCCCAGCTGCTGCGGCCAGCGCAGAGGATCCGCGCGCAGGGCGATGTCGAAGTCGACCACGAGTCGGCCGGATTGCGCCGCTTCGACCCACACCTCGATGTCGTCAGCGTCGGCCCACGCCTCCTGGGCCCAGGTGATCCCCCGCGCTGCCAGCATCTCGACCGCGCTCACGAGCGAGTCGATCCGGTCTGCCAGCGGTGGAGCCGGAACGACTCCGAGAACGAGTGCCGTCGCCGATTCGAGGAGCGTTCCCTCCGGCGTCCCGTCGGCGCGCCGTACGATCCGGCCGAGCGGCGGGTCAGGGGTCGCCGAGGTCACGCCTGCAAGTTCCAAGGCGCGCGAGTTGCACCAGACGGTGTGGTAGTCCCAGGCCCTCAGCACCACGGGACGGTCTGCTATGACCGCGTCGAGCCATCGTGCGTCGAAGCGGCTGTCCTCGACGATGGTCGCGTCGTAGCTCCCTCCGACGATCCACTCGGCATCCGGGTGGTCATTCGCCCAGGCTGCGACGATGGTGCCGATCTCTTCGACGGTGTTCGCCGGACCGATGCGAGGACCTCGCAGTTCGGCGGCGGCGAGCATCGGGTGGACGTGACCGTCCGCGAACGCGGGTCCGAGGTACCCGCCGCCGAGATCGACCGTCAGCGCGGTACGTGGGACCTTCGCCGGCCAATCGATGATGCGACCGTCGCGCACGAAGATCCGGTCGGTGTCGGGCAGCCCCCCACCCCGGTGAACGATGCCGTTCGTGAGGATGATATCCATGGTTCCTCCTAGATGACGTCGGTGAGCGCTCGGTCCAGCGCCTCGAGGAAGTAGTCGACGCTGGCCGCGCTGATGCAGAGCGGGGGCTTGATCTTCAACACGTTCTGGCGGTCGCCGGTGGGTTGGACGATCACGCCGAGCTGCAGGAGTCGATCGCAGAGTGCACGGGTTTCGACAGTTGCGGGCTTGAGGGTGACGCGGTCTCGCACGAGTTCGAGGCCGAGGTAGAGCCCCCGCCCGTGAGCTGCGCCGATGATCTGGTGGCGCTCGGCGAGCCGGGCGAATCCGTCCAGGAGCCGCTGCCCCATCGCGGTCGCGTTCTCCTGAAGCCGCTCGTCGCGGATGATGTCGAGGATCGTGGTGCCGAGCTTCGCGCTGAGAGTACTACCGCCCGCTGAAGAGAAGAACGTACCCTGCGCAGCGAGCGATGCCGCGATGTCGGCTCGGGTGATCACGGCTCCGAGCGGGTGCCCGTTGCCCATCGCCTTCGCCACCGTGATGATGTCGGGGACCACTCCCGGGTGCTGCTCGAAACCCCAGAACACGTCTCCTTGGCGGCCGTAGCCGACCTGCACCTCGTCGGCGATGCACAGGCCGCCACCGGCCCTGACGGCCGAGTAGACCTGGCGAAGGTAGCCGGCCGGCACCTCGATGGCACCGGCATTGCCATGACGCGGCTCGGCGATAAAGGCTCCGACCGGAGCTCCGTCTGCCGCCCATTCGGCGAGCTGGTGGACGGCGTCACGGGCGAATCGATCACCGGCGTCCGCACCGCGGTATCGCCCGCGGTAGGTATTCGGTGCCTCGAGCACGTGGACCCATGCGGGCCTCGTCTGCTCGGCGAGCGGATTGTCCGACACGCTCGTCGAGACCGCATCGGCCGCGACCGACCACCCGTGGTACGACTCGCTCACGCAGGCGACCGCCTCCCGCCCGGTGTGGGCGCGAGCCAGCCGCAGCGCGAGGTCGACGGCCTCCGTGCCGCTGTTCACCAGGAGGACGGTGTCAAGCGCAGCCGGGACTGTTTCGAGCAGGCGTTCGCTGAATTCGGCGACCGCGGCGTAGTTGAATCGCGAGTTCGTGTTGAGCATGCGCCATTGGTCGGCGACGGCATCGGCGAGCCGAGGGTGGCCGTGGCCGAGGACGGTCACGTTGTTGACCATGTCGAGGTAGTGGCGGCCGTCGACATCGATCATGAACTCGCGCCATCCGCGCTCGATGCGGGGTGGTCGACGGTAGTAGTGCCCTTGAAGCGGCGCGTACGACTTGGTTCGCCGCGCGAGCACCGTCTCCCCTGCGAGCTCGGAGCGCCCGGTGCGCCCGACGAGGAGTGGCGTCGGGTCGAGGAACTCAGCGAGCCATCCGGCTGCCTCGCTCGGACGCACGAAGAGTGGAAGCGGCTCAGTCGACTCTGTTCGATCCGCCGTCAGGTACCACAGCCGAACCGGCCCGTCGAAGACGGCGATCCGCCGACCGGCGCTGATCTCACCATGATGCGCGCTTGCCCGCGGCTGCCCCTCGATCACGAGTGCATGTTCGCCGGCCGTGAGCGTAATGACCCAGCCGTCGGCAGCGACCCGCCCTGCGACCGGCGCGATGAGCTCGATCGAACCATGCGAGGCGACGTCGATGAAGAGGGGCACGTTGACCGGCTCCTCGGGGCCCGGGGCACCAGCACGCGTGAGACGCGGCTCGGCGAATCGGGTGACGGCGAGTCCATGCGCGGCGGCTCTGCTGAGCTGCGCCGCCTCCACAGAATTGGCGTCTCCGAGCCATTCCCCGTTCTCGAGAGCTCGACTGTCATAGCCGAACACCACCTCGTCGAACTTGTCGACGCGGTCCACTAATGGCCCGGGCTCGCGCCACCCGCGCGACGGAACCGCCTCGGGGCGAATCGCCGCGCGGATGGCCGCGGTCATGGCGTCGGCGTCCCGAGCAGAGGCAGCCGCGAACACGGCCCACTCGCGTTCGAGAGCGCTTCGAGCGTAGTCGTTCTGCGGGTCGATGCTGACCTGCTGCAGTCCACTCACGACGAGCGTCGCGCCTCGCAGCACGAGCAGCGGCCAGATCACGCTGAGCTCCTCGTGCGTGAGGCGAACCTTCCGGTCGAAAGCCGCGATGAGGGGCAGAATGGCGAGCGGCCGGCTCGGTGCGTGATGCAGGACGAAGCTGCACGCGATGACGAGTTCAGCGACGCGCCAGCTATCTGCGGCGTCACCGAAGTCGATGATGCCGCTCACCGTGCCCTCACTATCGATCACGAGGTTGTCGTCGGTGAGATCACCGTGCACGGGCTGGACCGGAAGTTCGTTCGCGACCGGCTTGACCGCACGGAGCGACTGCACGGTCGCCTGCTCCAGCGCCGCGCGGCGGCTTCGATCGTGCACGAATCCCAGCAGTTCGAAGATCACGTCGGCGGCGCGACGAAGATCCCATTGGATGGCTCGGTCGAGACCCGGATGCGAGAAGCCGGCGAGCGCCACACTGACGTCGGCGACGAGGTCGCCGACGCCCTCGAGTACCTCGTCCGACAGGTGCGAACGCTCGATCAACGGAATGCCCTCAACCCACGACAGCAGTCGGACGAGGTGGCGACCGTCAGGAAGATCGACCGAAGCCATGTCGCCTCCTCCCACTGCGGGTGCAGGATGAGGAACGTTGAGCCCGCGCTCGTGCAGGCGTCTCATGATCGAATTCTGCGCATCGATCTCCGCCGGAGAGAACGCCGGGTTGCTGATCTTGAGCAGCCAGCGTCGCCCGTGACCGTCGTCGATGAGGAAGTTCCGGTCCTGCTGACTTCCGAGTTCTGTCGCGCGCCCTTCGATGCCGAAAGTCACAGCGGCGATGCCGCTCGCTGATTCAGCATCGATCACGGGCCGCGGAAGCTCCCACCTTGGTTTCATTCGTACTGGTTGCCTTTCACTGCGGAATTTGCAGTGTAGCAACTTATGTACTGCACATTCATCACTGGAGCGCAAAGTTGGGTCATACTGATCACATGAGTGGTGAGCCTGGGGGCGCCCGCGTTCATGACGACGGGCTCGACGAGATCGATCGGCAGCTATTGACGTTGCTGCAGAAGGACGGCCGTCTCTCCTACTCCGAACTCGGCGACGCGACAGGACTCTCTGCCGGTGCCGCGCGCGCTCGTGTCCTCAGATTGCAGGAGGACGGCATCCTCCAGATCGTCGGGGTGACAGATCCGCTCCGCCTCGGTTACCGCAACATGGCGATGCTCGCCATCAACGTCGACGGCGACATCGATGAAGCCGCTGACGCGATCGGACGTGTGAACGGAGTCATCTACGTCATCCTCGCCGCGGGTTCGGTTGATCTCCTCGTCGAAGTGATCGCAAGCAGCTCCGACGAGCTCTACGAGATCATCAACCGCCGCGTCCGCACGATCCCCGGCGTGCGAGCAGTCGAGACCTTCACGTACTACCGGACACACACGCACCGCTTCGCGTGGGGGGTCGTGCCCGGCTGAAGCGGCGGCCTGCTTGAGCGGAATACGCGGAGGATCGCCGGCGATCAGGCCCCCAGCGCGACAACGGCGTCGACCCGCGAAAGCTCTTCGAGGTCGTGGGTCGCCACCACGATCGCGGTGCCAAGGCGGGACGTCGCGATAATCGCCGATTCGATCGCGATGCGCGAGTCGACGTCGAGTGCTGTCATCGGCTCGTCCAGCAGCATCAGGGGGGCGCGCCTGGCGAGCCCCTGGCCGAGGAGCGCCCTCTGGCGTTGCCCGCCCGAGAGCTCGGCGAGTGGCCGGCGCCGTAGCTGAGCGAGCCCGACGGCCTCGAGACTCTCCTCGACAATCTCGCGATCCGCGGATGACAGCGGGCGCCAGAATCCGGCGCGCCGCCAGCGACCCATCGCGACGAGTTCGACGACTGTGATCGGCAGCAACTCCGAAACAGTCGCCTGTTGCGCCACATATCCGACATTCGGATCAGATAGATCCACCGTTCCGTATCGAGGCGCGACCAGACCGGCGAGGGTCTCGAGCAGGGTGGACTTGCCCGAACCGTTCGCGCCGACAACCGCGACCACCTCGCCGGCATGAGCGACGAGATCGACGCCGGTGAGCACCTCGCGACCGGCGACATCCACGTGGAGCCCGACAGCCCGCACGACGGGTCGCGGGCGGCGAGCAATCGAATGATCACGTACATATCGGAGCGCCATGCGCAGAACTATAGCGAATGATAATCGTTCTCAATTAATGCTAGCGTCGTCGCTCGTGACCTTGCTCATCGATCCCTTCGCGTCCACGTTCATGCTGCGAGCCTTGGTCGGCGGCGTGCTGGTGGCAGTCCTGTCCGCGATCGTCGGCACGTGGGTGGTAGCCCGCGGGATGGCGTTCCTGGGGGAAGCCATGGCACACGGGGTGTTGCCCGGAGTCGCCATCGCCGCCCTCACAGGCGCCCCTGCCCTCTTCGGCGCCGCGGTGAGTGCGGCGGTCATGTCGCTCGGCACAGCGATCGTGTCACGGCGCTGGAAACTGTCCGCCGACACGAGCATCGGCCTCCTGTTCGTCGCCAGCCTGGCGCTGGGCGTCGTCATCATCTCGGGCTCACGCGGCTTCGCCGGCGATGTCACCGCCGTTCTCTTCGGAGACATCCTCGCCATCCAGAGCGCTCAACTCGTCGCGCTAAGCTTGGCCGCGTCGATCGCAGCGATCGCGGCGTGGGTATTCCATCGCGCATTCGTGGCGCTGGCCGTGGACCCGAGACAGGCCAGGTTGCTGGCGTTGAAACCGCGACTCGCGCAGTCCATCCTCGTCGGTCTGATTGCACTCACCGTGGTCGCTGCGTATCAAGCGGTTGGCTCCCTTCTCGTGCTCGGCATGCTGCTCGGCCCAGCTGTCGCGGCTGGACTGTGGACTCGCCGGATCCCGACGACCATGGCACTTGCCGCAGCGATCGGATCCGCGAGCGTCGGGCTGGGTCTCCTCGTCTCGTGGTACGCCGATGCGGCCGCAGGCGCCACGATTGCGCTGATCGCGGTGCTCGGAGCACCGGCATCCGCTTTGACCAGGGCCGCCGCAAGACGCATCACCGGCCTCGACGCTTCCTCACCGCCCGGCGACAGCGAGGCGCCCACCGGGCCCACCCACGAACACTCGACCTCGCGAACCGAAAGGCGCCAGTGATTCACCGCAACTCCGCAGCCGTCCTTCTTGCCATCGCCACGCTGATGTCGCTGGCCGCCTGCTCCCCCGCTAACGGCGGGCCGACCGCATCTTCCCCTCCAGACGCAAACCCTCTCGACAACGGTCACGGCGCCGTCTCCGGAGCCCGCGAGATGAGCGAGCCCCAGCCTCACCTGGTGACTGTCGACGAGCGGGGAGCATTACAAATGCTCGATCTGCTTGACGAGTCCGTCGAAGCGTTGGGTGAGCTGCACGGCGTTGAGGCGGTGACGACCGAAGGGCGGTATCTCTACGCGATCCGGCCAGGATTCGGTGCCGTGAGCATCGTCGACAGCGGCGTGTGGGCGTGGAGCCATGTCGACCACTTCCATTACTACCGCGCCGAACCGGCCGTGCTCGGCGACGTCGCGGGCGCCGGTCGTGCGTCCGTGGCTGCGAACGATTTCGGCGTCGGGATTCTGTTCGCGGAGTCCGGCGAGGCGATGGTGCTGTCCGCCGATGCACTCGGCCGGGCTTCCGTCGCACCACAACTGCGATTCCAGGTGACACCGCACGACGGTCTTGTTGTACCGATCGGCGAGCGAGCGCTCGTGACCGAGCCGGGACCGGATGGCTCAGCTGCCCTGGTGCGTGCGCTCGACGCCGACGGCTCGCCGCTCGCGACGGTCGCCTGCCCCGATGCCGCTGGGACGATCACGACGGTGGTGGGCGTCGTCATCGGCTGCGATGACAGCGCAATCCTCGCAACGATCGACGATGGCGGTGTCGACCTTGAACGCATCCCGTACCCGACAGGCAGCACCGCCGCTCCTGCCACGAGATTCGATGCGAGGAAGGGTCGACCGACCGTAGCCGGAATCGCGGGTGACTCGGGCATCTGGCTCCTCGACACCCGGGCCCGAACATGGACGCTGCTCGACACCGGCGAGCCGATCGTTCACGCCACCGCGGTCGACGACGGGGACGAGCACGTGCTCGCGCTCAGTGCCGACGGAAGCCTGCTGGTGCTGTCCGGGTCAACCGGCAAGCAAGTCGCCGAGACGGAGCCGCTCGTCGCCGATTCACTCGCGAGTGAAGCACAACCCGGGATCACGCTGATCGCCGACCAGCAGCGTGCCTACCTCAACGGACCGACGGAGATGCGACTGTTCGAGATCGACTTCGCCGATGGTGCCCGCATCTCGCGCACCTTCACCACGCTGACTGACCCCCGCTTCATCGCGGAGACCGGCCGATGAGCCGCGGCATCCGACGCCCGGCTGCACGCTGGCGCACTTCCGCGATCTTGGCGGCCGGCACCCTCGCGACAGGGCTGTTAGCCGGCTGCACGCCCACCGCGTCCGAGCGCCCACTCGTCGCCGTCACCACGAACATCCTCGGGGACGTCGTCGGCGAAATCGTGGGCGATGAAGCCGACGTGGTCGTCCTCATGCCGACCGGCGCTGATCCGCACTCGTTCGAGATCTCCGCTCGAACGGCCGCTCGACTGCGGAACGCTGACCTTCTGATCGCCAACGGCCTCGGGCTGGAAGAAGGGCTCGCTTCGCACGTCGAGGCTGCTCAGGCAGATGGGGTGCCCGTGTTCGTCGCAGGCGATCACCTCGACGTGCTCGAGTATGCGGAGGGGGATGCGGCCGGCCAGCAGGATGCCCACTTCTGGACCGATCCCGGTCGCATGACCGATGTCGTCAGCGCGCTGGGTCCCGAACTTGCCGCCATCCCGGGTGTCGACGCCGACGCGGTCACAGCCGGCGCCGACGCCTATGTCGGTGAACTCCGTCAGCTCGACGCCGCCATGACGGAGGCGTTCGCTGCCATCCCGCCCGCCCGGCGTGCGATCGTGACCAACCATCATGTCTTCGGCTACCTCGCCGACCGATTCGACTTCCGAGTCATCGGTGCCGTCATCCCGAGCGGCTCGACCCTCGCAGCGCCGAGCGCAAGCGACCTGCGCGAGCTCACGGCTGCGATCGAAGCCGCCGGAGTTGACACGATCTTCGCCGAGTCATCGTCGCCCGATCGACTCGCGCAGGCACTCGCGGGCGAAGTCGACCACGACGTCAGGGTCGTCGAACTCGTAACCGAGTCGCTGACGGATGCCCACGGCGACGCACCTACCTACCTCGACCTGATGCGTGTCAACACCGAGCGCATCTCCACCGGGCTCTCGTCATGAAGGCCCAAGACCATGAATAGGACGACCATGAAGGTCTTCACCGCTCCGCGCACTGCGCTCGCCGTACCACTCGCCGCCGCCCTGACACTCACCGGGTGCGCAGCGAGCGGAGCGTCGAGCGGAAGCACACCCTCGAGCAACGACTCCGCAACAGCGGCGAAACCCATAACTCGTGTCGCAGTCACTTCCGACGGAAGAGTGACCGTGCTCGACGGCGACACGCTCGATGTGGTCGGCGACTTCGAGACGGAGAATTTCACCCGGCTGAATGCCGCCGGCGATGGGCGGCATCTCTTTCTCAGCACGTCGGCCGGCTTCCAGTTGCTCGATGCCGGCACGTGGGTGGATGCGACCGGCGAGCCGCAGGCCGGCAGGCCCGAACTCACCGATCTCGTGGTCCAGGCCGGTGCTGCCGGACACGTCGTCCGACACGGCGGCCGTACCGTACTGTACGACGACGCGACGAGCGACACGACCGTGTTCACGACCTCCGACCTCCTCGATGCCGATGGTGAACTGCCTGCAACTGACGTTGTACCCGGTGTCGACGCGCATCACGGGGTCTCGGTCGTGATCGATGACGGCACCCTGCTGACCACGGTCGGCGACGCAGATGGGCGGACCGGAATTCGCGTGCTCGACGACAACGGCCACGAGATCGCGACCGACGACCGGTGCCCGGGCGTCCACGGCGAGGGCACGCTCGCCGGCGAAATCGTCGTCTTCGGCTGCGAGGACGGCGTGCTCGTCTACGAGGACGGCGAGATCACGAAGTTCGAGGCCCCAGACGCCTTCGGCCGAACCGGCAACGCCTACGTCAGTGAAACCAGCCCGATCATGGTCGGTGACTACAAGCCCGACCCCGACGCGGAGGGATACCTCCTGCGGCACGTCGTGCTCCTCGACACTCAGAGCGACGAACTCGAGGTCGTCGCTCTGCCCGAGGGCGTCGAGTACACCTGGCGAGGGATCACGCGCGGCCCGTCGGAGAAGGCCTACATTCTCTCCGCCGACGGCGCGATCCACGTGCTCGACCCCGAGAGCGGCGAGTTCACGGAGTCGTGGCCGGTGATCGCGCCGTGGAAGAGCCCGGCCGAGTGGCAGGAAGCGCACCCGGCGATCGCAGTCCGCGGCGATATTGCCTATGTCACGGAGCCCGCGACGAACAGCATCCACACGGTCGACCTCACGAGTGGCGCGATCCTGACGAGTGCTGAACTCGACGTCACGCCGAACGAGATCGCTCTCGCGACCGGCAGCATGGAGTAGGTTGCACCCGCTCGACCCATGACGCCCAGTTGGACCTCGCGAACGTCCCTTTCGCGCTACGGCCCACCGGGGCCGCGATCCTCTTCCGATCGCGGCCCCGCTCTGTGCCGGGAGCTTCGGGTCAATCCATCCAGGCCACCTCGATGGGGATCTCCTGCCGGAGGACATTCGACGCCGCGCGGTGGCCGGAGAACAGGGCGGCGGCGACCGTGGCCGGATCGTCCGTCCAGGTCGCCTCCCCCGCCAGGTGCAGCACCCCGCCGACCGGTGTGGCGAGATCGTCGTGATCCGCGGTGGTGGAACCGACGGTCATGTAGGCATATGACCCCCGCGCGAACGGATCGTCTTGCCACGCCGTCCTCACCACGTGCTCGGGCTGTACGACGCGGTCGCCGTACAGCCGTCGTAGCTGGTCGAGTACCGACTCGACGACCTGATCGTCGGGCCACGTCCGCGTCTCGATGGCCGCGGGCCCGGCAGGGAAGACGAGAAGGGTCGGCGTGCCGTGCAGTGGCGTGAGGTCGTACCAGGAATGCCACCAGGCGCCTTCGGGACCCTGCTGGCGGACGGCATAGACCCCGTCGTCCCAAAACTTGGTCGAGAAGCGCAGGAACAGCTTCTCGAACGCATTCATCTTGAGGCGACCGAGAGCAGCAGCGATGGGCACGGGAAGCGGCGGCTCGATGACGAAATCGTCCGACTGCAGAACACCGACCGGCACCGTCACGACGACCGAGTCGGCCGTGAACGTGCCGTTCGACGTCGTGACCTTCACACCGCTATCCGACCATTGCACATGGGAAACGACGTGTTCGAGTCGGATGTCGAGCCCCTGTGCCAAGTGCATCGGCAGCTGGTCGTAGCCGTCGGGGAACACGACTTCGATTCCGTCGATCGCGTCGTCATCGAGTCCGTGCGCGGCCAGATCATCCGTGCGCGCGCCGTACTGTTCCTCCGGGCGGTGATCGATATATTCGCGAACACGTTGCGTGCGCAACTCATCCCAGCCCTGCTGGGCGAGCGCCACCTCCGTCACATCACTGAACGACGAATCTGCGGCTGCGTTCGCGATCGCGTCGACGAGGGTCGCGTCGACTGCAGCGATATCCTCGACGAACTGCCTGACCTCCTCGTCGGCGAGCGGCTGTCCGTCCGGTCCGTAGTACGCGATGGGCCGGCTGTCGGGCTGGTATCCCCCAACGGTGTACTCCATCGTCCGCATCCCGATCGCCTCGGCGGCTGCAGCAACGGGACTTCCGGTAATGCCATGGATCCAAGAGGCGCCCCGGTCGGTCACATGCCCGTCGACGCGTTCCGTGTAAACTCGGCCGCCGATTCGATCGCGCGCTTCCAGTATGACCACTCGTCGCCCCGCCCGCCCCAGGAGCCGCGCTGCCGTCAGTCCCGCAACCCCAGCGCCGACCACGATGGTGTCCAGCTCATTCATCTTCGTGCTTCCTTTCGGTTCTCTGCGTCGTTGTCGGCCTCATGCGCGATTCCGGAGCGCCCGAGGCATCCCGGCCGATCATTCGGGCGCGAGCACCTCGGTGTCGCGGTTGAGCGAGCGCTTCTGGAAGTAGTCGCGGGACCCCGGGAACATCGCCCA
>NZ_JBYRER010000006.1:0-19843 GCF_058349925.1 Agromyces solani
CGATGCCGATCACGGTCGAGCCCCAGAGCCCGAGCTTGCCGATGGCGAGGCCCTTCGTGGGGGTGCCGGGTGCGGGTGCGCCGGAGGGGGCGGTTGCGCCGGTCGCGGAGGCTGGGACTGCGGTCTGCTTCGTCAACGTGTACCTGCTCGTCGTCGAGGGTGGGTGGGGCTCGAACAGTGTACCCGACCGACCGACTAGTCGGTCTGTTCTGGCGGCGCGAAGGTGCTCGGGCGACAGCGGCGCACGGCGCCGGTGCGGGGTCGCCGCGGACGCGCCTAGGCGTCGCCGGCGCGCAGGCCCTCGAGCGCCGTGATGATCGCATCGACCCCGTCGGGCGTGACGACCTGTTCACCCGCCTCGATATTCATCAGCGCGTTGTGGTTGATCCCGTCGCCGACGAAGAGCACCAGGCGCGCGAGCGTCGCATCGCCCGTGGCCGCCTCGAGGACGCCGAGCCAGTCGGCGCGGCACTCGCGCAGCACCTCGACGGCCGCCTCGTCGCCCGTCTGCGCGATGCGATAGGCCGCCTCGATCAGCCGCTCGAGCTCGCTGTCGCGATCGAGCGACGAGACGAGGTAGAAGCGAACCGCGCCCCCGGGCGCGAGGCGCATCTGCTCGGCGTCGCGACGTGCCTGCGCCCGCACCTCGCCGAAGAGGGCGGCGCGCAGCGCGCTCACCGACGAGAAGTGGTGCAGCGCGCCCGACTTCGAGAGCCCGGCGCGCCCGGCGACGGCCTCGAGGGTCGCCCCCCGCAGGCCCCGCTCGACGACGAGGTCGGTGTACGCGGTGAGGACTCGGGCGGCCTGGCCATCGACGGTGATCACCACGCCATCGTACGAGCCCGTGCCGGCACGGGGCGCGCGGATGCGCGAGCGCCCGGCAGCACGAGGGCGCGGCACCCGTTCGATGTGAACGGATGCCGCGCCCGAGGTGGTGCGTGCGACCTAGTGTCCGACCGCCCGCAGCGCGTTCACGATGCCGTCGCCGAAGAAGCCGTTGGTCTTCTTCGCACTCTCGCACGTGTGCGTCGCGGTGAGCGTCGCGCCCGCCGGGGTGTGACGCGTGTACGTGAAGTCCGCCGGGACCGGGCAGGCCTCGTCGACCGCCGACTTCAGCAGCTTCTTCTCCACCGCGTTGGCGTTCATCCACAGGCCGCCCCGCAGCGGGTCGGCCGCGCCGTACTCGCTCACGACGAGCGCCGCGACGCCGGCCGCGTGCGGCGACGCCATCGAGGTGCCCTGCAGGTACTGGTAGTACGCGCACGTGCCCTCGTCGTCGCAGCTCTCGACCGCCCAGTCGACAACCACGTCGCCGTTCTCGTCGATCGCGCCCTCCGCCTCGGCGAGCGCCGCCGGGTACGCCGCGAGGATGCCCTTCGTGACGTCGCGCGTGTTCGTCGCGGTGTCGTATACGTCGCCACCGGGCGCGGCCACGTCGATGTACCCGTTGCCGTAGCTCGAGTAGTACGCCTTGCGCTCGGAGATGCCCGTGCTCGAGACCGAGATCACGCCGTCCCCCTCTGCGGGCATCGAGATGCACGACTCGGGGTCGAGCAGGTCGCGCACGTAGGCGGCCTCGCCGGGCACGCTCGCGAAGTCGGGGCTGCCCGAGTCGGTGACGACCTTGGTGTAGTCGATCGCCTCATTGCCGGCGGCCGCGACGAGCGTCACGCCGTGGCCGCGGGCGTAGTCGAGCGCACGCTGCATCGCCTCGACGATGGTGCGCTGCTCGGCCTGGTCCTCGGGCGAGTCGGCCGGGTGGCTCGAGCAGTTGAAGAGCCAGGGGTCGACGTAGTAGCTCATGTTGACCACGTCGATGCCGGCGTCGCCCGCGTAGGTGAGCGCGTCGACCGAGGGCTGCAGGAAGAAGTACCCCGAGTCCTGGCCGGCACGGAGGTTCACGAGCGACACGTTCGGCGCGACGCCCGCGATGCCGAGTCCGTTGATCGGCGAGCCGATCGTCGAGGCGACGTGGGTGCCGTGGCCGTTCTCGTCGACGTCGGCCGCGTCCTCGCACGAACCGTCGGGCTCGTCGGCGCAGTCGCCGTCGATCGGGTCGCCGTTCGCGTCGACGGGCACGTCGACCGTGAAATTGCGGCTGAGCTCGGCGTCGAAGTTCGGCGCGATGTCGGGGTGGCTGCCGTCGACGCCGGTGTCGATGATGCCGACCCGGACGCCCTGCGAACCCTGCTGCCAGGCATAGGAGCCGTCGACCGTCGCGTCGATCTGCTGCATGTCCCACTGCAGGTCGGCGAGCGGCTCGGCGTCGGGCGAGCTCTGCGTGTGCGACTTCGCCTTGCCGGGAGCGACGCGGCCCTCGTCCTCGACGCCGTCGCTCTTCTTCGCGTCGGCGTGGCCCGAGGTCGGAACGTCCGCGATGACGCGGTTCTGGGCGGTGCCCTCGATGGCCGACTGGTCGGCGGCGGCCGCGGCGAAGCCGGCACCGGCGCGCACGGTGGCGACGCCGATGGCCTCGTTCTGCGAGACGACGGTGCCGCCCACGGACTCGACCGCGGCGAGCGCGTCGGCGCTCGACACCCCCTCGGCGAAGAGCACGACGTATTCGTGCTCGGCGCCCGAGTCGGCCCCGACGGCTCCCGCAGGTGTGGCGGCGAGCGCGGTCAGGCCGATCGCGAGCGCAGAAGCTGCTGCGATGGATCGCATCTTCAGCATGAAGCATCCTTCCTCATTGACGGATCTTGCCCGGCCATGCTCGCACAGGGGCGCGCCCGGTCGGTAGTCGGTTCACGCACTGTTCGACGACGCCGGCGGAATAGCCGGGCAGTTCCATGCGTTCGAATCGATCGGGACGACGACGACCCGCACCACCGCTCATCGAACGAACCAGGAACCACTCGCATGACCCTCGTCACCGACCTCACGTCCCGCAAGGCCGACACGGCCGCCCCCCTCATCGACCCGCTCGTCGAGCGCTGGAGCCCCCGCGCCTTCGACCCCGAGGCCGTCGTCGAGACCGAGACCCTGCGCACGATCCTCGAGGCCGCCCGCTGGGCCCCCTCGGCGAACAACTCGCAGCCGTGGCGCTTCATCGTCGCCCGCCGCGGCACCGCCGCGTTCACGACCCTGCACGACAAGATGGCCGGCTTCAACCAGGAGTGGGCCGACTCGGCCGCCGTGCTCATCGTGAACATCGCCGAGACGGTCGACGCCGAGGGCCGTCAGCGCCCCTGGGCGCGCTACGACCTCGGCCAGGCCGTCGCCCACCTCACGGTGCAGGCGCAGCACGAGGGCCTGCACACGCACCAGATGGGCGGCTTCGACGCGGCGGCGATCCACGACGCGTTCGGCCTGCCCGAGAACCAGGAGGTCGTCTCCATCACCACGATCGGCGCGCTCGGCGACGTCGACCAGCTGAACGAGGTGCTCCGCGAGCGCGAGGTCGCGCCGCGCCGGCGCATGGAGCTGGCCGAGTTCGTCACGGTCGGCGAGTAACCGCCGCAACAGCACGGATGCCTCGGGGCCGATAGGCCCCGAGGCATCCTGCTGCACGGTCCGCGCTCCGACCCCGCGTGGGGGCGACGAGTCGAAGGAGCATCTCGCCCAATTGCTCCGAAACAGCGCCGGAGGTCGGCTTTCGCTCCTGCGACTCGTCAGCGGCCGGGCCGCTCAGACCCCCGCGAGGTCGACCGGCGCCGTCGGCGTATGCCGACCGTCCGACCCGGCAGGCGCCGACCGCATCGCCCGCTCCTGCGAGCCCTTGCGATCGAGCGCCTTCTTGATGCGCCACGCCGCGAACACCGCGATGAGGCTCACCAGGAGGTGCATGCCGAGGAAGACGTCGGCGAGCCCGGCGCCGAGCAGGACGCCCGCGACGAGCGGACCCGCGGCCGAGAACGCGGTCTGCATCGCGCCGATCGTGCCGAGCGTCTGCCCGACCATGCCCTTGGGCGCGAGCTGCGCGGTGAGCGGGTTGAGCACGGGGCTGTAGATCGTCTCGCCGACGGCGAAGATGCCGTACGTCATGACGAACAGCGCCGAGGCGATGCCGGGGGCGAACTGCGCCGCCGACAGAATGAGCCACGACACGACCCAGATCGAGCCGACTGCCATGAGCAGCACGGGTGCGCTGCGCTTGGCGGTGAGCTTCACGACGATCACCTGCAGCGCGACGATCACGAGGCAGTTGATCGCCGCGGCCAGGCCGATCGCGGCGGGGTCGACGTCGAGCACGGTGATGCCGTAGGCCGGCAGGCCCGACTCGAACTGCGCGTAGAAGCCCAGCGCGAGCGTCACGGTGACGACGGCCGTCCACCGCATGGCGGGCTCGGCGAAGATCCGGCGCAGCGCACCGCGCGACGTCGCGCGGTCGGGGTGCCCGTCGCCGTCGAGGTCGACGACGGCGATCGCGCCGGTCGCCGCCTCGATCGCGGAGAAGGCGCCGGTGTGCGCCGAGATGTGGCCGGCGAGTCCGCCCGCGTCGGCGCCGGGCAGTGCGAGGTCGCCGGCCCGTCGCACGCGCCCGGCGAGCGCGATGATCGCCGACGACAGCACGAAGCCGCCGGCCGCCATCATGAAGCCGACGTCGAGGCCGTCGGTCCGGTCGAGGTCGACGACGAGCCCGGCGAGGAAGGCGCCGGCCGCCATGCCGAGGGACTCGCCCGTGAACTTGTAGGCGAACACCTTGCGCCGGTCGTCGCCCGACGACCACTGCAGCGCGAGCACCTGCTTGGCCGGCACGGCCGCCGAGAGGCCGAGGCCGAACACGAGCATGCCGGCGAGGAACAGCGCCGGCAGGTCGGCGAAGACGAGCGACGCGACGCCCACGGCGCCGATGAGCTGCGCGACGACCGCGACCTTCACGGGGTCGAAGCGGTCGGCGAGGCGACCCGCGAGCGGGGCCGCCACGAGCGCGCCGATCGAGAACAGCGACGACGCGCCGGCGGCGACGAGGGCACCCCAGCCGCGGGTGTCGGCCGCGTAGGCGTACTGGTAGGGCAGCACCGCCCCCCAACCGAGCGAACCGATGGCACTGGCCAGGATGAGCAGTCGTGCGCGCATGATGGTGTCCTCCTCCCGAGGTCTCGACGAGCAGAGGGATGCCTCGCGCCGACGCCGGCGGCGAAGCATCCCTCACCCTTCGAATGCGAAGTATTCGATATCGAAATATTAGCAACCGAAGTATGCGTGGGAGAATTCCCGTATGCCCCGACGAACCCAGAGCGCCCCCGAGCTGCACCGCCGCGCGGTCGCGACCTACGTCGCCGCGGGCGGCGAGGAGTCGGTGCAGCGGGTGATCACGGCGGTGCAGAGCCTCACGAAGAAGCTCGACCAGTGGTACGTCCGCCAGCTCGCCGACCTCGACATCGCCGCCGGCGAGTGGGCCGTCGTCACCTCGCTCGCGAAGGCGGGCGAACCCCTCACGCCGAGCCAGCTCGCCGACCTCACGAACGTCGCGCCCTCGTCGATGACGCACCGGCTCGACAAGCTCGCCGAGCGCGGTCTGGTCGAGCGCACGCCCGACCCCGAGAACCGCACCCGCACCTACGTGAGCCTCACCGACGAGGGGTGGGAGCTGTTCAGCCTCGCCATCCGCGGCTCGTCCGTCGTCGAGACCGACGTGCTGCAGGACCTGAGCGACGACGAGCGCATCGAGCTCGCCCGGCTGCTCGAGGTCGTGATCGCCCGCCTCGACGACGTCGAGGCGTAGGGCGGGCTACCAGGAGCGCACGCGCTCGACCGTCACCCGCACCGGCACCGAGTACTCCGCGATGAAGCGTTCGGGCGTGTAGTCGAGCCGCGCGATGGCGTCCGCGTACTTCTCCGCGTAGCCGGCCCACTCGGGCGCGTCGCCGGCCTCGCCGATGCGAGCCGCCCCCGTGAACACCGCGACGTCGTCGCCAACGCCGTCGCTGTTGAAGTGCAGCGCGGTGCGCGGGTTGCGCGCGAGGTTCACGAGCTTCGGGGTGTCGGGCTTCGACAGCAGCATGAGCTCGCCGTCGTTCCACACGAACCATACGGGCGTCGGCACGGGCGTGCCGTGCGCGTTCACCGTCGTGAGCCAGATGGTCTCCTCGGTCGCGAGGCGCTCGACGACCCGGTCGCTCAGCTTCAGTTCGGTCGGCATGGATGTCTCCTCCGGTTCTCCGTTCGCCGCGCCCGCCGTCACGGCCGGAGCAGCACCTTGATCGCGCGCCGCTCGTCCATCGCGGCGTAGGCGTCCGCGACCTCGGCGAGCGGCAGTTCGAGGTCGAACACGAGGCCCGGCTCGATCGCACCCGAGAGCACGTCGGGCAGCAGCTCCTCGATGTAGCCGCGCACGGGCGCGACGCCGCCGTTCACACCGACGTTCGTGTTGAAGAGCTGGCGCACGGGCAGCTCTGGGCCGCCGTTCGGCACGCCGACGTAGCCGACCATGCCGCCGGGGCGCGCCGAGCGGATCGCCTGGTCCATCGACTCCTTCGTGCCGACGCACTCGAGCACCCGGTCGGCGCCGATGCCCCCGGTGAGCTCGCGCACGGCCGCGACGCCCTCCGCGCCGCGCTCGGCGACGACGTGCGTCGCACCGAACCGGCGGGCGAGCGCCTGGCGCTCGGGTTGGCGGCTCATGGCGATGATCGTCTCGGCGCCGAGCCGCTTCGCGGCGATGATCGCGCAGAGGCCGACGGCGCCGTCGCCGACGACGGCGACCGAGTCGCCGGGCCGGACCCCGGCGGAGACCGCGGCGTGGTGGCCCGTGCCCATGACGTCGGAGAGGGAGAGGAGGCCGGGCACCTGCTCGTCGGCCACGGGACCGGGCACGACGACGAGCGTGCCGTCGGCGAGCGGTACGCGGACGCGCTCGCCCTGGCCGGCGTCGGCGAACGCGCCCTTGCGGTCGTCGCCGCCCCACCAGCCGCCGTGCAGGCACGAGGTCGAGACGCCGTTGCGGCAGTTCGCGCACGTGCCGTCGCAGATGTAGAAGGGCGCGATGACGAAGTCGCCGACCTGCACGCCGGTCACGTCGTCGCCGATCGCCTCGACGACGCCGACGAACTCGTGGCCGATGCGCCGCGGGTCGTGCGTCGGCGTGATGCCGCGGTACGGCCACAGGTCCGAGCCGCAGACGCAGGCGGCGACGACCTTCACGATCGCGTCGTCGCCGGTCGTGATGACGGGGTCGGGCACGGTCTCGACGCGGATGTCCCGGGCGGCGTGGATGACGGTGGCGAGCATGCCTCCGAGCCTATTGCCGGTTCGGGGCCGTGCGGCCGGATCGACGCTCGCTCAGCCGGCCCGCCGCTCGGCGAGCAGTGCGCGCAGCTGCGCGACGACGAGGTCGTGGTCGTCCTGCTGGGGGAGGCCCGAGACGCCGACGGCACCGATCACGGCGCCCGAGTCCAGCCGAAGCGGCACGACGCCGCCGTGCGCCGCGTACTGCTGCGGGTCGAGTCGCGCGTGCTCGTCGAAGTCCTCTCCCTTGGCGCGGAACTCCTCGCCGACGCGCAGCGACGCCTTGCCGTACCGTTCGACGACCCGGTGCTTGCGCTCGAGCCAGCCGTCGTTGTCGGCGCTCGCGCCGGGCAGCGCCGCGTGGAAGACCCGCTGCGGGCCGAACCAGATCGCGATCGCGATCGCGAGCCCGCGTTCGGCCGCGACCGAGCGGAGCCGGCTGCCGAGCTCCCAGGCGTCGTCGTGGGTGAACGCGGCGAACCGCAACTCGTCGTCTTCGGCCTCGAGGCGGCCGAGCAGTGCGCTCATGCACGAAGCGTACCCGCCGGACCGAGCCCGCACCTCCGGCCGTGAGATCGCACGGTTGGTGCGATGTCGGAGGCATCCGCCAAGATGTCGGAGTGACCGGCATGAGATCGTTCTGGGCCGCCCTGCCGACCGAGGGGCGTTGGCTGCTGTCGACCGTCGCCATCCAGACCCTCGGGCGCGGCCTCACGCTGCCGTTCACGATCATCTACCTGCACGAGGTGCGCGGGTTCGACCTCGGCGTGTCGGGCACGCTCATGAGCCTCATCGCGATCACCGGGCTCATCGTCACGGGGCCGGGCGGCACGCTCATCGACCGCTTCGGCGCCAAGATCGTACTCATCGTGGGGCTCGTCGCGATGATCGCGGGCTGCACCCTGCTCGCCTTCGCGACGACGCCCGCGGTGGCCGCGGTCGCCCTCGTGCTCATCGGCATCAACTTCGGCGTCTCGTGGCCGGGGTTCAACGCGCTCATCGCGACGGTCGTCGAGGGCGACCTGCGCCAGCAGTACTTCGGCGTCAACTTCGCCCTCGTCAACCTCGGCATCGGCGTGGGCGGCATCATCGGCGGCTTCTTCGTCGACGTCGACAACCCCGACACCTTCACCGCGATCTTCCTCGTCGACGCGGCGACGAGCCTCATCCCGATGGCGCTGCTGCTCGGTCCGCTGCGCCACGTCCGCACGCACGGCGAGCCCGACGAGCACGCCGAGCCCGTGGGCGGCTACCGCGAGGCCCTGAAGCGCCCCGCGGTGCTGTGGCTGACGCTCGTCACCTTCATCTCGGTCTTCATCGGCTACGGCCAGATGGAGGCCGGCTTCCCCGCCTACGCGCGGCAGGTGTCCGAGGTGTCGACGCAGATCGTCGGCTTCTCGTTCGCCGTCAACACGGCCGTCATCGTGCTGCTCCAGTTCACCGTGCTCAAGCTCATCGCGGGGCACCGCCGCACCCGTGTGATGCAGGTCATGGCCGGGGTCTGGGCGGTCTCGTGGCTCGTGCTCGGCGCGACGGGCCTCCTGCCCGACTCGATCGCGGCGGCGATCGGCGTGCTCGCGTTCATGGGCATCTTCGCCTTCGGCGAGACGATGCTCCAGCCGACCGTGCCGGCGATCTACAACGACCTCGCCGACGACCGCAACCGCGGTCGTTACAACGCGATCAACTCGGCCGCGTTCCAGGGCGGCGCGATCACGGGGCCGGTGGTCGCGGGCGTACTGCTCGGCGTCGGGCAGGGCGCCTGGTACATCGCGGCGATGGTCGCGGGCTGCGTGCTGATCATGCTGCTCGCGCTCACGCTCGAGCGCCGCGTCCCCGCGTCGGCGAACGGCGTCGCCGAGCCCTCGCCCGAACCGGCCTCCGACCCGAGCCCCTCTCCGGCCGGTCCCGCAGCGGGCTGAGACCCCGGCGAAGGGCGACGCCGGCGAGCGAGCGGCGGGCCTACGACTTCGGCAGCGGCGGGACGAGCAACCGGATCGACCACCCGAACAGCAGGAAGAGCACGCCGACCCCGCCCGCGAACAACGCGATGCCGAACGCGATCACCGACGTGAACAACGACGCGCGCAGGAACGACGCGTTCATGACGGTGGTGCGCAGCGGGTCGTCCTGGTCGAGCTCCGAGTAGGTCATGCCGTCGGCCATGGCGCGCGCGTGCATGTCGATGACCCCGGCCTGCACGTACGCGTCGATCGGCCCGTCGACGACCTCGCCCGCGAAGATCGGCGCGTCATCCGGGATGACGATGTTCTCGGCCCGCAGCTGGGAGGACACGCCCACCCATGCCACGATCGCCACGACGATCAGCAGGATCCCCCCGATGATCCCCGCGAGCCCGGTCAATCGCACCACGTTCACCTGCGTGCGGTTGAGCACCACTCCGCCCGTCTCGAGCTGCTCGGTCACGTCGCCCCCTTCGAACCGCGTTCGGGGCCAAGGCTAGCGACTCCCCCGTCCCGCCGACAGACCCTCGCCATGACGCCGCCCGACGACGAGTCGGTGCTCGTCGCGCGGGACGGCGGGCCGGGCGAGCCGGTGACCTGCGAGGTCGAGCGGCCCGGGTTCGCACGCGACTGATCGGGCACCGCACGCCGAACGGGTCACCCACGAGGCATCCGCCGGCATGAACGGATGCCTCGTGCCGAGCGTCACTCGTCGAGGAGCTCCGCGTCGATGACCTCGTCGACGCCGCCGGCGCGGCCGGGGACCGCGTCGGCGCGCGTGACCGTGAGCGACTCGCCGTCGCCGGCGAGCCCGACCACCACGGCGTCGCCGTCGCGCACGCTGCCGTCGAGCAGGGCCCTGGCGAGCCGGTCGTCGATCTCGCGCTGCATGAGCCGGCGCAGCGGACGCGCGCCGTAGAGCGGGTCGTAGCCGCGCTCGGCGAGCCAGGCCCGCGCGTCGGGCGTGACCCCGAGCTCGAGCCGACGCTCGTGCAGGCGGGCGGTCAGCCGGTCGATGTAGAGGTTCACGATCTCGGCGAGGTCCTGCTCGCTGAGCGCCGAGAAGACGACGAGATCGTCGAGGCGGTTCACGAACTCGGGCTTGAACGCCTGTCGCACGGTCTGCATGACGGCCTGCTCCTTCTCGCTCCAGCTGAGGGCCGGGTCGATCAGGTACTGCGAGCCGAGGTTCGACGTGAGGATCAGGATCGTGTTGCGGAAGTCGACCGTGCGGCCCTGGCCGTCGGTCAGGCGACCGTCGTCGAGCACCTGAAGGAGCACGTCGAACACCTCGGGGTGCGCCTTCTCGACCTCGTCGAAGAGGATGACCGAGTAGGGGCGCCGCCGCACGGCCTCGGTGAGCTGGCCGCCCTGGTCGTAGCCGACGTACCCGGGAGGCGCGCCGACGAGCCGCGAGACGGAGAACTTCTCGCCGTACTCCGACATGTCGATGCGCACCATGGCGCGCTCGTCGTCGAAGAGGAACTCGGCGAGCGCCTTCGCGAGCTCGGTCTTGCCGACGCCCGTCGGCCCGAGGAACAGGAACGAGCCGGTCGGCCGGTTCGGGTCGTTGATGCCCGCGCGCGAGCGGCGCACCGCGTCGGCGACCGCCGCGACGGCCGGCTTCTGGCCGATGAGGCGCTTGCCGAGCTCCTGCTCGAGGTGCAGCAGCTTCTCGGTCTCGCCCTGCATGAGCTTGCCGACGGGGATGCCCGTCCACGCCGAGATCACCGCGGCGATGTCCTCGTCGGTGACCTGCTCGTTGACCATGCGGGGCTCGCCGCCGGCGTTGCCCGCCGCGTCGGCCTGCTCGGCCGCCTCGAGGTCGCGCTGGAGGTTCTTGATGGTCTCGTACTCGAGCCGCGACGCCTTCTGGTAGTCGCCGGCGCGCAGCGCGAGGTCGCGCTGGGTCACCGCCTCGTCGAGCTGCTTCTTGAGGTCGCCGACCCGGTTGAGGCCCTGGCGCTCGCGCGCCCAGCGGGCCTCGAGCTCGGCGAGCTCGCGCTCGTGCTCGACGAGGGTCTCGCGCAGCTTCGCGAGGCGCTCCTTCGAGGCCTCGTCCTTCTCCTTCTTGAGGGCGAGCTCCTCGAGCTTCATGCGATCGACCTGGCGCTTGAGCTGGTCGATCTCGACGGGCGACGAGTCGATCTCCATCTTGAGTCGCGACATGGCCTCGTCGATGAGGTCGATGGCCTTGTCGGGCAGCTGCCGCGCCGTGATGTACCGGTTCGAGAGGGATGCCGCGGCCACGAGTGCGGCGTCGGAGATGGTGACCCCGTGGTGGGCCTCGTAACGGCCCTTGAGCCCGCGCAGGATCGCGATCGTGTCCTCGACCGACGGCTCGCCGACGTACACCTGCTGGAATCGGCGCTCGAGCGCGGCATCCTTCTCGATGTACTCGCGGTACTCGTCGAGCGTCGTCGCGCCGATGAGGTGCAGCTCGCCGCGGGCGAGCATGGGCTTCAGCATGTTGGAGGCCGCGACCGAGCCCTCGCCGCCGCCCGCGCCCATGAGCAGGTGCAGTTCGTCGACGAACGTGATGATGCCGCCCTCGGCCTCGTTGATCTCCTTGAGCACGGCCTTCAGCCGCTCCTCGAACTGGCCGCGGTACATGGCGCCCGCGACGAGGGCGGAGATGTCGAGCGAGACGAGCTGCTTGTCCTTCAGCGACTCGGCGACGTCGCCCGCGACGATGCGCTGGGCGAGCCCCTCGACCACGGCGGTCTTGCCGACGCCGGGCTCGCCGATGAGCACGGGGTTGTTCTTGGTACGACGGGTCAGCACCTGGCTCACGCGCCGGATCTCGGCGTCGCGGCCGATCACCGGGTCGAGCTTGCCGGCCTTCGCGAGGTCGGTCAGGTTGACGCCGAACTGTTCGAGCGCCGACTTCTGCTCCTCCTGCGAGTTCGGCGCGCCCTGCATGTTTGCCACTCAGTGTCCCTTCGTTCAAAACTTGAGTCTACTGAACTCAACTTCGCGAAGGGGGTCGGTATTCCGGATTCCGCACCGGAATCTCCCCCGCGACTCACGCTAGACCGGATGCCTCGGGCCGGCCAGCCTCCGAATCCGCGCGGGAGCGCACGGACCGGCGCGGCGCGCCCGCCCGCACGACGGATGTCCTGGCTTCGCTCCCCCGCGATGACGGTTTCGCCGCAGATGGCCCGCGCGTCGGCCCGAGCGGCCCTACGCTCACCTCCATGACCGCCCTCCCCCGCCGCTCACGAGTGGGCTACGCCCTCGGCGGCATCGCCTCCGGCACCTACGGCACGGTGCCCGGCCTCATCCTGATGCCGTTCCTCACCGACCTCCTCGGGGTCGAGGCGGCGGTCGCCGGCATGATCGTGTTCGCCCCGAAGGCGTGGGACTTCTTCCTCAACCCGGTCGCGGGGCGGATCAGCGATCGCTCGACGCATCCGCACGACCGCCGTCGCCCGTTCATGCTGCGCGCGGGCATCCTGCTCGCGCTCGCCTTCGCGGCGATGTTCCTCGGCCCGACCGCACCGCCCGCGGCGGCCGCGATCTGGGTGCTCACGCTGTTCCTCGCCACCGCGACGGTCTACGCGTTCTTCCAGGTGCCGTATCTCGCGATGTCGGCCGAGATCACCGACGACTACTCCGAGCGCACCCGCCTCGTCACCTGGCGGGTCATCGTGTTCACGCTCGCGATCCTCGTCTCGGGGGCGACCGCTCCCGCGCTCGTCGAGCTCGTGGGCGGCGTCGCGGGCTATCGCCTGATGGCCGGCGCGATGGCCGCCCTCATCCTCATCGGCACGATCGGCGTGTGGTGGGGCACGCGAGGGACGCCCCTCACCCGCGACGAGGTGGCCGGGGGCCGCCTGTTCGAACAGCTCGCGGTGGTGCTGCGCGACCGCGACGCCCGCGCGCTCATCACCGCCTACGTGCTGCAGGCCGTCGGGATCGGGATGGTGCTCGGCGGCGTCGTCTACGTGGCCCGTCACGTCGTGCACGACCCGGGCATCGCCACCCTCGCCTTCGTCTGCTTCGTCGCGCCCGCCCTCGTGCTGACCCCTGCGTGGTCGCTGCTCGCGCGGCGGATCGGCAAGAAGCGCGGCTTCGTCGTCGCGACGGTCGTGATGTCGGCGGGGCTCGTCGCCCTCCTCGCGGCACGGACGGGGGATGCGACGCCGCTGCTGATCGCCTCGGGCGCCGTCGGCATCGGCTACGCCGGTGCGCAGCTCTTCCCCCTCGCGATGCTGCCCGACTTCGCGGCCGACGACGCGAGACGGAACGGCACCAACCGGATCGGGATGATCTCGGGGGTGTGGTCCGGCTTCGAGCTGCTGGGCTACGCGCTCGGGCCTGCCGTGCTCGGCGTCGTGCTCACGCTCGGCGGTTACCGCGCAGCCACGGGCGGCGATGTCGCGCAGTCGGATGCCGCGCAGTGGGCGATCGTGCTCGGCGTCTCGGTGATCCCGGCGGCCCTCTGCGTCACCAGCCTCCTGCCGCTCTCGCGCTACCGGCTCGACGACCGGCTGCGCGCGGCCGCCACGACCGTCCCGGCCGGGATCCGCTGACGCGCGCCGAGGCGCGTCGCGCCGGCTGGACCCTCACCACCGTACGGGCACACGTGCGATCGAACGCCCCGCCCCGTCGAGGACATGCCCGTTGCGCTTCACCTCGCGCAGCACGGTCCATCGATCGACGACCTCGACGTCGCCGCCCCACGACGCCTCGATCCGCTGCAACTCGGTGAGCGACCGGGCGCGCACGCAGACGAACACCGGGGCACGCCCGACGACCACGCCGACGCGGTGCGCCTCGGGAAGCTGTGCGGCACGGGTCGCCGCCGCCTCGCCGTCGCTCGCGCGGGCCCACAGCACCGCCCCGCGCCGATACCCCGCCGCGGGCATCGCGAGGTCGCAGCCGAGCCGGAGGAGGCCCGATGCGACGGCCCGATCGACGGTCCGGCGGGCCGTGGCCTCCGAGACGCCGAGGACCCCGGCGAGCGCGGCGGCCGGCAGCCGCGGGTCGTCGTCGAGGGCTTCGGCGAGTTCGGCGACGACGTCGGCCCGGGGCGGGCGGAGATCGCCGCTGGGCCTCGGAGCCGCGAGCGCCTGCCGCTGCCGGCGCGAGAGCACTCGCAGCCGCCAGGTCGAGTCCTCCGCGGTGATCGCGGCGGCGACGTCCATCCGTCGTACCCGCTCGCCGAGGGCGTCCATCTCGCGCACGCGTTCGCCCAGCACGGGAAGGCCGCCGGTCCCGGCGACGAGCACGAGCCAACCGGCCGAGGTCTCGTCGACGCTGAGCGCCCACGGCCGGGCGACGATCTCCTCCACCCCGGTTCCGCCCGTGCGCCGGTCGAGCAGCACCACGGCGACGTCGGTGGTCGACGACCATCGCTCCGGTGTCGGCCACGCGGTGAGCCAGGCCCTCGATTCGTCGCGCAGGGCCTGCCAGTGGCGGACCACCGTCGCCGAGTCGGCGCCGACTGCCGCGGCGATGCGGGTCCACGGCGCCCTGGCATCGATCTGCAGGGCGTGCACGATCGCGAGGTCGAGTTCGCCGAGCGGCTCGAGGCCGTCGTCATCGGAGGCATCCATGTGACGGATCCTATGCGTATCGTCGGTGGCGATGAAGGTTTCGGCTCACCGGTGGCCGCACGTCGGTGGTCTCCTTATCCTTCGAGCATGCATTTGACCGAAGCTTCGATGTTGGCGACCATCGAGGATCTCGTCGCGATGGCGCCGCGCGCCACCGGCTCACCGGGCGGCGAGGCCGCGGCCGCCTATGTCGAGCGGCGCTTCACCGCGGCGGGGCTTGCGACCGAGGTGCTCGAGGTGCCGTCGTTCTCCTGGCGGGCCACGGAGTGCACGATCCGCGTCGGCGACGAGGAGCTCGCATGCGCTCCGATCCTGCACTCGGGCCTGCCGGCGCACGATTGGACCGGCGAGGCCGAGCACCGCATCGACGCGCGCGTCGTCGACATCGGATCCGACCGTGTGCGCCGCCACGACGTGCGCGGTGCGATCGTGCTCTTCGACCTGACCTTCGACATGACCGTCGCGCACTCCTTGGCGCTGACCCTCTACCTGCACGACCCGGGACGCCGGGTGTTCCGGCGCGAGGTGCTCGGCAGCCGCAACCCGTACGTCACCTCGCTCGCGCGCACGATGCGCGAAGCGGCGGCCGCCGGCGCCGTCGGCGTGATCGGCGTGCTGCGCGACTACCCCGACTCGCGGAATTACCACAACGAGTACTACCGACGCACCCTCTTCCGCCTGCCGGGCGCCTGGGTCACGAGGGCGGAGGGCGCGCGGCTGCGCACCCTGCTGCGCGCGGGGCGGTGGGCCCGTCTCGCGCTCGGGACGGCTCGGTGCGAGGCCGTCTCGCGCACGGTCATCGGCGTGCTGCCCGGGCGCACCGCGGACGCCGTGATGATCCAGTCCCATCACGACTCGGTCGGGCCGGGCGCCGTGGAGGACGCCTCCGGCACGGCCGAGGTCATCGCCCTGGCCGAGCACTACGGCGCTGCGTCGAAGGCCGGCGCTGCGCGCGAGAAGACCCTGCTCTTCGTCACCTTCGACACGCACTTCACCGGGTACCAGGCGCATCGCGAGTTCGCGGCGAGGTACGTGCTGTCGAGCGACTCGCCGTGGAACATCGTGCTCAACACGACCATCGAGCACATCGGCCTGCGCGCCGTCGAGGGCGCCGACGGCGGCTTCGCCTCGACCGCCGAGACCGAGCCGCGCGGCATCTTCGTGAACGTGAATCCGGCATTCACCTGGCGCATCGGCCGCGCGGTCAAGCGCCGCGGGCTGCACGGCACGAGCCTGCTCGGGGCGGGCGCGCTCGAGTTCTTCGCGGGCGGCATCCCCACCGACGCGTCGTTCACCTTCGTCTCGGGCGTTCCCACCGTCAGCCTGATCTCGGGGCCGCTCTACCTCTACGACGACGCCGACACGATCGACCGCATCGACCGGGACCAGCTCGTGCCGGTGGCCCGATTCTTCGCCGAGATCGTGGACGACGCCGACGGGCGCGACGGCCGTCGGCTCGGGACGATGCCATCGGCACTGCGTCGGCTCCTCCCACGGGGACGCTGGTGACGCGGGTGGTCGCGTTCCCGGCGCGCGGGGTCGACGGCACCGAGCACGAGCAGACCGGGCTGCTGCACCTGCCCGACGTCGCGCCGCCGGCCGACGGGTTCCCGGTGGTCGTGTACGGGCACATGACCACGGGCGGCTCGCCGCGCTCGGCACCGAGTGCGGGCGATCCGACCCATCCGGAATGGCGACGGATGTCGCAGGGCGACGCACTCTGCGGCGCCCTCCTCGACCGCGGGATCGCCGTGCTGCGCCCCGACTACGAGGGCATCGGCGGCCCCGGGGCGCACCCGTACCTCGTCGGCTCGTCGCTGGCGGCGTCGATGACCGGCATCATGCGCTCGCGCGGCTCGTTCGACGGTCGGCTCGGCGACGCCTGGGTGGTCGCCGGGCACTCCGAGGGCGCGGTGGCCGCGCTGCACGCCTCGACGACCGACGAGCCCGACTCGCGATCGCGACTCGTCGGCACCGCGGCCTTCGCACCGGTGACGCGGATGGATCGGAGCATCGGCGCGGCCGTGCGGATGGGCGTCCGCTTCCCCGGCTCCGGCGTCGTCTCGGCACTCATCGGACTGATGCTGCGGGGGGCGGCGACGACCGACGAGCGGATGCGTGAGCTCATCGCCGCCGACGGGCTCAGCCGGCGGGCGGCGGCGCACTGGGACGACCTCGACCGGTTCTGCCTGACCGAGCTGGCATCGGACGGGTCGTGGGGCGGCATCGCGCCCGGCCGCATCGGCGGGCCCGACGGCGGTGAACTGTTCGACCGCCTCCGGGCCGCCTTCCGCGCGAACGAGGTCGCCGACCTGACCGGGTTCCGTGCGCCGGTGCGCATCGACGCGGCCCGATTCGACGAGGTCGCGCCGGCCCCGCTGTCCGCCCGGCTGCTGCGGCACTACCGGGCGGACGGCGTGGAACTGACGAGCGCCTGGTGGCCGACGCACCACTCGGGCACCATGCACGGGCGGCACGCGCCGTCGCTCGCCGCCGACTGGATCGCGGCCCGATTCCGCCGCGCCCGCTGACCGCGCCCGAGCGCGGCCGACGACGAGGCATCCATGCGTCGGAATGCACCGTCTGCAGCGCGCGTTGCCTCTGACATGCGACGCTTCGGAACCCTCTCGTTCGGACACTACGGCCCGCTCGGCGGCGGCCGCGAGCTGTCGGCGGCCGACTCGATGCTGCAGGCGATCGACCTCGCGCAGGGCATGGACGAGCTCGGGGTCAACGGCGTCTACTTCCGGGTGCACCACTTCGCACGCCAGCAGGCGTCGCCGATGACGTTGCTCGCGGCGATCGCCGCACGCACCTCGCGCATCGAGATGGGCACGGGCGTCGTCGACATGCGCTACGAGAACCCGCTTCATCTCGCCGAGGACGCGGCGGCGGTGGACCTCATCTCGGGCGGCCGGCTCGCGCTCGGCGTGAGCCGCGGGTCACCCGAAACCGTCGTACGCGGTTACGAGGTGTTCGGCTACACGGGCTCCGAGGATCCGCGCGGCGCCGACATCGCCCGCGACCACTTCGCCCGGTTCCTGCAGGCGATCGAGGGCGAGGGGCTCGCCGAGCCCGACCGTTCGTCGCCGTTCGCCGGCCCGGTGACGGGCACCGGCGGCCTGCAGCGCATCGAGCCGTACTCGCCCGGGCTCCGCTCGCGCATCTGGTGGGGCGCCGGCAACCGGGACTCCGCCGAGTGGGCGGGTCGGGTGGGGGTCAACCTCATGTCGTCGACGCTCCTCACCGAGGATCGCGGCATTCCGTTCGACGAGCTGCAGGCGCAGCAGATCGAGGCCTTCCGCTCCGCGTGGCGCGAGGCGGGCCACCAGGGCGAGCCGCGCACCTCGGTGAGCCGGTCGATCTTCCCGATCACGACGGCGGAGGACGAGCTGTACTTCGGCGGCCGGCAGGAGGGCGACGGCGTCGGCTACATCGACGGGCTGCGATCGACCTTCGGCAAGACCTACGCCGGCGCGCCGGACCAGCTCGTCGAGCAGCTGCAGCGCGACGCCGCCGTCCGGTCGGCCGACACGCTCATGCTCACGATCCCGAGCCAGCTCGGCGTCGAGTTCAACCTGCGCCTGGTCTCGGCGTTCGCCGAGCACGTCGCCCCGAGCCTCGGCTGGGAGCCGACGACCGCAGGTTGAGGCTCAGCGCACGACCTCGACCGAGGTCACGGTCGTGCGCACGACACCCGACGGCGTCGGCACCTCGTACCGGACCGGCATGCCCGGATAGCCGGGCGCGAACCAGAAGACCGCGACCGACGAGCCGTCGTCGCCGTGACGGTTCGCATAGCGGAGGCACTCGAGCTCGCCGAGGGGCGTCTCGACGACCTCGGTCGTGCGTTCAGTGTGGTCGGCGGGGAATGCCGCATGCTCCTGCAGTTCTCGCCAGGTCACGCGCTCGCTCGTCACCGGGCCGTCGACCTCGCCGTCGTCGTCGAGCCGCCACTGCTCGAGCGTCGCACCCTCGGCATCGCATTCGCTGAACCGGTTGACCCGCTCGAACCTGCCTCCGCCGGGCAGGTCGACCACGAGCCGGATCGTCTTGCCCGATCCGCTCCCCGCCCTGATCTCGTCGGCAGTGAACGGCGTCGGCAGGAGACCCGGCCCGAGCACGTGCGGGTCGTCGCTCACGAAGCCCGCGAGGGCGGCGTCATCGCTCATGGCGCAAGTCTGCGACATCCGAGGTCATCTTGGAACCTTCCGGGGCGATTCAATGCGTTCTCATACGTTCATGCGAGAGGCTCGAAGTCCGACCACTCCGCTCCAGAGCAGGAGCCGCATGCAGAAGCGCACGAAGATCATCACCGCGTCGCTCGCCGCCGGGGCCCTCGCCCTGGGCGCGACCGCCGCGATCGCAGGCCCCCTCGTCTACCGCGACCTCATCGTCGGCGACGCCGACGCGGCGCCTCGCGTGACGACGGCACCCATCGAAGCGAGCGATGCGGATGCCTCGGGCTCGACCGCAGATCTCAGCGGCGAGTGGACGGTGGCCGAGGGCTCGTTCGCGGGGTATCGCGTCGACGAGGTGCTGAACGGCACCGATGTGACCGTGACGGGCCGCACGGCGGAGGTCGACGGCACGCTCGTGGTCGACGCGCTCACCCTCGCGGACGCCGAGTTCACCGTCGACGTCGCCTCGATCGAGACCGACTCGGCGAATCGCGACGACTACTTCCGGTCGGCCGCCCTCCGAACCGACGAGTTCCCGACGGCCACGTTCGTGCTCACCGAGCCGATCACCGTCACCGCGGCGCCTACCGTGGGCGAGGTCCAGCAGGTGACCGCGACGGGCGAGCTCACCCTCGCCGGGCAGACACGGCCCGTGACGGTGGAACTCGAGGCCGTGCTCGACGGCGCTACCGGCCAGGTGGCCGGCAGCATTCCGATCACCTTCGCCGACTACGGCGTCGAAGCGCCCGACTTCGGCTTCGTCTCGGTCGAGCCCGACGGCTTCGTCGAGTTCTCGCTCGTCCTCGAGCGGGCCTGAGCCCGCTGTGCCGGCCCGAACGGAAGGGCCGTTAAACCAAGAAGAGCCGCACAGCATCTCTGCTGGCGGCTCTTCTCGAATGAATGTCCGGCGGTGTCCTACTCTCCCACAGGGTCCCCCCTGCAGTACCATCGGCGCTGCGAGTCTTAG
>NZ_JBYRER010000007.1:0-5331 GCF_058349925.1 Agromyces solani
CCTTTTGGTTGGTGGGATTCCTTTGATTGATGGACAATTTGATTTTCGAGTCAGTTGTTTCTCTGTCAGTGATTTGAACTCCTCGACACTTTGTGTGTTGGGAACCATTTTTTTTTTGGAGAGTTTGATCCTGGCTCAGGACGAACGCTGGCGGCGTGCTTAACACATGCAAGTCGAACGATGAAGCTGGAGCTTGCTCTGGTGGATTAGTGGCGAACGGGTGAGTAACACGTGAGTAACCTGCCCTGGACTCTGGGATAACCCCGAGAAATCGGAGCTAATACCGGATAGGACCTTGCACCGCATGGTGTGGGGTGGAAAGTTTTTCGGTCTGGGATGGACTCGCGGCCTATCAGCTTGTTGGTGAGGTAATGGCTCACCAAGGCGTCGACGGGTAGCCGGCCTGAGAGGGTGACCGGCCACACTGGGACTGAGACACGGCCCAGACTCCTACGGGAGGCAGCAGTGGGGAATATTGCACAATGGGCGCAAGCCTGATGCAGCAACGCCGCGTGCGGGATGACGGCCTTCGGGTTGTAAACCGCTTTTAGTAAGGAAGAAGGGGCTTCGGCCTTGACGGTACTTGCAGAAAAAGGACCGGCTAACTACGTGCCAGCAGCCGCGGTAATACGTAGGGTCCGAGCGTTGTCCGGAATTATTGGGCGTAAAGAGCTCGTAGGCGGTTTGTCGCGTCTGCTGTGAAATCCCGAGGCTCAACCTCGGGCCTGCAGTGGGTACGGGCAGACTTGAGTGGTGTAGGGGAGACTGGAATTCCTGGTGTAGCGGTGGAATGCGCAGATATCAGGAGGAACACCGATGGCGAAGGCAGGTCTCTGGGCACTTACTGACGCTGAGGAGCGAAAGCGTGGGGAGCGAACAGGATTAGATACCCTGGTAGTCCACGCCGTAAACGTTGGGCGCTAGATGTGGGGACCTTTCCACGGTTTCCGTGTCGTAGCTAACGCATTAAGCGCCCCGCCTGGGGAGTACGGCCGCAAGGCTAAAACTCAAAGGAATTGACGGGGGCCCGCACAAGCGGCGGAGCATGCGGATTAATTCGATGCAACGCGAAGAACCTTACCAAGGCTTGACATATACGAGAACGCGCCAGAAATGGTGAACTCTTTGGACACTCGTATACAGGTGGTGCATGGTTGTCGTCAGCTCGTGTCGTGAGATGTTGGGTTAAGTCCCGCAACGAGCGCAACCCTCGTCGCATGTTGCCAGCACGTTATGGTGGGAACTCATGTGAGACTGCCGGGGTCAACTCGGAGGAAGGTGGGGATGACGTCAAATCATCATGCCCCTTATGTCTTGGGCTTCACGCATGCTACAATGGCCGGTACAAAGGGCTGCGATGTCGTAAGGCGGAGCGAATCCCAAAAAGCCGGTCTCAGTTCGGATTGAGGTCTGCAACTCGACCTCATGAAGTCGGAGTCGCTAGTAATCGCAGATCAGCAACGCTGCGGTGAATACGTTCCCGGGCCTTGTACACACCGCCCGTCAAGTCATGAAAGTCGGTAACACCCGAAGCCGGTGGCCTAACCCTTGTGGAGGGAGCCGTCGAAGGTGGGATCGGTGATTAGGACTAAGTCGTAACAAGGTAGCCGTACCGGAAGGTGCGGCTGGATCACCTCCTTTCTAAGGAGCAACTCGGAAGCCTTCGGGTTTTCGCAGTGCACCAGATCAAGACCGACTGTGTCTTGCTGGTTGCTCATGGGTGGAACATTGACATAGGCATTCAGGCCAATGGTTCTGGTTCAGTACGCCTCGCTTCGGTGGGGTTGGAACGACTGGGGTCGGCGGGTTGGGTGCGTGCACGCTGTTGGGTCCTGAGGGACCGGACATGGCCTGGCGCTCTTCGGGGTGCGGGTTGGGATGGTTTCCCTTCAGGCCTTCACGAAGCCGGCGGTTGCTGGTGGGGTGGGGGTTCTGGCCGTCTGTTGAGAACTACATAGTGGACGCGAGCATCTTAGAAGCAGTCTTCGGACTGTTTCACAAAGATTTCGATGGCATGCCCTTCGGGGTGTGCCTGACTAATCATTGGTCAATCTCGCACTTTCGGGTGCGCGATCGATTCAACTCATGTGATTTCAAGTTTCTAAGAGCAAACGGTGGATGCCTTGGCATCTGGAGCCGAAGAAGGACGTCGTAATCTGCGATAAGCCTCGGGGAGCTGATAAACGAGCTGTGATCCGAGGATTTCCGAATGGGGAAACCCCGCCAGGCCCTTTGGGTGACCTGGTGACTCCCGCCTGAATATATAGGGCGGGTAGAGGGAACGTGGGGAAGTGAAACATCTCAGTACCCACAGGAAGAGAAAACAACCGTGATTCCGTGAGTAGTGGCGAGCGAAAGCGGAAGAGGCTAAACCGGTCATGTGTGATACCCGGCAGGGGTTGCATGGTCGGGGTTGTGGGACCTTTCGGACTGTACTGCCGTGCAGTCACGGTGACGCGTGTGCGATAGACGAACCGGATTGAAAGCCGGACCGGAGTGGGTGTGAGTCCCGTAGTCGAAATCGTGCACGGCCCGGAGAGGTATCCCAAGTAGCACGGGGCCCGAGAAATCCCGTGTGAATCTGTCAGGACCACCTGATAAGCCTAAATACTCCCAGATGACCGATAGCGGACAAGTACCGTGAGGGAAAGGTGAAAAGTACCCCGGGAGGGGAGTGAAATAGTACCTGAAACCGTTTGCTTACAAACCGTTGGAGCCTCCTTGTTGGGGTGACAGCGTGCCTTTTGAAGAATGAGCCTGCGAGTTAGTGATCTGTGGCGAGGTTAACCCGTGTGGGGTAGCCGTAGCGAAAGCGAGTCTGAATAGGGCGATTCAGTCGCAGGTCCTAGACCCGAAGCGAAGTGATCTATCCATGGCCAGGTTGAAGCGACGGTAAGACGTCGTGGAGGACCGAACCCACTTCAGTTGAAAATGGAGGGGATGAGCTGTGGATAGGGGTGAAAGGCCAATCAAACTTCGTGATAGCTGGTTCTCTCCGAAATGCATTTAGGTGCAGCGTTGCGTGTTTCTTGCCGGAGGTAGAGCTACTGGATGGCCGATGGGCCTCAACAGGTTACTGACGTCAGCCAAACTCCGAATGCCGGTAAGTGAGAGCGCAGCAGTGAGACGGTGGGGGATAAGCTTCATCGTCGAGAGGGAAACAACCCAGACCACCAACTAAGGTCCCTAAGCGCGTGCTAAGTGGGAAAGGATGTGGAGTTGCACAGACAACCAGGAGGTTGGCTTAGAAGCAGCCACCCTTGAAAGAGTGCGTAATAGCTCACTGGTCAAGTGATTCCGCGCCGACAATGTAACGGGGCTCAAGCACGCCACCGAAGTTGTGGCATTGACATTTGTGGTAGGCCTTCGTGGTCCAGCCGTGTTGATGGGTAGGAGAGCGTCGTGTGCCGGGTGAAGCGGCGGTGGAAACCAGCCGTGGACGGTACACGAGTGAGAATGCAGGCATGAGTAGCGAAAGACGGGTGAGAAACCCGTCCTCCGGAAGACCAAGGGTTCCAGGGTCAAGCTAATCTGCCCTGGGTAAGTCGGGACCTAAGGCGAGGCCGACAGGCGTAGTCGATGGACAACGGGTTGATATTCCCGTACCGGCGAAGAACCGCCCACATGAAATCAGGAGTGCTAAGCATCCCAATCCGCGTGGATCCCTTCGGGGACGATCGCGAGGCGGCATGCGACCCCGTCTGGTGGAGTGAGCGTATTAACAGGTGTGACGCAGGAAGGTAGCCCAGCCCGGGCGATGGTTGACCCGGGGCAAGCGTGTAGGCCGAACCGTAGGCAAATCCGCGGTTCATCGAGGCTGAGACGTGATGCGGATGAAAAGTGGGTGATCCTATGCTGCCGAGAAAAGCATCGACGCGAGGTTCTAGCCGCCCGTACCCCAAACCGACTCAGGTGGTCAGGTAGAGAATACTAAGGAGATCGAGAGAATCGTGGTTAAGGAACTCGGCAAAATGCCCCCGTAACTTCGGGAGAAGGGGGGCCTGAGGCGTATTAGGACTTGCTCCGAAAGCGTTTGAAGGCCGCAGAGACCAGTGGGAAGCGACTGTTTACTAAAAACACAGGTCCGTGCCAAGTCGCAAGACGATGTATACGGACTGACGCCTGCCCGGTGCTGGAAGGTTAAGAGGACCGGTTAGCCGCAAGGCGAAGCTGAGAATTTAAGCCCCAGTAAACGGCGGTGGTAACTATAACCATCCTAAGGTAGCGAAATTCCTTGTCGGGTAAGTTCCGACCTGCACGAATGGCGTAACGACTTCCCAGCTGTCTCAACCGCGAACTCGGCGAAATTGCAGTACGAGTAAAGATGCTCGTTACGCGCAGAAGGACGGAAAGACCCCGTGACCTTTACTACAGCTTGGTATTGGTGTTCGGTGTGGCTTGTGTAGGATAGGTGGGAGACTGTGAAGTCGGCACGCTAGTGTCGGTGGAGTCGTTGTTGAAATACCACTCTGGTCACTCTGGATATCTAACTTCGAACCGTGATCCGGTTCAGGGACAGTGCCTGGTGGGTAGTTTAACTGGGGCGGTTGCCTCCCAAAAAGTAACGGAGGCGCCCAAAGGTTCCCTCAACCTGGTTGGCAATCAGGTGGCGAGTGTAAGTGCACAAGGGAGCTTGACTGTGAGACTGACAGGTCGAGCAGGGACGAAAGTCGGGACTAGTGATCCGGCAGTGGCTTGTGGAAGCGCTGTCGCTCAACGGATAAAAGGTACCTCGGGGATAACAGGCTGATCTTGCCCAAGAGTCCATATCGACGGCATGGTTTGGCACCTCGATGTCGGCTCGTCGCATCCTGGGGCTGGAGTAGGTCCCAAGGGTTGGGCTGTTCGCCCATTAAAGCGGTACGCGAGCTGGGTTTAGAACGTCGTGAGACAGTTCGGTCCCTATCCTCTGCGCGCGCAGGAAATTTGAGAGGATCTGACCCTAGTACGAGAGGACCGGGTTGGACGAACCTCTGGTGTGCCAGTTGTTCCGCCAGGAGCACCGCTGGTTAGCTACGTTCGGAATGGATAACCGCTGAAAGCATCTAAGCGGGAAGCCGGCCTCAAGATGAGATTTCCATCCCCTTCGGGGGGAGAGGCTCCCAGCCAGACGACTGGGTTGATAGGCCGGATGTGGAAGACAGGACTAACGACTGTCGGAGCTGACCGGTACTAATAAGCCGATAACTTGATAATCACTACACACACACGATTTGAACTCATTCAAGTAAAGGCCGTGTGCGTGGCCCTGATGACTCGCGTCCACTCTGTGGTTCCCAACAGACGGAAAACACACTCAACAACTCAACACACGCACGCACACCCCACGGG
>NZ_JBYRER010000008.1:0-2553 GCF_058349925.1 Agromyces solani
GTAATACCGGTTTTACAAATACGAAGGTTGGAACTTAAATAGTGGTAACACTGCTGTGGAGACGCTATGCAACGGAATCTAATATTGTCGCTGATAGCCCACGTTGGGTACATATCTACCTTACCTCAGAGCAAATGGACTCTCCCTTCCCACATCACTTGCGTGCGCACCTTTGAGAGAAACACAGCCACTTGTGAGCTAGCGGTCTAACGTACTGTTGTCACTATGTTTTCGAAACAGGAACAACGGGGTTGGATCAAGATTGAATGTGCCAGAGGTCGTACAGCACGACAGTGTCATCAAGGTCTTCAAGAAGCTTGCGGGGATTCTGCATTGCCTTACAGAACAGTGGCATGTTGGGTAAAAGCCTTCAAAGATGGTCGGCAAACTGTGGCAGACATTCATCGGGCAGGTCGTCCTACGAGCGTCAGTGAAGAAGACATGCATGCTCTTGCCACGTTACTGGACACTGATCGACGCCAGACTTCGTGGCATTCGCTTCAGAAGTGTTCCAGAGATTCGACAGGCAGTAGACCGCTCCATTCGCACCATCAACAGAACAGGCTCTCCTAAAGGTATACTACGACTTCCACATCGCTGGCAACGGGTTATACACAACGCTGGTGACTACATTGAAGGACAGTAAAGGTTGCTAACATGTAACTCTTTTGTATCGGTTGTAAATAAATAGTTGCCACTATTTAAGTTCCAACCCTCGTATTTCCATTTAACAATCTCCTGCCGGGCCAGGTTATTTATGGCATTTCTCCACATTCCTAATTCCCTCCACCATTCCTTGTCCTAGCCCCCAGGGGCTCACGCCTTGTGAGCGTGCGTGGCGAGCACGGGCCACCAAGCCGAGTCCTGGCATTGCTTCCACTTACTTGTGCCAGGCTCCTCCTATTATCTTTCCTATCGACCGCCCTTGGCCAACTCTTGTTCTTTTCTGACCCCGACGGTATTAGGTAACGAGGCCTAGGGAGTCGTTTCCTTTTTCCGCTTTGCCGTATATGGCCCTTGGCCTTGTGCCCGATATCTACATTTTTCGTAGAGTCGGCCCTTGATTTTCCGCACCCTTCTGATTAGTGCTCAGAGTGGCTGATGACCGAAATGGTTTTGTCACTTTAAACACCAATCAATCAATCCATCAATCAATCACTTTTCACCTACGTGTCTCAGTACTTACTCATTTGTGACGCGATCCGCTCACCTGATTTTTAACATCCTTCGGTAACACCACATTTCAAAGGCCTCAATTCTTTTCTTTTCTGTCGAACTAACGGTCCATGCTTCACTTCCATACAGAGCTACACTCCACACAAAAACCTTCAAAAAAGATTTTCTGGTGTTTAAGTTTATATCCGACACCAACAGATTTCTCTTTTTCACAAAAGCCTTCCTTGCTTGTGCCAGCCTGGATTTTATGTCTTCTTTGCTTCTGCCATCACTAGTTATTTTACTGCCCAAGTAGCAGAATTCATCAACTTCCCTCAGAATCTCATTTCCTAGTCTGATACCATCAGCCTCCCCCGACTTCCTGCGGCTACACTCCATCACTTTTGTTTTCCCTTTGTTAATTCGCATATTATACATTTTCAAGACTTCATCCATTCCATTCAACATATCTTCTAATTCTTCAGCTGAGTCAGATAATATTACTATGTCATCCGCAAATCGTAATGTCTTAATTTCTTCCCCTTGGACCATAATTCCCGTCCCGGATTTCTCTTTGAATTCTTTTATTGCTTGCTCTATATACAAATTAAATAAAAGAGGAGATAGGCTACAACCCTGTCTTACACCTTTCTGAACTGATGCCTCCCTTGCTTGCCCTTCCACTCGCACTATAGCTGTCTGGTTTTTGTACAGATTGTAAATAACCCTTCGCTCCCTATATTTTATGCCAATACTCTTCAAAATATTAAAGAGTTTATTCCAATCAACATTATCAAAAGCTTTCTCAAGGTCTATAAATGCCATAAAGGTTTGCTTGTCTTTCTTTATCCTGCCTTCCAAGATCAGCCGCAGGGTTAGAATTGCCTCTCGTGTTCCTACATTTCTTCTAAAACCAAACTGGTCTTCGCCTAGCTCCGCTTCTACCTGACGTTCCATTCTGCGGTAAATTATTCTTGTTAAAATTTTACAGGCATGGCTGATTAAACTAATTGTTCGATAATTCTCACAGCGGTCTGCGCTTGCTTTCATTGGTATAGGAATAACAATATTTTTCTTGAAATCAGCTGGTACATCTCCCGTCTCATATATCTTACCAACAAGGTGGAATAGTTTTGCAGTGGCAGTCTCATCCAAGGCACACAGTAACTCCGAGGGTATATCATCAATTCCCGGAGCTTTGTTTCTACTTAAATCTGCTAGTGCTCTATCAAATTCTGATCGCAATATCGTATCACCTTTCTCATCCTCATCAACTTCCTCTTCCTTCTCCAGCGCTCTGACATCAAGCTGTTTACCTCGATACAGTCCTTCAATGTGTTCCTTCCATCTCTCAGCCTTTTCTTCCTTACTCGAGAGAAGTTTACCATCAGAACCCTT
>NZ_JBYRER010000009.1:0-1634 GCF_058349925.1 Agromyces solani
AGACCTAGCAATTATTTTTTAATCTATACATATTTCACGTAATCAAATATACACTCATTGACAGAAAAAATGATGCACCCAGAAGGAGAGGTCGTATTCGTAACTACATTGGTACACGTGCACAGCCTTCATAGATAGGTAAATGATTAGAAGTTGACGTCACTAGCATGTCGAGCAGAGCCACCAGAGGGTGTGTGTGTTGTCACCACGGTCGACGTGCTAAGGGTATCAGGCAGTTGGTCGAGTGCCAGGTAGTAGTGAATCACGCTGCGTGAACGTCATCAGACACGGATAATGCCGCGTAGACGCGTTCAACAGCGGTACCGTCAACTGACGGCGTTTGAGAGAGGAGTCATTGTTGGACTTCGTACGGCAGGCTGGTCATACCGTGCCATTGCTCGACATGTGGGGCACACAGACATGACGGTCGCCCGATGTTGGACTCAATGGGAACGTGAGGGTACGCACACACGACATGCAGGGTCGGGGCGCCCCCCACAAACCACCCCAAGGGAGGATCGTCGTATGGTGCGTGCAGCCTTACAGGACCCATTATCCAGTGCGGCCAACATTCGGGCACAGGTTATGGACACGTTACAACACCCAGTGTCATCCCGCACCGTGGATCGACGACTTACTGCGGCAGGGCTACGAGTATACCGCCCCATGCGACGACTGCCATTGACACCACACCACAGACGCCTGCGTTTGTTGTGGTGTCGTGACCGAGAGGCATGGAATGCTGAAGAATGGCGTCGCATCATGTTTAGCGATGAATCTCGGTTCTGTTTGTCCACTGATGACCATCGTGTACGTGTACGGCGTCGCCGAGGCCAAAGGACCAATCCTAGCAATGTTGTCGAACGACACACCGGCGTTACTCCAGGCATCATGGTGTGGGGAGCCATCGGTTATGGGTTCAGGTCACCTCTTGTAGTGATACGAGGGACCCTGACGGCTGAACGCTACGTCACCGACATCCTGCGTCCGCACGTCCTCCCCCTTTTGCAGCAGCATCCTGGAACACTCTTTCAACAGGATAATGCCCGACCACATACCGCACGCCGATCTATGGACTGCCTGAGGCATGCTGGCGTCCTTCCATGGCCAGCTCGATCTCCCGATCTGTCCATAATCGAACATGTATGGGATCAACTGGGACGTCAACTCCGACCAAGTGCCAACCTGGGTGTTCTGGAGGCGCAGTTACAACAGTTGTGGGCGGATCTGCCACAGGAGAGGATACAACGACTGTATGACTCCATTCCGCACAGAATCGCCGCATGTCTTCAGGCCCGTGGTGGTGCAACACCATACTGACATGCACCCAATGACAGTAGCCGTTAGGCCCCAGCCGTTGCCCTTTCCATCTGCAACTGTAATCGTTGCAATAAAACCACAAGACACGTCAGACTGTGCAGTGTTGTTTCCTGCCGACCGCTCCTTCTGGGTGCATCATTATTTCTGTCAAGGAGTGTATATATTAAAACCTCCTTCAAAAGTCGGTATCTTTTACTTAATTATATCGAGTTATCGAGTTATTTTTTGAGATGTTTGGTGGGTATGTGAAAAACCTGACGAGATGGGGTTAAATGGACTGCGGATTCGGTTTCAGCGATCCCATAAACATATAG
>NZ_JBYRER010000010.1:0-1469 GCF_058349925.1 Agromyces solani
CTAATCATGTACATGTGTTACAGTACAGAACGTACAGAATGCAGGTGCACCGCCAGGAGCCTTTAGTATCCAGTCTAGCCCCCGCGTTGGTAAATGCATACGTCCAAACGAGCATGCATTCCATCGTACAGGTGTCGGATGTCATCCTGTGGGATTGCGTTCCACGCCTCCTGCACCTGCACGGTCAGATCGGCGATTGTCGTTGCTGGTTGAGGATGGGTCCGGAGGCGGCGTCCAATCATGTCCCACACATGTTCGATAGGAGACAAATCGGGCCATCTTGCAGACCAAGGTAACACGTCAACATCTTGAAGAGCACGTCGAGTGGCAGCTGCGGTATGGGGACGCGCGTTATCTTGTTGGAACAAGCCACCTTCCATAGCGTTCATGAACTGTAGAACAACGGGTTCGATGACCATTGTAATGTACACGTTTGCCGTCATGGTGGTAGGAATCATCACTAGTGTGGTCCTGAGGTCATACGAAATCCCTCCCCATACCATAATGCCCGGGGTCGGACCGGTATGTCGACGACGAATGCAGCTTGTCAACAAACGTTCAGCAGACCGCCTCCTGACGCGTGTACGCCCATCACTGGTACCGAGGCAGAAACGGCTCTCGTCCGTGAATACCACAGAGTTCCATTCAGCCCTCCAATGGGCTCTCTCGCGACACCCCTGTAGACGGTTTGCACGGTGGGTAGGCGTAAGCGGCACACACGCCACAGGACGTCTAGAGCGGAGCCCAACCTCCAGTAGACGATTCACAATACTTCGTGTACTGACGCCCGGTGTCACTAAAGGTCGAATGTCGGCCGCAGACGCCCTCCGATCCGCCAGGGCCATCCTGCGAATACGCCGATCCTCTCGTTCCCCCGTGGACCGGGAAGGCCCGGAACCCGGTCTTCTGGTAGCAGTGCCTTCCTGGGACCATTGCAGCCAACCGTGTACGACCGTGGAGACGTCTCGACCGATTCTCGCAGCAAAGTTACGAAAGGACAATCCACCCTCTCGCAGCCCTACCACACGGCCACGTTCTAACTGAGTTAACTGCCGATAAACAGGACGTTGTCGTCTTCTAGGCATTCTCTACAGTCGTAGCACACGTTACCGTAGACTGACACGCGGACACTACAGCTTGGCACCACAATGCCACGTTTCTAATGGCTCAACTCAGTCTGCATTTACCTGGCCGTGCGAGCGCGTCCTTGGAGTTGTGACGTTGGACATGGTATCAATGGAATAACACATTGAGGTGAGTATTCTGTGTAAGCGTCCTTCACCGAGCATGGCTCCTTCTTGGTGTTGGGATTTCCATTTCCGGCAGTGTATTTACACCATCACAGCAGTTTCCGACATCTGACGTTGACATAGGCCGAGCGTTACCATCGGCAACATCAATAGACCCAGATATTAGCGGTACTTCAGGTTCAGAACATGGATTCCAACGAACTGCAGTATGTTCGCTTG